>NZ_CP021361.1:0-1200000 GCF_002157145.1 Acidovorax carolinensis
CGCCGATGCCGGACAGGGCCTCTGGCAGGCCTGCGTAGAGCAGCTTGCCCAAGACCTGCCCGAGCAGCAATTCAACACCTGGATCAAGCCCCTGGTAGCGCAGGTGGCCGAAGACTTTTCCAAGGTCACGCTGCTGGTGGGCAACCGCTTCAAGCTCGACTGGATTCGTGCCCAGTATGCGGGCCGCATCGCCGCCTTGCTGGAATCCATTTATGGGCAGTCCGTCACGCTGGAGTTAGCGCTTGCTCAGCGGGAAGCCGTTGCCCGTACTTATATCCGCCCCGCGACCACCCCAACCGCCACACCGTCTGACGCCCCCAACCACAGCAGCGATGAAGCCCCGGCGGGGGCCTTTCGCACCCGGCTCAATCCGGCCCTGACGTTTGAGACCCTGGTGGAAGGCACGGCCAACCGCATGGCGCGCTCCGCCGCCATGCATGTGGCAGGCATGCCCGGGCATCTGTACAACCCGCTTTTCATCTATGGTGGCGTCGGCCTGGGCAAGACCCACCTGGTGCACGCCGTGGGCAACAAGCTGCTGGCAGACCGGCCCGATGCCAAAGTTCTCTACATCCACGCCGAGCAGTTCGTGTCGGATGTGGTTAAGGCCTACCAGCGCCGCACCTTTGATGAGTTCAAGGAGCGTTATCACTCGCTCGATCTGCTGCTGATCGACGATGTGCAATTTTTTGCCAACAAGGACCGCACGCAGGAGGAATTCTTCAACGCGTTCGAGGCCCTGCTGGCGAAAAAGTCGCACATCGTGATGACGTCAGACACCTATCCGAAGGGTCTGGCCAACATCCACGAGCGGCTGGTTTCGCGCTTTGATTCGGGCCTTACGGTAGCCATCGAGCCGCCCGAGCTGGAGATGCGCGTGGCCATTTTGATCAACAAGGCGCGCGCTGAAAGCACCGAAATGCCCGAGGAAGTGGCATTTTTCGTGGCCAAGAACGTGCGCTCCAACGTGCGCGAACTCGAAGGCGCGCTGCGCAAGATCCTGGCCTATTCACGCTTCAACCAAAAGGAAATCTCCATCCAGCTGGCCCGCGAGGCGCTGCGCGATCTGCTGTCCATCCAGAACCGGCAGATCAGTGTGGAAAACATCCAGAAGACGGTGGCCGACTATTACAAAATCAAGGTCGCCGACATGTACAGCAAGAAGCGCCCGGCCAGCATTGCCCGCCCGCGCCAGATTGCCATGTACCTGGCCAAGGAGTTGACGCAAAAGAGTCTTCCCGAAATCGGAGAATTGTTTGGCGGGCGCGACCACACCACCGTGCTGCATGCCGTGCGCAAGATTTCTGGCGAGCGCCAGCAACTCACCGAACTGAACCAGCAGCTGCATGTGCTGGAGCAAACACTCAAGGGCTGATGCAGGTGGTGCAGGCCCCCAACGGAAGCGCCCGGTTAACGGGCAAAATGGCGGTTTATGCGGCAGGGAGGAGGCACAACCTGTGCTGCTGTCCACGCACCGTTCCAAAAACCACAAGAGGTTGACATGATCGTCCTGAAGGCAACACAAGACAAGGTTCTCGCGGTTCTGCAATCGGTCTCCGGCATTGTTGAACGCCGGCACACCCTGCCCATCCTGGCCAATGTGCTGATCCGCAAGACGGGCAACGCCCTGCAGCTGACGACCAGCGACCTCGAAATCCAGATCCGCACCACGGCCGAACTGGGCGGCGACACCGGCGACTTCACCACCACGGTGGGCGCGCGCAAGCTCATCGACATCCTGCGCACCATGCCCGGCGACCAGACGGTGAGCCTGGAATCGGCCCAATCCAAGCTGATCTTGAAGGGCGGCAAAAGCCGCTTCACGCTGCAGACGCTGCCGGCCGAGGACTTTCCGCTGGTGCAGGAATCGGCCGCGTTCGGCCCCGTGTTCAGCGTGCCGCAAAAGACGCTGAAAGACCTGCTGGGCCAGGTCTCGTTTGCCATGGCGGTGCAGGACATCCGCTATTACCTCAACGGCATCTTGTTTGTGGCCGAGGGCAAGCAACTGAGCCTGGTGGCCACCGACGGCCACCGCCTGGCCTTTGCCAGCGCCACGCTGGATGTGGAAGTGCCCAAGCAGGAAGTGATTTTGCCGCGCAAGACGGTGATCGAGCTGCAGCGCCTGCTCAGTGATGCGGGTGGCGAGAACCAGCCCCACATTGAAATGCAGTTTGCCAACAACCAGGCCAAGTTCACCTTTGGCGGCATGGAGTTCGTCACCAAGCTGGTGGAAGGCAAGTTCCCCGACTACAACCGCGTGATCCCGCGCAACCACAGCAACAGCGTGACCCTGGGCCGCGCGCCGCTGCTGGCCAGCCTGCAGCGCACCGCCATCATGACCAGCGACAAGTTCAAGGGCGTGCGCCTGAACCTGGAGCCCGGCACCCTGCGCGTGGCCAGCAACAACGCCGAGCAGGAAGAGGCCGTGGACGAGCTCGACATCGACTACGGTGGCGACACCATCGAAATCGGCTTCAACGTCACCTACCTCATCGACGCCCTGGCCAACATGGGCCAGGACATGGTGAAGGTGGAGCTGTCGGACGGCAACAGCTCGGCGCTGGTGACGATTCCCGACAACGCCAACTTCAAGTACGTCGTCATGCCCATGCGCATCTGACGCACTTCCGTCACAAAACACTATTGTTTTGATAGCTTCTCGCGCTTATTGGATAAGCGCTAGAGCCCTTTTTAATCATTGAACACATTGGAAACCGCCGGTTTCCACGGATCCCAAGGCCCACCATGACCGCTGACAACACCCAACCCGAGCCCACCGAGAACGGCTCCACCGGCAATGGTGAGCCCGTTGTGCAAAAGATCGACACCAACCAGGCCGGTGCCAGCGAAAGCTACGGCGAAGGCTCCATCACCATCCTGGAAGGGCTGGAGGCCGTGCGCAAGCGCCCCGGCATGTACATCGGCGACACGAGCGATGGCACGGGCCTGCACCATCTGGTGTTCGAGGTGGTGGACAACTCCATCGACGAAGCCCTGGCCGGCCACTGCGATGACATCGTGGTCACCATCCACAGCGACAACTCCATCAGCGTGACCGACAACGGCCGCGGCATTCCCACTGGCGTGAAGATGGACGACAAGCACGAGCCCAAGCGCTCGGCCGCCGAAATCGCGCTGACCGAGCTGCACGCCGGCGGCAAGTTCAACCAGAACAGCTACAAGGTCTCGGGCGGCCTGCACGGCGTGGGCGTCAGCTGCGTGAACGCACTGTCGAAGAAGCTGCGCCTGACGGTGCGCCGCGAAGGCAAGGTGCATGTCCTCGAATTCAGCCGCGGCTTCGTGCAAAACCGCATCATCGAAACGGTGGACGGCGTTGAAGTCTCGCCCATGAAGATCACCGGCGAGACGGACAAGCGCGGCACCGAGGTGCACTTCCTGCCCGACACCGAAATCTTCAAGGAAAACAACGATTTCCACTACGAAATCCTGGCCAAGCGCCTGCGCGAACTCTCTTTCTTGAACAACGGCGTGCGCATTCGCCTGAAAGACGAGCGCAGCGGCAAGGAAGACGACTTCTCGGGCGCCGGCGGCGTGCGCGGCTTTGTCGAGTTCATCAACAAGGGCAAGACCGTCCTGCACCCCACCTCGTTCTACGCGGCGGGCGAGCGCCCGGCCGAAACCTATGGCGGCATCCCCGGCACGCACATCGGCGTGGAAGTGTCCATGCAGTGGAACAGCGGCTACACCGAGCAGGTGCTGTGCTTCACCAACAACATTCCGCAGCGTGACGGCGGCACCCACCTCACCGGCCTGCGCGCCGCGATGACCCGCGTCATCAACAAATACATCGAAGAAAACGACTTTGCCAAGAAGGCCAAGGTTGAAGTCACGGGCGATGACATGCGCGAAGGCCTGTGCTGCGTGCTGAGCGTGAAGGTGCCCGAGCCCAAGTTCAGCAGCCAGACCAAGGACAAGCTGGTGTCGAGCGAGGTGCGTGCGCCCGTGGAAGACATCGTGGGCAAGCTGCTCACCGACTACCTGCAAGAGCGCCCGGCCGACGCCAAGATCATCTGCGGCAAGATCGTGGAAGCCGCCCGCGCCCGCGAAGCCGCCCGCAAGGCCCGCGAAATGACGCGCCGCAAGGGCGTGCTCGACGGCATGGGCCTGCCCGGCAAGCTGGCCGACTGCCAGGAAAAAGACCCGGCGCTGTGCGAGATCTACATCGTCGAGGGCGACTCCGCCGGTGGCTCTGCCAAGCAGGGCCGCGACCGCAAGTTCCAAGCCATCCTGCCCCTGCGCGGCAAGATCCTGAACGTGGAGAAGGCGCGGTATGAAAAGCTGCTGACCAGCAATGAAATCCTCACGCTGATCACGGCGCTGGGCACCGGCATTGGCAAGGCCGGCGGCAGCACTGGCAACGACGATTTCGACGTGTCCAAGCTGCGCTACCACCGCATCATCATCATGACCGACGCCGACGTGGACGGCGCCCACATCCGCACCCTGCTGCTCACCTTCTTCTACCGCCAGATGCCCGAGCTGGTGGAACGCGGCCACATCTACATTGCCCAGCCACCGCTGTACAAGGTGAAGGCCGGCAAGGAAGAGCTCTACCTGAAAGACGCGCCCGCGCTCGACGGCTTTTTGCTGCGCATTGCGTTGAACCACGCCAGCGTGTTCACCGGCAATGCTGGCGAGCAGACCCTGAGCGGCGACACCCTGGCCGAGCTGGCGCGCAAGCACCAGATTGCCGAGAGCGTCATCGCCCGCCTGGGCAACTTCATGGACGCCGAAGCACTGCGGTCCATCGCAGACGGCGTCTCGCTGAAACTCGACACCGTGGCCGAAGCCGAAGCCAGCGCCGTGCAGCTCCAGGCCAAGCTGCGCGAGCTCAACACCACCGGCGCCCCCGCCGAAGTGGCCGGCGAGTTTGACGTGCGCACCGACAAGCCCCTGCTGCGCATCAGCCGCCGCCACCACGGCAACATCAAGAGCAGCGTCATCACCCAAGACTTCGTGCACGGCGCCGACTACGCCGCCCTGGCCGAAGCCGCCGAAACCTTCCGGGGCCTGCTGGGCGAGGGCGCCAAGGTGATGCGCGGCGAAGGCGAAAAGCGCAAGGAAGAAAAAGTGGGCGACTTCCGCCAGGCCATGAAGTGGCTTATCAGCGAAGCCGAGCGCTCCACCAGCCGCCAGCGCTACAAAGGTCTGGGCGAAATGAACCCCGAGCAGCTGTGGGAAACCACAATGGACCCCAACGTGCGCCGCCTGCTGCGCGTGCAGATCGACGACGCCATCGAGGCCGATCGCGTGTTCACCATGCTGATGGGGGACGAGGTGGAGCCGCGGCGGGATTTCATTGAAACCAACGCGCTTCGCGCGGGGAATATCGACGTTTAATTTTTGTAGAGCGAGGCATAAGACGCGAATCGGCGAGCCATAAGATGCGAAACAGTGTGGGAAGTCCCCCCGATTCGTGGATGGTCGCCGGATGTTGTGTACTGATTGAACGGAGGTAGTGCTTGCGCATTGGGTCAGCTGCCATGGAAGGCATTCGCCAACACCTGTTGCACCGGTTCCGTGTGAAGCTGGTGCTACCGACGTTTCCGTCCAGGCATTCGACCTAAGCGCGAGCTTCAACCACGCCGTGTTCAATACCCCGTACGGTCCTTTCGATGGAAACAGCTGAGAGCGGCTCTGCCAGCAGGTATTCAAGAAAAAGTTCGCCGCCGATGGGTATCAGCACATCCCTGCCACGCCTGGTGATTTCGGACTCGAGGGCTTCACGACCACCACGGGTTGCGGTTTTCAGTGCTATTGCCCCAACGAGCTGTACGGATGTTGCCGCCGACCGAAAATTGACAGCCTGAAAGGGATAGTGCCGATCCAAAATTGACAGGGGTGTTCAACTGCCCTGCTGAATTTTTCAGCAGGGATGTAAGAGGTGATCACCATGGACATGATTGGCAAGGTCAGGCGCATGAAGTGGCGCGACCAACTCTCTGATGGAGAGATTTGCAGACGAACGGGACTGGCCAGAAACACTGTCAAGAAGTGGCTCAAGGCTCCCGGCGACATAACCCCGAAATACGAGCGCAAGAAGGCCGATGGCAAGCTCACGCCATTTGTGCCGGTGCTCGAGCAAGCCCTGCGCACGGATGCTCACCGGGCCAAGAGCGCAAGGCGCAGTGGCAAGGCACTGTTTGCACAGATTCAGGCTCAGGGATACCGCGGCGGCTACAGCGCCGTGACCGACTTCATTCGCGCTTGGCGAGTGGAGAGCGCCAAGGATCCCGTCAGGGCCTTTGTGCCCCTGAGTTTCGAGCTGGGTGAGGCCTTCCAGTTCGACTGGAGCGAGGAGGGATTGCTGGTTGGCGGCGTGTTCTACAAACTGCAAGTGGCCCATCTGAAGCTGTGCGCCAGTCGTGCCTTCTGGCTGGTGGCCTACCCTGGGCAGGGCCATGAGATGCTGTTCGATGCCCATACCCGCTCCTTCCAGGCATTGGGTGGCGTTGCCAGGCGCGGCATCTACGACAACATGAAGACGGCGGTGGACAAGGTCAAGAAGGGCAAGGGGCGCATCGTCAACGCACGCTTCTCGGCCATGTGCAGCCACTACCTGTTTGATCCGGACTTCTGCAACGTCGCCTCGGGCTGGGAGAAGGGCGTGGTGGAGAAGAACGTGCAGGACAGTCGCAGGCGGATCTGGATCGAGGCCGCCAGCAGGCGCTTCGGATCGTTTGCCGAACTCAATGTCTGGTTGGGCGAGCGTTGCCGCTCAGTGTGGGCAGACACCGTGCATCCAATCCACAAGCAGTTCACGGTGGCAGAGATGCTGGACTTGGAGCGCCCCCACCTTATGTCCATGCCTGTGCTCTTTGATGGCTACGTGGAGAAGCCCGCAAGGGTGAGCAGCACCTGTCTGGTGGCGGTGGCGCGCAACCGCTACTCCGTTCCTTGCGAATGGGCAGGGCACCTGGTCAGCACGCGTCTGTACCCCAACCGGGTGGACATTGCCTGCGCGCAAACCATCATTGCCAGCCATGCCCGCACGCCGGGCAGTGGCCAAGTCACCTATGACTGGCAGCACTACATTGATTTGGTGCAGCGCAAGCCCGGGGCACTGCGCAACGGCGCACCGTTCCTGGATTTGCCTGAGCCCTTGCAGCGCTTGCGCAAATCCCTTCTGAGGCACCCCGGCGGGGACCGCACCATGGCACAGGTGCTGGCCAGCGTGCCGCAGGCGGGCCTGGATGCAGTACTGGTGGCGGTTGATCTGGTGCTCGAAGGTGCCACGCCCAATGGAAGTGTCAGTGCTGAGCATGTGCGCAATGTGCTGGCTAGGCTGAATGCGCCACCCAGGCCGGAGCATGCCAAAACCACATTGCAACTGACCAACCTCCCGCTGGCCGATACCGCGCGCTACGACCGTTTGCGCCCCACCCACAACGATAACCAAGGGGTCATCCATGTCTGAATCCAAACGCGATGTGCAAAGCGGGCTCAAGGCACTGCGCCTGAATGGCATGGTCAGTGCCTGGGCTGACCTTATGGAGCAGGATGGCGGCTCCTCGATTCAGAGCTCGCGCTGGCTGATAGAGCACCTGCTTCAAGCGGAAGACGTGGATCGGCATATGCGCTCGATTGCCCACCAGATGAAAGCAGCACGCTTCCCGATTCACCGGGATCTTGCTGGCTTCGACTTCGAGGTCTCACCCGTGGACAAGGTGCTGATCAAGAGGTTGGCGGACCTGAGCTTCACCGACGATGCGCAGAACGTTGTCCTGATTGGTGGTCCTGGCACCGGCAAAACCCACTTGGCAACGGCGCTGGGAATCAATGGGCTGACGCACCATTCCAAACGTGTCCGGTTCTACTCGACGGTGGATCTGGTCAATGCGTTGGAGCAAGAGAAGGCCAAGGGAAATCCGGGGCGCATAGCCATGAGCTTGATGCGCATGGACCTGGTCATTCTGGATGAACTTGGATACCTGCCATTCAGCCAGGCCGGTGGAGCATTGCTGTTCCATCTGCTGTCCAAACTCTATGAGCACACCAGCGTTCTGATCACCACCAACCTGACGTTTGCCGAGTGGTCCGCTGTCTTCGGTGATGCCAAGATGACCACGGCACTGCTGGACCGGCTCACCCATCACTGCCACATCGTTGAAACCGGCAATGAGTCCTACCGCTTCCGCCACAGCTCCAAGGAGGCAAAGGGAAAGATCAAATCCAGAGAAATGAATAGAAAAACAGAAACCAGTCTGGAGGTGCAAACTCAGTAGGAGGCTATAGTTATCCACAGCCAGCCTAACCAACGCTGGCTATACGCCCCCTATCAATGTTGGATCGGCACACACTGTCAAGATTCAATCGGCGCCAACAACTGACATGATGAAAGGGCGGGATGCCTAAGTTCATGTATGACGGCATCAAAGTCACCCCGGGTACGCATGGTTGTCTATTGACAGTCCTCACAGCCCTTTCATCGACAATCCATGGCGTAACCGCCGCGCTGCGCCGGCCCCTTCTCTTCTCGCTCGCTCTGCCATGAAATCCCCCATCTCCATCGTCGACGTTGACCGCCTCGACACCTGGTCCCGCTACCGCGCCGGCCTGTGCGACACCTGCGCAGCCAACTGCTGCACGATGCCGCTGGAGGTGCAGCTGCCCGACCTGGTGCGGCTGGGGCTGGTGGATGCGTTTGAGGCGGAGCACGAGGAGCCCCGGCAGATTGCCAAGCGCCTGCAGAAGGCGCGGCTGATTGACCACTTCAACCACAAGAATGTGGTGTTCACCATGGCGCGGCGGGCCAGTGGAGACTGCAATTTTTTGCACCCCACAACCCGGCTGTGCACCGTATATGACCAGCGGCCAGACACCTGCCGCCTGCACCCGCAAAAGAAAAGCCCCAAGCCGGGGTTTTGTGCCTACGGGCGACGCGTTGCCTGACGACGGGCCGCAGCGGCGGCGGCCAGGTTGTCTGGCGCCGTGCCGTGCAACCGCAGCGCGGGCCTTTGCAGCGCATGCAGCTTCAATGGTCAAATTTGCCTCTAGCGCTTTCTGAATAAGCGCTAGAAGCTATTATTTACATAGCAATTATGGGCGCACTGGCTTGTGTCCGACGCGGTGGGCGCGCAGGTCCTGGTCGGTGTCCTGCAGCCCGCGCTTCACGTCGCGGTAGGCCTGCTGCATCTGCGCGTCTGGCTCGCCATGGGTCATGTCCACCGATTCATCGCGCTCGTGGGGCAGCTTGGGGGTTTCGTTGGCTTTGGCAGCAAGAGCGTCGGTCTTCACCGGGCCCAGGGTGTCTGGACCCGGGGCCTGGCGTTTGATGGTGTCTACCGAAGAAGGCTCGGGCGCTTTGGGGCCGGGGGAGGGATGTTCACGGGTGTCGGTGCGGGGCATGGGGGTCTCCTTTGGGTGGGTAGCAAGGTCTCCAAAAGAGGCCCATCGTAAAAACGCCCGCAGTGCCCGCGTGTAGGCCCACATGCCATGCGGCCGCCGGGCTATGGATACGGTGGGCCAGGCCTGCCGCGTAACCCGTGCCACACTCTTGCCCTTACAACAGGTGGTTATGTCTTCTACAGAGTGGGCCCAGGCGGCCCTGCAGTCGTTTGATGCGGTGGTGCAGGCCACCGAGGGGTTTCGCAGCCGCGCCGGCCAGCGGCTGATGGCCGAGCAGGTGGCGCGCACGTTCAGCCAGGCCACGCTGGGCAAGGTGGATGAAGAAGGTGGCGAGGCCGCGCCCACGCGGTCCATCGCGGTCATCCAGGCGGGCACGGGTGTGGGCAAGTCGCTGGCGTATTGCGCGCCCGCCATTGCGCTGGCGCTGGCACGGGGCACGCGGGTGCTGATATCTACCGCCACGGTGGCGCTGCAGGAGCAGCTGGTCAACAAGGATTTGCCCGCGCTGGCTGCGCGCATGCCGCAGCCCTTCAAGTTTGCGCTGGCCAAGGGGCGCGGGCGCTATGTGTGCAAGCTCAAGCTCGACCGGCTGGCGGGCACGGGCGAGGCGCATGGCGAGGACGATGACGACCTGTTTCCCGAAGAGGCCGCGAGCGCCCGCCCCAAGCGCTCGCACCAGGAGACCGAGGCGCGCATCCAGTTTTATTCGACCATGGCGCAAACCCTGGCCAAGGGCGCCTGGGATGGCGACCGCGACAGCCTCGATGCGCCGCCCGAGCCCGAGGTGTGGAGCCCCGTGGCGGCCGAGGGCGCGTCGTGCACGGGCAAGCACTGCCCGGCCTTCAGCCAGTGCACCTATTACGACAAGCGCAAGGAGCTGGTGGGCGCGCAGGTGATCGTGGCCAACCATGATTTGTTGCTGTCGTCGCTGGGCGCGCGCGTACTGCCCGAGCTGGACAACTGCCTGCTGGTGCTGGACGAAGCCCACCACCTGCCCGCCACGGCGCTCGACCAGTTTGCGTGCAGCATGGATTTGTCGCGCATCACCTGGATTGAGCGATTGTCGAGCCGGGGCCTGCGCATTGGCGCGCTGCTGGAGGTGGAAGAGATTGCCGACATTCCGCGCCACGCGGCGCAGCTGCGCCAGACGCTGCAGGACCTGGCCCGCATCGTGATGGATGTGTATGGCGACAACCTCAAAAGCCAGAAGGACACCTGGGGCCCGGCCCGTGTGCGCGTGCCGCGCGGCGAGTTGCCCGAGCAGCTGATCGCCCCGCTGGGCCTGCTGGCCGCCAGTGCCGATGGCTTTCTGGAAGCGCTGCGCGCCATCAGCAAGGCCCTGCGCGCCGAGATGCGCGACAAGCCCGACGAGGCCAGGCGCCTGTCCACGCTGTATGCGCAGATCGGCATGCTGGCACCGCGCCTGGAAGAGCTGCACGCCACCGCCCAACTGCTGCTGCAGGATGCGCCCGAAGGCGCGGACCGCAGCTTTGTGCCCGCCGCCAAGTGGTTCACGCTGGCGATGGAGGGCGACTTCATCGTGGTCAAGGCCCACGCCAGCCCCATCCTGCCAGGCACCACGCTGCGCAACCACCTGTGGAGCGCGGTGCGCGGTGCCGTGCTGACCTCGGCCACGCTGACCAGTTGCGGCAGTTTCGACTTCTTTATGCGCGAGGCCGGCCTGCATGGTGACGAGGCCGCCACCACGCTCGAAGTGGCCAGCCCCTTCAACTACGCCGCGCAGGGCACGCTGATTGCCGCCGAGACGCGCGCCGACCCCAAGAACGCCGCGCAGTTCACCGCCGAGATGGTCGATGCGCTGCTGCACGACATTGCGCGCGTGGAATACGGCGCGCTGGTGCTGTTCACCTCGCGCGAGCAGATGCGCCAGGCCGTGGATGCATTGCCCACCGCCATGCGCAGCGTGGTGCTGGTGCAAAACGCGCTGCCGCGCACGCAACTGCTCAAGCGCCACCGCGAGCGGGTGGAGGGCGGCGAGCCCTCGGTCATCTTTGGCATGCAGTCGTTTGGCGAGGGGCTGGATTTGCCGGGGCGGCTGTGCGAATCGGTTTTCATCACCAAGCTGCCCTTTGCCCCGCCCGACGACCCGGTGGGCGAGGCCCGCGCCGAATGGCTGCGCGCCGTGGGCCGCGACCCGTTCAGCGAACTGGTGGTGCCCGCCACCGCCATCCGCCTGGCGCAATGGGTGGGCCGCGCGATCCGTACCGAGGAAGACCAGGCCCATGTGTATTGCTACGACAAGCGCCTGACGCGCACCAGCTATGGCCAGCGGCTGCTCAAGGGGCTGCCGCCGTTTGCGCTGGAGCAACGCGCGCCGCTGTGATTGGGCGACACTTCCCAGGCCATATTTCAAATCACAACAACAGCGAACAGAGAGAGGACCAACCATGCCCCACACCATTCCCGCCTGCCCCCAATGCGGCCAGGAAAACACCTACCCCGATGGCAGCAACTACGTGTGCCCCGACTGCGCGTTTGAATGGCCGCAGGTGGCCGATGCCGCAGAAACCGATGCAGCAGAAGCAGGCGACGGCGTGGTGCGCGATGCCAATGGCAACCCGCTGGCCGACGGCGACGCCGTGATTCTGGTGAAAGACCTCAAGGTCAAGGGCTCGTCGTCCACGCTCAAGAAGGGCACCAAGATCAAGAGCATCCGCCTGGTCGATGGCGCCGACGGCCACAACGTGGACTGCAAGACGGACCTGGGCAGCATGCTGCTGAAGTCGGAGTTTCTGAAGAAGGCCTGAGTGCGCAGGCGCGAACCGGGCCCATAGCAGAAAGAAGCGACAGCCGCCAGGGTGCGGGCGGATGCGCCCGAGCCCCATGCACCACAAAGAGCCTTCGGGCTCTTTCTTTTTTCTCGCGAGTCCTTGAAAATGCCTTTGCACCATCCATATACCATCCATACGGATGGAAAATTGACAGGCAAAGGCAACATCATGGCTCCGACCCCAACGACCTCACCGGCCTCTACGGCCTTGCGCAGCAAGGTTCCTGACTCGGAAAAGATCACCATCAACCTCGGTTTTGTCGACCTGGGACATATCGATCTGCTCGTGTCCGAGGGCTTTTACGCCAACCGCACGGATTTCATCCGCACAGCCATCCGCAACCAGCTCAGTGCGCAGAACGAGGCCGTGCGCCAGGTGGTGGCACGCAAGATGCTGGTGCTGGGGCTGCAGCGCTTTGGCCGCGCGGAGCTGGAGGCCGTGCAGGCGGCCGGCCAGACGCTGGAGATACGGGTGCTGGGCCTGGCCAGCATCGATGACGACGTGCCACCCGCGCTGGCGGCGGCAACGATTGCCTCGGTGACCGTGCTGGGCGCGTTTCACGCCAGCGCGGCCGTGAAGGCGGCCCTGGCGGGCCGCATCGGCTGACGCAGCACAAACCCGGATTGGGGCGCCAGCGCCACAACGGTGACTTTTCCATCCTGCTCTCAGGCCTGCCTGTTTCAGCGGCGGCCTTGCCAGACAAACCAGCAACCAGCACCTGCCGCCCCAAGGCAGGTGCCACCAACGGCGCAGGGCCACTGGCCCCGCCCTACCAAGCCAAACCAAGGATCTCTCATGGACTGGAAACAGAATCTCAACCAGCTTCTGGGCAACGCCACCGAACTGGTGCGCAATGGCCAGCTCGCCGATGCCACCCGCGCCATCCAGCAGGCCCTCGGCGGTGCCTTCGCCAATCCGGCGACGGCCGCCACCACGCCCCCACCGGCGCCACCCTGCGCAGCACCGGCCCGCAGCTGGCGCCGCAGGCACCCGGTGCCGCCACCGCATCGCGCTGGCGCACCGGCTTTGCCAGCGCCGATGTAGAGGACGCCGTGGTGATCGACCGCGCGGACAAGGGCCAACCCGGCGCAGGCCCAAGCCACAGCGAGCCACCCGCATCCGCAGCACCGAAAGCCACCACCGGCCGCCCGGCCGAGTTGCCCGGCAGCTTCGCGCGGGTGGCGTTTTCATACCCCGGGGCGCCGCAGGATCATTACTACCTGTATGTGCCCCCGGGTGCCAACGCCGGCACGCCCATGCCGCTGGTGCTGATGCTGCACGGCTGCACCCAGAACCCGCAGGACTTTGCCACCGGCACCGGCATGAACGCCGCCGCCGCACCGGCCAACGCCCTGGTGCTGTACCCCGCCCAGCCCGGCAGCGCAAACCCCAAGGGCTGCTGGAACTGGTTTCGCCCGACGGACCAGCAGCGCGGCGCGGGCGAGCCGGCCGTGCTGGTGGCGATGGTGCGCGAGGTGATGGCGCGCCACCCGGTGGACGCACACCGGGTGTACGTGGCGGGCCTGTCGGCCGGTGGTGCCATGGCTGCCGTGCTGGGCCGCGAGTACCCCGATATGTTTGCCGCCGTGGGCGTGCACTCGGGTCTGCAGGCGGGGGCCGCGCACAACGTGATGGGCGCGCTGTCGGCCATGAAGAACGGTGCCAAGCCCGACCCGGCAGCCCGTGCCGGCGCCCGCCAAAGCGCCGCATCAGCGCTGCTGCCACGGCCCATCATCGTGTTCCACGGCGATGCGGACGGCACCGTGCATGCCCGCAACGGGGAGCAACTGATCGACGCCGCGCTGGCCAGCGCCATCGGCGGCGCACGCAATGTGCAGCAAGAGGAACAGACCGGCCGGTCACCGGGGGGCAAAAGCTATACGCGCACGGTGTACTACCGCACGGCAGACAGCGCCGGCCCATCTAACCCTGGCAAAACGGCGGTGGCAGAGCACTGGGTGTTGCACGGCGGCAGACACGCCTGGGCCGGAGGCCATGCGGGCGGCAGCCACACCGATCCGGGCGGCGTCAACGCCACGCGGGAAATACTGCGCTTTTTCCTGGCGCACCCGCAGCAGGCCGGGCAATAAGCGGCAAAACCTGGCGCGCTCCGTCTGCGCCCCTGCGCAGCGGCACAATCGCGGGGCTCCCGTTGGGGACCCTCGTGTTTTCATTGCGCACCCACCCTCCATGCCCCCCATTGCCGTCATCGACTTTGAAACCACCGGCATCTCGCCCGGCCAGGGCGCGCGCGCCACCGAGGTGGCCATCGTGCTGCTGGAAGGCGGCGTGGTGGTGGACCGGTTCCAGAGCCTGATGAAAACCGGTGCCTGGATTCCACCCTTCATCACCCAGCTCACCGGCATCACCAATGCCATGGTGAACGCCGCGCCCGATGCGGCCGAGGTGATGGCGCAGGCCGCGCGCTTTGTCGGCAACGCGCCCATGGTGGCGCACAACGCCTCGTTCGACTGCAAGTTCTGGCAGGCCGAGCTGGCCCTGGCCGGGCAGCCCGCGCCGCAGCCCTTTGCCTGCACCGTGCTGCTGTCGCGCCGGCTGTATCCGCAGGCGCCCAGCCACAAGCTCGGCGTGCTGGTCGATTACCACGGTCTGCCGCGCACCGGCCAGGCCCACCGGGCGCTGGCCGACGCCGAAATGGCCGCCGCCCTGCTGGCGCGCATGCAGCACGACCTGCGCACGCAATGGCGCGTGGCCCAGCCCGACCACGCGCTGCTGATGGCGCTGCAGCGCTGCGCCAAACCCGCGGTGGGCAAGCTGCTGGCGCAGCACGCCGCCAGCGCGTGAAGCCTGCACACCTGCCTTACTCCTTTTTTTATAGCTTTTAGCGCTTGTCCATCAAGCGCTGCAGGCCTTTTTGGTTGCAAACGGCGGCGAGTCATTGCTCTTGCCCATAATCGCGCCATTTCCTCCACCGAAAGGCCGTCTATGTTGTATCTGGTTCTTGGATTGGTGCTGTTTCTGGGCGTGCACTCGGTGCGCATCGTGGCCGATGGCTGGCGCACGCAAACCATGGCGCGGCTGGGCGCGGGGGCCTGGAAAGGGCTGTATTCGCTGGCCTCGGCTGCGGGCCTGGTGCTGATCGTGTGGGGCTATGGCCTGGCGCGCCAGCAACCCGTGGTGCTGTGGCTGCCACCGGTGGGCATGCGCCATGCCGCAGCGTTGCTCACGCTGATCACCTTCATCCTGCTGGTTGCCGCCTATGTGCCGCGCAACGCCATCAAGGCCCGGCTGCACCACCCCATGGTGCTGGGCGTGAAGGTGTGGGCGCTGGCGCACCTCATCTCCAACGGCAACCTGGCCGACGTGGTGCTGTTTGGCGCATTCCTGCTGTGGGCCGTGCTGGACTTTCGGGCAGCGCGCCAGCGCGACCGCGCGCAGGCCACCGTGTATGCCTCCGGCACGGCTGCCGGCACCGTGGCAACCCTGGTGGTGGGCGCGGTGGCCTGGGCCGCGTTTGCCTTCTGGGCCCATGCGATGCTGATCGGCGTGGCGCCCCTGGGCCGCTGACCCCACCCGCCACCCGCAGCGGCGGGCCCGCACCCGACGATCACGGCACTTCATAAACGATAGCTGCCCGCGCTGATGGGTTGTACGCCAGCAACTGTTTTTGCTGCAAATCCCTACGGCGCCATCGGGGTTCGGGCCTTGGCGCCGCCCTTCCGTTACCCTTCGGCCCATGCGCGCATTTCACCCTCTGGCCTGCGCAGCGGCCCTGCTGGTTCTGGGCGGCTGCAGCACCCCGCCGCCTTCTACCCCGTCACCGTCCGCCCCGTGGCGCGGCAGCACGGCACCGCAACTGTCGGACGAGCAGGCGCACGACATCGCCATCCACGCGCTGGGGCTGGTGGGCACGCCCTACCGCTATGGCGGCAACACGCCGGATTCGGGCTTCGACTGCAGCGGGCTGATCGGCTATGTCTATCGCCACCGCGTGGGCTCGGCACCGCCGCGCACGGTGGCGCAACTCAGCGGCTGGGGGCAGCAAATCGCCAATGGCGAACTGCGCAGCGGCGACATGGTGGTGTTTGGCACCGGCCGCACGCCATCGCATGCGGGCATTTATGTGGGCGAGGGGCGCTTTGTGCATGCGCCATCGTCGGGTGGCACGGTGCGACTGGACCACCTGCAATCGCGCTACTGGGCGCGGCAGAACGCGTCGTTTCGCAGGCTTTAACGCCCCCTTGAGTCGTCTTCGCTGCGGGGCCACCCTTGCCAGGCGTCACTCGCCAGGGCGGCGCCCGTTGCTGGTGGTGTGGGCGATGGCGAAATAAGTCGGTCTCCGGGCCGGGCGACAATCGGGCGCATCATGACCCACGCCCAACGCTCTGCCCACCCCGTTTCCACCCACGACACCACGCGCATTGACGACACGCGCATCAAGGCCGTGCGCCCGCTCATCACCCCCGCGCTGCTGCAGGAATGGCTGCCCACGCCCGACGCCGCGCAGGCGCTGGTGGAAACCAGCCGCGCCGCCATCTCGCGCGTGCTGCACGGGCAGGACGACCGGCTGGTCGTGGTGGTGGGGCCCTGCTCCATCCACGACCATGGCCAGGCCATGGAATATGCGCACGCACTCAAGGCCCAGGCCGATGCGCTCAGCCAAGACCTGCTCATCGTGATGCGCGTCTATTTTGAAAAACCTCGCACCACCGTGGGCTGGAAGGGCTACATCAACGACCCGCACATGGATGGCAGCTTTGCCATCAACGAAGGGCTGGAGCTGGCGCGCCAGCTGCTGCTGGCCGTGCTGGCCGTGGGCCTGCCGGTAGGCACCGAGTTCCTCGACCTGCTCAGCCCGCAGTTCATCAGCGACCTGGTGAGCTGGGGCGCGATTGGCGCGCGCACCACCGAGAGCCAGAGCCACCGCCAGCTCGCATCGGGCCTGTCGTGCCCCGTGGGCTTCAAGAACGGCACCGATGGCGGCGTGAAGGTGGCGAGCGACGCCATCCAGGCCGCGCAGGCTTCGCACGCCTTCATGGGCATGACCAAGATGGGCCAGGCCGCCATTTTTGAAACGCGCGGCAACCACGACTGCCACGTCATCCTGCGCGGCGGCAAGCAGCCCAACTACCAAAAGGCCGATGTGGATGCCACCTGCGCCGTGCTCCAGGCCGCCGGCCTGCGCGAGCAGGTGATGATCGACGTGAGCCACGCCAACAGCAGCAAGCAGCACCAGCGCCAGATCACCGTGGCCGCCGAGGTGGCCCAGCAGATTGCTGGCGGCGACGCCCGCATCACCGGCCTGATGATCGAAAGCCACCTGCAGGAAGGCCGCCAGGACATCGTGCCCGGCCAGCCGCTGCAGCACGGGGTTTCGGTGACCGACGCCTGCATCAGCCTGGCGCAGACGGTGCCGGTGCTCGAAGGCCTGGCCGCCGCGGTGCGGGCCCGGCGCCAGAGACAGACCGCCTAGTGGATGCCCGGGCAGGGTGCCTGAACAGGGCACTGCGGTGTAGCATTAACATCCCATTGCAGAAACACCCCTTTGGGCATGCCGCACCAGCGCCTGGTGCCCGGCCGTAAAGCGAGCCTCTGCCCACCTCCCTGGCCTTTCATCGTTCAACCTGTTTCCCGTTCTTTGCGTTCTGGTCACTCCATGCAGGCAATGCCGATTTCGCTGTCCGCCTCACCGTGCCGCCTTGGTGGCCCATGGGGCTAGTGGGCATGCCGCCTGCGCAAAACGCCCCCCGGGAAGCCGCGCGCCTGCGTGCGTTGCAGTCATACGCCATCCTGGACACGCCCGCCGAAGAAGCGTTTGACCAGCTGGCTGTTCTGGCCGCACGCATCTGCAACACGCCGATGGCGGTGGTGAATTTTCTGGACAGCGAGCGCCAGTGGTTCAAGGCGGCTGTAGGCGTGCCCTTCAGGCAGACCGACCGGGCCATTGCGTTTTGCAACCATGCACTGAGCGGTAGCCGTGAACCCCTGGTGGTGGCCGATGCGCGCCAGCACCCGCTGTTTGCCAACAACCCGCTGGTGCTGGGCGAGCCGCATATCCGGCTGTATGCCTGCTATCCGCTGGTCACGCCCGAAGGCGCGGCGCTGGGCACGCTGGCGGTGCTGGACACGGTGCCCCACGCGCTGACCAATGATCAGCTGGAAGGCCTGAAGATTCTGGCCGACCAGGCGATGGTGCTGCTTGCGCTGCGCCGCCAGCAACGCCAGTGGTCGCAACTGATGCAGGAACGCGACCAGATGCATGCCGAACTGGTGCAAAAGAGCGAAACCCTGGGCGCGGCCGCCCGCACTGCACGCATCAACGAAGAGCGCTTTCACTTGGTGGCGCGCGCCACAGCCGATGCCGTGTGGGACTGGGACCTGTCTACCGATGCCATATGGTGGAACGAAGGCATGCAGCACCTGTTTGGCATTTCACCCGACGAGTTGCTGCCCGACAGCCGCTCGTGGACCCTGCGCCTGCATCCCGATGAAAGCGCCGACCTGCTGCACAGCATCCATGCTGCCATCGATGGCAACGCCAGCCACTGGTCGGCCGAATACCGCTTTCGCCGCCAGGACGACAGCTATGCCTGGGTGCTGGACCGCGGTTTCCTGATCCGCGATGGCGATGGCCGGGCGGTGCGCATGGTTGGCGGCATGACCGACATCAGCGCCCACAAGCTCGCCGAGATGGAAACGCGGCGCGATGCGCACAACCACGCCCAACTGCTGCAACTGCAGCAGCGCATGTCGTCCATGGACCTGCCGTTGCCCGAGGTGCTGGCCCTGGTGGCCCAAACGGTGCTGGAGCAGACCGGCGCGCGCGGTGCCATGGTGGATCTGCTCGAGGGCAGTCACCTGGTAACCCATGCATCCGCTGGCGACATGGTGCGCCCCCAGGGCTTGCGGCTGCCGGTGGAGCAAAGCCTGCTGTGGCCCGCGCTCTGCCAGGGGCGCACCGTGGCCTGCCATGACACCGAGCTCGAAGGCTGGGACCTGGCGTCCAAACCCCACTGGCGCGGCCTGCGCTCGGTGGCTGCAGCGCCCTTGCGGGCGGGCGATGCCGTGGTCGGATTGCTCATGCTCACCTCCGACCGGCCCCACGCCTTTTCGGCGCGCGACGTGGCCCACCTGGAGATCCTGACCGAGTCCCTGGGCACCATGGTGCAGCTGCGCCACGTGGCCAGCCAGCTGCACGCCTCCGAACTGCAATACCGCTTGCTGTTTGACGAGCACCCACACCCCATGTGGGTGTATGCACAGGACAGTTTGCGCCTGCTGGCGGTCAACCAGGCCATGGTGGCGCACTATGGCTACACCGAGGCCGAGCTGCTGCATCTGGAGCTGCCGGCGCTGTGCGCCCCCGAAGACCGCCCCGGACTCAAAGAGCGGCTGCAGGCCGTTTTTCAGTTGCCACGCGACAAGTTTGTGGTGCGCCGCCATGTCCGCAAGGACGGCAGGCTGATGCAGATGGAGATTTCCGCGGGCAACATCAGTTTCAACGGGGTGGCCGCCCGCCAGGTGCTGGCCATTGATGTCACCGAGCGGCTGCGCACCGAAGACGAGCTGCGCCGCATGGGCCGGGCGCAACGCCTGCTCAGCGCCTGCAATGAGGCGCTGGTGCGCGCCACGTCCGAGGCCTCACTGCTAAAGGAAATCTGCCAGATTGCCGTGGACATTGGCGGCTACCGCTTGGGCTGGGTGGGCTTTGCGCTGAACGACGAAGCCCAAACCATTGAATCCGTGGCACATGCGGGCTACAACGACCGGTATCTCGAAGAACTGCAGCTGAGCTGGTCCGAAGACAGCCCCTACGGCCACGGGCCCGCCGGGGTGGCGGTGCGCAGCGGCGCACCCGTGATCGTGCAGGACATCCGCACCGACGGCATCTTTGCCGACTGGACCGAGCGCATGCTGGAGCACGGCTTTCATGGCGTGATCTGCCTGCCCCTGCGCGAACGCGAGCACAGCTTTGGTCTGCTGTACCTGTATGCCCCCGAGATCCTGCACATCAGCGCCGAAGAGGCCACGCTACTGCAGCAACTGGCCAACGACCTGGCCTTCGGCATCATGAGCCTGCGCGCCCGGATGGAACAACAGCGCCTGCAGGCCGCGGTGCTCAAGATGGCGGCCGCCGTGTCGGCCAGCACGGGCACAGAGTTCTTTGTGCAGCTGGCCAAGAACATGGCCGAGGCCCTGGGTGCACAGGTGGGCTGCGTGGGCCGCCTGCTGCCACCGCAGCAAGGGCAGGCGCCGCGCGCGGTGACACTGGCGGCGGTGCTGGATGGCACAAAACTGCCCACCAGCGAATACGCGCTGGCCGGCACACCCAGCCTGCTGCTGCTCAGCCAGCAACAGGTGGTGGTGCAGGACAACGTGGCGCAGCAGTATCCCGAAGCGCCCATATTGCGCCAGATCGCGGCGCAAGGCTATGCCGGGCAACAGCTGTGCAACGCCGATGGCGAAGTGGTGGGCATGATCTTCGTGGTGTTCCGCGAGCCGCTTACCAACACCGACTTCGTCACCTCGACCCTGCGCATCTTTGCCAGCCGCGCCTCGGCCGAGATCGACCGGCAGATGTCGGACAAGCGTATCCGCCACCAGGCCTCGCTGCTCGACAAGGCCCAGGACGCCATCATCGTGCGCGATCTCGAGCACCGCATCATCTACTGGAACAAGAGTGCCGAGCGGCTGTATGGCTGGTCGCAACTGCAGGCGCTGGGCCAGTCCATCGAGACCCTGCTGTACGACGACCCCACGCAGTTTCGCCGCGCCACCCGGGCCACCCTGGAACATGGCGAGTGGACCGGCGAAATCGTGCAGCGGCACCGCGACGGCAGCCCCATCGATGTGGAAGGGCGCTGGACACTGGTGAAAGACGATGCCGGCGAGGGCCATTCGGTGCTGGCCATCAACACCGACATCCGTGCGCGCAAGGCCACCGAGCGCGAGATCCAGCGCCTGGCGTTCTACGACGCGCTCACCGGCCTGCCCAACCGCATGCTGCTGATGGACCGCATGGGCCAGGCGCTGGCCAGCGCCCAACGGCGCCAGCAGGGCGGAGCGCTGCTGTTCATCGACCTGGACAACTTCAAGACCCTCAACGACACCCTGGGCCACGACCAGGGCGATCTGTTGCTGCAGCTGGTGGCGCAGCGCCTGAACAGCTGCGTGCGCAGCGTGGACACCGTGGCGCGCCTGGGTGGCGACGAGTTCGTGGTGATGCTGGAAGAGCTCAGCCAGAACCCCGAAGAACTGGCCCGGGATGCCCTGGGCGTGGGCGAAAAAATCCTGGCCATGCTGGCCGTGCCCTATGCGCTCAAGGGCTACCAGTACCGCAGCACCCCCAGCATCGGCATCGCGCCGTTTGAGGGCGACCAGACCAGCGTGGGCGAACTGCTCAAGCAGGCCGACCTGGCCATGTACCAGGCCAAGACCGCCGGGCGCAACACCCTGCGCTTCTTCAGCCCCGAAATGCAGGCCGTGGTGACCGCCCGCGCCGCACTCGAGGAAGACCTGCGCTCGGCCCTGGTGCAGGACGAATTCCTGCTGCACTACCAGCCGCAGGTCAACCAGACGGGCCAGTGCGTGGGGGTGGAGGCGCTGGTGCGCTGGGCCCACCCGCAGCGCGGCATGGTGTCGCCCGCACAGTTCATTCCCCTGGCCGAAGAAACCGGGCTGATATTGCCACTGGGCCGCTGGGTGCTGCACCACGCGTGCACATTGCTGGCGCGCTGGCAGGACGAGCCGCAGCTGGCGCACCTGACCATGGCCGTCAACGTGAGCTCGCGCCAGTTTCGCCATGCCAGTTTTGTGGACGATGTGGCCCGGGTACTGGCCATCACCGGCGCACCGTCGGGGAAACTCAAGCTGGAGCTGACCGAAAGCCTGCTGGTGGAAGACATGGAAACCACCATCGCCACCATGGCAGCATTGCGCTCGTATGGCGTGGGCTTTTCGCTGGACGACTTCGGCACCGGATACTCGAGCCTGAGCTACCTCAAACGCATGCCGCTCGATCAGCTCAAGATCGACCAGAGCTTTGTGCGCGACCTGCTCACCGACCCCAACGACGCCGCGATTGTGGACACCATCATTGCCCTGTCGCGCAGCCTGGGCCTGGAAGTCATCGCCGAGGGCGTCGAAACCCCCGAGCAACGCGATCTGCTGGCCCGCGCGGGCTGCCACCTCTACCAGGGCTACCTGTTCAGCCGCCCCTGCCCACGGACCTCCTGGAGGCCTTCCTGCGCCCCGATATGCCCTGAGGCAGATTCACTCCCCGGTTTTTCCCACCCACCGCAGCCTGGCCTGCGGTTTTTTTTGCCCTTTTTTTTCCGCCCAGCGTTTTGCCATGACACCGGGACATGGGCTGAAAACGGCGACGGGTTGTTCTGCTGTTATTGATTAAAGGTTTCTATAAATACATAGTCGTAGTAGTAGAGGGCGGCTTTCTCTGTGGACAACTGCCTTTTGCCTTGCCACGACAGCCACTTGCGCTGCGCCCAACCCTGTGGACGCAGCCCGGCTGCCGCTGTCTGCCACCCGGGGATAAAACCGGACCAGCGCCCACTTCTGTGGATAACTGCCCGGTTGTGCCAGATCTATCCCCCGTTTTGTGCACATGGACGGGGGTTCGGGCAGGTTTGGATAGAAATCAGGTGGTAGCGCCTGTGTAGTAAGCGCCATGAGCTATTTATTCAATAGCAAACAGGACCAGGGATCCCCAGCAGGCGCTATGCAGCCAGCCAGGGCCGGACCCACCAGTGCCACAGCGCCAGGCCGGCGCCGATCCAGCAGGCCACGATCAGCACGACGCCGATGCGGCTGACGGGCTTGCCGCCCTCGGTCTTGATCCACTGGTCGGCCTGTTCGCGGCATTCCTGCAGCACGGGCGCCGGAATCAGCCGGATCACCAGCCAGATCAGCCCTGGCAGCAGCAACACGTCGTCCAGGTAGCCCAGCACGGGGATGAAGTCCGGAATCAGGTCGATGGGACTGAGGGCGTAAGCCACGACAAAAACACCCAGCGCCTTGGCATACCAGGGCGCCTGTGGGTGCCGCGCGGCAAACCACAGCGTGACGCCGTCGCGCTTGATGCTTTTGGCCCAGGTTTTAAGGCGATTCGCAAGGTGCACAGGTTTCTCCGCTGGGCGGGGCAGGCCGCGCTCGATTTTTTTCACAGGGGCCCCAACTGCCGATTGCTTGGCGGCCCCAGTGCGCGATTTTGCTGGTTCAGGGGCATTCGAGCGGGGCGCAAAGGAAGTTTGGGTTGTTCTTCTATGGTTCTATATATAAATAGTAGTAGTAGTAGTAGAGGGCGCCATTTTTTGTGGACAAGGTCTTTTTCCCCAATGCTGGCGCGCAGTTGCGTTGCCTGAAAGTATGTGTGGCGAGGCCCTTGAACTTTGCGGCCGGCAGATAACAACTTTCGGGTTTCTGCTTTGTCTGTGGATAACTGCCCGGTTGTGCCAGTAATGCCCCCAGCGTTATCCACAAGCGCAAAAAAACCCGGCACCTTGGTAGGTGCCGGGCTTGGGGGGTGAGAAAGCAGGTCAGGGCATGGCGCCCCTGCCTGGGGCTTTAACGGGCGGGGCCACCCATGCCGCCCATGGGCATGTCGCCACCGCGCATGCCGCCGTGGTGGCCATGTTCGCCATGGCCATGGCCCCAGTCACCGCGGTGACCGCCCTTGCCGCGCATTGGCTGGGCCTGGGCGTCGAAGGTCTTTTGCTGCTCTGGTGTCAGGGCGGCGTAGAAGGTCTTGGTGGCTTCACCGCGGCGGTCGGCTTCGGCTGCGTGCTGGGCGCGCTGGGCGCGCATGCGGTCGATGCGTTCCGGGGTGGTGAGCTTTTCCATTTCGCTGCGGTCCATCGTGCGGTCCAGGCGGGCGGGGCGCTCGCCGGGTTGCATGGCGGCGGTGAACGCGGTCCAGGCGGGCTCCTGCGCCGGCGTCAGTTTCAGTTGCGCCTTGAGGGCGTCGATGCGTTGGGCCATGTGGGCCTGGCGGCGCTCCTGCCGGTCGCCCGGCTTGCGGGCCTGCTCGGCCGAGGCGCCTGCGGCGGGCGGCGCAGAAGGGGCTGGCTGGGCCAGCACGGGCAGAGCGAAGGCGGCCATCATGGCGGCGGCGGCGATACGGCGTTGGAAGAAAGACATGGTGTGGGTCCTTTTCAAGGGGTTGGTCCGCTGGTACGACCGTTCCAGCGGTTGAGGGTCAGTGTGCGCGGCCCGTGTAACCCGCCCGTGTGGGATTGATGCGCCTGTGTAAAGTTGCAACAAGAAGTCCGGTGCCTGGTCGGAATGCATTCCGCATAAAAATGGCATGAAGCGCTTTTAGGTAAAGTGCTAACAGCTATCAAAAACAGAGTGAAAGCGGGCGTTGGACCCGCAAGGGGGCCAGCCGACCCCCGACAATGTCGGCTGTACTCCGCAATGGCTGGAAATGGCCAGAAGAAACAAAGGTTGTCCGTGTTCAAGAACATGATCGTGTACCGCATTGCGCCGCAATGGCAGGTGGAATTGACGCAGGTGGAAGAGGCCCTGGCCAAGGCGCCCTTCCTGGAATGTGGTGCCACGCAGGAAAAGTCGCTCGGCTGGGTGCCGCCGCGCGGTGATGCGCATGGCCCGCTGGCCGAGTCGGTGGGCGGGCAGTGGATCCTGCGCTTCATGGTCGAATCCAAGGTGCTGCCCGGCAGCGTGCTGGCCCGCCGCGTCAAGGAAAAAGCCGAACGCATCGAGCAGGAAACCGGCCGCAAGCCTGGCAAGAAGGAAAGCCGGGAGCTGAAAGA
Organism: Acidovorax carolinensis; assembly: GCF_002157145.1. Taxonomy (NCBI): domain Bacteria; kingdom Pseudomonadati; phylum Pseudomonadota; class Betaproteobacteria; order Burkholderiales; family Comamonadaceae; genus Acidovorax; species Acidovorax carolinensis. The sequence continues at coordinate 24,908 of NZ_CP021361.1, forward strand.
CGAGGCCAAGCTGGACTTGCTGCCCATGGCCTTCACCAAGCAGGGCTCGATGTGGGTGTGGATTGACACCGCATCGCGCCTGCTGGTGCTCGACACCTCAGCCCAAGGCCGCGCCGATGAGGTGGTGACGCTGTTGGTCGAATCGCTGCCGGGCCTGTCGGTCTCGCTCATCAACACCCAGACCAGCCCGCAGGCCGCAATGTCGCACTGGCTGAGCACGCAAGAGGCGCCCGTGGGTTTCACGGTAGACCGCGAATGCGAGCTCAAAAGCGCCGACGAGGCCAAGGCCGTGGTGCGTTATGCCCGCCACCCGCTCGACATTGAAGAAGTGCAGGCGCACATTGCCGCCGGCAAGCTGCCCACCAAGCTGGCAATGACCTGGGACGACCGCGTGAGCTTCATGCTGACCGAAGGCCTGCAGATCAAGAAGGTGTCGTTTCTGGACACGGTGTTTGAAGGCACCAAGGCCGACGACGGCGGTTTTGACACCGATGTGGCCATTGCCACGGGCGAGCTGGTCAAGCTGATTCCCGACCTGATCGAGGCGTTGGGCGGCGAGGCCGAAAGTGGCGTGGCCAGTGCCGCGCAGGCGATCGCCGGCGGCGCGGCACCCGCAGCGGCACCGGTGCCACGGTCCGCACCATCGCCCGCGCCCTCCGCGCCCGCGCGCAAAAGTGCGGGCGGCGGCATGGTCACCGGCCCGAAGGAGGTGCCGGTGGATACCGACCCGGAGTCCGCGCCGTTCTGACAGCCGGATTCAGCCGGCCGGCGACCGGGTTCTTCAGCACGAGGCTGCCTCGACCATGCCCGCCAGCGCGTGCACATAGTCGTCCGCGATGCCCAGCACACCGAATTGCGCCACCAGCTGATCGAGGTATTCGCGGTTGCTGCCGATGCGGCCGCAGGCACGCGCAATGATGGCGGCGGTGGCTTGCATCGACAAATCGCCGCAGTGGTGCGGGTGGGCGGTGTTGGCGGTCAGCACCACCGCCTGCACCGTGCCTTGCGGGGTGTGCAGCGGCAGTAGTACGGGGCAGTAGCTGCCATGGATCATTTCCCGGCGCCACAGCAGGCGCGATTCGGTTTCGACCAGGGCAGCAGGTATGCGAAACGCCAGGCCCTGGCACTGGCTGGCATCACTTTGCAGCGTGAGCACCAGGCCGGGGCAATCGGGCGTGCCACGGCCTATGGTGGTGCTCAGCGCAAAGCGGCGCGCAAACCCCGACAGGCTGGCCCTGCGCACCTCGTCAAAATGAAAACCGGGGTTCCAGACCAGCGAGCCATAGGCAAACACCCACAGGTCCTCGTGCGCTGCCAGCCCGGCCAGCACCTCGCGGCGCGAGCGTTCCACATCGCAGTCTGGCAGGCGCCAATGGGCGGGCAGGCCCTGGCAGCGGGCCTGTGCGTCCCACTCGGCCAGCACCTCGTCGGTCAGGCGCAGGCCCGAGGCGTGAACAGGCGTCAGGTGGCCTTCCAGTTCGGGGAGGTGGACGAAGGGGTTGCGGGTCATGTCACGGCGCCGCCTGTTTCTTTTGCGCCAGATCGAACACCAGCACCTCGGCCTGCTCGCCGCCGCTGAGGGTCAGCCCGGTTTCTGCTGCCAGCAGGGCACCATCGCCACCGGCCAGTGGCACGCCGTTGACCTTGAGTGTGCCCCGGGCCAGGTGCACATAGGCCAGTCGCTCGGGGTCGAGCGCCAGCGTGGCGGCCTCCCCGGCGCCATCGAACAGGCCGGCCCAGATGGAAGCATCGGCGTTCATGCTGACCGAGCCCTCCAGCCCCTTGCGCGACGCAATGTGCACCAGCCGGCCGCGGCGGTCGGCCGCCGGAAAACGCTTCTGCGCGTAGCTGGGGCGGATGCCGGTGAACAGCGGCTTGATCCAGATCTGCAGGAAATGCGTGTCCTGATCTTGCAGTGCATTGAACTCGCTGTGCTGCACGCCCCAGCCCGCGCTCATGCGCTGCACATCGCCGGGCCGCAGGATGCCGCTGGCTTGCGCGTCGCCCCTCTCAGTCTGCACGTCAGCGGCTGCCATGCCGGCAGGCTGCTCTTTGTGCGGCGGCAAATCGTCCCGGTGGGCCAGCGCGCCATCGAGCACATAGCTCACGATCTCCATGTCACGGTGCCCGTGCGTGCCAAAGCCTTTGCCGGGCGCCATGGTGTCTTCGTTGAGCACCAGCAGATTGCCATGGCCCTGGTGGCGCAGGTCAAAGTAGGCGCCAAACGAAAAGCTGTGCGCGCTGTGCAGCCAGCCCGTGGAGGAGCGTCCCCGCTCGGAGGATGGTCGGACTGTGATCATGGATGTGGCGCACGCAGGCGCGTGGGTGGGGCAGCCTTGTTCGCCGACGCGGACCTGGCCCAGGCGCAGGGCTTTGACCAACGCCTCGGCGTGCGGGCGTGGTCGCGAGGTCTTTGGCGCAGTGATTCAACCATGGACTGAACTCTATATGGCTATTAACCATTGATAAACAGGCGATGGATGAACTCACTGTTCTGGTGGTGCCATCAATGTGCCCGACGGGTCGGCGCCGCCAACGGGTTTTTTTAGCGGCTTGCCAGCATCCACCGCAGCGGGTTTGTCGGGTGCCAGTTGCCCAGCGCCTCAGCGCCCCAGCAGCGACCGCGCCACCAGCTCCTTCATGATTTCCGACGTGCCGCCGTAGATGCGCAGCACGCGCGCGTCGGTCCAGAAGCGCGAAATCGGGTATTCGGCCATGTAGCCGTAGCCGCCAAACAGTTGCAGGCAGGCGTCGGCCACGCGGCTGAACAGCTCGGTGGTGTGCAGCTTGAGCGCGCTCACCGCCTCGGGCGTGAGCTGGCCTTGCTGGTAGGCGGCCACGCTGGCATTCAGGAAGGCCTCGGCGGCGGCGATGTCGCTGGCGCATTGGGCCAGCGTGAAGCGCGTGTTCTGGAACTGGCCGATGGGCTGGCCGAAGGCCTGGCGCTCCTGCACGTATTTCAGCGTGGCATCGAGTGCGCCCTTGGCGCCGTGCACCGCCTGCACCCCGATGATGAGGCGCTCGCGCGGCAGCTCACGCATCATCTGCACGAAGCCCTGGCCTTCGATGCCGCCGAGCAGTGCGTCGGCCGGCACGCGCATGTCGTTGAAGAACAGCTCGGAGGTGTCGCCCGCGTGCTGGCCGATCTTCTCCAGGTTCTGGCCGCGCGTGAAGCCGGGCGTGGCCGCATCCACCAGGAACAGGCTCACGCCCTTGGCGCCCAGGGCTGGGTCGGTCTTGGCGGCGAGCACCAGCAGGTCGCAGTTCTGGCCGTTGCTGATGAAAATCTTGCTGCCGTTGATGACGTAGTGGTCGCCGTCCTTGCGCGCCGTGGTGCGCAGGGCCTTGAGGTCGCTGCCCGCGCCGGGCTCGGTCATGCCGATGGCGGCAATGGCCTCGCCGCTGGCCATGCGCGGCAGCCAGTACTGGCGCTGCGCCTCGGTGCCGCAGTGCAGCAGGTAGGGCGGAATGATGTCGTTGTGCACCTGCAGCCCGCCGACGAAGCCGCCGTAGCCCCGGCGCGAGAGCACCTCGACCACGGCGAACGAGAAGGGCACGCTGGCCCCCGGGCCACCGTAGGCATCGGGCACATCGGCGCAGAGGTAGCCGTTCTCACCCATCTTGCGCAGCAAGTCGCGCGGCACGCGGCCGACTTTTTCCCAGGTGCGGTAGTGGGGTTCGATCTCGGCGTCGCAGAAGCGCTCGAGCGATTCGGTGAAGAGCTGCAGTTCGGCCTGATCTTCGGCGCTGATGAAATGATTGGGCAGCATGGTGGTAATATTGCTATATAAATAAGAGCTACCAGCGCTTGATACACAAGCGCTGGAGGTCAAAAACACTCAAATATTGATCACACCCGCTCGTAGATGGCCGCAATGCCTTGGCCGCCGCCGATGCACATGGTCACCAGCGCATAGCGCCCGCCGGTGCGGTGCAGTTCGGCAATCGCCTTGGTGGTGATGATGGCGCCGGTGGCGCCCACGGGGTGGCCAAGCGAGATGCCCGAGCCGTGGGGGTTGACCTTGGCTGGGTCCAGGCCCAGCTCCTGCACCACGGCGCAGGCCTGGGCGGCGAAGGCCTCGTTGGCCTCGATCACGTCCATGTCCTGCACCTTCAGGCCCGTGCGTTGCAGCACCTTCTGCGTGGCGGGCACGGGGCCGATGCCCATGTAGGCCGGGTCCACGCCCGCGTGCGCGTAGCCCACCAGGCGGGCCAGGGGCTTGACGTTCAGGGCCTGCAGGCGGTCGCCCGCCACCAGCACCACGGCGCTGGCGCCGTCGTTGATGCCCGAGGCGTTGCCGGCCGTGACGGTACCGCCTTCCTTCCTGAACGCGGGCTTCATGCCGGCGAGCACCTCGAGCGTGGTGGCGGAGCGCACATGCTCGTCTTCCTGGAACAGCACGGTGCCCTTGCGCGTGGCGATTTCGACGGGGACGATCTGGTCCTTGAAGTACCCGGCGGCGATGGCGGCGGCGGCGCGGCGCTGGCTCTCCAGCGCGAGCTGGTCCTGCATCTCGCGCGAGATCTTGTAGCGCTCGGCCACGTTTTCGGCGGTGATGCCCATGTGCATCTTCTGCCAGGGGTCGTGCAGGATGCCGAGCATGTAGTCGATGCTCTTGGCGTCGCCCATGCGCGCGCCGTAGCGCGCGGCGGTGTCGAAATAGGGGCCGCGGCTCATGCTCTCGGAGCCGCCGCCCACGGCCACGTCGCAGTCGCCGTAGCCGATGGCCTGCGCGGCGCTGATGATGGCCTGCAGGCCCGAGCCGCACAGGCGGTTGACGTTGAACGCGGGGGTCTCGATGGGGCAGCCCGCATCGATGGCGGCCACGCGGGAGAGGTAGGCGTCCTTGGTGTCGGTGGGGATCACGTTGCCTATGACCACATGGCCCACGGCGTCGGGCGCCAGGCCGCTGCGCGCGATGGCGGCCTTGACGGCAGTGGTAGCGAGCTGGGTGTTGGGCACGTCCTTCAGGCTGCCGCCGAAGGTGCCGATGGCGGTGCGGGCGGTGCTGACGACGAAGACGTCACGGTGGGTCATGGGGAAGGCTCCAAAAAGAAAGAAAAAGATTCAACGGCCCTGGAAAACCGCAGGGCGCTTGGCGTGGAAGGCTTCGATACCCTCGGGCAGGTCGGCGCTGCGCGCACATGCCACGAAGGCCTCGGCCTCGGCGGCCAGTTGCGCGGGCAGGTCGTGGTCGAAGGCGTTGCGCATCAGGCGGCGCATGTGACCGTAGGCCAGGGTGGGGCCGCCAGCCAGGCGCTGGGCCAGCTCTTGCACGGCGGCATCGAATTCGGCTGCGGGCACGACGCGGTTGACCAGGCCCAGGCGTTCGGCCTCCAGGGCGCTGTAGGTGTCGCCGAGCATGGCAATTTCGAGCGCGCGGCGCAGGCCCACCAGGCGCGGCAGTGCCCACGAGGCACCCACATCGCAGCTGGTGCCGAGGTTGATGTAGGCCAGGTTGAAGCGCGTGCCCTCGGCGGCCAACACGAAGTCGGCCTGCAGCATCAGCGAGAGGCCCGCGCCGGCGGCCACGCCGTGTACCTGGGCGATGACGGGGGCATTGAGTTGCGCCAGCAGTGCCACGGCCTCGTTGAGCGGCGTGAGCAAATCTTTGGCGCCCTGCGCCGGGTCGGCGCGCAGGGTGGCCAGGTCGCCCCCGGCCATGAATCCCTTGCCCGCGCCGCACAGCACCACGCAGCGCACGCTGTTGTCCTTCGCAATGGAGCGCACGGCGGCCAGCAGGGCCGTGGCCATGGGCACGTCGATGGCGTTGAGCGCGCCGGGGCGGTTGAAGCGCAGCGTGGCGATGGCGCCGTTGCGCTCCAGCAGCAGGGGAGGGGGCGTGGTGGCAGTCATATTTACTCCTGAAACAAGAGCTGCCGGCGCTTGCTGGACAAGCGCTGGAGCCCTGAAAACCTTCAAATTCAGCGGTACAGCGCCTCGATCTCGGCGGCGTAGGTCTTGTAGATGCTGGAGCGCCGCACCTTCATGGTGGCGGTGACTTCGCCGTCGTCGTGGTCCAGCTCTTTGGTCAGCATATGGAACTTGCGGATCTGGGCCACCTGCGCCAGCCTGGCGTTGCCGGTGGCGATCTCGGCGTCGATGAGTGCGCGCACCTCGGGGGTTTCCACCAGCGAGCGGAAATGCGTGAATGGAATGCGCTGTGCCTCGGCCCATTTGCCCACGGTCTCGTAGTCGAGCATGACCAGCGCGCCGACGAACTTGCGCCCTTCGGCCACGATGACGCACTCCTTGATGTAGGGGCTGGCCTTCATCGTGTTCTCGATCTCGGACGGCGTGAGGTTCTTGCCGCCGGCCGTGATCATGATGTCCTTGAGGCGGTCCACGATCTTGATCTGGCCGTCTTGCAGGCGCACCACGTCGCCGGTGTGCAGCCAGCCGTCCACGATGCTTTGCGCCGTGGCCTCGGGGTTTTTGTAGTAGCCCGCAAACACCATCTCGCCCTTGATCTGGAACTCGCCGCCCACGGCGTCGTCACCGCTTTTGGCGATGCGCCATTCCACGCCATGCGTGGGCACGCCCACGGTGCCCACCACCACATCGTGGAGCTTGTGGCCGGTGACCATGCCGGTCGATTCGGTCAGGCCATACACCTCGACGAGTGGCACGCCGAGCACGCGGAAGAAGCGCACCACGTCCGGCGGAATGGGCGCCGCGCCCGTGAGTGCCACTTTCGCCTCGCGCAGGCCGATGAAGTTCTGCAGCGCGCGGAACACCAGCCAGTAGCTGGCGGTGTAGGTGAACATGTCGCCAATGCTCCAGCGCGCACGGGGCTTTTCGGCCAGCGGCTGGCAGGCGGCGTACGCCTTGCGGAACAACGCGCGGCGCAGGCGGCCGGTTTCCTGCAGCTTGATGTTGATGGCCGCGTGCATCTTTTCCCAGATGCGTGGCACGCCCAGGAACATGGTGGGCGCGATCTCGCGCAGGTCTTCCTGCACGGTGCGGATGGATTCGCCGAAGTTGACCTGCGAACCCACGTACAGCGGCACGAAGGTGGTGAGCATCTGCTCGGCCACGTGGCACAGCGGCAGATACGACAGGTGGGTGGTCTCGTGCGAGAGCTGGAGCCGGTCCACGATGCCCGGCACCACGCCGCGGATGTTGCGGTACGAGACCATCGCGCCCTTGGGCTTGCCCGTCGAGCCCGAGGTGTAGATCATGAGGCCGATGTCGTCCAGCTTCTGGCGGGCCAGCGTGGCCTCCACGTCCTGCAGCCTGCCGCTGCGCTGCCCGAGTTGCTCCACCTCGTCGAAGGGGACGATGAGGCCGCGCACCTCGGGCGCGAAACTGCGCAGGCCCTTGGTTTCCATGACCACGATCTTCTTCAGGCGCGGCAATTCCGCCAGTGTTTCGAGCACCTTGTCGGTCTGCTCCTGGTCCTCGCAGACGATGATCTCGATGTCGGCATGACCCACCACGTAGGCCACTTCCGAAGAAGGGCTGGTGGGATACACGCCCACGGTCACGGCGCCCACCAGGCCCGCGCCCATCTGCGTGAGCACCCACTCGATGCGGTTCTCGGAAATCACGCCGACATGGCCGCCATCGGGCAGGCCCAGGGCGCGCAGGCCCAGGCCGAAGTGGCAGGCACGCTCGAAATACTGCGCCCAGGTGAAGGGCTTCCAGATGCCGAAGTCTTTTTGCCGGATGGCGACGCGCGCCGCATCCGTGCGCGCGCGTTCGCGCAGCATCTGGGGCAGGGTGAGTTCGGGGAGGTTCAACATGTCAGTGATCCATTGCGCATCGCGCACCCGCAGCCGTCAAACTGGCGCGGAAAAAGCCAGGGCCGCCGTGCAAGGGCCGCCCCGCCGCACGGGCGGCGTCCCTCTTCCCGCATCGCGCAGCGAGGCGAGAGAAGGGGGAAGGCGCGAAGCGCCACAGGGGGTTGTTCGCGCTCATGACAGCCAACGCTTGCGGCGTTTGTAGTGCTTGATGTCTTTGAAGCTCTTCGCTTCGCCGCCACCGCCCATGCCGAGGTAGAACTCGCGCACGTCGGGGTCGCTCGCCAGGCGCTCGGCCGTGCCGTCGATGACGATCTTGCCGTTCTCCATGATGTAGCCGCGGTGCGCCACGGCCAGGGCCACGGTGGCGTTCTGCTCCACCAGCAGCATGGAGGTAGCTCGTTCGGCGTTGATGCGCGCGATGATGGTGAAGATGTCTTCGACCAGCTTGGGACTCAGGCCGAGCGAAGGTTCGTCGAGCAGGATGAGCTGGGGCTGGGCGATGAGCGCGCGGCCGATGGCCAGCATCTGCTGCTCGCCGCCCGACAGATACCCGGCCAGGCCCTTGCGGCGCTCGTGCAGGCGCGGGAAGTAGCTGTAGACGAGGTCAAAGTCGGGTTTGGGCGCACCCTGCTCTGTGGGCTTGCGCCCGGTGAGCGCGTAGGTGGCAGCGACCAGGTTTTCCTCGACCGTGAGGTCTTCAAACACCCGGCGCCCTTCCATCACATGCGACAGGCCCTGGCGCACCAGCTGCTGCGGCGCCAGCGCGGCCGTGCTCTGGCCGTTGAAGAGGATGCTGCCGCTTTCCAGCGCGCCATCCTCCAGCGCGAGCAGGCCCGACACCGCCTTGAGCGTGGTGGACTTGCCCGCGCCGTTGCTGCCCAGCAGCGCCACGATCTGGCCGCGCGGCACGGCCAGCGACAGGCCGCGCAGGGCCTGCACGACCTTGTTGTAGATGACCTCGATGTTGTTGACTTCGAGGACGTGGTCCGTGGCGTTCTGGGTCATGGCAAAGGCAGGGTCAGAGCTTGATCCAGTCGGAGGCGGCCACCATTTTTTGTGCCTTCATGTCCGCGCGGTACACGCGGCCCACGGGGATGGAGTTGCCGCTGATGGTGATGGGCACGCCGATCAGACCACCGGTATCGAAGTCCTTGATGGAGTTAAGCGCGGCCTTGAGGTTGGCACCGTTCAGGGGCTTGTTGGCATCGAGGCAGCGCTTGGCCGATTCGAGGAACAGCATGGCGGCCAGGAAGCCCTGGATGTAGGCCGTGCTCTGGTATTCCGGCCGCATGGCGCGGATTTTTTCCAGCATGGGGGCTTTTTCGGTGTCGTAGTAGTAGCGGAAGGGCATCACGCCCATGAAGCCGTCGCCGTCCGGGCCCATCTTCATGACGGTGGAGCTGTCCATGGTCCAGAAGGTGCCCATCCACTTGCTGGCCATGCCCTGCTGCTTGCCCTGGGTGATGAACTCGGGGATGGGCGCGAGGATGTAGCCGTGGAAGATGGTGTAGTCGGGCGCGGCGCGGCGCAGCTTGATGACCTCGCCCGAGACGTCCACGCTGCCGGCGGGCGTCATGATCTTGACGGGCACCGACAGGCCCAGCTTCTTGGCTTCGGCCTCGCTTTTCTCGATGGGGTCGCGGCCGAACTCGGAGTCGGAGTAGACGAAGGCCACCTTGGCGCCGGGCTTTTCCTTGGCGATGTGTTTCAGCAGGATGCTGAACATCTCGGTGTAGTCGGGGCCGACCAGGAACTGGTGGGGGTACTTCTTGGGGTCGTTCAGTTCGGAGGCGAACGAGGCACCGGCCATCAAAATGCTGCCGTTGCGGTCCAGCTCGGGGTTGATGGTCTTGGCAAAGCCCGTGGAGTCGCCGTAGTAGACGTTGACCTTGTTCTGGCTGGTGATCTTCTTGAACGCGGCCACGGACACATCAACCTTGTAGCCGGTGTCTTCGGGCACGTACTTGACCTTGCGGCCCTTGATGCCGCCGGCGTCGTTGACGATCTTCACGTAGTCCTGGATGCCGGCGTTGATGCCCACACCCGCGAAGGCGAACACACCCGTCATGGGGATGGAGCCGCCGATGACGATGTCTTCTGCGCCCTGCGCGAGCACGGACAGCGGGTGCATGAGCGAGGCAGCGCCTGCGGCGGCGGCGCCCAGCATCAGGCTGCGGCGCTGGGGGGAAATGCGTTGGTGGTCCATGCTTGTCTCCTTAGGTTGGTTGTGTGGTGGCATGAAAACGATGGCGTGGCTTCAGTTGCGGAAGGGCCACAGGTGGAAGAAGCGGCGGATGCGCCGCCACACTTCGGCCAGGCCGTGCGGCTCGAACACCAGAAAACCGATGATCAGCAGGCCGAAGATGATGGTGCGCACAGGCGAGAGGAACACCGTGTATTCGGTGCTGTTGGGCAGCAGGTCGAACACCAGCTTGAGCAACTCGGGCACCATGGTCATGAACACCGCGCCCAGGATGCCGCCGAGGATGCTGCCCATGCCGCCGACGATGATGGCGGCGAGGAAGAAGATGGACATGAGCAGCGGAAAGCTCTCGGGCGTGACCACGCGGAAGAAGTAGGCCCACAGGCCCCCGGCCACGCCGGCATAGAACGACGACAGGCCGAACGACAGCAGCTTGTAGCGCAGCAGCGGAATGCCCAGCACCTCGGCCGAGATGTCGCGGTCGCGGATGGCGATGAAGGCGCGGCCGATGCGCGTGCGGAACAGGTTGGCCGCGCCCAGCAGCATGAGAATGGTGACTGGCACGATCAGCCAGTAGAGGCGAAATGAGGTGTCGAGCGGCATACCGAACAGGCTGGCCGGGGGCACGCTCAGGCCGCCCGTGCCGCCGGTGAACTTCCAGTTGGCAAACAGGAAGTGCGCGATGAACGAAGCCGCGATGGTGGCGATGGCCAGGTACAGGCCCTTCACGCGCAACGAGGGCACGCCCACGATGATGCCGCCGAGCATGGCCACGAAGCCGCCTGCCAGGATGTTGAGCAGGAAGGGCGAACCCATCTTGGACTGCAGGATGGCCACAGTGTAGGCACCCAAGCCCATGAAGGCGGCCTGACCCAGGCTGACCAGCCCGGTGTAGCCCGTGAGGATGTTGAGCCCCGTGGCGCTGGCCACATTGATGCTGACCAGGCAGGCGAGGTAGAGCCAGTATTCGCTGGCCATGAAGGGGAACAACACCAGCAGCGCGGCGGCCACGGCCAGCCACGCCTTTTGCGTGCGCGAGTCGAACAGCGCCGCGTCGGCGATGTAGGTTTCCTTGAGGGTTCCGATGCGCATCAGAGTCTCTCTATCTCGTGGGTGCCGAACAAACCGTAGGGGCGGACCATGAGGATGCCGACCAGCACGATGAAGGTGGCGAGCAGCTTGTATTCGCCGCCAAGGTAGGCGCCGGCCAGGGCCTCGACCAGGCCGATGCAGAGGCCGCCGATGAGCGCGCCCAGCACGCTGTCGAGCCCGCCGACGATCACCACCACCAGCACCGACAGGCCGAACACGCCCATGCTCGACGAGATGCCGCCGATCGAGCCGACGATGATCCCGGAGATGGCCGCCAGCATGGCGGAGGCCACCCAGGCCAGCGAAAACACGCGCGGCACGTTGATGCCGACCGAATACGCGGCGGCCTGGTCCGACGCCGTGGCGCGCAGCGCCACGCCGCCGCGCCAGAAGCGGAACACCAGCAGCACAGCGGCGATGAAAATCACCGCGATCACGGCGCCCCAGAACACCTTGGGCGCGAGGAAGGCATCACCCACCATGATGGGCTGCGTGGGCATGAAGTCGGGCAGGCGGCGCTGGTCGGCGCTCCAGATCATCTCGACCAGGCCCACCAGCACAGAGGCCAGGCCCACGGTGACCATGAACACCGAGATGGGTGGCTCGCCCAGCAGCGGGCGGATCATGGTGCGCTCGATCACTGCGCCCAGCAGCCCGGTGCCGAGCACGGCGGCCGGAATGGCTAGCCACAGCGGCAGCGCCATCATGGAGGAAAAGGTGAAGAACAGGTAGGCGCCGACCATGAGCATTTCGCCGATGGCGATGTTGACCACGCGCGTGGCCTTGTAGACCATCACGAAGGCCAGAGCTGCCAGCGCGTAGAGGCCGCCGCTGGCAATGCCGGTGAGGCTGATTTCAAAGAGGTAGGCCCAATCCATCATGCGGCTCCCTGTGCACTAGTGGCCCCGGCCTGCAGCTTGCGGCGCAGGTCGCCCACGTCGCCCGAGCCGAGGTAGGCGCGGTTGACTTCGGGGTCGGCCTGCACCACGGCGGGCGTGCCCTGGGCGATGACCTGGCCGAAGTTGAGCACCACCACATGGTCGGACAGGTCCATCACCATGCCCATGTCGTGCTCCACCATGAGCACCGTCACGCCCCATTCGGCGCGCACATCCAGGATGAAGCGCGCCATGTCTTCCGTCTCCTCGCGGTTCATGCCGGCCACGGGCTCGTCGAGCATCAAAATTTGTGGCTGCATGGCCAGGGCGCGCGCCATCTCCACGCGCTTTTGCAGGCCGTAGGGCAGGGCTGCAACGCTGGCGTGGCGGATATGGTCGATCTCCAGAAAATCGATGATGCGCTCCTCGATGTCGCGGCGCAGTTCGGCCTCTTCGCGGCGCGCGCGGCCCAGGTAGAACAGGGCGTCGAACACATTGGTCTGGAGGTGCGCGTGGCGGCCGAGCTTGATGTTGTCGAGCACCGTCATGCCGCGAAACAGCGCGATGTTCTGAAAGCTCCGGCCCAGGCCCATGCGGGCGCGCTGCGGCGCGGGGATGCGCGTGATGTCCTGGCCCTTGAAGCGGATGCTGCCCTGCGCAGGCCGGTAAAAGCCCGAGATGGTGTTGAACAGCGAGGTCTTGCCGGCGCCGTTGGGCCCGATCACGGCAGTGATGGAGCCCGGCTGCACGCCAAAGCCCACGCCGGACAGCGCCTTCACGCCGCCAAAGGCAAGCGTCAGGCCATCGACCTGCAGCAGGGGGGCGGCAGCAGGGCCGCGGGGTTGGTTTGTCTCCATCGGGCTCTTATGCGGGTTTGTTCGAACCTGTGAATGCTTACTTTTACGTAAACTGTTTACTCGCGAGTAGATTTTGGGTATTCCACCCTCTCCGGGCATCGGTAGTTTCCCGATGCGATATGCACCATGAACCAAAGAACGGTTGCCAAGATCCCGAAGGCCTCCAAGAAGACGGCACCCGCCGTGGCATCGCCCTGGGCCGTTGCCCCTGATCGCGAGCAGCAGCGCGAGGCCAAGCGCAACGCCGTGTTGCACGCAGCCGCGCAGTTGTTCAACGAGCGCGGCTTTCACGCCACCTCGCTCGACGACATTGCCGCGCGCCTGAGTGTGACCAAGCCCACGCTGTACTACTACGTGAAGAACAAGGACGAGATCCTGCTGCAGTGCGTGAGCCAGGGGCTGCAGATGACGCTCGAAGGTATCGAGGCCTCGCGCCAGGCCGGTGGCAATGCGGTGGACCAGTTGCGCGCCTGCATGCAGGTGTATGCCGACATCGTCATGCAGCCCTTTGGCATGTGCCTGATCCGCGTGGGGGACGAAGAGGTTCCCGAGCCCAGCCGCACGGAACTGCGCCGCATGAAGTCTGAGATCGACCAGGCTTTCAGGCGCCTGGTGGCCCAAGGGGTGCAGGAGGGCTCGCTGGCGCCCTGTGACCCGAAGATGAGCGCCTTCATGATCGCGGGCGCCCTGAGCTGGATTGGCCGCTGGTACCAGCCGGGCGGCGAATACACGCCCGAGCAGGTGGCGCAGCAGTGCATTGCCACGCTGTGCGATGGGGTGTTGCGGCGGTCCGAGCTGCCGAAGGCCGCACCCGTCAAGCGCCGGGCCGCTCCTGCCGCGGCGCGCAAGGCATCAAAAAAGTGAGCTGTTGGCGCTTGTCTGTATTGGGTTAGAGGCGGTTTTTCCTGAAAATTTGCGTGGATAAGCGCAAAACGCTATCGGCGCAGTGATGTTTTTGGGAGTGCACCGGGTGATTGGGGCGCTGCAGCCAGATCATCCAGGATGGGGCAATCCGGGCGGTCGTTGCCCTGACAGCAGGACACCAGTGTCTGCAGCGTGCGCTGCATGGCCTGCATGGCGGCGATGCGTTCGCCCAGGTCGTCAATGTGTGCCTGGGCGATGCGTTTGACATTGCCGCTGGCCCGGCTCTTGTCTTGCCACAGCCCGAGCAATTCACGGATTTCTTCCATCGAAAAACCCAGGGTGCGCGCACGGCCCACGAAGCGCAATGCGTGCACGTCGGCCTCGGTGTACTGGCGGTAGCCGCTGTCGGCGCGGCCCACGGGGGGCAGCAGGCCGAGCGATTCGTAGTGGCGCACCATGCGCGCCGACACCCCGGCGCGGCGCGCGGCCTCGCCGATGGGCACCGGCCAGCCCGTGGTGGGGGTCATGCGGCGACCTGGTAGCCTTCTTCGGCAATGGCGGCGGCCAGGGCCTCGCGGGGCTGGGTGCTGTCGATATCGACGCGGTTGTGCGCGCGGTCGATGCGCACGGTGGCGGCGGGGTCGATCTGCTGCACGGCCTGGGTGACGGCGCGCTCGCAGTGGCCGCAGGTCATGCCCTGGACTTGAAGGGTGTATTGCATGCAATTTCTCCGGTTAAAAAGTGATGACATGGAAATCATGAACCTTGACATGGTGGCATAGTCAAGCGCATGCGATGGCACTGACGCCTGCACGGTCTATCGCTGTCAGCGGTTGACCTTGCCATCATGACAAGGATTACGGTAGCGTTCATGAACACCTCTGCCCCTCACCCCAACCCCTCCGAACCGCACGAAACCCTCGACCTTGGCATTGGCGGCATGACCTGCGCCAGCTGCGTGGGCCGTGTGGAGCGGGCGCTGCGCAAGGTGCCTGGCGTGCAGGATGCCACCGTGAACCTGGCCACCGAGTCGGCGCGCATCGCTTATGCGCAGCCACCGGGTGCCCAAGGCCCGACCATGGATGCCCTGCTGCGCCGCGCCGTGCGCAATGCGGGCTACGAGCCGCGCGCGGCGGGGCAGGACGATGCGCCCGTGGACGTGTCGCCCTGGGCCGGTTTTCTGCCCGTGGGCATCGGCCTGCTGCTGTCGGCCCCGCTGGTGCTGCCCATGCTGGGCGATCTGCTGGGCTGCCACTGGATGCTGCCCGCCTGGGTGCAGTTTGCGCTGGCCACGCCGGTGCAGTTCATTCTGGGGGCGCGCTTTTACAAGGCGGGCTGGCACGCGCTCAAGGCGCTGACGGGCAACATGGATTTGCTGGTGGCCATTGGCACATCGGCAGGCTGGGGTCTGTCGATGTGGCTGTGGCTCACTGCGCACGAAGGGCATGCGCCGCACCTGTATTTCGAGGCCTCGGCGGTGGTGGTCACGCTGGTGCTGCTGGGCAAGTGGCTGGAGGCGCGCGCCAAGCGCCAGACCACGGCGGCCATCCGTGCACTGCATGCGCTGCGCCCCGATGTGGCCCACATGCTGGGGCGTGATGGCGAGGTGGATGTGCCAGTGGCCGAGGTGATGGCGGGCGACCGGCTGGTGGTGCGCCCCGGCGAGCGCATCCCGGTGGATGGCCGCATTGTGGAGGGCCACACCCAGGTGGACGAGTCCATGCTCACGGGCGAGCCCTTGCCCGTGACGCGCGAGGTGGGCGCGCCCCTGACGGGCGGCTCGATCAATGGCGACGGCCGGGTGGTGATGCAGGTGTCGGCCGTGGGCGCCGAGACGGTGCTGGCGCGCATCATCCGCCTGGTCGAGGATGCGCAGGCCGCCAAGGCGCCCATCCAGCGCCTGGTCGATCAGGTGTCGGCGGTTTTCGTGCCGGTGGTGCTGGTGGTGGCGCTGGCCACGCTGCTGGCCTGGCTGTGGACGGGCGCGGGCTTCGAGGTGGCCGTGATCCATGCCGTGGCGGTGCTGGTGATTGCCTGCCCCTGCGCGCTGGGGCTGGCCACGCCGGCGGCCATCATGGCGGGCACCGGGGTGGCGGCGAAGCACGGCATCCTGATTAAAGACGCGCAGGCGCTGGAGCTGGCCCACAAGGTGGAGGTGGTGGCATTCGACAAGACCGGCACGTTGACGGTGGGCCGCCCACGGCTGATCGCCTTTGAGGTGGTGCCGGGCCAGGACGAGGCCACCGTGCTGGCGGCGGTGGCCAGCGTGCAAAGCGGCAGCGAGCACCCGCTGGCCCGTGCCGTGGTGACGGCAGCGCAAGAGCGCGGCCTGCAGCCCGTGGCGCCCGACGGTGTGCGCGCCGTGCCGGGGCGCGGCACCGAGGGTGAGGTGCAGGCCCGCAGCTATCTGGTGGGCAGCCTGCGCTGGATGGACGAGCTGGGCGTGAAAGAACTGAAGGAGGGCGCGCTGGCTGCGCGCGCTACCGATTTTCAAAACGAAGGCGCCACGGTTTCGGCCCTGGCCGAGCGCACCACCGACGGGCTGGCGTTGCGCGCCATCCTCGCCTTTGGCGATGAGCCCAAGGCCGGCGCCCGCGAGGCCCTGGCTGCTCTGCGTGCGCTGGGCGTGCGCACGGTGATGATCTCGGGCGACAACCGGGGCGCCGCCGAGGCGATGGCCCGGCGCCTGGGGCTGGACCCCGATGCGGGCGAGGTGATGGCCGAGGTGCTGCCCGGCGAGAAGGCGGCGCGCGTGCAGACGCTGCAGGCGGGTGGCCACACCGTGGCGATGGTGGGCGATGGCGTCAACGATGCCCCTGCGCTGGCCGCCGCCGATGTCGGCATGGCCATGGGCAACGGCACCGATGTGGCCATGCATGCCGCCGGCATCACGCTGATGCGCGGCGACCCGATGCTGGTGGCTGCGGCCCTCGATATCTCGCGGCGCACCGTGGCGAAAATCCGCCAGAACCTGTTCTGGGCCTTTTTCTACAACGTGGCCGGCATTCCGCTGGCGGCGCTGGGTTACCTGAACCCGGTGGTGGCCGGCGCGGCCATGGCGCTGAGTTCGGTGAGCGTGATGGCCAATGCGCTGTTGCTAAAACGCTGGCGAATGTAACAACTTCGGGTTCTACGTATCGTGCTGCCATCGATGTCTGGCAAACTGCAACGTTTTGTTGCATGTCCGTGGCTGCGACCGGCGGCCGGGGTGCTTTGAG
Source organism: Acidovorax carolinensis (assembly GCF_002157145.1). Taxonomy (NCBI): domain Bacteria; kingdom Pseudomonadati; phylum Pseudomonadota; class Betaproteobacteria; order Burkholderiales; family Comamonadaceae; genus Acidovorax; species Acidovorax carolinensis. The sequence continues at coordinate 41,766 of NZ_CP021361.1, forward strand.
ACCTGAAGGAAGAGACATCATGAATTTCTTATCGCTCATGCGGCTGTTCACCATCCGCTTTCGGATGCTGGGCGCCATTGGCGTGGTGTTGGCGCTGTTGGGCATGTTGGGGGGTGCGGGCATGCTGGGCATGTTCCGCATCCACGACATGAGCGAGAACTTCATGGCGAACTCTTTTACCAAGGTGGGGTTCATGGCCGAACTGCGCGGCGAGATGGGGTCCATCCGCCAGCACGAAAAAGACATGATCATCTCGTACGAGAAGCCCGAGGGCGTCAAGGCGGCCCATGCCAAATGGCTGGCCAGCGTGGAGCAGTCGAAGAAGGTCGCGGCCCGTTTTCTGGAAGGCCCGCAAGACAGCGACAACGCGATTGCGCAGGCCATCGTCAAGCGCCTGGACAGCTACCGCGACCAGTTTGCGCATGTGGCGCGCCAGCTGGAAGCCGGTGGATATGACACGGCCACCATTGCCAACCGCATGAGCGGCAAGGCCGTGGCCGAGTTCGACGAGGCGGACAAGCTGCTCAAGGAGCTCGATGGCGTGCTGCGTGGCGAGGTGACGGCGGCCGTGGCCGACCAGACCGATGTGGCCAACCAGACCCTGTGGCTGTTTGCCCTGGCGGTGCTGATCACCGTGCTGGTGGTGGTGCCCACCACGCTGATGAACATGTTGTCCATTTGCCGCCCGCTGGCCGATGCCCGCCGCATGGCGCTGGCGATTGCCGGTGGTGATCTGTCACAGCACATTGCGGCCGAGGGCAAAGACGAAGTGGCCGACCTGCAGCGCGCGCTGGCCGACATGCAGCAGGGCCTGGGGTCGCTGGTGGCGCAGGTGCGCGATGCCAGCGGCAACATCGCCACGGCCAGCCAGGAGATCGCCACGGGCAACCACGACCTGTCGCAGCGCACCGAGCAGACGGCCAGCAATGCCCAGGAAGCGGTGGCCTCGCTGTCGCAGATCACGTCGACTGTGCAGCAAACTGCCTCGTCGTCGCAGATGGCCAACCAGCTGGCCAGTTCGGCCTCCAGCACGGCCACGCGCGGTGGTTCGGTGGTGGAGCAGGCCGTGGCCAGCATGCACGAGATCTCGGCCTCCAGCCGCAAGATCGGCGACATCATCGGCTTGATTGACTCCATTGCCTTCCAGACCAACATCCTGGCGCTCAACGCCGCCGTGGAAGCAGCCCGCGCGGGCGAGCAGGGCCGGGGCTTTGCCGTGGTGGCCAGTGAAGTGCGCAGCCTGGCACAGCGTTCGGCAGCAGCGGCCAGCGACATCAAGGGCCTGATCAACAACAGCGTGACCGCCGTGGACGGCGGCGTGCGCCATGTGGAAGATGCGGGTGCCGCGATGAAGGAAATCGTGGCCAGCGTGCAGCGCGTGGGCGACATCATTGGCGAGATCACCGCAGCCGCTTCCGAGCAGTCGACCGGTATTGGCCAGGTGAACCAGTCGGTGGGCGATATCGACCGCATGACGCAACAGAACGCGGCACTGGTGGAACAATCGGCCGCCGCCGCCGAGTCGCTGCGCGAGCAGGCGGCCCGCCTGTCGGAGGTGGTGCAGCAGTTCCGCCTGGCCGATGAAGGCGGCGGCATGGCGGCGCTGTCTCGTGCAACAGCGCCCGCGTCCGACCGCGCCCTGATCGGTCGCGCCACGCCCCAGCTGGCAGCCTGAAGAGGCCACCCGTGCATCGCCCGTGTGGGTGATGCTATTGATTAAGTAGCTGCCAGCGCTTTGTGCAAAAGCGCTGGAGCCACTTTGGAACTGAAATGCCCCGGTCTCAGAACAAGGTGGGGTAGTCCGTGTAGCCTTTGGCCCCGCCGCCATAGAAGGTGGCGCGGTCGGGCTCGTTCAGGGGCGCGTTCTTTTCGAGCCGGGTCACCAGGTCGGGGTTGGCAATGAAGGGCCGGCCAAAAGCCACGATGTCGGCGCCCGCTGCCACGGCGGCTTCGGCCAGCGCGCGGTCATAGGCGTTGTTCACCATCCACGCACCCTTGCCGCCGGCCTTGCGGTACACGGCCTTGAGGGCGGGATAGTCGAAGGGGCGATCGGCGATTTCGCGGGCGCCACCGGTGGCGCCTTCGACGATGTGCACGTAGGCCAGCCCCAGCGGGGCGAGCTGGGCCACCAGGTAGTCAAACAGCTGCTGGGGGTTGTCGTCCACGATGTCGTTGGCGGGCGTCACGGGCGACAGGCGGATGCCGGTGCGGCCGCCACCGATCTCATCGACGATGGCGCGCACCACTTCGAGCGTGAGCCGGACGCGGTTCTTGATGCTGCCGCCGTAGTCATCGGTGCGCTCGTTGGCACCGGTCTTCATGAACTGGTCGAGCAGGTAGCCGTTGGCGCCGTGGATTTCCACACCGTCAAAACCGCAGGCAATGGCGTTGCGCGCGGCGTGGCGGTAGTCCTGCACGATGCCGGGCAGCTCGTCCAGTTCGAGGGCGCGGGGCATGGAGGTATCGGTGAAGGTGGGCACGCCGTCCTTGATCAGCACCGTCTTGGTATGGGCGCGAATGGCCGAGGGCGCCACGGGCGCGGCGTTGCCCGGCTGCAGGTCGGTGTGCGAGACGCGGCCCACATGCCACAGCTGCACCACGATCTTGCCGCCTTCGGCGTGCACGGAGCGCGTCACGCGCTTCCAGCCGTCAAGCTGCTCGGTGCTGTACAGCCCGGGCACGTCGGCATAGCCCTGGCCCTGGGGGCTGATGGCGGTGGCTTCGGTGATCAGCAGGCCGGCGCTGGCGCGCTGCGTGTAGTAGGTGGCCATAAGCGGCGTGGGGATGGCGTCCGGCGCACGGTTGCGCGTGAGGGGCGCCATGGCAATGCGGTTGGCCAGGTGCAGGTCACCGGCCTGGACGGGTTCGAACAAAGAGGGCATGAATGGCTTTCGTCGCGAGAGTGAATGGTGGGGTTTGCCCGAGGGCGGGTTTTGCCCTAAGGGTACTGCAGTGCGGCGCTTGCTGCAGTACGCAGCGGGCAGCTGGGTGAAGCCATTGTGTGCTAGTTGCGCTGCCGCAAACAGAGCCTCGTTTTTCAAAAATGATAGCTTTCAGCGCTTGTTGAACAAGGGCTGCAAGCTGTTTTGACATTGAATTTGGTATGGGGTGCAGGTGGACTGCACCAGCGCCCCCGGGCAATTACTTGAGCAGACCTTCGGCTCGCATGGCCGCCTGCACTGCGGGGCGTGCGGCAACGCGGGCCTGAAAAGCGGTGAGGTGGCTCAGGCCAGAGAGGTCAAGGCCAACGAACCCGGCCCAGTTGACCACGGTGAACAGGTAGCCATCGGCCACGGTGAACTGCTCGCCCATCAGGTAGGGCTTGCCCGCGAGCTGGCTGTCCACCCACTGCAGGCGCTGCAGCAGCTTTTCGCGCGCGGTGGCCTTGTACTCGTCGGGCGTGGCCGGGTTGAACAGCGGGCCAAAGCCCTGGTGGATTTCGGTGCCGATGAAGGTCAGCCACTCCTGCAGGCGGTAGCGCTCCAGGGTGCCATTCGCCGGGGCCAGTTGCTTGTCTGGCACGAGATCGGCGATGTACTGCACGATGGCCGGGCCTTCGCGCAGGCGCTCGCCGCTGTCCAGCTCCAGCACGGGCACATAGCCCAGTGGGTTGATGCTGTAGTAGTCGGTGCCGTCCTGCAGCTTGTGGCTCTTGGTGCTGACCAGCACGGGCGTGCAGGCCAGGCCGGCTTCGTGCAGCGCGATGTGGGGCGAAAGGGAGCAGGCGCCGGGCGCGTAGTAGAGCTTCATGGACAAAATCCTCGTGAGCGATGGAAAAGAAAGAGCAGGATGCTATGCGCTGCAGTTTTTTTCTGCTGGCGCCGGGGTTCTCGCCCCGGCGGCGGCGCTGAGCGCGTCACCTGCCTCGCGGCGCCGTCACTTGTCCGATTTTCAGGCCGGACGGGTCTGCACTTCCAGGCGCGCCAGGTAACGCAGGGCGTACTCCCGGTCGGGGCCGCACATCTCGGCCGATGGCCTCAGTCCGGCGCACACGGCGGGGCGCCCGGGTTGCCCGAAGATGAGGCAACGGGCGTCGTCCCCCAGCTGAATGCAACGCACGCCCGCAGGCTTGCCTCGGGGCATTCCCGGGATGGGTGAGCTGATGGAGGGGGCGGTGCAGCAGGCGCCGCAGCCAGGGCGGCAATCCATGGGTGTGTTTTGATAGCTGCCTGCGCTTGCCCATTGGGTGCTGCAGGCTTTTTTGCCCGAATTGCTCAGCCCGCTGCCGGATGCAGCCGCCCGGCCGCCCACAGCACCTGGTCGATCACCGCGCGCACGCGGTCGCGGTGCGCCGGCTGTACCAGGGCACCCTGATCGTCGAACGCGCTGCCTGCGTGGCCCAACGCAAAGGCCTGGGGTGCCAGCCAGCATTCGAGGTTGATCAACAAGGGCGCCAGGTGGCTTTGCGAACGCAGGCCGCCCAAAGCGCCCGGCGAGGCGCTGAGCATGCCCGCCACCTTGCCGCGAAAGGGCCGGGTGCCGTCCTGCCAGTCGGGGTGGCCTTTGACGGGGCTGGACGCCCAGTCGATGGTGTTCTTGAGCAGGGCGGTGTAGCTTCCGTTGTATTCGGGGGCGCAGATGACCCAGGCCGGGTGTTCCCACAGGATCTGCTTGAGCCGCAGCACATCGGCGGGAGTGCCTTGCGCTTCCAGGTCGGCGTTGTACATGGGGATGTCGAAATCGGACAGCTCCAGCAGCGTGACCTGGGCACCGGCTTCACGGGCGATGGCGGCGGTAGCCTGGGCCAGGCGGCGGTTGAAGGATTGCTGGCGGGTGCTGCCCGCAAAGACGAGGAGTTGGTTGTGCATGCCCGGCATTGGAGCACAGGCCTGGGGCAGGATTCCTGCGGGTTCGGTGCACGGGCGTAGGCTTGCAGTGCAGGGTCCTGGCGAGTGCTGATGTTTCACGTGAAACGGTGCGCAGGGACGTGGATCGCACAGGTGCCGGAATGGTCGTTGGCAGCACCCATGGGCGTGCGACAGCCAAAGGTGGGAAAATTGCCGGCTTTCCGCTGCATGGCCCACAAGGCCGGCACGGGGCTGGCGCCAGAGCGCCAGTGCTTGGTTGGCGTTTGGTTGGTGTGCGGTTGTGGGCCGGTGGCCCTGGAGTTTTTCTCATGTTGTATCCCCAGGAATTTGATGTGATCGTTGTCGGCGGTGGCCATGCCGGCACCGAAGCCGCGCTGGCTGCTGCGCGCTTAGGGCAAAGAACGCTGCTGCTGACCCACAACATCGAGACGCTGGGGCAGATGAGCTGCAACCCCAGCATTGGCGGCATTGGCAAGGGGCACCTGGTGAAGGAGGTCGATGCGCTGGGCGGCGCGATGGCCCTGGCCACGGACGAGGGCGGCATCCAGTTCCGTATTCTCAACAGCAGCAAGGGCCCGGCCGTGCGTGCTACGCGGGCGCAGGCCGACCGCATTCTGTACAAGGCCGCCATCCGCCGCATGCTGGAGAACCAGCCCAACCTGTGGCTGTTTCAGCAGGCGGTGGACGATCTGATGGTGGAAGGCGACCGCGTGGTGGGCGCCGTCACGCAGGTGGGCATCCGCTTTCGCAGCCGCACGGTGGTGCTGACGGCCGGCACTTTCCTGGACGGCAAGATCCATGTGGGGCTGAACAACTACGCCGCCGGTCGGGCAGGGGACCCGCCTGCGGTGTCGCTGTCGGCACGCCTCAAGGAGCTGAAGCTGCCCCAGGGCCGCCTGAAAACCGGCACGCCGCCCCGGCTGGACGGACGCAGCATCGACTTCTCGAAGTGCGCGGAGCAGCCCGGCGATGGCATGCCCGGCGGCGTGAACGAGGGCACCGTGCCGGTGTTCAGCTTCATGGGCAATGCAACAATGCACCCGCGCCAGATGCCGTGCTGGATCACCCACACCAACGAGCGCACGCACGACATCATCCGCAGCGGCTTTGACCGCAGCCCCATGTTCACCGGCAAGATCGAGGGCGTGGGTCCGCGCTACTGCCCCAGTGTGGAAGACAAGATCAACCGCTTTGCCGACAAGGACAGCCACCAGATCTTTCTGGAGCCCGAAGGCCTGACCACGCACGAGTTCTACCCCAATGGCATCAGTACCAGCCTGCCGTTTGACATCCAGTACGACCTGGTGCGCAGCATGCCGGGGCTGGAGAACGCGCACATCCTGCGCCCCGGCTATGCCATTGAATACGACTACTTCGACCCGCGCTCGCTCAAGAGCAGCTTCGAGACGCGCCAGATTCAGGGTCTGTTCTTTGCCGGGCAGATCAACGGCACCACGGGCTACGAAGAGGCGGCGGCGCAGGGCCTGTTTGCCGGCATCAACGCCGCGCTGCAGTGTCGGGGCGATGCCGCGTGGTTGCCTGGTCGCGATGAGGCTTACCTGGGCGTGCTGGTGGATGACCTCATCACCAAGGGCGTGACCGAGCCCTACCGCATGTTCACGAGCCGGGCCGAGTTCCGCCTGCAGCTGCGCGAAGACAACGCCGACATGCGCTTGACCGAAGCCGGGCGCCGCATGGGGCTGGTCGACGACGCGCGCTGGGATGCTTTTTGCCGCAAACGCGATGCGGTTTCACGTGAAACAGAGCGCCTGAAAGCCACCTGGGTGAACCCGCGCAACCTGCCTGCGACAGAGTCCGAACGGGTCTTGGGCAAGAGCATCGATCACGAATACAATCTGTTTGAATTGCTGCGCCGCCCGGATGTGAACTACGCCAACCTGATGTCGCTGGACGGTGGCAAGTATGCGACCACGGATGTTTCACGTGAAACCCTGGGTGAGCTGAGCGAGCCGGTGGTGGAGCAGGTGGAGATTGCCGCCAAATATTCGGGCTACATCGACCGCCAGAAGGGCGAGGTGGAGCGTGCTGCGCATTTCGAAAAACTGCGCCTACCGGCCGACCTGGACTACATGCAGGTCACGGCCCTGAGCATCGAGGCGCGCCAGGTGCTCAGCCGGCACCGGCCCGAAACCCTGGGCCACGCCTCCCGCATCACGGGCATTACACCCGCCGCGATCTCGCTGCTGATGGTGCATTTGAAGAAGGGTGGCTTCAAGGAATTCGCCGTGGCTTCGGCTTCCGCTGCCAAGGCAGAAGGCGAAGTGGCGGCATGACGATGGGGATGAACAACAACGACAGCCTGCGCCAGCAACTGCAAGCCGGTGCGGATGCCCTGGCGCTGGGCTTGAGCGATGCACAGGTTTCCCTGTTGATGGATTTTCTGGCCCTGCTGCAGAAGTGGAACAAGGTCTATAACCTGACGGCCGTGCGCGACCCGCAGGAGATGATGACGCACCACCTGCTCGACAGCCTGGCCGCCGTGGCGCCGTTGCGCCGCCATGTGGCGGCATTGCAGCAGCAGGGTGGGGCGCCTACCCCTGTTCGCTTGCTCGACGTGGGCTCGGGCGGTGGCCTGCCTGGTGTGGTGTTCGCCATCTGCTGCCCCGACGTGGATGTGAGTTGCGTGGACACGGTGGGCAAGAAGGCCGCGTTCATCCAGCAGGCGGCGGTGGCGCTCAAGCTGCGCAACCTGCATGGCGTGCATGCGCGGGTGGAGACACTGACAGCCCCCTTTGACATCATCAGCTGCCGTGCCTTTGCATCGTTGCCCGATTTTGTGACCTGGTCGCGGGCTGCGCTGGCGGCGCCGCACGGTGTCTGGCTGGCCATGAAGGGCAAGCACCCCGAGGATGAAATCGTCGCCTTGCCCGACGATGTAAAGGTGTTTCACGTGGAACAGCTCGTGGTGCCGGGGCTGGACGCCGAGCGCTGCATCATCTGGACGAAGCCGGTCTGACGGCTCTTTTTGGGGTGAGGGAAGGGTGGTCGCGTAAACTCGGCTCCTCATTGCGAGTGCATCTATCACAGCACCCTTCCAGCGCTCCGGGAGAATTCATGTTCGGCATTGCAGACTACGGCGCCTTTGTCGCCGCCATTGTGTTGTTCCTGGCCATTCCAGGGCCTGGCAATCTGGCGCTCATCACCTCCACCAGCAAGGGCGGCGTGCGCGGTGGCCTGGCGGCTACCCTGGGCGTGATCGCGGGCGACCAGGTGCTGATGTGGGCAGCGGTGGCCGGTGTGGCGGCATTGCTGGCCACCTACCCCACGGCCTTCAACGCCGTGCAGTGGCTGGGCGCGGCCTACCTGGCTTGGCTGGGCTTCAAGATGCTCACGGCCAAACCCGGCGCCCAGCCCATCCTCAACATCCAGCCGCGCCACTACTTCAAGCAGGCGGGGCTGATCACCTTGCTCAACCCCAAGGCCATCGTGTTCTACATGGCATTCTTTCCGCTGTTTGTGGATCCGGCGCACCACCAGGGCATGCTCACCTTTGGTGTGATGGCGGCCACCATTGCCGTGCTCACCCTGGCCTATGGCCTCACCGTGGTACTGCTCACCCACCACCTCGCCGAGCGCATGCGCGCCAACCCGTTCATTGCCCGCGCGCTGGAAAAAGTGGCTGGCGTCTTTCTGATCGGCTTTGGCATCAAGCTGGCCATCTCCAAATAAACCCACACCACCACAGCATCCACATGGCCAAGATTTTTTGCGTTGCCAATCAGAAGGGTGGCGTTGGCAAGACCACCACCACCGTCAACCTTGCCGCGGGCCTGGCCAAGATCGGCCAGCGCGTGCTGATGGTGGACCTGGACCCGCAGGGCAATGCCACCATGGGTTCGGGCGTGGACAAGCGCAGCCTTCAGCTGTCGGTGTACGACGTGCTGCTCGAATCCGCCTCGGTCAAAGAGGCCGCGGTGCTGTCGGAAAAATGCGGCTACTGGGTGCTGGGCGCCAACCGTGAACTGGCGGGGGCCGAGGTAGAGCTGGTGGCGCTGGAGCACCGCGAAAAGCGCCTCAAGACCGCGCTGGCCGAGGTGGCTGACAACTACGATTTTGTGCTGATCGACTGCCCGCCGTCCCTCTCGATGCTCACGCTCAACGGCCTGTGCAGCGCGCACGGCGTGATCGTGCCCATGCAGTGCGAATACTTCGCGCTCGAAGGCCTGACCGATCTGGTCAACACCATCAAGCAGGTGCACGCCAACCTCAACGCCGACCTGCAGATCATCGGCCTGCTGCGCGTGATGTTTGACCCTCGCATCACGCTGCAGCAGCAGGTGAGCGACCAGCTCAAGGGCCACTTTGGCGACAAGGTGTTCAACAGCGTCATCCCGCGCAACGTGCGCCTGGCCGAAGCGCCCAGTTACGGCCTGCCGGGCGTGGTGTTCGACCCGGCGGCCAAGGGCAGCCAGGCCTTTGTCGAGTTTGCGCAGGAGATGGTCGAGCGCGTGCAGCGCATGGCTGCGGCATCGGCTTCTGTAGCCAAAATGGCCCCCGGCGCTTGATAGTAAAGCGCTGGCAGCTATTGATTTGATAGTGATGAAGGCCTCCAACATCCTGCTGCTGCCCGGCTGGCAGAACTCGGGCCCCGACCACTGGCAAAGCCTGTGGGAGGCCCGGCACGGCTACCACCGCGTGGAGCAGCACGACTGGATGCGCCCGCTGCGCGGCGACTGGTCGGCGCGGCTCGAAGAAACCGTGGTCGATGCCGACGGCCCCGTGGTGCTGGTGGCGCACAGCCTGGGCTGCATCCTCACCGCCTGGTGGGCGGCGCATTCGGCCAACGCCCACCGCGTGCAGGGCGCGCTGCTGGTGGCGCCCGGCGATGTGGAGCGCCCCGACCTGGCCGCGCAAATCCACGGCTGGGCGCCCATCGGCCGCCAGCCGCTGCCGTTCCCCACCCTGCTGGTCGGCAGCCGCAACGACCCGTATTGCAGCTTCGAGCGCGCCGAAAGCCTGGCGCAGGCCTGGGGCGCGCGCTTCATCGACAGCGGCGAGTGCGGCCACATCAACGCCGAATCCGGCCTGGCAGACTGGCCCGAGGGCCACAACCTGCTGCACACCCTTTTGAAAGATTGACGAACATGGTCACCAAGAAACCCAAGGGCCTCGGCCGCGGACTCGAAGCCTTGCTCGGCCCCAAGGTGGCCGAAGGGGTCGAAAAGGCCCAGGCCGCCGAGGCGGGCCTGCCCAGCAGTCTGGCCCTGAGCGAACTGGTGCCGGGCATGTACCAGCCACGCACGCGGATGGACGAGGGTGCGCTGTACGAGCTGGCCGAAAGCATCAAGGCCCAGGGCATCATGCAGCCGATTCTTGTTCGTCGCCTGAGCGACGAACAAGCTCGGCTGCGCCGCCAGGAACGAGCATCGCAGGGGCCCTCCCCTGCGATGGGCGCCCTCAGTCAAGAGGGGCCGTTGTACGAAATCATCGCGGGCGAGCGGCGCTTTCGTGCGTCCCGGCTCGCGGGCCTCGATGCCGTGCCGGTGCTGGTGCGCGATGTGCCCGACGAGTCGGCCGCTGCCATGGCGCTCATCGAGAACATCCAGCGCGAAGACCTGAATCCGCTCGAAGAGGCGCAGGGCCTGCAGCGCCTGGTCAAAGAGTTCGGCCTCACCCACGAGCAGGCCGCGCAGGCCGTCGGCCGCTCGCGCAGCGCCGCCAGCAACCTGCTGCGCCTTTTGAACCTGGCCGAGCCCGTGCAGACCATGCTGATGGCGGGCGACATCGACATGGGCCACGCGCGCGCGCTGCTGGCGCTGGACCGCGCCGCGCAGATCACGGCAGGCAACCAGATCGCGGCCCGCAAGCTGTCGGTGCGCGAGGCCGAAGCCCTGGTCAAGAAGATCGGTGCCGAGTTCAACCTGGTCGCCACGCGGCCCAAAAAGGAAAAATCGCGCGACCTCAAGCGGGTGGAAGAAGAGCTCTCCGACCTGCTCATGGCCGAGGTCGAGGTGCGTGTGAAAAAGCGCGTCAAACGCAACGGCCGCATGGAGGATATGGGCGAGTTGTCCATCCAGTTTGGCTCGCTGGAGGCCCTGAACGGCTTGATCGACCGGCTGCGCGGCAACGCCTGACCGGCCCGACGCAGGGCCCGTGTTCCCCATGGCCTACCGCTTTTTGCCATGGCCCTTGCCCGCACTGACGGCCTGGGCGGCGGCGTGGCTGCTGTTTGTGGCCCTGCAGCGCGCACACCTGCCTGCGGCATGGGCGCTGGTGCTGGCATGCGGCCTGGGCACGGTCGCCAGCCTGCTGGGCGACACCTGGTGGCGGCGGGGGCTGATTGCGGCGGGGTTTCCGTTGTCGCTGGCCCTCACGGGGGCGGCGGGCCTGCCCGCCTGGGGCTGGCTGGTGCCGCTGGCCCTGCTGCTGCTGGTGTACCCCCTGAATGCCTGGCGCGATGCGCCGCTGTTTCCCACCCCGCCCGACGCGCTCAACGACCTGCCCGACTTTGCCCCCTGGAGCCCCGCGCGCGCGTGCTCGACGCGGGCTGCGGCTTGGGCGACGGCCTGATTGCGCTGCGCCAGGCCTACCCCCTGGCCCAGCTGGAGGGGCTGGAATGGAGCCACCCGCTGCGCTGGCTGTGCGCCCGCCGCTGCCCCTGGGCGCGGGTAGAGCAGGGCGATATCTGGCGGGCCGACTGGAGCGGCTACCAGCTGGTTTACCTGTTCCAGCGCCCCGAGAGCATGCCCCGCGCCGCCGCCAAGGCCCGTGCCGAGATGGCGCCCGGCGCATGGCTTGTGAGCCTGGAGTTCGCCGTGCCCGGCTGGCCGCCCCATGCGCAGCTGCACGCGCCGGGCGGGCGGCCGGTGTGGGTGTACCACATGCCTGCGGGCCCGGCCGGGGTGTGACCGGCTTACCTGCGTGCCGGCGCCTCAACGCGGCCGGTACATCCGGAACAACTGCTCCGGCCCCACCGTGAAATAGTCCGCCGGGCCGCCGCCACGCAGGATATGCCCGGCACCCGCCGTGTCATATACGCCGTCTTTCAGCAGGGCCTTGTCGATGTGCACGGCCACCACCTCGCCCAGTATCAGCCAGGTGGGCACCTTGTGCCCATCCACACCCTGCAATTGCAGGATTTGCGTGCTGCGGCATTCAAAGGTGACGGGGCTTTCGGCCACGCGGGGCGGGCGAACGCGCGTGGAGGGCAGGGGTGTGAGGCCCGTCAGGTCGAACTCGCTCACCTCGGGCGGCACGGCGGCGCAGCTCTGGTTCATGGGCTCGGCCAGATCGCGCGTGGCGAGGTTCCACACAAACTCGCCCGTGTCCTCGATGTTGCGCAGCGTGTCCTTGGCGCCAATGCTGGCAAAGCCCACGATGGGCGGCACGTAGTTGAAGGCGTTGAAGAAGCTGTAGGGCGCCAGGTTCAGCGCACCCGTGGCGCTTTGCGTCGAGATCCAGCCGATGGGGCGCGGCCCCACGATGGCATTGAACGGGTCGTGCGGCAGGCCGTGGCCCAGCCGGGGTTCGTAGCTGTGGAAGTGGCGAAGGGGTGGGGTGGGTGTCATGGGGCGCGGCGTGGGCAGAAGCCACCACCTTAGCGTTACTGGGACGTTGCTGCAGGCACTTGGGCACCAATTTGCTACTATATTAATAGCTAATGGCGCATATCCATCAAGCGCTTGGCAGCGATTTTATTCAATTTTCATGACAAACCGGTTCAGCGCTGCGGAGTGGCCCTCCAGATGAACCGGTGCGGGCTGCCGCCTACTTCTGGAACAGCACCAGCTGCGTCTCGGTGGCTGCCATGCCATCCCTGCCAGCGGTCATCGTCACCTCGTAGCGGGTGCCGGGCAGCGGCACCTGCGAGGTGAAGCTGAACGAGAAGTCGCCGTTGCGATCGGCCTGTACACGCTGCGACAGCAATTCCTGGTTCAGGCCAAACACGCCCACCAGCGTGCCCACCGCATTCACCTTGACGTCCACCACCGCGCCCGGCGCGGTGCGGCCGCGTACGACAACGGCGCCTCTGTCCACCGTGGCATTGTTGGCGTGGCTGGTCACCTGCAGCTGTACGGTGGTGGGCGCAGCGTTCATTTGCGAATCGACGTTGAAGGTCCAGTTCTGGCGCATGCCATTGCCCACCATGTCCCGGGCGGTCACTTCCACCGGGTACCGGCCGGCGGGCAGGTCTGCGCGGTAGGTGAAAAACTGCGCAGTGATCTGTGCAGCGGACGTCACATCACGTCCCGCGATCACGATGCGAACGCTTTTGGGGTCCACACCCACACCGCCGACATCATCAAAGGTCCCGGAAACCGAGGTGTCCCGGCTGCGCGGGATCGTCTCGCCGTCGCGCGGCGACACATGGCGAATCACCGGTGGTCTGGCATCGGTGATCAGAGGCTGGGTCAGGGTCGAAGAGACCGTGCGCTCACCGACACGCAGGGTGGCCACGGCGGGCCGCGACGGCGCCAGGTTGTCCATGCGACGGATGGTGTAGGCGCCTTCATAGACACCGGGCTGTACTTCGCGCATCGGCACGTTGTCGATCACGCCGGGAATGTCGAAATGGGCCCTGCCACCCGGTGCGCCGTTGAGCGTAAAGCGCAGTTCGGCGCCGGGCTCCATCCTGTCAATGGGGGCGACCGAAAAACGGTCGATCTTCAGGCCGGGTGGCGGTGCGGTGGGCGCGGCCACGTCCCGTCCACCGATGCCCACTGGAAGCGCGTAGTTGCTCGTGATACTGCGGTTGCGCACCTTCAGCGTGGCGCGCACGGCGCTGTTTTCGTTGATTCGGTCCTGGCGGCGGATGGTGTAGCTTCCCGTGTACACCCCCCGTTCGGTTTCCTGCAGCACGATGCTGCGCGGCACACCGTCAATCTTGAGTTGCACCCGGCCACGCGGTGTGCCCTCGATGGTGAACTGCAGGTCGGCGCCGGCGCGCAGACCGTCGTCTGTCTCCACCTGCAGTGATCGCAACTCGGCAGCGGCGGGCTGCGCCATGACCGTGCCCGGAGCGACCAGCAGTGCGGTGGCGGTCGGAAGCAGCAGAAAAAGGGCTGCGACCTGGTTGCGGATGTGTTTTTTCATGATGTTCAAACCCTGTCTTGGAGATGGTCCCAATCTGACAGAAGCGCAGGATCATGAACGTAGGCGCGCAGCGAAAACGGCCTAGGACAAGACGCCGATCGCCTGTCAGCACCCCGCCCGGCCCCGCCGTTTTCAGGCGGCCGCCTTGCCCTTGCCAGGCACCCCGGCGGTTGCGCAGCGCTACTGCACAGGCCCCGGTGGCTGATGTCCCAGAAACCGCCCCGGCGGCTGGCCCACCGATTTGCGCACCATGGCGCTGAAGGCGCTGGGGCTGTAGCCCAGTTCGGCGGCGATCTGCCCCATGGGCATGCGCCCCGCGGCCAGCGACACGGCCTTGGCCAATATCACCTGCTGGCGCCACTGCGTGAAGGTGCTGGAGAGCTCGGTGCGAAACAGGCGCGCCACCGTGCGCGGGCTGGCGCCGGTGTCCTGCGCCCACGCGCTCAGGGTTTCATGGCGCGTGGGATCGGCCAGCACCGCTTCGCACAGGTGGCGCAGGCGCTTGTCGTGGGGCAGGTCCACACCCAGCTTCACGGCGGCGGCGCGGCGCAGCTCGCCCAGCACCAGGGCGTTCAGGTGGCGCTCGCGGGTGCGTTCGTCGGGGGTGAGGGCGGGGCCGTCGTCGGGCGTGGACGGCAGCTCGCGCACCAGCGCGCGCAGCAGGTCGGACACCTCCAGCACGCGGCACTGGCGCCAGGCGGCCTCTTCGTGGCGCGGCACGCCCGGGCCGCAGCGCCCGCGCGGCTGGTGGAAATACAGCGTGCGCAGATCGGCGTCTTCCACCATGGTCACGGCATGTTCCACGCCGGGTGGAATCCACAGCGCGCGCGAGGGCGGCGCGATGTAGGTGCCCCGGTCCACCGTGAGCCGGATCACGCCCGTGGTCGAGATGGCCACCTGCGCCCAGGGGTGGCTGTGCGGCATCACCTGCGTGTCGGCCGCCAGCTGGCGCACCTTGGCGCGCACCGGGCGCTCGGCAGTGGGCACGAACAGGTGCGGCGTGAGCAATTTCACATACGACAGCGCCCGCTGCGGGCGTGGTGGCGGGGCGGCGTCGGTGGGCGGGGCTGCTTTTGGCATGTTGGCGATAGAAATTGGCAGGCTATCGTAAACCTGCCGAGGCGGGGTTGCCTAAGATCAGTGCCATGACCCACGTTTCCCCAGGCGCTCAGAACGCCGTTCCCCTGCGGCAGGACGCCCGCACCATCGGCCTCATCGGCCTGGCGCACGGCAGCTCGCACTTTTTCCACATGCTGCTGCCGCCGCTGTTTCCGTGGCTGATTGGCGAGTTCGGCTTCAGCTATTCCGAGCTGGGCCTGCTGGTGTCGGTGTTCTTCGTGGTGTCGGGCGTGGGCCAGGCGCTGTCGGGTTTTCTGGTGGACCGCGTGGGCGCGCGCCCGGTGCTGTTCTTTGCGCTGTCGAGCTTTGCCGCCGCCGGCCTGGTGGCGGGCACGGCGCAGGGCTATGTGGGGCTGCTGCTGGCGGCAGCGCTGGCGGGGCTGGGCAATGCGCCGTTCCACCCGGTGGACTTCACCATCCTCAACAAGCGCGTGTCGCCGCAGCGCCTGGGCCATGGCTTTTCGGTGCACGGCATCAGCGGCAACCTGGGCTGGGCCACGGCGCCGGTGTTCATGGCAGGCATTGCCTCGGCCACGGGCTCGTGGCGTGCGGCCTGCCTGTGCGGCGCCCTGCTGGCCCTCGTGGTGCTGGCCGTCATGGTGTGGAACCGCGACGCGCTGGACGACCGCCAGGGCGCCTGGGCGCACCAGGCCCCGGGCGCCAAGGCCGTGGCCGATGAGCACCCCATGGCCTTCCTGAAGCTGCCGTCGGTGTGGCTGTGCTTCTCCTTCTTTTTCTGGAGCACCTGCGCCCTGAGCGCCATCCAGAGCTTTGCCAGCCCCGCGCTGCAGAGCATGTACGGCCTGCCGCTCAGCGTGACCGCTCTGGTGGTCACCGGCTACATGCTGTGCGGCGCAGCGGGCATGGTGGTGGGCGGCTTTCTGGTGGGCCGCGTGGTGCGGCTGGAGAAGGTGATCTCGGTGTGCCTGCTGGCCTCGGCCGCCCTGCTGGTGCTGGTGGGCACGGGCTGGCTGCCCGGCATGGCGGCCGTGGTGGTGGCCGCGCTGGCAGGCGTCGGAACGGGTCTTGCGAGCCCGTCGCGCGACATGCTCATCAAGCGCGCCAGCCCGCCCGGCGCCACGGGCCGCGTCTATGGCACGGTGTATTCGGGGCTGGATCTGGGCTTTTGCCTGGCCGCGCCGGTGTTTGGCGCCCTGCTGGACCGGGGCATGACCTCGGGCATCTTCTACGGCTCGGCCATCACGCTGGCGCTGAGCGTGGTGTCGGCTGCGCTGGTGGGTGTGGGCGTGGCGGCACGGTTGCGGCGCTCTGCCGTGGTGGCGGCCTGATCGGGCGGCAGCGGCTGGGCACTGGGGTGGCCAAAGGCCGCATGTCGCCTATTTGGGCTCAAACATGATGAGCTTGCAGTCGGATTTGCCCACGTTCTCCACGGAATGGGCTTCGATAGGTGCCTGCACCACGGCAAAACCAGCGGGTGGGAACCCGTCTCGCGTTGCGCCGTTGGGAAGGTCGTAGCGCAGGGCACAGTCGGTGAGAACGTAGACCGCCGAGTCGGGGTGGGAGTGCATGGCATCCTTTTGCCCTGGAGCCCAGGTGACCGATATCACCCGGTACTTGGCGTTTTCTGCAATTACCTTGTAGATCTCGGGCGAGGCCGTGATCGACGGGGGCGCCGTTTGTGCAACGGCAGCGGTAGACAAAAGGCAAAGCCCTGAGGCCAACGCGCAAAGACCCCGTTGTCGGTTGGGAGTGGAGAAAACCATGTGAACCTCCATCGTGTAAACCAAACACGCTAACGCGAGCGCGATGCTACGCCGATGTTCCCTGGATGAAAAGACGGACCATTGCGGGCGCTGGTCTGATGGCATGGCCACGGCAGCCTGACCAAATATCCGTATAAAAAACGGCCCTGGCGTAGGTCCAAAATGCGCAGTGCGCTATTGAAACAGTAGCGCTTTGCGTCAGATCGCGAGCCAGCGCCGGCTGGCAAAGCTCAGTGCATCCACCAGCGCGACCAGCGCCAGCATGGCGACCAGCACGCTGCTGGTTTCACCCATCTGGAACAGCCCCATGTGGTACGCCAGCATCTGCCCCAGCCCGCCGGCCCCCACCACGCCCAGCACGGCGGCGGCGCGGATGTTGTTTTCCCAGCGGTACAGCGTGTAGCTCAACAGTTGCGGCAGCACCTGAGGCAGGGTGGCATACAAAAACACGCGGCTGCTGGCCACCCCGCGCACGCGCAGGGCAAAGCCGGGGCCCGGCGGGGCGTTCTCGATGGCTTCGGCAAACAGGCGGCCCAGTACGCCCGCGGTGTGCAGCGCCAGCGCCAGCGTGCCGGCAAACGGCCCCAGGCCGGCCGCGATCAGCAGCAGCGTGGCCCACACCAGTTCGGGAATGCTGCGCAGGGCGTTGAGCAGCAGCCGCGTCGGGCCGCGCCAGCGCGCCGGGTCTCCATCAAACGCCTTGCTGGCGGGCAGGGCCAGCGCCAGGCCCAGCAGCACCGCCAGCAAGGTGCCCAGCGCTGACATGGCCAGCGTCTCCAGCGTGGCCCACAGCAGTTTTTGCAGAAACACCGGGCTGGTTTCGGGCTGCAGCAGCTCGGCCAGAAACCGGCCCATCTTGGCCAGCGCCGGGGCGGAAAGAAACTGCGCCCATTGCAGATCGAGCGACCAGAAGCTCAGCACCACCAGCGCCAGCGCCGCTGCGGCCACGCACCAGCAGGCCAGGCAGCGCTGGGGGGAGGTCCGGGGCGCTGAAGGCGGCGCTTGCGTGTTCATGCCAGCCTTTGCCGCAGCCAGGCGCTGATGCGGTCCGCCAGCCAGACCAGCGCCATGAACACCAGCAGCATGGTGGCCACCTCGGCGCCTTCGAACATCTTCATCGAGGCGTCCATCTGCTGGCCCAGCCCGCCCGCGCCGACAAAGCCCAGCACGGCCGACGAGCGGATGGCGCATTCCCAGCGGTACACCGTGTAGCTGGTGAGCTCGGCGGCGTTCTGCGGCAACAGCGCGTACAAAAAGGCCTGCAGCCGGCCCGAGCCATTGCGCAGCAGGCTGGCGGCCGCATGGGGCTCGGCGCTGTCCAGGATTTCGGCATACACCTTGCCCAGCATGCCCGCAAAGGTGAGCGCAATGGCCAGCACGCCGGCCGTGGGGCCCAGGCCCACCACGCGCACAAAAACCAGCGCCCAGATCAGCTCGGGCACGCTGCGCAGCACCACCAGCAGCCAGCGCACCAAGAGCCGCACCAGCGCCGGCAGTGGCGCCATGGGGCCGGTGAGGGACGAGACCGACAGCACCCGCACCGACAGCAACGCCAGCGGCACGGCCAGCACCAGGGCCAGCGTGAGGCCTGCGGTGGCAATGGCCACGGTGCGCCAGGTCTCGCGCGCCACCAGGGCCAGAAACTCGGCGTCCCACCTGGGCGGCACGAAATCGGCCAGAAAGCGCAGCGAGGGTTTCAGCGCATCCGGCGCCAGCAGCAGCCAGGGCTTGAACTCGGTAAGCACCAGCATGGGCCACAGCAGCACCAGCGCCACCACGGCCCAGGCCAGGCGGCCGCGCCAGGCCGGGTCGTGCCGCGCGGGCGGCCGGTTTTTGCCGGGGGGGGCATGCAGCAAAGACAACATGGGCGGTTGCGCTAACGGCACTGCATGGGCACGGGTGCCGCAGCCACGGGCGCATCTGGGGCGGGCGGCGCCGTTTGGGTCAGCTCGTCCAGGTGCTGCGCATACAGCTGGTGCAGGTGCTGTGGCGTCACCTGCGTCGCAGGCAGGTCAAAGGCCAGCGCACCGTCGCGCAGCCCGACGATGCGCGGGAAATGCGCAAGGGCCATGTCCACATGGTGCAGCGTGGCAATCAGCGTGGCCCCGCGCTCGCGGGCTGCCTGCGTGAGCGAGGCCAGGGCCTGCTGCGCGCGCGCCGGGTCGAGCGCGGACAGGGGCTCGTCCACCAGCAGCGCGCTGGCCTGCGAGGCCAGCGCCCGCGCCAGGCCCACCCGCTGGCGCTCGCCGCCCGAGAGGCGGTCTACCCGGTCGAACAGCTTGTCGGCCACGTCAAAACGGCTCAGCGCCTGCTCGGCCAGCCCGATGCCGGTGGGATAGACCAGGCTGCGCACGCTGGCCCACAGGCTTTCGTGCGGCAGGCGCCCCGCCAGCACCGCCGTGACGACGCGCTGCCGGGGCGGCAGCGGCGGCACCTGGGGGGCGAGAAACAGATGGCCGCGCAGGCGCTGCAATGCGCGGCGCGGCAATACCCAGGGATCGATGCCGTCGAGCTGCAAGCTGCCCTGATCGGGCCGCTGGGCGCAGGCCAGCAGTTGCAGCAGCGTGGTCTTGCCCGCGCCCGACGGCCCGATCACGGCCACCTGCTCGCCCTGCGCTACCGTCAAGTCGAGACCCCGCAGCGCTGCGGGTGCACCGGCGCGTGCGGCCGGGTGGCGCACGGTGACGCGGTCCAGCCGCACTTTCATAACCAAATCATGCTGCAGCGCTTATTGCACAAGCGCAATAAGCTATCAAAATCAGAGCGCTCGCATTCACTTGATCAGGCCCGCATTGCGCGCTGCGGTTTCAATGCCCTTGTAGTTGCTGGCCTGGGTGGGAATGAAGCGCGTGGCGCGCTGGAGGTCCAGCACTTCCTTGCCTTCGGGGGTGTTGCGGTTCAGGTCCAGAAACGCCTTGGTGAGCTTTTCGCGCTGGGCCACCGGCATGTCGCTATGCACGGTCCAGTTGTAGTCGAAGTAGGCCGGGGTGGTGAAGATGACCTTGACTTTGCTGGTGTCCACCTTCTTGTCGGCCACAAATTTTTCCCACACCGAGATGTTGAGCGCGCCCGCGTCCACCTTGCCCGAGGCTACGGCGGCAATGGTGGCGTCGTGTGCGCCCGAGTAGGCCACGCGCCGGAAGTCCTTGTCGGGGTCGATCTGGGCCTGCAGCAGATAGCTGCGCGGCATCAGGTGGCCCGAGGTGCTGGACTGCGAGCCAAAGCTCACGGTCTTGCCCTTGAGGTCGGCCAGCGACTGGATGGCCGGATCGCCGCTGATGAAGACCGAGCGGAATTTCTCGTCCTCTTCGCGCTGCACCAGGGGCACCACCTTGCCGCCCGAGCGGATGCTGGCCTGCACAAAGGTGAAACCGCCATACCAGGCCATGTCCACCTGCTTGTTGGCCAGCGCCTCCACGGCGGCGGCGTAGTCCGACACGGGCGTGAACTCCACCTTCGTGCCCAGTTTTTGCTCCAGATATTTCACCAGCGGCGCCGCCTTGCGCGCCAGTTCGGTGGGCGATTCGTCGGGAATCGCGGTGATCTTGAAGACTGCCTGGGCCTGCGCCCGGCTGCCAAGGGCGAGAACGGCGCTGGCCAGCACCGCTTTGATGAAGATGCGGGTCGAAGGGGAAGAACAGGTCATGAGGGTTTCCAAAATTTGGGGCCAATGGCGGCTGTGGCGGATGGATGACATTTCCACCCGGGCGGGTGATTGTCGCGGCCCGGCGAGCGCTGTGCCGCAATGGCTGCGGAATCTTCGAAAGAGGCGATCGCCCGGGGTTTCAGCTTTGCTCGCTGGCGATGGCCCGATAGGTCACGGCGCCCAGCAGTGCCCCCACGATCGGCGCCACCCAGAACAGCCACAGCTGCGCTACCGCCCAGCCGCCGACAAAAACGGCCACGCCGGTGCTGCGTGCCGGGTTGACCGAGGTGTTGGTCACCGGAATGCTGATGAGGTGAATGAGCGTGAGTGCAAGACCGATGGCGATGGGGGCGAATCCGGCCGGGGCCCGCCTGTCGGTGGCGCCCAGGATGACCAGCAGGAAGAACATGGTCATGACGACTTCTGTCACCAGTGCGGCGACCAACGAATATCCGCCCGGAGAGTGTTCGCCATAGCCGTTGGAGGCGAATCCCTTTGCCACATCAAACCCCGGTGCCCCGCTGGCTATCACGTACAGGACCGCACCCGCAGCGATGCCGCCAAGGACCTGCGCCACGATGTAGGGCAGAAGTTGGTTCGCCGGAAAACGGCCGCCCGCCCAGAGCCCAATGGACACCGCGGGGTTGAGATGGCAGCCCGATATGTGGCCAATGGCGAAGGCCATGGTGAGCACGGTGAGGCCGAAGGCCAGCGACACGCCATGCAGACCGATGCCGACGCCCGGGAACGCTGCGGCCAGAACCGCACTGCCGCAACCCCCCAGAACAAGCCAGAACGTACCCAAAAACTCTGCGCCATATTGCTTCATGATGGACTCCTTCGTTGATGAATGGATCACTTCCTTGGCGGGTCGAACGGACGAGATCGTTCGAGGCGCGGTGGTGATTTTCAGGTCAAAAAGGGCCCATGTCCAATAGACAAAAGCGTTATTAGCTATCTAAATGATAGCGTTCAAAGCGCAAAGATCTTCCCCGGATTCAGGATGTTCTTCGGGTCCAGCGCCCGCTTGATGGCGCGCATCATGTCCACCGCGCCCACGCCCGTTTCGTCGAGCAAAAAGCCCATCTTGTGCAGGCCCACGCCGTGCTCGCCGGTGCAGGTGCCGCCCATGCTGAGCGCGCGCGCCACCAGCTTGTGGTTCAGGTCTTCGGCGGTAATGCGCTCTTGCGGGATGCTGGGGTCGAGCAGGTAGCCGAAGTGGAAGTTGCCGTCGCCCACATGGCCGACGAGAAAGTAGGGGATGCCGCTGGCTTCGGCTTCGTCCACCGATTCGAGCAGGCAGTCGGCCAGGCGGCTGATGGGCACGCAGGTGTCGGTGCTGATGGCCTTGCAGCCCGGGCGGCTTTGCACGGCGGCAAACAGCGCGTTGTGCCGCGCGGTCCACAGGCGCGTGCGTTCTTCGGGCGTGCTGGCCCATTCAAAAGCGTTGCCGCCCCATTCCGCGGCGATCTCCTGCACGGTTTCGGCCTGTTCTTTCACGCTGGCGGGCGAGCCGTGGAACTCCATCAGCAGCATGGGTTCTTCGCGCAGGCTGAGTTTGCTGTGCGCGTTGACCATGCGCACGCTGTGGCGGTCGATCAGCTCCACGCGCGCAATCGGCACACCGAGCTGGATGGTCTGGATGGTGGTGCGCACGGCGGCTTCGATGCTCGGAAACGAGCAGATCGCGGCACTCACCGCCTCGGGCAACGGGTACAGGCGCACCGTCACTTCGGTGATCACGCCCAGCGTGCCTTCGCTGCCCACCATCAGGCGCGTGAGGTCGTAGCCGGCCGCGCTTTTGCGGGCGCGCGTGCCGGTGCGAATCACTTCTCCGCTGGCGGTGACCACCTCGAGCGCCAGCACGTTCTCGCGCATGGTGCCGTAGCGCACGGCGTTGGTGCCGCTGGCGCGCGTGGCGCTCATGCCGCCAATGCTGGCGTCGGCGCCGGGGTCAATGGGGAAGAACAGGCCCGTGTCCTTGATGGCTTCGTTAAGCGCCTTGCGCGTGATGCCGGGCTGCACCGTCACGGTGAGGTCGTCGGCGTTGATGCTGAGCACGCGGTTCATGCGGCCCACGTCGATGCTGATGCCGCCCTGCACGGCCAGCAGGTGGCCTTCGAGCGACGAGCCGGCGCCGTAGGGAATCACCGGCACTTCGTACTGGCTGGCGAGCTTGACCGCATCGGCCACGTCCTGCGTGCTTTCGGCAAACACGACGGCCGAGGGCGGCGGGGCCTGCAGCGACCCTTCATCGCGCCCATGCTGTTCGCGCACGGCCTGGGCCAGCGAGCATTGCGCGCCGAACCGGCTTTGCAGCGCCGCGATCAGTGCTTGCGGCACATCGCGCAGATGGATTTCGGGCAGCAGGTGCGAGGCGGCGGTGGGTGCGTTCATGGGCGGTCTCCGGGTAGCGCAAAAGAATACCACCGGGCACCCGCCAATGCGCCGCGATGGGGCGGGTAAGCCTCACCACGGCGCTGCGCTATCAACTGGAGTGGCGGCTATCGCGCCGCCGGCGTATCAACGGTCAGGACTTGGCGCCCTTGTCGAACTCCGTGCGCGACAGGCTGCCGTCACGGTCGGTGTCAAGCTGCTCGAAACGGTTGCCAATGGCTGGCAGTGTGGCGGCTTCATCGGCGCTGAGTTTGCCGTCGGCATTGGCATCGGCGCGGTCAAAGGCTGCGGCGGCCGACGTGCCGGTTGCAGCGGGCGCTGTGGGGTTGGGAGAAGACGTAGCGGGTCCGTAGGAGGGTCCCCCTTGTGCCTTGGGCGCTGCGGCCGGTGCGGTCTGGGCCTGCAGGGCAGCGGCGCCGCCCAGCGAGAGTGCTGTGAACAGCATTACGCTGCGGGCGTCGAAGGCAAAGGTGCGGCGTTGAATGGCTTTCATGGGATGAAGAGCTCCGTCAAAGTTGAACAGGGTTTCATTGCACCGCAGCACGCCGGGCGTGGCCAGCAGTTTTGCCTGCTGTTGCCCCAGCCAACATTTGCCAGCCTGGTGTAAGAGCCTGTTTACGATCCCTGCACAATCGTAAACAGGCTCTCATGGACAATGTGCGCCGCAGTACAAGGAGCACACATGGGCAACCGACTCACACAGATCGCCACGCGCACGGGCGACGATGGCACCACCGGCCTGGGCGACAACACGCGCGTGTCCAAGGACAGCCCGCGCCCGCATGCCATGGGCGATGTGGACGAACTCAATTCGCACCTGGGGCTGCTGCTGTGCGAGCCGATGCCGCAGGATGTGCGCGAGCTGCTGATCGATGTGCAGCACCAGCTTTTCAATCTCGGGGGCGAGCTGTCGATTCCGGGCTTCGAGCTGCTCAAGGACGAGGCCCTGCTGCAACTGGACGAGGCGCTGGCGCACTACAACGCGGCGCTGCCACGCCTGCAGGAATTCATCTTGCCCGCTGGCACGCGCGCCGCCGCCCAGGCCCATGTGTGCCGCACCGTGGCACGCCGCGCCGAGCGCGCCGTGGTGGCGCTGGGCAAGCAGGAGGCCATGCGCGAAACCCCGCGCCACTACCTCAACCGGCTGTCTGACCTGCTGTTCGTGCTGTCGCGCGTGCTCAATCGCATGGATGGCGGCGACGACGTGTACTGGAAGAGCGAGCGCCTCGCGCGCGCTGCCACTGAATAGGGTTAACGCGGCAGCGCGCCTGTCAGTCCGCCGCTCAGCGCGGCGCCAGGATGGCCATGGTGATGCGGGATACGCAGGTCAGCTCACCCGCGTCGTTGACCATATCGATCTGCCACACCTGCGTGGTGCGGCCAATGTGCACGGCACGCGCCGTGCCGGTGACCCAGCCGCTGCTGGCTGCGCGGATATGGTTGGCATTGATGTCCAGCCCCACGCCGCGGTGGCCTTCGGGGCAGGCATAAAAGGCGCCGATGGAGCCCAGCGTTTCGGCCAGCACCACGCTCACGCCGCCGTGCAGGATGCCGAAGGGTTGGCGCGTGCGCTCGTCCACCGGAACACGGCCACGCAGAAAATCGTCGCCCAGTTCGGTGATCTCGATGCCCAGGTGCGTGGCGGCGGTGTTGGCGTTGGTCTCGTTGAGCAGAGACAGCGAAATGGGTTTCTTCCAGATGGACATGGAGCTCCTTGATGCGGGGGTGGCGCGGGTGTGATTGCGTAGTGCGAGCGTAAACAAGTTCCAGGGATCTGGCGCCGCCTACCGCCGCCAGGGTCAGGCCGCGTGCATGCTACCGGTTTGGACGAAGCGTTCATGCCACGACAGTGCCTCGCTGAGGATGTGCGGCGTGTGCTGCGGTCCCTGGGCGCGTGCGCGGTCGAAGTAGTCCTGCAGCTGCGGGCGGAAATCGGGGTGCGCGCAGCGGTCGATGATGACCTGCGCGCGCTGGCGCGGCGACAGGCCGCGCAGGTCGGCCAGGCCTTGTTCGGTGACGATGATCTGGGTGTCGTGCTCGGTGTGGTCCACATGCGAGACCATGGGCACGATGCAGCTGATGGAGCCGTTCTTGGCCACCGAGGGCGTCACAAAGAACGACAGGTAGCCGTTGCGCGCAAAGTCGCCCGAGCCGCCGATGCCGTTCATCATGCCCGTGCCCATCAGGTGGGTGGAGTTGATGTTGCCGTAGATGTCGGCCTCGATCATCGAGTTCATGGCGATGATGCCCAGGCGGCGCACCAGCTCGGGGTGGTTGCTGATTTCCTGCGGGCGCAGGATGATGCGCTCGCGGTAGAAGTCGATGTTTTTCTCGAAGTCCTCATAGGCGCCTTTGGACAGCGAGATCGCGGTGGCCGAGGCCTTGCTCATCTTGCCCGCGCGCAGCAGGTCCAGCATGCCGTCCTGCAGCACCTCGGTGAAGCCCAGCAGGTTCTCAAACGGCCCGTGCAGCAGGCCGGCCAGCACGGCGTTGGCCACGTTGCCCACGCCCGACTGGATGGGCAGCATTTCTTTGGGCAGGCGGCCCGCCTTCATTTCGTGCGCGAGGAAGTCGATGATGTAGCTGGCGATTTTGTTGGAGTTGTCGTCGGGTGTGGCAAACACGTTGTCGCGGTCGCCCTTGTGGGTTTCCACCACGGCAATCACTTTGGCCGGGTCCACGCGCAGGTAGGGCTGGCCAATGCGGTCGTCCGCATGGGTCATGTTGATGGGCACGCGGCGCGGCGGAATGGCCGTGCCGTAGTAGATGTCGTGCATGCCTTCCATCTTGGCCGAGGGCTTGGTGTTGACTTCGAGGATCACCTGGTCGGCGATTTCCAGCCAGGTCTTGTTGTTGCCCACGGCGGCGGCGGGAATCAGCAGGCCGTCGGCCGTCACGCCGAGCACCTCGATCACCGCAATGTGCAGGGGGCCCAAAAAGCCAAACCACGCATGCTGCGCGACATGCGACAGATGCATGTCGATGAAGTCGATCTCACCGGCGTTGATGGCCTTGCGCGCGATGGGGTCGGTGTTGAAGGGCAGGCGCTGGCCCAGCGCATGGGCCTCGGCCAGGGCTCCGTCGCATTCGGGGGCGGTCGAGGCGCCTGTCCAGACATTGATCTTGTAGGGTTTGCCGGCGGCGTGCTCGGCCTTGGCGCGGGCCGCGATGGCCTGGGGCAGGGCCTTGGGGTAGCCCGCGCCGGTGAAGCCGCTCATGCCGACGTTGGCACCCGTGGGAATCAGCGCCGCCGCCTCTTCGGCCGACATGACACGTTGAAGAAAGGCAGGGTGGCGTACCCGATCGGCCAGGGACATGGGGGAAAACTCCGCAACGGTGAATGGGCGCCGGCGCGCACTGCGCGCCAGGCAAACCGTTGATTTTAGCCGGGCCGCCCCAGGCACTAAGGGTTTACCCGTGGCGCCGGCCGGGTGCCGTCAGCCCTTGCGGTTGAGCAGCGCGTACAGCAGGATGGCGCCAAACGTGGCGGTGCCGATGCCGCCCAGCGCAAACTGGCCAAACTTCAGCGTGAAGTCGCCCGTGCCCAGGATGAGCGTGATGGCGGCCACGATGAGGTTCTTGTTCTGCGAAAAATCGACCTTGTTGTCCACCCAGATCTTGGCGCCGGCCACGGCGATCAGGCCGAACACCACGATGGACACCCCGCCCATCACCGGCAGCGGAATGGCCTGGATCACGGCACCGAATTTGGGCGAGAAGCCCAGCACGATGGCGATCAGCGCCGCCACCAGGAACACGGCGGTGGAATAGATCTTGGTGGCCGCCATCACGCCGATGTTCTCGGCATACGTGGTCACCCCGGTGCCGCCGGCGCTGCCGCTGACCATGGTGGCAATGCCGTCACCAATGAAGGCGCGGCCCATGTACTGGTCCAGGTTCTTGCCGGTCATGGCTGTGACGGCCTTGATGTGGCCCAGGTTCTCGGCCACCAGAATGATGACCACCGGAGCAATCAGCAGCATGGCCGGCGCGCTGAACACCGGCGCCGAAAAGCCCGGCATGCCCACCCAGGGCGCCGCCAGCACGGCCGACAGGTCGAGCGGCTTGCCCATGCCCAGGCCGTTGGTCAGCACGGCATATATAACGCTGGCCACGACCAGGCCCACCAGAATTAAGAGGCGCTGCACCATGCCGCGCGTGAGCACGGCCACCAGGCCCACGCTGACAAACGTCACCACCTGCATCCAGCTGTCAAAGTTGCTGGCCGCCATGTTCTTGATGGGGATGCCCGCCAGGTTCAGGCCGATTACCGCCACCACCGAGCCCGTGACCACGGGCGGCATGAAGCGCTCGATCCAGCCCGTGCCCACCACCTGCACGATGAAGCCCACCAGCGTATACAACGCGCCGCAGGCGATGATGCCGCCCAGCGCCAGTCCGATGTTGGCGTTGGGCCCCTTGCCGGCATAGGACGTGGCCGCAATCACCACGCCGATGAAGGCAAAGCTCGACCCCAGGTAGCTGGGCACCTTGCCGCCGGTGACCAGAAAGAAGATCAGCGTGCCGATGCCGCTCATCAAAATGGCCAGATTGGGGTCGAACCCCATCAGGATGGGCGCCAGCACCGTGGCGCCAAACATCGCAATCACGTGCTGCACGCCCATCACGGCCGTTTGCGGCCAAGGCAGGCGTTCGTCGGGCGCGATCACGCCGCCCTGCTGCAGCGCGTCGGCGCTTTTCTCCCTCCAGGTCATGAAGCCCATGGATATTTCTCCGTTGTGAATTGATGACGCGCATGGTAGGGGATTTGCGCGCCGTCCCGGCGCTGCTGGGGCGGCGCTTGGGCTGTCACGCCAGCGACTGGGCACGCGGTAAAACCCCGTGGCGCCAAGCGACCAGGGCGTTCTACGCTTGCCGCCATGACTGTTCCCTACGTTCCCCAGATTCGCCTGTATCAGAACTGGCTGCGCGAGCAGCGCGGCTTGCAGTTTGCCGACTACGACGCTCTGTGGCGCTGGTCCGTGACCGACCTCGACGCCTTCTGGCAAAGCATCTGGGACTATTTCGACCTGCAGTCGCCCACGCCGCACAGCGCCGTGCTGGCCAAAAACACCATGCCCGATGCGCAGTGGTTTCCTGGCGCGCAGGTCAACTACGCGCGGCAGGTGCTGCGCCATGCCGATGCGGCCGACGCCGCTGGCCTGCCGGCCATCGTCAGCAGCAACGAAAGGCGCCAGCACCGCGAGCTGCGCTGGCCCGAACTGCGCCGCCAGGTGGCGTCGCTGGCGCTGCACCTCCAGGCCCAGGGCGTGCAGCCCGGCGACCGCGTGGCCGCCTACCTGCCCAACGTGCCCGAGGCCGTGGTCGCCTTTCTGGCCACGGTGAGCATTGGCGGCGTGTGGAGCATCTGCGCCCCCGACATGGGCACGCATGCCGTGCTCGACCGCTTCCGCCAGATCGAGCCCAAGGTGCTGATCGCCGTGGACGGCGTGACCTACGGCGGCCGCGACCACGACCGCCTGGCCGTGCTGGCCGAGCTGCGCGCGGCCCTGCCGAGCGTGCAGCACACGCTGCTGCTGGGTAATCTGGATGCTACTGTTTCAGTAGCTGGTTGCGCTTGCTGGACAAGCGCTACAGCCCAAAATGATGCAGAAACCGCGGCTTTCGAACCGCTGTGGCTGCCGTTCGACCACCCGCTCTGGGTGGTCTATTCGAGTGGCACCACGGGGCTGCCCAAGCCCATCGTGCACGGCCACGGCGGCATGGTGCTGGTGCAGATGCAACTGGGCGCGCTGCACAACGACATTGGCTGCAGCTACGCGCCCAACAGCCTGGGCGAGCGCTACCACTGGTACAGCTCCACCGGCTGGGTGATGTGGAACGCCCAGGTCGGCGGGCTGCTGGCGGGCACCACCTGCGTGATCTTCGACGGCAACCCCGGCGGGAGCAAGGAACACCCCGACTGGGGCCGGCTCTGGCGCTTTGCCGTTGAGACCGGCGTGACCTACTTCGGCGCCGGCGCGGCCTTTTATGCCAACTGCATGAAGGCCGGGCTGGTGCTGAAAGATCTCGGCGACCTCTCGCGCATCCGCGCGCTGGGCACCACCGGCTCGCCTCTCTCGCCCGAAGTCCAGGCCTGGGGCACGGCGCAGTATGAAGCGCTGGGCACGCACGACATCTGGTGGAACAACATATCCGGCGGAACCGATTTTTGCGGCGCCTTCCTCGGCGGCCACCGCGAGCTGCCGCAGGTGCCCGGCGAAATGCAATGCCGCATGCTCGGCGCCGCCGTGCAATCGTGGAACGCCGAGGGCCTGCCGGTGACCGACGCGGTGGGCGAGCTGGTCTGCACGCAGCCGATACCGTCGATGCCGCTCTACCTGTGGGGCGACAAGGACGGCAGTCGCTACCTGTCGAGCTACTTCGACATGTACCCGCCCGGCCATGGCCGCCAGCCCGGCGGCGGCGATGGCCCCGCCAGCATGGGCGCCGTATGGCGCCATGGCGACTGGCTCAAGATCGGCGCCCACGGTGGCTGCATCATCTATGGCCGCAGCGACGCCACCATCAACCGCCACGGCCTGCGCATGGGCACGAGCGAGATCTACAGCGCGGTCGAATCCCTGCCCGAAGTGCTCGACAGCCTGGTGGTCGACCTGGAATACCTGGGCCGCGAGAGCTACATGCCGCTGTTCGTGGTGCTGCGCCCCGGCTACGCGCTGGACGACGCCCTGCGCGCGCGCATCAACGGCGCCGTGCGCACCGCATTGAGCCCACGCTTTGTGCCCGACGACATCTTTGCCGTGGCCGAGGTGCCGCGCACGCTGAGCGGCAAGAAGCAGGAGCTGCCCGTCAAGAAGCTGCTGCTGGGCCAGCCCATCGAGAAGGTGGTCAACAAGGATGCGATGGCCAATCCGGGGTGCCTGGGCTGGTACGTGGACTTTGCCGCGCGCCGTGCGGTGCCGGCCGCTGCCGCCGGCTGAACGCAGCGCCTGCTGCGGGGTGGCGCGCTGGTGTTGCGTGAGCAGGCCGTCAGCTGGCCGGCGGCTGCGCTGTGGGCGACGGCGCTACATCGGGCGCCGTGGAAAAACGCAGGGCGTGCTCGGTGAAACGTTCCACGAGCCGGCTGGTGTTGCCCTGCAGCCGCGCCAGCGCAATGCCCACATGAAACCCCGGCGGCTTGTCGGTCAGTGCCAGGCATTTCACGCCGCGCGGCATCACCAGCCGCGCCACGCCGGCGACCAGCCCCACGCCCAGGCCCGAGGCCACCAGGCTCATGATGGTCTGCACCTGCATGGCCTCCTGGGCCACATGCGGCGTGAAACCTGAGAGCTGGCAGCGCATCAGCGCCAGGGCCGAGAGGCTGGGCACCTTGTCCCGCGGGTACATGATGAAGGGCTCGTGGGCCGCCTCGGACAGCGCGATGGCATCCTGCGCCGCGAGCGGGCTGCGCTCCGAGACGGCGAGGACGAAGTCGTCGCGGTCCATGGGCAGCAGCTCGAACGGTGCCGGGTGCAGCACGGGGTAGCGTACAAAACCCACATCAAAGCGGCGCGAGACCAGACCATCGAGGATCTCGGACGAGGTGGCTTCGGTCAGTTCGAGCTCAATCTTGGGAAAACGCTCGCGCAGCGAGGGAATCAGCTCGGGCAGCAGCGCATAGGTCGCCGAGCCGATGATGCCCATGCGCAGCAGCCCGCCCTGGCCCTGGCGCGCATCCATCACGGCTTGGCGGCATTGCTCGGCGTGGAACAGCGTGAGCCGTGCGTCCGCCAGCATGGCCTCACCCACCGGGGTGAGGACGACGCCCGTGGAGCGGCGCTCGAACAGCGCCTCGCCCATTTCTTCTTCGAGCTTGCGGATGGACACCGACAACGGCGGTTGCGCCATGTGCAGCAGCTCGGCCGCGCGGTGGAAGTTGCCCGTTTCTGCGAGCGTGACGAATTGGCGCAACTGGCGCAGGTTCATGCGATATCCAAACGGTATTGGCTTTTCAATTCTTAATATTAGACGGCACTAGTCCTGCTGGCTAGAGTGCGAGCCAAGGCCCCATGGAGGGCCCGGCAAACCTGCCACCCATTCCAGGAGACAAATTCCGATGCACAAGCGCAGAACCATTCTGGGCGCCCTCGGCGGCGCCACCCTGATTTCGCTGGGCGCCGCCACACTCGCGCCCGTCGCCCAGGCGCAGGCCTTCCCATCGAAGACCATCAAGTTCGTCGTCCCCTTCGGGCCCGGCAGCGGCACCGACACCTCTGCACGCTATTTCGCGCGCAAGCTCCAGGACATCACGGGCCAGTCCGTGGTGGTCGAGAACAAGCCGGGCGCCAACGGGTTCATCGCCGTCAAGCAGGTGCTGACGGCGCCCGCCGACGGCTACACCGTGTTCATCGGCAGCAACTCCACGCTCGCCGTGAATGCCGCGCTGTTCAAGGAGCTGCCCTACGACCCGGTCAAGGATTTCGCACCGTTGACGATGATGATGCGCTCGCCCGCCATGCTCACCGTTACCCCGCAGGCGCCGTACCAGGACCTCAAGGGCTTGCTGGCCTACGCCAGGGCCAACCCCGGCAAGGTCAACTTCGGCGCGGGCTCGGCGGGTTACCAGCTCATGGGTGAGCTGCTCAACGACGCGGCCAAGGTGCAGACCGTGCATGTGCCGTTCAAGGGCGCAGGCGAGACCATGACGGCCGTGGCTTCCGGCACGGTGGACTATGCCTTTGCCGAGGTGACGGCCGTGCAGGAGCTGGCCAAGGGTGGCCGCGTGAAGGTGCTCGCGGTGGCGGCCGACAAGCGCGTGGCCTCGTCGCCCGACGTGCCCACCGCCAGCGAGGCCGGCCTGCCCGGGTTCGAGGCTTACACCTGGGTCGGCGCGATGGTGAGCGCCAAGACGCCTGCGGCCGAAACGGCCAAGCTGGCGGAGCTGTTCACGGCGATCTCTAGAACGGACGAAACCCGCGCCTTCTACGAGCGCATTGGCGCCACGCCCATGACCGGCGGCCCCGCGCAGATGCACGAGTTCCAGAAGAACGAGATCGCGCTGTGGAAGCGCATCGTGCACCAGGCCAAGGTGCCGCAGCAATGAGCGAAAGGGCCGCCATGCCGCCAGGAGCGCTCCAGCATGTGAAGGTGCTGGATCTCTCCCGCGTGCTCGCAGGGCCGTGGGCCGGCCAGACCCTGGGCGACCTGGGCGCCGAGGTGATCAAGGTCGAGCGCCCGGGCTCGGGCGACGACACACGCGCCTGGGGGCCGCCCTATGTGACCGACCCACAGGGCCAGTCCACGGGCGAGTCGGCCTATTACATGTGCGCCAACCGCAACAAGCAGTCGGTGACGGTGGATTTCACGCGGCCCGAGGGCCAGCAGATCGTGCGCCAGCTTGCGGCGCAGTGCGACGTGCTCATCGAGAACTTCAAGACCGGCGGCCTCGCGCAGTACGGGTTGGATTTCGCAGCCTTGAGCGCGCTCAACCCGCGCCTGGTGTATTGCTCGGTCACCGGCTTCGGCCAGGACGGGCCCTATGCGCAGCGCGCAGGCTATGACTTTCTGATCCAGGGCATGGGCGGGCTCATGAGCATCACCGGCCGCGCCGACGGCGAGCCCGGCGGCGGCCCCATGAAGGTGGGGGTGGCGCTCACCAACATCCTCACCGGCCTGTATGCCAGCACGGCCATCCTGGCCGCCCTGCAGGCGCGCGCGCACACGGGCCGGGGCCAGCACATCGATCTGGCGCTGCTCGACGTGGGCGTGGCCTGCCTGGCCAACCAGGGCATGAACTTTCTGTATGGCGACAAGGTGCCGCAGCGCATGGGCAACGCACACCCCAACACCGTGCCCTACCAGGACTTTCCGACCGCCGACGGCCACATGATCCTGGCCATTGGCAACGACGGCCAGTTCGCGCGCTTTTGCCATGCCATCGGCGAGCCGGACTGGGCGCAGGACGAGCGCTTCACGCGCAACGCGGCGCGCCTGGCCCACCGCACCGAGCTGGTGGAGCGCATCCGCGCCGTCACCGCCACGCGCAGCACACGCGACTGGATCGCGCTGCTCGAGCAGCACGCCGTGCCCTGTGGCCCCATCAACACCGTGCGCGACGTGTTCGAAGACCCGCAGGTCAAGGCCCGTGGCCTGCAGATAGCCATGCAGCACCCGCAAGCGGGCAAGGTGCCCCTGGTCGCCAGCCCGATTCGCCTGTCGGACACACCGGTCACCTACCGCTACACCCCCCCGCAGCTGGGCCAGCACACCGACGAGGTGCTGACCCGCCACCTGGGCCTCACGGCCGAGGCGCTGCAAACCTATAGAAACAACGGAGTATTGGGATGAGTACCCTGGATTCACTCACGCTCACGCGCATCCCTGCGCAGGACGAAGCCCTCCGCGCCGAAGTGCGTGCCTTTCTGGCCGAGGCCACCCGCGACATTCCCGCGCACATCCGCGCGCGTTCCTGGAGCGGCTACAGCACCGAGTTCAGCCGCCGGCTGGCCGCCAAGGGCTGGCTTGGCGTCACCCTGCCCCAGGAATATGGCGGCGGCGGGCGCAGCGCCTTCACGCGCTATGTGCTGGTCGAGGAATTCCTCAACTTTGGCGCGCCCGTGGGCTCGCACTGGATCGCCGACCGCCAGAGCGCGCCGCTGATCCTGAAATTCGGCACCGAGGCCCAAAAGCAGTTCTACATACCGCGCGTGTGCCGTGGCGAGGCGTTTTTTTGCATCGGCATGAGCGAGCCCAACTCGGGCTCGGACCTGGCCAGCGTGAAGACGCGCGCCACGCCCAATGACCAGGGCTTTGTGCTCAACGGCCAGAAGATCTGGACCACCAACGCCCACCACTGCCAGTACATGATTGCGCTGGTGCGCACCTCGGGCACCCCCGAAGACCGCCACAAGGGCCTGTCGCAGGTCATCGTGGACCTGTCGCTGCCCGGCGTCACCGTGCGCCCGATTGAAGACCTCTCGGGCGACAGCCATTTCTGCGAGGTGTTCTTCGACAACGTGCAGCTCGGCGCGGACGCCTTAATCGGTGCCGAAGGCCAGGGCTGGGAGCAGGTCACCGCCGAACTCGCCTTCGAGCGCAGCGGGCCCGAACGCCTGTACTCCAGCATCGTGCTGTTCGACCAGTGGCTTCAGTACGTGCGCACGCCCGAGGGCCGCACCGATTCGGCCCGGCAACTGGCGGGCAAGGTGCTCACCCAGCTCGCGCCGCTGCGCGCCATGTCGGTGTCGGTGCAGGAAAAGCTCACCCAGGGCGCCAGCCCCATTGTCGAGGCCGCACTGGTCAAGGAGCTGGGCACCACGCTGGAACAGATGATCCCCGCCGCGATTGCCGAAGACCTGTTTTCGCGCGATGCCGAAGACGTGCCGGTCGAGCTGCTGCAGACGCTCAAGTATGTGACCGAGGCCTCGCCCTCGTTCTCGCTGCGCGGCGGCACGCGCGACATCCTGCGCGGCATGATCGCCCGCGGCCTCGGCTTGCGATGAAACAACACCCCCTGAGCCGCTGCGCGTCTTCCCCCTCTCTCGCTGCGCGGGAGGGGGACGGCGCCCTCGCTGCGGGGCGGCCCTGGCTCGGCGCCCCTGGCTGGGGCGGCGCCCACATCAAGGGCTGCAGCGGCACATACAACGTATTGGACAACTGACATGAGCATGAACAACGACCTGTTTGCCGATGCCGCCCGCGATGTGCTGGCAGACCAGTGCACCCCCCACGTGGTGCGCGCCATTGAAGCGGGTGGCCGCACCGCCGAGGCCACGACGGCCTTGTGGGAACAACTCGAAGCCACCGGCCTGGCCGATGCCCTGCTGAGCGAAGACGACGGCGGCGCCGGCCTGGGGCTGGGCCAGGTGTTCGGCGTGCTGGAGCAATGTGGCGCCCATGCGCTGCCTTTGCCGCTGGGCGAAACCATGGTGGCGCGTGCGCTGCTGGCGCGGGCCGGCGTGGCGCGTCCGGCAGGCAGCATCACGCTGGCACGCGGCGAGCGCCTGGCCGATGGCGGGCTGCGCTGCGCGCTGGTGCGCAGTGGCCAGGTGGCTGGCGCGGTGCTGGTGCAGACGGGCACGGAATGGCGCTTGCTGGGCACTGGGGACGCACAGGGCGCCGCCCAGGCCCTGGCGCTGGATGCCGCACTGACCTGGACAGCCGCGCAGGTGCAGGCTGCCCCCGCAGTCGAAGTCAATGGCGCGCTCGACGCCCGCACCCTGCAGGCCGCCGTGGTGGCCGCACAAATGGCGGGCGCGCTCAGCAGCGTTTTTCAGCGCAGCCTGCAGTACGCCAATGAGCGCCAGCAGTTTGGCCGCCCCATCGGCAAGTTCCAGGCCATCCAGCACCAGCTGGCGGTGATGAGCGAGCACGTGTTTGCCGCGCGCATGGCCGCGCAGCTGGGCTGCAGCGGTGCGGGCGTGTTGCCCGACCGCCTGCGCGTGGCCACGGCCAAGGCGCGTTGCAGCGAGGCGGCGCTGGTGGTGGCCGAGCTGGCGCACGCCATCCACGGCGCGATCGGCTTCACCGAGGAATACGACCTGCAGCTGTTCACACGCCGCCTGCACGCCTGGCGCCAGACCGCAGGCAGCGAAGCCTACTGGTACGGCGTGGCAGGCGAGGCCCTGCTGGACCACCCGGGCATGAGCCTGGACATCGTGCGCCGCATCACCGATGTGGACGCGGTGCTTTGAAAACCATAGCGGCTAGCGCTTGATATGAGTGGGTTTCACGTTGAAATCCATCTGAAATCCTTGTAAATCAAGCGCTGGCAGCTCATTTTTTAATAACGGAGACATCCCATGGCCTTTCTGACCATCGAACGCGACGGTGGCATTCTCACCGCCACCATGAACCAGCCCGAAACGCGCAATGCGCTCACCGGCAACACGGCGGTGCAGGAATTTGTGCAGCTGTGCGATGACGTGCGCAAGGACGCCAGCGTGAAGGTGCTGATCATCACGGGCGCCGGGCCCATCTTCAGCTCGGGCGGCAACGTCAAGGACATGAAGCGCTTCTTTGATGACGCGCTCACGCCCGACCTGATCCGCGAGGAATACCGCCAGGGCATCCAGCAGATTCCCAATGCGCTGGTCCAGCTTGACGTGCCCGTGATCTGCGCCATCAACGGCCCGGCCATCGGCGCGGGGCTGGATCTGACCTGCATGTGCGATATCCGCATCGCCAGCGAGACGGCCACCTTTGCCGAGAGTTTTGTGCGCGTGGGCATCGTGCCCGGTGACGGCGGCGCCTGGCTGCTGCCGCGCGCCGTGGGCATGGCCAAGGCGTCCGAGATGGCGTTCACCGGCGAGGCCATCAGCGCACAGGAAGCGCTGGCCTGCGGCCTGGTGTCGCGCGTGGTGGCTGCCGACCAGTTGCTGCCCACCGCCCGGGCCTTGGCCGCCAAGATCGCCGCCAACCCCGGCGCCGTGATGCGCATGACCAAGCGCCTGCTGCGCGAAGGGCAAAGCGCCTCGCTGGCCTCGCTGCTGGAGATTTCGGCGGGCTACCAGGCCATCGCCCACAAGACGGCCGACCACCGTGAAGCGGTGACCGCCTTCATTGAAAAGCGCACGCCGAAGTTCCAATAAACAGAGATCGCATCGGCCCGGCCCAGCCCACCCACGCGTTCCCGGAGTTCCCACCATGAAGCCGCTGCAAGGCCTGCGCATACTGGACCTGTCCAGCGTGATTTTTGGCCCCCTGGCCAGCCAGATACTGGCCGACTATGGGGCCGAGGTGATCAAGATCGAGCCGCCCGAGGGCGACTCGACACGCCATACCGGCCCCTCGAAAGAGGCGGGCATGGCGGCCATGTTCCTCGGCTCCAACCGCAGCAAAAAAAGCGTGGCGCTGGACCTCAAGCAGGCCGACGCCCAAGAGGCGCTGATTGCCCTGATCGCCACGGCGGATGTGCTGATGCACAGCATGCGGCCGCAAAAGCTGGCGGCCCTGGGCCTTGCGCCCGAGGCGCTGCGCCAGCGTTTCCCGCGCCTGGTGTACGCCAGCCTGGTGGGCTTTTTGCCGGGCCCCTATGCGGGCAAACCGGCCTATGACGACGTGATCCAGGGCATGTCGGGGCTGGCCGACCTGATGGAACGGCAGGGCGGCGAAATGCGCTACCTGCCCACCATTGCCGCCGACAAGACCTGCGCCCATGTGGCCGCGCATGCCATCCTGGCGGCGCTGTGGCAGCGCGAGCGCACGGGCGAAGGCGCGTTTGTGGAAATCCCCATGTTCGAGTCCATGGTGGGCTTCAACCTGGTCGAGCACTACTACGGCCAGCACTTCGAGCCGCCGCTGTCGGCACCCGGCTATCCGCGGGTGCTCGCCCCCTGGCGCCGACCCTATCGCACGGCCGACGGGGCGGTGGCGATGATGCCGTACACCAACCAACACTGGCAGCGCTTCTTCACCGAAGTGGGCGCCCCGGAACTGGCGCGCGATGCGCGTTTTGTCGATATTGCCAGCCGCACGCGGCACATCGCCGAGCTGCTGGAACTCGCGTCGGGCTTTACCGAGCGCCACACCACGGCCCACTGGATCGCGGTGTGCGAGCGGCTGGAGATCCCCGCAGCGCCCGTGGCCCGGTTGCAGGACCTGCCGCAGGACCCGCACCTGGTGGCCACCGAATTCTTTGAAACCATTGCCGACCCGGCCCTCGGGGAGCTGCGCTTTCCGGGCGTGCCGGTGCGTTTTGACGGGCAGCGCGCAGCCATCACCATGCCGCCCCGGCTGGGCGAACACACCCAGGAGCTGCTGGCCCAGGCCGGGCTCAGCGATGCGCAGATCGAGGCCTTGCTGGGCACCCGCGCAGCCATTGCCCCCGCTTCTTGACAAGGACCGTTTCCATGACGAGCCAGAACACCCCTGTGTCCCCCCAACGCCATACCGCCGCTGCGGGCGTTGACCGCACTCTGCCGCGCCTTGGACAAGGTTTTGTGTGGCAGGACCTGAGCGTGGGGCAACGCTTTCGCACCTTCCGGCGCACGGTTACCGAGACGGATCTGGTCAGCTTCATCGGCGTGACCGGCATGCTGGAGGCGATCTTCATCGAAGACGGCTACGAAGGCGGCGCCATGGCCGGGCGGCCCGTGCCGGGGGCGCTGACCTATGCGCTCATCGAGGGCTTCATCCTGCAGACCATGATCCAGGGCACGGGCCTGGCGATGCTGGAGCTGCACCA
Source organism: Acidovorax carolinensis (assembly GCF_002157145.1). Taxonomy (NCBI): domain Bacteria; kingdom Pseudomonadati; phylum Pseudomonadota; class Betaproteobacteria; order Burkholderiales; family Comamonadaceae; genus Acidovorax; species Acidovorax carolinensis. The sequence continues at coordinate 79,641 of NZ_CP021361.1, forward strand.
GAAGATTCTGGCGCCCGTGCGCGTGGGCGACACCATCGAAGCGATGGTGGAGGTGACAGAGATTCGCCCCACTTCCAAGAGCGGCCGCGCCGTCGTGACCTCGCGCATCGACGTCTTCAATCACCAGGGGGTGATGGTGATGACTTACACCGCCACCCGGCTGCTCGCCGGGCGCGCGTGAACCCATTTCCCTTGCTACGACAACTTATTACGACAACCCAGGAGACAAGCACCATGAAGAAGAGCGATTCCCACCCCTCGTTGCGGCCGCAGAAGATGCGACGTTTGTGCCTGGCCCTGCTCAGCAGCGCGGCTGGTGTGGCCGCCTTAGCGCCCATGGGCTTTGCACAGGCGCAACAAAGCTACCCCAACAAGCCGATCACCCTGGTGGTGCCCTTTCCACCGGGTGGGCCCACCGACCAGGTGGCGCGGGTGCTGGCGCAGAAGCTGACCGAGCAGATGGGCCAGTCCGTGGTGGTTGACAACAAGCCCGGGGCCAACGGCAACATCGGCGGCACGCAGGTCGCCAAGGCAGCGGGCGACGGCTACACGGTGCTCTACAACACCTCGTCCATCACCTTGAGCCCCGCGCTCTACAAGAACCTGAGCTACGACGTTCAGAAAGACCTTGCGCCTGTGGCCCTGACCGCCGTGGTGCCGCTGGCCTTGGTGGTGCACCCGAGCATTCCCGCCAACACCGTGCGCGAGTTTGTGGAGTACGCCAGAGCCAACCCGGACAAGCTCTCTTACGGCTCGGCGGGTAATGGCAATGTGACCCACCTGGCAGCTTTCCAGTTCACCAAGAACCTTGGCATCGAGGCCACGCACGTGTCGTATCGGGGCAGCGCCCCGGCAGACGTCGACCTGGTGGCAGGCCAGATCCAGTTCATGACGGACACCATCAACTCGGTCATGCCTTTCGTGAACGACAAGCGCCTGAAGCTGCTGGCGGTCACCACCGCCAAGCGCATGTCCCTTTTCCCCAACGTGCCCACGCTGGCAGAAACCGTGATGCCCGGCTTTGAAGCAGGTGCCTGGCAGGGCGTCATGGTGCCGGCCAAAACCCCCCCGGAGGTGGTGCAGCGCCTGAACGCCGAGATCAACAAGGCATTGCAGAGCGACGAGGTGCGCGCCAAGCTGGCCATCCAAGGCGCCGAGCCCCTGGGTTCTACGCCTGAGGAATATCGCACCTACATCGGCAAGGAACTCCAGCGCTGGGCGGGGGTGGTGAAGTCGACGGGCATCAAGCTCGATTGAGTGGCAAGGGGCAGGGCCAGATACTGCGCCGGCCCTGCATGCAAGGGGCCGTCGCTACGGCCTGCCGGCCGAGAGCCGCCGCCGTGCGCATGAAGCAGGCTCACAACAACCCCATGGGCCGCCAGCGCGCGGCGACCGCAGCCTGAGCATGTAGGACGGCGGCGCGCAACGCCAGGCCGGCAGTCGGTGCGCCGCATAATGGTTTCCCCCGCGCCATGTGCCGCACCCTGGAGACCTGCCCATGCCGACCCCACCCCCAGCGCCCAAGCGCTTTTCGATGATCCGCGAGTTCCACCTGGCGGACTGGTTCACGCTGGGTAACGCGGTCTGCGGCGTGGGTGCCTTGTTCTCGGTGATGTCGTACCTGGAGACCAGCGATGTGCTCCATATTTACTTCGCCTGCGCCCTCGTACTGGCTGCGCTGATCTTTGACGTGTTCGATGGGCGCATCGCCCGCTGGCGCCAGAAAAGCTCGGCCATGGGCCGTGAGCTCGACTCGCTGGCCGACGTGATCTCGTTCGGCGTGGCGCCCGCCATCATTGCCTATGGCTGCGGCATGCAGGGGCTTTATGACCGTATCGTGCTGGCGTACTTTGTGGCCTGCGGCGTCTCGCGCCTGGCGCGCTACAACGTCACGGCCGAAACGCTCTCCGGCGACGACGGCAAGGTGAAATATTTCGAGGGCACGCCTATCCCCACCTCCATCGTGCTCGTGGGGCTGCTGGCCCTGGCCGGCTATTTGGGCGCCGTGCGCGAGCACCTGTGGTTTGGCAAGGTGCTGATTGGCGGCTTCACACTGCACCCGCTGGTGCTGCTGTTTGCGCTGTCGGGCTCGCTGATGATCAGCCGCATCCGTATTCCCAAGCTCTAGGTTCACATTCACAAAGCCCCCCGGAGCATCGGGCGGGCGGCGGTAGTAGCGGTTTTGCTCTTAAAAAGAGAGTGGTTAACGCTTATTTATCAAGCGCTAGCGGTAATTCCGAACCCGATAACTGCTAAGCAAAATAGCGCTGCTCCAATGCGGACGGGCGGGTGGGACCGCCGAGCATGCGAGAAATATCCGCCGCTGGCAGGGCCTTGGCGAACAACCAGCCCTGGTAGCTTTCGCACCCATTGCTGCGCAGGAACGCCAGTTGCGCGGCTTCTTCCACGCCTTCCGCCACCACCGGCAGGCCCAGGGTGTGGGCCATCGCGATCACGGCGCGCACCAGCACGGCATCATGGTCGTTGTGCGTGACCTGGCGGATGAACTCGCGGTCGATCTTCAGGCGCGACACCGGCAGCTGGCGCAGATAAGACAGCGATGAGTAGCCGGTGCCAAAATCGTCCAGCGCAATGCTGAAGCCCAAAGCGCAAAGCCGGTCAAACACCTGGTGCGCCGTCTTGGGGTCGGCCATGGCCTCGGTCTCGGTGATCTCCAGTTCGATCAACTCGGCGCGTGTGCCGTGCAGGTCGAGTAATTGCTGCAGCCTTGTTGGCAGCTGTGCCTGGCGAAATTGCTGTGCTGACAGGTTGACCGAAACGCGCATGGGTGTACCGTTGTCATCCCACTCGGCAGCCTGGCGGCAAGCGGTCTCCAGCACCCAGTCGCCCAGTGGGTGGATCAGGCCGGTGGATACGGCGACGGGAATGAAGCGATCGGGCGCCACGGTCCCCAGTTCGGCATCGTGCCAACGCAGCAGCGCCTCCATGCCCACGATGCTTCCCGTGCTCACATCCACCTGGGGCTGGTAGTGCAGTTCGAGTGCCTGTGTTTCGACGGCGCGCTTGAGCCGTTCGTGCAATTGGCTGCGCTGGCTCAGGGCTTCACTCATTTCGGGCCGGTACACGGCATGCATGCCCCGTCCGTGGGCCTTGGCCGCATACATGGCCATGTCGGCAAAGCGCATCAGCGTGCCCGAGTCCTGTGCATCCTCGGGGAAAGCGGTAATACCGATGCTGGCGCCCAGGCTGACTTCTCCCATCTTGAGCTGGCAGCGCGCCGACAGGCTGCGCTGCAGCTTCTGTGCGACCTGGAGCACATGGTCCATCGATGGCACATCGGGCAGCAGCACCGTGAACTCGTCACCGCCCAGCCGGGCAATCACATCGCCCGCGCGCAAGCCACTGCGCAGCCTGCGCGCCACCTCGATCAGCACCTGGTCGCCTGCAGCATGGCCGTGGGAATCGTTGATGTCCTTGAACTCGTCGAGGTCGAGCAGCAAGAGCGCCATCATCCGGCCACTGCGCCGTGCCCGCTGGATGGCCTGCTCGAAATGCTGCAGGAACATCCACCGGTTCACCAGCCCCGTGAGCCCATCGTGCGTGGCTTGGTAGTGCATGTCTTCCTGCATGCGTTTTACCTCGGTCATGTCGCGCATGTACACCACCGCTGCCGAGCGGTCGTCCATGGTGCAGTGCCCCAGGGCGATGTCGATGGGCACCGACTGGCCGTCCTTGCGCAGCAGTTGCAGCTGACTGACCATGCCCATGGGCCGCGAAACGGGGTGCAGAAAAAAACTCTTCACCAGATGGTTGTGCTTGCTGCGCATGTGCGGGGGCAGGAACACGCTGACCGATTGGCCTGACAGTTCGTCGGGGCTGTAGCCGGTCAGCAGCTCGGTGGCCGGGTTGGCCTTGAGGATGGTGCCGGTGTCATCCACGATCAGGATGCCGTCCGGCGCGGCTTCCAGTGCGGCCAGGGCGAGGGCTTCTTCGTTGGAAGTTTGCTCCATCTCACACCCCTTGCCGGAACACCGACGCGGCCTCGTCAAGGCGCTGGGCCTGCTCGCCCAGCACCTGGCTCAGTTGGGCGTTGTGCTCCACCTGTGCCGCATTGAGTTGGGCCATTTGCTCCAGTTGCACGAGCGACTGGTTGATCTGGGCCACGCCATGCGCCTGCTCCTTACTGGCCAGGCGAATGTTTTCCATCATGGCGGCCACACGCTCAACGACCTGCACGGCTTTGGTCAGCGTGTCGCCGGCCGAGGTCACGGTGCGGTTGCCCGCATCGATCTGCGCGGTCGATGCGTCGATGAGTTGCCTGATTTCTTTGGCGGCGTTCGCACTTTTGATGGACAGCGATCGCACTTCCGACGCCACGACCGCAAAACCCTTGCCATGCTCGCCCGCGCGGGCCGCCTCGACCGCAGCGTTGAGTGCGAGGATGTTGGTCTGAAACGCAATGGAGTCAATCAGGCTGGTGATGTCGGCCACCTTCTGGCTCGATGCCGAGACGCCGCGCATGTTCTCCTGGGCCTGCGCCACGAGGGCGGCACTTTGCGAAGCCACCCGAACCGCCTGCGCCGCCATCTGCGCTGCCTGTGCGGCGGTCTCGCTGTTGCTGCTGATGGTGGTGGCCAGCTGTTCGTTGGCGGCGGCTGTTTCTTCGACGCTGGCAGCGGCCTCGCGGGTGCGCTGGGCCAGTTTTTCATTGCCCTGCTGCAAATCGTCCGCACCGCTGCGCACACGCACCACCTTGCCCTGGATATCGCCCACCAGCGCGACCAGGTTGAGCGATGCCTGCTCTATGCCGCGCATCAAGGTGCCGATCTCGTCGCAGCGGTTCAGGAACAAGGGCTCGGCGCGCTGGCCGCTGGCCACCGCCTGCGCTTGCGCCATGAGCTGTTGCAGCGGCCCGTGTACCGCCGTGCGCAGCCACCAGCCGCTGAACAGCACGGCCAGCGTCCACCCCGCCAGCGCAGGCCATTGCGATGCCGCCTGCGCCCCCATCGACACCATGCCTGCAGCACCCGTTAACCACAAGGCCACAAGCCCCAGGCGCATGCGTGTGGCCAGGGAAACGAAGCGCCAGCGGGTGTACCAGCCCAGCAGGCTCTTGCGCACCACCTGGCCACGCCGCAGGCCGACCTTGCGGCTTCCCGTGCGTATGTCTCGGTAGACCTCTTCGTGCGCGGCCACGCTGTCGCGGTCGGGCCGGGTGCGCACCGACAGGTAGCCGGTCACTTCACCCCGCTGGCGGATGGGCGCGGCGTTGGCCCGCACCCAGTAGTGGTCGCCATCCTTGCGGCGGTTCTTGACCAATGCCGTCCAGGTGCGACCGCTCTGGATGGTGCTCCACATGTCATCAAACGCTGCGGGCGGCATGTCGGGGTGCCGCACCAGGTTGTGGGCCTTGCCATACAGTTCGTCGCGCTCAAAGCCGCTGCAGGCGATGAAAGCGTCGTTGGCATAGGTGATGCGCCCCTTCAGATCGGTGGCAGACAGCAAGGTCTCGTGCTCGCCTACCGGGTACTCACGCTGCGTAACGGGGCCATTGTTTTTCATGGGAGAGAAGCTCGGTGAACATTCTTGGCATCAAGCGAAACCATCGGGCCTTGGCATGGCGCCGCGGCAGCGGCAGCGGCAGTTGAAAAACCATTGTGTGAAGTTGTTACTTCAGGTGATAGAGGGTATCCGACCGGTTTGCCCTGTATCTGAACCTGATGTGATTCATGTCACCGGAAATTGCCTGTTCTGTGCAGAATAAGCGGCACTACCTGGCACGCAGCAAAGCGCCCGCCTGGCCGGCGTGCGCAGTGGCTCATTGCGGCAGTGGTGGATTCGGCGCTTTGATGGTCTGAGCCAGTTGGGGCACATTGAGGTCGCAGTAATAGCGGCCATGGCGGCTCACGTTGCCCTCTTTTTCGAGGCGCGCAAATGCCCGGGTGATCGACTCGCGTGTGGTGCCCAGCAGGTCGGCCAGGATGGTCTGTTTCGGAAGGCGCACACGCAGGCTGCTTTGAAGGTCGCTCAGGTGCAGCAGAGCGCCCGCCAGTTGCCGCGCCACGCTGTCGCCGCTGCTCAGTTGGTACCAGTTGCAATGGCTCTCGATCGCAAGTGCCATCGCCTCGGACAGATGGCCCAGAAAAACCGGGTCTTCGAGCAGCCCGCTGCGCCTTAGTGCTGCGGCAGGCAGCTCACAATACCGGCCGTCCAGAATGCCGATTTGTGTGACCGGATTCGGCCGGCCCAGCAGTCCAAAGCTGCCTATTACCGTGCCGCGCCCGAAAACGCCGATCGATTGGTGGTCGCCGTAGCGTGACTCGCGGCGCAGCAGGGTGGCACCTGATTTGATGATGCGTATGGCTGTGGAGGTTGATCCTTGCACCTCCAGCACATCGCCCGCGCGAAAGCTGTGTTCCTTGAGTTGAAGTTCGGCCACTCGATCGCCCTGGATGCGGGTCACCGGGCACGGCTGCTGCGCACAGCAGTGCCGACAGTATTGGGGCACGAGCGCAGCGGTCTCTGTTACGTCCGTGGAACGGGCGGTCATGGCCGGCGCAGACCGGTGGGGCGAGGCGTCAGGAAGTGGGTGGTGGGTGTGTACATGGTTCCTGCAATGCGCAAGTAGTCGGGCATGGGATGGGGCGCTTGATGCGTGCGCCTGTAAAAAAATGCGCGCATTGGCGCCGGTCCAGTCGCGAAATCTCAGGTTTTATGGGCGCACATCGTGTTTTGACGGATCGTACCAATGGTGACATCTTGTCACATCTAGGGTAGTGTGCGCCGATGGTTATGCAATTGCTATTAAAAAATAGCTTGAAGCGCTATTTATCGAAGGGCGGATTCAAGTCCAAGTGCAACAAATATTCATTAATGCACTGGGCAGTTTCAAATCCAATATTCGTGCCCATCACGCGACTGCAGGCCGCCGGTTCACCAGCACGATGCCCGCGGCCACCAGCACCAGCGCGGCCACCAGCCCGGTGGTGACGGGCTCGCCCAGCCACCAGGCACCAAACAGCAGCGCAAACACGGGCGTGAGGAACACAAACACCGAGATCTTCGTGGCCGGGTAATGCGCCAGCATCCACATCCAGGCCAGGTAGCTCACAAACGCGCCCACCAGCGCCTGCACCAGCAGTGAGCCCCAGGCGAAGGTGCTGAACTGCCAGACCCAGGGCTCTCCCAGGCCCAGCGACAGCGCCGGCAGCACCACGGCGCTCACGCCCACCTGGTAGAGCAGCTGCTTGGCGGGGGCCACGCGGGCCAGGGGCGTGGTGCGGATGACCACGGTGGTCAGCGCCCACATCAGGCCCGCCGCCAGCCCCAACAGGTCGCCCAGCCAGGCCTGGGGCAGGGCGGCGTTGGCGGGGCCCAGCAGCCCGTCGCCCAGGGCCAGCCCCACGCCGACAAACGCGGCGGCCAGGCCCAGCCACTGCCAGCCCTGCAGGCGCTCGCCGGGAATGAAGCGTGGCAGCAGCAGGGCCACCCAGAAGGGCGAGGCGTACAAAAACACCGTGAGCCGCGAGGCGGTGGTGTACTGCAGGCCCAGGTAGATGCAGGCAAACTCGCCCGCGAACAGCGCCCCCGCCAGCAGCCCGGCGCGCGCGGCCCCGGCGGGCTCGGCGGCCATTGACAGGCGAACGCCGCGCCACAGGCACCAGGCCGTCACCGCGACGGTGGCCAGCGCGAAGCGCACAAAGGCCTGGAACACCGGCGCCACCTCGGCCACCGTGGCCTTGACCAGCACCTGCTGGAAGCCCCAGAACATGCAGCACGCCAGCAAAAGGGCGATGGCCAGGGTGTCGAGGTGGGGCTTGCGGCTGTGGGGCATGGGCCGATTATGGGCAACGTACTACAGTGGCAGCCGTCACGCCCGTTCAATCCATCTACCGACGCACCGCCTCCCCATGCCCCAGGTTTCCCCAGACCCCGATCTCCCGCTGCAGGGCTGGCGCCTGCGCCTGTACACCATCATTTTCGAGGCCGACACCCGCGCCGGGCGGCTGTTCGACATGACGCTGATCGCCGCCATCCTGCTGAGCATTGCCGTGGTGGTGGCCGACAGCGTGCCGGCGCTGCACGAGCGCTGGCGCCAGCAGTTCACCTGGGCCGAGTGGTGCTTTACGGCGCTGTTCACGCTCGAATACCTGGCCCGCCTGGCCTGCACCCGGCGGCCCTTGCGCTATGCCACCAGTTTTTTTGGCGTGGTGGACCTGCTGGCCATGCTGCCCACTTATCTGGCTCTGCTGTTCCCGGGCGCGCACGCGCTGATCGATGTGCGCGTGCTGCGCCTGCTGCGCGTCTTCAGGGTGTTCAAGCTCACCTCGTACCTGGCCGAGTACCGAGGCCTGGGCCGGGCCCTGCAGGCCAGCGCCCGCAAGATCATCGTGTTCATCACCGGCGTGCTGATGATCGTGCTGGTCATGGGCACGCTGATGTATGTGGTCGAGGGGCCGGCCAACGGCTTTTCCACCATTCCCACCTCGGTGTACTGGGCCATCACCACCATGACCACGGTGGGCTTTGGCGACATCACGCCCAAAACCGACCTGGGGCGCTTCATCGCCTCGGTGATGATGCTGCTGGGCTGGGGCACGCTGGCTGTGCCCACGGGTATCGTGACGGCCGAGATGACCTCGCAGCGCCTGTCTGCAACCCCTGCGCCCACCACCCGCACCTGCCACGAATGCCTGACCGAAGGCCACCTGCCCGAGGCGCTGTACTGCCTGCACTGCGGCGCCCGCCTGCCGCACTGGCACCATGAACCCCGCCATTGATCCGTTCAGGCACGGGGCGTTACGCTTTCGCGGGGTGCTGCACAGTACACTTTGCCCTTTTGGCCCCACCCGCGGTGCGCCTGCCCGGCGCCGCGTGGCGTGCCCTTCATCCCTGCAATCCATCCATGGCCTTTGACACGGCGGCGCAAGCCCGCACCAGCTTTGATCTCAAAAGCGCCTCGCTGCCGGTGGTGGCGGTGGTGCTCAAAACCACCGACGCAGCGCAGTTTGCCGCCGACCTGGCCGAGCGCGTGGCCGACGACCCGGGCTTTTTCGACAACGACCCCGTGCTGATCGACCTGGCCCCCGTGCGCGAGGCGCCCGAGCCCATCGACTTTGCCGCCATCACGGGCGCGCTGCGCCGCCACAGCACCCTGCCGGTGGCCGTGCGCGGCGGCAGTGCAGCCCAGATGGCGGCGGCGCGCACCCTGGGCCTGGCCGCAGCACCCGATGCCCCGCCCGCCCGCGCCGAAGCGCCCACCCGCGAAGTGCGCGAGGTCGTCCGCGAGGTGGTGCACGAGGTCGAAGTGGTGCGTGAGGTGCCCATGCCCGGCCCCGGCACGGTGGTGGTCGACAAACCCCTGCGCTCGGGCCAGCAGGTCTATGCGCGCGGTGCCGACCTGGTGGTGATGGCCGTGGTGAGCTTTGGCGCCGAAGTGATTGCCGACGGCAACATCCACGTCTATGCACCGCTGCGCGGCCGTGCCATTGCCGGCGCACGCGGCAACACCGAGGCGCGCATTTTTTCGACCTGTCTGGAGCCGCAACTGGTTTCCATCGCGGGCATCTACCGCACCACCGAGACCGAATTGCCCGCCGCCGTGCGCGGCAAGCCGGCGCAGGTGCGGCTCGACGGCGAGAAGCTCATCATCGAGCCGCTCGCCTGAGCCTAATTTTTCATTCGTATCAACTCCCACAGAGAATCAGCACACATGGCCAAAATCGTCGTCGTGACCTCCGGCAAGGGTGGCGTGGGCAAGACCACCACCAGCGCCAGCTTTGCCTCCGGCCTCGCCCTGCGCGGCCACAAGACCGCCGTGATCGACTTTGACGTCGGCCTGCGCAACCTCGACCTCATCATGGGCTGCGAGCGCCGCGTGGTGTATGACCTGATCAACGTGATCCAGGGCGAGGCCAACCTGAACCAGGCCCTCATCAAGGACAAGCAGTGCGACAACCTGTTCGTGCTGGCCGCCAGCCAGACGCGCGACAAGGATGCGCTCACGCAGGACGGCGTCGAGAAGATCCTGACCGACCTCGCCGGCATGGGCTTTGAATACATCATCTGCGACTCGCCCGCCGGCATCGAAAGCGGCGCGCTCATGGCCATGCACTTTGCCGACGAGGCGCTGCTGGTGACCAACCCCGAGGTGTCTTCGGTGCGCGACTCCGACCGCATCCTGGGCATGCTGGGCAGCAAGACCAAGCGCGCCATCGAAGGCGGCGAGCCGATCAAGGAGCACCTGCTCATCACGCGCTACAACCCCAGCCGCGTGCAGGACGGCCAGATGCTGAGCCTGGAGGACATCCAGGACATCCTGCGCATCAAGCTGATCGGCGTGATTCCTGAATCCGAGGTGGTGCTGCAGTCGTCCAACCAGGGCACGCCCGCCATCCACGCCCAGGGCACCGATGTGTCCGAAGCCTACAAGGACGTGATCGACCGCTTCCTGGGCGTCACCGACAAGCCGCTGCGTTTCATCGACGCCGAAAAACCCGGCTTCTTCAAACGCCTGTTCGGGAGCAAATAAGCCATGGCGTCATTCCTGTCCTTCCTGCTGGGCGAAAAGAAGAAGACCGCCAGCGTCGCCAAGGAGCGCCTGCAGATCATCCTGGCGCACGAACGCAGCGGCCGCAACGCCGCCGAGCCCGACTACCTGCCCGCGCTGCAACGCGAGCTGGTGGCCGTGATCTCGAAGTACGTCAAGATCAATCCCGACGACCTCAAGGTGCACCTGGAGCGCCAGGACAACCTCGAAGTGCTCGAAGTCAAGATCGAGCTGCCCGAGGCGGCACGCTGATTTTTTGAGTGAAACAGGGCGCTAGCGCACTGTGGATAAGCGCTGGCAGCTATCAAAAATGAAGTGACCGTGCGTCTTAGCGCGCGTGCTTTGCAAACTTGCCCGAGAAGGCCTGGGCGATGCTCAGGCCGCGCTGCCCCGGCACCAGGGTGGCTGTCTGGCCTGCGGCAATGCTGCCCGGCTGCTCCACCGCCAGATACCAGCCGCAGCAACCGGCGATCGCCATGGCGCGCCCCGCTTGCGCAAAACCCATCACGGCATTGAATTTGTAGCAGGGCTCGCGCGGTGCCGTCACGCGCAGCACGCATTCGGGAAAGTGCAGGCGGTCGCCCACGTACACATCTTGTTCCAGCAGGCCCTCGACCGTGAGGTTTTCACCCAGGAAGCCGGGCGGCAGGGGCTCGTCGAACAAACTCACCCCGCGCTCGCGCCGCTGGGTTTGCCAGAAGGCGTAGTGCACCGCCGGGTAGGCATACACCGCCTTGTCGAGGCTGCCGTGCACGCTCAGGTCGGCCTGCTCGTCGCCGGCCAGGCCCAGTCGGCCCACGGCAACGGGGCCGGGCGTGGATGATTTGCCGATGGCGGTGAGGATCTTGCGCTCGCCGATGCGCAGGTGCTGGGCCGTTCCTACATTCACGCTGTGCACTTGCAATGTCGGGGCCATGGGCTGACAGGGCTGCATGGGCTAGAGCGGGTGCTCGGTGTAGAAGCGCCCGCCGTGGTACAGCAGGGGCGACATGCCATCCTGGTGCTGGCAGCGCTCGACTTCGCCGACAAAGATCACATGGTCGCCTTCGTCGTAGCGGCTGCGGTTGAAGCACTCGAACGTGGCCGCAGCGCCCGCCAGCAAGGGCGCGCCGCTGATGCCGGGGTGGTGCTCCACGCCCGCAAAGCGGTCGATCCCGCGGGCGGCGAAGCGCTCGGCCAGGGCCTTCTGGTCGGCGGCCAGCACGTTGATGGCGTAGTGGGAGCCGTTGGCAAAGGCCGGCATCGAGGCGGCCGCGCGCGACAGGCTCCACAGCACCAGCGGCGGCTCCAGCGAGACCGAATTGAACGAGTTGGCAGTGAGCCCGATGAGCTCGCCCGCGGCATTGCGGGCCGTCACGATGGTCACCCCGGTGGCGAACATGCCCAGTGCATCGCGAAACTCGCGCGCTGAAAAACTCGGCGGGCGGGCCAGTGCAGGGGGGGGCAGGGAACTGTTCACAAAAGCGGGGCGCAAAGCCGTGGGGGAAGGGGGGAGGGCTATTATGGTGTGGCGCCCGAAACCGCGCAGGCGTGGGGCGTATCCAGCGGGCATGGGCCCCTTCCACGGAACACTGCATGGCACGCTTACCTACCTACATCACCCTGGGCTCAGGCCCCACCGTGCTCATGCTGCACGATGCCGACGGCGGCCACCTCACGTTTGCGCCCCAGGTCGAGCGGCTGGCCAGCGCCGGCTACCGCGCGGTGGCGTGGAACATGCCGGGTTATGGCCACAGCGCACCCATCGAACCCTACACCTTCAAGGGCCTGGCGCAAAGCTGCCTGACGCTGGTGGATGCGCTGCAGTGCGGGCCGGTCACGCTGGTGGGCCATGGGCTGGGTGCCATGCTGGCGGCCGAGGTGGCGTTGCGCCAGCCCGCGCTGGTGCGGCGGCTGGTGCTGTGTGCGGGCGGGCCGGGACTCGATGCCCAGGCCACGCAGGACTGGGTCAGCCCCCGCCTGCAGGCGCTGCGGGCGGTGGACGGCGGCCAGTCCATGGACCTGCTGGCCCAGGCCCTCGTGCCCCGCTTCATCGGCAGCGGCGCCTTGCCCGAAGGCGTGCGGCTGGCGGGCCATGCCTTGTCGCAGGTCTATCCGGCGACCTACCGGCGGGCATTGGAACTGCTGGTAGTGTTCGACCGCGATGCCACGGCGTTCAGCCGCCTTGCGATGCCCACCTTGCTGCTGGGCGGCGCCATGGACCCCTGCACGCCACCGGCCGCGCTGCAGGCCCTGGCCGAGGTGCTGCCCGATGCCCGCCACCACAGCCTGGCCCATGTCGGCCACTGGCCGCAACTGGAAGACCCGGACGGATTTGACGCTGCGTTGCTGGCCTTTCTGGCCGAGCAGCGGCAGCTGCACTGAGCGGGGCGGCGCCAGGCCGGAAACACGCGCTCAGGCGGCAATGATGGTGCGCCCGCTCGGCAACGATTCAGCGCCCAGAAAGCCGAAGTGCATTGCGGGCTGCGCGCCGCTGATCAGCTCGGCCAGGGCCTTGCCCGAGCCCGCGCCATGGGTCCAGCCCAGCGTGCCATGGCCGGCATTCACCCACAGCTTGCCCACGCCCGTGCGGCCGATGAACGGGATGTTGGTGGGGGTGGCCGGGCGCAGGCCGGTCCAGTATTGCGGGTCGCCGCCCTGTTCGGGCGTGCGGGTGTCGCACACGCCGGGCAGGATTTCCTCGATGCGGCGCGACAGCATGTGGCAGCGCGCGCGGGCCAGGGGGCTGTCCAGCGAAAGGTCGAACCCGCCCAGCTCGATGGTGCCGGCCACGCGCAGCACATCGCCCAGGCGGCTCATGGCGATTTTCTTGCCGTCGTCGATGGTCGAGACCATGGGGGCGCCCTCGGGCCTGAGCAGCGGGAAGGTGGCGCTGTAGCCCTTGCCGGGATAGATCGGCAGATCCACGCCCACGGTGCGCAGCAGCGGCGCGCTGTAGGAGCCACAGGCCACCACGATGGCGTCGCCTTTCAATATGAAGTCTTTTTTGCCTCCGGCGCCTGATTGGCGTGCGATAACAGCTACTGAATCAATAGCATTGCCAATCTTGTTCAGGCGCAGCACATCGTGGCCATACAGAAACTGCGCGCCGCGCTCGGCGCAGCGGCGGGCCAGCTGCTGCGTGAACACGCGGGCATCGCCGCTTTCGTCGGTGCTGGTGTAGGTGCCGCCGGTGATGTGGTCGCCATAGGCTTTGAAGGCCGGCTCGATCTGCAGCAGCTCGTCGCGGCTGACCAGGCGGCGCTGCACGCCGTGCTTGCGCATCAGCTCGACCGCGTGGCCCGCGTCGTCCAGTGATTTCTGGTCGGTGTAGAAATGCGCAATGCCGCGTTCAAGGCGGTGGTATTCGATGCCGGTGGTGCGCACCACGTCTTTCAGGGCCGCATGGCTGTAGGCACCCAGCGCCACGATCTGCTGCACGTTGCGCTCGAACGCCGTGTCGTTGCATTGCGCCAGGAACTTCAGGCCCCAGCGCCATTGGTCCCAGTCAAGCTGGGGCCGAAACAGCAGCGGCGCTTCCTTGTCGAACATCCATTTGAGCGCCTTCCACGGCGCTGCGCGGTTGGCCCAGGGCTCGCAGTAGCTCACGGAGATCTGCGCCGCATTGGCGAAACTGGTTTCCAGCGCGGCATCGGGCTGGCGATCGACCACCACCACGTCATGTCCGCGCTCCAGCAGATGCCAGGCGGTGCTGATGCCGATGATGCCGGCGCCCAGAACAATGGTTTTCATAGAGAGAGCGTGTTGTGAATTTTTGCGTGCCCGCGAAAGCCGGCGAAGGCCCGGCCACCTTGGTGCAGGCTGCTCTCGCGCAGTGTGCGCGACATTGCTTTCCTCTAAAAGCAAAATTAAACTTGGTCTAAAAACATCAGTGCACCTAATGCAGCGCGCTGCGGAGTTTCCACCCCCCATTTTTGCCTGAGTTGAAGACCATGAGCACCTACGATCCTGCCGCCCTGGAATGCCTTGCCGCCATTGTGGAAGAGGGCGGTTTCGAGCGCGCAGCCCAGCGCCTGAACGTGACGCAGTCGGCGGTGTCGCAGCGCCTGCGGGCGCTGGAGGCGCAGGTGGGCTCGGTGCTCATCGTGCGCAGCCGGCCATTGCGGCCCACGTCGGCGGGTCAATTGCTGCTCAAGCACACCAAGCAGATGCGCCTGCTGCGGGCCGACCTGGAGCGGGACCTGCAGGAACTGGCCCCCAGCGCGCCGGGCGGCACGCGCGACGACGAGCGCATTTCGATTGCCATCAACGCCGACAGCATTGCCACCTGGGCGATGGGGGCGCTGCACGATCTGGTGCGCCAGCGCCTGCCGCTGGAAATCATCGTGGACGACCAGGACTTCACCCAGGAATGGCTGCGCTCGGGCCAGGTGCTGGGCTGTGTCACCACGCTCAAACAGGCGCTGCGCGGCTGCAAGATGGTGCCGCTGGGGGCCATGCCCTATGTGGCGGTGGCCTCGGCTGCGTTTGCGCAGCAGCATTTGCCGCAGGGGCTGACGCCGCACAATTTTCGCGACGTGTCCTTTCTGTCGTTCAACCGCAAGGACGACATGGCGGCCGAGTTCGTGGCGCGCGCGTTCGGCCTCAAGCGGGTGGCGCTGAACCACCTTTTCGTGCCCAGTGCGGAGGGGCAGATGCGGGCCGTGGCCGCCGGCTGGGCGGTGGGCGTGGTGCCCGAGCTGCTGGCACGGGGCGCGCTGGCAGACGGCTCCATGGTGGACGTGGCGCCGGGCCGGGCCTTGCCGATCCAGCTGTATTGGCATTGCTGGAACCTGGAATCGGAGCTGCTCGACGCCATGACGGCGGCACTGAAGGGCGCCGCCGCCGAGGCATTGGTTCCCTGAACCGCACCGCCTGCGCGAGGCGCTGTTTGCCGCCTGGCGTAGAACGAAAGGTGAACGGCGTGGCTGCAGTGCAACTGGAAAAGTTGTTTTGGAACCGGTGCGTATAAGATATCGCCATGCAAATGCCGAAACCCAAGGTTTCCTTCAAGGAACAAATGCACCTGGCGCGTGAAGACGCCATTTTGCAATCCACCTGCCGCCTGCTGGGCGAAAAGTCCTTCGATGCGATGACGATGGACGATGTCGCCAACGCCGTGGGCATCGCCAAGGCCAGTCTGTACAAGCACTTTGCCAGCAAGGAAGACCTGTGCTGTGCCGCCATGATCCAGATCCTGGGACGTGTGCGCGCCTATCTGGGCACCCTGCCTGCGGACATGCCGCCGCAGGGCAAGCTGCGCGATCTGGTGCGCTGGTCGCTTGAGCGGCTGATCACCAACGAAATGCCGCTGTTGCCCAGCCGCAATTCCACCCTGCGGGCGGTGCTGCTGGCCAACAAGGAGTACCTGGACGGGTTGGTGACGGTGAGCGACCAGATTGGGCAGTGGATTACCGAAGCGCAGGCGCAAGGCGACATCAATCCCGCGCTGCCGCCGCTGGTGGTGCTGTACACCCTGTTTGCCCGCGCGTGTGATCCCGTGGTGGGCTTCCTCAAGGAGGGTGGCCAGTATTCGGATGCGGAAATCGTGGACCTGGTGGTGCGCACCTGTTTTGACGGACTGGCCGCTCGCTAGCGGCGCAGTCCCACCCTTGTTTCTTAAAAAATGAGCCCGGCATGCCGGGCTCTTTTGCGGGTGACTGGCCGTGTCGCGATCTACTGGGGCAGGATCACCTTGTCCACCCCATGAATCACGCCATTGCTGGTGAACACATCGGTGGCGACGATGTTGCTCGTGCGCTGCTTCTGGTCGGTGATGACCAGGCTGGAGTTCACGGTGAAGCTTTGGCCCTGCACGGTGGTGATGGCAGCGTTGACGGGAACCTCGGCCTTGAGCACGCGCGCCGGAACCACGTGGTAGGTGAGCACCTTGGTCAGCAAGGCGGTGTCCGCCAGCAGGGCCGCCTTGGTCACGCCCAGTTCGGTCAGCATCGCGGCAAACGCCGCATTGGTGGGCGCAAACACCGTGAACGGGCCCGTGCCCTGCAAGGTGCTCACCAGGCCTGCAGCGACCACGGCCTCGACGAAGATGCTGAAGTCCGGCAGTGCCGACGCCGTGGCCACGATGTCCTTGTCGGCCGGCAGCAGTACGTGGTCCACCAGGTGCACCACGCCGTTGCTGGCCTGGATGTCGGTGGCGGTGATGGTGCTGATGCGGTTGCGGCTGTCGGTGATCTTCAGGCCGTTGGCCGACTCGATCTTGAAGAAACCACCCGATACCGGCGTGATGGCCTTGCCCAGCGGCACATCGGCGCGTGCCACCTTGCTTCCGAGCACATGGTAGGTCAGCACTGCTGTCAACAATGGCTTGTTGGCCAGCAAGGCCTCCTTGGTGACGCCCAGTTCGGTCAGCAGTGCTGCGAAGGCCGCGTTGGTGGGGGCAAACACCGTGAGCGTGCCCGTGCTCAGGGTGGGGGCCAGATCGGCGGCCACCACGGCTTCGACGAGGATGCTCAGGTCGGGGTTGCTTTGCGCCAGCTCGACGATGTTGCGCTGGGGCGCATCATCGCCGCCCCCGCAGGCCTGCAGCAGGGTGGTGCTGGCACCCAGGGCTGCGGCCAGCAAGACGGTACGGCGGTTGAAGGCAGCGTTCATGGTGGCTTCTCCTTGCGCGTGAAGGGTCTGTGAAGTGAACGTGTGCGCCGGTGGCTTACTTGGGCATCAGCACCGTGTCGATGGCGTGGATCACGCCATTGCTGGCCGCCACGTCGGTCGCGATGACCTTGGACTGGTCCACGGTCACTCCCATGCTGGTGGATACCGTCAGTTCCTGGCCCTGCACGGTTTTCACCTTGCCGGCCTTCACGTCTTTGGCCATGACCTTGCCTGGAACCACGTGGTAGGTCAGCACCTTGGTCAGCGCGGCTTTGTCGGCCAGCAGCCCGTCGAGCGTGGCCTTGGGAATCTTGGCGAAGGCCTCATCGGTGGGGGCAAACACCGTGAACGGGCCCGGGCCCTTGAGGGTGTCCACCAGGCCGGCGGCCTGCACCGCAGCCACCAGGGTCTTGAAGTTGCCCGCCTTGACGGCGGTATCCACGATGTCTTGCGCCATGGCGCCGAAGGTGGCGCCTGCTGTCAGGGCGAGTGCAATCAGGGTCTTTTTCATGGTCGTTCCTCTCGGTTTCGGTGGAAATGACACGCCAGGATGGGCGTGGCGTGAATGTATAACCAATTAGTACGGAAGTAAACCATATGGTTATTCAATAACCTGTTGGTATTTTCGGGGCGAAAAAAAGCCCCACCAGGGCAGGGCTTGAGTGGCTGCTACGCCGACTCAGCGCACGATCAGCAGCGGCACCTTGCTGTGGGCCAGCACCTGGGTGGTGACGGATCCCATGACCAGTGTGGCGATGGCACCGTGGCCATGCGAGCCCATCACCAGCAGGTCAAACTTGCCCGTGTCGGCCACCTTGGCAATGGTTTCACCCACCGGGCCCACCTTGACGTTGCGCTTGGGCTGCACACCGTGGCGTGCCAGGAATTTGCACACCGGCGCGAGAATCTTCTCGGCTTCCTCGGCGTGGTAGGTGTCCACCATTTCCTTGCCCAGTGCGGCGCGTGCGCGTGCCGGCAGGGGCATTTGCACGGTAAGCACGGTGTATTCGTGGTTGCCACCGAGCAACTCTTCATGGGTGGCAAGGTAGGCCAGCATTTTCTTGGTGTAGGCGCTGCCATCGACAGCAAGCAGGATGTTCATGGTGTGTTCTCCGGAATGAGTGGATCAGGCTAATCTGCGCGCGTTGTTGTTGTCTTGACCTGTGACAGGTTTTCTCGTGCGCTCGGAAAGATTGTCAGCCCTGTGCCCATCATACGGAAATGCAGCATTGCGCCTGGAACAATGCCTGTTCGCCCTTGCGTGCATAACCGAGCGGATTGGCCACCACGCGGCATTGCCAGGGTGCGCCCTGCCCGTCGGTACCCGACGCCATGTAGTCGCTGGGTGCATGCAGGTGGCCGTGCAGCCACAGCCGGGTCAGCGGCAGCAGATCGTCCAGCGCGTTGCAGAAACCGGCGGTGCCGGGCACCAGCCCATAGCGCGGATCGGCACTGCGCAAACTGGGTGCGAAATGGGTGACGGCCACCGTGGACCCGCTGTGGGGGCAGGCCAGCGCTTCACGCAGCCATTGCTGGCACAGCAACGCCTGTGCCCGCACCTGGTCTGCCAGAAAAGGCTCGCCCAGGCGCGTTCCGCCGGTCTTGCGCAGGTAGAAGTTGGCGGCGCGAAAGGCCTTGTCGCGCAGCTTGAGGCGCCGCGTGAGGTCGGTGCTGCCTTCGTGATCGGCCAGGGCGTCGAAGTCGCTCCAGAGCGTGGTGCCGACAAAGCGTACGCCGTCCAGCACCAGGGATTCGCGTTCCAGCCAGGCGATGCCCAACTGGTCGCAGACCGTGCGCAGCCGGTGGTGGGCCGCGTCGAAATCCTGTGCATCGTATTCGTGGTTTCCGGGCACGAACAGCACGGGCACGGGCCAGCCGGCAAATTGCGGCAACGGAGAAAAGCGCTCCAGCCCAAAGGCCTGGTCGGTGAGCTGGCCGCCTGCCTGGTAAGAGCCGATGTCGCCGGCCAGCACCAGCACATTCGCTGCCGGGGCAGGCTCGGGCGTGAAATGGGGATGCGCCTCAAGGTGCAGGTCGGACAGCAGCTGAATCTTCATGACGGGGAAAGTCTGTGGCGGGGCTTTTCGCCTAGTTCGGGAAAGTGTGCCGTGCGGCCCGTGCCAGGCCCAGCAACAACCAGTCAATGGCCGCCTGCTGCGGGCCACGCCGGCGCCACAGCGCATCCACATGCACCGCTGGCACATCCAGGGGCAGGGTGTGGAGCACCAGGGCGTCGGCGATGCCGGTGACGGGCACAAAGTGGCGCGGCAGCACGGTGAGCAGGTCGGAGTTGGCAACCACCCGCCCCGCAGTGAAAAACTGGTTGACGGTGAGCACCACGCGCCGCTCGCGCCCCAGGGACGCCAGGGCTTCGTCGATGAAACCAAACGGGCGACCCGAAAAGCTCACCAGCATATGGCGGGCGAGGCAAAACTGGTCCAGCGTCAGCGGTTCCCCCGCCAGAGGATGGCCCTGGCGCATCACGCAAACATATTCGCCGTCGTAGATGCGGCGGCTGTCAAAGGCGATCACGCTCCCCGACTGCGCCCGTGCCGTCAGATCGGCCAGCACGGCAGGAAAGTAGCCCACGGCCATGTCGGCGGATTCTTCTTCGAGAAGACGGCGGGGGTCGCGAGTGGTGAGTGGCAGTACCCGCACCGAAATGCCGGGCGCCTCGCGCTCCATGATTTCGACCAGCCCGGGCACCAGCGTAGCGGCAGTGGCATCGGCCATGGCCAGCACAAAAGTGGATGTGGCCGTGGCCGGCTCGAACACGCCGGGCGCCAGTGACTCCTGCAATTGCGCCAGCGCTTCGCGCACCGGGGGCCACAGCGCCAGCGCACGGTGGGTGGGCTCGACCCCGTGGCCGCTGCGCACCACCAGGTCGTCGCCAAGCACATCGCGCAGGCGCCGCAGCGCGTTGCTGACGGCCGGTTGCGTGAGCGACAGCTTGTGCGCGGCCCGTGTCAGGCTGCGCTCTGCCATCACCTCGTCAAAGACGCGCAACAGATTCAGGTCGAGCGAGCGGAAGTTCACGGGGGTCATGGGGTTGGAGTATCACTGATATGAATGAATCTGATTCACAATATAAAGTTGAAAGGTTTTAGGGTAAACCCTAATATCACTCCATCGCCCGGCAATCTCGCCAAAAGCGTTTGGAAAGGGACTTCAAATGACCAGTTTTGCACATGTGGATTACCCCACACAGCACCCCGGCGTGATCCGGGCCGAGAACGCCTTTGCGGCGCTGAAGAATATTGCCGCCGGTTTTGATGGTGCGCGGGGCGCAGCCTCGCTGATGCTGGCCGCAGCGGTTGCAGCACTGCTCGTGGTGGCCAACCAGGTGATCGACACTTGGGGTGACGGCCATCTGCTGGCCGCCTGGATGGTGTTGTGGGTCGTGGCGTTTGCCGCCATCGCCCTGCTCGCCACGCCAGCGCGCCGCGCGTCCATGGCGCTGCGCACGGCTTACAAGGCCTGGATGGAAAGCCGCCGCCAGGCCGCTGAAGACCAGCGCACCTGGAATGCCGCCCTGCAGGATGCCCGCATGATGGCTGACCTGAGCCGTGCCATGAGCGCTGCGGCCACGCAAGATATCCGCAAGGACTACTGAGCGCCGCATCGTCGCCATGCGCCGCCGGCGTTACCCGGTGGCGCAACACTGAAAGCCGTGGCACTGACCACGGCTTTTTTCATGGTCGCTCGCCACAGCCAATACTGGGCCCATGAAAAAGCCGCCTCGCCCAAGGATGGGCAGGCGGCTCGCACGCATTTTCGAATTGCCCGGTAGTGCCGCCCGAAGCATGTGCGCTCCGGTGCAGCGAAACCCCGAGGGCGCAGGCGTCAGACAGATGCGAGGCGCTTTTCGATGGCGGCCCGGGTTTCCAGCAGTTCCTTGGGCAGGTGATAGGCCAGCTGTTCGAAGTGCGCATCGTGCAGCTTGAGTTCTTCCACCCATGCCGCCTTGTCGATGTGGGTCACGGTCTGGAACTGCTGGGCGTTGAAGGGGAGGCCCGTCCAGTTGATCTCGGCATAGTGCGGCGCGATGCCGAACATCGTGTCCTGGCCCTTGGCCTGGCCTTCGATGCGGTCGATCATCCATTTGAGCACACGCATGTTCTCGCCGTAGCCGGGCCAGACGAACTTGCCGTCTTCGCCCTTGCGGAACCAGTTCACGCAGAAGATCTTGGGCAGCTGGTGGCCCGTGGCTTCGAGCTTGTGTTCCATGTCCAGCCAGTGCTGGAAGTAGTCGCTCATGTTGTAGCCGCAGAACGGCAGCATGGCGAACGGGTCGCGGCGCACCACGCCCTGCGCGCCAAAGGCGGCGGCGGTGGTCTCACTGCCCATGGTGGCGGCCATGTACACGCCTTCCATCCAGGTGCGGGCCTCGGTCACCAGCGGCACGGTGGTCGAACGGCGGCCACCGAAGATGAAGGCATCGATGGCCACGCCATTGGCGTCGTCCCACTGGGGGTCGAGCGCCGGGTTGTTGGTGGCGGCCACGGTGAAGCGCGAATTGGGGTGTGCGGCCTTGGCGCCGGTCTGCTTGGCGATCTCGGGCGTCCAGTCCTTGCCCTGCCAGTCGATCAGGTGGGCGGGGATGCCACCGCCGTCTTTCTCCATGCCTTCCCACCACACGTCGCCGTCGTCCGTCAGGGCCACATTGGTGAAGATCACGTCCTTGTCCAGGCTGCGCATGCAGTTGGGGTTGGTGTGCATGTTGGTGCCGGGGGCCACGCCAAAGTAGCCCGCTTCGGGGTTGATGGCGTACATCTTGCCGTCGGTGTGGGGCTTGATCCAGGCAATGTCGTCACCGATGGTGGTGACTTTCCAGCCCGCAAAACCGGCTTCGGGCGGCACCAGCATCGAAAAATTGGTCTTGCCGCAGGCGCTGGGGAAGGCCGCGGCGACGTGGTATTTCTTGCCCTCAGGGTTGGTCACGCCCAGGATGAGCATGTGTTCGGCCAGCCAGCCCTGGTCGCGGCCCATGGTGGAGGCGATGCGCAGCGCCAGGCACTTCTTGCCCAGCAGGGCGTTGCCGCCGTATCCCGAGCCGTACGACCAGATTTCGCGCGTTTCGGGGTAGTGCACGATGTACTTGACCTTGGGGTTGCAAGGCCAGCTGGTAGTGTCTTTTTCGCCAGCGGCCAGCGGCGCGCCCACGGTGTGCATGCAGGGCACAAACTCGCCGTCCACGCCCAGCACGTCGTACACGGCCTTGCCCATGCGCGTCATGAGGCGCTGGTTCACTGCCACGTAGGCGCTGTCGGTCAGTTCCACGCCAATGTGGGCGATGTGGCTGCCCAGCGGGCCCATGGAAAACGGCACCACATACATGGTGCGGCCCTTCATACAGCCGTCGAACAGGGGCTGCAGCGTGGCGCGCATTTCGGACGGAGCCATCCAGTTGTTGGTCGGGCCGGCGTCTTCCTTCTGGGCAGAGCAGATGTAGGTGCGGTCTTCCACGCGGGCTACGTCCGACGGGTCGGAGCAGGCCAGGAAGCTGCCCGGGCGCTTGGCGGGGTTCAGCTTCTTGAAGGTGCCAGCCTGAACCAGTTGCTCGCACAGGCGGTCGTATTCCTCCTTCGAGCCATCGCACCAGACGATGCTGTCGGGCTTGCACAGGGCGACCATGTCGGCCACCCAGGCCAGCAGGCGGGCGTTTTTGACGTAAGCGGGGGCATTGAGATTCAGGCCCTGCATCGTGGGTGCGTTCATCGGGGAGCTTCCTAAGTTGAAAATCAGTTTTTTCAAAGGGAGCAGACCGGCAAGCGTGCGGCAAAACCGGGAGCAGATGCAGATCAGTTGCTGAGCGCTGCCTTTGAAAAAACGGCTTTCGTGCTCAGTCGGCGGGCGGGCACGCGGTGCAGCCCCACACGGTGGAGGCGATGCCACGGATTCCGCAGGTCGGCTGGAATGTCAATTTTATGAATCTGCTGCCCGTTTGTCTGTCAGCCACGGGGTAAAATCATGCAAAAAAAGCATGAGGTTATGCGGACATTCGGCCCGCTTTGGCTGCAATTTCAGGCCTGCGTCGCCCGCCAGCGCTCATACCCGGCCTTGCGCAGCGTGCAGGCCGGGCAGGTGCCGCAGCCATAGCCCCAGGCGTGCCGCGTGTCGCGCACACCGTGGTAGCAGGTGTGGGATTGCTCCAGCACGATGTCCACCAGGGCCTGGCCGCCCAGGGTGTGAGCCAGCTGCCAGGTGTCGGCCTTGTCCAGCCACATCAGCGGCGTCTCGAAGGTGAAGCGCTGCCCCATGCCCAGCGACATGGCCACCTGCAGGGCCTTCAGGGTGTCATCGCGGCAATCGGGATAGCCCGAAAAATCGGTCTCGCACATGCCGCCCACCAGCGTGTGCAGCCCGCGCCGGTAGCCCACGGCCGCCGCCAGCTGGAAGAACAGCAGGTTGCGTCCCGGCACAAAGGTGTTGGGCAGGCCAGCGGCATCCATCACGATGGCCGTGTCGCGCGTCAGCGCCGTGTCGCTGATCTGGCCGAGCACGGCCAGATCGATCATGTGGTCCTCGCCCAGGCGTTCGCGCCACTGCGGAAAGCCCGCGCGCAGGGCTGAAAGCACCTCCTGACGCGCCTGCAGCTCCACCTGGTGCCGCTGGCCATAGTCGAAGCCGATGGTTTCGACATGGGCGAAATGCTCCAGCGCCCAGGCCAGGCAGGTGGTGGAGTCTTGTCCACCAGAGAAAAGTACGAGGGCGTGTCCGGATCGCATGGGCGGCTTCTTTCGGAGAGGGTGGGCGTAAAAAAACCCCGCAGTGCGGGGTTTTCATGGGCGGGGCGGCGTGCGCCTCAGGCCATGTTCACGGCAATGAAGGCCAGCAGGAAGATCATGATGGCACCCACCACAGGCAGCACCACGGGGATCAGCGGGACAACGTTTTCCACAGCGTCGGCGGTGTGCGCTTCGGGTGCGTGCGAGGTGTTGTGGTCAGACATGGCAATGGCTCCAAGGGCGTAATTTGTGTGCAATTCTAGCTGCAGCACCAAAGGTGGCGCGTGCCCGCGGCGTTGCTACATCAGCGCCGCTTCCATGCCGGCGCCACGCAACGCCTCCAGCACCTGGGCCACATGGGACTGGCCGCGGGTCTGCAGCACCAGTTCGATCTCCACGTTTTGCGCCGCCAGCATGGTGAAGGCGCGCTGGTGGTGCACCTCTTCGATGTTGGCGCCCGCATCGGCCACGGTGGCGGTGATGCGCGCCAGCACACCCGGTATATCGCGCGCACTGACCTTGATGCGCGCCAGCCTCCCCGAGCGCACCATGCCGCGCTCAATGATGGCGGCCAGCAGCAGCGGGTCGATGTTGCCGCCGCACAGCACCAGCCCCACTTTCTTGCCGGCAAAGCGCTCGGGGTAGCGCAGCAGCGCGGCAAGGCCTGCAGCGCCCGCGCCTTCGACCAGGGTTTTTTCGATCTCCAGCAGCATCAGCACGGCCTGCTCGATGTCGCCCTCGTCCACCAGCACCAGGTCGTCCACCAGGCGCTTGACGACTTCCTGCGTCAGGGTGCCGGGCGTGCCCACGGCAATGCCCTCGGCGATGGTTGATGTGCCCTGCGGGTGGTGCGTGCCCTTGATGGCGTTCACCATGGCCGGAAAGCGCGCGGTCTGCACGCCAATGACCTCGATGTCCGGGCGCAGCGCCTTGGCCGCCGTGGCCACGCCGGCAATCAGCCCGCCGCCGCCCACGGCGATGACCAGGGTGTCCAGGTCGGGCACGGCCTGCAGAATCTCTAGAGCGAGCGTGCCTTGGCCGGCGGCCACGGCCTCGTCATCGTAGGGGTGGACGAACACCAGCCCTTCGGTGTCGGCGAGATGGTAGGCATGGGCGCGCGCTTCCTCCAGCGTGTCGCCGTGCAGCACCACCTCGGCGCCAAAGCCGCGCGTGCGCTCCACCTTCACGCCGGGCGTGAAGCGCGGCATGACAATGACCGCGCGCAGGCCCAGGCGCTGCGCGTGGTAGGCCACGCCCTGTGCATGGTTGCCGGCGCTCATGGCCACCACGCCCCGGGCGCGCTCGGCCGGCGTGAGCAGCGTGAGCTTGTTGCAGGCACCGCGCTCCTTGAACGAGGCGGTGAACTGCAGGTTCTCGAACTTCAGGAAAACCTGGGCGCCAACGATGTCCGACAGCGTGCGCGATTCGACGCACGGCGTGTCGAGCACCTGGCCCTGCAGCCGGGTGGCTGCGTCGCGAATGTCTTGAATGGAAAGCATGGCCGACATTGTGGGGGCAGCAGCGCGCCGTGTTGTGAAACTACGTTATTGATAGCTGCTTGCGCTTATGAATAAAACGTTTGAGCCCGATTTGACTCAAAGTTCTCCAGGCGGACAGGTTCCGACATCGCATCCGGCGCCCCGGCGCATCGTCGGCGATCAACCGGGAAAGGCGCGTGCCAGCACCGCTGCCACGTCGATCGCCCGCGTGTCGATGGTCCCCACCACCCGGCCCGCTGATGCGCTGCCCAGCCGCGTGGCAATAAAGCCATCGGCCACCGCCGCCGGCGCATGGCGGCGCAGCAGGCACGCCTGGGCCACCAGCACCAGGCGCTGCACCAGCACGCGGCCCAGGGCTTCCAGCGCCTCGGGGGGCTTGGTGGCCAGCAGGCCGCGCAATACCTGCAGCTCGGCCAGCAACAGCGGCTCGCCGGCAGCGGTGTCCGCCAGTTCCGCCAGCAAGGCCATGGCGGCCTCGGGCTCGCGGCCAATGGCGCGCAGCACATCCAGGCACATCACGTTGCCCGAGCCCTCCCAGATGGAGTTGACCGGTGCCTCGCGAAACAGCCTGGCCATCGCGCTGCTGTCCACATAGCCGTTGCCGCCAAACACTTCCATGGCCTCGCCGGTCAGCTCCACTGCGCGCTTGCAGACCCAGAACTTGGCGGCGGGCGTCATCACGCGCTTCCACGCGCGCTGTGCGGGGTCGCTCGCTCCCTCGCTTTCATGCTCGTAGGCCTGCGCCAGCCGCATGGCCAGCACCAGCGCGGCCTCGCTTTCCAGGGCCAGATCGGCCAGCACCGCGCGCATCAGTGGCTGCTCGGCCAGACGTTTGCCAAACGCCTGGCGCTGTCGTGCATAGGCCAGGGCCTGCACCGTGGCCTGGCGCAGGATGGCGGCGCTGCCCAGTACGCAGTTGAGCCGGGTGGTGGTGGCCATCTCGATGATGGTGGGAATGCCGCGCCCTTCCTCGCCCATCAGGATGCCCCATGCGTCCGCAAACTCGACCTCGCTGCTCGCATTGCTGCGGTTGCCCACCTTGTCTTTGAGGCGCTGCACGTTCACCGCGTTCTTGCTGCCATCGGGCCGCCAGCGCGGCACAAAAAAGCAGGCGTGGCCGCCCTCGGCCGTGCGCGCCACCACCAGGTGCGCGTCGCACATCGGCGCCGAGAAAAACCACTTGTGGCCGCGCAGCAGATATTCGCCCCCGCGCCCGCCCGCGCCTGTACCTGAGCGCAACGGCGTGGCCAGCGTGGAATTGGCGCGCACGTCCGAGCCGCCCTGCTTTTCGGTCATGCCCATGCCCAGCCAGATCGAGCGCTTTTGCGCCAGCGGCACATCGCGCGCGTCGTAGTCGTTGCTGAACAGCTGTGCCTGCAGCTGCGCCCACAGCGCGGGCTCCTTTTGCAGCACCGGAATGCTGGCCGTGGTCATGGTGGCCGGGCACAGCGTGCCCTGCTCGACCTGGCCATGCAGGTAAAAGCCCGCGGCCCACGCCGTCCACCGGCCCGCGCGCTGGTTTAGAAACGGCTGCGCGACCAGGCCCTGCGCGCGGTACAACGCCATCAGCGCGTGCCAGCTGGGGTGAAACTCCACCGTGTCGGTGCGGCGGCCCCGCGCATCAAAGCTGTGCAATGTGGGGGTGTGGCGATTGGCTTGTTCGGCCAGGCGCCAGGTGTCCTGCGCGCCCAGCTGCTGGCCGTAGGCCGCCAGCTGCGGCTGCGCCCAGAGCGCGCCCGCGCGCTCCAGCGCTTCACCCAGCGCTGCGTCGGTGGTGAGCAGGTTGAAATCGGCCAGCTCGTCGAACTGGTTGAAAACCTCGTGCGTGGTCCAGGCGGTCATGGTGTTGGCCTCTTCGTGCGTGATCGGGCTTCGGGCAGCTGCCATGATGTCCGGGAAAAATTGGTTGCACAAGCTGCGCGGGGTTGCGCAGGCCCATTCGGCCGAGCGGCCCCGGTTTGATGGCAAAAATGGCCGCTAGCGCTTGTGCAGAAAGCGCTGATAGCTCACGTTTTGATAGTGACTCTGACGGGCCCCGCCACGGCCCTCAGCGCAGCACCCTGCAGTTGCCGAACTCGCAGCGGATCGCCAGCGCATCGCCGTTGGCGCAGGCCACGCTGTAGGTCTCGAACCCCGGCCCCTTGGCTGCCAGCGAGGCCATGGGCTGTTCGCTGCACGACTGGCTGCGCGCCAGGCGTTCGGCGCTGAAGGCATCGGTGCCGATCGGGCGGGGCGCTGCCGGCGTTGCGGTGGGCGCAGGGCGCCATGGCACCGGCCGGGGCATGGCCGCCACCGGGCCGTGGCCCGGGCCGCCATGCAGGCAGCCTCGGTGCGCTGGCGCCGCTCCAGTGCCTGCAGCCCCTGCGTGGCACCCAGTACGCCACCCACGGCGGCCCAGTCGCGCACCGTGTCGTGCCCGTAGCCCAGGCCCCACACCAGCGCAGCCGTCACCAGCGCACCCTGCACCAGGCCGTCCAGCGTCTCGGCCACCACACCCACCTGGGCCGCGTTCTGGCGGCAAGTGGCCAGATCGGCGCTGTAGCGAGCGCTGGCACTGTCGTCGGGCGCCAGTTGCGCCGCCAGGTTCGGGCTTTGCGTGGCGCAGCCTGCGAGCACGGCCAGGGCGATCAGCCCGGCACACAGCCGCGGCGGTAGCACTGGCAGGGCGTGCCTGCCGCCACGTTGTCGTGGGCCGCGGTCCATCACGCCGGCGCTGGCGGCCGTGGTGCGGGGCGGTGCGTGGTGGTCATGTCGGGTTTGAACGCGAGGACGGCGCGGTGGGCAGGCATATCGCGAGGTCGTCTTCAGGAGGACGAATGTAGCAGCGCCAACCGCCCTCAGCCGGTTGGTGATATGTGGTGGGGAAAAGTGCTCCCAATGCATAGACGATAAGCATTAAAAGCTCATGTTTCAGTAGCGGCATGCGCAAGCCGTGTTGTTGGTTGCGGAACGCCGGCCAGCCGAAACTCTTTGTCGCACAACCAGCTGCTGTGGTTCGCCCACGGTGGACAAGGTACTTGCCGCGAAGCAATGCAGCGATCACACGGTCCATGTAAACGTCGGAAAATTTTACAAATTTGCAGTTTGTGAAAAATTCATTCAATGAAATCAACAACATACGCGATTGGCACAGAAACTGCAGTGATCCGGATACGCATTCATCCCACGAGATATCAATATGAAACGCTTTCTTGCTGCCACGTTCGCGACCTTCTCCTGTCTGACGGCCTTCGCAGGTGCGATCACGCTGACCGGCACGGTGCGTGACTTCAATTCGGATGGTGTGAACTTCGAGGGTTCCCTCACTTCGGGCTCCGGTTACGTCGGTTCCACCCTGAGCGGCGCATCACCCACCCTGACAGCCCTGGGCAGCAGCGTCATCAGCAACAGCGGCGCGGGTGCATTCAGCAATTGGTACACCAACACTGCCAACAGCACATCTCATTCCATCACGCTGAACGAGACGTTTGCTGGTAGCGGCGTTTATCAGTACACGAACAACAACTTTTTCCCCATCGATGGCGCCCTGCTTGGCAACCAAGGCAGGGCACACAACTACCACTTCACCTACGCCATTGCATCGACCTTCAGCTACATCCAGGGTGCTGGTCAGACTTTTTCGTTCACTGGCGACGACGATGTGTGGGTGTATTTCGACAAGCAACTCGGAATCGATCTTGGCGGAGTGCATGGCGCTCAAAGTCAAACCGTGAACTTAGATACGCTGATGGCCGGCAAGGCCACCGGCGACTACAGCTTCGATTTCTTTTTCGCGGAGCGGCACACCACCCAGTCCAATTTGCTGATCACGACATCGCTGGTTTTGAGAGACCCACCCAACGCAGTGCCCGAGCCAGGCTCCATCGCCTTGATCGGCCTTTCACTGGTTGGCCTGGCTGTCGCCCGCCGCCGCAAATCGGCCTGATTTGCTGAACATCAGCGGAGGCGCCTCCGGGCGCCGTTTTTGTTGGTGCGGATGGCGATGGATGCGCCACTCGGAACGATTGCTGTACGCAGCGGCCCGCCGCCCGGCCCGCTGCTGTGTTCAGACCCGCATGCTCACTGCCCGCACACCCGCAGCACCTCGGCGCCATACGCCTCCAGCTTCTTCGCCCCCATGCCGCTGATGCCCTGCAGGTCCTCCAGCGTGCCGGGGTTGCGTTCGGCAATCGCCGCCAGGGTGGCGTCGTGAAAGATCACATACGCCGGCAGGTTGTGCTCGCGCGCCACCTCGGCGCGCCAGGCCTTGAGGTTGATGAAGCGCACCTGCGCATCGGGGCCCAGGTTGGCGGCGGCGGCCGGGGGGCGCTGCCGGTTCCCTTGCGTGATCGCGTGCGTTTGGCCGGGCCGAGGACACCGATTCGCGCAGCTGCACCGGCACCTCGCCCTTGAGCACGGCGCGCGAGCCTTCGGTGAGGCACAGGGTGTCAAAGCTGTGGCCGCTGTCCAGCATCACCTTCTGCAGGCCCAGGGCGCCGGTGGCGATCAGCTGGCGCAGCACGCCGCGCAGCTGGGGCTCGGTCAGGTCGGCGCCAATGCCGAAGGTGGAGATCTTTTCGTGCCCGAACTGCGCGACCTTCTCCGTCTTCTTGCCGCGCAACACATCCATGATGTGCCCGGTGCCAAAGCTGATGCCGCTGGCCTGGTTCACGCGGTAGATGGTGGACAGCAGCTTGCGCGCAGCGTCGGTCGCATCCCACACGGCGGGCGGGTTCAGGCAGTTGTCGCAGTTGCCACATGTGACCCCCACGCTCGGCACTTCGTGTGCTCGCTGCCCCCCGAGGGGGCCTTGCCCGCCTTGGGGCGGCCCGGCGGCGGGCAGTTTGGCGCCGTACGTTTCGCCAAAGTAGGCCAGCAGCCGCACGCGGCGGCAGTCGGTGGCCTCGGCCAGGGCCAGCAGCGCATCAAGCTTGCCGCGCAGCGCCTGCTTGAACTCCTCGCCCGCCGGGCTCTCGTCGATCATGCGGCGCTGGTTGACCACATCGTTCAGGCCATAGGCCATCCAGGCGTCGGCGTTCAGCCCATCGCGGCCCGCGCGGCCGGTTTCCTGGTAGTAGCCCTCGATGTTCTTGGGCATGTCCACATGCGCCACAAAGCGCACATCGGGCTTGTCGATGCCCATGCCAAACGCGATGGTGGCCACCATCACGATGCCTTCCTCGCGCAGGAAGCGGTCCTGGTTCCTCTGGCGCACCTTGGTGTCCAGCCCCGCGTGGTAGGGCAGGGCGGTGATGCCCGCATCGCACAAGGTGTTGGCCAGTTCTTCCACCCGCTTGCGTGACTGGCAATACACCACGCCAGCTTCGCCTGCGTGCTCGCGTTCGATGAAGCGCAGCAGCTGGGTGGTGGCGTCCTTCTTTTCCACAATCGTGTAGCGGATGTTGGGCCGGTCAAAGCTGCTGATGAACAACCGCGCGTCTTCGAGCTGCAGCCGCTCGATGATGTCGGCCCGCGTGAGGTCGTCGGCCGTGGCCGTGAGCGCAATGCGCGGCACGCCCGCATAGCGCTCGTGCAGCACCGTGAGCGCGCGGTACTCGGGGCGAAAGTCGTGGCCCCACTGGCTCACGCAGTGCGCCTCGTCAATGGCAAACAGCGAGAGGTGCCCGCCCTGGTACAGGCTGTCGAGCAGGCCCAGGAAACGTGGTGTGTTCAGCCGCTCGGGCGCGGCATACAGCAGCGTGATGTCGCCGGTTTGCAGGCGCAGCTCCACGTCCTGCGCCTCGTCAAAACTCAGCGTGGAGTTGAGGAACGCCGCGTCCACCCCCGCCTCGTGCAGCGCGCCCACCTGGTCGTGCATCAGCGCAATCAGCGGCGAGACGACGATGGTCACCCCGCGCCCCTGCTGCTGGCGCACGATGGCGGGCACCTGGTAGCACAGCGATTTGCCGCCGCCCGTGGGCATGAGCACCAGCGCATCGCCGCCGGCGATCACATGCTCGACGATGTCCTGCTGGGGCCCCGAAACTGTTCGTAGCCAAAGACGTCGTGCAGGACGGTGTGGGCAGGGGTCGGTGCGGTGGCGAGGCGAGAAGACAAGCGGATACTCTGAAATTGATAGCTGATGGCGCTTATCTATAAAGCGCTAGAGGCCAATTTGACCCATATTTTCGCGGCGGGCTTGCCAGCGGGCGAAGGGGCTTATTGTGCGCCGGGTGTCGCACTGCGCAGGAGCGGCGGCATGGGGCGCCACGCCAGAGTCCGCCCCTGCTGGCGCGCCAGCTGCCGCCGGGGCTGATCGGGACAAAAAAAGACCGGCTCCGCAGAGCCGGTCTTTCGCAGGAAGTGGCTGGCTTCAGTAACGGCCGCCGCCGTAGCCACCCGTGCCGTAGCCAACGTCCGAGCGCTTGCCCGCGGTGTAGCCGGTAGCGCTGTAGCCACCCGAGTCGCTGCGCTCTTCGCGCGGGCGGGCCAGGTTCACGACGATCGAGCGGCCATCGACAGACATGCCGTGCAGCGCGCTGATGGCGGCTTGCGCAACTTCGACGTTCGCCATTTCCACAAAGCCGAAGCCTTTGGAGCGCCCGGTTTCGCGGTCCATCATGACCTTGGCCGACGAGACGCCGCCAAACTCGGCAAAGTTGCTTTCCAGGGTGGAGTCGGTCACGGAGTAGGGCAGGTTGCCCACGTAGATTTTGGTACTCATGGAAGAGCCTTTCTGAAGAGTGGTGTGCAACGAATGGCGCACCGTTGGGGTTGGGGCGTGCGGATCGGGAGCCCGCAGCACGGAGGAAGGGTTGACTGGAATGGACCTGGGGTGAGCAGACCATCCATCAGCAGGTGGGCGGGTGCGCCATGCTCGTTTGCAGCCAGCCCTGGGTGACTGCAAAGAGCCGGGCGGCCTCGCGCGAGGCGAACGCTTTGTCAAAACGGAATACGCGGCAGTAGCTGCCGTTGCCCTGGGAGCGTTGGACCGAGAAGGAGGCGCGAAAGCGGCCGCAGTCGGTCGGGTGTGTCGCGGGCGAAACGACGTACTTGCCCATGGAAATGGCGGTCTTGGAAATCGGGGTCAATCAGGATCGCAGGCTTGGAAATCGACCTGCGTGAGCATCGAGGGACGCGGTGGGCTGCAGCTCTACAGACCCACTGGGCGACAACGGTCGCAAATGGCGGCCTGCATTTGGGGGCGGCTTGCCGCCTCTGAGCAGGCGTTGCGGTGACGGCCTTGTCAGGGGACGTGACTGCAACAGAAGTCAGTATATCGCAATGCGTATGTGGAATTTAATTAATATTCTTTGTGGTTTTAAAAGAACGTCGCGCCGGGGTACACCGTGCGTCCTTTAGCCGCCATGCCTCGCGGTTCTGGCGCGCTCCGCTTGCCGCAGAGATCCGCAAACGGCGCCGGAGGGCCCGGCTTCCTACAATAGCGGGCTATGCAAGCCCTTCACTACACCCGCGCCGCGCAACTGCCCGACATCCTCGCCCAACGCATCGTCATCCTCGACGGCGCCATGGGCACCATGATCCAGCGCTTCAAGCTGGGCGAGGCGCAGTACCGGGGCGAGGGCTACACGGGGCCAGATGGCGCGGGCGATCGCTTCAAGGACTTTCCGCGCGATGTGAAGGGCAACAACGAGCTGCTCAGCATCACGCGGCCCGACGTGATCCGCGACATCCACGAGCGCTACCTGGCCGCAGGCGCTGACCTGATCGAGACCAACACCTTCGGCGCCACCACCGTGGCGCAGGAGGACTACAAGATGGCCCACCTGGCGCGCGAGATGAACCTGCGCTCGGCCCAGCTGGCGCGCGCTGCCTGCGACAAATACAGCACGCCCGAAAAGCCGCGCTTTGTGGCCGGCGCCCTCGGCCCCACGCCCAAGACGGCCAGCATCAGCCCCGATGTGAACGACCCCGGCGCGCGCAATATCGACTTTGAAACCCTGCGTGCGGCCTACTACGAGCAGGTCGAGGCGCTGGTCGAAGGTGGCGCCGATGTGCTGCTGGTCGAGACGATTTTCGACACGCTCAACGCCAAGGCCGCGCTGTTTGCCATCGACGAGTTTTTCGAGAACAGCGGCGAGCGACTGCCACTCATCATCAGCGGCACGGTCACCGATGCGTCGGGCCGCATCCTGAGTGGCCAGACCGTGACCGCCTTCTGGAACAGCGTGCGCCATGCGCGCCCGCTGGCCATTGGCCTCAATTGCGCCCTGGGCGCCACGCTGATGCGACCTTACATCCAGGAGCTCAACCGCGTGGCCGAGGACACCTTCATCAGCTGTTATCCCAACGCCGGCCTGCCCAACCCCATGAGCGACACCGGGTTTGACGAAACCCCCGAAATCACCAGCCGCCTGGTGCACGAGTTCGCGGCCGAAGGGCTGGTGAACATCCTGGGCGGCTGCTGCGGCACGACGCCGGACCACATTGGCGCGATTGCCAAGGCGGTGGCGCCGGTGAAAACGCGCCAGCTGTTCTACCGCGAGCCCGCCGCATTGGCCTGAGAGGCTGAGAGTCTTTTGCCTATGCCCGCCTTGCACGCCAAATCACCCCTGCTCGTCGTTGCAAATGCGCGCCATAGCCCGAGCTATGGCTGTGCTTTGCGCCTCGATCAGCGGCGTTTTGACGCGCCTTTCGGGCACGGGCAAAAAACTCTCAGCCTCTGAGCCGACCCGAAGCGAGCGTGCAGCCCGCCGCCCACCACCGGCCGCGCTGGGGCGGCAAAACACCGCACATGATCAAGCACCTGCAGCTCAAGAACCTCAAGGCCTGGCGCGACAGTGGCAGCGTGCGGCTGGCGCCGGTCACCATGCTGCTGGGCAGCAACTCGTCGGGCAAATCCACCTTGCTGCAAAGCCTGCTGCTGCTCAAGCAGACCGCGGCCGCGCCCGATCGCACGGTGCACCTGAACCTGGGCGGCGACGAGGCCAACGACCTGGTCAGCCTGGGCGACTTTGACGCCGTGCTGGCGCATGGCACTGCGGCGCCGCGCCAGTTCGAGATCGTGCTGGAGTTCGAGCGCCCCGAGGGCGAGCGCGTGCGCCAGGGCCGCTTCGCCTGCAGCTACGGCCAGACGGCCGGCGGCGCCGTGGTGGTGCAGGCACTGTCGCTGTCTACGGTGGCACGGCAGTTTCGGGCCGTGCGCCGCGAGCGCGGGGCCTATGCGGTGTGGGTGGATGGCGAGCCCCGGCCGCGCGGCAAGGGGCCGCAACTGGCGCCCGAACGTTCGATTGCGTTCTCGGCCGAAGCCATTGCCCTGCTGGGCCCCGATGGCGCCCATCTGCAGGACCTGAGCCTGGCCCTGCGCCGCGAACTGGAAGGCATCGTCTACCTGGGGCCGCTGCGCCAGCGACCCGCGCGCGACCAGGTGTGGAACAAGGGCGGGTCGGGCTCCGTGGGGGCCGAGGGCCAGCAGGCCATCAACGCCCTGCTGTCCGATGCCTTGCAGCCGGGCGTGGGGCAGGGCGCGGTGCTGCGCAGCGTGTCGGCGGGGTTGCAGCGCATGGGCCTGGCCGACCGCATCGAGGTGCGCCAGCTGGGGCGCTCCAGCCGCTACGAACTGCTGGTGCACAAGGACGGTGTTGCCGCCAACCTGCGCGATGTGGGGGTGGGCGTGGCGCAGGTGCTGCCGGTGCTCACGGTGGCCTATAGCGTGCCGCCCGGCAGCACGGTGCTGCTCGAAGAGCCCGAAATCCACCTGCACCCGCTGGCCCAGGCGGTGCTGGCCGAGCTGTTTGCCGAGGTCAGCCAGCAGCGCCAGGTGCAGTTTCTGGTGGAGACGCATTCCGAGCACCTGTTTCGCCGCATGCAGACCCTGCTGGCGCGCCGTCAGACCACCACCGCGCAATGCCAGATGCTGTTTGTGGAGCGGCAGGGCGCCAATGCGGTGCTGGTGCCGCTCGAGGTGGACGAATTCGGCGCCGTGCGCAACTGGCCGCCACGGTTTTTCGGCGATGCCATGGGCGAGGCGCGCGAGCAGGCACGCGCCCGGGCGCAGCGCATGAGGGAAGCCGCCGGTGCTTGAGCCTTCCGGCCCTGCGTCCGCCGCTGTGCCGGCCTCGCGGCTGGTGGACACCAACGTGCTGATCGTCGCCAGCGCGGCCGATGCCGGCTCGCCGTTTCGCCAGGAGGGCACACCGGTGGACGACGCCGCGCTGCGCCAGCGCGTGTTCGACTGGCTGGAGGCGTTTGAGGGCGACCCCGCGCGCCACGCCGTGCTCGACGCCGGCTGGCTGGTGTGCGGCGAATACGGGCACAAGCTCTCGGAGCAGGACTACGGCTGGCTGGTGATGATGCACAAGATCGACCGCAACGAAGTGGTGTGGGTGGATGTGCAGCCCGATGCCGATGGCAACGCCGTGCTGCCCACCGCGCTGGCCAGCGCCGTGACCGATCTGGCCGACCGCAAGATGGTGGCGGCCGCCCTGGCCGCACTCGAACTGGGCAGCGCCTGCAAGCTCACCAATGCCAGCGACACCGACTGGCTCGATTGTCAGAAGGCGCTGCGGGCGGTGGGCCTGGAGGTGGAGAATTTGTTGAACGACTGGCTGGTGGCGCGTTGGCACACCAAGCATGGAAAAAAGGCGCGATATGACTGATTTCTTCCGATTCCCGCACACCCCGCACATCGCCTGGCTGGCCACCGGCGCGCCGCGTGACGACAAGGTGCTGTCGCCCGATGAGGCGCACGAACTGCTGGCCGGCGACGTGGTGCTGGAGGAAAAGCTCGACGGCGCCAACCTGGGCTTTTCGGTGTCGCCCGATGGCGTGTTGCGCGCGCAAAACCGCGGGCAGTATCTGCCGCAACCCTTTCACGGCCAGTTTGCCCGGCTGGGCCCCTGGCTGGCCGCGCACGAAGACAAGCTGTTTGATGCGCTGGGCACCGACCTGGTGGCGTTTGGCGAATGGTGCGCCGCCCGCCACTCGCTCGACTACGCCGCGCTGCCCGACTGGTGGCTGCTGTTCGATGTGTATGACCGCAGCACGGGCCGGTTCTGGAGCACCACGCGGCGCAACGCGTGGGCGGCGCGCATGGGCTTCGCGACCGTGCCGTGCCTGTATGCCGGGCCGGTGAACCTGGACGAGCTGCGCGAACGGGTGCATGCAACGCACAGCCAGTTTCGCCAGGGCAACCTCGAAGGCATCGTGATCCGCCGCGAAAACGCCGACTGGCTGGAGCAGCGCGCCAAGCTGGTGCGCGCCGATTTCACCCAGACCATCGAAGAGCACTGGCGCAGCCGCGCGCTGGAGTGGAACCGGGTCGAGTGACGCCGCCGCGCCCGCGCCCGTGATGCGCTTGCGGTGGCCACGGGTCGCCAAAACCCGCAGAATCTGCGGGCGTGCCGCATCCTCGGCGCGCATCCAGCCACAACCCAAAGCCCCGCCATGTCCATCCGCATGGAACCGCCCCGCAGCCTCCAGCCGCCCGTTGCACAGGCCCTGGCGCAAGCGGCTTTGCAGCGGCAGAACATGCTGCTGGGAGCCGAGCGCGAAGGGGCCGTGCCCGCGCCAGCCCAGGAGCCCTTGCCGGCACCGCCCGCTGCGGGTGCGCACCCGGTGGTGCCTGTTCCCGTGGCGCAGCCAGCACCGCCGGTGCTCACGGACCGGGTGAGCCTGTCGGCGCAGGCCCGGCAAGGCCTGGGCGATGCGCTGCTGCCCACAGCCGATGCCGGGGGCCGCGCAGGCACCGGCGCGCAATCCGCATCACCACTGAATCCCCCGGCTTTGGGTGCGCCCGCCAGCGCCATGCCGCTGTTGCCTGCGTGGCCCAGCACCGGGCTGGCCGGGCCGCTGCGCAGCATGGTGGACGCCCTGGTGCAGCAGCTCACGGCCCCGGTGCTGCCCCAGCAGGTGCTGCGGGCGCAGCCCTGGCCCGCCGATCTGGCCCGGGCGCTGGATGGCGGCGATGAGGCCCAGTTGCCACCACTACAGAACTGGCTGGTGCGTCAGGGATCGGTGCAGACGACCGAGGGCGCGCGCGGGTTTTCGCTCACCTTGCGAGTGCCGGCAGCGTGGTTGCAGGCCCAGTCAATGTCTCTGGCCGCGGCGCCGGGTTCGGCCGCCCCCTTGCAGGCAGCGTTCGCGGGCCGCCGCAGGCCCTGCAATCGGGCGTGGTGGCGCTGGTGCTGCAGGGCACCGAGCCCGCTGCCGCGCGCACCAGCGCGCTGCTGGTCATGGATTTTCAGCCGCAGCAGGCGGCCCAGGTGTATGGGCGGGAGATGTCGATGCGCCTGGACCCCTGGGTGCAGATGGCCGCCCTGCAGGCGACCGGACAGGTGCCGCGCGACGAGGACCAGGCCCGCAGCGGTGGGCAGGGCCTGTGCCATACCCCCGGCTGCCCCTATGCCGGGCGGGCTGAGTGCGAGCAGCCCTTTTGCCTGGCGCTGCACAGCGTGGCCGCGGTAGCACCCGCGCCGGCCGTGGGGGGCAGGCGCCGGATTCTCCCAGCGCAGACCCGGGCGAAAACGGCGTGAGCGCTGGACCCGGTGTTAACAACCGGTAAGTGGCATTGCGCACTGGCGCCCTGCGGGCTGCTGCGGCGCAGGAGGCTCTACAACTACACCACGCCCTTGGCGCGCAGCGCAGCCATGCGCTCTTTGTCCACACCCAGGCGTTCGCGCAATACCTGCTCGGTGTGCTGGCCCAGGGCAGGTGGTGCATGGCGCAGCGTGGGCGGTGTGTCTGACAGGCGCATGGGGCTGGCCGTGGTCACCACGCGGTTGACGTGTTCGCCCGCAGGCGGCTGGGCGCCGGGGTAGCGCTCTTGCTCCACGCGCAGGCCCCGGTATTGCACCTGGGGGTCGTCAAAGGCCTGGCCGATATGGTTGATGGGGCCGCAGGGCACGGCCTTGTCTTCCAGCAGACGTACCCATTCGGCCATGGGCCGCGTGCGGGTGAGCGCGCTCATCATGGGGATGAGGGTGTCGCGGTGCCTGACACGGCCGGCGTTGGTGGTAAAGCGCGCGTCCTGTGCCCAGTCCACGCCGGCGGCGGCGCAAAAGCGGGCGAACTGCCCGTCGTTGCCAATGGCCAGCAGCACGTTGCCATCCTGCGTGGGGAAGTCCTGGTAGGGCACGACGCTGGGGTGGGTGTTGCCCTGGCGCTTGGGCACGTTGCCGGAGTTGAGATAACCCGTGCCCTGGTTGGCCAGGATGGCCATGGCCACGTCCAGCAGGGCCATGTCGATGTGCTGGCCGCGGCCCGTGTGGTGGCGCGCTTCCAGGGCGCTGAGGATGGCGCTGGTTGCGTACATGCCGGTGAAAAGGTCGATCACGGCCACACCCACGCGCAAGGGGCCACCGCCGGGCTCTGAGTCGGCGTGCCCGGTGATGCTCATCAGCCCGCTCATGGCCTGTACCAGCATGTCGTAGCCAGCGCGCGATGCATAAGGCCCGGTGTGGCCAAAGCCTGTGACCGAGCAGTAGATCAGACGTGGGTTGAGGTGGCGCAGGCTCTCGTAGTCCAGGCCGTAGCGCGCAAGGCCCCCGGTCTTGAAATTTTCCACCAGCACGTCGCTTTGGCAGGCCAGTTCGCGGATGAGTTCCTGGCCCTCGGGTGTGGCCATGTCCACCGTGACGGAGCGCTTGTTGCGGTTGCAGGCGGCAAAGTAGCAGGCGTTGTCGGTGGGTGTGCCGGCCGCATCGGCAAAAAAGGGCGGGCCCCAGTGGCGCGTGTCGTCACCCTCGCCGGGCTTCTCGATCTTGATCACATCGGCCCCCATGTCGGCCAGGTTCTGGGTGCACCAGGGACCGGCGAGCACGCGCGAGAGGTCGAGCACGCGCAGGTGGCCCAGAGCCCCCGTGCGTTGCGGTGCCGCCGCGTGCGGGGCAGGGGGGCAGGGGCGGTGGCGTGGTCGCTGGCGGTCATGGCGTTCTTTCGGTGGTACCTGTCGAGTGGCCCGCACTTTGCAGGCAAGGTTGCCATCCTATGGCGGCTGCGCGCAGGGTGACTTCGCTTTTATTGAAGGCAGCGTTTGTGCCTGACAGCACAGGCGCGCAAGGAGGGGCCAAGCTTTCCTACAATGCGCGCATGGCCATGCATTTTGATCTTGTGGATTTGCGTTTGATGGTGCGCATTGCTGAAGCAAACAGCATGACGCGCGGAGCGGAGTTGTCTTTCATTTCCTTGCCTGCCGCGAGCACGCGCATCAAAAACCTGGAAGAGAGCATTGGCACAAAGCTGCTGTACCGCACCAGCCAGGGCGTGACGCTGACCCCGCCGGGCCAGGCCTTCGTCACCCATGCGCGCATGGTGCTGGGCCAGATTGAGCACCTGCGCGGCGATATGCAGGAATACGTGCGTGGCATCAAGGGCCATGTGCGCGTGTTTGCCAACACCACGTCGCTGGGCGAGTTCCTGCCGCCGGTGCTGCGCCTTTACCTGCGTCGCAACCCGGACGTCAACATCGACCTGCGCGAGCGCCTGTCGCACGACATCGTGCGCGCCGTGACCGAGGGGCAGACCGACATCGGCATCGTCGCCGGCCTGGTACGCACCGAAAACCTCGAGACCCTGCCCTACCACCGTGACCGCCTGGTGCTGGTGGTGCCGCGCGGCCATGCGCTCGACGGCCAGATGCAGATTGACTTTGCCGACACGCTGGAGCTCGACTATGTCGGCCTGCACGAGTCGAGCGCCATCCATGCATTTTTGCGCCAGGCCAGCGACCAGCTGCACCGCCCGATCAAGCTGCGGATTCAGGTCGGCAATTTCGAGACCGCCTGCCGCATGATCGAGTCGGGCGTGGGCGTTGGGGTGCTGCCCGAGTCGGCTGCCAGCCGCCACGCCCAGACCATGGACATCGCCATCGTGCCGCTGTCGGATGCCTGGTCGGTGCGCGAAATGCAGATCTGCGTGCGCAGCCTGGAGGCCCTGCCCAGCTTTGCGCAGGAACTGGTGGAGTTGCTGGTGGCAGACGCGCAGGGGCGGTTGCAGCTGGCGTGATGCTCCTCAAATAATAGCTGCCAGCGCTTGATGGGTAAGCGCTGGAGCCACTTTTTACTTCATTCTCATTCGATGGATTTCCAGGTCACCGGTGCCAGCCAGTACTTGAAGGTGCCGCTGGCCGTGGCCACCACCTGGCCCTGCTCGTCGATCAGCTGGCCCGCACAGCTGCACAGGCTGCGCGTGGCGTGCACCACCCAGCCCTCGGCCAGTAGCGCGCCGCGTGCCGGGCGATGGAAGCGGCTGCTCATCTCCACGGTCACGGCAGTCTGCGAGGGCGCATCCGGTAGCTCGCCAGCGGCGCGCGACATCACCGAATCGAGCAGCGCCATGATGACGCCGCCGTGCGCGGCCGGCAGCTGGTTGAGCAGTTCCTCGCGCAGGTGTGGCAGGCGCACATGCACCTTGCCCGGTGGCGCTGGCACCTGCGTGGCGCCGATGAGCCGCATGAAGGCGCTGCGGTCCACCGGCCGTGCCGCTTCGCCCACGGACGTGCCTTCGTCCTGACGGGCTGCGGTGCCATCAGCCTTCGGAGCGGCCGGGCGGCTCATGCGTTGCGTGCTTCGCGCACCATGTTGCGCGCGATGATGATCTGCTGGATCTGTGTCGTGCCCTCGTACAGGCGGAACAGGCGCACGTCGCGGTAGAAGCGCTCGATGCCGTACTCGGCCATGTAGCCGGCGCCGCCCAGGATCTGCACCGCGCGGTCGGCCACGCGGCCGCACATCTCGGTGGCGAACATCTTGGCGCACGAGGCCTCGGTGGAGACGTTGTGCCCGTCGTCGCGGCGGCGCGCGGCGTCGAGGGTCATGCACTCGGCCGCGTACAGCTCGGCCTGGCTGTCGGCCAGCATGGCTTGCACCAACTGGAAGTCGCTGATCGGCTGGCCGAACTGCTTGCGCTCCAGCGCGTATTGCAACGCGTCGCGCAGAATGCGCTTGGCCACGCCCACGGCCACCGCGGCAATGTGGATGCGGCCTTTTTCCAGCACTTTCATCGCGGTCTTGAACCCGCGGCCTTCCTGCAGGCCGATGAGGTTGGCGGCCGGCACCTTGACGTTATCGAAGATCACGTCGCAGGTATGGGCGCCGCGCTGCCCCATCTTCTTGTCGTACTTGCCAAAGCTGATGCCGGGGGTCTTGGCGTCCACGATGAAAGACGACACGCCGCCAGCGCCCTTGTCCTGCGGGTTGGTGCGCGCCATCAGCGTGAACATGCCAGCGTGCGGAGCGTTCGTGATGTAGCGCTTGGTGCCGTTGACGATGTAGTGGTCGCCATCGCGGATGGCCGTGGTGCGCAGCGAGGCCGCGTCCGATCCGGCTTCGGGCTCGGTGAGCGCGAACGATGCAATCACCTCGCCCGTAGCCAGCTTGGGCAGCCACTCGGCCTGTTGCTCGGGCGTGCCGTCCATCAGGATGCCCTGCGAGCCAATGCCCACCGTGGTGCCGATGATGGAGCGGAAGGCCGGTGCGGTCTGGCACAGCTCCAGCAGCACACGACACTCTTCCTCCATGGTCAGCTCCAGACCACCGAACTTCTCGGGAATGGTCATGCCGAACAGGCCGAGGTTGCGCATTTCCTGCACGATCGCTTCGGGAATCTCGTCGGTCTCGGACACTTCGTTTTCGGCGGGCACCAGGCGCTCGCGCACGAATCGGCGCACGCTGTCGAGCAGGGCTTCAAGGGTTTCTGGGTCGCGGATCATGGCGGAGGTTCTTTCTTTTTTCGATAGTCAGGGTCAGAGGGTTTCGGCCGTGCCGAGCACGGCGGTGGACTGGCTCGACAGCGTGCCGCCGTTGCCATGGACCACGGCTGTGCGGTGTTTGCTGAGCTGGCGTGCGCCCGTTTCGCCGCGCAGCTGGCGCACGGCCTCGATCAACGCAAAGATGCCGTACATGCCCGGATGCACGCAGGACAGGCCGCCACCATTGGTGTTGACGGCCAGGCGCCCACCGGGCGCGATGCCACCGGCAGCGACGAAGGCGCCGCCCTCGCCCTTGGCGCAAAAGCCCAGGTCTTCCAGGAACAGGATGGTGTTGATGGTGAAGGCGTCATACACCTGCGCCATGTCCATGTCGGCGGCCTTCAGCCCGGCCATCGCAAAGGCCTGTGCGCCCGACTGCGCAGCGGCCGTCGTCGTCAGGTCGGGCATGCACGAGATCTGGCGGTTCCATATTGCCGTGGCATTGCCCAGCACGTAGACCGGCGGCCTGGGCAGGTCGCGCGCACGCTCGGCGCGGGTGAGCACGATGGCGCCGCCGCCGTCGGTTACCAGGCAGCAGTCGCGCACACCCAGCGGGCTCGCAATCGGCCGGGCCGAAAGCACGTCCTCAATCGTGAGCGGGTCCCGCATGAAGGCCTCGGGGTTCTTCTGGGCCCAGGCACGTGCAGCCACCGCCACCTCGGCCAGCTGCTCGCGCGTGGTGCCGAATTCATGCATGTGGCGCGCGGCGGCCAGCGCGTAGGCGGCGACGGGCAACACCGGCTCGTAGGGGTGCTCGTAGGGCTGTGGGTCCAGGAAACGCCGGGCAGCCACGCCTTCCTTGCGCCCGAAGGTGGCGGAGCGCTGCGCGCTGCCATAACACACCAGCACGGCCTTGCACTGGCCAGCCTCCAGCGCGCGCATCGCCGGCAGCAGGTGGGCGATGAAGCTGCTGCCGCCGATCATGGTGCCGTCCACATAGGTCGGGTTGATGCCCAGGTGCTCGATGACTGGCATGGTCCACATGCTGGCGTTGACGCTGCAGG
The DNA here is from genome assembly GCF_002157145.1 of Acidovorax carolinensis. Taxonomy (NCBI): domain Bacteria; kingdom Pseudomonadati; phylum Pseudomonadota; class Betaproteobacteria; order Burkholderiales; family Comamonadaceae; genus Acidovorax; species Acidovorax carolinensis. Next base: position 122,603 of record NZ_CP021361.1, read on the forward strand.
TGGCCAGGCCGTCAATGTCCTGCATGGTCAGGCCCGCGTCGGCCACGGCCGCGTGCGCAGCGCGCACCAGCAGCGTCATGTCGTCCATGCCGGGCGCCTCGCCGCAGCCATAGGTGGCAGCGCCGGCGATGGCCACGCGGCCGCGCAGCGGGCGATTCACGGCAGCGGCATCCAGATGGGATTGGGGAACGCGGCTCATTCGGCACCCCCTTGCACGGCGGGCTGGAACAGCACCAGGCCGCGTCCGTCCTTGTGCGCCACATGGGCCTGCACGCGCTGGCCGATGTGTACCGCCTCGGGCGCCACGCCCTCCACGCGGCTCATCATGCGTACGCCTTCGTCCAGGTCGATCAAGGCCACGTTGTAGTTGCCGCCGGCGTCCGCCTTGCGTGCGATGGTGGTGGCGGAATACACGGTGCCCAGGCCGCTCGCGCGCACCCAGCGCAGCGGGCTGGCGCCGCAGTGCGGGCACAGCTCGCGTGGCGTGAATACGTGGTTCTGGCACTGCGGGCAATGCTGCAGACAAAAGCGGCCGGCATCTAGCTCGGCCTGGTAGTGGGTTTGTGCGCTCAGGTGCATGGTATTTTTGGATGACTTCGCGGTGAGAGACGCAGCATGCACTCGTCACGGCCTCGCTTCAATTCGACAATCTGAAAGGGCGCCTTCGCCGCAGTCTCAGCCCGGCGTGATCCCCGCCGTTTTGATGACCTTGGCCCATTTGTCCAGCTCGCTGCGCAGGCGCTGGCGCATCTGCTCCTGCGTGCCGGGGTCGGCTTCGGCGCCGGCGTCCAGCAGGCGCTGGCGCACGGCGGGGTCTTTCATCGCGGTGTTGAAGTCGGCGTTGATCTTGTCCAGCACGGCCTGCGGCGTCTTGGCGGGCGCAAACAGCGCGGCCCAGGAATACGCCTCGTAGCCGGGCAGGCCGGATTCCACGCCGGTGGGCACGTTGGGCAGCATGGCCGAGCGCTGGCGGCTGGCCACGCCCAGCACCTTGATGCGGCCGGATTTGATGTGCGGCAGCGCGGTGGGCGCGTCGCTGAACATCAGCTGCACCTGGCCGCCCAGCAGGTCGTTCATGGCCGGGGCGCTGCCTTTGTAGGGGATGTGCTGCAGCTTGGTGCCGGCCTCCATGTTGAACAGCTCGCCCGCCAGGTGCGTGCCGCCGCCGTTGCCCGAAGAGCCATAGGCCAGCGGCGTGCCCTTCTTGGCCAGGGCAATCAGTTCCTGGAGGGTGTTGGCTGGCACCGACGGATGCGCCACGATGAACACAGGGAACATGGCGGCGAAGCTGATGGGCGCGAAGTCCTTTTCGATGTCGTAGGGCAGCTTGCCCATCAGCGCGGGGTTGACTGAATGGTGGATGGCGCCCACGAACAGTCCGTAGCCATCGGGTGCTTCTTTGGCGGCGGCCGTGGCGCCCACCACCCCGCCCGCGCCGGCACGGTTGTCGATGACGGTGGGGGTTTTCCAGATCTCGGAAAGTTTCTGGCTGAAAACGCGGGCCGTGGTGTCCACCGGGCCGCCGGGCGGAAACGGCACGATGAAACGCACGGGCCGGCTGGGCCACGATTCGGAAGCGAATGCCGCTAGCGGATGAACGGCGGCGAGCAGGCTGCCGGCAATGAAGCTGCGGCGCGAGGTCGAGGAATGCATGGTTTGTCTCCTGTGGTTCAGGTGGTCAGGGTCAGGGCCTGATCTTTCAACGTGCGCTTGAGCACCTTGCCGTTGGTATTGGTGGGCAGTTCGTGCAGGGCAACGATGTGCGAAGGGCGTTTGTAGGGCGCGAGCAGATTGCGCAGGTGGGCCTGCATGGCGTCGGCGTCCAGCGTGGCACCGGGGCGCATCTCGACGAAGGCCACGATCTCCTCGTTGCCATCGTCCACGGTGCGGCCTACCACGGCCGAGCGCTGGACGCTCGGATGCGCGTTGAGCGCCGTCTCCACCTCGGCCGGATAGACGTTGAAGCCCGAGCGGATGATCATTTCCTTCAGGCGCTCCACGACGAACAGCGCGCCGTCGGCATGCATCTCTCCGAGATCGCCGCTGGCGTACCAGCCGCCTTCGCGCATCACCGCGTTGGTCGCCGCCGGGTCACTGAAATAGCCTGGCATCAGGCCCCGCCCGCGGATCCACAGCTCGCCGCGCTCGCCCAGCGGCAGCGGCTCACCCGTGGCCGGGTCGGTGACTTGCACCTCGGCCTCGGCCACGGCGTAGCCGGCGCTGGTGTCGGGTCGCTGCTCGCCCAGGCGCGTGAGGTGCACCGAGCCCGCGTATTCCGACAAACCGTAGCCGTGGTGCAGCGTCTGGCCGAAGGCCGCCTCCACGCGTTGCTTCAATGCCAGGTCCAGTGGGCCGGCACCGGTGTAGAGATAACGCAGCGCCGGCGCGTCGGGCCGCTGGATGCCGCGCTCCTGCAGATGGGCCAGCAGGCGCGAGAACAGCGCGGGCGGCCCCTGCAGCTGCGACACGCCGTGGCGGGCCAGCGCATCGAGCAGGTCGTCAGAATCGAACTGCGGGCGCATCACCAGCTGGGCGCCGGCCAGCAGCGAGCTGATCAGCACCGTGCCCAGCCCGAAGATGTGGGTCATGGGCACGAAGGCATAGCTGCGGTCCTGCGGGCCCAGCGCGCGGGAAGCGCCGGACACGCGCGCAAAGTGGATCAGCGCGTCGTGCGTGAGCATCACGCCCTTGGGTTCGCCGGTGGTGCCGGAGGTGAAGATCAGCGCCGCCACCGCGTCGCGCAGCGGGCCGGACTCGGGCTGCGCATCTGCACGCACGGGGCTGTGCTGCATGCCGGGCAGGGCCGAGTCCACCGCCGCAAAGCGCTGTGCGTGCGTAGCCGCGCTGCGGGATGCCGCGGCCGTGAAGAACACCACGCGCGCATCGGCCTTGGCGGCGAAGCTGTCGATCTCGGCGGGCGCCATGCGCGCGTTCACGCCGCAGGACCAGGCGCCCACCCGGCTGCAGGCCAGGATCAGCGCGGCGTGCTCGGGGCAGTTCTCGGCCACGACCAGCACGCGATCGCCGGGGCGCACGTCGAGCGCACGCAGCTCGGCCTCGGCCGTGTCGGTAAGCGCGCCCAGGTCGGCAAAGCTCAGGGTGTGGCCATCTGGCAGGTGAATGAAGGGCTGCTGCGGTGCCTCGGCCAGCCAGCGGTCCAGCAGGTGGTGGATGCGTTCGGACATGAAGCCGGGCTCAATCCACCACGATGCCCTGGGTCACCGTGGCCCACATGGCGCGCTCCTTGGCGGCGCGCTCGGCCAGCTTCTGGGGGCTGCCCGTCCATTCGTCGTAGCCCAGTTCCTTGTAGCGTTTTTTCAGATCGGGCTGGGCCAGGGCCGCATTGACGGCCTTGTTGAGCTTGGCCACCAGCTCGGGCGGCAGGCCCTTGGGGCCGAAGACGCCGTACCAGCCGCCCACGTCAAAGCCCTTGAGGCCCTCGATGCCCGACTCGGCGAAGGTGGGCACGTCGGGCAGCGAGGCATTGCGCTGCGGCGAGGTGACGGCCAGGGCGCGCACCTTGCCGCTGTGGATGTAGGTGCTGGCGGTGCTGATGATGTCCAGCATCATGTTGAGCTGGCCGCCGATCACATCCGTCATTGCCGGTGCGTTGCCCTTGTAGGGGATGTGGTTCATCTCGATGCCGCTGCGATTGGCAAACAGCAGCGCACCCAGGTGGTTGGAACCGCCCACGCCGGCCGAACCGTAGGCCAGCTTGCCGGGGTTGGCCTTGGCATGGGCCACAAGCTCGCGCACGTTCTTGTAGGGTTCGTTGTTGTTGACGACCAGCACGTTGTAGTAGCTCAGGATGGGCGCCACCGGCGCCAGGTCCTTGGCCGGGTCGAACGGCATCTTGGTCATCACGTTGGGGCTGATGGTGATGGTGGGGCTGGCGGCAAACCACAGCGTCAGGCCATCGGGCTTGGCGCGCACCACTTCGCTGCCGGCAATGGTGGCATTGGCGCCGGTCTTGTTTTCCACCATGACCGGCACGCCCAGCTCCTTGGACAGCGCCTGACCAAACAGGCGAGCGCCCTGGTCCACGGGGCCGCCCGCGGCATAGCCGACGATGAGGCGCACGGGCTGCGTGTCCTGGGCAGCGGCGGGGAACATGGCCAAGGCGAGGGGCGCCAGAGCCAGGGCGGCAATGGCAAGGCGGCGGTGGGAAGAATGCATGGTTTGTCTCCGATAGATCTCGTGGACAGCGATGGTGAACTTCAACCCGCGCCGTGGGAATCTGCTTTTGCCAAAGTCAGGGTTTGTCCGCCGTTAGGCGTCAGGGTGTGTTACGCCCGTTCGAACACCGCCGCAATGCCCTGGCCGCCGCCAATGCACATCGTCTCCAGCCCGTAGCGGCCCTTGCGGCGCTGCAGTTCGTGCAGCAGCGTGGCCAGGATGCGCACGCCGGTGGCGCCGATGGGGTGGCCCAGCGAGATGCCTGAGCCGTTGACGTTGAGCTTGTGCGCGATGGCATCCTGGTCCTGCCATTCCCAGCCCTTGAGCACGGACAGCACCTGGCAGGCGAAGGCCTCGTTAAGCTCCACCAGGTCCATGTCGTCGATCTTGAGGTTCAGCCGCGCCAGCAGCTTTTTGACGGCCGGCACCGGGCCGATGCCCATGTGCGAGGGTTCGCAGCCCGCCGCCGCCCAGCCCACCAGGGTGGCCATGGGCGTCAGACCCAGTTCGGCCAGTTTGTCCTCGGCAACGATCAGGCAGGCAGCGCTGGCATCGTTTTGCTGGCTGGCGTTGCCGGCAGTGACGGTGCCGTTGGGCATCAGCACGCGCAGCTTGCCCAGGCTCTCGGCCGTCACATCGGCGCGAAAGCCTTCGTCCTTGCTGAAAACAACCGGGTCGCCCTTGCGGTGGGGTACCTGCACGGGGACGATTTCATCGTTGAAGCGCCCCGAGGCCCAGGCGGCCGCCGTGCGCTGGTGGCTGCGCACGGCGTAGGCATCGGCCTCCTCGCGCGTGATGCCGTAGTCGCGCGCCAGGTTCTCTGCCGTCTCGATCATTCCCGAGATCTTGCCGAAGCGCTCCACCGGCTGCGAGCGCTCGCGGCCGCGCTCCAGGCGGTCAAAAAAGCGCACGTTGCCCGAGCGCGCGCCCCAGCGCATGTCGGTGCTGTAGTACTCGATGTTGCTCATGCTCTCCACGCCGCCGGCAATCACCACATCGGCGGCGCCGCTTTGCACCATCATCGCGGCCGTGACGATGGCCTGCAGGCCGCCGCCGCAGCGCCTATCGAGCTGCATGCCCGGCACCGACACCGGCAAACCCGCCTGCAGCGCGGCCCAGCGGCCCACGCAAGGCACCTCGCTGTTGGCGTAGGACTGGGCCATGACCACGTCGTCGATGCGCGCGGGGTCGATGCCGCTGCGCTCGACCACGGCGCGCACCGTGGTGGCTGCCAGCTCCTCCACGGGCACGGGCCTCAGGCTGCCGCCGAAGGTGCCGACGGGGGTACGAACAGGGGTGACGATGGCGGCTCTGCGCATGGTGTTTCTCCTTTGAAATTTGAATAAAAAAGGCTTCAAGCGCTTATCCAGAAAGCGCTAATAGCTATCATTTTTGATTAAACGCTGCGCCACAGCGGCGCAGCGTTTCGTGGGCCTGGCGCTCCAGGTCCTCGCGGTGTTCGGGGGCGGCAATGTCGATCAGCCGGCGCACGCGGCGCGACAGTGTCTGGCCGCGCAGGTCGGCCACGCCATGCTCGGTGACGATCAGGCCCGCGTCGCTGCGCGGCGTACTGACCGGGCCCGACAGCTGGGCGACGATGCGGGTCTTGCCCTTGGCGGTGGCGGGTAGCGCCACGATGGGCAGGCCGCCGCGGCTGCGGGCCGCGCCGCGCAGGAAGTCCACCGCGCCGCCCACGGCGCCCACGTAGCAGCCGGCGGCCACCTCGGCGTTGATCTGGCCGGTCAGGTCCACCTCGATGGCCGCGTTGATGGCGGCGAGCTTGTGGCTGGCGGCCAGCACCTCGGGGTCGTGGGTGTAGTCGGTGCCGCGCAGTTCGAGGTTCGGATTGCGGTGCGCCCAGCGGCGCACTTTCTCGCTACCCATCAGGATGCCGCCAATGCCCACGCCGGTGTCCAGGCTCTTTCTCGCGTTGGTCAGCACGCCGGCCTCGGCCAAGGCGGCGATGCCGTCGCCCACCGCACCGCTGTGCAGGCCCAGGTCGCGGTGCTTGTGCAGCGCGGCCAGCACGGCCTCGGGCAGGTTGCCGATGCCCAGTTGCAGCGTGGCGCCGTCCTCGATCAGCGCAGCGACATGGGCCGCGATGGCCTGCTCCACCGGGCCGGGGCGGCGCGGCTTTGCTCCAGCGGCGGGTGTTCCGCGTCGATGAGCAGCGCAAAGTCGCCGGCCTGCAGGTGCACGCCGCCGTGTGTCCAGGGAATGGCGGGGTTGACCTCGCCAATCACCACGCGCGCGCGATCGATCGCGGCGGGCAGGTATTCCTGCGCCAGGCCCAGGCTGTAGCGGCCCTGCGCATCGGGCGGCGAGACCTGCAGCAGCACCACGTCGGCCGGCAGCACGCCCGCGCGGATCAGGCCCGGCAGGTGCGAGTAGTGGCTGGGCAGGATGTCGAGCACACCCGCATCGGCCAGATGGCGGTGCGGCCCGCCCGCGGCATAGCCGAAGAAGTCGAGGGTGTCGGCCTGCTCGGGCTGCAGCGTGTCCGATGCGCCAATGCCCACGAACACCCGCAGCCGCCCGCCCTGCGCCAGCGCATGGCGATGCTCCACCAGCGCCCGCGTGAGCGTGAGCGGCTCGGCCGTGGCCTGGCCCCACCACAGGGTGTCGCCGGGGCGGATCAGGTCTTGCAGTCGGTCGGCCAAGAGGCTCATGTCCATGTTTCCGAATGCTGCTTACTCGGCTGCAGCGCATGAAACGGGCGCAGCCCAGGCGAGGGCCGCCGTGTAAGGGCCGCCCCGCCGCACGGGCGGCGTCCCTCTTCCCGCAGCGCGCAGCGATGCGAGAGAAGGGGCTGAGGGGCGCGGCTCCACGCCTGCCTGCGCAGGCTTGGACGTCCCCGAAGGGCTACCGACTCTGGCGGTTGCATGGAGGCGCGCAGCGCCTCAGGGGGATGCCTCACAGTTTTTCCCAGTCAAAGCGCAGCGGCTGCTTCGCCTTGAAACGCTGCACCGCGTCCTGGTGGTAGGCCGAGCCGCGGCACATGGCCTGGGCGTAGGACTCCAGCTCGGCGATGGTGCGCGCATCGCTCTCGAAAGACTGGTTCATGATGGTCTTGGCCATGCCGATGGCGGCCGTGGACGCCTGGCCAAAGCGCAGCGCCAGGGCCAGCGCGGCCTCGGTCAGGGCGGCCCCGTCCTCGACGATGTCGTAGACCATGCCGAGCTGCCTGGCCTCTTGGGCATCGATCGTGCGCGCGGTGAAGACCAGCTCCTTGGCCTTTTGCTGGCCCACGATGCGCGGCAGCAGGTGCAGGGCGCCCAGGTCGGGCACCAGGCCGATGCGGCCGAACACCGCGCAGAACTTGGCGCGGCGCGTGGCCAGCACAAAGTCGGCCGCCAGCGCCAGGCTCAGGCCGGCGCCAAAGGCCGGGCCGTCCACGGCGGCGATCACGGGCTTTTCCAGGTTCACCAGCTCGGGGAACCACTGGTGCAGCTCGCGCATGCCGGTGCGGAACGTCAGGCCTGTGCGGCTGGTGTCGAGCATGGCCGAGATGTCGCCGCCCGAGCAGAAGGCACCGCCCGCGCCGGTGAGGATGACGGCATGCACCTGCGCGTCGTCACGCATCTGCGCAATCGCGGCGGCCAGGGCCGGGCGCATGTCCATGCTGAGCGCGTTGCGCGCCTCGGGGCGGTTCAGGGTGATGGTGCCGATGCCATCCTGCACGGAGGTCAACACGGGGGCTGCGCTCATGGTTTTCTCCAGATTCTTCTGATCAGAATGGGCTGTATCGCTTGTCTATCAAGCGCGAGCAGCTCACTTTTTGATAGCTCAAGCCAACTCGGCGTAGCCGTGGCTCAGCACCACCTTGTCGCGCTCGGCCACGCGCGCGCGCAGCTGCAGTTGCCGCGGCTGACCTGGCACGCGCCAGATCTCGGTAACCAGCGTTTCGCCGGGATACACCGGCGCGGCGAAGCGGATGTCCAGTGCCTTGAGCCGCGCGGGGTTGCCTGCGCCGCACTGGCGCAGCACCGCGTGGGCCACCAGCCCGTAGCTGGCCAGCCCGTGCAGGATGGGGCGCTCGAAGCCCGCCTTGGCTGCCACCGCCGGGTCGGCGTGCAGCGGGTTGAAGTCGCCCATCAGGCGGTACAGCAGCGCGGCCTCGGGGCGGGTGGACTGGGTGTCGGTGAAATCGGGCGCGCGGTCTTCGGGCGTGGGCTGCAGCGCGGGCAGCGGTGCATCGCTGGGCTGGCCGCCGCGCAGCTGGCTGTAGCCGCCGTCGCCGCGCAAGAAGGTCACCTGCTGCAGCGTGGCCAGCAATTCGCCGGTAGCACTCTCCAGCTGCCGCTCCATGACCAGGATGGCGCCCTTGCCCTCGCCCTTGTCGATCAGGTGCGTGACGCGGTTCTTGCCCACCACGGCGCCGCTGGCGGGCAGCGGCTGGTGCCAGCGCACGCGTTGCTCGCCGTGCATGAGCTTGACCCAGTCGATACCCGTGTCGGGTTCGCGCGCCCAGAAACCGGGGTAGCCCAGCACCACGGCCTGCGTAGGCAGGGCGCGCAGGCCGCCCTCCAGGCCTTCGTAGACGAAGGGCAGGGCGGCGGCATCCAGCGGGTCATTGCCCAGCCCCAGGCTGAGCGCGTACAGCATGGTGTCGCGCTCGGTGTAGTGCTGTTGCACGGGCGCGAAGGCCCGGTTTTTCAGGTGGTGGTAATCAATAGCCATCTCAGTCGTCCGTAACGTGTGAATCGCCAGCGCCCCATGCATCTGGCGCTACCCAAGCCAAGGCAGCCGAGCAAGGGCCGCCCCGCAGCGAGGGCTGCGTCCCCCTTCCCGCAGCGCGCAGCGATGCGAGAGAAGGGGGAAGGCGCGCAGCGCCTCAGGGGGGTTGTCTTTATTTACACCGGATCCCAGCTGAACACGTCGGCCGAGCGGTCCATCGGCACGAACGAAGCCTTGAGCGCCGGCATGCCATGCTCGGCGATGAACTCGGGCGTCCAGCCCTCGCTGCGGTGCACCGAGCGCAGGGGGCGCGGCTGGCTCATCAGGAAGATCTCGTTGTTGCGCACGGCAAAAACCTGGGCGTTCACATCCTTGGCCTGGTCGGACAGCAGGTACACGGCCAGCGGCGCGATCTTGTTGGGCGTCATCTGCTGGATCTTGGCCACGCGCGCCTGCTGCTCTGGCGTGTCGGTGGGGATGGAGCCGATCATGCGGCTCCAGGCAAACGGCGCGATGCAGTTGGAGCGCACGTTGAACTTCTGCATGTCCAGCGCAATGCTCTTGGACAGTGCCGTCAGGCCCAGCTTGGCGGCGCTGTAGTTGGCCTGGCCCAGGTTGCCGATCAGCCCCGAGGTCGAGGTCATGTGCACGAAGGCACCGCTTTCCTGTTCCTTGAAGTGGTTGGCGGCGGCCCGCGCCATGAAGTAGCTGCCGTACAGGTGCACCTTGATCACGGCGTCCCACTCGTCCAGGCTCATCTTGTGGAAGAAGCGGTCGCGCAGAATGCCCGCGTTGTTGACCACGCCGTCGATGCGGCCGAAGTGGTCCAGCGCGCACTGGATGATCCGGCCGGCGGCAGCAGACTCGGCCACGCTGTCCATGTTGGCCACGGCCTGGCCGCCGGCGGCCTTGATCTCGTCGACGACCTTCTGCGCGGGGCCGGCGTCCGTGCCCTCGCCCGTGGTGGAGGTGCCGATGTCATTGACCACCACCTTGGCGCCGGCCGCCGCCAGGGCCAGCGCCATGTCGCGCCCGATGCCGCCGCCAGCCCCCGTCACCACCACTACCTTGTCCTGCACCATCTTTTGCGTCATGTTCGTCGTCCTTCGTTAGCGATATGGAAATCAATGGCTGCGAGCATGAACGCAAAGGCCCCGGTGCGCTATTCGGCAATCGCTAGGGCAGGCTTTTGCCGCATGAAAGCAGCCGCGACAGGGCGGGGGCTTCATGGGCGCCGAAGACACGCTTCCACAAACGCGGATTGCACCGGCGCCCGCCAGACCGCACGATGGCGACCATGACAGAACCCACCATTGACAACGCCCTGCTGGCGCACCTGCAGACCTGGCAGGGCCAGAGCGAAACCCTGAACGACACCCTCACGGCCACGCCCGTGGTCGCCATGTCGGCCACGCTCGACCGGGACGACCCGGTGCCCGCCCTCGGCACCGCCGTGCCGCCGCTGTGGCACTGGATGTACTTCCTGCCGCATGCGCGCCAGAGCGAGATCGGCCCCGACGGCCACCCCAAGCGCGGGGGCTTTCTGCCGCCCGTGCCGCTGCCGCGCCGCATGTGGGCGGGCGGGCGCCTGCGCTGGGAGGCCGCCAACCCGCTGCAGGTGGGCCAGCAGGTGCAGCGCCAGTCGACCATCCAGTCCGTCAAGCACAAGGCAGGGCGCTCGGGCGAGCTGCTGTTCGTGCTGGTGGAGCACCAGTACCGCAACGCGCAGGGCCTGGCGCTGACCGAAGAGCACGACATCGTCTACCGCTCGGCCGCCCAGCCGGGCGAGCCCGCGCCCGCGCCGCAAAAGCCGCCACTGGACGGCCAGGCCTCCTGGTCACGCACCATCGTGCCCGACGACGTGCTGCTGTTCCGCTACTCGGCGCTCACCTTCAACGGCCACCGCATCCACTACGACCGCAAGTACGTGACCGAGGTCGAGGGCTACCCCGGCCTGATCGTGCACGGCCCGCTGATCGCCACGCTGCTGCTGGATCTGCTGCGCCGCGAGTTGCCAGGTGCGCAGGTAGCGAGCTTCGACTTCCGCGCCGTGCGTCCCACGTTTGACCTGCACCCGTTCAGCGTGCACGGCAAGCCATCCGCCGACGGCAAGACCATCGAGCTGTGGGCCCAGGACCACGAGGGTTGGCTGACCATGCAAGGCACGGCCGGGTTGTTTTGAACCGCTGAAGCCACCGATTCCTTCTTTTCTATCGATACCCCCATCACCATGATCCACCAGCCCGACCAGTACCAGGAAATCCGCGACGCCGTGCGCGCCCTCTGTGCCCAGTTCCCCGATGAATATTTCCGCAAAGTCGATGAGGCCCGCGGCTACCCCGAGGAGTTTGTCGATGCCCTGACCAAGGCCGGCTGGATGGCCGCGTTGATCCCGCAGGAATACGGCGGCTCGGGCCTGACCATGGCCGAGGCCTCGGTCATCATGGAAGAAATCAACCGCAGCGGCGGCAACTCCGGCGCCTGCCATGGCCAGATGTACGTGATGAACGCCATCGTGCGCAGCGGCAGCGAGGCGCAAAAGCAGAAATACCTGCCCAAGATCGCCTCGGGCGAATTGCGCATCCAGTCCATGGGCGTGACCGAGCCCACCACCGGCAGTGACACCACCAAGCTCAAGACCACGGCCGTGAAGAAGGATGGCCGCTGGGTCATCAACGGGCAAAAGGTCTGGATCTCGCGCATCCAGCACAGCGATTTGATGATTTTGCTGGCGCGCACCACGCCCGCCGATCAGGTGAAGAAGCGCTCCGACGGCCTGTCGTGCTTTCTCATTGACCTGAAGACGGCGATTGGCAACGGCCTCACGGTGCGGCCCATCCTGAATATGGTCAACCACGAGACCAACGAGCTGTTCTTTGACAACCTCGAAATCCCCGAGGACGCGCTGCTGGGCGAAGAAGGCAAAGGCTTCAAGACCTTGCTGGACGGCTTGAATGCCGAGCGCACCTTGATTGCCGCCGAGTGCATTGGCGATGGCTACTGGTTCATCGACCGCGCCACCAAGTACGCCAAGGAGCGCGTGGTGTTCAACCGCCCCATCGGCCAGAACCAGGGCGTGCAGTTCCCGATTGCCGATGCCTTCATCGAGCTGGAAGCCGCCAACCTGATGCGCTGGAAAGCCTGCGAGAAGATCGACGCCCACCAGAACGCTGGTGCCGAGGCCAACATGGCCAAGTACCTGGCCGCCAAGGCGTCGTGGGAAGCGGCCAACGTGTGCATGCAGACGCACGGCGGCTTCGGCTTTGCCTGCGAATACGACATCGAGCGCAAATTCCGCGAAACCCGCCTGTACCAGGTGGCGCCGATCTCGACCAACATGATCTACAGCTACGTGGCCGAGCACATCCTGGGCCTGCCGCGTTCTTTCTGAAATGAAGCACCCCCTGAGTCGCTGCGCGCCTTCCCCCTCTCTCGCTTCGCGGGAGGGGGACGACACCCTCGGTGCGGGGCGGCCCTTCCTCGGTGTCCCTGGGGTTGGGTTGTGCCAGTTGCATGCGCTGCGGGTGGTGCGAAGTGCCATGGAACACTAAGATGACAAAGCAAACTCTCAGGCCCCTCGACGGCATCACCGTCGTTTCGCTCGAACATGCGGTGGCAGCGCCGTTCTGCACGCGCCAGCTGGCCGACCTGGGCGCGCGCGTCATCAAGGTGGAGCGCCCCGGCAGCGGCGACTTCGCGCGCGGCTACGACCAGCGGGTGAAGGGCCAGTCCTCGCACTTCACCTGGCTCAACCGCAACAAGGAAAGCCTGGCGCTCGACGTGAAGCAGCCACAGGCCCAGGCCGCGCTGCTGCAGCTGCTCAAGACCGCCGACGTGCTGGTGCAGAACCTCGCACCCGGCGCCGCCGCGCGCATGGGCCTGTCGTACGAGGCGCTTAAAAGCCACAACCCGCGCCTGATCGTCTGCGACATCAGCGGCTATGGCGCCGACGGGCCGTATCGCGACAAGAAGGCCTATGACCTGCTGATCCAGAGCGAGGCGGGCTTCCTTTCCGTGACGGGCACGCCCGAAACACCCTCCAAATCCGGCATCTCGGTGGCCGACATTGCCGCGGGCATGTATGCCTACACCAATATCCTGTCGGCCCTGCTGCTGCGCGGCAAGACAGGCGAGGGCAGCCATATCGACGTGTCCATGCTCGAGGCCATGGGCGAGTGGATGGGTTACCCGATGTACTACGCCTACGAAGGCGCGCCACCGCCGCCACGCACCGGCGCATCGCACGCCAGCATCTACCCCTACGGGCCGTTTGCGGCTGGTGATGGGGCCACGGTGATGCTGGGCCTGCAAAACGAGCGCGAGTGGAAAATCTTTTGCGACGCCGTGCTGCAGCGCCCCGAGGTGGCGACGGACCCCCGCTTCTGTTCCAACGCCCAGCGCAATGCGAACCGCGCCGCGCTGCAGGCGCTGATCCTCGGTGTCTTCGCCGACCTCACCGCCGCCCAGGTGGTCGAACGCCTCGATGCCGCTGGCATTGCCAACGCGCGTGTCAACGACATGGCCGACCTGTGGGCGCACCCGCAATTGCAGGCGCGCCAGCGCTGGCGCACCGTGGGCACGCCGGCGGGCGAAGTGCCCGCGCTGCTGCCGCCCGGTGTGAACAGCGCGTTCGACTACCGCATGGACGCCGTGCCCGCGGTGGGCCAGCACAACGTCGCCATCCTGGCCGCGCTGGGCTGGAGTGCCGAGCAGATCGACGCACTGCAGGCGCAGCAACCCATCTAAGAGGCTGAGAGTCTTTCATCCATGCCCGCCTTGCCCGCCAAAACACAACGGCTCGTCGTTGCAAATACTCGCCATAGCCCGAGCTATGGCTGCGTTTTGCGCCTAGATCCGATGCGTTTTGACGCACCTTTCGGTCACGGCCGAAAAACTCTCAGCCTCTATATCAAAAACCATAGCTGGCAGCGCTTATCCCGTCTGCACTGGAGCCAAAAATGAAGCAAGAAACCCAAGCCACCATCCACCCCCTGGCGCAGTTTGCCGCCACGCTGCAATGGAGCGATGTGCCCGCACCCGTGCAGCGCCGCACCGAAGACCTGTGGGTGGACTGGTTCGGCTCGGTGCTGGCCGGCTGCCGTGCGCGGCCGGTGGCCAGCATCACGCGCTTTGCGCTGTCGCAGGGCCCGGCCGCGGGTCCCAGCGAAGTCATTGGCGGCAGCGCCACCACCTCACCCATGATGGCTGCGCTGGCCAACGCCGCCGCCGCGCATGTGGCCGAACAGGACGACGTGCACAACGGTTCGGTGTTCCACCCGGCGGCCGTGGTCTTCCCGCCCGCGCTGGCCGTTGCACAAGCCATCGGCGCCAGCGGCGCGCAGCTCATGGCGGCCTGCGTGGCCGGCTACGAGGTCGGCATCCGCGTGGGCGAGTTTCTGGGCCGCAGCCACTACAAAATCTTCCACACCACAGCCACGGCCGGCACGCTGGCCGCCGCTGCCGCCGTGGGTCGCCTGCTCGAGCTGACGCCTGCGCAGATGCAGCACGCCTTTGGCTCGGCCGGCACGCAGTCGGCGGGGTTGTGGGAGTTTTTGCGCACTGCCGCCGACAGCAAGCAGCTGCACACCGCGCACGCCGCCTCAGCGGGGCTGATGGCCGCGTACCTGGCCAAGGACGGCTTCACCGGCGCGCAGGACATTTTCACCGGCCCCCAGGGCCTGGCCGCCGGCATGAGCAGTGATGCCAACCCCGCCAAACTCACTGACGGCATCGGCACGCGCTGGGCTACAGCCGAGACCAGCTTCAAATGGCACGCCTCCTGCCGCCATACCCACCCCGCTGCGGATGCGCTGCTGCAAGTGATGCAGCAGCACGGCCTGCAGCCCGCCGACATTGCGCAGGTGACCTGCCTTGTGCACCAGGGCGCCATCGACGTGCTGGGCCCGGTGGTCTCGCCCGCCACGGTGCACCAGTCCAAGTTCTCCATGGGCACGGTGCTGGCATTGGCCGCACGCTTTGGCCATGCGGGTTTGACCGAATTTGACGCGCAGTTCCTGGCCCCAGACACCGTGGCCCTGCGCGAGAAAGTGCGCATGGTGCTGGACGCCGAGGTCGACGCCGCTTACCCGCAGCGCTGGATCGGCAAGGTTACCGTGCAGACGACCGACGGCCGCACCCTGCACGGCCGGGTGGACGAGCCCAAGGGCGACCCCGGCAACACGCTGTCGCGCGAGGAAATCACCGCCAAGGCATTGCGCCTGGCAGCCTATGGCGGCGCGGTGCCTGCCGCGCAGGCCGAGGCCGCCGTGCAGCGACTGTGGCGGGTGCAGGAGTGGCCCCGCACGGAACGCCTGCTGGGCTGATCACCGGGCACGGCAATCGCCGCGGCCCATGACCCGACAGGGGCGCAGACAAAGCCCCGTTGACAACAACCCCAAGGAGACAACACATGACCGCACGCTTTACGCCCATTTCCCGCCGCACCATCACAGGCTCCATCGCTGCCGCCTGCGCCGCGCTGGCCCTGGGTGGCAACGCCCTGGCCAACACCTGGCCCGAAAAGACCGTCACCCTGGTCGTCCCCTACAGCGCAGGCGGCCCCACCGACGTGGTGGCTCGCCTGCTGGCTGTGCCCATGGGCCAGTCGCTGGGCCAGACGGTGGTGGTGGAAAACACGGTGGGCGCGGGCGGCACGCTGGCGCCCGCGCGCATCGCACGCTCCAAGCCCGACGGCTACACCATCATGATCCATCACATGGGCATGGCCACGGCCCCGGCGCTCTACAAGAAGCTGCCCTATGACCCGCTCAAGGACTTCGAGTACATCGGCCAGGTGCTGGACGTGCCCATGACGTTGCTGTCGCGCAAGGACTTCCCTGCCAACAACTTCCAGGAGCTGCAGGACTACGTCAAGAAGAACCAGGACAAGGTCTCGCTCGCCAACGCGGGCATTGGCGCCGTGTCGCAGCTGTGCGGCATGCTGTTCATGCACCAGCTGGGCGTGAAGCTGACCACCGTGCCCTACAAGGGCGCCGGCCCGGCCATGAATGACCTGATGGGCGGGCAGGTGGACCTGCTGTGCGACCAGACCACGCAGACCGCGCCCGTGATCCAGGACGGCAAGCGCGTCAAGGTTTTCGGCGTGACCACACCGCAGCGCCTGTCGTCCATGCCCAATATCCCCACGCTCGATGAGCAGGGCCTCAAGGGCTTTGACGTGAAGGTGTGGCACGGCATGTACGCCCCCAAGGGCACGCCCAGGGACGTGATGGCCAAGCTCAACACGGCGCTGAACGTGGCCATCAAGGACGAGAACGTGAAAAAGCGCATTGCTGAACTGAGCTCCGATCTCGTCACGCCCGACAAGGCCACGCCCGAAGGCCTGCGCAAGCACCTGGCGGCCGAGGTGGCGCGCTGGGACAAGGTCATCAAGGCCGCTGGCGTGAGCGCCGAGTAAGCCGCGCCCCGCGTCCGGCCTGCACGCAGCAGGCCGGGGCCTTATCCCAAAGCAATCCACGGCCACCCATGATCGACCGGCTAGACCACCTTGTTCTGACCACCGCTAAGGAGGCAGACTGCGTGCACTTTTACTGCACCGTGCTTGGCATGACGCTGCAGACCTTTGGCGAAGGCCGCAAGGCCTTCGTGTTCAATGGCCAGAAGATCAACCTGCATATCCACGGGCGCGAGTTCGAGCCCAAGGCCCTGCATCCCACGCCGGGCGCGCTGGACCTGTGCTTCATCGCGTCCGTGCCGCTGGCGCAGGTGCAGCAGCACCTGGCAGAGCATGGCGTTGCCATCGAATGCGGCCCGGTGCAACGCACCGGCGCGCGCGGACCCATCCTCTCGGTCTACGTGCGCGACCCGGACCATAACCTGATCGAGATCTCCGAATACGCCTGAAAGCTTCTTTGCAATGACCAACCCTGTGCGCAACGCCTGTTCCTTCCTGTTCGTTCCCGCCACCCAGCCTGAGCGGCTACCCAAAGCCCTGGCCAGCGGATCCGACATGGTGATCTCCGATTGGGAAGACGCAGTGGCGCCCGCCGACAAGGAGCGCGCCCGCAACGCCCTGGCCGAAGTCGTGGCCGCGCTGGAAGGCGCGGCGCGTGCGCGCCTGCTGGTGCGCATCAACAGCGAGGGCTCGCCCTGGTTTGCCGCTGACCTGCAGGCCCTGGCACAGCTCACGGCGCAGGGCCTGGCTGGCGCCGTGGTGCCCAAGGCCGAGCACGCGCAAACGCTGCAGGCCGTGGCCCGGGCCGCCGGGCCGCAGGCGGCCGTGGTGGCGCTGGTGGAAAGCGTGGCCGGTCTGGCAGCAGCCGATGCCCTGGCCACCGCGCCGCAGGTGGCGCGCCTGGCCTTCGGGCACCTGGACTTCCAGGTCGATGCCGGCATGGCCTGCGGTGATACCGAGGAAGAACTGCTGCCCGTGCGCGTGGCCTTGGTGTTCGCCTCGCGCCGCGCAGGGCTGGCCGCACCCATTGACGGCGTGACGGTGGACACGCGCAATCCCGAGCGCATGGCCCGTGACGCCGAGCGCGCGCGGCGCATGGGCTTTGGCGGCAAGCTGTGCATCCACCCGGCGCAGGTTCCGGTGCTGCACGCCGCCTTCGACCCCGACGAAGCCGCGGTGGCCCATGCGCTGCGGGTGCAACAGGCGCTGCAGCAGGCCGGTGGCGGCGTCTGCGTGCTCGATGGCCGCATGGTGGATGCGCCGGTGCTGGCGCAGGCGCAGCACACCCTGCAGCGCCACGCCCGGGCGCAGCAGCGCCTTGCGGCCCTCTAGCTGACCAGAAAACGGGTGTGAAGACGGCGTGTTCGCCGCCGTTGAAACAACGCTGAATGCCCTCGGGCACGGCACACCGTCGCAGGAAGCGGGCGAGAGATGCTTATGGCGCTGGGCGCTGCCGCCATACGGCCTGCGCTCCGGCCTGGCTCAGCCCGTCCATCACTGCCTGCGTGTGCGCGCCCTGCGCGCAGGCGTCCCCGGGCGCATAGGCCGCGCCATCGAAGCGCGGTGCCGGCGCGGCCTGCAGCACGCCCTGGTGCTCGGTGTACACGCCACGCGCACGCATGTGCGGGTGCTCTGCCGCCTCCATGGGGGTGAGCACGGCGCCAAAGCAGGCATCAGTGGGCTCCAGCAGCGCCTGCCAGTGTGCGCGCGGCTGGGCCAAAAACAGTGTCGCCAGTCGCGACCGGCGCGCGGGCCAGGCGGCCTTGTCCCATTGCGGGCTCACGAAATCGGCATCCCCAGTCAAGCCCAGGGTATCGAGCAGCAAAGCGTAGAACTGCGGCTCCAGGGCGCCGATGGTGATGTGGTGGCCATCGGCGCAGACATAGGTGTCGTAGAACGGCGCGCTGTCGTGGATGCCCTGCCCGCGCACATCGGCCACCAGGCCGCTTTGGCGGGCGCTGAGCATCAGGTTCAGCATGTGGGCCGAGCCGTCCACGATGGCTGCATCCACCACCGTGCCGCGGCCCATGGCGCGCGCCTGCACGATGCCCGACAGCAATCCTGTCATCAGATAGAGGGCACCGCCGCCGATGTCGCCCAGCACGGCAAAGGGCGACACGGGCCGTGCGTCGGCCGGGCTGCAGCCCCACAGCGCGCCACTGACGGCGGCATAGTTGGTGTCGTGCCCGGCGCGCGGCGCCAGCGGCCCGCTCTGGCCCCAGCCGGTCATGCGCCCGTACACCAGGCGCGGGTTGAGCGCCAGGCATTCGTCGGGGCCCAGGCCCAGGCGCTCCATCACGCCGGGGCGCATGCCCTCAATCAGCGCATCGGCCTCGGCCACCAGGGCCAGCACCAGCTGGCGGCCTTCCTCGGTCTTGAGGTCGGCGAACACCGAGCGCTTGCCGCGGTTGAGCAGGGGGCCGGTGGTCTCGCGACCTTTGGTTTCGCGCACCACGCTGATCACGTCCGCCCCCAGGTCGGCCAGGTGCATGGCGCAAAACGGACCCGGCCCCAGGCCACCAATCTCCAGCACGCGTACGCTGTCCAGAACTTTCACGCTGTCTCCTTGGGTTGTGTTGTGTGTTGCTGGCGAGGGCGCGTCACGACAGGCCTGAGGCCCCGAGCACGCTCTCCACCGACCGTACCAGCGTGCGCAGGCGCGGGCCGACTTCGGTCTCCAGCTTGCCGCACAGAGGGCTGTAGACGGGCAGCGTCACCGCGAACACCCACAGCTCACCGTCTTGCGGCTTGGACATGGCCACCGCGATCGACTCCAGCTCGCGGTGCAGGTCACCGTGGCTGCGGCAAAAACCGTTCTCGGCCAGGTCGTGGCGTGCGTCGTCGAGCCGATGGCCCAGCCAATCGGCGCGTTGCGGGTCCGCGGCGCGCAGGTCGCGCAAGTAGGCCTCGCGTTCCTCCTCGGGCATGCCCAGGAGGTAGGCGCGGCCCGACGCGGTGCGCGACAGCGAGGTGCGCACGCCCACCTCGGGCCGGAAGATGGGGTTGCCCAGGCTGTTGGCCTGCTCCACCAGGCACAGTTCGCGCCGGAAGCCCACAGCCAGCTGCACCTGGCCCTCGGTCAGGTCGGCCAGCGTTTGCATCTGCGGCCGGGCCAGCTGGCGCAGCGCCAGGCGCGTGAGCACCGGCGAGGACAGGCTGAGCAGGCCCAGGCCGGGCACGTATTTGGACAGCCGCTCCGAGTAGCGCAACAGGCCCAGCTCGCACAGCGTCTCGGTCAACCGAAACAGCGTGGGCTTGGGCAGGCCGGTCAGGTCCATCAGTTCCTTGGCGCTGAGTTCCTGGGTCTTGTTGGAAAAACAGCGCAATATGGAAACGCCACGCACCAGCGCGCTGACCAATTTGCCGTCCGGATCTGCGTTCACGTTCACATAGACCTCGAAAAACCGGTGATTTTCGCCTGATTCATTGCCAGCACGCGCCCTCAAGCCTGGGGCCACTGGAAGGGCATGGGCCTTTTCTCCAGGAAGCAGCGCACCGCCTCGCGGTGCTCGGTCGTGCCCATGGCCAGGGCCTGGGCGTTGGCCTCCTGCTCCAGCAGCGAGGGAAGGTCGGTCGCGGCCAGGGCGAGTGAACGCTTGATCAGGCTCAGCGCCACCGGCGACGCGCCCACGAAGCTGCGCGCAATCGCCTGGGCGCGCGCCTGCAGCGCATCGGGCTCGACCAGCTCGGTGGCAATGCCCAGTTGCAGTGCCTCCTGCGCCGAGACCTCACGGCCCGACAGCATGAGCTCGCGCGCACGCTGCACGCCAACGATGCGCGGCAGGGTGTAGAACGCCGCGCAGTCCGGCACCACGCCCACGCGGATGAACGACATGGCAAAGCGCGCGCGGGTGCTGGCGATGATGAAATCCGCCGCCAGCGCCAGGCTGAAGCCGGCGCCATAGGCCGCACCATCGACGGCGGCGACCACCGGCTTGTCCAGCAACATCAAATCTTTGAGCCAGTCGTGCAGGCTGGTCAGGCGCCGACGCCAGCCGCCGTTGTCCAGGCCGCTGGCCGCGATGTTGCCCAGGTCCCCGCCAGAACAGAAATGCGTGCCAGCACCGGTCAGCACCAGGGCGCGGATGGCGGGGTCGGCCTGCACCTGGCGCACCACCTCGGCCATCTCCACGCGCATGGCGGGGTCGAAGGCGTTGCGCTTGGCGGGGTTGCTCAAGGTCAGCGCGGCCACGCCGTCCTGTACCGCGAAAGCAATGCGCTCGTAGCCGGCGCTCATGCCGCCTCCCTTGGCACGTAGGACGCGCGCATGTCCCGCCCGCCGCGCAGCGAGGAGCCGCCGTCCACGGGGATGACGGCGCCCGTCACATAGCCGGCCTGCGGCGACGACAGGAACAGCGCCATGTGGGCGATGTCTTCGAGCGTGCCCATGCGCTGCAGCGGCACGCTGGCGACCGCGTTGGCCAGCGCCTCGGGCGTGGGTGCCAGCCGGCGCATGCCCTCGGTGTCGCCGATGGGGCCAGGGGCGATGGCGTTCACGCGCACCCCCACCTCGCCCCACTCCATGGCCAGCACGCGCGTCATCATGTCGATGCCGGCCTTGGCTGCGCAGGCATGCACCTGGTACATGGTGGGGTTCACGCCCTGCGGCGCCGAGATGTTGATGACGCTGGCGCCCGGTTTCTTGAGCAAGGGGTAGGCCAGGCGCAGCACATGGAAGCTGCCGTTCAGGTCGATGTCGATCACCGTCTTGAAGCCGTTGGGCGACAAATCGGCCGCGGGCGCGATGAAGTTGCCCGCCGCGCCGGAGATCAGCACGTCGATTTCGCCAAACTGCGCATGCGCCTGGCGCAGCGCCGCGTCCACCGCGGCGGGGTCGCGTACGTCGGCGCTAATGCCCAGCGCCTGGGCACCCAGCGCGCGCAGGCCTTCGGCGGCCTGCTGCACCTTGTCGGGCGAACGGCTCATCACGGCGACATGGGCACCGGCGCGCGCAAATGCCTGGGCAATGCCCAGGTTGATGCCGCTGCTGCCCCAGCAACAAAGACATGGCGGCCGGCAAAGGAAGGGGTTTCAGACATGGGTAGGTTCTTTCTGCGCCGCCTCTTGCAGCGGGCGCCACGGCATTTTTCTGGTTGCGGATGGGGTAAAGCTTTGATGAAGGTGACCAGGGCCTCAGAGGCTGAGAGTTTTTTGCCCGTGCCCGAAAGGCGCGTCAAAACGCCGCTGATCGAGGCGCAAAGCACAGCCATAGCTCGGGCTATGGCGCGCATTTGCAACGACGAGCAGGGGTGATTTGGCGTGCAAGGCGGGCATAGGCAAAAGACTCTCAGCCTCTCAGCCCACCTGTCGCGCCTGCCCGTCCCAGAAACGTGCGCGCAAGGCTTTCTTGTCGATCTTGCCCAGCGGGGTCACGGGCAGCTGCGGCTCCAGCCGCAGCAGCTTGGGCGTGTGCAGCGCACCTTTGTGCGCATGCACAAAGTCCATCAGCGCCTGGGGCGTGGCGCTGGCGCCGGGCTTGAGCACCACCAGGGCGACCACGGCCTCGCCCCATTTGGCATCAGGCATGCCGATCACGGCCGATTGCGCAACGGCAGGGTGCAGCGCCAGGCAGGCCTCGACCTCGCTGGAGTACACGTTGAAGCCTCCGGTGATGACCATGTCCTTGGCGCGGTCCACCAGGTAGAGGTAGCCGCCCTCGTCGCGGCGCGCCATGTCGCCGGTATGCAGCCAGCCTCCGGCAAAGGCTTCCTGCGTGGCGTCGGGGCGGTTCAGGTAACCCTCCATCACCAGCGGGCTGCGCACGCACAGTTCTCCCACTTCACCTGTGGCCACCTCTTGCCCCTGCGGGTCCAGCAGCCGCACCTGGTTGCCCGGCAGCGGCCGGCCGCACGACTGCAACCGCTCGGGGCGGGCCAGGTCGTGCGCGTCCTTGCGCAGGTAGCTGATGGTCATGGGTGCTTCGGCCTGGCCATACAGCTGGCCAAAGAGGGGGCCAAAGCGCTGGATGGCCTCGGCCAGCCGCGCCGGTGCCATGGGCGATGCGCCGTACAGCACATAGCGCAGGCTGGAGCGGTCCCAGTGGTCCAGCCCAGGATGATCGAGCAGCCCGTAGATCTGCGTGGGCACCAGAAAGGTGGCGGTGATGCGGTGTTGCTGCACCGCCTGCAAAAAGCGCTCGGGCTGGTAGCCGTCCAGCAATACCAGCGTGCCGCCGCGCAGCAGCGTGGGCAGCACCATGGCGCCACCGGCGTGCGAGATCGGCGTGGCAATGAGAAAGCGCAGTTCCTCGGGCCATTCCCAACCGGCCAGCTGTTGCAGCGTCATCGTGAGCGTGGTGCGGTGGCGGTGTACGACGCCCTTGGGGCGCCCGGTGGTGCCGCCGGTGTAGGTGATGCGGTAGATGTCTTCGGGCCGGGAGGCGATGGGCAGCGCGGCGCCACTGTGCGCCGCGCTGGCGGCGCTCAGGTCATCGTCCAGACCAGAAGGCCCCAGACTGAGCACATGGCGCAGCGGCGTTCCCTCCTGCTGCCCCCTCTCCTGCAACGCCTGGCCGCGTTCGGCATAGCGTGGATCGACCACCAGGGCGGCAATGCCGGCGTCCTGCAGCACAAACGCCTGGTCGTCCAATGCGCCCAACGGGTGCAGCGCCGTCTGGCGCAGGCCCAGCCAGGCGCAGGCGATCAGCACCACCAGCGCCTCGGGCCGGTTACCGGTGAGGATGGCCAAGCCGTCCTGGTGCCGCAGGCCGAGCGCCTGCAGTGCGCGCGCCATGCGGTGCACGCGCTGCTGCAGCCCGGCGTAGGTCCAGTGGCTGCCATCCGGCAGTACCAGGGCCACGCGATCCGGGAACTGTTCAAAGGCTGCGCGGTAGGTCTCGGCCACAGTGGCGCCGGTGTGCAGTGCGGTCAAGGGGGTTTCCTTTTTGTCCAGAAAGTGTGAGACCTGGTCACGATCTTTTCAGAGGGGGCTGTTGTTGGCGTGAGCGGGCATGGCGGGGTTCGTCGCGCCCTCACGGGCGGCCGGATACCGCGTTGCCCCGCCGGGGGCGCCCAGGCCTGCGGCACCCCTCACTCAGCGGATCATGGGTTCCTCACCTCAGTCGAGCTGCAGTTTCTGGCTGCGGATCAGCTCGCCCCAGTCCCGGCGGTCACGCTCCACCATTTGCGCGAACGGCTCGCTCGCCATGCCGCCGGGCCGGCCGCCCAGTTCGCGGTAACGCTGGACCACGGCCGGGTCCTTGAGCACGGCGATCAGGTTGTCGGTGAGCTTCTTCACGACGTCCGGCGGCGTCTTGGCGGGCACGAAAAAGCCCATCCAGCCCACTTTGTCGAAATCCTTCATGCCCAGCTCGGTCATGGTGGGCACATCGGGTAGATCGGGCTCGCGTTGGGCGCCGGTCACCGCCAGCGCGCGCAGCTTGCCGTCCTTGATGTGGCCCAGCGAGCCCGTGAGGTTGTCGAACATGAACTGCGTTTCGCCGCCCACGATGGCCATGGTGGCCGGCGCGGAGCCCTTGTAAGGCACATGGACCACATCAACCCCCGCGCTCTGGCGCAGCAGCTCGCCCATCAGGTGCGTGGTCTGGCCCACGC
The DNA here is from genome assembly GCF_002157145.1 of Acidovorax carolinensis. Classification (NCBI taxonomy): domain Bacteria; kingdom Pseudomonadati; phylum Pseudomonadota; class Betaproteobacteria; order Burkholderiales; family Comamonadaceae; genus Acidovorax; species Acidovorax carolinensis. The sequence goes on from NZ_CP021361.1 coordinate 146,423, forward strand.
CCGCCGACGAAAACGCCAGCTTGCCCGGCTCGCGCTTGGCTGCGGCGACGAGGTCCTTCAGGCTCTTGATGGGCGACTTCGCCGGCACGACCAGCACATTGGCGAACGAGATCATGTCGGTCAACGCGATGAAGTCCTCGGCCTTGTAGGTGAGCTTCTGGTAGGCGGTGTAGTTGATGGCGTTGGAGCCGGTGTTGCCCACCAGCACGGTGTAGCCGTCGGGCTGGGCACGCGCCACCAGGCCGGTGCCGAGCATGCCGCCCGCACCGGGCTTGTTGTCCACCACGATGGACTGGCCCAGCCGCTCGCCGAGCTTTTGCGCCATGAAGCGCGCGGGCGTGTCGGTGGTGCCACCGGCCGCGCCGGGCACGACGAAGGTGATGGGGCGCGTGGGCCAGGCGGTGTCTGCCCGCGCGGGCTGCGACGTGGCCAGGGCTGCCAGACCCAGCAGGGCGCTGGCGCCCGCCAGGCGCAGCGCGTGGCGGCGATGAGGAAATTGCATGTTTTTCTCCTTGGGTTGTGGCTGCATTGCAGCCGTCTATTTGCTATTTTTTAGATAGCTTGTTGCGCTTGATGGGTGGGCGTTAACGCCTCTTTTGCCATCAAGCCTCGCATCAGACGCCTTTCCAGGTCGGCGCGCGTTTCTCGGCAAAAGCTGCGGCGCCTTCGCGTGCGTCCAGCGAGGCGAACACCGGCGTGGTGATGACGGCCTGGCGGTCAAACATCTCGGCCTGCGTCCAGTCGGCCGACTCTTGTGCCACGCGCTTGCTGGCGATCAGCGCCAGCGGGCCGTTGGCTGCCACGGCCTGGGCCAGCTCCAGCGCTGCATCCAGCGCCTGGCCGGGTTCGACCAGGCGGTTGACCAGGCCGTGGGCATGGGCGCGCTCGGCGCCGAACATGTCGCCCGTGAGGATGCATTCCATGGCGACGTGGTAGGGCAGCCGCTTGGGCAGGCGCAGCAGGCCGCCGCCGGAGGCCGCCAGGCCGCGCTTGACCTCGGGCAGTCCGAACTTCGCCGTGCGCGCGGCCACGATCAGGTCGCAGGCCAGCACCACCTCGAAGCCGCCGGCCAGCGCATAGCCCTCGACGGCGGCGATCAGCGGCTTGCGCGGCGGTTTTTGCGTGAGGCCGCAAAACCCCCGCCCGGGGATGGTGGGGCGCTTGCCCTGCAGGAAGCCCTTGAGGTCCATGCCCGCACAGAACGTGCCGCCCGCGCCGGTGACGATGCCCACCTGCAGCGCCGGGTTGCTGTCCAGCGCATCGAGTGCGGCGGCCATGGCCTCGGCCATCTCCAGCGTGGCGGCGTTGCGCGCCTCGGGGTTGCTCAGCGTCATGATCTGCACGTTGCCGCGTACTTCGACCAGTACCGTAGATGTCATCCAAAAATCCTTTCAGTTCTTGATCGCGCTGCAGGGCCCACACTGCATGAAACCGGCGCGACCTGAGGCCAGGGCAGCCGAGCAAGGGCCGCCCCGCAGCGAGGGCTGCGTCCCCTGCCCGCGTAGCGCAGCGAAGCGAGAGCGGGGGGAAGCGGCGCAGCCGCTCAGGGGGGTGTTATCTAGGCGCCATGCGGATGGCCCCATCCAGGCGGATGGTTTCGCCGTTGAGCATGGGGTTCTCCAGGATGTGCAGCGCGGTCATCGCGTATTCGCTGGGGTGGCCCAGGCGTGCGGGGTGGGGCACCGAGGCGCCCAGCGACTGGCGCACGGCCTCGGGCAGCTTGGCCAGGATGGGCGTGTCGAACAGGCCCGGGGCGATGGTGCAGACGCGGATGAACTTGGACGCCAGGTCGCGCGCGGCGACGATGGTCATGCCGATCACTCCCGCCTTGGACGATGCGTAAGGGATCTGCCCGATCTGCCCCTCGTAGCCTGCCACCGAGGCGGTGAGCACGCAGGCACCGCGCTCGCCGTCAATCGGCTCGTTCTTGGCCATGGCGACGGCCGCCAGGCGCAATGTGTTGAAGCTGCCGATCTGGTTGACACGGATGATGTTGGTGTATTTCTCCAGCGAGCCGGCGCTGCCGTCTTTCTCGATCAGGCGCACCGGCCCGCCGATGCCGGCGCAATGCACCAGCGCGCGGAAGTTGCCAAACGCTTCGGCCGCGGCGATGGCCTGGGCCATCTGTTCGGCGTCGGATACGTCGGCCTTCACATAGCGCAGACGGCCGGCGTATTTCTGCTCCATGGCAGCGCCGCGCTCGTCATTCAGGTCCACGGCCACCACGTTCAGGCCGCGCTCCAGCAGTGCAACGGCCGAGGCCTCGCCCAGGCCCGAGACTGCGCCGGTGACGAGGGCGGTCATTCCTTGTGTCAGTTTCATGTTTTTTCCCTTTATTGGGCTCTAGCGCTTATCCATCAAGCGCCAGCAGCTATTGATTTGATAGTTACAGACGTTCAATAATCGTGGCGTTGGCCATGCCCCCGGCCTCGCACATGGACTGCAGGCCGTAGCGCTGGCCGCTGTCTTCCAGGGCGTGCAGCATGGTGGTCATCAGGCGGATGCCAGAGGCGCCCAGCGGGTGGCCCAGGGCGATGGCGCCGCCGCGCGGGTTCAGGCGCTCGCCGTCGGCCTTCAGTTCTTTTTGCCAGGCCATGGGCACCGAGGCAAAAGCCTCGTTGATCTCGTAGTGCTGGATGTCGTCCAGCTGCATCTTCGCCTTGGCCAGCGCGCGCTGCGTGGCCGGAATGGGGGCGGTGAGCATGTACAGCGGGTCGTCGCCCACCACGTCAAAGGCCACGAAGCGCGCGCGTGGGCGCAGGCCCAGCTGCTGGGCGCGCGCTTCGCTCATGATGAGCATGGCGCTGGCGCCGTCGGTCATCTGCGAGGCGTTGCCAGCCGTGGTGGCCCACCGAATCTGCGGGAAGCGCGCCGACAACTCCTCGCTCTCGAACACGGCCTTCAGGCCGGCGAGCTTTTCCACCGTGGTGCCGGCGCGGATGGTTTCGTCCTGCAGCACGCGGCCCGCGGGCGTGTCGATGCCGACGATCTCGCGTGCAAAGCCGCCGCCGGACTGCGCGGCATGGGCGCGCTGGTGCGATCGTGCGGCGTAGGCGTCCAGCTCGGTGCGGGAGAGGCCCCACTTGGCGGCGACCAGGTCGGCCGACACACCCTGGCCCACCAGGCCGGGTGCGTAGCGTGCGTCAAGGCGTGCGCCGTTGGGGTTCTTGCCCATGCGCGAGCTGCCCATGGGCACGCGGCTCATCGATTCCACCCCGCAGGCGATCACGATGTCCTGCGAGCCGGCCATGATGGCCTGGGCCGCGAAGTGCACGGCCTGCTGGCTGGAGCCGCACTTGCGGTCGATGGTGGTGGAGGGCACATGCGCGGGCAGGCCGGCGGCCAGCCACGCCAGGCGCCCGGGCGTGCCCGCCTGCTCGCCGGCCTGGCTGACGCAGCCGCAGATCACGTCATCCACCGTGCCGGGGTCGAGCCGGTTGCGGGCCACCAACTGTTCCAGCACCTGCGACAGCAGGTCCACGGGATGGACTTCGGCCAGCGCGCCATCGGGCTTGGCCCGGGCCATGGGGCTGCGGATGGCATCGACGATGACAGGAATATTCATGTTTGCTCCATATGTTTATGAGACGAATGATCCATTAAAAATCATTTTCTACCGGTTAGTTTGTCTTGAAGGGCGTGTTAACCCTATGCTTCTTCGGTGGAGTGCCTGAAAAAATCACTGAAATTCCATTTTTGTGAGACGTGCAATTCGTTCTTGGTGGGGTTTGTCCACTTGCGGCGTCTGCGAGGAGAAACGAGTGACAGGTATGCAGGACTTCTTTGGCCGCGCGGCAGCGGCTCCCGATCGGGTGGTGTTGGTCATGGCCGAGACCGGCACGCAGCACACTGCCGGCGTAATGGCGCGCACCGCCTTGCAGATGGCGCAGTGGCTTCATGCCCAGGGGCTGCAGGTGGGCGAGCGCTTCGCGGTGGTGCTGGAAAACCGCGTCGAGATCCTGGCGCTGGCCCTGGCGGCTCGGCAGGCGGGCCTGTATGCCGCCGTGCTCAGCACCCACCTCACGCCGGCCGAAGTGGCCTACATCGTGCAGGATTGCGGCGCGCGGCTGGTGGTGGCCTCGCACAAGACCCTGCCCCAGCTGGCGCAGTCGCAGGCGGCCCACCCCCTGCCATGCTGGACCGTGGACGAGGCCACACCGCAGGCCCTGTCGTTGCATGCCGCACTGCAGGCCCTGCAGGGCCCGCCGGCGGACTTTTCGGACCGCCCGCTGGGGCGCGACCTGCTGTACTCCTCGGGCACCACGGGCCGGCCCAAGGGTGTGCTCAAGCCCCTGCAGCCCAGCCACCTGCGCGGCCAGACCGACCCCGAGGCGCTGGGCACGGCCCGCTTCATGGGCATGGGCGAGGACACCATCTATTTGTCGCCCGCGCCGCTGTACCACGCCGCGCCGCTGCGCTACACGATGCGCGTGCTGGAGCTCGGCGGGCAGGCTGTGATCATGGAGCGCTTTGACGCCGAAACCGCCCTGGCCCTCATCGAGCGCCACCGCGTCACCCACAGCCAGTGGGTGCCCACCATGTTCGGCCGCCTGCTCAAGCTGCCCGAGGATGTGCGGCGGCGCTACGACCTGTCCAGCCACCGCATGGCCATCCATGCCGCGGCGCCCTGCCCGGTGGATGTCAAGCACGCCATGCTCGACTGGTGGGGCGACATCCTGATGGAGTACTACGCCGGCTCCGAGGGCTGTGGCACGACGATGATCAGCTCTGCCGAATGGCTGCAGCGCCCCGGCTCGGTGGGCCGGCCCACCACGGGCCAGCTGCACATCGTGGACGACGCCGGGCAGGAGCTGCCCGCGGGTGAGATCGGCCAGGTGTATTTCTCGGGCGGGGGGCTGTTCAGCTACCTCAACGACGAGGAAAAGACCCGCCAGGCCATCAACGAGCGCGGCTGGATCACCTATGGCGATATCGGCCATGTGGACGCCGAGGGCTATCTCTTCCTGAGCGACCGCCGGGCAGACCTGATCCTCTCGGGCGGCGTCAACCTTTACCCGCAGGAGATCGAGAACGCCCTGATGCGACACCCCGACGTCCAGGAAGTGGCCGTGGTGGGCGTGCCCGACCCCGACTTTGGCGAGCAGCCCCTGGCGGCCGTGGTGCTGCGCCGTGGGGCCGAGGAATCGCTGGCGACGGCGCGCGCCATCGCTGCCCGGGCCGCCGAGGTGCTGGCGCGCATGAAGCTGCCTCAGCGCGTGGTGTTTGTGGACGCCCTGCCGCGCCTGGAGACCGGCAAGCTGCTGCGCCGCAAGCTCAAGGAGCGCTTTCGCGACGAGCCGCAGGCGGGATTTGCCCTGCGGGACTCCTGAAAACATAGCTGCCAACGCCCAATCCATAAGCGCTATCGCCGAATTTCATCCACATTTACTCCGAAAACATTCCCATGCAAGACCTGATCCAACGCACCGTCTACCGTGAAGACCACGAACAGTTCCGTGATGCCGTGCGCCATTTCTTTGACAAGGAAATCGTGCCGCACCTGGCCGAGTGGGACCGCAACGGCATCGTGCCCAAGGAAGTGTGGCGCAAGGCGGGCCGCGAAGGGCTGCTGAACACCATGCTGCCCGAGCCGTACGGCAGCGGTGGCGACTTTGGCCACGCGGCGGTGCTGATCGAGGAAGTGGGCCGCACCAACGCCTCGGCGCTGGGCTTCCCGCTGCACTCGGACATCGTTGCCCCCTACATCAACACCTATGGCAGCACGGCGCAAAAGGACCGCTGGCTCCCCAAAATGGCCGCTGGCGAGCTGATTGGTGCCATTGCCATGACCGAGCCGGGCGCAGGAAGTGACTTGAAGTCGGTGCGCACCACGGCCAAACTGGTCAAGAGCAGCGAAGGCGACCACTACGTCATCAACGGCGCCAAGACCTTCATCACCAACGGCATCAACTCCGAAATCGTGATCGTGGTCTGCAAGACCGCACCCGATCTGGGCGCCAAGGGCGTCTCGCTGATCGTGGTGGAAGAAGGCACACCGGGCTTCAGCAAAGGCCGCAAGCTCGAAAAGATCGGCCTGATGGGCCAGGACACCTCCGAGCTGTTCTTTGACAACGTCAAAGTGCCTGTGGACAACCTGCTGGGCGAGGAGAACATGGGCTTCAGGTACCTGATGCAAGAGCTGGCGCAAGAGCGCCTGGTGGTGGCGGTGCGCGCGGCCAGTTGCATTGAGTCGTTCCTGCAAAAAACCATCGACTACACCCGCGAGCGCAAGGCCTTCGGTCAGACCGTCTTTGATTTCCAGAACACCCGGTTCAAGCTGGCCGAGGCCAAGGCGCAGGCCACCATGCTGCGCACGTTTGTGGACGAATGCATGAAGCTGCACATGCAGCGCGCGCTGTCGCCCGAGCGCGCGGCCATGGTCAAGCTCAATGCCACGGCGCTGCAAAACCGCCTGCTCGACGAGTTCCTGCAACTGCATGGCGGCTATGGCTACATGACCGAATACCAGGTGGGCCGCGCCTGGACCGATGCCCGCATCGGCCGCATCTATGGCGGCAGCGATGAGATCATGAAGGAAATCATTGCTCGCACGCTGTAGCCCGATCCATTCATTCCCGACATAACATTCAAGGAGACATCACCATGGCATTCACCCGGCGCAAGACCCTGACCCAATGGCTACCCCTGATCGCACTGGCCGCCGCTTGCGGCGTCAGCAGCGCACAGGCACAGGACCACTACCCCAGCAAACCCATCCGCGTCGTCGTGCCCTATCCGGCTGGCGGCGGCACCGACACCATTGCCCGCCTGATTGGTGTGCAGCTGTCCCAGCGGCTGGGTCAGCCCGTGGTGGTGGAAAACAAGCCTGGCGCCAGCGGCATCCTGGGCAACGACACCGTGGCCAAGGCGCCCGGCGACGGCTACACCGTGCTCATGGGCATCACCACCGTGGTGCAGATCCCGGCGCTGTACAAGAAGGTGCCCTACAAGCTCAGCGACCTGACCCCGGTGTCGCAGGTGGCCAAGTCCGCGGACCTGCTGATGGTGCCGCGCAGCTCGGGCGTGACCACGCTGGAGCAGTTCGTTCAGAAGGCCAAGGCCACGCCAGGCACGTTCAACTACGGCAGCTACGGCAATGCCACCTCGTCGCACATGAATGGCGAGCGCTTCAAGCAAAAGGCCGGCATCGACCTCACCCACATCCCTTACCAGGGCTCGGGGCCCGAGATGGCGGCCATGCTGGGAGGGCAGCTGACGCTGGCCTTCGTCGATGCCACGGCCGCCTACCCGCACATCAAGTCGGACAAGGTCAACATCCTGGCCATCACCGGCGCCCAGCGCCACCCCGCGCTGCCACAGGTGCCCACCATGACCGAGGCCGGCTACCCTGGCCTGGAGGCCAATGGCTGGTTCGGCATGTTCCTGCCCGCCTCCACGCCCAAGGCCATCGTGGACAAGCTGGGTACCGAGGTGGCGTCCATCGTCAAGTCCCCCGAACTGAACAAGCGTTTGACGGAGATGGGATTGATTCCCGTGGGTTCGCTGCCCGACGAATTCAAGGCCCAGATCGACAAGGACGCCGCCCACTGGAAGGCCGTGGTCGAGGCGGCCAAGATTTCCATGGACTGAGCCCAACCACCCCAACCAGGACAAGCCGATGCCCCACGAAGCCAACCCTATTGGATGGAACCGGCGCCAGCTGCTGGCTTTGGCGGCCAGTGCCGCCGCCATCGGCCCGCTGGGCGCGCAGGCGCAGTCCCGGACCAGCTTTGCCACCCGCCCGCTGCGGGTGGTGGTGCCCTTTGCCGCAGGTGGTGCCACCGACGTCATCGCCCGCGTGCTCGGTGAGCGCATGGCGCAACGCTTCGGCCAGTCGGTCGTGGTCGACAACAAGCCCGGCGCGGCCGGACTGATCGCTGGCGATGCGGTGGTCAAGTCCCAGCCCGACGGGATGACGACGCTTCTGGGCACCACCTCGTCGATGCTGACCAACAAGTACCTGTACCAGAAGACGTCCTACGACCCGCTGACCGACCTGACCCCACTGGTGCGTGTATGCCTGGCACCGATTGCACTGGTGGTCACGGCCGACACACCCGCGCAGAACCTGCAGGAGTTCATGGCCTGGATCCAGGCCCAAAAGGGCAAGCTGTCCTATGGGTCCTACGGCATCGGCTCGCATGGCCAGCTGGCCTGCACCACGCTCAGCGATCTGGCCACTGCCGAGATGGCGCATGTCGCCTACAAGGGCGAGGCGCCCATGGTGCAAGACATGCTGGGCGGACAGATCAGGATTGGCATGGGCAGCATGGTCAATCTCAAGCCGCATATCGATGCCGGCAAGCTGCGCGCACTGGCGGTGACCGGCCCGCGCCGCGTGCCGCTGCTGCCCGACGTGCCCACCTTCGCCGAAGCGGGCTACCGGCAGGACGCGCTGTCCCTCGTTGGCTGGCTGGCCATTGCCGGCCCCAAGGGCATGCCGGCCGACGTGGCCCGGCAATGGGCTGCAGTCGCCAACCATGCGGTGGCCAGCCGCGAGGGCATGGCACGCATCATCGCAGCGGGCTTCGTGCCGGTGGATGACGATACCCCCGAGAAATTCGCCCGGCTGTGGGCGCAGGAAGCCCCGATCTGGGGCCGCCTGCTGCAAGCGGCAGGCGTGCAGCCCAGTTGATCCTTTCCTGGCCGCCCGCCGGTGCCTATGAGCCGGCGGCTGGCTGGCGCGCGATCAGCTTGAAGCTGCCGGTGGCGAGGGCCACCAGGGTGCCGTCCTCGGCGCGCACCTCGCCACGGGCAAAGCTGATGGATCGGCCGCGCCGCTCGCAACGCGCGGTGGCAATCAGGTCACCGCTGCCCGCCGCGACGTAATGCAGCGTCAGGTCGATGGTGGCCACGCCATGGGCGGCGGGGTCGTGCGCGCGCGCAGCCGCCGCCAGGGTGCAATCGAGCAGCGTGGCAATCGCACCGCCATGCACCTCACCGCGGCTGTTGGCCTGGGTTGCCTGGAAGCCCATGCGCACCTGGGCCATGTCGTGGCCAATGCGCTCGCCGCGCAGCGCCATGGCGCGTGCCATGGCCATGGGCAGGCCAAAGAACATGTCGGGGGCTTCGCCGGCGAAGGGGCTGGCGGGGATGTTGTCGTGGGTGGTGGACTGGTGTTGCATGGCGTGGATTGTCAGTGGTTCATGGCGGGCCCGCACGGCGCGGGCCACCGTGTAACGGGGGTGTCAATCCACTTTTGCGCCCGTGGACTTGACCACCGCGGCCCAGCGCGTGATCTCGCGCTCGATATGCGTTTGCAGCGCCTCGGGCGTGGAGCCCACGGGCTCGTAGCCGCCAGCGGCCAGCTGCGACTGCAACTGGGGCTGGCGCAGCGCGGTGGCGATCTCGCGGCTCAGGCGCTGGGTGACTTCGGGCGGCGTGCCCGCCGGAGCGATCAGCGCATACCAGCCGGTCACGTCAAAGCCGGCGATTCCCTGCTCCTGCACCGTCGCCACCTCGGGCGCCAGCGCCGACCGCTGGGGGCTGGTCACGGCCAGTGCATGCATGCGCCCGCTGCGGATGTGCGGCATGGAGGTGGAGATGCTGTCGAACGTGAGGTCGATGTCGCCGGCCAGCATGGCGTTGACCACGCCGGCGCTGCCCTTGTAGGGCACGTGCGTCATCTTGACCCCCGCGATGCTGCTGAAGTATTCCGCCGCGAGATGGCCGGTGTTGCCGTTGCCGGCCGAGCCAAAGGTGAGTTTGCCTGGTGCGGCCTTGGCGGCCTGGATCAACTCCTGGATGTTCCTGGCGGGCAGCTTGCCACTCGCCGCCACGACCATGGGCAAGTTGGCCACCAGCGACACGGGCGCGAAGTCCTTGCGCGTGTCGTAAGGCAGCTTGGGGTACAGGCTGTCGTTGATGGCATGGGCGGCCAGCACCATGAGCACCGTATAGCCGTCGGGCTTGGCGCGCGCCAGGTACTGCGTGGCCAGCGTGCCGCCGGCGCCGGGCTTGTATTCGAGCACCACGGGCTGCCCCAGCTGCTTCTGCAGCTGCACGGCCAGCGGCCGGCCCAGCAGGTCGGCGCTGCCGCCGGGCGGGTAGGGGATCACGAGCTGGATCGGCTTGGCGGGCCAGGGGTCTGCCGCCTGAGCGGCGGGCGTCAGCAAGGCGGTGGCGCCCAGCGCCAGGCTGGCAAGCACGGCGCGGCGCAACCGCGAGGAGGGAGGCAAGGGCATGGCGGTCTCCTGGTCGTTGTGAATAAAAAAGTCAATCAGCCGCGGGGGCTTCCTGCACATACTGCTCGCGCAACTGCCGCTTGAGTACCTTGCCGATCTCGCTGCGCGGCAGGCGTTCGACCCTGTGCACAGCCGCCACGCGCTGCGTTTTGCCCACGCGGGTGTTGAGCCAGTCGCGCAGTTCCTCGGCGGCGGGCTGCGTGCCCGGCCGCGCCACCACATAGGCCACCGGGGTTTCGCCCCATTGCTCGCTGGGCACGCCGATCACCGCGCATTCGGCCACCTGGGGGTGCTGGCACAGCACGCTCTCGATATCGCTCGGATAGACGTTGAAGCCGCCCGTGATGATCATGTCCTTCTTGCGATCGCCCAGCACGATGAAGCCGTCCGCATCCAGCCGGCCCACGTCGCCGCTGCGGATGTAGCGCCGGCCCTCGGCGTCGAACCACTCGGCCTCGCGCGTCTTGTCGGGCAGGCGGTAGTAGCCGCTCATCATGCCGGCCGAGCGGCCGACGATTTCTCCTTGTTCGCCGGGCGGCAGCTCGCGCCCCTGCTCGTCGATGAAACGGATGTCGGCGCCCTCGCCGGGGCGACCCACGGTGTGCAGCTTGTGGGGGTGGTCGTGGCAGTGCAGCTCGCAGCGCACGCCGCCTTCGGTCATGCCGTAGTACTCGATCAGGCGCCCCGGCCACCGCTGCAGTACTTCGGCCTTGAGGGTGGCACTGAACGGCGCACTGGTGCAGAACTTGTGCTGCAGCCGGCTTAAGTTGACGCGGTCAAAGTCGGGGCAGGCCATGAGGCGCTGGTACTGCACGGGCACCAGCATGGTGTGGGTGGCGCCGTGCTGCTGGGCCAGCGCCAGATAGCGCGCGGCATCAAACTTGCGCATCAGCACCAGCGTGCCGCCCAGCGCCAGCGTGGGCAGTGCCGCCACCAGTGTGGTGTTGGAATACAGCGGCGTGGCGCACAGCGAGACGGCATCGGGTCCGTAGCCGTTGGTAACTGCGCGCCGCACATGGGCCCAGCGCATGGCCCAGGACTGCACGATGCCCTTGGGCACGCCGGTGGTGCCTGAGGAATAGATCACATTGAACGGCCAATCGGGCTGCGGCGCAATGGGCGCAGGCGCCGCATCGCCCGAGGCCAGCCATTGCGACCAGGGCTCGCCCGCATCGGGCGCGTCGTCCAGCGCCACACAGCGCAGCGCGGCGCCCGCATGCAGCGGCCATTGCGCGGCCACCTCGCGGTCACGCAGCACCAGGCGCGCGCCGCAGTTGTCCAGCATGGCGCTCAGGTGCTCGGCCGTGGCCGATGGCGCCAGCGGTGCCACCGCCACGCCGGCGCGCAGCGCGCCGAGGTATGCCAGCACATATTCGACCGAAGTGCCGGCGCAGATCGCCACCACATCGCCAGGGCCGAGACCGCCCTGCTGCAGGCTGCGGGCCACCCGGTCCATGCCCGCGCGCAGCGCTGCGTAGTCGAGGCTCTGCCCGTCAAAGACCAGGGCGGTGTGGTGGGGGCGGTGCGCGGCCTGCTGCGCAATCAGATCGGGCAGCGAGCCGAAGGGCTGGGCCAGCAGGTGTTCGATGGCGTGGTGCATGGAATTGGGGGAGCAGGGTGGAAGGCGGGACCGGCGCGGGCCCGTCGTAATCGGGTTATTCGAGGGACAGACCTGCCGCCTTGACGATCTGGGCCCAGCTCTTGCGCTCCTGGGCGATGAAGGCGTCGTACTCGGCCGGCGTCTCGCCGCCGGGCACGCCGCCCAGCTCTGCAAAACGCTGGCGCACCTCGGGCGTCTGCATGACCTTGCGTGCGGATTGCTGCAGGCGATCGACCAGCGCGTCGGGCGTGCCGGCCGGCGCCAGCAGGCCGAACCAGGCCGTGACCTGCATGGGCACGCCGGCTTCGGTCATGGTGGGTACATCAGGCAGTTGCGCGGAGCGCGCGCCGCTGGTGATGGCCAGGGCACGGAACTTGCCGGCCTTGATGTGCGGCATCGAGCTGGGCAGGTTGTCGATCATGAAATCCACCTGCTGCCCCAGCAGCGCCGTCACGGCCGGAGCCGCGCCGGGAAAGGGCACCAGGGTCACGTCAATGCCCGCCTTCTGGCGGAACATTTCCGAGGACATGTGGGGCGACTGCCCGACGCCCGAGGTGGAGACGTTCAGGCGGCGCGTCTTCGCCAGGCTGACCAGCTCCTTCACGTTGCGCACGGGCGAGTCGGCATGCACCACCAGGATGTTGGGCACGGAGATCACGTTGGTGATGCCGCGCAGGTCGCTCTCCTTGTAGCTGAGCTGCTTGTAGAGGCTGAAGTTGATGGCCACCGGGCCGATGTTGCCCATCAACAGCGTGTACCCGTCGGGCTTGGCGCGCGCCACCTGCGCGGTGCCGATGCTGCCGCCGCCCCCGCCCTTGTTCTCCACGACGATGGGGGTGCCCAGGTCCTTGCCCATCTTCTCGGCCAGCACGCGCGCCGCGATGTCGGTGGTGCCGCCTGCGGCGGCCGGCACGACGATGGTGATGGGCCGCTCGGGCCAGGCGGCCCAGGTGACCAAAGGCAGGGTGGTCAGGGCGACCAGCATGCAGCGTCGAAAAATCATGGGTGTTTCCTCGTGGACGCTCCGACCTCGGCGAGGCTCTCAGCGCATGGGAGCCAACGATAGCCGGGCCTCCTTGATCCGTGCCTAGGGTTTTGGAGCGGATCGCTTTGCCAATGGCAAAGCCCGGCTTTCTGGACGTGAAAGCAGGTGCACTGCGATTGGCTGGCGGAAAAAAAGGCTGCCCATTGGGCAGCCTTGTATGGCGAATGCTGCGGTTTTCAGGGATACAGCCCGCGCATTTCGCGCGCATGCAGGATGCGCTGGCAGGCCACGATGAAGGTGGCGGTGCGCAGGCTCACCTTGTGCTCCTGGGCCACCTGCCAGATGCCGGCAAAAGCCTCTTGCATGATGCGCACCAGGCGGGCGTTGATCTCGTCCTCGCTCCAGAAGAAGCTGGAGAAATCCTGCACCCATTCAAAGTAGCTCACCGTCACGCCGCCGGCGTTGGCGATCACGTCGGGCAGCACCAGCACGCCCTTGTCGTGCAGGATGTCGTCTGCCTCGGTTGTCGTGGGGCCGTTGGCGCCCTCGATCACCATCTTGGCCTTGATCTGGCCCGCGTTGTCCTTGGTGATCTGGCCTTCCAGCGCAGCCGGGATCAGGATCTCGCAGTCCACCGCCCAGAAGTCCTCATTGGCCAGGGCGTCGGCGCCGGCAAAGCCGCCCACGCCGCCGCGTGCCTTGACATGGGCCAGCAGGGCGGGCACATCGAGGCCGTTGCGGTTGAAGATGGTGCCGGTGTGGTCCTGCACGGCCACCACCTTGGCGCCGGCTTCGGCAAACAGCTTGCCCGCGGTGCCGCCCACGTTGCCGAAGCCCTGCACAGCGAGGCGTGCGCCTTCGATCGGCAGGCCGGTCAGCCGGGCGGCTTCCACGCCCACGGTGTACACGCCGCGGCCGGTGGCTTCGACGCGGCCGAGCGAGCCGCCCAGGTCCACCGGCTTGCCCGTGACCACGCCGGTGGCGGTGGCACCGGTGTTCATGGAGTACGTGTCCATCATCCAGGCCATGATCTGGCCGTTGGTGTTCACGTCGGGCGCAGGAATGTCCTTGGACGGGCCGATCAGCAGGCCGATCTCGCTGGTGTAGCGGCGCGTGAGGCGCTCCAGTTCACCCATCGAGAGCGTCTTCGGATCGACGCGGATGCCGCCCTTGGCACCGCCGTAGGGCACGTTCACCGCAGCGTTCTTGATCGACATCCAGGCCGACAGCGCCATCACTTCCGACAGCGTCACGTCCTGGTGAAAGCGCACGCCGCCCTTGCCGGGGCCGCGGCTCAGGTTGTGCTGCACGCGGTAGCCCTCGAAGTGGGCGATGGTGCCGTCGTCCATCTCGATCGGCACGTCCACGATCAGGATGCGCTTGGGGCGCTTGAGGGTCTCCACCCAGCGCGCCAGGTTGCCCAGGTACGGCGTGACGCGGTCCACCTGCTGCAGGTAATTGCCCCAGGGACCGAGGTGGTTGGGGTCGAGGTACGACGGCAGGGTGTGGGCGGTGGCGGTGCTGCGGGGCGTTCCGGTGGAAAGCGTCATGGCGGTGGTTCCTTGTGGGATGAGTTCAGGGAGCCAAGCTTATGCCTGCCCCGCCCGCCTGTCCAAGGTCGAGGTGTTACGGGGTTATGCGCCGTTTGCATGGTGCGCCGGCGGGGGTGGCGGCATCTTTTTGCTATCTAAAAAATAGCTGCCAGCGCTTGCTAGATATGCGCGGCAGCACGAAAACGTCTGAAACCTGTTCACTCCACCGTGAAATGCTCCAGCGCCGGGTCGCCCGGCGGGTACTTCAGGTCCAGGTTCTGCAGCACCTCGCGCAGCACGGTGGCAATCATCAGGTTGCGGTGGGTCTTGGAGTTGGCCGGCACGATGGTCCAGGGCGCCCAGGGGGTGTGCGTGGCCGACAGCAGCGTTTCGTAGGCCTTCTGGTAATCGGCCCACTGCTTGCGCACGGCGATGTCGCCCATGTCGAATTTCCAGTGCTTGGCGGGGTCGTCCAGGCGCTCCTGCAGGCGCTCGCGCTGCTCCTCGTAACCGATGTGCAGCATGAACTTCACGATGACCGTGCCGGTTTCGCTGAGCATGCGCTCGAAGTCGTTGATGTGGGCCAGGCGCTGGCGGTGCTGCTCGGGCGTGATCCAGCCATTGACCACCGGCACCAGCACGTCTTCATAGTGGCTGCGGTTGAACACCGTCAGCTCGCCGGCGCCCGGCACCTGCTGGTGGATGCGCCACAGGTAGTCGTGCGCGCGTTCGGGTTCGGTGGGCGCCTTCCAGCCCACGGCGTGCACCCCCAGGGCGCTCATGCTGCCAAACACACCGCGCACGGTGCCGTCCTTGCCCGAGGCATCGGTGCCCTGCAGCAGCACCAGCAGCTTGTAGCGCCGGTCGGCGTACAGCAGGTTCTGCAGCGCATCGAGCTCAATCGCCAGGGCCTGCACGTCCTCTTTGCCCTGCGCCTTTTCACCGTCCATGAACGGCGTGGCGTCGGGGTCGAAATCCTTCAGCGAGACCGGCTTGGCACCGGAGCCATTGGCCGGCCGGGGCTGCCACGCGGCCCAGCGCTTGGCCAGGGACTTGTCGTTGCTTTGAAAAGGGGATTTGCTCATGGTTGTTTTTGTGGGGGTTGGGCTGCCAGCTTGGCGCAATGTGGCCGGTGGGTCAATGCACGCTTTCCGCTAAAGCGCTACGGCAATTGCTATATTAAATATAGCTTTGTGCGCTTGTTGTATAAGCGCTGCAGCCTGTTTTTATCCCTGTTCATGCCGCCGCGCCCGATGCACCCTGCTGCGCAATCAGCTGCACGAAGCGCCTTGCGCCCAGGCCCAGCGGGCGCTCTTTGGACCACACCACGTCCACCCACAGTGCCACGCCGTTGCTGAGGTTCTCGAACGGCATCTCGACCAGTGAGCCGGCGGCGATGCGCGGCTGCACCAGCGCGCGCGGCTGCCAGCCCCAGCCCAGGCCCGCCTCGATCAGGCCCAGCGCGGCCAGGTGGTTGTCGGTGCGCCAGTGGTGGCGGGCAAACACAAAGCGCGGGTCGGTCTGTGCCAGGTCGCGGCTGGCCACCACGATCTGGCGCGTGGTGGTGAGGTGTTCCTCGCGCAGTTGTGCGCGTTCGGGTGCCTCGCCCCGGGCGGCTGCGGCGGCGCGCGCGGCGGCCAGCACCGGGTGCTGGCGGGCCATCACGGCCACCAGGGTTTCGCTGCCCACCTCCTGAAAACCCTCGCGCCCGTCGATGCTGGGGCGCTCGAACACCAGCGCCAGCTGCGCACGCCCGCTGTGCAGGAGCGCCAGGGCATCCTCCTGCGGCGCGGCCAGCACCTCCACCTGCAGCAGCGGGTAGTCGTGCGCCAGCGTGGCCAGCGGGGCGCTCCAGCGCGCGGCCAGCAGTTCGGGGGCAATGGCCAGCGTCAGGCGCTCCTCCAGCCCTTGGGTGAGGGCCAGCGCCTGGGCGTTGAGCTGCTGCAGCTGCCCGGCCAGCAGCCGGGCCTGGGGTTCGAGCGCGCGCGCCGCGGCGGTGGGCCGGGCTCGCGCCCGCTGCGGTCAAACAGGGGCACGTTCAGCTCGGCCTCCAGGTGGGCGATCGTCATGCTCACGGCCGATGGCACCCGCGACAGCGCCCGCGCTGCCGCCGAAAACGAGCCCCGGTCAAGCACCGCCAGAAACACCTGCACGCTGTCGGAAGAAAAAGCCATGGCCTCAATTATCAGAAAAACTGAAACAAGCTGACTTTATGTATCAGCAATACGCACATAAAGTCACCACCATGCCCGCCATCCAAACTTCACCCGCTGCCGCCCACGCCCCTGCCCGCGGGCTGCAGGGCCCGTGGCGCCGCGTGCTTTTCGTCACGCTGTACGAGCTGATCGCCATCGTGGTGGCCACCTATGGACTGGCGGTGCTCACGGGTCAAAGCGCGGCCCATTCCAGCGTGGCCTCTGTGGTGGCCTCGGCCATTGCCGTGCTGTGGAATGTGCTGTTCAACTGGGCTTTTGAGCGCTGGGAATCGCGCCAGCGCGTGCGCGGGCGCAGCGTGGCGCGCCGTGTGGCCCATGCGATCGGCTTCGAGGGCGGGCTGGTGTTCACGCTGGTGCCGCTGTTTGCCTGGTGGTTCAACGTGAGCCTGTGGGAGGCCTTCGTGATGGACCTGGCGCTCATCGTTTTCTTTCTTTGCTACACCTTTGTCTTCAACTTGGCGTTTGACCGTGTGTTTGGCCTGCCGGCATCGGCACAGCCGGCAGCAGGCTGAGCGCCGGGGCGTTCGCCCTTAAAATCACGCCTCGCCCAAGGAGCGTTGCAGCGGCTTCCCGCCACAGGAGAGGCCGTCAGGCTTGGGCACGGTATGCACCGCATGCCCCATCGCAACGACGCTCACCTGTTTTTCCGCTGTTTCTGCACAGGTGAGTGAGTCCTATGTCTGCTATTTCGCTGCCCCCCATGAAGCTGTCCGGCCTGGAGCCGGTGTCCATTGGCGAGGGTTCGCTGTTCGTTAACATCGGCGAGCGCACCAACGTCACGGGCTCCAAGGCGTTTGCCCGCATGATCCTGAACGGCCAGTATGAAGAAGCCCTGGCCGTGGCGCGCCAGCAGGTGGAAAACGGCGCGCAGGTCATCGACATCAACATGGACGAGGCCATGCTCGACAGCAAGGCCGCCATGGTGCGCTTTCTGCAGCTCATCGCTTCCGAGCCCGACATCGCCCGCGTACCCATCATGGTGGACAGCTCCAAGTGGGATGTCATCGAGGCGGGACTGCGCTGCATCCAGGGCAAGGGCATCGTCAACTCGATCAGCATGAAAGAGGGCGTGGAGGAGTTCAAGCGCCAGGCCAGGCTGGTCAAGCGCTATGGCGCCGCCGCCGTGGTGATGGCGTTTGACGAAAAAGGCCAGGCCGATACCTACGAGCGCAAGATCGAAATCTGCGAGCGCGCCTACCGCATCCTGGTCGATGAGGTGGGCTTTCCGCCCGAAGACATCATTTTTGACCCCAACATCTTTGCCGTGGCCACGGGCATCGAAGAGCACAACAACTACGCGGTCGATTTCATCAACGCCACGCGCTGGATCAAGCAGCACCTGCCGGGCGCCAAGGTGTCGGGTGGCGTGAGCAACGTGTCGTTCAGCTTCCGCGGCAACGACCCGGTGCGCGAAGCCATCCACACCGTGTTTCTGTACCATGCCATTCAGGCCGGCATGGACATGGGCATCGTCAACGCCGGCATGGTCGGCGTGTACGACGACCTTGAGCCCGTGTTGCGCGAGCGCGTCGAAGACGTGGTGCTCAACCGCCGCCCCGACGCCGGCGAGCGCCTGGTCGAGATCGCCGAAACCGCCAAGAGCGGTGCCAAGGACGAAAGCAAACGGCTTGAATGGCGCGGCACGCCCGAGCACCCCAAGACCGTGGGCGAGCGCCTGTCGCACGCGCTGGTGCATGGCATCACCGACTTCATCACCGAAGACACCGAAGAGGCCTACCGCGCCATTGTGGCCAAGGGCGGGCGCCCGCTGCATGTGATCGAAGGCCCGCTGATGGATGGCATGAACGTGGTGGGCGACCTGTTCGGCGCGGGCAAGATGTTCTTGCCCCAGGTGGTGAAAAGTGCCCGCGTGATGAAGCTGGCCGTGGCCCACCTGATTCCGTACATCGAAGAAGAAAAGCGCCAGGATGAACTGGCAGGGCGCGATGTGCGCACCAAGGGCAAGATCATCATCGCCACCGTGAAGGGCGACGTGCACGACATCGGCAAGAACATCGTCACCGTGGTCTTGCAGTGCAACAACTTCGAGGTGGTGAACATGGGCGTGATGGTGCCCTGCCACGAGATTCTGGCGCGCGCCAAGGCTGAGGGGGCCGACATCGTGGGTCTGTCGGGCCTCATCACCCCCAGCCTTGAAGAAATGCAGTATGTGGCCGGTGAGATGCAAAAGGACGAGCACTTTCGCATCAAGAAAATTCCGCTGCTGATCGGCGGCGCCACCTGCAGCCGGGTGCACACCGCCGTCAAGATTGCGCCGCACTACGAAGGCCCCGTGGTGTATGTGCCCGACGCCTCACGCAGCGTGAGCGTGGCGCAAAGCCTGCTGGGCGACGGCGTGGACAGCTACGTGGCCGAGATCAACGCCGACTACGACAAGGTGCGCACCCAGCACGCCAACAAAAAGGCCACGCCTTTGTGGCCCCTGGCCAAGATCCGCGCCAACAAGACACCTGTGGACTGGTCGGCCTACCGCCCCGCCGTGCCACGCGCCCTGGGCCGCCGGGTGTTCAAGAATTTTGACCTGGCCGAGCTGGCACGCTACATCGACTGGGGCCCGTTCTTCCAGACCTGGGACCTGGCCGGCCCGTACCCCGCCATCCTGACGGACGAGGTGGTGGGCGTGGAAGCCACGCGCGTGTTTGCTGACGGTCAGGCCATGCTCAAGAAGATCATCGAAGGCCGCTGGCTGACCGCCAGTGGTGTGATGGCCCTGCTGCCCGCGAACAGTGTGAACGATGACGACATCGAGTTCTACACCGACGACACCCGCACCGAGGTCGCCATGACCTGGTACGGCCTGCGTCAGCAGACCGAAAAGCATGTCATCGACGGCGTGACCCGCCCCAGCCGGTGCCTGGCAGATTTTGTGGCACCCAGAAGCAGCGGCATCGCCGACTACGCCGGCATGTTTGCCGTGACGGCAGGCTTGGGCATCGAGAAAAAAGAAAAAGCTTTCATCGACGCGCTGGACGACTACTCGGCCATCATGTTCAAGAGCCTCGCCGACCGCCTGGCCGAAGCCTTTGCCGAATGCCTGCACCACCGCGTGCGCACCGACCTGTGGGGCTATGCCAGCGACGAGGCGCTGAGCCACGACGACATGGTTGCCGAGAAATACCGCGGCATCCGCCCCGCGCCCGGCTATCCCGCCTGCCCCGACCACAGCGCCAAGACCGACCTGTTCCGGCAACTGCAGTGCGAGGAAATCGGCATGTCGCTCACCGAGAGCCTGGCCATGACGCCCGCCGCCAGCGTGAGCGGCTTCTATATCGGCCACCCCGACGCCCTGTACTTCAACGTCGGCAAGATTGGCGAAGACCAGCTGCACGACATGGCCGATCGCCGGGGCATGGACGAGGCCGTGCTGGCACGGCTCCTGGCGCCCAATCTGTGATGCTATGAAATAAAGAGCTGCTGGCGCTTGTTGCGAAAGCGCCAGAGGCCTTTTTTCTTTGAAAACCGAGGGTTCCGCACGCGAGACCTTCTGTTGTCAGCAGGGCTGTGGGGGGAGTGGTAAATGGCGTCGGATATTTTTACAATACGACGCAAAAAACCACGTAAGTCCTTGATTTCATTGGGTGGCACGGTGTGTGCTTTTGTAAGTTGAAACCGCCTTTTTCAGCGGTAACTTACAGGGGTCCAGGCCATGAAATTCAAAACCGTTGCAGCCATCGTCGCCGGCATGTTCATCTCGGCAGCCGTTCATGCAGTGCCGATTGTCAACACCAACCTGCGCCCGGTGGTTCTTGGTGGCACGCCGGCGGGCGAGCAATCGCTGCAAACCGTTTTGAACAGTGTGTTTGGCACCGGGGCCGTGAGCGCCGCCAACGACCAGAGCGCGGCAGGCCTGTGGGGCTCGGCCACGGGCTCGGCGACCACCATTCCCACGCTGATCATCGAACAGACCGGTGGTGCAGCCAGCCAGAAATTCGGCATGTGGTTTGGTACCGATACGGCCAATCTCTACACCGTGGACCTGTTCTTTGGCGGTGCGGTTGGTTCGCCCAATACTCTGCAGCAAAGTGCCGTCGGCATCGGCATAGCGGCCGGCCAGATGATCATTTCCGGCGGCCCTACCTTCCAGAGCCAGTGCGGCTCCCAAGTCAATTGCGGCGTGTTTTCCAACGCACTGATCAACCCCGACAGCTTCGGGTTCTATTTCACAAACGGAGCCGGAAAAATCGCCTATTCCATCGACAGCATGAATGTGGGCGGGGCCACCGATTTTCTGGCGTACCAGGGCGGCACCTCGACCAACTGGATTTTTGCCTTTGAAGACGGCTCCGACAATGACTTCCAGGACATGGTGGTGAAGGTCGAGTCCATCCAGGTACCCGAGCCCGGCTCCCTGGCCTTGCTGGGCCTGGCCCTGGCGGGCGTGGCCGCCACTTCACGCCGCAAGTCACGCCGCGAGCAAAACCAGGCGTAAGGGTCTGGATCGTTCCAGCACCGTGATCGCACCAAGGGGGCTTCGGCCCCCTTTTTTCTTTTCAGTGTGAGGTGCGAGAAGGCTGGTCGGCGCTGGGGGATGCCGGCGCAGAAACCGCAGCGCTGTGCGCCATCTCCAGCTGCATCATCACCATGCTGACCAAGGTACTCACCGACGGCCGCCCTGTCTCAATGACGTAGTGCGCGGTTTCACGGTACAGGGGGTCGCGCACGGCGTACAGCTCGCGCAGCTTTTCCATGGGGTTGCCGCCCTGCAGCAGGGGGCGCGTCTTGTCGTGCTTGACGCGCTTGTAGATTTCCTCGGGCGATGCGCGCAAATACAGCACGTTGCCAAACTGGCGCAGCACTTCGCGGTTCTCGGCCCGCAGCACGGCGCCACCGCCGGTGGACAGCACCATGCCGCCGGGCTGCTGGGTCACTTCGGCCAGCACCTGCGCTTCCAGGTCGCGAAAGCGCGCTTCGCCTTGTGTCTCGAAGAAGCTGCGGATGGTGGTGCCGATCATCTTTTCCAGCCGGTGGTCCAGGTCGATGAAGGGCACGCCGGCCCGGTGGGCCAGCTGCCGGCCGACGGTGGATTTGCCCGAGCCGGGCATGCCGACCAGTGCGCAGCGAATCTGCATAAGTGATGTCCTGTTTTCTTGTCTGCCCAACTGCAGGCTGAGTGTAAGGCGGTGGTTTGGCGTGCCTGGTGCAGGGCCAAGAAAGCAGGGGCCGCTGTGGGAGCCGGACTACCCCGGTTGTCCCGTCTGGCTGATGGGCAAACGGGCGGTATGGCGGTAGCCTTGCGCGCATGACTGCCCCCCATGATGACAAGCCCGCGCAAGCGGTGGTGCGCCGCTTCCGTATGCTGCTGCCCGTGCGGCGGGCGGTGTGGCTGTGGGTTGATGCCGACGGCGCCCGCATGAGCGCGGCAATGTCGTTCTACGGCATCCTGAGCCTGGCGCCGCTGTTGGTGCTGCTGGTGGCTTTGCTGGGGTGGTGGCTGGACCGGGACAGCCTGCAGCAGGGCCTGATTGCACAGATCGGCACCATCGTGGGCGAGCAGGGGGCGGCGGTCATCCGCCAGACCCTCAGCAGCGCCCAGGAGCCCGCGCAGGGCCTGCTGGCCTCGTTGCTCGGTTTTGTTGTGCTGTTTTTCGGTGCGACCGGGGTGTTTGGCGAGCTGCAGTCGGCACTGCAGCGGCTGTGGACCCATGGGCACGATGAGGTGCCGCCCCTGCCGTGGTGGCACGGTGCATCGCTGCGACTGCGCGGGGTGGCCTATGTGCTGGCGTTCGGCTTTTTGCTGCTGGTGTCGCTGGTGGTCTCGACACTGCTGAACCTGTTTGCAGGCTGGGCAGGCAACTGGCTGCCGATGGCGCCGCTGCTGCGGGTGCTCAACGAAGCCACTGCGTTTGGGGTGTGCGCGGCGCTTTTTGTGGGCCTGATGCGCATGAGCGCAGGCCCCAAGCCCCGGTTGCGGTATTTGTGGTTGGGGGCCGTCATGGGCGCCTCGCTGTTCACGGCCGGGCGGCATGTGCTGGCGGTTTATCTGTCCACCGCGGCCGTGGTTTCTGCCTACGGGGCGGCGGGTTCGCTGGTGGTGCTGCTGATGTGGATCTATTTTTCGTCGGCGGTGCTGCTGTTTTCTGCCGGTTGTGCACGGGCCTACGAAGAGGCGCTGGTGTACACCGCGCGGTAATAAGAAATTGCTGAAGGCTCTTACCCCCGCTTACATGGGTGGCCGCCGTTTCAGACAGCGCAGTGTGTAACTTCAAGGCCGGCCCGCGACCCTTGTCGCAGGCGCTGTTTTCGATCTGTTGAGAAAGGCAAAAAAATGCAAACAAATCCCTCCGCTGCACCCAGTGCCCCCATTGCTGCAACCGCCGTAGGCGTGCCCCTGAAATGGCTGTGGGCGGCCATTGCCGCGCTGGGCCTGTGCGTGCTGGCACTGGGCGCCACGCTGGTGGCGCAGCAGCGCCCGGGTGCGGTGGCCGAACGCGAGGCCCTGGCGTCGCCTGCGCCGCGCACGCCAGAGTCCGAAATCATTGACGAAAAAAGGCCTGTAGCGCTTAACCAGCGTGCACAAGCAGCTCCTGAATATGGAGCAAACCCGTTGCCTGCCGCAGCGCCGGTGCAACGGGCTGCGGCCCGCGCCTCCCCGCAGGCGCCACAGCCGGCGCGGTATGACGAAGCACCCCGTCGCCAGGATGCGCGCCGGGAAATGGCCCGGGCCCCAGTGTGTGCGGTTTGCGGACGCATTGAATCGGTGCAGGCAGTGCAGCACGCAGCCCCCGCCACGGGCGTGGGCGCAGTCGCCGGCGGCGTGCTGGGCGCGGTGGTGGGCAACCAGGTGGGCAAGGGCTCGGGCCGCACGGCCGCCACGGTGCTGGGCGCCGTGGGTGGCGGTTACGTGGGTCATACGGTGGAACAGCGCACCCGCACCCAGACGGTGTACGAGGTGCGCGTGCGCATGGACGATGGCTCGGTGCGCCGCTTCACGCGCGCGCAACCCGTGCCCGAGGGCGCGCCCGTGCGCGTGGAAGGCAAGGGGTTTCAGCTGGTCTGATGGCGGATGGCGTGCGTTGCGCGCTTGCGGCCCCCACGCACGGCCTTTTTGCATGGATCAAGCATTGAAATGCCGCGGGCGCTTATCCATCAAGCGCTAGCAGCTATTAAAACAGTAGTGTTTTTGGCGCCACCGTGGGCAGCCCGCACCCGTCAGTCGACGATGATCTTCTGCTCCTTGATCAGCGTGGACAGCAGCTTGCCTTCATTGGCCAGCAGGGTCTTGAACTCGGCGGTTTCCAGCGGTACCGGCTCTGCGCCCAGGTCGGCATAACGCGACTTGGTGGCGGGCAGTGCCAGGGCCTTGGCCAGTTCACGGTTCATGCGGGCAACGATTTCGGGGGGCGTGCCCTTGGGCGCCCACATGCCAAACCAGATGTCGAGGTTGGCGTCCTTGAAGCCCTGCTCGCCCACGGTGGGCACGTCGGGGAAGAAGGGCGAGCGCTTGGCGCTGACCACGCCCAGCAGCTTGACCTTGCCGGTGCGGATGTGCGGGAACGCAATGCCGGGGTCGCAGACAAAGTCGGTCTGCCCGGCCATCACGTCCTGCAGCGCGGGCGCCGCGCCGCGGTAGGGGATGTGCGTGATGAAGGTGCCGGTGGAGAGCTTGAACAGTTCGCAGGCCAGGTGCGGGGGCGTGCCGGCACCGGCCGAGGCATAGGACAGCTTGCCGGGCCGGGCCTTGGCCAGGTCCACCAGCTCGCGGGCGTCCTTGGCTTCGAGTTGCGGCTTGCCCACCAGGTACATCTGCGTCTTACCCACGCCACCCACCGGTGCCAGGTCGCGCGAGGGCAGGATGGTGGACTTGAACAGCGAGGGGTTGGCGGTTTCCACCGAGGTGGGGGCGATCAGGAAGGTGTAGCCGTCAGGCGCCGCGCGGATCACTTCGGCGGCGGCGATGTTGCCGCTGGCGCCGGGCTTGTTGTCGATGACCACCGCCTGCCCCAGCGATTCGGACAGCGACTGCGACAGGATGCGCGCCATCACGTCGGTGCTGCCACCGGGCGCAAAGCCCACGACCACGCGCACGGGTTTGCCCGGCCAGCCAGCCGGTGTCTGGGCCTGCACGGCGCCCAAGGTGCCGAGTGCGCACAGTGCCAGCGCGGCCCGGGCAAGGTGGCGGCGGGTGAAGGGGTTGGGTTGAAATGCCATTTTTTGTCTCCGTTGTTGTGATGGGATGGCGTTTTTCGCGTCAGGTGGCTTCGTCGCGCAGCATGTCGCGCAGCTTGAATTTCTGGATCTTTCCGGAGGGTGTGGACGGCATCGCGTCGCGCACGATCAGGCGCTCGGGGATGTACTGCAGGGCGATCTTCTGGTCTTTCAGAAACTGCACCAGGCCTGGCAGGTCGATGGTTTGCCCGGGCTTGGGCACCACCACGGCGCAGGCCCGCTCGCCCAGGCGCTCGTCGGGATAGGCCACGATGGCGGCCATGGCGATGGCCGGGTGGCGATACAGCAGCGATTCGACCTCGACCACCGGAATGTTCTCGCCGCCGCGGATGATCACGTCCTTGCTGCGGCCGGTGATGCGCAGGTAGCCGCGTTCGTCGATGCGGGCCAGGTCACCGGTGTCGAACCAGTCGTCGGCGTCGGTGGCGTTCAGGTGGGCACGGTGCAGGTAGCCGCCAAAGTTGGAGCATGAGCGCAGCAGCAGCTTGCCGGGTTCGCCAGGCGGAAGATCCTTGCCGTCCACATCGACCACCTTGATTTCCACGCCGGGCAGCGGGCAGCCGTCGGTGTTGAACGAGCGTTCGTCGTCGTCTTCCAGCCGGGTGAGCGTGACCGCGCCGTTTTCGGTCATGCCCCAGGCCGAGACGATCTTGGCGCCCAGCGCCTTGCGGGCCTGTTCCACCAGCGGGCCCGGGATGGGAGCGCCGGCGCACAGGAAGGTGCGCAGGCTGGGCACGGCCACGCCGGTTTCGGTGACGGTGCGGGCCAGGTCGGTGAGGAATGGCGTGGAGGCCATGGTGAAGCTGGCCTTTTCCGCATTGATCAGCGCGATGGCCTTGTTGGGCTCCCACACATCCTGCAGCACCGCGCTGGCCTGCAGCAGGATGGGCATGATGAGCCCGTACATGAAGCCGGTCTGGTGCGCCATGGGCGAGGCCATCAGCACCACGTCGTCGGCGCCCAGGTGCAGGCGCTCGGCATACGGCACGATGTTGGCCATCACGGTGTTGGCCGAGTGCATCACGCCCTTGGGCTCGCCCGTGGTGCCCGAGGTGTAGATGAGCTGGGTGATGTCGTCCGGGCCGGGGCGGTGGGCCGTCAGGATGGCCTGGGCATCGGGCTGCTTTTCCCATTCGGGGCCACTGAGCAGGGCGTCAAAGCTGTTGGCGCCGCTGCCACCGACCACCACCGCATGCTGGAGGTGGGGCAGGCTGGGCTGCAGGGCGGTGATCATCTGTTCAAAGTCAAAACCCCGAAAGGCCTTGGGCGCAATCACCACCTTCGCCTCGCCGTGCTGCAGCATGAAGGACAGTTCGCGCTCGCGAAAAATGTGCATCAGCGGGTTCATGACGGCGCCGATGCGCGAACAGGCCAGGTAGGTCAGCGTGAACTGCCACCAGTTGGGCAACTGGCAGGCCACGATGTCGCCCCTGCCGACGCCCAGGCGGGCCAGCCCCACGGCCATGCGATCGGCCATGCGGGCCAACTCGCGGTAGGTGAAACGCGTGGTGGCGCCGGTTTCCACCTGCAACGCGGTGAGCGCCAGCTTGTCGGGGCAGGCGGCCACGCAGGCGTCGAGCGCATCGTTGATGGTGCGGTCGCGCCAGTGGCCTTGCGCCACCCTGCGTGCACGGCGGGGGGGCAGCAATACAGCATCGAATTCCATGGTCTTGTCTCCTGGTGTTTTGCGTGAATGCGGAATGCCTGGGGCTCAGGCCGGCACGAACTTGCGGCCGGCCCGGGCGCGGGCGATGATGGTTTTCATGATCTGCGCCGTGCCGTCGCCAATCTGGAAGCCCAGCACGTCGCGCAGGCGCTGCTCCATCAGGCCGCGGTCGTAGCCGCCGTGGCCAAAGCACAGCAGGCATTGGTGAATCACGTCGTAGGCCAGCTTGGGCCCCCACCACTTGGCCATGCCGGCCTCGGCGGTGTGGGGCAGGCCTTTGTCTTTGAGCCACAGGCCCTGCAGGCACAGCAGGCGGGCGCCTTCGACCTCGGTGTCGTACTGCGCCAGCGGATGCGTCACACCCTGGAAGGCCGACAGCGGCTGGCCAAACGCCTGGCGCTGGGTGATGTATTCCCAGGTTTCCTCCAGTGCCACGCGCGCCACGGCCAGGCATTGCAGGCCGATCAGCGAGCGCGAGAAGTCAAATCCATGCATCACCTGCACGAAGCCCTTGTTCTCGTCGCCCAGGCGGTGGCTGACGGGCACGCGCACGTTCTCAAAGAAGATCGAGCCGCGCCCGATGGCGCGCTGGCCGTGGCAGTCGAAACGGCTGGTGGTGATGCCGGGGGTGTTCATCGGCACCATCACGGCGGTGACGCCGTGGGCACCGTCTTCGGGCTTGCCGGTGCGGCCGAAGACGACCGCAATGTCGGCCTGGTCGGCGGCCGAGATGGAGGTCTTTTCGCCGTTGATGACATAGAAGTCACCGTCGCGCTCGATGCGCAGCCGAAGGTTGGCGGCGTCCGAGCCACCGCGCGGCTCGGTCAGTGCAATGCAGCAGATCGCCTCGCCTTTCGTGAGCTTGTGCAGCCAGGGCCCGACCACCTCGGGGTTGCCGTATTTGGACAGGATCTGGCCGTTGAGCGAGGCCAGCAGGTTCAGGTACGAAAAGCTCAGGTCGGCACGGGCGATTTCCTCGTGGATCACGCCGGCAGCGAGGCAGCCCATCCCCAGGCCACCGTGTTGCTCGGGCAACTCGGGGCAGATGAAGCCCAGTTCGCCCATCTCGCGCAGCAGCACGCGGTCCAGGTCGCGGGTCTTGTCGCGCTCCAGAAAGCCGGGTTTGACGCGCTCTTCGGCAAATCGGCGGGCCGTGTCGGCCAGCGCCTGCAGGTCTTCGTCGATGTAGGGGTTCGGGTTCATCTGCAGTCTCCAGGGTGGGCGCGTTATTTCGCGTACTTGCGGAACTCGGGCTTGCGCTTGTCTTTGAGCGCATTCACGCCCTCGCGTGACTCTTCGGTGTCGTAGTACAGCTTCAGGGCATACATGCCCAGGCCTGCAATGCCGGCCTGGTGCGCCGTGTCGGCGTTGAAGCTGCGCTTGGCAATGGCCAGTGCCGTGGGGCTGCGCTCGCACAGTTCCTCGCCAATCTTTTGCACTTCGGCGTCGAGCTGGTCGTGCGGGAAGCAGAAGTTGGCCAGGCCCATGGCCACGGCCTCGGCGCCGCTGTAGCGTCGGTTCAGGTACCAGATTTCGCGGGCCTTCTTTTCGCCGACCACGCGGGCCAGGAACGCGGTGCCGTAGCCGGGATCGACCGAGCCCATCTTGGGGCCGACCTGGCCGAACTGGGCCTTGTCGGAGCAAATGGTCAGGTCGCAGATGGTGGCCAGCACGTTGCCGCCACCAATCGCAAAGCCCTGCACGCGGGCAATCACGGGCTTGGGTACGTCGCGGATGGCGGTGTGCAGCTCTTCCATCGGCAGGCCAATGGTGCCGCGGCCGTCGTAGTTGCCGTTGTGGGCCGACTGGTCGCCGCCGGTGCAAAAAGCGCGGTCGCCGGCGCCAGCCAGCACGATGGCACCCACGTCGCGGTCGTAGCCGGCCTTGTTCAGCGCCTTGATGATTTCGTCGCAGGTCTGTCCGCGAAACGAGTTCATTTTTTCCGGGCGGTTGATGGTGATCCAGGCCACGCCGTTGCGCACTTCGTACAGGATGTCTTCAAAGTTCATGGTGTTCTCTCAAAAAATAAGGGGAAGTCAACAACAGGAATGCGGCCGGTCAACCGTGCATGGTCAGACCGCCGGAGACGCTCAGCACCTGGCCGGTGACAAAGCCCGCGTCGTCGCTGCCAAAGAAGGCAATGGCGCTGGCCAGGTCGTCGCCCTGGCCCAGACGGCCCAGCGGAATGGCGCTCTTGAAGGCTTCGATCAGCTTGGCCGGGTCGCGCGCACCTTCGGCCACACCGGCCAGCAAGGCGGTGTCGGTCGGGCCGGGGCAGACCACGTTGACGGTGATGCTCTGGCGGGCGTGTTCACGCGCCAGGGTTTTGGACAGGGCCACCAGGCCGCCCTTGCAGGCCGAATAAACGGCTTCGCCCGACGAGCCGCCGCGCGCGGCATCCGACGCCACGTTGACGATGCGGCCATATTTGCGCTCGACCATGCCGGGCAGTACGGCGTGCAACATGTGCAGCGCGCCCGTGAGGTTGATGGCGATGAGCTTTTCCCACTCGGCAGGCACGGTTTTGAGGAAGGGCTTGAACACGTCCCAGCCCGCGTTGTTGACCAGCACGGCGATGGGGCCGAGCTGGGTTTGAGCGGCGGCCACGGCCGCATCGACCTGTGCGCGGTCGGTGATGTTGCAGGCGAAGGCCGCAGCCTGGCCGCCATTGCCGCGGATGTCGGCGGCGACTTTTTCCGCGGCGTCCAGGTTCATGTCGAACACGGCGACTTTGGCGCCTTCGCTGGCAAAGCGGCGGCAGGTAGCCCCGCCAATGCCACCGCCGCCACCGGTCACGATTACTGTTTTGCCATCAAATCTTTGCATGGATTTCTCCTTGGGTGTCAGGGTTGGTTGCGGGTTGCTATGCTGGCGGTCATATTGCTGCGGTCCGTGCAATATATGTCAATACATTGACGTATAGTAGGCCTCTGTTGGGCGCAGCGCAAGCAGGAAACTCAAGGAAAAAATAGTGGAAAACCCTAGTAAAAACAGCGACGTGGTGAAGATGGAGCTGGCCAATCGCTTGTTCTTCCGTTTGTATCAATGTGCAAATATGTTGCATAAAACGGGAACGCGGGCGGTCGAGGAACAGGGCTTGACCACGCAGCAATGGGCCGTGCTGGGCGCGTTGTCGCGGCCCGAGGTGCAGGACGGCATGAGCGTGGGAGACCTGGCCCGCTACCTGATGGTGAGCCGGCAAAACCTGTCGGGCCTGATCAGCCGCATGGAGCGCGATGGCCACCTGGGCAGCGCGCCGGATGGCCGGGACCGCCGGTCACGGCGCATCACCATCACCGAATCGGGGCGCGAGGTGTGGGTGAACGAGGCGCAGCCCAACATCCGCCGCTACTACGGGCAGGTGCTGGAGGGTTTTTCGGTGGGAGACATGGCGCACACCCTGCACTACCTGCTCAAGCTGCTGGGCAATATGGAGCGGGTGGACGGGGAGGGTGCGGCGTCCGGGGCGGATGGCCCGCAGGAGGAGGCGCAAGAGGCACCAGAGTCGGCACAGCAGGACGCGCCAGAGCCGGCGCGGTCAGCAAAAGCCGCCGCCGGCCGGCGTTGAAACAACGCTTACTTTTCGACGAAAGCGCGTTCGATGACGAAGTCACCGGGTTTGGTGGTGTTGCCTTCCTCGAAGTCGCGGTGCTCCAGGATGTGCTTGAGCGAAGCCAGCATCTCGGGGCTGCCGCACAGCATCACGCGGTCGGTCAGCGGGTCCAGTGCGGGAACGCCCAGGTCGGTGAACAGCTTGCCGCTTTCGATCAGGTCGTTGATGCGGCCCTGGTTCTTGAACGGCTCGCGCGTCACCGTGGGGTAGTACTTGAGCTGCTTGGTCACCAGCTCGCCCAGGAACTCGTGTTGGGGCAGCTCCTGGGTGATGTAGTCGTGGTAGGCCAGTTCCTTGACCTGGCGCACGCCGTGCACCAGCACCACTTCCTCGAATTTCTCGTAGGTCTCGGGGTCGCGGATCACGCTCATGAACGGCGCCAGGCCCGTGCCGGTGGACAGCATGTACAGGCGCTTGGCCGGCAGCAGGTAGTCGATCAGCAGGGTGCCGGTGGGCTTCTTGCCGACGATGACGGTGTCGCCCACCTGGATGTGCTGCAGCCGCGAGGTCAGTGGGCCGTCGGGCACCTTGATGGAGAGGAACTCCAGGTGCTCCTCGTAGTTGGCGCTGACGATGCTGTAGGCGCGTAGCAGCGGCTTGTCGTTCACCTTCAGGCCGATCATGGTGAAGTGCCCGTTGGAGAAGCGCAGCGCCGGGTCGCGGGTGGTGGTGAAGCTGAAAAGCCGGTCGGTCCAGTGGTGAACGGTCAGCACGCGTTCTTCGAGAAAGGCACTCATGGTTTTTTGGCAGGAATGAAAAAAACAAGGCCCCAAACGGGGCAGGGCTCAGGGCGGCGGCGCCGCCCGGGCCGGGCCTGGCATGCACCCCGGTCCGGCGGGCAAACCCGCACATTGTCCGGCAAATGCGATGGGCGGTACATTTTGTGGTTTCGGCCCCTGTGATGTGGAACAAAGGAAAACCAATGCGAAGCTTCTCTGTCGCCCGTCGGGCCCTGTTGGTGGCCGGGCTGGCATGTGCCGCCGGTGCGGTGCACGCCCAAGGCGCGATCAAGATCGGTGAGATCAACAGCTACAAGGCGCAGCCCGCCTTCCTGGGGCCCTACAAGAAGGGCATGGAACTGGCCGTGGCCGAGGTCAACAGCGCCGGCGGCATCAACGGCCGCAAGCTGGAGCTGGTGGTGCGCGACGACAACGGCAACCCGGGCGACGCCGTGCGGGCCGCCGACGAGTTGCTGGCGCGCGAGAAGGTGGATGTGCTCATGGGCAGCTTCCTGTCGCATGTGGGGCTGGCCCTGACCGACTTTGCCAAGCAGAAAAAGGTCTTCTTCCTCGCGGCGGAGCCGCTGACCGACAAGATCGTCTGGGAAAATGGCAACCGCTACACCTTCCGCCTGCGCGCCTCCACCTACATGCAGGTGGCCATGCTGGTGCCCGAGGCCGCGGCCGTGAAGAAAAAGCGCTGGGCCATCGTCTATCCCAACTATGAATATGGCCAGTCGGCGGCGGCCACGTTCAAGAAGCTGCTCAAGGCTGCGCAACCCGATGTGGAGTTTGTGGCCGAGCAGGCGCCGCCCCTGGGCAAGGTGGATGCCGGCAGCGTGGTGCAGGCGCTGGCCGATGCCAAACCCGACGCCATTTTCAATGTGCTGTTTGCTGCCGATCTGGCGCGGCTGGTGCGCGAGGGCAACACCCGCGGGCTGTTCAAGGGCCGCGAAGTGGTGAGCCTGCTGACGGGCGAGCCCGAGTACCTGGACCCGCTCAAGGGCGAGGCACCGGTGGGATGGATCGTCACGGGCTACCCCTGGTATGCCATCCAGACCGCAGAGCACCAGGCGTTCCTGAAGGCCTACAAGGAGCGCTTCAACGACCATCCCCGGCTGGGCTCGGTGGTGGGCTACACGGCCATCCAGTCGCTGGCCGCCGGCTTGCGCAAGGCCGGGGGCAGCGACACCGAAAAGCTGATCGCCGCCTTCAAAGGGCTGGAGGTGACTTCGCCGTTTGGGCCCATCCGCTACCGCACCGAAGACCACCAGTCCACCATGGGCACCTTCGTGGGCCGCACGCGGCTGCAAAACGGCACGGGCGTGATGTCGGACTTCCGTTATCTCGACGGTGCGCGCTTTCAGCAGTCTGCCGACGAGGTGCGCAAACTGCGCGCTGCCGACTGAGATGGGTAACCCTTCGCCGTTCTGTTCGGCACTCTGCGCATGAGTTTTTCCGGGCTGCTCGTGCAGCTGCTCAACGGGCTGGCCTCGGCCTCGTCGCTGTTTCTGGTGTCGGCAGGGCTGTCGCTGATTTTCGGGGTCATGCGCATCGTCAACTTCGCCCATGGCTCGTTCTTCATGCTGGGCATCTATCTGGCGTATTCGCTGGTGGAGAGCCTGGGTGCCGTGATCGGTTTCTGGCCCGCGCTGCTGCTGGCACCGCTGGCCACGGCGGTCCTGGGGGCGCTGGTGGAGGTGGTGCTGCTGCGGCGCATTTACCGCGCGCCCGAGCTGTTTCAGCTGCTGGCTACCTTCGCTCTGGTGCTGGTGATCAAGGATGCCGTGCTGTGGGCCTGGGGGCCTGAAGAGCTTTTCGGGCCGCGTGCCCCGGGGCTGGAAGGTGCTGTCGACATCCTGGGCCGGCAGTTTCCGACGTACGACCTGTTCCTGATGGCGGTGGGCCCGCTGGTGCTGGGGCTTTTGTGGCTGGGCCTGCATCGCACGCGCTGGGGCACGCTGGTGCGCGCGGCCACGCAGGACCGCGGCATGGTGGGCGCCCTCGGCGTCAACCAGGCCTGGCTGTTCACCGGGGTGTTTGCGCTGGGCGCCTTGCTGGCGGGCCTGGCGGGCGCGTTGCAGCTGCCGCGCGAGCCGGCCCAGCTCGACATGGACCTGAACACCATCGGCGCGGCCTTCGTGGTCGTGGTGGTGGGCGGCATGGGCTCGATCCCCGGTGCGTTCGTGGCGGCGCTGCTGATTGCCGAACTCAAGGCGGTTTGCGTGTGGGCCGGGCTGGTGGAGGTGGGGGCATCAGCCTGTCGCTGTCCAGGATGACGCTGGTGGTGGAGTTCCTTGTCATGGCCGTGGTCCTGGTGTGGCGGCCCTGGGGGCTGCTGGGGCGGCCGCAGCCGCCCGCGCGCCAGGCCGGCATGGTCGAGGCGCCGCTGCAGCCGGCCAGCCGAGCCCTGCAATGGGTGGGCTGGGCCATCCTGGCCGCGCTGGCGCTGGTCCCGCTGCTGGCGGACATCTGGCCCTACGCGCCGGTGCTGCTGGTGGATGTGCTGGTGGCGGTGCTCTTTGCGTCCAGCCTGCATTTCCTCATGGGGCCTGCGGGCATGCACTCGTTCGGCCATGCCGCCTATTTCGGGCTGGGGGCCTATGCGGCGGCGTTGCTGGTGCAGTCGGCCGGGGGGCGCATGGAACTGGCCCTGCTGCTGGCACCGCTGGCCGCGGGCGTTGCGGCGCTGCTGTATGGCTGGTTTTGTGTGCGGCTGTCGGGCGTGTACCTCACCATGCTCACGCTGGCGTTTGCGCAGATCACCTGGGCGCTGTGCTACCAGTGGGACGCCGTCACCGGTGGCAGCAACGGCATCGCCGGCGTGTGGCCCGCACCGTGGCTGGCCAGCCAGCCGGCCTATTACCTGCTGACGCTGGCCCTGGTGGCTGCCGGCGTGCTGCTGCTGCGGCGCGTGCTGCTGGCGCCGTTCGGCTATGCGCTGCGCGCGGTGCGCGACTCGGCCCTGCGGGCCGATGCGATCGGCATGGACGGGCGCCGCCTGCAGTGGGTGGCGTTTGTGGTGGCGGGCGTGTTGGCCGGCCTGGCCGGTGCGCTGTATGTGTTCTCCAAGGGCAGCATTTCTCCCGAAGGGCTGTCGGTGGGCAAGTCGGTGGACGGGCTGGTGATGGTGCTGCTGGGCGGCGTGCAGACGCTGGTCGGCCCCTGGGTGGGCGCGGTCACTTTCACCTGGCTGCACGACACGGTGGCGCGCAACACCGACTACTGGCGCGCCGTGCTGGGCGGCACCATGTTGGCGCTGGTGCTGCTGTTCCCGCAGGGGCTGGCGGGCTTTGCCCGGCATGTGGCCCTGCGTTGGCAGTCCCGCCGCAGGAGCGCGCCATGAGCGCGGTGACCCCATTGCTGCAGGTGCGCGGCCTGCGCAAGGCCTTTGGCGGCGTGCACGCGGTCGACGGCGTGGATTTCACGCTCGCGCCCGGTGAGATGCTGGCGCTGATCGGGCCCAACGGCGCCGGCAAGTCCACCACCTTCAACATGGTGGGTGGCCAGTTGCGGCCCGATGCGGGCACCATTCGGCTGGCGGGCGTGGACATAGCCGGCTTGCCGCCGCGCGCCATCTGGCGCCAGGGCGTGGGGCGTACCTTCCAGATTGCCGAAACCTTTGCCTCGCTCACCGTGGTCGAGAACGTGCAGATGGCCTTGCTGTCGGCGGACCGGCGCCTGTTCTCGTTCTGGCCCCGCGCGCAGGACCACCGGCGTGACGACGCGCTGGCCCTGCTGGCACAGGTGGGGATGCAGGCGCAGGCGCTGCGCCCCTGCAGCACGCTGGCCTATGGCGATGTCAAGCGGGTGGAGCTGGCCATGGCGCTGGCCCATGCGCCCCGGCTGCTGCTGATGGATGAGCCCACGGCCGGCATGGCGCCGGCGGAACGCCTGGCGCTCATGGCCCTCACGCAGCAACTCGCGCGCGAGCGTGCCATGGGCGTGCTGTTCACCGAGCACAGCATGGATGTGGTGTTTGCCCACGCCGACCGCGTAATGGTGCTGGCGCGCGGGCGCCTGCTGGCCGAGGGCACGCCGCAGGCCATACGCGACAACGCCCAGGTGCAGCAGGTGTACCTGGGCAGCGGCAGCATGTTCGGCAAGGCGCCCACACGCGGGAGCATGGGGTGACAGCCGTAGCGTCTTCCTGCTCGCCACCCACGGCCTCACCAGCGCCCCTGCTGGCGGTGCAGGGCCTGGCCGCCTGGTATGGCGCCGCGCAGGTGCTGTTTGGCGTGGACCTGCAGGTGGGGCGCGGCGAGGTGGTTGCCCTGATGGGGCGCAACGGCGCCGGCAAGTCCACCACGCTCAAGGCGATCGTCGGTCTGGAGGTGCGCCGTAACCTGGGCCAGGCGGGGCACCTGCGCTTTCTGGGTCGCGACATCGCGCGCTGCGCGCCCTACGAGGTGGCGCGCATGGGCCTGGGCTATGTGCCCGAAGACCGGCGCATCTTCACCGACCTGAGCGTGCTCGACAACCTGGAAGTGGGCCGCCAGGGCGCGCGCCATTGGACCGACGGCAGCGCCGCGCCGCATTGGACGCCCGCGCGACTGTTTGCGCTGTTTCCCAATCTGGGTGAAATGCCCCAGCGGCCGGGCGGGCGCATGAGTGGCGGCGAGCAGCAGATGCTCACGGTGGCGCGCACCCTCATGGGCCAGCCCTTGCTGGTGCTGCTGGATGAGCCTTCCGAAGGCGTGGCGCCGTTGATCGTGGAGCAGATGGCCCACACCATCCGGCAACTCAAGTCACAGGGCGTGAGCGTGCTGCTGTCCGAGCAGAACCTGCACTTTGCCGAGGCGGTTGCCGACCGCGCCTACGTGCTGGAAAAGGGCCAGATCTGCCACCACAGCACCATGGCGGCGCTGGTGGCCGACCTGCCCGTGCGCCGCCAGTACCTCGGGGTGTAGGCCTGCGGACCGCTGATGAGAGGCTAAATATGCCTCTGGCGCTTTATTCATAAGCGCAAGCAGCTATCAATATAGGAGTTTTGTCTGGCGGTGCGTGGGCCCGCACGCGCCTGGCCCTCGGCTCAGAAGGATTCCCAGTCGTCCTCGCTGCGCTGCGAGGCAATGGCGGTTGCCGGGGCTTTGACGCGGGGCGCTGCAGGGCGGCTGGCCGATGACAGGGTGTGCTTGGGGGCGGGCTCGTGCGCGTGGGCGCGGCAACGGGGCGCGGTGCGGTGCGCTGCTGCGGGGCGATGGCGCGCGCTTCGGGTTGTCCGGCGATCCGGAACACGCTCACCGCCTGCGACAGTTGCGCTGCCTGGGCCTTGAGCGAGCCCGTGGCGGCTGCAGCTTCTTCCACCAGCGCCGCGTTCTGCTGCGTCACCTGGTCCATCTGCGAGATGGCCTGGTGCACCTGGTCGATGCCCGCGCTCTGTTCCTGGCTGGCGGCGGCGATCTCGGCCATGATGTCCGTCACGCGCTTGACGCTGTCCACGATGGCTTCCATGGTCTTGCCGGCTTCGGCCACCTGCTGCGTGCCTTCGTCCACCTTGCCCACCGAGTCGTCGATCAGCGTCTTGATGTCCTTGGCCGCCGCCGCCGAGCGCTGCGCCAGGCTGCGCACCTCGCTGGCCACCACGGCAAAGCCCCGGCCCTGTTCGCCGGCCCGGGCGGCTTCCACGGCCGCGTTCAGCGCCAGGATGTTGGTCTGGAAGGCAATGCCGTCGATCACGCCGATGATGTCGGCGATCTTGCGCGACGAGGTGTTGATGGCGCTCATGGTGCCCACCACGTTCGACACCACCTGACCGCCCTGCACGGCCACCTGCGATGCCGACGCGGCCAGCTGGTTGGCCTGGCGTGCGTTGTCGGCGTTCTGCTTGACGGTGCTGGTCAGCTCTTCCATCGAAGCGGCGGTTTCTTCCAGCGAGCTGGCCTGCTGCTCGGTGCGCGACGACAGATCCTGGTTGCCCGCGTCGATCTGGTTCGATGCGGTGGCAATGCCCTCGGTGCCCGAGCGCACGCGGCCCACCACCTGGGCCAGGCTGGTGTTCATGTCCTGCAGCGCCTGCATCAGCTGGCCCGTCTCGTCGCGGGAGTGCACTTGCACCGTCGTGGTCAGATCGTTGTCGGCCACGGCACGGGCCACGCGCACGGCGTCCGACAGCGGCCGGATGATCCCGCGCGTCAGCCACCAGGCGCACAGGCCGCCGGCCACCACGGCCAGGGTGCACAGCAGCATCAGCCACATGCGGCTTTGCGCATAGACGGCCTGGATGTCCTTCGCGGTGGTGTCGATGCTGGCGCGTTGCAGGTCCAGCAGTTGCTGGATCAGGGCCATGTATTTTTCGGCCGCGGGCAGGAAGGCCTGGTTCAGCGTGCGGTCGGCTTCCTCCAGTTGCCCGTCTGCCTTGGCCTTCACCGCCTGGTCGCGCGACGACAGATAGGTGACGCGGGCCTTCTTGATCGTGACCCACAGTTCCTTTTCGGCCGGGCTGGAGAGCAGGGGCTCGATCTGGTCCTGCAGCTTGCCCGATTCGCGCGTGGACATGGCGGCGTCTTCGGCGAAGAAGGCGCCCAGCGACGGGTCGGTGCTCTTGACGATGGCGGACGTGCGCCGGACGGCACTGTAGACGTACCGGTACCAGTCGCTGATCATCCGTTCCATGGCCAGGGGCTGCTGGGTCATGTTGTGGGTGGCCTGTGCCACGGTTTGCAGGCGCCACAGGCCAATGGTGGTCATCATGACCATCAGGACGAGAACGAGGGCAAATCCTCCGCCAAGGCGAGTGCCGATTTTCAGGTTTTTCATGGATTCTTGGGAGCTGGGTTGCAGGTGGGGGCCGCTGGGCGGCCAGGGGTATGGGGGTAACGGGGGCGGTGCTTCAGGCGGCAGGCCCGCGCAGCACGCGCCGGTATTGCACGGCCTCTGCCACATGCGCCACCTGGGTGCTGGCGGCACCGGCCAGGTCGGCAATGGTGCGCGCCACCTTCAGGGTGCGGTGCGTGCTGCGGGCCGACCAGCCCAGGCGCGCTGCCGCCGTTTGCAGAAACTGTGTGGCTGCGGGCTCCAGGGCGGTGTGGGTATCGATTTCCTGGCCCTGCAGCGCCTGGTTGGTTTTTCCCTGGCGGGTGATGGCCGCCAGGCGGGCGCGGTCCACGCGCTCGCGCACAGCGGCGCTGGCCTCGCCCGGTGGCGCGTCGAGCAGGTCGGTGGGCGGCAACGCGGGCACCTCCACATGCAGGTCGATGCGATCAAGCAGGGGCCCGCTGAGCTTGCCCTGGTAGCGCGCCACCTGGTCGGGCGTGCAGCGGCAGGCACGCTGCGCAGACCCCAAGAAGCCGCAGGGGCAGGGGTTCATGGCAGCCACCATCTGAAAACACGCCGGAAACTCGGCGCGCCGGGCGGCGCGCGCAATGGTGATGCGCCCGGTTTCCAGGGGCTCGCGCAGGGCCTCCAGGGCGGCCCGGGGGAACTCCGGCAACTCGTCCAGGAACAGCACCCCGTGGTGGGCCAGTGATATTTCTCCTGGCTGCGGCGGCGAGCCGCCGCCCACCAGCGCCACGGCCGATGCCGTGTGGTGGGGCTGGCTGGTGGGCCGCTGCGCCCATTGCCCGGCAGCGAAGCGACCTGCCAGGCTGGCCACGGCCGCACTTTCCAGGGCCTCTTCCATCGTCATGGCTGGCAGCAGCCCGGCAAAGCGCTGGGCCAGCATGGACTTGCCCGAACCGGGCGGGCCCATCATCAGCAGGCTGTGCCCGCCGGCGGCCGCGATTTCGAGCGCGCGTTTGGCGGCGGCCTGGCCCTTGACGTCCGAAAGATCGGCATAGACCGCTTGCGTGGCCAGCGGTGCGGGCTGCAGCAGGCACCAGCCCTCGTCCGTGGCAGCGGTGTCGTCGATGGACTCCTGGCCGCCTGCCGGCAGGAACTGCCGCACGACATCCAGCAGGTGGCGCGCGCGGTAAACCTGCGCGCCGGGCACCAGGGCGGCTTCTTCGGCGCTGCCCGGTGGCAACACCAGCCGCACCGCTACCTGGTGGGCGCGCAGCGCCAGGCTGGTGGCGAGTGCGCCGCGCACAGGGCGCAATTGACCGGACAGCGACAGCTCGCCGGCGAACTCATGGCCGGCCAGGCGGCTGGCGTCGATCTGTCCGCTGGCGGCCAGGATGCCCAGGGCAATCGGCAGGTCAAAGCGCCCCGAGTCCTTGGGCAGATCGGCCGGTGCAAGGTTTACGGTGATGCGCTTGTTGTGGGGGAACTCCAGCCCCGCGTTCTGCAGCGCCGAGCGCACACGCTCGCGCGCCTCCTTCACCTCCACATCGGCCAGGCCGACCAGGGTGAAGCTGGGAAGCCCGTTGGCCAGATGCACCTCGACGGTGACGGAGGGCGCTTCCAGCCCCAGAAGCGCGCGACTTTGCACCAATGCAAGACTCATGAACGGTTTTCTCCCCAGTTGGGTGCGGTGTGTGGGTGATTGTCGCCTGCTGGCGGCGCTGCGCACCAATGGGGTGCGATCGCGTGGCGCTGCAGCCAATGTACGGGCGAACGCACGCCGTGGATACGGGCCCTGTCGCCATGGTCGTTCACAACATGGCACGGACCGTGCTTAACCCGACTGTCCCTACTCTTTGTCCAACCGGAGGAACCATGAACCGCGCATCCATCAAGCTTCTGAGCGTCGCCTTTGCTGCAGCCCTGCCTTTGCTGGCCAGTGCCCAGCTCACCGGCAATGTCAGCCTGACCAGCAACTACAAGTTCCGGGGGCAGGACCAGGACACCGGCAAGGTCAGCGCTTTCAAGCCCGCCGTGCAGGGCGGTTTTGACTATGCCTTCGGTGACACCGGCTGGTACGTCGGCAACTGGAACTCCAGCGTGAACTGGCTGTCCGGCAACTCGCTGGAAGCCGATATCTACGGTGGCTACAAATTCAAGGCCGGTGAGGTGGACCTGGATCTGGGGGCCCTGAGCTACCTGTATCCCGGCAACACCAGCGGCAACACCACCGAGCTCTATGGCGCCGCCACCTTCGGCCCGCTCACGGCCAAGTATTCGCACACGGTGTCCAAGGATTACTTCGGCTGGGCGGGCGCCAAGTCTGGCTCTGGTCTCAAGGGCCGCAACACGGGCTACCTGAATTTCGCGGTGGCGCAGGAAGTCATGCCCAAGGTGACGCTGAAGGCCGCGGTGGGCTTCACCCGCTTTTCCAGCGACATCAAGGACTCGGGCGTTCCCAACTACATGGACTACAGCGTGGGCGGTGCCTACGACTTTGGCGACGGCCTCACCCTGGGTGCCGCCATCGTGGGCGCCAACAAGAAAGACTATTTCGGTCCCGGCAACAAAGCCCGCCTGATCGCCACGCTCACCAAAACCCTGTAATCAACGGCAGGCACCCCTAGGGTGCCGTCTATCGGAGGAACTCAAAATGAAAATGGTGACAGCCATCATCAAACCCTTCAAGCTCGACGAAGTGCGTGAAGCTCTTTCCGACATCGGGGTGCAAGGCATCACGGTGACCGAGGTCAAGGGCTTCGGGCGCCAGAAGGGCCATACCGAGCTGTACCGCGGCGCGGAATATGTGGTCGACTTCCTGCCCAAGGTCAAGATCGAGGCCGCCGTGGCCGACGAGCTGGTGGACCGCGTGATCGAAGCCATCGAAGGCGCGGCACGCACCGGCAAGATTGGTGACGGCAAGATTTTCGTCACCCATCTGGAGCAGGTGGTGCGCATCCGCACCGGCGAAACCGGCAAGGAAGCCCTTTAAGCGCCGGCCAAGGCCCCGCTGCATTCCACAAAGAGAACATGCCATGAAAAAACTGCTTGCCTCCTTCGTTCTGGGACTGAGCCTGCTTTGCGCAGGATCGATGTCCCTGGCCCAGGCACCCGCCCCGGCCGAAACCACTACTGCCGCCCCGGCGGCCGATGCTGCTGCGCCCGCCGCTCCGTGGCTGCGCCGGCAGATGCAGCCCGGCGCCCGCCGCCGCGGCTGCCGAGGCCGCACCCGCGGCGCCAGCGCCCAAGCTCGACTCGGGCGACACCGCATGGATGCTGACTTCCACCATGCTCGTGATCCTGATGGTCATCCCGGGCCTGGCCCTGTTCTACGGCGGCCTGGCCCGCTCCAAGAACATGCTGTCGGTGCTGGTGCAGGTGTTCGTGATCTTTGCGCTGATCACCGTGCTGTGGGCCATTTATGGGTACAGCCTGACCTTTGCCGGCGAGGGTCAGTTCTTTGGCGGCTTTGACAAGATCTTCCTCAAGGGCATAGCGCCAGACACGCTGTCGGGCCTGCTGCCGACCATTCCGGAGTACGTGTTCGTCGCCTTCCAGTCCACCTTTGCCGCCATCACCGTGGCGCTGATCGTGGGTTCGTTCGCCGAGCGCATCAAGTTTGCTGCCGTGCTGATCTTCGCCGTGCTGTGGTTCACCTTCAGCTACATCCCGATGGCCCACATGGTGTGGGGCGGTGGTTTGCTGGGCAAGGACGGCGCGCTCGACTTTGCTGGCGGCACCGTGGTGCACATCAATGCCGGTATCGCCGGCCTGGTGGGTGCCTTCATGGTGGGCAAGCGCATCGGCTTTGGCAAGGAAGCACTGACCCCGCACAGCCTGACGCTGACCATGGTGGGCGCCTCGCTGCTGTGGGTGGGCTGGTTCGGCTTCAACGCCGGCTCGGCCGGTGCTGCCAACGGTGTGGCCGGTCTGGCCTTCATCAACACCATTCTGGCCACGGGCGCTGCCACGCTGTCCTGGCTGGCCGGTGAAGCGTTGCACAAGGGCAAGGCCTCGATGCTGGGTGCTGCCTCGGGTGCGGTGGCCGGTCTGGTGGCGGTCACGCCGGCTGCCGGTTTCGTGGGCCCCATGGGTTCCATCGTGCTGGGCCTGATCGCTGGCGTGGTCTGCCTGTGGGGTGTGGGCGGCCTCAAGAAGATGCTGGGTGCCGACGATGCGTTCGATGTGTTTGGCGTGCACGGCGTGGGCGGCATCATCGGTGCCATCCTGACGGCGGTGTTTGCCTCGCAAAGCCTGGGCGGCACGGGTGGCCTGACCCCCGATACCTTCGCCATGGGTGCGCAGCTGTGGATCCAGGTCAAGAGCGTGCTGCTGACCATCGTGTGGTCGGGCGTGGTCTCCTTCATTGCCTACAAGGTCGCCGATCTGCTGGTGGGCCTGCGTGTCTCTGAAGAAGCCGAGCGCGAAGGTCTGGACATCACGTCACACGGCGAGACGGCGTACAACCGCTGATCGCCCCGCGCTGCGGCGTCTGGTGGCACCGCAGCGCACTGAAATTTCGGTGAGTGTCTCTTCAAGGTTTTGGCCCGCCCTTCTGGCGGGCCTTTTTTGTGGGGTGAAACAGCAGCTTGCCGCACGACCAGTCGCTGCGCCAGTGGAATGCACGGCCGCTGTTCAAAAAATTCATGCGGCCCACCCGGCATGCCCTGGTTGCGGGCCGCTACCATGCAGACCATGGAATTCGCCCTGCGCCAGATTGTTGACCGTGTCCACGCCGCCGCCGCCGCGCAAACGCCGCTGCGCATCCGTGGCGGGGGCACCAAGGACTTTC
The DNA here is from genome assembly GCF_002157145.1 of Acidovorax carolinensis. Lineage (NCBI taxonomy): Bacteria > Pseudomonadati > Pseudomonadota > Betaproteobacteria > Burkholderiales > Comamonadaceae > Acidovorax > Acidovorax carolinensis. The sequence goes on from NZ_CP021361.1 coordinate 188,637, forward strand.
ATGGTCTGGCGTTGCGCGGCGAGCTGCTCGACACCCGCGCGCTCACCGGCATCGTGAGCTATGAACCCAGCGAGCTGGTGGTCACGGTGCGTGCCGGCACGCCACTGGCCGAGCTGGAGGCCGTGCTGGCCGAGCAAGGCCAGTGCCTGCCGTTCGAGCCGCCCCATTTCGGCCCGGGCGCCACGGTGGGCGGCATGGTGGCCGCGGGCCTGAGCGGCCCCGCCCGCGCCAGCGTGGGCGCGGTGCGCGACTACCTGCTGGGGGTGGTGCTGCTCAACGGCCGTGCCGAGCTGCTCACGTTCGGCGGCCAGGTCATGAAAAACGTCGCGGGCTACGATGTCTCGCGCCTCATGGCGGGCGCCTGGGGCACGCTGGGCCTGCTCACCGAGGTCAGCCTCAAGGTGCTGCCCGTGGCACCCGGCGAGGCCACGCTGCGCTTTGAATGCAGCCAGGCCGATGCCCTGCGCCGGCTGCACGCCTGGGGTGGCCAGCCCCTGCCGCTTAACGCCAGCTGCTGGGTGGAAGACGCGGGCGTGGGTCAGCTTTACGTGCGCCTGCGCGGCGCCGTGGCAGCGGTCGATGCGGCCTGCCGTAGCATGGGCGGCACGCGGCTTGATAACGCCACCGTGGCGCCCGACTGGCTGGCCTGCCGGGATCAGACCCTGCCCTGGTTCGCCGCCCGCCGGGCGCGCCCCGGGCAGGCGCTGTGGCGCCTGTCGCTGCCCGCCACCGCGCCGGTGCTGGCTCTGCCTGCGGGTGGTGCATCGCCGCTGATCGAATGGCATGGCGCCCTGCGCTGGGTGCAGGCGCCGCTGGAGCAGGGCGATGCACTGCGCGAAGCGGCCCGGGCGGTGGGTGGAAGTGCTTCTTTATTCATAGCTGATGGCGCTGATGGATCAACCGCTACAGGCCAAATTGGCCTGAAATCTGTGGCCTTGGCGCAGATCCATGCGCGCCTCAAGCACGCCTTTGATCCGGCTGGCATTTTCAATCCCGGCCGCCTGGCGCCGCAGTGGTGAGGGGCGCGCCCATGGCTGCCACCGCCGTACGGCATCGGAAACCATGCCTTGACGGCGGCGGAATCTGACCATGCGGCGCCTGCGGCATCTCACCGGCCACCACCGCACCGGCACCAGCAACCGTGTGCTGGGGCTGTTGCTGGCCTTCAATGCCGGGGCGGTGAACGCGGGCGGTTTTCTGGTGGTGCACCTGTACACCTCGCACATGACGGGCTTTCTGTCGATGCTGGCCGACAACCTCGTGCTGGGCAACATGGTGCTGGTGCTCAGCGCCCTGGGGGCCCTGCTGGCCTTCATCAGCGGGGCGGCCACCACGGCGGTCATGGTGAACTGGGCGCTGCAGCGCAAACTGCACAGCAGCTATGCGCTGCCGCTTCTGCTGGAGGCAGGGCTCATGCTGGTGTTCGGGCTGGTGGGCGCCATCACGCTCGACTGGCGCACGCCTTTTTCCGTGCCCATGACGGTGCTGCTGCTGTCCTTCATCATGGGGCTGCAGAACGCCACCGTGACCAAGATGTCCTCGTCGCAGATCCGCACCACGCACATGACGGGCGTGGTGACCGACCTCGGTATCGAGCTGGGCAAGATGCTGTACTGGAACCGCACCGGCATCGCGGTGGAGAACCAGGTGCGCGCCAACCACGCACGGCTGCGCCTGTTTGCGGGTCTGGTGGCGATGTTTCTTGTCGGTGGCATCGCCGGGGCGGCTGGCTTCAAGCATGTGGGCTTTGTGTTTGTGGTGCCGCTGGCGCTGGTGCTGCTGGCCCTGTCGCTGCCCCCGCTGTGGGCCGATCGGGCGCGCCTGCGCCGTCCCCTGCGCAAGGCCGGGCCCGCCCAGCTGCCGCCCGCCCCTGAACCTTTCTTGCTGATCCATCCAGGCTGCACCCCATGCAAACCCAACTCGCCCCTGAATACCGCGCACGCACCGACGGACCGGAGGCCGAAGCCATCCTGCGCAAATGCGTGCACTGCGGTTTCTGCACGGCCACCTGTCCCACCTACCAGTTGCTGGGCGACGAGCTCGACGGCCCGCGCGGCCGCATTTACCTCATCAAGCAGGTGCTCGAAGGCGAGGCCCCCACGCGCAAGACGCAGATGCACCTGGACCGGTGCCTGACCTGCCGCAACTGCGAAAGCACCTGCCCCAGCGGCGTGCAATACGGCCACCTGGTCGATATCGGCCGCAAGATCGTCGATGAAAAAGTGCCCCGCCCCTTGGGCGAAAAGGCCCTGCGCTGGGCGCTGAAGGAAGGTCTGCCCTCGCCCCTGTTCGCTCCCGCCATGAAGGTGGGCCAGGTGGTGCGCGGCCTGCTGCCCAAGGCCCTCCAGGCCAAGGTGCCCGCGCCGCAGCCGGCGGGGGCCTGGCCCACCCGCGAACATGCGCGCAAGGTGCTCATGCTGGCCGGTTGCGTGCAGCCGGCCATGATGCCCAACATCAACACCGCCACCGCCCGCGTGCTGGACGCGGCGGGCATCCAGACCGTGATCGCGCCCCAGGCCGGTTGCTGCGGGGCCGTCAAGTTCCACCTCAACGACCAGGAGGGCGGCAAGGCCGAGATGCGCGCCAATATCGACGCCTGGTGGCCGCTGGTGGCGGCGGGCGGTGTGGAATCCATTGTCATGAATGCCTCGGGCTGCGGCGTCACGGTCAAGGAATATGGCCACATCCTCAAGGACGACCCGCACTATGCCGACAAGGCCGAGCGCATCAGCGCCCTCACGCGCGACCTGTCGGAGCTGCTGCCCGCCCTGCTGCCCGAGCTGGCGCAAAAAATGGCGGGCCGGGTCCAGCGCCCCGACATGCTGTTCGCCTACCACCCGCCTTGCACCCTGCAGCATGGCCAGCAACTGCGCGGTGGGGTAGAGACACACCTGAACCAGCTGGGCTTCAAGCTGCGCGTGGCCCGGAACGAATCCCATCTGTGCTGCGGCTCGGCGGGCACGTATTCGGTGCTCCAGCCTGACCTGTCCTACCAGCTGCGCGACCGCAAGCTCGGTGTGCTGGGCGAGGCCTTTGGCGAGCAGGCGCCCGACGTGATCCTGTCGGCCAACATCGGCTGCATCACGCACCTGCAAAGCGGCACGTCCACGCCGGTGCGGCACTGGGTGGAAGTGCTGGATGAGGCGCTGCGCGCGTCGTGACATCCTGTTTTGGTCTTTTCCCGTGCTGCCAGGGTGGGTGATCCGGGCGCCGCTGGACATGTCCGAGCGACAGGCGAAGACAATGGCCGCGGAGGTGAAATTCCATGCATGCTGCGACGGAACAACTGGTTCGTATCCCCGTGGACAGTGGCCATATCGAGTGCGCACTGGAGTGCCCGGCCGGTAGCCAGGGCCTGGTGCTGTTTGCCCACGGCAGTGGCAGCAGCCGGCACAGCCCACGCAACAACTTTGTGGCGCGGGTGTTGCGGGAACGCGGCTTGGCAACCTTGCTGGTCGATCTGCTCACGCCCGAGGAAGACCGTGCCTACGCCACGCGGTTTGACATTCCTCTGCTAACCCAGCGCCTGCTGGATGTGACCGATTGGGCCCGGCGCCAGCCCGCCACGGCGTTGCTGCCCGTGGGTTATTTTGGCGCGAGCACCGGGGCTGCGGCGGCATTGAGTGCCGCTGCCGCGCTGGGCGACGGCATCGGGGCGGTGGTCTCCCGCGGCGGTCGCCCGGATCTGGCGCCTGCCCGGGATCTTGCCCGGGTGCAATGCCCGACCTTGCTGCTGGTGGGCGCGTGCGACGAAGAGGTGCTGGCCCTGAACCGGCGCGCTGCCGCGCACATGCCGGGGCCCACAACGCTGACCATCGTTCCCCATGCCACCCATCTCTTTGAAGAACCCGGGACGCTGGAGGCCGTTGCCCGCCTGGCCGCCGACTGGTTCGCGCAGCATCTGCGGACACGCGCGGCCCCGGCGTCAAGTGGCGAGTAGCGCGATCACATCCTCGTCGTCCACCTGCGGAAAGTGGCGGTAAAACTGCCCCACCGCCCGGAAATTTTCTGGCGCCAGCAGGCACACCACCTCGTCGGCCATGGGCCGGATTTTCTCCAGGGCCTCGGGTGAGGCAACGGGTATCGCGCAGACCAGCTTGCCGGGTTGGCGCTGGCGCAGGCTGTGCAGCGCGGAAATCATGGTGGCCCCTGTGGCCAGGCCGTCGTCCACCACGATGACGACGCGGCCGTGCGGGTCGATCGGTGCGCGGATCGGCGTGTATTGCACCCGGCGCGAGTGGATCGTGGCCATCTGTTTCTGCTTTTCCTCGGCAATGTAATCCTGGTCGGCGCCCAGCGCAGCCGCGTAGGGTGCGATGTAGGTCCAGCCGTTCTCCGTCACGGAGCCAATGGCCACTTCCGGCTCAAAGGGGGCGCGCAGCTTGCGCACCAGCACCACGTCGAAATCGCCGCCGAGTTGCCGCGCAACGATCTTGCCGATGGGCACGGCACCACGCGGTATGGCCAACACCAGGGGGCGCTGGGTGTTGTAGGCCTTCAGGCGGTCGGCCAACTGATGGGCAGCGTCGTCGCGGTCTTTGAACATGGGGTCACCTTGGGTGGGGGCCGTTTTCGCGGTCGGGCTGGACGAGTTCTATCCTGAAATCGGGCTCATAGGGCGGCACATGGCATTCGATGATGTCCGGCGGGGCCACGCCAAGGCAGGCGCCCACCACATCGGCATGGACGGGCAGGCAAGTGGTGTCGCGGTTTACCAGGCAGGCCACCCGGATGGCCGCAGGTTGCTTGCGTGCCAGATATTCCACCACCTTCAGCAGGGAATGGCCGGTGTACAGCACGTCGTCCACGACCAGCACCGTGTAGCCGCGCAAATCCAGCGCGGCGTGCTGCGCCTGCTCGGTCAGCTGGGTTTGCGGATGGAGCAGCGTCAGGTCGTCCGCGTAGCGCTTGACCTGCAGATCCAGCCGCAAGGGCTGGGGCAGCCCATACAGCTCCATCAGCCGCGTGGTCAGGCGATCCGCCAGGGGTGCACCTCGGCGCAGCACGCCAATCACGGCCACCTGGCTGGCCCCATGGAGCAGGCCGTTGGCCTGCCGTGCCATCGCGTCGATAACGCCTATCAACTCCTGCGTGTCGTACAGGACGGTTCGTGCGCCAGCGGGAGCGGTCATGGGGCCCGCCGCATGAGGGCACCGTCGATCGCGATCCTGGATCTGCCCGGCGAGGGCCCCACGCCGCCATGCCGGGGCCTGGCGCAAGAGCCCGGTGCAAGCCCGATGGACCTGCTTTCCAGCAGGGTGTTGCGGGAGCTTCGTGAAGTCATGGTGCTTCTCCTCGGGGAACGAGATCGAACACGCTCAGGGACACACCCACTTTATGAGGCACCGTCACGGGCGTCAATCCCGGCGTGCTTCAGTTTGCACCGCTGCACCGGTTCCTGTACTGTCTGCATTGTGGTCGGGGAACCTTTGGCCTTGCGCCACGTACAGGAGATTTTCATGACGATCCATCAGAACCCGCGCGACAAGCAGCCGCCCCATACGGGCAAAGTCGAGAACGACACCAACAAGCTGGGCGAGCAAGACCCCACCCAGATCAACCAGGGCCAGCGCACGCCCGAAAGCCGCAGTGACCGCGAGTCGCATGTGGGCGGCAGCAATCAGTCGCAATCGCGGCGAGGGCAGGCTGGGAGTAACAACCGCTAGTGAAGTAGTGACCAACGCCGGTATGCGGCTTGGGGTGGGCGGCCTGGACAAGGCACTCTTGCCTGGGCAGTGCGGGTGTTGCCGCCGTTGATCGGCCGTTACGATGATGTCCCAACACTTTGGCGGAGCAGTTATGCGATTTGAGGGGACGTTGACGAAGTGGAACGATGAGCGTGGCTTCGGCTTTATCACGCCTATCCCGGCAGGGCAAGAAATCTTTGTGCATGTTTCGGCGTTTGCGCGCGACGGGCAGCGGCCGCAGTTGCAGGAAGCATTGAGTTTCGAGATAACCCTGAACAAGGATGGCAAGAAGCAGGCCGTAGCGGTTCATCGCGACCGACCAGTACCCTCCGCGTCTGTTGCGCGGGAGCGGCGGCGCCCCGAAACATCGGAAGAGCCCCGGGCGCTGTCATCACGCATCGTGGTGTTCCTCATCGCCTTTGTGCTGCTGGCCGCCGCATACTGGCAATACGACCGGCGCAGCCAGCGGGCCATGGCCGTTAAGGCGGAAGCTGCGGCGCAGGCGCTGGACCAGCCGACGCCCGCACCGTCCGCCACAGCGCAACCCCTGGCGTCGTCGCCGTTTCGGTGCGATGGCCGCCAGCATTGCTCGCAGATGACTTCCTGTTCCGAAGCCAAGTTTTTTCTTCAAAGCTGTCCGGGCGTGAAGATGGATGGCAACGGCGATGGCGTTCCCTGCGAGCAGCAATGGTGCACCCATCCCCTGGCAAAGTAGGAGGCTGAAGGGGCTGCTTGGCGCCTGTCGGCGCAAGGCTGGCATGATCGAGGGTTTTGTTGCCCTCCGATCCGCTACGCCATGACCGACAACGTGCCAGAACAAGAACCCACAGCGGCGCCCGCCGCCGCCCCGGTGGCCGCTGCCAGCGCCCCACAGGCCTTGCAGCAGCCCGAGACTGGCGACAGCGCTCCGGCTGCCACTGCTGAGGCGCCTGCCGCTGCGGAAGCGCCGGGGGGCGATCGCCCGCCCCGGGGTGGGCGTGGTGGCCGCAACAACGGCCGCGGTCGCGCCCGTACCGAGGGCCAACAAGCCCGGCGGGTCAGCCGGCACTGTCGCGCACGCCCCCGCGCACCCATCCGGCGCTGGAGCAGCTGGCGGGGCTCTATCCCCATCTGTTTGGCGCGGTGTTTTTGCCGCTCAAGCGCGGCATCTTTCAGGACCTGCTGGAAGCCCACCCCGAGCTGTTTGAGCGCGATGCACTCAAGGTGGCGCTGGGCATCCACACCCGTTCCACCCGCTACCTGCAAAGCGTGGCCGCAGGCGAAAAGCGCCACGACCTCGCGGGCCAGCCCGTCGAAGACATGGCGCCCGAGCATGTGCACCATGCGCTGCTGGAAGTGTTTCGCCGCCGCAAGGCCCGCGCGGGCGAAGATGTTTTGCCCAAGCTGCGCAAGCGCATGATCCAGGCGTTCGAGGCCTCGGGCCTCACGCGCGAGGCCTATACCGAGCTGGTCACCGGCCGCGATGAGGCGGCCAATGCCATCCTGCAGGAAGCCTTTGCCGAATGGGCGGCCCGCAATGCCAAGGATGAGGCCCTGCTGCGTGCTTTTGAGGCCAGCGGCCAGTCGCTGGATGCCTTTGCCGACATGTACGGCATGGACCCGCGCCAGACCGGCCAGATGCTGGAGCGCGCGCGCCGCCAGCGCCCGCCCGCCACAACGGCCTGATCGCAGCCTTTTATGCGGCGGGGGCGGCCAGCGCCGCCTCGATATCCGCTGCCAGCTTTTTCGGCGCATCCTGTGGCGCATAGCGGCGGATCACGCGGCCGTCCCGGCCCACGAGGAACTTCGTGAAGTTCCACTTGATGGCCTTGCTGCCCAGCAGGCCAGGGGCTTCGGCGGTGAGCCACTGGTACAGCGGCGAGGCGTTGGTGCCGTTCACGTCGATCTTGGCCATCATCGGAAAGCTCACGCCGTAGTTGCGCTGGCAGAAACTGGCGATTTCGTCGTTGCTGCCGGGGTCCTGCTGGCCGAACTGGTTGCACGGAAAACCCAGCACCACCAGCCCCTTGCCGCCGTATTGTTTGTGCAGTTCTTCCAGCCCGCCGAACTGCGGGGTGAAGCCGCAGGCGCTGGCTGTGTTGACGATCAGCAATACCTTGCCCTCAAACTGCCGCAGCGGCACGGCGGGCCCGCTCATGGCCTGGGCTTCGAAGTCGTAGAGGCTGGACATGGGCAACTCCTTGGGGGCGAACCGGATCGAAAGGCCCATGGTAGCGGCTTGCGTCGGGCGTTGCCCGGTGTGTCAGGTGCTGACGTGGGGGCGTGGTTGCAGGGATGGCAAGGCCGCCAGCAGCGCCGCCAGCATGATCAGCGCCCCGCCCAGCAGGGTGCGCGGCGCCAGCGTGTCGGAGGTGAGCAGGGCCGACGACACGCTGGCAAACACCACCTCGGACAGCATCACCAGGGCCGTGGTGCCCGCCGCCAACCGGGCGGCACCATATTGCAGTGCGTAGTTGCCCAGCAGAAAGGCCAGCGCCAGCGCCAGGGCCAGCGGGACCCAGGCCTGTGCCAAGGCGGGCAGGGCGGGCACGGCCCCCAGCGCCAGCCCCGCTGAGGCACTGAGGCCGGCCAGCAGAGCGCCGCCGCCAAACATGGCCAGCATGCGCGCCTTGCCGGGCACTGCGTGCAGGCGCCGCAATGTGACATTGGTGAGTGCAAAACAGAAACCGCCCGCCAGGGCCAGCAGGTCGGCACCCGACAGGTGGGACGCCAGCCGGTCCCAGGCGGCATCGGCGGGCACCAGCACCAGCGCCACACCTGCAAAGGCCAGCAGCAGCCGCACCAGCGCCACGCCCGTGGGGCGGTCGCCCAGCACCTTCCAGGCCAGCAGCACCGACCAGGCGGGCATGAGATAAAACAGCAGCACCACGCGCACCACGTCGCCCACGGTCACGGCCCAGTTGAAGGCCACGTTGGTAAGACCCGAGCTCAGCGCCAGCAGCCACAGGCCAGGGTGCTGCAGCGTGCTGCGCAGCGCCTGCGGGCGGGCCAGCAGCAGGCAGACCAGGGCCAGCGCATACATCAACGCCGTCGCCCACAGCGGGTGCAGCCCGGCCGCATGCAGCTGCCTGAAAGGCCACCACGAAACGCCCCAGACAAAGGCGTTGAGCAGCAGGGCCAGTATGGGGAGCAGGTTGGGAGTCAAATCGGCATTTGGCGCTTATTTGGTAAGCGCTAACAGCTATTCAATAAATAGCTTCAGTGGTGCGTATCCTGCCGCGCGATGTGCAGCAGGTGGTTCAGTTCCTCGCTGTGGTTGCGGCAGTTGCTGGCATGCCAGCGCTGGATGACCAGCATGATGCCGGCGACCACCACCCCAAACACGGTGATGGCGCCGAACACCGACAAGCCCAGCTTGAGCGACAGGCTGTAGAACGCGCCCAGGCCCAGGATGCAGGCCTGCTCGTTGAAGTTCTGCACCGCAATCGAGCGCCCCGCGCCCATGAGGTTGTGGCCCCGGTGCTGCAGCAGGGCGTTCATGGGCACCACCAGAAAACCGCCCAGCCCGCCCAGCAGGATGAGGAACGGAATGGCCACCCAGATGTTGCTGATGAACACCATCAGGATCAGCAGCAGCCCCATCGTGATGCCCAGTGGAATCACACGGGTGGCCATGTCCAGGCGCATGCGCATCGATGCCGCCACGGCGCCCACGGCGGTGCCGATGGCCACCACGCCGGTCAGGGCCGACGCCTGCGTGGTGTTGTAGCCCAGGGCCACGCCGGCCCAGGCCAGCACGATGAACTTGAGGTTGCCCCCCGCACCCCAGAACAGCGTGGTGGTGGACAGCGAGATCTGGCCCAGCTTGTCGCGCCACAGGCGGCTATTGCAGGCCCAGAAATCGGGCAGCAAGGCCAGGGTGTTGGCCAAAATGCTGCGTTGCGGGTTCTGGCGCAGCGGGCGCATCTCCACGCCCGTATGGGGAATGCGCGTGTTGAACCAGGCGGCCAGGGCATACACCAGAATCAGCGCAGCAATGGCCGATTCGGCGGCGGTATCGACGCCGGTATCGATCATGGGAATGTTGATGGACAGCAGCGCCGCCGACAGATGCTGCCCCACGAGCTGCCCGCCCAGCAGCACCCCGAGGATGATGGAGGCAATGGTCAGCCCCTCGATCCAGCCGTTGGCCTTGACCAGCTGCGAAGCCGGCAGCAGCTCGGTGAGGATGCCGTACTTGGCTGGCGAATAGGCCGCGGCGCCCAGCCCCACCACGGCGTAGGCCATCAGCGGGTGCGAGCCGAACAGCATCATCAGGCAGCCCACGATCTTGATCGCATTGCTGACAAACATCACCTTGCCCTTGGGCAAGGCATCGGCAAACGCGCCCACAAAAGGCGCCAGCACTACATAGAACAGGGCAAACATGGGCACCAGTGCCGCGCGCTGCCATTCGGGGGCACCGCTGGTGCGCAGCAATTCCACGGCCGCCACGAAGAGTGCGTTGTCGGCAAGCGAGCTGAAAAACTGCGCCGACATGATGGTGTAGAAACCGCGCTTCATCGAATGGCTGGAGGGGGTATCAGCGAGACTGATGCCCGATTAAATGGAGAGCCCGCGTACAGGTGACTGGCGGTTATATCACGCGCTCAGAGCCTGTTTGCGATCTCCCAGGGGCCGCGCAGCGGTCTTTGCGGGATGGGATGCAAGGCGCGGTGGGCAGTGGATAGCTCGGCTATCCACAAGCGCCGCAACGCAGCAGACCGCCCGCAAAGACCACTGCCCGAAGGGCTGGAGCGAAATCGGGCGATTGAACGCCCCGGCTGCTTGCATGGGCACCAGCCCATGCGGCGCACCCGAAGCCTTCACTCATCCCGATTGCGCGCCAACGCGGCCCCTGGGAGATCGCAAACAGGCTCTTGTGCCCGTAATGCCAGAATCCCATGCTCGTTTCCCCCCCCCCATTGCCATGCCGCGCCCGATCCAAGCCACCATCCATACCTCTGCCCTGCAACACAACCTGGAGCGCGTGCGCCAGGCCGTGCCCGACGCCAAAACCTGGGCCGTGGTCAAGGCCAATGCCTATGGGCACGGCATTGAGCGGGCCTTTGAAGGGCTGCGCGCCGCTGATGGCTTTGCCCTGCTCGACTTGGCCGAGGCCGAGCGCGTGCGCCACCTGGGCTGGCGGGGCCCCATCCTGCTGCTGGAGGGCGTGTTCGAGCCGCGCGACCTGGAGCTGTGCTCGCGCCTGTCGCTGTGGCATGCCGTGCACTGCGACGAGCAGATCGACATGCTGGCCGCCCACAAGACGCAGGTGCCGCACCGCGTGTTCCTCAAGCTGAACTCAGGCATGAACCGGCTGGGCTTCACGGCGCAGCGCTACCGCAGCGCCTGGGCGCGCCTGAACGCGCTACCGCAGGTGGACGAAATCTCGTTCATGACCCATTTCAGCGATGCCGACGGAGCGCGCGGCGTTGCGCACCAGATGGCGGCCTTCAATGCGGCCACGCAAGATCTGCCCGGCGAGCGCAGCGTCTGCAATAGCGCCGCCACGCTGCGCTTTGCCAGCGACGCCCAGGTGCGGGGCGACTGGGTGCGCGCGGGCATCGTGCTGTATGGCAGCGCGCCCGATTTTCCGGTCCACAGCGCCGACCACTGGGACGTGCAGCCCACCATGACGCTGTCCAGCCGCATCATCGGCACGCAGCAACTGCAGGCGGGCGACACCGTGGGCTACGGCTCGCGTTTCACAGCCGAGGGGCCGCTCACCATCGGTGTGACCGCCTGCGGCTACGCCGATGGCTACCCGCGCCATTGCGACACCGGCACGCCCGTGCTGGTGGACGGCGTGCGCACGCGCCTGGTGGGGCGGGTGAGCATGGACATGGTGACCGTGGACCTGACCCCGGTCATCGCGGCCGGTGTGGACGCCGGTTTCGGCAGTGAAGTCACGTTGTGGGGGCGGGCGCGCAACGGCACCATGCTGCCCATCGACGAGGTGGCGCAGGCCGCTGGCACCGTGGGCTACGAGCTGATGTGTGCGCTCGCGCCGCGCGTGCCTGTGGCGGTGGACGGCGCTGCCTGATCGGCCCTCGCCAGACAACGCATTCTCCACATGGCCAGCCCCTGCCGGATAAGCGGCAATCAACCCACGGCCTCCAGCTGGCGCTCGGTGCGCATGCCGCACCACGCCACAGTGGCCCGCACGTTGCAGCAGCGCTACCGCCTGCGCTGGCACGGGCTGCTGATCGGCAGCTTCACGCTGCTGCTCATGGGGTGCAGCGCGCATGTGCAGATGCTGCTGGGGGTGGACTCGCTGGCGCTGCGCTATCTGGTCACGCTGTCGGTCGGTTACCTGGGCTATTTGCTGGTGCTGCGCGCCTGGGCGGCCCGGCTGGTGCGGCAGCGCAAATTTGGGGATAGCGGCGCAGACGGCGGCGGCGGGGGCGATGCGCTGGACCTGGTCACCGAACTGCCCTGGCCACGAGGTGGGTGCAGCGACGTCGGCGTTCCCCTGCCGCGCACCGGCGGGGGCGACTTTGGTGGCGGCGGTGCTTCCGGCGAGTTTGACGGGCCAGGGCCCTCGGGCCTGCCCGATGCAGTTTTGAATGGCGGCAGTGAATCCAGCACGCTGGTTGACCTTGCCAGCGGTGCCGCCGACGCCATGGGCAGTGCGGACGAAGGGGCCGTGGTCGTGGTGCCGGTGGTGGCGATTTTCCTCATCGGTGCCGCGCTGATTTTGGGTGCGGGCTCGCTGGCCATGCTGTTCTTTGGCTGGGATGTGCTGTTGACGGTGGCGGTGGAACTGGCGTTTTCGGTGGCCACGGCCCGTGCTGCCGTGGGCGTGGAGCGCGAAGGCTGGCTTACGGCGGCCGTGCGCCTGACCTGGAAACCGCTGCTCGGTGCGCTGGTCTGCGCCGTGCTGCTGGGCGCCGGCATTGACCATTTCCTGCCCGACGTGCACTCGCTGCCCGCAGCGGTGAAACTCCTGCGGGGGTGATGGATCGCTCTGTTTTTGATAGCTATTGGCGCTTTATTGATGGAGGCTAGAGCCCATTTTACCTAGGTGAATGGGATCTTTGGCGGCGGATGCGGTGGCCATTCCGGCGGCCATCACCCGTTTGCGGTGGCGTCGAGAGTGCTGCATACGCGTTCCCGCCCGACCCTGTCCTGAAGCATGCCCACAGCAACGAAGTGACGCTGCATCGGCCTTGGCAGCCGCGGTTTTTTTGCGGGCCACGCGGTAGCAGGGGCATCGCCCTTGGTTTTGACGGGCTCTGGCTCATCGGTGACCAGACCGCGCTGCCCGCCAACGTCGCTGCCTTGTGGCAGCGGGTTGTGGCAAAGCACTGTGCGCTCTATGCATTCGGTTACACGGCTGGCGGCCGCACAGGACGTGACGGATCGCGCCAAGGCGCGCATACTGAAAAACATGCGTATCAGCCTGTTGATCCTTGCGCCGCTGTCGGTGGCGTTGCCCTGCGCCTTGGGCGCGGGGCAGCGCGGGCGCAGGGTGGCGAAACCGACAGCAACCGCGCGGCCAGCCTGCGCCAGGAGGCCATCGCCTACGAGCATGGCGAGGGCGTGGCGCGCGACCCGCTGCGGGCTGCAGCCCTCTATTGCGCGAGCGCGCGGCTCGGTGACATGCAGGCCCAGTACAACCTTGGATGGATGTATGCCCATGGCCGCGGTGTGGCGCGCGACGATGCGGCGGCAGCCTTCTTCTTCCAGGCCGCTGCCGAGCAGGGGCTGGGCGTGGCCGAGCGCATGTTGCACGTTGTGGGGGGCGCCACCGACGAGGTGCCCGAGTGCCTGCGTGCCCCACCGCCCGATCAGCCTGCGGCGGCCCGGCCGGGCGTGAACTATGCGCTGACCGCGCCGCGCAAGATCGTGGAGCTGGTGCACAAGATGGCGCCCCAATACCAGGTCGAGCCGCAGCTGGCGCTGGCCATCATTGCCGCCGAATCGAACTTCAACACCCAGGCACTGTCGCCCAAGAACGCGCAGGGCCTGATGCAGCTGATTCCCGAAACGAGCGAGCGGTTCAACGTCAAGAACCCGTACGACCCGGCGCAGAACATCCGCGGGGGCCTGACCTATCTGCGCTGGTTGCTGGCCTACTTCGAGGGCGACCTGGCGCTGGTGGCTGCCGCCTACAACGCTGGCGAGGGCAAGGTCGAGCGCTATCGCGGCGTGCCGCCCTATCTGGAGACGCGCGCCTACGTGCAACGCATCCTCAAGGCCGTCGGCGCCACCGCGCACCCGTTCGACCGCACCGTGGCCCCGCCTTCGCCGGCGCTCGAACGCATTCGGTTGGCACTGCGGCGCAAGTAGCGCCTGCGCGGTGCGCCTGCGGGCGCACATCGTCGGTGGCATGCAGGGGTGCTCTGACCCTGCTACGCATATGGATACAACAACAAAATTGTTCCGGCGGCGCACGCCCTCGGTCACAGTAGCGACTTGTTATCTGAGAGGGAAAAACCCATGCATTTCAAACCCCTGCTGCTTGCTGCGGCGCTGGCTGTCACCCTGCCCCTGGCCACGCAGGCCAAGACCTTCCGCTGGGCGCGCGCCGTCGATGTGTCGTCGTGGGACGTTCACGCCCAGAACGTGGGCGTGAACAACACCTTGCACGCAGCCGTGTACGACACACTGGTCGAATACAACAGCAAGACCTTCAAGCCCGAACCATCGTTGGCCACGGAATGGAAACTGGTGAGCCCCACCCAGCTGCGCCTGACCTTGCGCAAGGGCGTGAAGTTCAGCGACGGCAGCGAGTTCACCGCCGACGATGCCAAGTTTTCGCTGGAGCGTGCCAAGTCGAAAAGCTCCAACTACGCGGTCTATGCCCAGGGCATTGACCGGGTGGAAAAAGTCAACAGCCACACCATCGACATTTTCTCGGACGTGCCCAACCCGGTGCTGCTCAACCAGTTGACCGAGCTGCGCATCCTCAGCAAGGCCTGGGCCGAGAAGAACAAGTCGGTGGAGCCCAAGGACATCAAGAACAAGGACGAAACCTTTGCCCACCGCAATGCCCTGGGCACGGGGCCATTCGTGCTCAAGTCGTGGACGCCGGACCAGCGCGTGGTGCTGGAGCCCAACCCGCACTGGTGGGGCAAGGGCAAGTTCGCCACCAACGTGACCGAGGTGGTTTACACCCCCATTAAGTCGGATGCTACGCGCACGGCGGCGCTGCTGTCGGGCGAGATCGATTTCATCATCGACCCGAGCCTGCAGGATCTGGCGCGGGTGCGCCAGACGCAGGGCCTCAAGGTGCTGGAAGGCGCCGAATACCGCACCATTTTTCTGGGGCTGGACCAGTTCCGCGACGAATTGCCGGGCTCGGACGTCAAGGGCAAGAACCCGCTCAAGGATGTACGCGTGCGCAAGGCGCTCTACCAGGCGATCGACATCAATGCCATCCAGCGCGTGGTGCTGCGTGGCCTGGCCCAGCCCACGGGCGCGCTGGTTGCCCACCAGGTCAACGGCTGGACGCCCAAGGCCGATGTGCGCTACCCCTTTGATGCCAAGGCCGCGCAAAAACTGCTGGCCGATGCGGGCTACCCCAACGGCTTCGAGGTGGACTTTGCCTGCAGCGCGGGCCGCTACATCAACGACGAGCAGCTGTGCCAGGCCATCGCGTCGCAGTGGGCCAAGGTGGGCGTGAAGGCCAAGCTGCGCTCGCTGCCGTTTGCCACCTATTTCCCGATGATCCAGCGCAATGAGGCCAGCATCTACCTGCTGGGCTGGGGCGTGCCGACGTTTGATGCGTTCTATTCGCTGCAGTCGCTGATTCGCTCGCCGGGTGCGGGTGGCGACGGCAACTTCAACCTGGGCCGTTTCAGCAACCCGCAGCAGGATGCGCTGATCGAGCGCATCAAGAAGGAAACCGATCCGGTCACGCGCAACGGGCTGATCGAAAAGGCGCTGGTGCAGGACCACGAGCTCATTTCGCACATCCCGCTGTACAACCAGGTGATCCCGTGGGCCGCCACGCAGAAGGTTGACCTGCCGCACCGGGCGGACAACCGCATTGACTGGCGCGCGCTCAAGGTCAACTGACCAGGCCCGCAAAGTCAAAAGCCCCGGCGCCGTGATGGCGCCGGGGCTTTTTTGCGGACGTTTCCTGCGCCGGGCGCGGCACGCCGCAGGGCGTGTTCAGGCCAGCGCGCGCTGGACGGCAGGCCGCTCGGCCATGCGGCGCCGGTGGTCGGCCACCTTGGGGAACTGCGCCACGTCCACACCATCGCTGCGCAGCCAGCCGGACATGGTGAACAGGTAGGCATCGGCAACGGAATATTGCTCCCCCAGCACCCAAGGGCCTTGCAGGTAGTGGTGTTCGATCACGCCAAAGCACTCCGCCATGTTCTGCGGGACTTTGCGCAGCATGTCGGCATGGGAGGCGGGATCGTCTGCCCAGCGGCTGCCGCGCCGCCCGTGGGCGTGGGCCACATGCACGGTGGAGGCCAGGTAGCTGTTGAACTCCTGCATGCGTGCGAAGGCAAACGGATCCAGTGGCGCCAGCTGCCCCTGGGCATAGCGCTGGGCCACATAGGCCAGCAGTGCCGGGGTTTCGGTCAGCACGCCGTGCTCGGTCACCAAGGCAGGCACGCGGCCTTTGGGGTTGATGGCCAGGTATTCGGGGCTGCGTTGCTGCTGGGCGGCAAAGTCAAGGCGCACCAGTTCGTGGCCTGCCTGGGCCTCGTGCAAGGCAATGTGAACGGCCAGGGCGCAGGTGCCGGGGGCGAGGTACAGCGTGGGTGCGGACATGGTGAAGGTGGTGAGAGTGAGAAGGGGGCGGGCAAGGTGCAAACCGGGATCGCCATCGTACGGGGTCTGACCGGCGGGTGTTGGCGCATGGCCTCTTTGCGGGTGCAAGGCCGCCAATGTGGTCGACCCGCGGCTGGCCGCTATAGTGGCCAGCCGCTTCGCACGATCCCGCACTCATGGCCAAAGACAAAACCCTTTTCACCTGCACCGAATGTGGCGGCACCAGCCCGCGCTGGCTGGGAAAATGCCCGTCCTGCAACGCATGGAACACGCTCATCGAATCGGTGGCAGAGGCGGGGCCCGGGAAGAACCGCTATAGCGGCACTCAGTTCGCCGGCCTGGCGCAGGCGCAGGCCGTCATGCCGCTGGCCGCCATCGAGGCCACCGACATTGCGCGCACGCCCAGTGGCATCGACGAACTGGACCGCGTGCTGGGCGGGGGCATTGTGGAAGGGGGCGTGGTGCTGATCGGCGGCGACCCGGGCATCGGTAAGTCCACTCTGCTGCTGCAGGCGCTGGACGCGCTGCAGCGCGCAGGTCTACCCACCCTGTATGTCACCGGCGAAGAAAGCGGCGCCCAGGTGGCGCTGCGCTCGCGCCGGCTGGGGCTGGACCACAGCCAGGTGAACGTGCTGGCAGAGATCCAGCTGGAAAAAATCCTGGCCACCATCGAATCCATGCAACCGGCGGTGGCAGTGATCGACTCGATCCAGACGGTCTATTCCGACCAGCTCACGTCGGCACCCGGCTCTGTGGCCCAGGTGCGCGAGTGCGCGGCGCACCTCACACGCTGCGCCAAGGCATCGGGCGTGGCCATCGTGCTGGTGGGCCATGTGACCAAGGAGGGTGCGCTGGCCGGGCCCCGCGTGCTGGAGCACATGGTGGACACGGTGCTGTATTTCGAAGGCGATACGCACAGCCAGTTCCGCCTGGTGCGCGCCATCAAGAACCGCTTTGGTGCCGTCAACGAGATCGGCGTGTTCGCCATGACCGAGAAGGGCCTCAAGGGGGTCAGTAACCCCAGCGCCATCTTTCTGAGCCAGCACAGTGAGCCCGTGCCGGGCAGCTGCGTGATGGTCACGCTCGAAGGCACCCGACCCTTGCTGGTGGAGATTCAGGCTCTGGTGGACAGTGGCGGCCCCAGCCCGCGGCGCCTGAGTGTGGGCCTGGACAAGGATCGCCTTGCCATGCTGCTGGCTGTGCTGCACCGCCATGCGGGCGTGGCCTGCATGGACCAGGACGTGTTTGTGAACGCCGTGGGCGGCGTGCGCATCAGCGAGCCCGCCGCCGACCTGGCCGTGATGCTGGCCATCACCTCCAGCCTGCGGGGCAAGGCCCTGCCGCAGGGTTTTATTGCCTTTGGCGAGGTAGGGCTGGCGGGCGAGGTGCGCCCCGCGCCCCGCGGTCAGGAGCGCCTGCGCGAGGCGGCCAAGCTGGGCTTCAGCATAGCGGTGGTGCCCAAGGCCAATGCCCCCAAAAAGTCGATCGAGGGCCTGACCATCCATGCCGTGGAGCGGGTGGAAGAGGCCATGAACGTGGTGCGGGCCATGGGCTGAGCGCAGTTTCAGGTCTGCATACGCACTCCCCACAGGGCGGGGCGGGTGGCGTCGTAAGACAATGGGGCCATGAATTTTCGAAATATTTTGGTGCCTGTGGGGTTGGTGATTGTGGTGGTGATGGGCTTTCGGTCCTATGGCTGGATGGGCGTGGCGGCCGTCGGCGGGGGCGTCCTCATGTGGGCCCTGCTGCATTTCACCCGCCTTATGAATGTGCTGCGCAAGGCGGCCGATCGCCCGATCGGCCATGTGGGCAGCGCCGTCATGCTCAATGCCAAACTGCAGGCGGGGGTGAGCCTGATGCATGTGGTCGCCATGACCCGCTCGTTGGGGGCGCTGCAGTCGCCCGAAAACGAACAGCCCGAGGTCTACCGCTGGACCGATGGCACCCAGTCGCATGTGACCTGCGTGTTCCAGAATGGCAAGCTGGTGAAGTGGGCGCTGGAGCGTCCGGTGGAACCCGCCGATGCCCAAGGCGGCGATGCAGGGTCGGCGGCGCCGTAAAATCCGTGGTTTTGCGACACCTCCAGCAACCCAAAGGACACCCATGAGCCCCGTAGTTCCCTCGATGGCCGATCGTGACGGCAAGATCTGGATGGACGGCCAGATGGTCGACTGGCGCGATGCCAAGATCCATGTGCTGACCCACACCCTGCATTACGGTTGCGGCGCCTTCGAAGGCGTGCGCGCCTACAACACCGTGGGCGGCACGGCCATCTTCCGTCTGCAGGACCACACCGAGCGCCTGTTTAACAGCGCCAAGATCCTGCGCATGAAGATCCCGTTCACCCAGGAGCAGGTGAACGAGGCGCAGTGCGCGGTGATGCGCGAGAACAAGCTGGAATCGGGCTATCTGCGCCCCCTGACCTGGATCGGCGACAAGAAGCTGGGCGTGTCGCCCAAGGGCAACGACATTCACCTGATGGTGGCGGCCTGGGCCTGGGGCGCTTACCTGGGTGAAGACGGCATGGCCCGCGGCATCCGCGTCAAGACCAGCAGCTACACGCGCCACCACGTCAACATCACCATGAGCCAGGCCAAGGCGGTGAGCAACTACACCAACTCCATCCTGGCCAACACCGAAGCCACCGACGATGGCTACGACGAGGCGTTGCTGCTCGATGCCTCCGGCTTCGTCTCCGAGGGTTCGGGCGAGAACGTGTTCATCGTCAAGAACGGTGTGGTCTACACGCCGGACCTGTCGGCCGGTGCCTTGAACGGCATCACCCGCAACACCGTGTTCCATATCTGCAAGGACCTGGGGCTGGAAGTGGTGCAAAAGCGCATCACGCGCGACGAGGTGTACATCGCCGACGAAGCATTCTTCACCGGCACGGCCGCCGAAGTCACGCCGATCCGCGAACTGGACCGCATCGAGCTGGGCAAGGGTGACTATGTGGGCCGCCGGGGTCCCATTACCGAAAAAATCCAGAGCGCTTTCTTTGATATCGTCAACGGCCGCAATCCCCAATACGCCCACTGGCTCACCAAGGTCTGACCATGTCGCAAGCCGTTATAGAACTTCTGGCCAAAGACCTGAACGCCCAGGGCGGCGTGTTCTGCCCCAATCCCAAGGCAGACATGAAGCTGTGGAACAGCCATCCCAAGGTGTATCTCGACGTGGCGCATACCGGGGAAGCCAAGTGCCCGTATTGCGGCACGGTGTACCGGGTGAAGGCGGGCGAAACCGTAAGGGCTGGTCACTGAACAGCGCTGGCCCCCGTGCACGCGCGCTGCCAGAGGCTGCCCGGCACCGGTTCCCCATGCTGATCGATCATCTGCGTGAAATGCCGCCGCTCCCCGCCGCGCAGCTTGATGAGCGGCGCGGGCTGTGCCGCGTCTGGCACCAGGCACAGCCTCGGGTACAGCAGGTACCACTTCCACCACAACGCTTGCTGGTAGAAAAAGGCCGTGTCTTCGGCCCGCAGCAGCACGAGCTTGAAGCCGTTGGCGCGGCGCAGCACCTGCTGTGCCGCCACGTGGATCAACAGGTATGCCGGGTCCGCGATGCCCTGCAGCACCGCCGCGCCACCATCGGCCTGCTGGCGCAGCCGGGCCAGGTAGGCATCGGGGCCCGCCTCGATCAGCGCATGGTGGAACTCGCGCTGCCAGGCCTTTACGAACTGCTCGCCCGCTGGCGCGCCAAAGGCCCAGCTCTCCACCACCGGGCAGGCGGGGTCGTGCGTGAAGCCGCCCAGGTAGAAGCCGGCGAACCCGGCACCATGCTGCTGGCGCAGGGCGTCCAGCCAGTTGGGCGGGCGGGTCAGCACGATGGTGGCGTCCAGCCAATAGCCGCCGAAACGGTGCACCAAGTACAGGCGCAGCCAGTCGGATTGCTTGGTTGGGTGCAGGGCCGCGAAGCCCTCGGGCAGGTCGCCTGGGGGCACGTACTCAGTCAGGTTGCCGGGGTGGACCAGCCGGATGGCGTAGCTTGGGCAATGCCGCTGCCAGCTTTGCAGGCACTGGCGCACGAACGCGTCGGGCTCAGGGTGGTTCCAGTACGTCCAGAGGATGGCCGGGATGTCCCCTTGCACCGTTACCGCAGCGGCAGTGCTGCCTTGGTAGATGCTGGGCGCGGGCATAGCATAGCTGGTGCGCTGGCGCGGCCTGACGCAGCGCAGGGCCCATTTGAAAAGGCTGGCGGGAATTCGTTTCATGGTGGTGCGGATTGTCAGCCAGGACAGAAAGCACCAGTATCGACCGCGGCAGACAGGGCTGAAAAAACGTGAAGGTGCTGCACTTTGTCACTGGCGGTTTTTCCGGCGCCACGCAGGTGGCCGTGGATCTGTGCGAAGCCGCGCAGCGCACTCCTGGCATGGAGGTGCTGCTGGTGCTGCGGCGTAAGCGCAGCACCAGCATGGAGCGGATCGACGCGTTGCGGGCGCGGGGCCTGCAGGTTCGCGTGGTCTCCAACTGGCTGCACGTACTCACCGTGTGGGAGCTGCGCCGCATCATCCGCGTTTGGAACCCCGACGTGGTCTTTGCCCACGGGTTCAGCGACCACATCTGGGGCCGGCAGGCAGCGGTGGCCGAAGGCGTGCCGCGCATCTTCCATGTGGAGCACAACTCGCGCGAGCGCTACACCCGGCGGCGCCTGCGGCAGGCGCTGGCGCTGGCGCCGCACACGCAGGCTAGTATCGGCGTGTCCGAGGGGGTGCGCACTAGCCTGATAGAGCGCGGCTTTGCGCCCGAGCAGTGCATCGCTATCCCTAACGGCATCGTGCTGGAACGCTTTCCCGACAGTCTGTTGCCTGCGCGCTGGCAAGACCGCGAGCCGGCCATCCTGATGGCCTCGCGCTTCGCGCGGCAGAAAGACCACGCCAGCCTGATCCACGCCCTGGCGTTGCTACGCGACAGGGGTCTGGCGCCCATGCTGTACCTCGCAGGGGCGGGCAGCCAGCGCCTTTTGCGCCAGGCGCAAGCCCTCGCGCGGCGCCTGGGCCTGCAGGCGCAGGTGCGATTCCTGGGCAACGTGGCCGATCTGCCCGAGCGCCTGGCGGCCACGCAGGTCTTCGTGCTATCCACACGTTGGGAGGGCATGCCGCTAGCGCTGGTTGAGGCCATGGCGGCGGGTTGCGCGTGCATCGGCACCGACGTGGTCGGCGTGCGCGAGGTCATCGACCAAGGCCGCACGGGCCTGCTGGTGTCACCCGGGGACACCGACGCACTGGCCGACGCGCTGCAGCGGCTGTTGCAGGATGCTTCCCTGGCCGAGCGCCTGGGCGCCGCGGCGCGCGCTCAGGCCCTGAACGCGTATGGGCACGACCTGATGTGGCAGCGCTACCGCGCCCTGCTGTTCGCGGAGGGTGCGCCATGAAGGCGATGGTACTGTCCGCACGCACCAACACAGTGGCTGCTTTCTTGTTGCCTGCGCTCGCACTGTGGGTGCCCTCGGGCTATTCCTATGCGGCACTGCTGCTGCTGCTCGGGGCCTTGTGCTTCGCGCCCGTGTGGCTGCGGCGCAGGCCCGAGCGGGCCACGCTGGGGCTGGCGCTGCTTATGCTGGCCATGGGCTGCATGGCATATCTGCTATCGCTCGGCACGGGCATATCACGCTGGGACAAGGCTCTCAAATGGTTCCTGGGGGCACCGTGCCTGTTGTACCTAGTGGCCAGTCCGCCCGCGCCGCGTGCCTTCCTGGCGGGGCTGCCCATCGGCTGCGCCGGTATGGGCGCGCTGGCGTTGTGGCAGGTGCTGGGCCTGGGGCTTGAGCGGGCGACGGGCTACACCAACGCCATCCAATGGGGGAACCTCGCGCTGCTGCTGGTCTGCCTGGCCGCCGTGCCCATGGCCGTGTACTGGCGTCAGCATGGCTGGCCATGGCGCATGGGCATGGGACTGGCCGTGGCTTTGGGCTTTGCAGCGTCGCTGCTGTCGCAGTCACGTGGTGGCTGGCTGGCCGTGGGGCCATCTTCCCTCTGTGGCTGTGGCTGGCCTGGCGCCTGCGCCCGCAGCGGTTTGGGTCGGTGTTGGCGGCGATCGCGCTCGCGCTGGTCGCACTGGTGCTGGTGCTGGCTTTCACGCCGCGCTTCAAGGATCGTGTGGACCTGGCGGCAACGGAGATCAGCGGCTACGTGTACAAGGGCCAGGGGAACACATCGCTCGGTTTGCGACTGGCGCAATATCAGCTGGTGGCCCAGCTGATTCCGCAAAAGCCCTGGCTGGGCTGGGGTGCGCATGGTTTCGTCGAGGAGATGCAGCGGCGGGTGAACGCGGGGGAATATGTGCCGGAGATGATGAACTACCGGGAGGTCCACAACGTCTTCCTGGATGGTTGGGTCAAGATCGGGCTTGGCGGCCTGTTGCTGCCGGTTGCGCTCCATGCCTGGGTGCTGGTGATGTTCTGGCCAAGTCGCAAGCGCATGGCACGCCATGTCGTTGACACGCCCGCCTGGCGTGACGTACTGGCGCTACGCGTTATGGGCACGGTCGTGCCGGTGGGTTATCTCGTGTTTGGCATGTCGCAGCCCTTTTTCAACCACAATAACGGCGTCATGTGCTTCGTGTTCTATGTTGCCGTGCTGTGGGCTGCGCTCCAGGGCCTGGAGCGGGAGCGCTGACGTGCTGCCCTGGCTCAGCATCTTGGTTCCGGTCTACAACGTGCAGCCATACCTGCGCGAGTGCCTGACCTCCGTCATCGATCAGTTGGGCGATGACGGAGGCGTGCAGATTCTGTTGCTGGACGACTGCTCCACAGATGGCAGCTGGTCGCTGATGCAGAAGCTTGCCCAACGCTGGCCGGGCCGCCTGCAGTTGTTGCGGCACGAGCGCAATGGCGGCCTGAGCATGGCGCGCAATACGATGATCGATGCGGCGCAGGGCGAATACCTGTGGTTCCTCGACTCCGATGACAAGCTGCTGGCCGGCGCTATCGCCAGCTTGCGCACCATTGTGCAGGCGCATGCGCCGGACGTAGTGCTCTGCGACTTCGCCGTATGGCGCGAGCGCGAGCGCCTCAAGCACTTGCTGCGCGGCGAGCGCCACCGGCGCAGCTTCAGCGGTACGGCACGGCGTCTGGAGCACGACCGCTGCGCGCTGCTGGCGGGCATGCTGTCCACGGGCGAGTTGCATGCGTGGTCCAAGATTTCGCGACGCACGCTGTGGGGTGGCGACCTGCGCTTTCCAGTCGGCCGCCATTTCGAGGACATGACCACCATGCCCCTGATGGCCCTGCGCGCCGAAAGCTTTTATTACGAGCCCCGCCCCTGGGTGGCCTACCGTCAGCGCCCGGGCAGCATCCTGGCCGGCAAGAGCCTGCCCAAGGCGCTGGACCAGTCCGCCGCGCTGCGGCCATTCACCCGGGCACTCCAGGCCTCCCCCTGCGCAGCCCACGCGGGCCTGCGGCTGGCGCTGGCACAGCAGGCGGCGCGCAGCCTGACAGGCGCGATGCGCACCATGTGCCAGGCAGGATCAATGGAGGCCGCCGATGAGCTGCGCCGCAACTTCCTTGACATCTCGCCACTGGGGCCTGAGGAACTGGCACACGCATACCTGATGCGTGGCTGGTGGCTGCGCCGCCAGCGGTTCCTACGCTGCTTTCACGCCTGTCCTTGAATTCCAAAATTGGTCGGGCCAGTAGCGAACGAATGGCTCAGTTCAGCAGCGCGCGGGCCCCTTGGTCCATGCGCGCAATCAGCTCGGCGGCGGTCGGCAGGTCGCGCACCAGTCCCACCCCTTCCCCCACGGTGACGTGGGCAGCGGTGTAGTCGCCCGCCAAAACGGCGGCGTCATACGCATCCCGGGCAGCGGCCGGCTCGCTGCGCAGCGTGTCGATGCGTTCTTCCCACACCCGATGCAAGGGGTTGCGAATGGCGCGAAAGTCGTAGGGCGCGGGCCAGTTCTTGCGGCGCAGGATGTCGAAAACCGGGCTGCGGGCCGTGCCGTCGCCGTCCGTGCGCACGGCCAGCTCTTTGGCGCCTTGTGGCGCCAGGCTTTCGGCCGTGGCCCACAGGCGCGAGCCGACCAGCGCGCCATCGGCGCCCAGTATCATCGCCGCGGCCAGGGTGCGGCCGTCGGCAATGCCGCCGGCGGCCAGCAGGAGGGTGTCGGGGGCATGCGCCGCCAGCCAGTCGGCCAGTTCGGGCACGAAGGTCATGGTGGCGCGGCCATTAAGGGCGTTCATGCCGTGGCCGCCCGCCTCGGCGCCTTGCGCCACGATGACCGTGGCGCCGGCCTCCACGGCCTGGGGCGCCTGTTCCATGCGCTGGATCTGGCAGATCAGCGCGGCCCCACTGGCTGCAATGCGTGCGGCATACCGGCGGGCGTCGCCGAACGACAGCATCACGGCGCGGGGGCGGTGCTCCGGGGCATGGTCCAGCACCCAGTCCAGTGCCGAGGCGTTTTCGTCCAGCTTCCAGGTGATGAAGCCGCAGCCAATGCGGCCGGTTTCTGCCGCCTGCAGCGCGAGTGTGTACTCACGCTGGGTCCAGGCGAGGTCGCCATAGCCGCCGCCAACCAGGCCCAGCGCCCCGGCACGAGCGCAGGCGCTCGCCAAGGCTCCGCCCGAGGCCAGCGCCATGGGCGCCAGTGCGACGGGAGTGGTCAGGCCGAAGCGGGTGCAAAAGCGGGAGTTGATGAAGGTGTTCATGCGGGCATTGTCCATGGGTGAATGCTTGGCGTCCATCGGGGCCATGGCGCCAGTGCGCGGGCGCGTGCGCACGCGCCGCCCTCCGCGCAGGGACCGTGCGGCGCTGAGCGTAGGATAAAGAAAATAGACATCGAAACCACGCTATGGAACCACAGGCCACCGTCCACCCCGGCACCATACCCGCTGCAACGCCCTGGGCCGACCGACCCCACACCGTGGCGCTGGCGGGCATGCTGGCGCTGGCCGTGGCCATGGGCGTGGGACGCTTTGCGTTCACACCGCTGCTGCCCATGATGCTGCACGATGGCGTGCTCACGCTCGCCGAGGGCAGCTGGCTGGCCACGGCCAACTACGTGGGTTACCTGGTGGGCGCCCTGGCCTGCATGGCGCTGCCCTGGCTGGCGCCCGGGTTCTACGCCCGCTGGCATCCGGCGCGGCTGGCGCGCGCGGGGCTGGTGGCCACGGTGCTGCTTACATTGGCCATGGCACTGCCAATGCCCGCCAGCTGGCCGGCGCTGCGTTTTGTGGCGGGGGCGGCCAGCGCCGTGGTGCTGCTCAACGTGGCGGCCTGGTGCATGGTGCGCCTGGCGGTGCTGGGCCGGCCGGCGATGGGCGGGCTGATCTTTTGCGGGCCGGGCGTGGGCATCGTGCTCACGGGGCTGGCGGCTGGCGCCATGGTGGCCGGGCAGTGGCGGGGGCTTCGGGCTGGGTGGTGTTCGGTCTGTTGTCGGTGCTTCTGTGCGTGGGGCCTGGCCCGTGGTGCGGGGTCGGGCTGCCCAGGTCCAGGCCACGGAGCTTGCAAGGGGGCGCCACCGGCTGCGGCGCGGGCGCAGGGCGGCGGTACGGTGGTGGCGCGGGCCGTGCATGCGCTGGCCTATGGTCTGGCGGGGCTGGGCTACATCGTTACCGCCACATTTCTGCCCGTCATCGCGCGTGCTGCGTTACCGCCGGGTTCACCCTGGCCGGACCTGTTCTGGCCAGTGTTCGGTGCTGGCGTGGCGATTGGCGCGGCGCTGAGCACGCGGGCCCCCCGGCTTGGGACCGGCGCTGGCTGCTGCTGGCCGCCTATGCGCTGCAGGCGCTGGGCATTGCGCTGGGGCTGGTATGGCCCTCGCCCGCGGGCTTTGCGCTCAGCAGTCTGTGCGTGGGCTTGCCGTTCACGGCCATCACCTTTTACGGCCTGCAGGAGGCGCGGCGCCTATGGCCCGCTTCGGCCGACAGTTTTGCCAGCCTGGTGACAGCCGCCTATGGCCTGTGCCAGATCGCCGGGCCGCCTCTGGTGGCCTGGCTGATTGCGCAGGGCGATGCGGGCCGGGGGTTTGCGCGTGGCCTGGCGCTGGCGGCGGCGGCGCTGGTGGCCGGAGCGGTGATGTATGGGCTGTCGGCCTGGCGCTGGCCACTGTCGCCACATCGGATGGTGCGCTGATCAGTGCGGCACAGGTTCCGCTGCCGCCGCAGGTGCCAGCGGCAAGGACAGCACAAAACATGCGCCACTGGCGTTGTCGGGTCGATCATCGCACCGCACCGATCCGTTGTGTCGCTCGGCAATCGAGCGCACCAGCGCCAACCCCAGGCCCACGCCCCCGGCACGCTCGCTGGCGCCGGGCAGGCGGTAGAAGGGCTCAAAGATGCGTTCGCGCAAGGCGGGGGGAACGCCGGGCCCCTGGTCGAGCACGCTCACCTGCGCCTGGCCGTCGCGCCGCTGCACCACCACCGTGATGTCGCCCTGGCTGTAGCGGCGTGCGTTTTCCAGCAGGTTGCGCAATGCGCGGCGCAGCAGCTTGGCCACGCCGCGCACTTCCAGCAACTCGGGGCTGGCGCTCACATCCAGGTCGGCCCCCACCCGTGCGCATTCTTCGGCGGCCAATCCGATCAGGTCCACCAGTTCCACGGTGCCCACATCGGCCTCGCGCGCGTCCAGGCGGCTGGACAGCAGGATTTCATCGACCAGCTGGTCGAGTTCGGCAATGTTGCGCAGTATTTCTTCGCGGAACGCGGGCGACGGCTGTTGCCCGCCCATCAGCTCCAGGCCCATGCGGATGCGTGTGAGCGGCGAGCGCAGTTCATGCGAGGCGTTGGCCAGCAGCGACTTGTGGGTCTTGACCAGGGTTTCAATGCGCGCCGCGGCCGCATTGAACTGGCGCGCCAGGTCGGCCACCTCGTCCTGCCCGTGCTCGGGAACGCGCACCGACAGATCGCCTTCGCCAAACCGCTGCACGCTGCGCTGCAGCGCCTCCAGCCGCTGCAGCAGGCGACGGATGATGGGAAACACCCCCACAGCCACGGCCAGGCCCACCAGGCCCAGCATCCACAGGAAACCAAAGGGCGGACGCATCCAGAAGGCGGCTTCGGGGCGTCGGTTGGGGCCGGGGTGGTTGCCCCGGTCGGCGCGCGGAGCGAGCTGCAGGTTGTAGGTGGTGCCGTCGGCGCTGTCTATGCGCAACTCCAGGCCTTCGCCCGGTGGCCCGGGCACGCGCGTGGCCAGCCCGGCGATCAGTGTGTGGCCGTCCCCGTCGCGCAGCACCACTTCGCGGGCGGGTGGTGCCGCGGGCTGGGCGTTCTGCTCGGCGGCGATGCGCCAGGCCCAGCCCGCGGCCAGGGTGAGCACGGCCATGCCGCCGACCACCGCCAGCCAGATGCGCAGGTACAGGCGGCGGGAAAAAATATCAAACAAAGCCATGCCCCACGCCCGTGAACTTTGGCCTGAGCAACTGGCGCGCCCCAAGCCAGTGCCACCGTGGAACTGGCTTTGCCAGGCCACCGGTGGCGTCCCCCTGGGGGGATGGCGCGAAGCGCCTCAGGGGGGCATCCATGTCAGTCCTGCTGTTTGGCAAACACATAGCCCACGCCGCGCACCGTGAGGATGCGGCGCGGATTCTTGGCGTCCACTTCGATGGCGGCGCGGATGCGGCCCATGTGCACGTCGATGGAGCGGTCAAACGCTTCCAGCTCGCGGCCGCGCACGGCCTCCATGATCTGGTCGCGCGTGAGCACCCGGCCCGCGCGCTCGGCCAGCGCCACCAGCAGGTCGAACTGGTACGAAGTCAGGTCCGCCAGTTGGCCGCCCACCGTCACGGTGCGGGCGTCGCGGTCGATCTCCAGCGTGCCAAAGCGCAGCGCCTGCGTGGCGGGCGCGGCCCCGCCATCGGTGCGCCGGCGCAGTATGGCGCGGATGCGCGCCAGCAGCTCACGCGGCTCGAAGGGCTTGGGCAGGTAGTCGTCGGCGCCCAGTTCCAGGCCGATGATGCGGTCCATGGGGTCGCCCTTGGCGGTGAGCATGAGCACCGGCACCTGGGCGGCGGGGCCCTGCAGCGCGCGGATGCGCCGGCAGACGTCCAGGCCGTCCATGTCGGGCAGCATCAGGTCGAGGATGACCAGGTCGGGCAAGGGCCCCGCATCAGGGCCCTGCAGTTGCGCCAGGCCGCTCGCGCCATCGGCGCGGTGCGTGACGTGCAGGCCGGACTGGCCGAGGTATTCGCCCACCATCTGTGCAAGGCGGGCGTCGTCTTCAATCATCAACAGGTGCGAGCTCATCGTGGCAGTGTAGTGGGGCAGTGGAGCCGGTTCGGGCAGGGCTCCATCGTGACCCGCAGGCGTCGCGCAGCGTTGAAGCCGCCGTAAAGTTCCGGTAAACCGTACAACCCGGCAGGTGCTCGAATGCTATTGTTTATATAGCTGTTGGCGCTTTAAGGTCGGGCGCTAGCGGGTGTTCTGACCCGTGAGGCCAGCCATACCAGTCCCAGCACCGGCAGCCCCAGCAAGGACGTGGCCGTAAAGAAATGGGCGTAGCCGAAACTGTTGACATAGTCGCCCGAAAAGCCTGCCACAAACTTCGGCAGCAGCAGCATCATCGAGCTGAACAGCGCGTACTGCGTGGCCGAATAACTCACGTTGGTCAGGCTCGACAGATACGCAATGAACGCGGCCGACGCAATGCCGCTGGCCAGGTTGTCGGCCGACACCACGGCGATCAGCGCCGTCACGTCGTGCCCGTGGCCCGCCAGCCAGGCAAACAGCAGATTGCTGGCGGCGCTCAGCACGGCGCCCAGCATCAGCACCCGCATCACGCCCAGGCGCATGGACAGCACGCCGCCCACGAAGGCGCCCACCAGCGTCATGATGACGCCATAGACCTTGGTCACGGCGGCCACCTCGTCCTTGGTGAAGCCCATGTCCACATAAAAGGGGTTGGCCATGATGCCCATCACCACGTCGCTGATGCGATAGACGGCGATCAGCGCCAGGATCAGCACGGCCTGCGCGCCGTAGCGGCGCAGAAAGTCGGCAAACGGATCGACCACGGCACCCTTGAGCCATTCGGCGGCGTTCTTGGCGGGCGGCAGCACCACGGGCACGGGCTCGCGCGAGAAAAGCACCGTGACCACGCCCACGGCCATTGACGCGGCCATGGCCAGATAGGCCGCCTGCCAGGCGCCGTTCTGGTAGGCCGCCGCGCCCTCGGCCACCGCCTGGCCAACCATCTGCGCTGCAGCCGGTGCCACCTCCGAGCGCGCCGCAATCCACAGCACCCCCGCACCGGCCCAGATCATGGCCAGGCGGTAACCGGTCTGGTACGAGGCGGCCAGCGCCGCCTGGTGGTTGGCGTCGGCCGATTCGATGCGAAACGCATCGAGCGCGATGTCCTGCGTGGCCGAGCCAAAGGCCACCGCCAGCGCGCACCACACGATGGGGCCGAGCGTCAGGCGCGGATCGGCCAGCGCCATGCCCACGAGCCCGGCCACGATGAGGGCCTGCGACAGCAGCAGCCAGCTGCGCCGCCGCCCCAGCCAGCGTGTCAGCAGCGGCAGCGGCATGCGGTCCACCAGCGGCGCCCACAGCCATTTGAAGCCATAAGCCAGGCCCACCCAGCTCAGATAGCCGATCGTGCTGCGGTCGATGCCGGCCTCGCGCAGGCGAAAGCTCAGCGTGCCCAGCACCAGCAGCAGCGGCAGGCCGGCGGAGAAGCCCAGCGTCAGCATGCGCAGGCTGGCCGGTTCGAGGTAAACGCGCAGGGTTTGCAGCCAGGAGGTGCGTGGGGGATGCATGTCGCGGGCAGGCGTGGCCGCTGCGGGGGTCGGGATGGGGTCTGGCATGTGCGCGTGGGGATTTTTGTCTATTATTCCCGCATGTGTCTTTTCTGCCCGGCGTTGCCGCCCACTGCTGCCCCCTCGTCACCCTGGATGCCCCGCCGCGCCTTTTTGCTGGCCGCCGGCGCAGGCGCGGGTGTGCTCGTGGCGGCCCCGGCGTTGGCGCAGGTGGATGTGGGCTCGGCCTCCGGCATGCGCAGGCTGGTGCCTGCCGAGACGCTCGAATCTTCTGCCACCCAGCAATACAGCCAGTTGCTGGCCCAGGCGCGCGCCCAGAAAGCGCTGGCGCCGCCCGGCCACCCGCAGCTGCAGCGCCTGCACGCCATTGCGCGGCGGTTGATCCCCTACACCACCCAGTGGAACGACCGGGCACGCCAGTGGCACTGGGAGGTCAACCTGATCGGCAGCAAGCAGATCAATGCCTTTTGCATGCCCGGCGGCAAGATTGCCTTCTACACCGGCATCCTGGAGCAGCTCAAGCTGACCGATGATGAAGTCGCCATGGTGATGGGCCACGAGATGGCCCACGCCCTGCGCGAGCACGCCCGCGAGCGCATTGCCAAAAGCAGGGCCACGGGCCTGGGGCTGTCGCTGGGGCGCAGCTGCTGGGCCTGGGCGATTTGGGCAACATGGCGGCCAACCTGGGCACCCAGTTGCTCACGCTCAAGTTCAGCCGGGGCGATGAGTCCGACGCCGATCTGGTGGGGCTGGAGCTGGCCGCACGCGCGGGCTACAACCCCGAGGCGGCTGTGAGCCTGTGGCGCAAGATGGGCAATGCCACCGGCAGCACGCAAGGGGGGCTGGCGTTTCTGTCTACGCACCCCAGCGGCCCCGACCGCATCCGCGAGCTCGAGAGCAACGTGCCCAAGGTGCAGGGGCTGTATGCCGCCGCACGCCGCGGTGGTTGAAATGTCGCTACGTTATTGATAGCTGCTTGCGCTTATGGAATAAGAGCTGCGGGTGGTTTTTGCTAAATTCGCGTGGCGCTTCCACGCCAGCATCTTCGGGGCAGGCTAACCCAGGCTGACCCGGTTGCGGCCCGCACGCTTGCTGTCATACAGGGCCTTGTCCGCCCGCGCCGTGGCGTCCTGCAGGTCGTGGCTGCCGTGCAACTGTGCCACGCCAAACGACAGGGTGATGGCAATGGGTGTCCCATCGATGGCGAGCGGGTGCGCCTCGATGGCGGCGCGGATGCGCTCGGCTGCAGCGTGGGCGGCTTGCAGCGAACTGTCGGGCAGCAGCGCCAGAAACTCCTCGCCACCCCAGCGCGCCAACACATCGCACTCGCGCAGGTTGGCCGACAGGATTTTCGCCACATGCACCAGAGCCAGGTCTCCGACAGCGTGCCCGCAACGGTCGTTCACCTGCTTGAAATGGTCAACATCGCACAGCATCACCGCGACGGGCGCGCCGGAGCGCTGGCAGCGCGCCAATTCGTTGGACACCAGTGTCTGGAAATGGCCGCGATTGCTCAGACCGGTCAACGGGTCCAGAGTGGCCTGCTTGAGCAGACGGGCTTCGGCCACCAGGATGGTGCGGCGGTAGAGACCGGCCAGCGCCGCGAACATGCCGAAGATCAGGCAGACGTGGATCGCGTTGACGATCTCAACGCGTCGCGGTGGCAATGGCGCCAGGGGCCCCAGGTATTCGCACAGGCTCTTGAGCCCCAGGTAGTAAACCAGCAGGCCCAGCACCATCGGCATTGCGTATCCCTTGGTGTTGGCGATCACGATGGCGGGGATGAACAACAGCAGGTAATAGTGAAACCCGCTCTCCCAGCCGATCATCAGCGAACCCAATGCCGAATGGGCGACGACCTCCACCCAGATCAGCGTCACCCCCAGCATGTTGCGCCGTCGCCGGATGAGCGCATAGGCGCTCAGATACATCGCGATACTGATGACGTTGATGGCCGCCAGCGGCACCGAGCCCAGCAGCAGAAACAGCACGATGTAAGCCGCATCGATGGTCGCAGCCGTCAAAGCAATTCGGCCCACCATCCCCCAATAGGCCTTGCCTGCAATGCTGGAGCCGCGCGAGGCGGCGAGGGGAAGGACGAGGGTGGACGCAGTCATGTTGGGCGATATGGTGTGGCCGGGTGCCGAGGGGCTGAGCGCTACCGGTCATTGGCACATCGCGGTGGCTGAGCGCTTGGCCACTGCATGAGGGTGAGCCGTGGGACCCTGCATTTTGTTACCTAAAACAAAGTAGAGCCTTTGTCCGACAATCGCAGTCAGGTATTGGTGAGGAATCAGGCAGCCTGTCGGGGTAGAACGGCGGCGGCTCAAGTGTTGCCGACATACGGGTTGCTGCGCCGCTCGCGCCCGAAGCTGCTCTCCGGTCCATGACCCGGAATGAACACCGTCTGGTCGCCCATGGGCCACAGGCGCTGCGTGATGCTGTCGATGAGCTGCTGGTGGTTGCCCTGAGGAAAATCGGTGCGGCCAATGCTGCCAGCAAACAGCACGTCGCCCACAAAGGCCCGGTCGATCTGCGGCGCATGGAACACCACATGGCCGGGTGTGTGGCCGGGGCAGTGGCGCACGTTCAGCGTCTCGTTGCCGACCTGCACCTGATCGCCATCGTGCAGCCAGCGTGTGGGCGTGAACAGCTGCGCCGGCGGAAACCCGAACATTGCGCTTTGCTGCGGCAGGCCGTCAATCCAGAACTGGTCGGCCGGGTGCGGGCCGACGATGGGCAGGGACAAGCGCTGTGCCAGTTCGCCCGTGCCACCTGCGTGGTCGATGTGGGCGTGCGTGAGCCAGATCTGTTCCAGCGTGAGGCCCAGGCGCTCAATCTCTGCCAGCAGTGTGTCCAGATCGCCACCCGGATCAATGATGGCGGCATTGCGGGTGGCGTCGCACCAGACGATGGAGCAGTTTTGTTGGAAGGGCGTGACGGGAATGGTGAGGTACTGGAGCATGGAAAAATCGGTTCGAGTGCCGCATCGGCAGGCTTGAACGATAGCGCAAGCGTTCAGCCAGCCAACAGTGCCGGGGCGGCTTCGGCGGCGGCCCCTGGGGGCAAGGTCAGCTGGCCAGTGCGCAATGCCTGCGCCAGCAGATCGGGTGTGGCGCGGATATGGGCTTCAAGAGCCAGGGCTGCACGCGCTTCACGGCCGGCCAGGGCATGCTCGAAGATCTCGGTGTGCTCGGCATGCACGTCGCGCACCGAGCCGGGCAGGCCCATGGCGTAGCGGCGGTAGCGTTCACCGTGGCGCGCCAGCAGGCCGAGCACCTTCTGTGTCCAGGGCGAGTCGTTTCCGCTCAGCAGGGCCTCGTGAAAACGCACGTTGAGGGTTTCCCATTGGCGGCGGTGGGCGGGGTCAATGGGTTGCTCCAGTGCCGAGATGGCTTCATAGCTGTGGCGCAGCGCGGCCCGCCAGTGCGCCCCGCCATTGCGAATGGACAGGCGCAGCGCCTCGATTTCGACGTGCACGCGCAGCCGGGTGATGTCTTCCAGTTCCTCGATGGCGATGGGGGCCACGCGAAAGCCGCGCTGCCCTTCCGTGGTCACCAGTGCATCGCTGGCCAGCCGCGTGATGGCTTCGCGCAGCGTGCCGGCACCCACGTTGTATTGCACCCGCAGGTGCTCGATCGGCAGCTTGCTGCCCGGCTCCAGCCGGCCTTCGATGATGTCATTGCGCAGTTCGGCATAGGTCTGCTCGATCAGTGTGCGCGACAGGGAGATACCCAGACCGTTCAGGTCGCTATCGGTGTTGAGCGCTTGCAGATAGGGGCGTTTGGCCATGGTGTTGCGTGGTGGGGTCAAGTCTGCGCGCGCTCGTTCAGGCGCGAAAGACGGTAGCTCAACTGGGGGCGCGTGAGGCCGAGTGCGCGCGCGGCGGCCGATAGATTGCCGCCGGCGCGTGCCACGGCCTCGCGGATCAGGTGTCTTCGAGGGCTTCCAGCGTCAGCCCGCTGCTTTGCAACTGGTCATAGAGCTGCGTGGCTTGCGCGGTGGGGGCTGCCGCATGCTCCAGCGTGCCCGCGGCGTTGAGGGTGGCGCCTGGCTGTACCGTGATGTGTGGAAACAGCAGGTCGGCGTCCACGCTCTCGTCCGATGGGGTGAGGATGACGCCCCGCTCGATCTTGTTCTCCAGCTCGCGCACATTGCCGGGCCAGGCATGGGCGCGTATCGCCAAAAGGGCGCGGTCGGTGAAGCCGGCCATGCGCTTGCCATGTTGCACCGCGAATTTTTGCAGCAGGTGCATGGCGATCAGCTCGATGTCGTCGGTGCGCTCGCGCAGGGGCGGGATGCGGATGGGATAGATGTTCAGGCGGTACAGCAGATCGCGCCGAAAGCGCCCCTCCGCCACGGCCTTTTCCAGATCGACGTTGGTGGCGGCCACCACCCGCACATCCACCTTGCGCACCTGGGTGCCACCCAGGCGCTCGATTTCGCCGCTTTGCAGCACCCGCAGCAATTTGGCCTGCGCGGGCAGGGGCAGCTCGCCCAGTTCGTCGAGCATCAGGGTGCCGCCGTGCGCGCGCTCGAAGCGCCCGATGCGCGTGGCGGCAGCGCCGGTGTAGGCGCCTTTCTCGGCGCCGAAGAGTTCGCTCTCGATCAGCTCGGCCGGTAGCGCCGCGCAATTCACGGCCACAAACGGTTTGTCAGAGCGCGCGCCCATGGCGTGCAAGGCGCGGGCAAAGCGCTCCTTGCCCACGCCGGTCTCGCCCGTGAGCAGCACCGTCACCTGCGTCTGTGCTGCCTTGCGCAGCAGCGCAACGGTCTGCTCGAATGCGTGCGAGCGACCTACCAGAGGACCCAGCTCATCGGCGGGCTGTAACTGGGTACGCAGGGTCTGC
The DNA here is from genome assembly GCF_002157145.1 of Acidovorax carolinensis. Taxonomy (NCBI): domain Bacteria; kingdom Pseudomonadati; phylum Pseudomonadota; class Betaproteobacteria; order Burkholderiales; family Comamonadaceae; genus Acidovorax; species Acidovorax carolinensis. Next base: position 223,575 of record NZ_CP021361.1, read on the forward strand.
ACTTGTGACTGCAGTTCGTCGAGTTTGACCAGCATCGATTCAGCATCGTAGTCGCGCGCCATCGCATCCCCATCGGGCCACTCGTGCGCAAAGCGGCCTTCAATCATGCAGTGGCCGTGTCCGCAAGCCGCGCATTGCACTTCCTTGAAGAGCACGGGGCGGTGAAAGAACGCACTGGTGTAGCCCGAGGCATAGCCGAGCAGCATCCAGCAGACCGGGTCATTCTGTGGGCCGAAGTCGCGGACATGGCTCTCGACCTCCCAGCTGTGGTCCCAGCGGAAAAGCCCATGAAAGTGGCCTGCCGCCTCATCGAGTTCAAAGGTCTGGGGAGTGACCTGCACCGCCCCTTCGAGCATGTGCAGCTGGGGGCCGACCGAGAACATTTCGAACAGCGATGCCTCAGGGCGAACCTGGCGTGCGAGCTGCGCGTCGCGTTCGCCCGAGGCGTAGCCCGCGCGCATCAGCAGGCGGCGCGTCTGTGCGGCCCCCAGCGTGTTCATCAACTCCCGGCGCAAGGCGCTCAGCGCAACCACATGGACCAGCAGCATGCGCTGGCCGGACAGCCAGATGCGACCGTCGCCTGCAGAGAAATGCACCAGCCGGCGCAAATCGGCATCGGGTGGCAGTGGAGGCAGGGCGGCGGACGGCATCTACGCACTATCGATAAAAACAGTGGCGAGCGCCACCGGGTTTGCCCCCGGTTTGGCTGCACTTCACCATTTCATCACTTCGCGGCCAGTGTGTTTCAGCATTTGATCATGCTGCACTGCGGTATCTGCAGGGCGATGCGCTGCTGTCCGGCGGTCAGCGGGTTGTTGTGGGTGGGATGCAAGGGTTTTTGTAAGGATTAACCCTTGCTTTATCGATATTGAGACCTTTTTATCGACAGTTGGCATGGCCCGTGCACCAGTTGACGGCGTAAAGCCAAAACGTGGAGCCCGCAATGAACCCACCGCCACTGGCCGACAACAGCCTGCAATGCGACGTGTCGCGCAAGTTCGTCCGTGTGCTGAAAAGACGGGACAACGGTTTTATCGAGTTCGAGTTTTCGATCGGCTGGCCTGAACTGGCCGTGGAGCTGATGCTGCCGCAGGCCGCCTTCGAGGCGTTCTGCCAAGCGCACCGGGTGCAGCCCGTCAGCAATCCGATCGACGACCGCGCTACCACCATCCTTTGAGGAAACACCCCCATGAACATTGATCTGCAGGCGCGCGAAATCCAGCCTTTGCGCAGCACCTTCGCCCGCGTGGCTGCCTACACGGGCGACAAGCCCGCGTCGCGGTACCACGAAGCCACGCTGGGCATGCAGCCCGCCGCGAACTTCCATTACCGCCCGACCTGGGAGCCCGAGTTTGAACTGTTCGATGCCACGCGCACCGCGGTCAAGCTGGCCGACTGGGATGCGCTGCGCGATCCCCGCCAGTTCTACTACGCCAACTGGACCATGGCGCGTGCGCGCCAGCAAGAGGCGATGGAAGCCAATTACCAGTTTGTCGAGTCGCGCGGCCTGATCGACAAGATTCCCGACGCGCAGCGCGCCGCAGCCTGCGAGGTGCTCATGCCGCTGCGCCACGCGGCCTGGGGCGCCAACATGAACAATTGCACGATCTGTTCACGCGGTTATGGCACGGCGTTCACTGCACCGGCCATGTTCCATGCCATGGACCATCTGGCGGTTGCGCAGTACCTCACGCGCCTGGGGCTGGCACTGGGCGAGCCCGGCGCGCTCGACGCGGGCAAGAACGACTGGCTGCACGACCCGCGCTGGCAGGGGCTGCGCAGGCTGGTCGAGGACACGCTGGTCGTCAATGACCCGTTCGAGCTGTTCGTGGCGCAGAACCTGGCGCTCGACGGTCTGCTGTACCCACTGATCTACACGCATTTCGTGGACGACCACCTTGCGGTGCAGGGCGGTACGGCGGTGGCCATGCTCACGGCCTTCATGCCCGAATGGCATGACGAGAGCGCACGCTGGGTGGACGCGGTCATCAAAGTGGCCGCTGCCGCATCGGACGACAACCGGGCGCAGATCACCGGCTGGTTCAAGAGCTATGCCGATCGGGCGCAGGCCGCGCTCGTGCAGGTGGCGGACCTGGCACTGGGAGCGCAAGGCAGCGCGGCGCTGATTGCAGTGCGCACGGCGCTAGATGCGCGGGCCCGCAAGTGCGGCCTGGCTGTCTGAAGGAGGTCATCACCATGAACACCCCCAACGCCTCCGTCATCTCCAGCGTCTTCATTGCCTTTCAGGACAACGAAGAGTCCCGCCCCGTTGTGGACGCCATCCTGGCCGACAACGCCGAAGCCGTAGCCACCTATCCGCAGGGGCTCGTGAAGATCAACGCGCCCGGTCGGCTTGTCATTCGGCGCGAAACCATCGAGGAGCAGACCGGGCAGCGCTTCAACCTGCAGCAGCTGCACGTCAACCTCGTCACGCTTTCCGGCTACATCGACGAAGACGACGACGAGTTTTCACTGAGCTGGGAACACTGAGCCAGTAGTTCTTTGCACCAAACAACCAGGAGATAACACCATGGACGCACCTGCTATCAAGAAGAAATTGGGCCTCAAGGACCGCTACGCCGCCATGACGCGCGGCCTGGCCTGGGATACGACCTACCAGCCCATGGACAAGGTCTTTCCGTTCGACAAGTACGAAGGCATCAAGATCCACGACTGGGATAAATGGGAAGACCCGTTTCGCCTGACCATGGACGCCTACTGGAAATACCAGGGCGAGAAGGAAAAGAAGCTCTATGCCGTGATCGAGGCCTTTGCGCAGAACAATGGCCAGCTGGGTATTTCGGATGCGCGCTATGTGAATGCGCTCAAGATCTTCTTCCAGGCCGTGACCCCGCTGGAGTACCACTCGCACCGCGGCTTTGCCCATGTGGGCCGCCACTTCACCGGTGCCGGTGCCCGCGTTGCCGCGCAGATGCAGTCCATTGACGAGCTGCGCCACTGCCAGACCGAAACCCACGCCCTGTCGCACTACAACAAGTATTTCAATGGCCTGCACCAGGCACCCCACATGTTTGACCGTGTGTGGTACCTGTCCGTGCCCAAGTCGTTTTTTGAAGACGCCTCCACCGCAGGGCCGTTCGAGTTCCTCACCGCCGTGAGCTTCTCGTTCGAGTACGTGCTGACCAACCTGCTGTTCGTGCCCTTCATGTCCGGCGCCGCCCACAACGGCGACATGAGCACCGTGACGTTTGGCTTCTCGGCCCAGTCCGACGAATCGCGTCACATGACCCTGGGCATCGAGTGCATCAGGTTCATGCTCGAGCAGGACCCGGCCAACGTGCCGATCGTGCAGAAGTGGATCGACAAGTGGTTCTGGCGCGGCTACCGCCTGCTCACCATTGTCGGGATGATGCAGGACTACATGCTGCCCAAGCGCGTGATGAGCTGGAAGGAAGCGTGGGAGATGTACGCCGAGGAAAACGGCGGCGCCCTGTTCCGCGATCTGGCCCGCTATGGCATCCGCGAACCCAAGGGCTGGAAGGAAGCCTGCGCCGGCAAGGACCACATCACGCACCAGGCCTGGAGCGGCTTCTACAACTACGCGGCCGTCGCCCCGTTCCACACCTGGATTCCCAAGGAAGACGAGTTGAACTGGTTGTCCGAGAAGTACCCCGACACCTTCGACAAGTACTACCGGCCGCGCTTCGAGCATTTCCACGCGCAGCAGCAACAGGGCAAGCGTTTTTACAACAAGACGCTGCCCATGCTGTGCACCATCTGCCAGGTCCCCATGTTCTTTACCGAGCCCGGCGATCCGACCAAGATCTGCTACCGCGAGTCCGACTACCACGGCGACAAGTACCACTTCTGCAGCGACGGTTGCAAAGAGATTTTTGACGACGAGCCCGAGAAATATTCGCAAGCCTGGCTGCCCGTGCACCAGATTTACCAGGGCAACTGCTTCCCCGAGGGCACCGACCCCACGGTGGAGGGCTTTGACCCGCTGGCTGCCGTGATGGACTACTACGACCTGAAGGTGGGCCGGGACAACTTCGACTTTGAAGGTTCGGAAGACCAGAAGAACTTTGCCGCCTGGCGTGGTGAAGCAGCCCAAGGAGACAAGGCATGAGCGTCGTTGCCCTCAAACCCTACGACTTTCCCGCCCGCGATCGGCGGGAGAACTTTCCCGCACCGCTGCTCTACATCGGCTGGGAAGACCACCTGATGTTTGCCTCACCGGTCTGCCTGCCGCTGCCGCCGGACACCCCGTTCGGCGCGCTGGCCCAGGGCGTGCTGCCCGGTGTGTACGGCGAACACCCCGACTTTGCCAAGATCGACTGGGCCCAGGTCGAGTGGTTCAAGTCCGGTCAGCCCTGGACGCCTGATCCGGCCCAGTCGCTGCAGGCCAACGGCCTTCAGCACAAGGACGCGATCCGCTTTCGCACCCCGGGCCTGACCGGCATCCAGGGTTCGTTCAGCTAAGCCCCATTCGGTGAGGGATGCCCGGGGCCTGTGCCCCGGGCCCCGCGTCCATGCCATGACCTACCAACTGACCATTGAGCCCTTGGGCGCAACCATCGACGTCGAAGAGGGCCAGACCCTGCTCGACGCCGCGCTGCGCCAGGGCATCTACATTCCCCACGCCTGTGGCCACGGCCTGTGCGGAACCTGCAAGGTGCAGGTTTCCGACGGCGAGGTGGACCACGGCGCCGCCAACCCTTTTGCCCTGCTGGAGATGGAGCGCGACGACGGCAAGACCCTCGCCTGCTGCGCCACGCTGCAGTCGGACGCCACCATTGAGGCCGATATCGACGACGAGCCCGATGCACAGATCATCCCCATGCGCGACTTTGAAGCCACGGTGGCGCGCATCGAGCAGCTCACGCCAACCATCAAGGCGCTGCATTTGCGTCTGAACCAGCCCATCCGCTACCAGGCGGGGCAGTATGTGCAGGTGCAGATTCCAGGCGTGGAAGGGGGCCGTGCGTTTTCGATCGCGAATGCCCCTGGCGCAGACGGCCAGAGCAGCGAGATCGAGTTGAACGTGCGCCAGGTACCTGGCGGCGCTGGCACCACCTGGCTGCACGAGTCGCTCCACGAGGGTGCGCGCTTGCAGCTGAGCGGTCCGTACGGGCGCTTTTTTGTGCGCCGCTCGGCCGCCATGCCGATGGTGTTCATGGCCGGCGGTTCGGGACTGTCGAGTCCGCGCGCCATGATTCTGGAGTTGCTGGCCAGTGGCTGCACGCAGCCCATCACGCTGGTGTACGGCCAGCGCAACGCGCAGGAGCTGTACTACGACGCCGAATTTCGTGCCCTGGCCGCGCGCCACCCGCATTTCACCTACGTGCCATCGCTGTCGGAAGCAGCGGACAGCGATGGGTGGGACGGCGCGCGGGGTTTCGTGCACGAAGCGGCCAAGGCGCATTTTGGCGGCAGTTTTGCTGGCCACAAGGCCTATCTGTGCGGGCCGCCGCCCATGATCGAAGCGTGCATCGGCACGCTGATGCAGGGGCGCCTGTTCGAGCGCGACATCTACACCGAGAAATTCCTCTCGGCCGCCGATGCGCAGCAGGCGCGCAGCCCCTTGTTCCGGACCATCTAGGAGTTGCCATGGGTGCCACCACCTGCCAGCAAGTGCGTGTCAGCGTGTCGCAGACCGGCGACTGTTTTGACTGCGCCACCAACGAAAGTCTGCTCGCCGGCATGTTGCGGCTGGGCCGCAAGGGCATTCCAGCCGGGTGCGTCAATGGTGGCTGCGGGGTCTGCAAGGTGCGCATTGTGGAGGGTGCGGTGCAGTCGCTCGGACCCGTCAGCCGTGCGCATGTCAGCACCGAAGAAGAAGCGCAAGGCTACACGCTGGCCTGCCGCGTGGCGCCCACCCAGGCGGTGTGCCTGGAAGTGGCCGCCCGATTGCGCAAACCGTTTCTGGGCAGTGCCGCCTCGGTGGCGCAACGTCCAGCCAATTGAGTCATTGAAGATTTATCAACCAAGAGGAGACATGAAATGGGTGTACTGAGAATCGGCCACGCGAGCCTGCGGGTCATGGATATCGCTGCTGCCGTCAAGCACTACGAAGAGGTCCTGGGCCTCAAGACGGTCATGAAGGACAGTGCGGGCAACGTCTACCTGAAGTGCTGGGACGAGTGGGACAAATACTCCATCATCCTGACGCCCAGCGACCGCGCGGGCCTGAACCACGTGGCCTACAAGGTGGAGAAAGACGAGGATCTGGAGGCGCTGCAGGCCCGCATCGAGGCCTGGGGCATCAAGACGACGCTGCTGCCTGAAGGCACGCTGCCCTCCACCGGCCGCATGCTGCAGTTCAACCTGCCCAGCGGCCACGAAATGCGCCTGTATGCCATGAAGGAATACGTGGGCACCGAAGTGGGAACCGTCAACCCCGATCCGTGGCCGGACGGCATCCGGGGCGCGGGCGCGCACTGGCTCGACCACCTGCTGCTGATGTGCGAGATGAACCCCCCGGCCGGCATCAACACCGTGCAGGACAACACGCGCTTCATGAAGGAATGCCTCGACTTTTTCCTGACCGAGCAGGTGCTGGTGGGCCCGCAGGGCGACATGCAGGCCGCCACCTGGATGGCGCGCACGACCACGCCGCACGACATCGCCTTTGTGGGCGGCCCCGTCAGCGGCCTGCACCACGTCGCGTTCTTCCTGGATTCGTGGCACGACGTGCTCAAGGCCGCCGACGTCATGGCCAAGAAGAAGGTCAAGATCGACGTGGCGCCTACGCGCCACGGCATCACGCGCGGCGAGACCATCTACTTCTTCGACCCCAGCGGCAACCGCAACGAAACCTTTGCCGGACTGGGCTACCTGGCGCAGCCCGACCGCCCAGTGACCACCTGGAGCGAGGACAAGCTGGGCAGCGGGATCTTCTTCCATACGGGTGAACTGGTGGCCTCGTTCACGGATGTCTACACCTGACCCGAAAGCCCCGCTCGCGTCTCTTCCCTTCTTGCTTTGTTGCACGAGAAAACCCATGAAAAAAACATTTGCAGCCACCGCAGTGCTGGCCGGGTTGGCCAGCCTTTCGCCTCTTGTGGCACAGGCCGAAGGCCATTACGTTCCGGGCGTGGAAGGCATTCAGGCCGCCAGCGTGCCGCCACCCGGGTTTTATTACCTGGGTTATGCCGTGAACTACAACGCCAACAGCTTTCGCGCGCCGGGCTCCAGCACCGACTTGCCGGGGCATAACAGCGCAACTGTCTCCGCACTGACCAACCGCTTTGTGTGGATGACCGGCCACAAGGTCTTGGGCGCCGACTACGGTGTGGAGGCCATCGTGCCCCTGGTGCGTACCTCGCTCACCATCAATGCCGCCGGCATTGCCGACAGCCGCACGGGCGTGGGCGATGTGTACGTCGGCCCCCTGGTGCTTGGCTGGCACGGCGCGCAGTGGGACGCTGTGGCCGCTGCCGGGATGTGGCTGGACACGGGCAGCACCGACCATCCGGCATCGGCGGGCAAGGGCTTCAAAAGCACCATGCTGACGGCCGGCATGACCTATTACTTTGATGCGGCCAAAACCATTTCTGGCTCGGCCCTGATGCGTTTCGAGCGCCACGGCAAGACCGACAGCGGCTTTCGCCATGGCAATCAGGCGACGGTGGAGTGGGGACTGGCCAAGGTGTTTGGCACGATGCAGGCGGGGGTGGTGGGCTACAGCCAATGGCAGACCAGCAACGACAGCGGTGCGGGCGCCAGCGCCGACAAATCCTCGCGGCACGCCTTGGGGGCCGAACTGGTGTACCCGATCGCTTCTGCCGGGGTGTTCCTCAAGGGCGCGGTCTACAAGGAGTTTCGCGCCGAAGCCGGCACCGGCCCGCAGCCCAAGGGGAGCCTTGTGCGGCTGACGATGGTCAAGGCCTTTTGAAAGCCATGTCCATGCCAGATCCCAGCGTTGGATCCGGTGTTGTCTCTCTCAGCCGGGAGCAGCGCGTGATCGATGCCCCTGCGGCCCTGCGCGCCGCGGCGGCAGCCGTGCAGGCCGCCACCGTCCTGAGCGTGCAGGTCAACGTAGCGGTGGTCGATGCCGCCGGCGTGCTGGCGGCGTTCGTGCGCATGCCCGGCGCGCCTTTGCATTCGGTCGATATCGCCATGGACAAGGCCTACACCGCCACGAGCTTTGGTCTTGCGACCTCCCAGTGGCATGCGGTCCTGGGCCAGCACTCGCCCGCGGTGCGGGAGGGGCTGGTATTGCGCCCGCGCTTTGTCGCCTTTGGTGGCGGGCTGCCCATCGTGGAGGGCGGCATGCGCATCGGAGCCATCGGCGTCTCGGGTGGCAGCGAAGCGCAGGACGAAGCCATCGCACTCGCGGGTTTGCAGGCGCTGGGGCTTGCGCCTGCCGGGGCCTGATGGGAAGACCATGGCCCACCTCCCATCCACGGCCATGGCAGGGTCAATGCAGCCCGCCCGCGTCCAGGCCCTTCGCGCTCTGGGCGTTGGCAAATGCACCCACCACATCCAGAAAGGCCGCCAGCACTGGCGAAGCATCGTCAGTGCGGTACAGGCAGCTGAGCTCGATGTCGCGCAGGTGGCGCGAGCGCAGCGGCCGGTACACCACGCCTGGCAGGCGCAGGCTGGTGGCCGAATGGGTGGTGATGCAGGCGCCAAACCCCCCGCCACCAGGGCCACACAGGTCAGTACATCTTCCACGGCCTGCACCACGTTCAGGCGAATGCCCTCGCGGTGAAAGGCGCTGGCCACTTCTTGGGCCAGCCCGGGCAGCGGGGCGTTGGGGTAGACGATCATCGGCTCGCCGTCCAGCTCGCGCAGCGTGATCTCCTGGCGCGCGCACAGGGGATGGGTCTCGGGGAGGCCGACGACCAGTGTTTCCTGCAGCACGGTGAGCACACCCAGGCCGGGCTCGGGGGGCACCAGCCGGTTGAAGCCGATGGTGATGCGGCGTTCGCGCAGCGCCTGCAGTTGTTCACCCTTGGTCAGGTTGTGCAGCTCGATGCGCACCTCGGGGCGCTCCCGGTGGAATGCGGCCAGCAGCCGCGGAATCACGTTGAGCACGCCCGAGCCAAAGATGCCCACGTCGAGCTGGCCGATCAGCCCCTGCCCGGCCTGCTGCGTGCGGTCGCGCGCGCGTTGCGTCAGCGAAAGAATGTTGGGCACCTCGTCCAGCAGCGCCTGGCCGGCAGCGGTCAGCTCCACGCCCTTGGCGGTGCGCAGGAACAAAGGGGTTCCCAGTTCGTCCTCAAGCCCCCGGATCTGCCGTGTCAGGGGCGGCTGAGCCATGTGCAGCCGCGCTGCTGCCCGGCCGAAGTGCAGCTCCTGGGCGAGCGCAAGAAAGTACTTCATCTGGCGCAAATCCACCGTGCACCTCCTCATTTCAATACCTTGAAGGTATCAGATTTGGAAAATTTGGTATTGGACATTATGAGTCTCCCACCCTATCGTTACAGCCAGTCAGTGCTTGCGAGATAAGAAAGTCACCATGAAACAGATTCTGAATTTCATCAACGGCGAATACCAGGCCACCGGGCGCAGCTTTGATAAGCGTTCGCCGCTCAATGGCGCAGTGATCGCCCAGGTGCACGAGGCCGGCCGTGCCGAGGTCGATGCGGCAGTGGCTGCCGCCCGTGCAGCCCTGGATGGCCCTTGGGGCCGCATGAGCGTGGCCGAGCGCGTGGAAAAGCTCTACGCCGTGGCCGACGGCATCAACAAGCGTTTTGACGAATTTCTGGCAGCTGAATGTGCCGACACCGGCAAGCCCCGCAGCCTGGCCAGCCACATCGACATTCCGCGTGGCGCGGCCAACTTCAAGGTCTTTGCCGATGTGGTGAAGAACGTGCCCACCGAGTTCTTTGAGATGGCCACGCCCGACGGCCGCGGTGCCATCAACTACGGCTACCGTTCGCCCGTGGGCGTGGTCGGCGTGATCTGCCCCTGGAATCTGCCGCTGCTGCTGATGACCTGGAAGGTCGGCCCGGCGCTGGCCTGCGGCAACACCGTGGTGGTCAAGCCCTCGGAGGAGACGCCCCAGACGGCTGCCTTGCTGGGCGAAGTCATGAACGAAGCCGGCATTCCGCCGGGCGTCTACAACGTGGTGCACGGCTTCGGCCCCGATTCGGCGGGCGAGTTCGTCACTTCGCACCCTGGCGTGGATGCGATCACCTTCACCGGCGAAACCCGCACGGGGGAAGTCATCATGAAGGCGGCGGCCCATGGCGCCCGCCCCGTCAGCCTGGAGATGGGCGGCAAGAACGCTGCCATCGTGTTCGCCGATGCAGACTTTGATGCCGCCATCGAGGGCACCATGCGCTCGGCCTTTGTCAATTGCGGCCAGGTGTGCCTGGGCACCGAGCGCGTGTATGTCGAGCGTCCGATCTTCGATAAATTCGTTGCCGCGCTGAAGAAGGGCGCCGAGGGCATGACCATCGGACTGCCCGACGATGCCTCCACTGGCATGGGGCCGCTCATCGGCAAGGAGCACCAGGCCAAGGTGCTGTCGTACTACCAGCTGGCGGTGCAGGAAGGCGCCACCGTGGTGACCGGGGGTGGCGTGCCCGACATGGGCGCTGCGCTGGCCGATGGCGCCTGGATTCAGCCCACCATCTGGACCGGCCTGCCGGAGACGGCGCGTGTGATCAAGGAAGAAATCTTCGGCCCCTGCTGCCACATTGCCCCCTTCGACAGCGAGGACGAGGTGCTGCAAAAGGCCAACGACAACGTCTACGGCCTGGCCACCGCCATCTGGACGAAGGACCTGGCGCGTGCGCACCGCGTGGCGCAGCGCATGAAGGTGGGCCTGTCCTGGGTCAACAGCTGGTTCCTGCGCGACCTGCGCACCCCGTTTGGCGGCGCCAAGCAGTCGGGCATCGGCCGCGAGGGCGGCGTGCATTCGCTCGAGTTCTATACCGAACTCAAAAACGTCTGCATCAAGCTCTGAGAGGCACGACCATGAGCAACCCTGAAATCGCCCGCTCCATCGTGGCCGCAGGCATCCGCACCAATTACCACGACGTGGGCGCGGGCCATCCGCTGCTCTTGATCCATGGCTCCGGGCCGGGCGTTTCGGCCTGGGCCAACTGGCGCCTGGTGATGCCTGAACTGGCCCGGCAGGCACGGGTGATCGCGCCCGACATGGTGGGCTTTGGTTTTACAGACCGCCTGGACCTCACGCAGCCCGGCCAGCGCTACGACATGGACACCTGGGTGCGCCAGGCCGTGGGCCTGCTCGACGCCCTGGGCATCGAGAAAACCGACCTGGTGGGCAACTCGTTTGGCGGCGCGCTGGCTCTGGCCCTGACCATTCGCCATCCGCAGCGCGTGCGCCGGCTGGTGCTGATGGGCAGTGTCGGTGTGAGTTTTCCCATCACTGCGGGGCTCGATGCCGTGTGGGGCTATGAGGCCTCGTTCGAAAACATGCGCCGCATCATGGACGTGTTCGCCTGGGATCGTCGCCTGGTCAATGATGAGCTGGCCCGCATGCGATACGAAGCCAGCATTCAACCGGGCTTCCAGGAGTCGTTCTCGGCCATGTTCCCGGCACCGCGCCAGCGCTGGGTCGATGCGATGACCAGCTCCGAACAGGACATCCGGGCGCTGCCCCACCACACGCTGGTGGTACATGGCCGCGAAGACCAGGTGATTCCGCTGACTACATCACAGACGCTGGCTGCGTGGATTCCTCGATCGCAGCTGCATGTGTTTGGCCAGTGCGGGCACTGGACGCAAATTGAGCACACCGCGCGTTTCGTGCGCCTGGTGGGCGACTTCCTGGCCGAGGCCGGCGATGCCGAGCCCGCACCCTTGCAATCCTGAGGACCTTTCATGACGCCTGACATCCAGCAGCAGCTTGGCGACGAGCTCTTTGACGCACTGCAAGCGCGCCGTACGGTGCCCCCGCTCACCAGCCGCCACCCCGAGATCACCATTGACGACGCCTACGCGATCCAGCAACGCATGCTGGCGCGCCGCCTGGCCGCTGGCGAGCGCGTGGTGGGCAAGAAGATCGGCGTCACCAGCGCCGCCGTGATGAACATGCTGGGCGTGTTCCAGCCCGACTTTGGCTGGCTCACCGACGGCATGGTCTACAACGAAGGCGAGGCCATTCCCGCCAGCACGTTGATTCAGCCCAAGGCCGAGGGCGAGATCGCCTTTGTGCTGAAGAAGACCCTGAAGGGCCCTGGCGTCACCGCAGCCGACGTGCTGGCCGCCACCGAGGGCGTGATGGCCTGCTTCGAGATCGTCGATTCGCGCATCCAGGACTGGAAGATCAAGATCCAGGACACCGTGGCCGACAACGCCTCGTGCGGCGTGTTCGTTTTGGGTGACCGCTTGGTCGATCCGCGCGATGTCGATCTGGTCACTGTCGGCATGGTGCTGGAGAAGAACGGTGACATCGTGGCCACCGGCGCCGGCGCCGCTGCGCTGGGTCACCCGGCCAATGCCGTGGCCTGGCTGGCCAACACGCTGGGCCAGCATGGCATTGCGCTGGAGGCGGGCGAGGTCGTGCTGTCGGGTTCGCTCGGCATCATGGTTCCGGTCACCGCTGGCGACAGCCTGCGCGTGACCATGGGCGGCATCGGCGGCTGCTCCGTTCGTTTTGTTTGAAGGAAACATTTCCATGTCCCGAAAAATCAAATGCGCCCTGATCGGGCCCGGCAATATCGGCACCGACCTGCTGGCCAAGCTGCAGCGCAGCCCGGTGCTGGAGCCCGTGTGGATGGTGGGCATCGACCCCGAGTCCGATGGCTTGAAGCGCGCCCGCGCGATGGGCATCAAGACCACCGCCGAAGGGGTCGATGGCCTGATCCCGCACATGAAGCAGGATGGCGTGCAGATTGTTTTTGACGCCACCAGCGCCTATGTGCATGCCGAAAACAGCCGCAAGGTCAACGCCCAGGGGGCGCTGATGATCGATCTCACGCCGGCCGCCATCGGCCCGTTCTGCGTGCCGCCGGTCAATCTGAAGCAGCATGTCGGCAAGGCCGAGATGAACGTCAACATGGTCACCTGCGGCGGCCAGGCCACCATTCCGATGGTTGCCGCAGTCTCGCGTGTGCAGGCCGTGGCCTATGGCGAGATCGTGGCCACCGTGTCGTCAAAATCGGTCGGCCCCGGCACGCGCAAGAACATCGACGAGTTCACCCGCACCACGGCTGGCGCGGTCGAGCAGGTGGGCGGTGCCAAAAAGGGCAAGGCCATCATCATCATCAACCCGGCCGAGCCGCCGCTGATCATGCGCGACACCGTGCACTGCCTGACGGAAACCGAGCCTGACCAGGCCGCGATCACCCAGTCCATCCACGACATGATCCGCGAGGTGCAGAAGTACGTGCCGGGCTACCGCCTGGTCAACGGCCCGGTGTTCGATGGCAAGCGCGTGAGCGTGTTCCTCGAAGTCGAAGGCCTGGGCGACTACCTGCCCAAGTACGCCGGCAACCTGGACATCATGACCGCCGCCGCCGCCCGCACGGCGGAAATGTTTGCCGAAGAAATCCTGTCCGGTTCGCTCACCCTCGAACCCGTGGCTGCGTAAGGAGAAACAGCACATGACCAACACACTCAAGGGCCGACGAGTCCGCCTGCACGACATGACCTTGCGCGACGGCATGCACCCCAAGCGCCACTTGATGACGCTGGAGCAGATGAAGACCATCGCCTGCGGCCTGGACGCCGCCGGCATGGCCCTCATCGAGGTCACGCACGGTGACGGACTGGGCGGCAGCTCGGTCAACTACGGCTTTCCCGCGCACACCGACGAGGAATACCTGGGCACCGTGGTGCCCCTGATGAAGCAGGCCAAGGTGTCGGCGCTGCTGATTCCCGGCATCGGCACCGTGGACCATCTGAAGATGGCGCATGAACTGGGCGTCAGCACCATCCGCGTGGCCACGCACTGCACCGAGGCCGACGTGAGCGAGCAGCACGTCACCTTGGCCCGCAAGATGGGTATGGACACCGTCGGTTTTCTGATGATGAGCCACATGAACAGTGCCGAAGGCCTGGTCACGCAGGCCAGGCTGATGGAAGGGTACGGCGCCAACTGCATCTACATCACCGACTCGGCCGGCCACATGCTGCCGCACGACGTGAAGGAAAAGCTCGGCGCCGTGCGCCAGGCCTTGAAGCCCGAAACCGAGCTGGGCTTTCACGGCCACCACAACCTGGCCATGGGCGTTGCCAACAGCCTGGCCGCGATCGAGGTGGGTTGCAGCCGCATCGATGCCGCCGCTGCAGGCCTGGGCGCCGGCGCAGGCAACACCCCTATGGAAGTGCTGGTGGCTGTGTGCGACCTCATGGGCATCGAGACCGGCGTGGACGTGTTCAAGATCCAGGACGTGGCCGAAGACCTGGTGGTGCCCATCATGGACTTCCCCATCCGCATCGACCGCGACGCGCTCACGCTGGGTTATGCCGGCGTGTACGGCTCGTTCCTGCTGTTCGCCAAGCGCGCCAGCCAGAAGTACGGCGTGCCGGCGCGCGAAATCCTGGTCGAGATGGGCCGCCGCGGCATGGTCGGCGGCCAGGAAGACATGATCGAAGACACCGCGCTCACCCTCGCCAGGGCGCGCGGCCTGCAGGCAGCTTGAAGGACAAGACCATGGCACTGAACGCATCCACCCTCGACCAACTGGCCGACCACCTGGAAAACTGCCAGCTGAAGGCCCAGGACACCCTCAAGATCACCGAGTCCCACCCTGATATGGACTGGGACGACGCCTATGCCATCCAGGACCGCATTCTGGCGCGCAAGCTGGCACGCGGCGCCCGCGTCGTGGGCTACAAGGCGGGCCTGACCTCGCACGCCAAGATGAAGCAGATGGGCGTGACCGACCCTGTGTTCGGTTTTCTGGTCGACGAGTTCGTCGTGCCCGAGGGCGCAGAGATCAAGGTCAGCGATCTGATCCACCCCAAGGTCGAGCCCGAGATCTGCTTCATCACGCGCACCGAACTCAAGGGCCCCGGCTGCCACATCGGCGCCGTGCTCGCCGCCAGCGATGTCGTGCTGCCCGGCATCGAAGTCATCGACAGCCGCTACCGCGACTTCAAGTTCGACCTCAAAAGTGTGGTGGCCGACAACACCTCGGCCGCGCGCTTCGTGGTTGGCGGGCGGATTGCCGCGGCGCGCGACCTGGACTTGCGCACGCTCGGCGTGGTGCTGGAGAAGAACGGCCAGCCCGTGGCCATGGGGGCCGGTGCGGCGGTGCTGGGGCACCCGGCGGCGGCCGTGGCCATGCTGGTCAACCACCTGGGGCGGCGTGGCCAGTCGCTGCCGGCGGGCTCGCTGGTGCTGTCGGGGGGCATCACCGAAGCCGTGGCCGTGCAGGCGGGCGACAACGTCACGCTGCGCATCCAGAACCTGGGCAGCGTGTCGGTTCGTTTTGTGTGACTGAAAAGAGAGAAAAAATGCAACGGAGACAATTCACCGCCACTGGCATGGGCACCGCGCTGTCGGCGTTCCTGGCATCGTTCCCACTCGCAAGCTGGGCACAGGACACCTGGCCCTCCAAGCCGATCAAGCTGATCGTGCCGTTCCCGCCCGGCGGCCCGACCGACATCATGGGCCGCACGGCGGCCAAGGTGATGGGCGACAAGCTGGGCCAGCAACTGGTGGTGGAGAACAAGGCCGGCGCCGGCGGCAACATCGGCACCGACGCGGTGGCCAAGGCGGCGGGCGATGGCTACACCATCGGCCTGTCGGCCATCAGCAGTCTGGCCATTGCGCCCACGCTGTACCCCAAGCTGCCGTTCTCCGTCGAAAAGGACCTGGCACCGGTGTCGCTGGTGGGCTTCACGCCCTGCGCCATCGTGGCGCACCCAAGCGCGCCGTTCGATGACCTCAAGGGGCTGATCGCCTATGCCAAGGCCCATCCCGGCAAGCTCAGCTACGGCACCTCGGGCATCGGCACCAGCACCCACCTGGCGGCCGAGCTGCTGCAATCCACCGCCGGCATTGTGCTCACTCACATTCCCTACAAGGGCACCAGCCAGATCGCCCAGGACCTGCTGGCCGGCACGATTCCCCTGAGCTTCGAGAGCTCGCTGACCACCACCCTGCCCAACGTGAAGTCGGGCAAGCTCAAGGTGATTGCCGTGACCTCGGCGCAGCGCTCGCGCGCCTTGCCCAACGTGCCCACGGTGGCCGAGCAGGGCGTTGCCGGCTTCGATGTGGTGACCTGGTTCGGCCTGATTGCGCCGGCATCCACGCCGCGCGACATCGTCATCAAGCTGGCCGATGCCTGGAAAACCGGCGCGGCCACCGCGCCCGCCCTGACGGCCTTCGAGAACATCGGCGCCGACATCAAGGTCAATACGCCGCAGCAGTTTGCCGAGTTCATCCGTGCTGAAAACGCGCGCTGGGGCAGTCTGATCCAGAAGCTGGGCATCAAGCTCGACTGATCGCCCGCCGGCATTGAATCCCCATGCTTTGAGAATTCCAAGGACATCCCCATGCCATTTGCCCAGATTTACATGATCGAAGGCCGCACCGAAGAGCAGAAGAAGGCCGTGATTGAAAAGGTAACGCAGGCGCTGCACGAGGCCGTGGGTGCGCCCAAGGAGAACGTGCGCGTGTGGATCCACGACGTGCCCAAGGAGAACTGGGGTATTGCCGGCGTCAGCGCCAAGGAGCTGGGGCGCTGACGCGGTTCGGTCAGAGGGACTTATTTGCAATCTTATTTATAGCATTTAGCGCTTTATAGATAAGCGTTGGCGGCGGATTTTGTGAAAATTTTCACAGATTGGTCGCTCCAATCACTTCGGGCATGTCGGTCAGGCCCTGCAGCACTTTTTCGATACCGTCCTGCCGCAGGGTGAGCATGCCGGCCGCCAGTGCCGAGTGCCGGATGTCCGAGGCGGGGGCCCGGTGCCGGATGTGCTGGCGGATGGAGTCGTCGCTGATCATCAGCTCATGGATGCCCAGCCGTCCGCGGTAACCGTGGTTCTCGCACTCCTTGCAACCTACCGCGCGCCACAGCTGCATGGCACCCGTGGCGTCGCCATGCTGTTTGCGCCAGCGTGCCACCTGCGCCGAGCGCGCCTCGGGCGTGTTGCTGGTGCCGCTGGCAAGGTATTGCGAGGCCAGATCGTTCAGGGTTTCCTCGTCGGCCAACCGGGGCTCGCGGCAGGCGGTGCACAGGCGCCGCACCAGGCGCTGGGCGAGGATGGCCAGCAGCGAGTCCGAGAAGTTGAACGGGTCCAACCCGATTTCGAGCAACCGCGCAATGCTCTCGGGCGCCGAATTGGTGTGCAGTGTGGACAGCACCAGGTGCCCGGTCAGCGAGGCCTCGATGGCGATGCGCGCGGTTTCCTCGTCGCGCATTTCACCGATCATGATGACGTCCGGGTCGGCCCGCAAAAAGGTGCGCATGGCGGCGGCAAAGGTCCAGCCGATGCGGGCGTTCACCTGCACCTGGCGCAGGCCGCTCTGGGTGATTTCGATGGGGTCTTCGGCTGTCCAGATCTTGCGGCCAGCGGTGTTGATGTCGCGGATGACCGAGTGCAGCGAAGTCGTCTTGCCGCACCCCGTGGGGCCGACCACGAGCACCAGGCCGTAGCTCTTTTTCATCACACCGCGTATGGCCACCAGGTTGGCCGGGCTCAGGCCAATGGCTTCCAGCGGCAGGGGCTTGGCGCCGGCCAGCAGGCGCAGCACCACGTCTTCGAGACCGCGCGAGGTGGGCACGGTGACCACGCGCAGCTCGACGGGCGGGCCGCCGAAGCGCGAGAAGTCGATCTTCCCGTCCTGCGGCTTGCGGTGCTCGGAGATGTCCATACTGGCCATGATCTTGATGCGGGCCACCATGGCGAACCGAAAGCGCGCTGGCAGCTCAAGGTAGGGCGTCAGTTCCCCGTCGATGCGCAGGCGCACGCGCACGTTCTGCGGGGCGGGCTCGGTTTCTATGTGGATGTCGGAAGCGCGGTGGTTGATGGCCTCGTCAATCACCGAGTTGATCAGGCGCACCAGGGTGTTGTCTGACTCGCTGATGACGTCGGTCTGCTCGGATTCGCTGTCGGGGGCCGTCGTGGTGAGGTTGATGGCCAGTTCTTGCGATGTGGCGCGCGAGGTGGCGGCGGTGGCTGGATGCGCCCCGGTCGCCGTTGGGGAGCCCGCCTGGGGCTGCAGGTGCACGCTGTAGGCCTTGGCGATGGCCGGCCCCAGGGTACCGGGGGCGGCGCGCAGCGGAATGAGCCGCCGCTGGGTCAGAAAGCGCAGCTCGTCGAGCAGCACGCGGTCGCAGGGGTCGGCCATGAGCAGCACCAGCGCGTCCTCGCGGGCCAACAAGGGCAGCACCGATTCGCGCTCGGCCACCGCACGCGGTACCAGCGCCAGCGAGACCGCGTCGGGCGTCAGGTGGCCGGGGTCCACCATGTATTCGCCCAGCCAGCTGTCAATCACATGCTTGAGCTGGTCTTGCGTCACGTCGCCGCGGTCCACCAGGATCTGGCCCACCTGGCGCCGCACGCCGATTTCGTGCTCGGCTTTTTGGGCCTGCAGGCCGTCCAGCAGCGTGCGTTCGCTGATGATGCCGGCCTGCAGCAGGGCCTCGCCCAAGTGGCGCGCCTTTCCCATCACCGGATGGGGGGTGGTGACCAGTTTCCACAGGGCGGTCGTATCCGGGGGGGTAAACACTGTGGCGGCGCGGAGGCAAGCGTTTCTGGCGTGGGAGCGATTGGCATGAAATGGCAGTGAGGGCGAAGGTCAGAGCGTGAAGTCGTAATCCACGGTGATGGGCGCATGGTCCGAGAATTTCTCGTCCTTGTAAATGTGCTCGGTGCGCGCGAGGGCTGCCAGCGCGGGGGTGGCGAGGTGGTAGTCCAGGCGCCATCCCACGTTGTTGGCATAGGCCTGGCCGCGGTTGCTCCACCACGTGTAGGCGGTGTCGGTGGCCGTCGGTTGTAACTGACGGTAAACGTCCACCAGCCCGCCGCCGGGGTCAGTTGTGTGTAACAACTTTGTCATCCAGGCGCGTTCTTCGGGCAGGAAGCCGCTGTTTTTCTGGTTGCTGCGCCAGTTCTTCAGGTCGATTTGCTGGTGCGCAATGTTGATGTCGCCGCACAGGATGAACTCCCGCTCGCTCTTGGCGGTCATGAGGTGCGGGTGGAAGGCATCGAGAAAGCGGTATTTGGCCAGCTGGCGTTCCTCGCCCGACGAGCCGCTGGGGAAATAGGCGCTGATGATGGACAGCTTGCGCGCGGGTGTGTCGAAACGCAGTTCGATATACCGGCCCTCGGCGTCAAATTCGGGTGAACCATAGCCGGCGATGACTTCGCTGGGCTCATGGCGCGTGTAGATTCCGACCCCCGAGTAGCCTTTCTTCTGGGCGAAGTGAAAATGGCCCTGCATGCCGGCAAGCTTTTCGAAGCGCGTGGCGACATCGGCCGCCTGGGCCTTCACTTCCTGCACACAAATACAATCCGGCCGCATGCTTGCGATCCAGGGTTCCACGCCTTTGCTGGTGGCGGAACGGATGCCGTTGAGATTGAGGCTGGTTAACTTGAACAAGGAATTCCCATGGTGAATGTTGGCGCGCGCACCCCCGAACAGGGCCGTCTGGCGCAGGATTTTGTCCGTTTTGCTGTCGAGGCAGGCGTGCTGCGATTCGGTGAGTTCAAAACCAAGGCGGGACGCCTGAGCCCCTACTTCTTCAACGCAGGTCTCTTCGACGACGGGGACAAGCTGGGCCGCCTTGCAGAATTTTATGCAAAAGCCCTGCTGGCCAGCGGCATGGAATTCGACATGGTGTTTGGCCCGGCCTACAAGGGCATTCCATTGGCTGCCACGGTGGCCGTGGAACTGGCGCGCCAGGGGCGCAACGTGCCCTTCGCCTACAACCGCAAGGAAGCCAAGGACCATGGCGAAGGCGGCACGCTGGTGGGCGCGCCGCTCCAGGGGCGGGTGCTGATTGTTGATGATGTGATGTCGGCAGGCACTGCCGCGCGCGAGTCGATTGCCATCATCCGTGCGGCCGGCGCTGTGCCGCATGCCGTGGCCATTGCGCTGGATCGGCAGGAAAAAGCCACCGAGAATGGGCGCGATGTCGAGCACAGCGCCGTGCAGTATGTGCGCCAGCAACTGGGCATGCAGGTGTGCGCCATCGCAACGCTGGCAGACTTATTGCTGTATCTGTCCCAAAAGGAAGGGACGGAGATGAGTGCACACCACGAACGGGTGCTGGCCTATCGCCAGCGGTACGGAGTCAACGAAGGGTCATCCAGTTGAGCAAATTGGCGTGGATCATGGGAGCGGGGGTGGTCGCCGGCCTGGTAGTGCCCTGCGCGTGGGCGCAGCAGGCCAGCGCCGGCAGCATCTATACCTGTGTCGATCGCCAGGGGCGTCGCCTGACGGCAGACCGCCCCATTGCTGAATGCCTGGACCGCGAACAGCGTGAACTGGGCCCCACGGGCACCGTGCGACGCCAGATTGGCCCCTCGCTCACCGAGCAGGAGCGGGCTGCCCTGGACGTGCAGCGTCGCAAGGAGGCGGAGGAGCGTGCTCGCCAGCAGGAAGAGCGCCGCCGCGAGCGGGTTCTCATCGCCCGCTACCCCGACAAGGCGGCCCATGACGTGGAGCGTGCCGCAGCGATTCAGCTGCTCGATGACATCACCGCCATCGCCGAAAAGCGCATGGTGGAACTTCAGCTGCAGCGCAAGGCCCTGGATTCGGAAATGGAGTTCTACCAGCGGGACCCGGCGAAGGCGCCGATGGCGTTGCGCCGCAAGATTGCCGAAAGCGATGAAGCCATGGCGGAGCAGCAGCGCTTCGTCGTCAATCAGGACCTGGAAAAGCGTCGCATTCACCAGCGCTACGACGCAGAGCTGGCACAACTGCGCAGGCTGTGGGCCGCACAGCTGGTGCCAGCAACGACCACCCCTGAATTATTACTGCCCGCTGCTTCGCGCTGAAGGCAGCACCGGCGGTGCGTGAACGCGCCGCTTGCCTTCAGTGTCAACCCTGGTTTGCCAGCCGCGCGCGCAGCAAGTCGTTGACCTGCTGCGGATTGGCTTTGCCCTTGCTGGCCTTCATGATCTGGCCCACGAGTGCATTGAACGCCTTGTCCTTGCCGGCGCGGAACTGGGCCACGTTGTCGGCGTTGGCGGCAATCACCTTGTCGATGATTTTCTCCAACGCGCCCGTGTCGTTCATCTGCTTGAGGCCTTTGGACTCGATGATGGCGTCCACATCCGCCGATTCACCGGCCCACAGCACGTCAAACACCTGCCGGGCGGCGTTGTTGGAAATCGTGCCGTCGGCAATGCGCGCGATCAGTGCTGCCAGCTGCGCGGAGGGTACCGGTGCCCGCTCGATGCCGATCTCGCCCGCGTTCAGGCGGCGCGACACCTCGCCCATGATCCAGTTGCTGGCCAACTTGGGCTGACCGCAGGCCTTGGCCACCGCCTCGAAGTAAGCCGCCATGGCTTTGCTTTGCGTGAGCGTGGTGGCGTCGTATTCCGGCAGGCCATAGTCCGCCACGAAACGCGCGGCCATGGTTCGGGGCAATTCGGCCATCAGCGCACGCTGCTCTTGCACCCATTGCTCTGAAATATGGAGCGGGGGCAGGTCCGGGTCCGGAAAGTAGCGGTAGTCCGCGGCGTCCTCCTTGGTGCGCATCGCACGCGTTTCGCCCGTGTCGGGGTCGAACAGCACGGTGGCCTGCTGGATGGCGTGGCCGTCTTCAATCTGCTCGATCTGCCAGCGGATCTCGTAGTCGATGGCCTGCTGCATGAACTTGAAGCTGTTCAGGTTCTTGATCTCGCGGCGCGTGCCTAAAGGGGCGCCGGGCTTGCGCACCGACACGTTGGCATCGCAGCGGAAGCTGCCTTCCTGCATGTTGCCGTCGCAGATGCCGATCCAGGTCACGATCTTGTGCAGTTCCTTGGCGTAGGCCACGGCTTCTTCGGACGAGCGCATGTCGGGCTCGGTCACGATCTCCAGCAGCGGCGTGCCGGCGCGGTTCAGGTCGATGCCGCTCATGCCGTGGAATTCTTCGTGCAGCGACTTGCCCGCGTCTTCTTCCAGGTGGGCGCGCACCAGGCGCACGGTCTTTTTCTCGTTGCCCAGGAAGAACTCGACCTCGCCGCCCTGCACCACCGGGATTTCGAACTGGCTGATCTGGTAGCCCTTGGGCAGGTCGGGGTAGAAGTAATTCTTGCGCGCAAAAATGCTCACGGGCGCAATGTGGGAGCCGAGCGCCAGTCCCAATTTGATAGCGCAGGCCACCGCTTCGCGGTTCATCACGGGTAGCGTGCCGGGCAGGGCCAGGTCCACCGCGCAGGCCTGGGTGTTGGGCTCCGCGCCGAAGGCCGTGGGGGCGCGGCTGAAAATCTTGCTCTGCGTGGCGAGCTGGGTGTGGGTTTCGAAGCCGATGACGACTTCGTAGCCGTGGATCAATTTGCTGGTCATGTCACAGACCTCCGGGTTGGCGGAGGTGGAAATCGGTGGCTTGCTGCAGGCGGTGCGCAGTGTTCAGCAGGCGGGCCTCCTGGAAGTAGTTGCCGATCAGCTGCAGTCCCACGGGCATACCGCCCTCGCCAAAGCCCGCCGGAACGCTCATGCCGGGCAGGCCGGCCAGCGATGCGGGCAGCGTGAAGATGTCGGCCAGGTAGTCGGCCAGCGGGTCGTTGCCGTGCTCGCCCAGCTTCCAGGCCACCGTGGGTGCCACGGGGCCGGCGATCAGATCGCATTCTTTGAAGGCGTTCTGGAAGTCGTCGGCGATCATGCGGCGGATTTTTTGCGCCTGCAGGTAGTAGGCGTCGTAGTAGCCATGGCTCAGCACATAGGTGCCAATCATGATGCGGCGCTTGACCTCGTCACCAAAGCCTTCGGCGCGGGTCTTCTTGTACATGTCCACCAGGTCGGTGTAGTTCTTGGCGCGGTGGCCGAACTTCACGCCGTCGAAGCGCGAAAGGTTGGACGAAGCCTCGGCTGGGGCAATGATGTAGTAGACGGGGATCGAGAGCTCCGTCCGGGGCAACGAGATGGGCACGAGCTTGGCGCCGAGCTTTTCGTATTCCTTGAGCGCCGCATCCACGGCAGCGCGCACGTCGGGGGCCAGACCTTCGCCAAAAAATTCGGCGGGGATGCCGATGCGCAGGCCGTCGATGCTGTCGTTCAGCTTGGCGCTGAAGTTTTCGGCAGGCACGTCGAGCGAGGTGGAGTCGCGGTCTGGGTCGGGGCCGCACATGGCGGACAGCAGCAGCGCGCAGTCTTCGGCAGAGCGGGCCATGGGGCCAGCCTGGTCGAGGCTGGAGGCGAATGCGATCATGCCGTAGCGGCTGGCGCGGCCATAGGTGGGCTTGATGCCGGTGATGCCGCAGAATGAGGCAGGTTGGCGGATGGAGCCGCCGGTGTCGGTGCCGGTCGTGGCTGGCGCCAGGCGCGCTGCCACCGCCACAGCGCTGCCGCCCGACGAGCCACCGGGAATGCGGCTGGTGTCCCAGGGGTTGCGCACAGGGGCGGGGGCGGCGAAGCCTACGGGGGCCACGGCCGAGTTCTCGTTGGCCGAGCCCATCGCGAACTCGTCGCAGTTGAGTTTGCCAAGGGTCACAGCGCCCGCGTCAGCGAGCTTGGTGACCACGGTGGCGTCAAATGGCGACTGGTAGCCCGCCAGCATTTTGGAGCCCGCAGTGCTGGGGAAGTCGCGCGTGACGAAGATGTCCTTGTGGGCAATCGGCACGCCTTCCAGCGCGCCCGCCGTGCCAGCGGCAATGCGGGCATCGGCGGCCAAGGCTTGCGCCAGGGTGGCGTCTTCGTTCAGTGCCACAAATGCGCCCATATTTTGGTGCGCCTTCGCGCGGGCCAGGAAATGGCGGGCGGCTTCAACGGCAGAAAATTGCTTGGCGCGCAGGCCGGCGGCCAGGTCGGCAACGCCTAGGTCGTGCAGGGCTTGGGTGGTAGCTATGCTCATGCGGGCCTCACTCGATCACTTTGGGGACGAGGAACAGGCCGCGCTCGACAGCGGGGGCGCTCTTCTGGTTGGCTTCGCGCTGGTTGGGCTCGCTGGCCACGTCCTCGCGCAGCCGCAGGGCCACATCCTGGATGGCCGCGACAGGGTGTGCCAGGGGTGTGAGGCCCGAGGTGTCCACTGCCCGCATCTTTTCCACGATGTCAAAAAAGCCGTTGAGCTGGGTCAGCATGCGCTCACTTTCGGAAGGTGTCAGCTCAAGCCGTGCCAAGTTGGCAATGCGGCCGATGTCCTGGGGTGTCAGTGCCATAAGGGAAAATTCGTGGGAAACCAGATGTAAACCTGTGATACGGATCAAGCCGAAGGGAGTTATTCACAGGGGATGGGGTATTATCCCGGCTTTGCCGCAATACCCTCCTACCTGCCGGTCATTGTGCGAAAAAAGCGATATTTGACCCGTAAACCCGGCGACGGCAGGCCGACGTGCATGCCGTGCCTGAGAGGATTTTTGAATGTTCGGAGCTTTCCGTCGGTATTTCTCCACCGACCTTGCCATTGATCTTGGCACTGCCAATACTCTCATTTTCGCCCGCGACAAAGGGATTGTGCTCGATGAGCCCTCTGTCGTTGCCATCCGCCACGAGGGCGGACCCCATGGCAAGAAAGTGATTCAGGCTGTCGGCCGTGAGGCCAAGGCCATGCTGGGCAAGGTGCCTGGCAACATTGAAGCCATCCGGCCCATGAAAGACGGCGTGATTGCCGACTTCGTGATCACCGAGCAGATGATCAAGCAGTTCATCAAGATGGTGCACCCGCGCACGTTGTTCACCCCCAGCCCGCGCATCATCATCTGCGTGCCCTGCGGCTCCACCCAGGTTGAGCGCCGCGCCATCAAGGACGCGGCTGAAGCTGCGGGCGCCACGGCGGTCTACCTGATCGAAGAGCCCATGGCGGCAGGTATTGGCGCGGGTCTGCCCGTTTCCGAAGCCAGCGGTTCGATGGTGGTGGATATTGGTGGCGGCACTACCGAGGTGGGCGTGATTTCATTGGGCGGCATGGTCTACAAGGGCAGCGTCCGTGTGGGCGGCGACAAGTTCGACGAGGCCATCATCAGCTACATCCGCCGCAACTACGGCATGCTGATTGGCGAGCCCACGGCCGAAGCCATCAAGAAAAACATCGGTTCGGCCTTTCCTGGCTCCGAAGTGCGCGAGATGGAAGTCAAGGGTCGCAACTTGAGTGAAGGTGTGCCGCGCAGCTTCACCATCTCCAGCAACGAAGTGCTGGAAGCACTGACCGATCCGCTCAACCAGATCGTTTCGGCCGTCAAGAATGCGCTGGAGCAGACACCGCCCGAACTGGGCGCCGACATTGCCGACCGCGGCATGATGCTCACCGGTGGCGGCGCCTTGCTGCGCGACCTGGACCGCTTGCTGGCCGAGGAAACCGGCCTGCCCGTGCTGGTTGCCGAGGACCCGTTGACCTGCGTGGTGCGAGGCTGCGGCATCGCGCTGGAGCGCATGGACCGCCTGGGCAGCATTTTTACCAGCGAGTAAGACGGAACGCCTGTGCCTGCACAGGTCGAATCCTCTTCTCCATTGCATGACTGACTGCGTTCGCACCAAGGCCTTGTGGGCACGCACCCGTGGCTCGGGTGCCCTGCAGCCCCGCCTGACAACAATGATCTGCCATGTCGCTCGGAACCCTTGAGCGCAGCGCGCCGCCATTTTTCAAGCAAGGGCCTTCGGCCCTGTCCAAGCTGGCCCTCTACAGCGCGTTGGCGCTGTTTTTGATGGTGGCCGATGTGCGCTTTCAACTCACGGGTACGGTGCGCCAGGCGGTGGCCACCATTCTTTACCCGGTGCAATGGTTGATGCTGCAGCCCGTCGAGTTCGTCGCGCAGGGCAGTGGCTACTTCCAGTCCTTGAAAGCGGCCCAGGAAGACGCCGATGCGGCCCGCAAGCAAATGACCTTGATGTCACAGCGCTCGATTCAGGCGGAGCAGCTGATGCAGGAAAACGCGCGATTGCGTCAATTGCTGGACCTTCGAACCCGGCTGGAAACCCCTGCACAGGCGGCGCAGGTGCTCTATGACACCGCGGATCCCTACACCCGGCGGGTGGTGGTGGACCAGGGCCGCGTGGCAGGGGTGGAGCTGGGTGCGCCGGTGCTCGACGAGAAGGGGGTGCTGGGGCAGGTTACGCGCGTGCATCCGTTCGTGAGTGAGGTCACCCTGCTGATTGACCGCGATCAGGCCATTCCGGTATTGAACATCCGCACCGGGGTCCGGGGCGTCGCCTACGGAGACCCGGTGGCGGGCCATGCCGGGGGCATGGAGCTGCGCTTCATGCCGGCGAACGCCGACATCCAGGAGGGGGATCTGCTCACGACCAGTGGTGTCGATGGGCTTTATCCCCCGGGTTTGCCCGTCGCCAAGGTGGTGCGTGTGGAGCGGCGGGCCGACTCTGCTTTTGCCCGCATTTATTGCGCCCCTATTGCCGGGGTGCAGGGAGCGCGCCATGTGATGCTGCTCAAGCCGGCAGCAGAGCCCATGCCCGCGCGGCCTGAACCCGACGCGGCGCTTCCTGGCAAGAAGGGGGCGCGCAAATGATGGCATGTGGCTATGTAGGGCCGGAAGGGGTCGCGCCATGATCATGCCGCGCGGGCAGCCATTGCTGCTGCCGGTCAATCCGGCCTTCATTGTTTCCAGTCTGGTGGTAGGCCTGGCGATCAACTTTGTGCCGCTGGGGCGCGTGGTGTGGATGCCCGATATCCTGATGCTGCTGCTGACGTTCTGGGTGGTGCACCAGCCCCAGCGTATCGGCATGGGTATCGCCTTCATGTTGGGCCTGTGCATGGATGTCCACCAGTCGTCCTGGCTGGGTCAGCACGCGCTGATCTACGCGGTGTTGTCGTTTGGCGCAATGTCCATGCACCGGCGCCTGCTGTGGTTCAGCGTGCCGTCGCAGGCCTTGCAGGTGTTCCCCTTGTTTTTGCTGGCCCATGCGGTGGAGCTG
Organism: Acidovorax carolinensis; assembly: GCF_002157145.1. NCBI lineage: Bacteria > Pseudomonadati > Pseudomonadota > Betaproteobacteria > Burkholderiales > Comamonadaceae > Acidovorax > Acidovorax carolinensis. Next base: position 250,438 of record NZ_CP021361.1, read on the forward strand.
TTGTTGCGCATGGTGGGCGGTGGAATCTTTCCCGGTTTCTGGGGGCTGCTCGCGCCGATGCTGGAGGCGTTGCTCTGGCCCCTGGCCAGCTGGGTGCTGCTGGCGCCGCAGCGCCGTCCGCCGGATCGCGATGAGAACCGGCCCTTGTGAGGCCGTCGTAGAGCATGACGAGGTGTTCCATTTCCCGTTCTGATGCGTTGCGCGCCACGGCGCGCATACGCAGCGCGCAAGCGGCCGAAGGCCGGATGCCATGACGGAGCTGCGCAACGTCGAGGCCGATGCATCGCGTTTTCGCACGCGAGTGTTGGTGATTGGCGCAGTGGTTTTTCTGGCGTTTTGCCTGATCGTGGCACGCCTGCTCTTTTTGCAGGTGGTGCGCCACGAAGACCTCGCCGCCCAGGCCGAGAGCAACCGCACGGCGATCGTTCCCATTGTTCCCAACCGCGGCCTCATCCTGGACCGCAACGGCGTGGTGCTGGCAACCAACTATGCGGCGTACACGCTCGAAATCACGCCCTCGCGGGCGGGCGTGCTGGATGAAACCATTGATGGGTTGTCGAAGGTGGTGGAGATTCAGACCCGGGACCGCCGCCGCTTCAAGCGGTTGATGGAGGAGTCGCGCAATTTCGAATCACTGCCCATCCGCACCCGCCTGACGGACGAGGAAGTGGCGCGCTTTACGGCGCAACGCTACCGGTTCCCCGGTGTGGACATCAAGGCGCGGCTCTTTCGCAACTATCCCCTGGGGGAAGTCGCCAGCCACGCGATTGGCTACATCGGGCGCATCAACCAGGCGGAGAAAGCCCGCATCCAGGACTCTGACGACGAGGCCAACTACCGCGGCACCGAATACATCGGCAAGCTGGGCATCGAGCAGAGCTACGAAGCGGCCTTGCACGGCGCCACGGGTGTGGAGCAGATGGAGACCTCGGCGGGCGGCCGGGCCGTGCGCAAGCTGTCGAGCCGCGTGGCCACGCCCGGCGACAGCGTGATGCTGTCGATCGACATCAAGCTGCAAAAGCTCATTGAAGAGTTGTACGGGTCCCGCCGCGGCGCACTCGTGGCCATCGACCCGCGCAACGGCGAAATCCTGGCACTGGTGAGCAAGCCCACGTTCGACCCCAACCTGTTTGTCGAGGGTATCGATGTGGATAACTGGGCCGCGCTCAATGAATCCATCGACAAGCCCCTGCTGAACCGCGCCTTGCGTGGCACCTACCCGCCTGGCTCCACCTACAAGCCCTTCATGGCGCTCGCCGCGCTGCAACTGGGCAAGCGGTCGCCCAGTCTGGTGGTGAACGATCCCGGTTCGTACACATTTGGCGGCCACACCTTTCGCAGCCACGAAGGGGGGTTGGGCGGCGTGGACATGCACCGGGCCATCCAGTTTTCGAGCAATACCTACTTTTACTCGCTGGCCGTGGACATGGGCGTTGATGCCATTCACGATTTCATGAAGCCGCTGGGCTTTGGCCAGTCCACCGGCATTGACCTCAACGGTGAGGTGCGCGGCACGCTGCCGAGCACCGAGTGGAAGCGCAACGCCTACAAACGCCCGGAGATGAAGCGCTGGTTTCCGGGCGAAACCGTTTCGCTGGGCATCGGTCAGGGCTACAACAACTTCACCATGCTGCAACTGGCGCTGGCCCAGGCCACCATGGCCAACGGCGGAATCCGCTATCGCCCGCACATGGCCAAGGCCGTGAAGAATTCGATCACGGGGGTGGTGACCGAGATCGTCCAGCCGCCGGGTGAAAACCTCGGCTATCTGCCCAAGAATGTGGAGATCGTGCGCAACGCGATGGTGGCCGTGAACAAGGGGGGCACAGGCACGCGCGTGTTTGCGGGGGCCCCCTACACCTCCGGGGGCAAGACCGGCACGGCCCAGGCGGTGAGTCTCGGGCAGAACGTGCGCTACAACGCCAAGGCGCTGGAGGAACACCAGCGCGACCACTCCCTGTTCACGGCGTTCGCGCCCGCTGAAGCCCCCACGATTGCGCTGGCACTGATTGTCGAAAACGCCGGCTTTGGCGCCGCGCATGCGGCGCCGATTGCGCGCAGGGTGTTCGACTACTGGTTGACTGGTGAATATCCGAGCGAGGCAGACATTGCCGCCGTGCAGAAGGGGCAGGCCTCGGCGCCCATCGGCAAACCGCGTGCCGCTGCCGATGTTCCGTTGCTGGCCCCTTAAATTATTGAAAAATGATAGCTATTGGCGCTTTCTGCATAAGCGCTAAGGCCTATTTTCATCGTAAATTGCGGCGCCCCTGGCCTCTTCATGCGGCCGGGGTGACCACGGTCCGCTTGGGTGGCTGGATCTGGCTGAAAACCAGTGCGGCCACAATCAGCGCCGCTCCGCTCAGCCCGTGCCATCCCAGGCGTTCGCCCAGCAGCGCCCAGGCGGTCAGGGCGGCGAAAACCGGCTCCAGGCCAAACACGATGGCACTGCGCATGGCATCCACGCGCTGCTGGCCCCAGGCTTGCAGTGTCACCACGACCACGCTGGCCAGAAAACCCAGGTACACGAGCGCCAGCCAGCTCGACATCTGCAGGTTGCCCAGCGATTGCAGCCAGTCCATGCTGCCATCGCGCACCAGCAGCAGCACCGTAGCGGCCGCGCACATCACGGTGGCCTGTGCCGCGGCCATGCGCGTGGCGCGCAGCGGGTGCGCCGAGGTACGGCGTGCGCATTCTTCCAGCACCAGGATATAGATGGCATAGAACACCGTGCTGGCCAGCGTGAGCGAATCGCCCAGATTCCAGGGCTCGTTCTCATGGAACATCAATGCCATGCCGGCGAACGCCATGGCGCAGGCCGCCCACAGGCGCCAGCCATAGCGGCGCCCCAGGGCCGCCATGGCAATCAATGGCACCACGAGCACGTTGAGCCCGGTGACAAAGGCGTTGCGATTGCTGCTGGTGCGCGCCAGGCCCTCGATCTGAAGCCAGAACGCCAGGAACAGCAGCAGTCCCAGCGTACAACCCCACAGGCGTTCCTGGGGCCGCATGCCCACCCACAGCGGAGCCAGCACCAAAAGGGCCAGGGCAAAACGCAACCAGATGATCTGCAGGGCATCGAGGTGCGCCGACAGCAGCTTCATGGCGGGGAAGGTGGTTCCCCACACGGCGGTCACCACCAGCAGGGCGATGAGGCCAAAACGTTCAGATCGCATAAATATCGGGACAAGTCCCCAGCGCTTGCACGGGCCTGGCCCGTGCGCTGAGGGTCAAAGAGCGGGAGACGACAGGACGTTCGTACCGTAGCCTCCGTTGCCGGGTGCCTTGCGGTCATCCGGCCTGTAGGCGCTATTCAGGCACCCATCCGGCCAATGAAGGCGCGGATACGGTCGTTTCCGGGATTGTTGAAGAACTCGGCAGGGGGTGCATCGTGCGCAATGCGCCCCTTGTCGAAAAACAGCACACGGTCAGCCACCTCGCGTGCAAAACCCATCTCGTGGGTCACCACGATCATGGTCATGCCGCCGCGCGCCAGTTCGCGCATCACATCGAGCACTTCCTGCACCATCTCGGGGTCGAGCGCCGACGTGGGCTCGTCGAAGAGCATCACCTTCGGCGCCATGGCCAGGGCACGGGCGATGGCCACGCGCTGCTGCTGTCCCCCAGACAACTGCCAGGGGTACTTGTGCGCGTGGTCCTGCATGCCCACGCGGCGCAGCAGGGTCATCGCCTGCTCGTTGGCCTGGGCCCTGGCGAGATGGCGCAGGCGCCGTGGGGCCAGTGCCACGTTGTCGAGCGCGCTCATGTGGCCAAACAGGTTGAACTGCTGGAACACCATGCCCACTTCGCAGCGCTGCTGCTGCAGGGTGCGGGGGTCGTCGGTGACGGGTACGCCACCGATGCGGATGGTGCCGCTGTCGTGCGGTTCCAGCCGGTTGATGGCGCGCAGCAGGGTGCTTTTTCCAGAGCCTGACGCGCCAATGATGACGGTCACCTCGCCGGTGTTGAAGTGCGTGGAAACATCCTTGAGCACCTGGTTCGTGCCAAAGGACTTGCAGACATTCTCTGCCACGATGTAAGGCGTCGGGTCGCTCATTGGATGCGTCCTTCGACATCAAAACGGTGTTCGATGGCGTTGGAAAGCTGGGTCACCAGCGTGGTCAGGAGCAGGTAGGTCAGGGCCACGGTGGTCAGCGTGGCAATGGGCTGAAAGGTTGCGGACTGGATGCGGTTGCCCACGTTGGTCAGTTCGACCACGCCAATCGCGTAGGCCAGCGAGGAATCCTTGAGCAGCGCCACGAAGTTGCTGACCAGGGGCGGCAGCGATATCTTGAAAGCCTGCGGGAACACCACATCGAAAAACACATGGCCGCGCCGAGACCCAGCGCCCGTGCCGCTTCCGTCTGCCCCCGGGGCACCGCCAGCAGGCCCGCGCGAATCGCTTCGGCGTTGTAGGCGCCCACGTTCAGCCCCAGCGCCACCACGGCGGCGGCAAAGTCGGGCAGGTTCAGTCCAGGCACCAGCACCGGGAGCGCGAAGTAGACAAACAGGATCTGGACCAGCAATGGCGTTCCGCGAATGGCCCAGATGTAGAAACCCGCCAGCCAGCGCAAACCTATCCAGCGGGCGGTGCGCGCCAGTGCGGCCGCCGTGCCCAAAACCAGGCCCACGGCGCCGCTGATCAGCGTCAACCACAGGGTGGTTCGCGCGCCATCGGAAAATGCCTGTGCGTTGGAGCCAATGGGTTCGGGAAAAAGTGAAAGTATCTGGCCGAGAAGGGCCAGCATGAACACCATCAGGACCAGGGCCGCAATCAGCGTGGCATTGCTACGCTGCGGGCGGCTCCAGTGGCGCGGCCAAAGGGCTATGAGCATGGATCAGAGAGGGCCGGAGCCCCGTTTTCAGTTGCAGCGTACGTCTTCGTTGAAGTACTTTTTCGACACGGCGGCGTAGCTGCCATCGGCCATGGTTTCGGCCAGGGCCTTGCTCCACGCATCGGCCAGGGGCTGGTTGCCCTTGGCAACCGCCGAGGCGATGCGCTCGATGAACACCATTTCACCCAACTGGAGACCTGCCTTGGGGTTCTTCGCCACCACTTCCTTGGCAACGAAACGGTCGGTCACCCAGGCGTCCACCCGGCGCGAGGTCAGTGCGCTGCGCGCATCCACATCGGTGGGGAAGTTCTTCATTTCCTTGATGGTCGTGACCTTCTGGACATTTTCCAGGTAGCTCGTGCCGGTCTGCACGGCGACGATCTTGCCGGCCAGGTCCTTGGCGCTGCGGATTGCGGGGTCCATGGCAATCACCATGCCGCCAGAGCAATAGTGCGGCGCGGTGAACGTGACGGCCTTGGCGCGCTCATCGGTCACGCCGTGGGATGCGATCACCAGGTCCCAGCGGTCCTGCTTCAGGCCGGTCAGCAGGGCATCGAAACCGATGGTTTTCCACTCGATCTTCAAGCCCATTTTCTTGGCTGCGAGCTCTGCCACCTCCACCTCGAAGCCCGTCAGCGTGGTGCCCTTGAAGTAATTGAAGGGCGCGAACTGTCCTTCGGTGGCCACAATGATCTTGCCAGCCTTCTTGATCTCATCGAGGGAGCGGGCCTGCACGGAAAAGGCGGCACACAGAGCCACAGCGGAGGCGATGAACTGGAAGAGCTTCATGGTGAATCCTGTCTTGGGGTGGTACAGATACAAAAAATCCGGCTTGCGGGTCACGCAACCGGAGCCAGGAAAATGATAGTGCCCAAAGGTGGCGGGCGTCACAAAAATGTCGCAATCAATTATAGAGGGCAGGCCCTGCCGCCCGGGCTGTTGCTTTCGCAGCGAGTGCGGGCGGGCGCTTCAGCGCAGGAAGGCGTCGTAGCCCGTCTTGAGGATCAGGCTGCCCACGACCACGATGAAGATGCCCCGCACAAAGCCCGCGCCGTGCTTGAGCGCCATGTGCGTGCCCAGCAGGCTGCCCAGCACGTTGGCCACGGCGAGCGTCACCGCGTAGTGCCACCACACATGGCCCTTGGCTGCAAACAGCGCAATGGCGGCAATGTTGGTGGCGCAGTTGAGCAACTTGGCCGAGGCCGACGCGTTCAGAAAGTCGTAGCCCAGCAGCCGCACGAACAGGAAGACGAAGAAACTGCCAGTGCCGGGCCCGAAGAAGCCGTCATAAAAACCGATGAGCACACCGATCAGGCAGGCAGCCAGCACTTCGGCCCGGCCGGCATAGCGCGGTGTGTGGTGCCGACCCAGCTCCTTTTTGGCCAGCGTGTAGGCCAGCACGCCCAGCAGGACGAGCGGCAGCAGCTTGCGCAGGAAGTCGGCCGACATGACCGTGACCGTCCATGCGCCGGCGAATGCGCCCACGAATCCGGCCGCTGCAGCGGGCAGCATGGCGGGCCAGCGGATCTGCACGCGCCGGCTGTACTGCCAGGTGGCCATGGCCGTTCCCCACACCGATGCCGCCTTGTTGGTGCCCAGCAGCGTGGCCGGTGGCGCGCCCGGAAAAGCCGCAAACAGTGCCGGCACCATCACCAGCCCCCCTCCGCCCACAATCGCATCCACAAAGCCTGCGAGCAGCGAGGCCAGGGTGATAAAAATCCATTCCATCGCTGGATTCTCGCACCTGGTTTGCTATCAATTTAGAACTTTTATGCGCCGTGCTTCGTGCGGCGTGCGCGCAAAGCAGGCAAGAAAAAGGCGCCGGGATCGCCGGCGCCTGAAAAAAGAATGCACCTCGTTGGGTGCTTGGAATTTGATTGTTGGTAGAGATGTCTCCTCGGGCCCCTCGCTTGGCACACCGAAGCGCGCTTTCGAGTGCTGCAACTGTAGCGGCTGCACTTCGGTGGTGCATTGGGAGTTTCCCGCACCCATTTGCAGGGCCTCCAATGCCGCTTTTGCCCCGAATTGGCGGGCTCTGGCTGGCATGGCTTGTGCAACGCGCTTGTAACAATATGCGAAAGGGAGCGCTTATGCGGTCATTCATGCACTGGTTCATTGCGGTCGTGTCATTGAGCCTGGGGCTATGCGTCAGTGCGATGGCCCAGACAGCGCCGCCGGCCGCGGCAAACCCAGCCACCGGGGCGGCGGCGCCAGCAGCTGCGGCGCCACTGACGCGCCCCACGCTGGTGGCACAGGACACGGTGAGCGCGGCCGATACCGGCTGGATGATGACTGCCACCGCCCTGGTGCTGCTGATGACGCTACCGGGCATCGCACTCTTTTATGCCGGCATGGTGCGCAGGAAGAACGTGCTCAACACCATGGCCAGTGTGGTCGCCATTGCGGCACTGGTCAGCCTGTTGTGGTTTGCGGCGGGATATTCGCTGGCGTTCACGCCGGGCGGCGCCTGGCTGGGGGGACTGGACCGCTTGGGATTCGCGGGGCTCGATTTCCAGCTGGCAGAAGGCAAGCTGGCGGTGAGCCATGTGGCACCGCGCATCCCCGAGTCGGTGTACGCCATGTTCCAGCTTACGTTTGCCATCATCACGGCCGCGCTGCTGGTGGGGGCGTTGGTGGAGCGCATGCGGTTTTCCGCCATGCTGGTATTCATCGGCCTGTGGACCGTGGTGGTCTACGCCCCCGTGGCGCACTGGGTGTGGGAACCCGGCGGCTGGCTGGCCCAGATGGGTGCGCTCGACTTTGCCGGCGGCTCGGTGGTGCACGTGAATGCGGGCGTGGCCGGACTGGTCTGTGCCTGGTTCCTCGGTCGCCGCACGGGTTATGGCCGCGAGCCCTTCGAGCCCTACAACCTGGGGCTCACCATGGCGGGCGCCGGCATGCTGTGGGTGGGCTGGTTTGGTTTCAACGCTGGATCTGCCGTGGCGGCGGACGGGCGTGCCGGACTGGCGATGGCGGTGACGCAGCTGGCGGCAGCGGCGGGTGCCTTGTCGTGGATGCTGGGCGAATGGGTGGTGCGAGGGCGTCCGTCCCTGCTGGGGCTGTGCTCTGGTTTGGTTGCGGGTCTGGTGGCCATCACGCCGGCCGCGGGTTTTGTCACGCTGCGCTCTGCGGTGGTGATCGGCCTTGTGGCCGGGCTGGCTTGCTACTGGGGCGCCACGGGGCTCAAGCGCCTGCTGCGTGCCGACGATTCGCTGGACGTCTTCGGTGTGCATGGCATCGGGGGCATCGTGGGCTCGTTGCTCACGGGCGTGCTGGCCAGCAAAACGGTGGGGGGCGTGCAGGGCAGCCTGCTCACCCAGGCCATTGGTGTGGGCGCTGTCATGGCCTACAGCCTGGTGGTGACGGCGGCGCTGCTGTGGCTTGTCAATTTTGCGATGGGTCTGCGTGTGGACGAGCAGAGCGAGCAGACCGGGCTCGACATTGCCCAGCATCGTGAACGCCTGGGCGGCTGAAAGGGCCTTGCCATGCCAGACACCGACAGGCTCGCCATTGCGGCCCATCTGCATGTGCTGCTGCGCCGCAAGACGGGGCGTGTGACCGATACCGAATGGATGGCGGTCAACGCCGGCTATGCGCTGGAGATCGTGCGTTTTGCGCGCCAGCATGCCCAAGAAGACAACGTTCCCGAACTGGCCGAGTGGGCCGACCGTCTGGACCGCGCCGTCCATGCCGAACCACCCGGCGCAGCGCGCCGCCCGTTGCTGGACGTGGCCGCGCAGGCCGTGCGCCAGCGCATCGCGCCACCACCGTCCACGGAGCCTCCGCCAGAGTTGCCGCGCTACGTGGGCGGCATCCGCTGAAGCCGTTCCCACCCTGGGGCTTGGTGACGACTGCACATGTGCCTGCGGCCGCCACCGCATGGTCAGCGGGACCGGCGGGCCAGCGCTTCAGGAGGCGGTCTTGCGTGCCTGCAAAATCCACTCGGCCGCCTTCTCGGCCAGCATCAGCGTGGGCGAATTGGTGTTGCCGCTGGTGATGGTGGGCATGGCGCCTGCATCCACCACGCGCAGGCCGCCAATACCGCGCACGCGCAGCTGCGCGTCGAGCACCGCCATCGGGTCATCGTCCCGCCCCATCTTGGTCGTGCCTACGGGATGGAAGATGGTGGTGGCGATGTCGCCTGCCAGCCGCGCCAGGTCTTCGTCAGTTTCGAACTGAACGCCGGGCTTCCATTCCTGGGGCTGGTATTTGGCGAGTGCAGATTGCGCAACGATGCGGCGCGTGACACGCAGGCTGTCTGCCGCCACCTTGCGGTCCTCGGGCGTGCTGAGGTAGCGGGGCGCGATTGCGGGCGCGTCCTGAAAGCGGCCGCTCTTGATCTGCACCGTGCCCCGGCTGGTGGGGTTGAGGTTGCAGACACTGGCCGTGAACGCGGGAAAGCTGTGCAGCGGCTCGCCAAAGGCATCGAGCGACAGTGGCTGCACGTGGTACTCGATATTCGGCCAGGCCTGGTCGGGGCTGCTGCGCGTGAAGGCGCCGAGCTGCGACGGCGCCATGCTCATGGGGCCGCTGCGCTTGAAGGCATATTCCAGCCCGATCTTGGCCTTGCCCCACAGCGTGTTGGCCATGGTGTTGAGGGTTTCCACACCCTGCACCTTGAACACGGTACGGATCTGCAGATGGTCCTGAAGGTTGGCGCCCACGCCGGGCAGGTCGTGCACCACATCAATGCCATGCTGGCGCAGCAGTGCGGCGGGGCCGATACCCGACAGCTGCAGCAGCTGGGGCGAGTTGACGGCGCCGGCGCTCAGGATGACCTCTTGCGTGGCGCTGGCAGTGACCATCTCGTGCCCGTCCCACACCTGCACGCCGGTGCAGCGCTGGCTGCCGTCCGGCTGCGTCTCGATGATGAGCTGGGTCGCCTGCGCGGCGGTCCACATCTCGAAGTTGGGGCGGCCGTAGCAGGTGGGGCGCAGGAAGGCCTTGGCGGTGTTCCAGCGCCAGCCATTTTTTTGGTTGACCTCGAAGTAGCCCACGCCCTCGTTGTTGCCGCCGTTGAAATCGTCGGTGGCCGGAATGCCCGCCTGCTGCGCGGCCTGGGCAAAGGCGTCGAGCACGTCCCAGCGCAGGCGCTGCTTTTCCACGCGCCATTCGCCCGTGCCGCCAGTGCTCTTGTTGCCGTGCAGGCGCTTGAAGTCCTCATGAACGCCGCCGGGCTGATCGAGGCGCCAGTGGTCTTCGTGGCGCCGGAAGTAGGGCAGGGCGTTGTCCCAGCGCCAGCTGTCGTCGCCCGTCAGTGCGGCCCACTGGTCGTAGTCGCGGGCCTGGCCGCGCATATAGATCATGCCGTTGATGCTGCTGCAGCCGCCCAGCGTCTTGCCACGCGGGTAGCGCAGCGTGCGGCCGTTCAGGCCGGCGTCGGGCTCGGTGTTGTAGAGCCAGTCGGTGCGCGGGTTGCCAATGCAGTAAAGGTAGCCCACGGGGATATGGATCCAGTGGTAATCGTCCTTGCGGCCTGCCTCGATGAGCAGCACGCGGTTGCGGCCATCGGCACTCAGGCGGTTGCAGAGCAGGGCGCCGGCCGTGCCGCCGCCGATGATGATGTAGTTAAACGTGGTGTCGCTCATGGATGGAATGCTGGCTGCGGCGGTACGCGGAACAAGAAAGTAGTTGGGCGCCATTGTGCGGTGGGTAATCTACCTGTCGAGGGTAGAAACACGAATTGCTACGCTATTTGTAGCTAATGGCGCTTGTTGATGTTGCGCTAGCAGCCAATTTGACAATAATTGCATGCACGGGGCTTGCGGCTGTGCTTGTGTGCTGTGCGTTGTCCCGGCGCGTGCCGCCGACGCGGCGCACCTGATTTTTCCCAACCATGGTGGCTCACGCCGCCCCATCCATGAGCGAACTGTCGCCTCGCATCGTCCGTGCTGAATCACCCCAAGGGCCCCAGGCGCAGTTGCTGGGACGCTGGGGTGCGGCCGAGCTGGGCCAGCGCACGCAATGGCGCGCGCTGGCGGCCCAGTTGCGCGAGCATGCGGCGCCTGCGGGTGGCTGGGATTTGCGCAGCCTGCAATGGCTGGACCATGTGGGCGCGCAGTTGCTCTGGAAGCAATGGGGCCAGAAGTGGCCCGAACATGTGCAGCTCACCGATCTCCAGCGTGCCATGCTGGAACGCGTGGCAAGCCTCACGGTGGTGCCGCCGCCGGCAGAGCCCTGGCGCCTGTCCGAGCAGATGGATCACCTCGGCGTGCTGGTGCTGCACGGCCTGGACCACGCCAGGCACATGGTGCAACTGGTAGGGCAGTTGTCGCTCGACCTGGTGCGGCTGGCGCGAGCCCCGCAGCGCGGGCCCTGGCGCGATGTGTCGGGCCATGTGTACCGCATGGGCGCCACGGCGCTGCCCATCACAGCGCTGGTGGGTTTTCTGATCGGCGTGGTGCTGGCTTACCTGATGAGTTTGCAGCTGCGCCAGTTCGGGGCCGAGTCGTTCATCGTCAACATCCTGGGCATTTCGCTGATTCGCGAACTGGGGCCCATGCTGGCGGCCATCCTGGTGGCCGGCCGGTCGGGTTCGTCCATCACGGCGCAGATTGGCGTGATGCGGGTCACCGAAGAGCTCGACGCCATGCGCGTGATGGGCATTCCGCACGGCTTTCGCCTAGTGCTGCCGCGCACGCTGGCGCTGGCGCTGGCCATGCCCCTCATCAGCGTGTGGACCACGCTGGCGGCGCTGGCCGGCGGCATGCTGGCGGCCGATGTCGCCATGGGCATTTCGCCGGCCTACTTCGCGCAGGCCCTGCCCGCAGCGGTGAAGATCGGCAACCTCTGGCTGGCGATGGCCAAGTCGGTGGTGTTTGGCGCCCTGATTGCCCTGATCGGCTGCCACTGGGGCCTGCGCGTCAAGCCCAACACACAGAGCCTGGGAGAGGGCACCACGGCCTCGGTCGTGACATCCATCACCATGGTCATCATCGTGGACGCGGTGTTTGCCGTGGCGTTCAAGAACATCGGAATATGAGAAGCCCCCCTGAGTCGCACAGCGCCCGGTGTTGCCGCCAGAGTCGGCAACCCTTCGGAGCCGTCCAGGCCTGCACTGGCAGGCTTGGGGCCGCGGCTCCTCAGCCCCGAGGGGGACGCCACCCCTGGCCCGGCAAAGCCGGTTCCACGGTGGCGCTGGCCTGGGACGCGTCGGTTTTCAGCGACGTGAGCATGTGTTTGGACTGCGGGGGCAGCCCATGATGGCCCGTTCCGCGCCGCCCGAGGATCTTGCCATGGCGCCGGGCGAGCCACCCGTTGTGGACGTGCAAGGCCTGTGGACCACGTTCGGCAAGGGCGACGAAGCCTTTACCGTGCACCAGGACCTGCAGCTGTCGGTGCAGCGCGGCGAGATCCTGGCGTTGGTGGGCGGCTCGGGCACGGGCAAGACCGTGCTGCTGCGCCAGATGCTGGGCCTGGCCATGCCCACGCGCGGGAGCGTCACGGTGCTGGGCCAGCCGGCCTCGGAAATGGGGCGCGAAGGCGCTGCCAGCCGAGTGGGCATGCTGTTCCAGCATGGCGCGCTGTTTTCGGCTTTCAACGTGCTGGACAACGTGGCGTTTGCGCTGCGCGAGCAAGGCACGTTGCCGGCCGATGTGGTGCGCGATGCGGCGCTGGTCAAGCTGCAGATGGTGGGCCTGGAGCCCGAGCACGCCAGCCGCATGCCTGCCGACCTTTCGGGCGGCATGGTCAAACGCGTGGCCCTGGCGCGGGCGCTCATCATGGATCCCCCGCTGCTGCTGCTCGATGAACCCACGGCGGGGCTGGACCCGAGCAGCGCGGACGATTTCGTGGCCTTGCTGCGCGAGCTGCATGCGGCGCTGGGCCTGACCGTCGTGATGGTCACGCACGACCTCGATACCCTGTTTGCGCTGAGTACCCGCGTGGCCGTGCTGGCGGACAAGAAAGTCATCGTCACCGGCGCGCCGGCGGAGGTGGCGCGCTACCCTCATCCGTTCATCGAACACTTTTTTCTGGGTGAACGCGGCCAGCGCGCCATGGCGCCCGCGCACACCCTGGTCACCGCCAAGGAATCCTGATGGAAAACAAAGCCCACGCCCTCGCCGCCGGCATCTTCGTGCTGGTGGTGGCCGCCATGCTGGCGGGTCTGGCCATCTGGCTCACCCGCGACAACACGAGCTATCAGCAATACGAAATGACCAGCAAGGACGGCGTCACCGGCCTGCAGCCCCAGGCCGCCGTGCGCTACAAGGGCGTGGCCGTGGGCAAGGTCACGCGCATCGGCTTCGACCCCCAGGTTCCGGGCAACGTGCTGATCCGCATCGCCGTCAATGACCAGGCCCCCATCACCCCCAGCACCTTCGCCGTGCTGGGCTACCAGGGCGTCACCGGCCTGGCCCATGTGCAGCTGGACGATGAGGGGGTGGCGGAGCCGCCATTGCCACCCGGCCCCAGCGGCCTGCCGCGGCTGCCGCTGCGCAGTTCGCCCCTGTCGCGCCTGGCGGAGCAAGGCCCCGCCATCCTGGGTCAGGTGGAAGAAGCCACGCACCGCATCAACCAGTTGCTGGGCGATGACAACCAGAAACGGTTCAGCCAGGCACTCGATGGCATGGGGCAGGCCGCCAGCAGCGTGGCGGCCCTGACCCAGCGGCTGGACACCACGGTGAAAGAGCGTCTGGACCCGGCCCTGGCGGCCCTGCCGCCACTGGCGGGCGACGCACGCCAGACCCTGCAGGCCCTGCAGCAGGCCGGCGCCCAGGTGTCCACGCTGGCCGCTGACATCGGTCAGACCACCCGACGCCTGAGTGCAGAAGGTGGTGCCCTCGATCAGATCACCCAGGGCACCCAGGCCCTGGCGCGCGCCGCCGACCAGTTTGGCAACAGCACCCTGCCGCGCGTCAACCGCGCGGCAGATGACACCTCGCGTGCCGCGCGCCAGTTCGGGCGCACGGCCGGTGGAATCAACGAAAACCCGCAACTCTTCATCTATGGCACCGGCCGGGCCGGCGCTGGCCCGGGCGAGCCCGGCTTTGAGGCACCCACGGTTCAACCCTGATGCAATTCGCCATGAAAACTATCAAATTCATAGCTGCCAGCGCTCGCAAATCAAGCGCTGGAGCCGTATTTGTTGCTATTTTATTGGCGGGATGCTCGGCGTTGCCATCGCCACCATCACGGCCCGTGCACTACGACTTCGGCCCGGGCGCCATGGCGCCAGTGGCCGGCGACCGGCGCGCACCGCTGCCGCCCCTGGCGCTGGCCGATGTCGAGGCGCCGGGCCTGATCGAAGGCAGCACCGCCGTGCTCTACCGCCTGGCTTACGCCGATGCCCGGCAGCTGCGCCCCTACACCCAGGCCCGATGGAGCCAGCCGCCTGCGCAACTGGTGCAGCAGCGCCTGCGCGACCAGCTGGGTCAGCGCCGCGCCGTGCTCACACTCGAAAGCGGTGCGGCCCAGGCCCGCGCGGGCGGCAAGCTGCCCACCGTGTTGCGCGTGGACGTGGAGGAGTTCAGCCAGGTCTTCACCAGCGCCGCCGAAAGCGCCAGCCTGGTGCGCCTGCGTGCCACCCTGGCAGAGCCCGCCCAGGCCGGTGAAATGCTGCTGGGCCAGCGGGTTTTCATCGTGCAGCGCCCTGCGGCCAGTGCCGATGCCGCAGGCGGCACCCGGGCACTGGCTGAGGCCACGGACCAGGTGGCGCAAGAGCTGGCGCAGTGGCTGGAGCAGCTGGGTCGCTGAGCTGCGCCTTCAACCCGGCTGCCTGCCGTTGCGAGGGCAGGGCGCCGCAATGCCTTCTGCCGGTGTCCTATGCGGGGTGTTTGTCTGTCAGGACCGTAGGCCTGGGCTGACGCGTGGTTCTCGGCATGGCCTACGCGGCGCAGCGCCTGTCGTTTTTACAGTGGACTCCATCGCATCACGCACATGTTCCACGCATTCCGGGTGGATGGCTGAGGCGAAATTTTTCGAGGAAGCACACACCATGAATGAAGACACCCTCCAAGGCAACTGGAAGCAATTCAAGGGCAAGTTGGTCGAGCAATGGGGCAAGCTCACCGATGACGATTTCGATGTGATTGCCGGCCGGCGCGACCAGTTTCTGGGCAAGCTCCAGGAACGCCACGGCATCGCCCGTGACGCAGCTGAAAAACAGCTCAAGGAATGGCAGGACCGCCATCCTGATTTCCGCTTCAAGGATTGATGCCTTGCGCGTTTCCGCTTACGGCCTTTGAACGCCGTTTCCTGCCCGCAGGCGCTGCCGCGCCTGCGCCCCTTTCCGATTTCCACTGAGGTATCCGCCATGAAAATTGCACGCACATTGATTGCCACCGTCACCGCCGGCCTGTTGGCCACCAGCGCTTTTGCCCTGACCCAGCCAGAGTACAAGGCGGCGAAAGACACCATCTCGGCCGAATACAAGGCGAGCAAGGACAAATGCAATGCCCTGACGGGCAACGCCAAGGACATTTGCGTCAAGGAAGCCAAGGGCCATGAAGATGTCGCCAAGGCCGAACTGGAAGCCAAATACAAACCCAGCCCGAAAGCCGACTACAAGGCCCGCGTAGCCCGGGCGGATGCCGACTATGCAGTCGCCAAGGAGAAATGCGACGACCTCAGCGGTAACGCCAAGGACGTCTGCGTGAAAGACGCCAAGGCGGCCCATGTGACGGCCAAGGAAAACGCCAAGGTTGCCGAAGTGAAGGCCAAGCCGGCCGACACGCCGGCCGCCAAGGGCGCTGCCGTTGCCGAGGCGCGCAAGGACGCTGCCGCGGAAAAGAACGAGGCCAACTACAAGGCCGCCAAGGAGCGTTGCGACGCGATGTCGGGCGACCTCAAGTCCAAATGCGTGGACGACGCCAAGCGCATGTACGGCCAGTAAATAGACGGGCAGCAGCGCATCCGCGCAGCTGGCAGGCACATTTGCCTGCCCCCCCGAAGCCCCGCCCTGTGCGGGGCTTTCTTGCGTTGTGGCGTGCACGCAAGACCCATGACGTGCGTCAACAC
Source organism: Acidovorax carolinensis (assembly GCF_002157145.1). Lineage (NCBI taxonomy): Bacteria > Pseudomonadati > Pseudomonadota > Betaproteobacteria > Burkholderiales > Comamonadaceae > Acidovorax > Acidovorax carolinensis. Next base: position 266,229 of record NZ_CP021361.1, read on the forward strand.
ATGGCATGGCCTGGCGCCCTAAGCTCACGCCTTTTTCGTGACGCAAGGAGTCAAGAATGTCTGCACTCGAATGGTCCGACGCATTGGCACTGGACCTGCCGCTCATGGATGACACCCACCGCGAGTTCGTGGATCTTCTGGCTGCGGTGGAGGCGGCCGACGACGCTGCGCTGGTGGCTGCCTGGCAGGCCCTGGTCGAGCACACCGAGCAACATTTTGGCCAGGAGGATGCGTGGATGGCCGCCACGCGATTTGCTTCGGGCAATTGCCACGCCATGCAACACAAGGTGGTGCTGCAGGTCATGCGCGAGGGCGCCGAGCGCGCCGGCGGCCGGGGCGAGCTGCATGTGGTGCGTGCCATGGCGGCCGAGTTGGCGCTGTGGTTTCCCCAGCATGCGGAAAGCATGGACGCGGCGCTGGCATTGCATTTGCGCCGGGTGGGTTTTGACGCCACCACCGGTGTGGTGCACGCCCCCGATGCGTTGCCCGAGGGGTTGATTCACGGTTGCGGCGGTGCGAGTTGTTCCGACGAAGGCAGCCATGCAGCGGTGGCTGGCGCGGCAGAAGCCGCGCTGGCCTGAACGCCTGTACGGCCGATAGGCAACCAGGGGCAGTGGCCAGGCGCTGCCCCGCAGCAGCCCCATCCAATTGCTTTAATTTTAATAGCATCAGGCCCATGATGCTCGTGGTCTACAACCTTTTTTGGCTTGTATTCACATCAGTGCTCCGCGCGGTGGGGCTCCTGCACCAGCCACTGCTGCACCTGCTCCAGCACCCACTGGGGCGCATCCAGCGGTAGATCGTGGCCGGACTGTGGGTGCAATGCCAGGTCGCAATGCCAGCCACGGGCAATGGCTTGCGAGCAGCGGCTGTCCACCAGCTGATCGTTCTGGCTGGCCAGCAGCAGGACGGGCGGGCTGGGTGCCACGGTGGGCGCGCGGTAGCGGGCCGCCGCCACCAGTTGGCGCAGGGCGTTGGCTGCCGACACCGGGTTCCGGGCGCGGGCGGCCACCCAGTCGTCAATGACCGCGTTGCGCGGGTCGGGCGCATTGCTCGTCAGCCGCCACACCGTGCGTTCGATGGCTTCGGGCGATCGGGGCCGCAGCGCCAGGCCCAGCAATGCCGCGTAGTTGCGCGGGCGCAGCCGGTGAAAAAAGGGGCTGAACGGGCGAAAGCTGGTGTTCACCAGTACGCAGCCCGCGATGTCCGCCGGTGCCGTGCGTGCCCATTCGGTGGCGACCATGGCGCCCAGCGACATGGCGAACAGCCGAAACGGCGGGCGCACCCCTTGTCTGGCCAGCTCGGCCCGGCAGGCCGCCACCATGCCCTGCACGGTGAGCGGGCTGCGCCGGGCATGGAGCTGGCCGTTGCCCGGCAGGTCGAGCGTCACGACCCGGGCATCGGGCCATGCGCTCTGGAAGTTGTCCGCAAAGCGGCCCCAGTGGGCGGTTTCCCGGGTGAGGCCGCGCAACAGAATCCAGGTGTCCATGGGGCTCAACCTAGAAACGGCAGTTGGATGCGCCCGGTAGCGCCGAGATCGGGGTGCCAGGCAAGGCGCGACGACGCAGCGGGCTCCTGCCCGCAAGGAGGAGCAACGCCGCATGGTGCCCTGAGCACGGTGCTGGCGGGTGCATAGCGCTCTCACCCATAAGGCGAACGCCATCGATGTCATCAGCGATAGATGTCATGTAACTTGGCAATGGATGCAAAGCGGTCAATTGCCGTTTCTAGTTTTAATACCACTCGGCCAGCGCGTTGGCGCGGTGTAGTTCGTAGTGTTCCTTGCCGGGGACCCAGCGCTGGTGGCTGCATGCCGCGCGCGACAGGAAGTCGAGCAGCGCCAGATGCCGGCGCAGCACCCGCTGCTGGCGGTGGTCGATCAGGGGATTGAAGATGCCCATGCGCGAGAACAGCTGGCGCGGATTTTTCTTGATCCAGATCCACGAGCCCATCTCCAGCGTCAGCGGCAGAAAGATGCGTTCAGCCTGCTCGCAGGACTGCAGGTACAGGTAGTCCCACAGGTCGCCGTGGGCCAGGTACTGGGCGCTCTGGGGTTCGATGATGTACTGGTGGTGGCTGTGCGCCTGCAGGAAGATGGTCTTGAGCGCATGCAGCTCGTTGAGATGTGCGATGGGTTTGCGGGTATGGGCAAACGGAAACCACAGTCGGTCGCGCACGCCGAAGCCCGAATGGCAGTCCAGCGCAATGCTGAAGGGCCGGGGCAGAAGCTCTGTGCGCACCACCTCGCACAAGGCCTGGCTCTCGATCTCCATCGGCTCGCCAAAGTGGCCGCGATACCACGGCAGGCCTGCGCTCAGCCGCTGGCCACCCATCAGGAAGGGCACGCGGTCCAGGGCCTCAACCGGCGCATTGCGCATCAGGTCCACCCCGTTCGGGTTGGCGCGCGTGGCAGCCCACATGCCACCGGGGTTGACGATGGGCATGAACACCAGGCGCACATGCTCGAGCTGTTGGTGCAGCGTGGTGTCCCAGCGCAGCCGCATGACGATGTTTTGCAGATAGGAAATCACCACCTCGGCGCCGATCCGCTCCAGGCCATGCACGCCGCCAAAAAAACCGACCGCGGGAATCTGGGGGCTGGGGTTGCCAATGCCGATCGAATAGATGGGAAACGTCAGTCCCGACGCCACGCTGACCTCGCGCACCACGCGGACCTGCAGGTCCGGGCCGCCCTGTTCCATGATCTTTTCCAGGGCCCGCAGTTCGGGCAGATCGTTTTCGGGCACGGTGGTGGTGGCTGGAGTGGCAGAGGGTGGACGCCGCAGCATACCGCCCGATCGGCCTGCCGTGTCAATCGGATATTTGGATGTGGCAAATGCGCCGACGGACGCCAAACTGTCACACGCCGCAGTTACCTTGCAGCTGCCAACAACCTTCTCCAAAGGCCTCGTATGCTCTGGAAACTGCTCGGATTGCAAAGACTCTTCGACGAATTGTTCGACGAACGCTGGCGTTTCCTGGATTTGCCGGGCAACGACTGTTTCTCCCATGAAGAATTCACCACCCCAGCGCCAGCGCAGGATTGACGTGTTGCGCTGGCTGATGCTGTGCGGCCTGGTCGGCTGTGGCATGGCGTGGGGTGTGGTGGAGTTCTTTGCCCTGCAGCGGGCGCGCTACCACGCCTGGCGCGACCGCCAGCAGACCGCGCTCCCGCACTAGAGGGCGTGATGAGTGGGCTCACCCATCCTCGCCCACAAAGCCGGGGCGAGGAAATTGCGAACGCGGCGAGCCACGCAGCGGCCCTGGTCGCCGCCATCGCGGCCGGTCCCTGGCTGGTTTCCTGGGGGCGGAGTCGGGGTATCGAGGGCTTTGTCGGTGTCTGCGTTTTCGTGGCCACGATGGTGTGGCTGTACCTGGCGTCCACCGTGTACCACGCTTTGCCGGAAGGCCGTGCGAAGCGGGTTTTTCTGAAGCTGGACCACGGCGCGGTTTATCTGTTCATCGCGGGCAGTTACACGGCCTTCGCGGCGGGCCATCTTGATGCACCGTGGGGCAGCGCTACCTTGGCGCTGGTCTGGCTGGTGGCGGCTGCGGGCATGGCGCTCAAGGCCATGGGCCGTCTGGCATCGCCCTGGCTGTCCACGGGCGGGTATCTGGCGATGGGCTGGCTGGTGTTGCTGGCGGCGGTGCCCATTCTGGAGCGGGCTTCACCGGCGGGCGCCCAGTGGCTCGTGGCCGGGGGCTGCGCCTACACCGTCGGGGTGGCCTTTTTTGTGCTGGACGCGCGCATCCGTTATGCCCATGCGGTCTGGCATGGCTTTGTGGCGGCGGGGACGGCGTGCCACACCTGGGCGGTACTCGGTTAGCTAGCGCGCCCCGAGAATGGGGAACAGCTTGCCCAGGCCGTCGGCCATCACCTCCACAGCCAGTGCCGCCAGGATCAGGCCCATCAGCCGTGTCATCACGTTGATGCCCGTCTTGCCCAGCACGCGCGCGATCGGATCGGCGAGCGAAAAGCACAGGGCCGTGGCCAGAGCGATCACCACGCCGTAGCCCACCAGCGCCGCGTGCTGCCAGAAGGTTTGCGCACGGTCGGCGTAGATCACCACGGTGGACATGCTGGCAGGCCCGGTGAGCAGGGGAATGGTGAGTGGCACCACGGCAATGCTGCTGCCCGCCGCCGCCTTCTCGGCGCCTTCCTCCAGCTCGTGGGTGTGGGTCTTGGCCTCGGCCGGCTGCGCGTTGAGCATGTTCATGGCGCTGATCAGCAGCAGCATGCCCCCGCCCACCTGGAAGCTCTGCAGCGAAATGTTGAAGAACTCCAGGATCTGCAGGCCGAGCAGCGCGCAGGCTGCAATCACGCAAAACGAGGCCAGGGCCGCCGTGCGGATGGTGCGGCGGCGCTGCTCGCTGGAAAACCCCTGCGTGTAATGGATGAAAAACGGCACGATGGCCAGCGGATTCACGATGGCCAGCAAGGTGATGAGGGGTTTCAGATCCATCGGCGGTTTCCTGACATGCGCAAAGCGGGGGCGGGCGTGGTGGTGGTGCGGACGGTGCCGGTCAAGCGCAGCACTTTGTGCAAAACCGGTCTCCTGCAAGAATGGGGTGCATTACAGCATCCCGGCACGGGGCCGGAATGCGTCGCAGGGTGGCGGTGGTGCCTTGGCGCCACAGCCCTTTTTTCTTCCCTTAAGGAGCAATTGCATGGGCCAGTTTGTCAATCTGACGTCGAAAGACGGTTTTGTGGTGCCCGCCTGGGTGGCGCAGCCCGATGGGCCACCGCGCGGCGCCGTCGTGGTGCTGCAGGAGATCTTCGGGGTCAATTCGCATATCCGTGCCGTGGCCGACCGCTTCGCGGCGCGCGGCTATCTGGCCGTGGCCCCCGCTACCTTTGCGCGCGTGCAACCCGATGTGGATCTGGGCTACAGCGAGGCCGACATGGGCGTGGGCTTCGGTTTCAAGACGGCGGTGGATGCACTGCCCGGCGACGGTGTCATGCCCGACATCCAGGCCGCCATCGACTATGCCGCCCAGCACGGTGGCGGCAAGGTGGGCATTGTCGGCTTCTGCTGGGGTGGCCTGCTCACATGGCGCGCGGCCTGCAGCCTCAAGGGTTTGTCGGCGGCGGTGTGCTACTACGGCGGCGGCATGACCACGGCAGACGAGGTGGCGCGCCAGCCCCAGGTGCCGGTGCTGGCGCATTTTGGCCAGCGCGACCACTGGATTTCGGTGGACAGCGTGCAGGCCTTTGCGCGCGCGCATCCGGAGGTGCAGGTGCATGTGTACGAGGCCGACCACGGCTTCAACTGCGACCAGCGCGGGTCATATGACGAAGCCTCGGCCCTGGTCGCGCGCGACCGCACCCTGGCCTTCTTTGCAAAGCACGTGGGCTAGGCCGGCGGTTTGCGTGTGGCGTGGGGGCGGGCGGTATTACTGCCCGCCGGTGCGCGCCAGGTAGCGTTTGCGCCAGAACAGCGACACCAGGCCCACGGCAATCGTGATCATGGAGCCCATGGCCCACCAGAAGCCGTCCTGCTTGTGCACCAGCGGAACGAACTCGAAGTTCATGCCAAAAATGCCCGCAATCAGGTTCAGCGGCAGGAACACCGCGGTCAGTGCGGTGAGCGTGCGCATGATGTCGTTGGTGCGGTTGCTTTGCACTGAAAAGTGCATCTGCACGGCGGTTTCGGTGCTTTGCTCCAGGCGGCGCACATGGTGCACCACGCGTTCGATGTGCTCGAGCACATCGCGGCTGCGCACCTTGAGCAGGTCCAGGTCGCGCTGACCGGCGCTGCTTTCGGGCATGGCCCAGGTGTCCAGCTCGTCGATCCAGTGCTGCACGGCAGTGCGCTGGTCTTCGCAGATGTCGTCAAGCTGGTGCAGCGACAGGCGCGCTTCCAGCAGCGAGCTCCAGTTCACATAGCGTGCGCGGGGCTTGAGCAGCTCGGTCTGCCAGTGATCGAGCTGGCGCGTGAGTTCGCGGCGCAGGTCCAGGTAGGCGTCCACGATCATGTTGACCACGCGCAGCATCAGGTCGGCCGTGCTGGACGGCTGGCGCGCGCCGGGAGCCGGGCTGGCGCGGCCCTCGCGGGGTCGGTGGGGCGGCGGCGAGCAGGCGCGCGGCGTAGGCATCGCGCACGGCACAGTCGGTGGGGTGCACCGACAGCAGCAGCTGGTCAAACATGGCAAACCCCACCGGGCTGGTGTCGATGCGGCGCAGCACCGGCGGCCCGCTCTGGCGCACCGGCGCAGCCGCCGTGCCCACTGTGCGGCCCGGTTCGGCTGCTTGGGGTTGCATGGTGGCCAGGCGGCGAAACACCAGCAGGTCGTATTGCGAGGTGTAGTCGTAGTGCGAAGGCAGTTGCGCGTTCAGCAGGTCCGAGACATGCAGGTCCACCAGCTGCAGGCCCGTGGTGGCCTGCAGCGACGCCTGGATCTGTCCGAGCTGTTCACCGAAGGCGGTGCGCGTGCAGGCCACCCAGAAAAAGCCCTGGCTCGGTGGCTGGCTCGGCAGCGCGTTCAGTTCGATCGCGCCGCCAGCGTGGATGTGGAAGATGCGCATGCCGTCTTGTTGCATATAAAAATGGCCGCTAGCGCTTTATGGATAAGCGCTAATAGCTATTATTTTTGAAGCAAGCGTGCCGCGTCGCGGGCAAAGTAGGTCAGCACGCCGTCGGCGCCTGCGCGCTTGAAGGCCAGCAGGCTTTCCATCATCACGGCATCGTGGTCGAGCCAGCCGTTGGCGGCGGCGGCCTTGAGCATGGCGTATTCGCCGCTGACCTGGTAGGCGAAGGTGGGCACGCGGAACTCGTCCTTCACGCGCCGCACGATGTCCAGATACGGCATGCCGGGCTTGACCATCACCATGTCGGCGCCTTCGGCGATGTCGAGCGCCACTTCGCGCAGGGCCTCGTCGCTGTTGCCGGGGTCCATCTGGTAGACGAACTTGTTGCTCTTGCCCAGGGCGCCACGCGTGCCCACTGCATCGCGAAACGGGCCGTAGAAGGCGCTGGCGTATTTGGCGCTGTAAGCCATGATGCGGGTGTGGATGTGGCCCTGCACCTCAAACGCCTCGCGGATGGCGCCAATGCGCCCGTCCATCATGTCGCTGGGCGCAACAATGTCCACGCCCGCTTCGGCATGGGTGAGGGCCTGGCCGGTCAGAATCTCGACCGTTTCGTCATTGATGATGTAGCCCGTCTCGTCGAGCACGCCATCCTGGCCGTGGCTGGTGTAGGGGTCGAGCGCCACGTCGGTCATCACGCCCAGGTCGGGAAACTCTTTCTTCAGGGCGCGCACCACGCGCGGAATCAGGCCGTCGGGGTTCAGCGCTTCCTTGCCATCGGGTGTCTTGAGCGACGGGTCGATGGCCGGGAACAGCGCCAGCACCGGAATGCCCAGTTTCACGCAATCCTCGGCCACCGGCAGCAGCAGATCCAGGCTCAGCCGGTCCACGCCGGGCATGGAGGCCACGGCCTCGCGCTGGTTCTGGCCCTCGTGCACGAAAACGGGGTAGATCAGGTCGTGGGGCGTGATGGCATGTTCGCGCACCAGGTTGCGGGTAAAGCTGTCACGGCGCAGGCGGCGTGGGCGGCTTTGCGGAAAGGGGGTGGGGCTGGAGAGGTGCATGGAAACGATTATGAAGCCCCTGTGTCGCTTTGCGCCCCTCGCCCATGTGAGCGGACCTGCTGGGCTTTTTGCCGACTGCCGCTGCGTGCGGTGGCCCTTAAACTGCAGGCATGCTCTGGATCAAAGCCTTTCACATCGTTTTCGTGGCCAGCTGGTTTGCGGGTCTTTTCTATTTGCCGCGCATTTTTGTCAATCTGGCGATGGTGGCGCCCGGCTCGGTGGCCGAGCGCGAGCGCCTGGTGCTGATGGCGCGCAAGCTGCTGCGCTTCACCACGATGCTGGCGGTGCCCGCCGTGGCGCTGGGTTTGTGGCTGTGGCTGGGCTATGGCATTGGCCGCGGCCCGGCGTCAGAGGGCAACGGCTGGATGCACGCCAAGCTGGCCGTGGTGCTGCTGGTGATCGGCTACCACCACGCCTGCGCCGTGCTGCTGCGCAAGCTCATCGCCAACAGCAGCCGCAAGAGCCACGTCTGGTTTCGCTGGTTCAACGAAGTGCCCGTGCTGCTGCTGCTGATTGCCGTGGTGCTGGTGGTGGTCAAGCCGTTCTGAGACCAGGGAGTTCGCGCCGGTGCACAAGACCTCTGCCTGGCCGCTGGCGCTGATCCATGCAGCGCTGATTGTCTTTGCCAGCCTGTTCCCGTTTGACGGCTGGCGCGACCAGGGCATCGACCCTTGGGTTTTTCTGTCGGCGCCGCTGCCACCGCCTTACTGGACGGGGTTTGATGTCGCCATCAACATGGCCGGTTACGCCCCGCTGGGATTCTTGCTGGTGCTGGCCCTGCTGCGCTCGGGCAGCGAGCGCGGGGCGGTGTTGCTGGCCACGCTGGCGGGCACGCTGCTGTCGCTGGTGATGGAATACCTGCAGATCTACCTGCCCCGGCGTGTGCCGTCCAACCTCGACCTGCTGCTCAACGCGGCGGGAGCGCTGGCGGGGGCGTGCACGGCGGCGCTGCTGGAGCGCTGGGGTGCCATCGACCGCTGGAGCGATTTCCGCGCCCGCTGGTTCGTGCGCGATGCGCGCGGCGCGCTGGTGCTGCTGGCGCTGTGGCCTGCGGCGCTGCTGTTTCCGGCGGCGGTGCCGTTTGGCCTGGGCCAGGTGCTGGAGCGGCTGGAACAGGCCCTCGAAGACCTGCTGGCCGACACGCCTTTTCTCGAATGGCTGCCAGTGCGCGATGTGCCGCTGGAGCCGTTGTCTCCGGGCGGCGAGTTGCTGTGCGTGACCCTGGGGCTGCTGATTCCCTGCCTGCTGGGCTATTGCGTCATTCGCCACATGGGGCGCCGCGCCGTGTTCGCCGTGGGCGTGGCAGGGGTGGGCATCGGCGTGACGGCCCTGTCGGCGGCGCTGAGCTGGGGGCCGTCGCATGCCTGGAGCTGGCTGGAGCTGCCCACGCGCGTGGGGGTGGGGGCAGCGCTAGCACTGGCGGCGCTGCTGCTGGCCCTGCCGCGGCGCGCCAGTGCGGCGCTGCTGCTGCTGGCGCTGGCCTGGCACCTGGGGTTGCTCAACCAGGCGCCCGCCAGTGCCTATTTTGCCCAGACGCTACAGATATGGGAGCAAGGACGCTTCATCCGCTTTTTTGGTCTGGGCCAGTGGCTGGGCTGGTTGTGGCCTTATGCCGCACTGGCGTATGTGCTCTTTCGGGTGTCGCGCCGGGACCCGCAAAACTAGAATGGCTCCATGAGCGACACCCCCTCCACTCCCCCCGCAGCACCCGGCTATTTCGCCCGGCATATCTTTTTTTGCCTGAACGACCGCGCCAACGGCGAGAACAGCTGCGCCCACCACGGCGCCCAGGAAGCCTTTGACCGGTGCAAGGCGCAGGTCAAGGCGGCGGGGCTTGCGGGCCCCGGCAAGGTGCGGGTAAACAAGGCGGGCTGTCTGGACCGCTGCGCCGCCGGCCCCGTGGCCGTGGTGTATCCCGAAGGCACCTGGTACTCCTATGTGGACGCCAGCGATGTGGATGAAATCGTGGAGTCGCACCTGAAAAACGGCCAGATCGTTGAGCGACTGCTCACGCCAGCGGAACTTGGGCGCTGAACACGGCTCTACGGTTCTTTGAGTGATTTTGGCAGCTAGCGCTTATCTGGTAAGCGCTAAATGCTATTTAATAAGTAGCAATCCGTGAATGCACAAACCGAACGCCTGGCGCTGACCGGTGCCGCAGGCGCCATAGAGGCGGCCCGTGATGCGGCGTCCCTGCAGGGCGGTACGGCCCCCCGTGGCGTGGCCATCATTGCCCATCCCCATCCGCTGTTTGGCGGCACCATGGACAACAAGGTGGTGCAGACCCTGGCGCGTGCCTTCACCCAATGCGGCTGGACCACGGTGCGCTTCAACTTCCGGGGCGTGGGCGCCAGCGCCGGTGCGCACGACGAGGGGCGTGGCGAGCTGCAGGACCTGCTGGCCGTGGTGCAGCAGGTGGCGCCCCAGGGCCCGATCGCGCTGGCTGGCTTTTCGTTTGGCGCTTTTGTCACCAGCCACGCCCTGGCCGCGCTGTGGGGCGAGCGCGAGGTAGCGCAGGCGGTGCTGGTCGGCACCGCAGCGAGCCGCTTCACGGTGGCCCCCGTGCCGCCCGAAGCCCACCTGCGCACGCTGGTGCTGCATGGCGAGCAGGACGATACCGTGCCGCTGTCGGCCGTGCTCGACTGGGCGCGGCCCCAGATACTGCCTGTCACAGTCGTCCCCGGTGGCGGCCATTTCTTTCACGGACAATTGACGCTGCTGAAAAATCTGGTGGTGCGCCACCTCCAGTCCGGGCCGTGAAGCCCGGCAGCGGCTGCGGTGCCTGCGCACCCTTTGCCGCCCTTCCGGGCCTCGCCGGTTTGAATTTTTTCCATCCCCGGGGCTTGCGCCCCATTTATTCCTGCCCCATGAAACGAATCCTGTCCGCGCTGCGATCCCTGGCCCTTTTTGCGGCGGTCGCGCCCGCTGCCTTCTTTGCCCACGCCCAGGCACCCCAGCCCCCCGAGATCGCCGCACGCACCTACATGCTGGTCGATGTGACTGCCAACCAGGTGCTGGCGGCGAAAGACATCGATGCGCCCGTGGAGCAGGCTTCGCTCACCAAGCTCATGACGGGCTATCTGGTGTTCGATGCGCTGCGTGCCAAGAAGGTCACGCTCGAGCAGAAACTGCCCGTGAGCGTGCGCGCCTGGAAGATGCCCGGCTCGCGCATGTTCATCGACCCCAAGATGCAGGTGCCGGTGGACGATCTGCTCAAGGGCATGATCGTGCAGTCGGGCAACGACGCCACCATGGCGCTGGCCGAGGGCGTGGGCGGCACGGTCGAGAATTTCGTCAAGCTCATGAACGACCAGGCGCAGGCCCTGGGCATGAAGGGCACGGCCTACAAGAACCCCGAAGGGCTGACGGAGCCCGGCCACACCACCACCGCGCGCGACCTGGCCACCCTGGCTACCCGGCTGATGAAAGACTTCCCGGAGTACATGCACTACTACGCCACCAAGCAGTACAGCTACCCCGGCACGCCCGCCTCGAACGGCAACAACCGGAACTCGCTGCTGTTCCGCGACCCCACCGTGGACGGCCTCAAGACCGGCCACACCGCCGCTGCCGGTTACTGCCTGGTGGCTACCTCCAAGCGTGATTTCCCCAACGTGGGCCAGCGCCGCCTGCTGTCCATCGTGCTCGGCGCCGCCAGCGAGAACGCACGCGCCAACGAAAGCCAGAAGCTGCTGAACTGGGGCTACACGGCCTTTGATGCGGTCAAGCTGTTCGATGCGGGCCAGCCCGTGGCCACGCCTGCCGTGTGGAAGGGCAAGGAAAGCACCATCAAGATCGGTCGCACCGAGTCCATCGTGGTGGCAGTGCCTTCGGGCAGCGCGGGCAAGGTCACCACGCAGATCGTGCGCCAGGACCCGCTGGTGGCGCCCTTCACCAAGGGCCAGACAATTGGCTCGCTCAAGGTCGTGCTGGGTGACCAGCCACTGGTAGAAGTGCCGCTGGTGGCGCTGGATGGCGTCGAGCAGGCCGGCATTCTGGGCCGGGCCTGGGATGCGATCCGGTTGTGGATCAAGTAATTGAATTGTGTTGCGCGGCTGGCTTTCAAAAAGATAGCTGCCAGCGCTTGCGCCATAAGCGCAAAACACTGATTTGACTGTAATTTCTTTTGATCACGCAGCTGCCGCAGCGGCAGGGACAAGCGGGCCAGGGCTTGCCTGTTGAGGTCTGCCCTGCTACATTAGAAGGCTTTTCGGAATTTCCGAAGGGATTCACGTTTTCGTTTTCACGAAGCATTTCACGTTTAGGGACGTATTCATGCCAACCATTAACCAGCTCGTGCGTCAGGGGCGTCAGGTCGAAACGACCAACTCCAAGAGCCCCGCGATGCAAAACTCTCCACAGCGCCGTGGCGTGTGCACCCGTGTGTACACCACGACGCCTAAGAAGCCTAACTCCGCTCTGCGGAAGGTCGCCAAGGTTCGTCTGACCAACGGCTTCGAAGTCATTTCCTACATCGGCGGCGAAGGCCACAACCTGCAGGAACACAGCGTCGTGCTGGTTCGCGGCGGTCGTGTCAAGGACTTGCCCGGTGTGCGTTACCACATCGTGCGCGGTTCGCTCGACTTGCAGGGCGTGAAAGACCGCAAGCAGTCGCGCTCCAAGTACGGTGCGAAGAAACCAAAGGCCAAATAAGTCCGCGGTTGATCGAAATACAAGGTGCTGTTTCCCGCGTGGCGCGGTGATGCAGCGTAGTGACCCCAAGCGCAAATGTCTGCGTGGGTCGAGTAAGTGGGAGTCCAGAATGGCTCTCGCGGTGTCTGAAAAGATGCCAACTGAAGCAAAGATAGAGGTAAAAAATGCCACGTCGTCGCGAAGTCCCCAAACGTGAAATCCTGCCGGATCCCAAGTTCGGCAATGTAGAGCTGTCCAAATTCATGAACGTGATCATGGAAGGCGGCAAAAAGGCGGTTGCAGAGCGCATCATTTACGGTGCCCTGGAATTGATCGAGAAGAAGCACCCCGATAAGGACCCTCTGGAAGCTTTCACCGTTGCCATCAACAACGTCAAGCCCATGGTCGAAGTCAAGTCCCGCCGTGTCGGCGGCGCCAACTACCAGGTGCCCGTGGAAGTGCGCCCTGTGCGTCGTCTGGCCCTGTCGATGCGCTGGATCAAGGAAGCGGCCCGCAAGCGTGGCGAGAAGTCGATGGCCCAGCGTCTGGCCAACGAACTGCTCGAGGCCACCGAAGGCCGAGGCGGCGCCATGAAGAAGCGTGACGAAGTGCACCGCATGGCCGAAGCCAACAAGGCATTCAGCCACTTCCGCTTCTAAGCCAAAACGGCGACCACTCTCGTCGCTCCGCGCAAGGCTGCCGGCATTTTTGCCTGCAGCCTTGTGGCGATTGCGGTGGTCACAAAATTGACGGGTTGCAGCGTCACAATGCTGGGCCCGCCCCCTGAATAACACGACCCATCCAAGGATCCACCATGGCTCGCAAGACTCCCATCGAGCGCTACCGCAATATCGGTATCTCGGCCCACATTGACGCTGGCAAGACCACGACCACCGAACGTATTCTTTTCTACACCGGCGTGACCCACAAGCTGGGTGAGGTGCATGACGGCGCTGCCACCACGGACTGGATGGAGCAGGAGCAAGAGCGCGGCATCACCATTACCTCGGCTGCCGTGACCTGCTTCTGGAAGGGCATGGACCTGTCCTACCCCGAGCACCGCTTCAACATCATCGACACCCCCGGCCACGTGGACTTCACGATTGAAGTCGAGCGTTCCATGCGCGTGCTCGACGGCGCCTGTATGGTGTATTGCGCCGTGGGTGGCGTGCAGCCCCAGTCGGAAACCGTCTGGCGCCAGGCCAACAAGTACAAGGTGCCCCGTCTGGCCTTTGTGAACAAGATGGACCGCACCGGTGCCAACTTCTTCAAGGTCTATGACCAGATGAAGCTGCGCCTGAAGGCCAACCCCGTGCCCGTGGTGATCCCGATCGGTGCCGAAGACAAGTTCCAGGGCGTGGTCGATCTGCTGAAGATGAAGGCCATCATCTGGGACGAAGCTTCGCAAGGCATGAAGTTCGAGTACCAGGAGATCCCTGCTGAGTTGCTCGAATCGGCCAAAGAATGGCGCGAAAAGATGGTCGAAGCCGCAGCCGAAGCCTCGGAAGAGCTGATGAACAAGTACCTCGAAGAAGGTGACTTGAGCGAAGAGGAAATCAAGGCGGGCCTGCGTCAGCGGACCATTGCGACCGAAATCCATCCCATGCTGTGCGGCACCGCGTTCAAGAACAAGGGCGTGCAACGCATGCTGGACGCCGTCATCGACTATCTGCCAGCACCGACGGACATCCCGGACGTGACGGGTACCGATGAAGACGAAAACCCCGTCACCCGCAAGGCCGACGACGGTGAAAAGTTCTCGGCACTGGCCTTCAAGCTGATGACCGACCCGTTCGTCGGTCAGTTGACCTTCGTGCGCGTTTATTCGGGCGTTCTGACCAAGGGCGACACCGTCTTCAACTCAGTCAAGGGCAAGAAAGAGCGTATCGGCCGTATCGTGCAGATGATGGCGAACGACCGCGTCGAAGTGGACGAAATCCGCGCCGGCGACATCGCTGCCTGCGTGGGCCTGAAGGACGTGACCACCGGCGAAACGCTGAGCGATATCGACTCGCCGATCATTCTGGAGCGCATGGTGTTCCCCGAGCCCGTGATCACGCAGGCTGTGGAACCCAAGACCAAGGCCGACCAGGAAAAGATGGGCATCGCGCTGCAGCGTCTGGCTGCCGAAGATCCATCGTTCCGCGTCAAGACCGACGAAGAATCGGGCCAGACGCTGATCGCCGGCATGGGCGAGCTGCATCTGGAAATCATTGTGGACCGCATGAAGCGCGAATTCGGCGTGGAAGCCAACGTGGGCAAGCCCCAGGTTGCGTACCGCGAAACCATCCGCAAGACGGTGGAAGAAGCCGAAGGCAAGTTCGTGCGCCAGTCTGGCGGTAAGGGCCAGTACGGTCACGTTGTGCTCAAGATCGAACCCAACGAAGCCGGCAAGGGCATCGAGTTCGTCGACGCCATCAAGGGCGGCGTGGTTCCTCGCGAATTCATTCCGGCCGTGGAAAAGGGTATCAACGAAGCCGTCACGCAAGGCGTGCTGGCCGGCTACCCCGTGGTGGACGTCAAGGTCACGCTGCACTTCGGTTCGTACCACGATGTGGACTCGAACGAACTGGCGTTCAAGATGGCTGCCATCTTCGGCTTCAAGGAAGGCTGCCGCAAGGCCAACCCGGTCATCCTGGAACCCATGATGGCCGTGGAAGTGGAAACGCCTGAAGACTACGCAGGCAACGTGATGGGCGACCTGTCCTCGCGTCGCGGCATGGTGCAGGGCATGGAAGACATTCCCGGCGGCGGCAAGGCCATCAAGGCCGAAGTGCCGCTGTCGGAAATGTTCGGCTACTCGACCACGCTGCGTTCCGCAACGCAAGGTCGCGCCACATACTCGATGGAATTCAAGCACTACAGCGAAGCACCTCGCAACGTGTCGGAAGCCATCATGGCGGCCCGCGCAAAATAAGCGCCTGAGGCCAGACCAGCTTTGCTGCTCTGGCCTCGCTAATCAAATCCTTGGGGTTGACTAGCTTCGCTGAGCCACTCTCTCTGATTTGATTGAAAAATGCCTCCAGTGCTTATGCAGTAAACGCTGGTCGCTATAGATTAAATAGCAAATTGTTTTTGCAATCTGCGATCCGGTGCCGCCCCGTTGCCTGTGCAGGGCGAATCAGCAACCGGATGCAGACGTTAAACCACTACACAGGCATCGCTCTTTGGAGAATTGAAAATGGCAAAAGGTAAGTTTGAACGCACCAAGCCCCACGTCAACGTGGGCACGATCGGTCACGTGGACCATGGCAAGACGACACTGACGGCGGCCATCGCCACCGTGCTGTCGGCCAAGTTTGGCGGCGAAGCCAAGGCCTACGACCAGATCGACGCAGCGCCTGAAGAAAAGGCCCGCGGCATCACGATCAACACCGCGCACGTGGAATACGAAACGGCTGCTCGCCACTACGCCCACGTGGACTGCCCTGGTCACGCCGACTATGTGAAGAACATGATCACCGGCGCTGCCCAGATGGACGGCGCCATTCTGGTGTGCTCGGCCGCTGACGGCCCCATGCCCCAGACCCGCGAACACATCCTGCTGGCCCGCCAGGTGGGCGTGCCCTACATCATCGTGTTCCTGAACAAGTGCGACATGGTGGACGACGAAGAACTGCTCGAACTCGTCGAAATGGAAGTGCGCGAACTGCTGGACAAATACAACTTCCCTGGCGACGACACCCCGATCATCCGTGGTTCCGCCAAGCTCGCCCTCGAAGGCGACAAGGGCCCGCTGGGCGAAGAAGCCATCATGAAGCTGGCCGAAGCGCTGGACACCTACATCCCCACGCCTGAGCGCGCTGTGGACGGTGCCTTCCTGATGCCTGTGGAAGACGTGTTCTCCATCTCTGGCCGCGGCACCGTGGTGACCGGCCGTATCGAACGCGGCATCATCAAGGTCGGCGAAGAAATCGAAATCGTCGGTATCAAGGACACCGTCAAGACCACCTGCACCGGCGTGGAAATGTTCCGCAAGCTGCTGGACCAAGGCCAAGCGGGCGACAACGTGGGCCTGCTGCTGCGCGGCACCAAGCGCGAAGACGTGGAGCGCGGCCAAGTGCTGTGCAAGCCCGGCTCGATCAAGCCCCACACCCACTTCACCGCTGAAGTGTATGTGCTGAGCAAGGACGAAGGCGGCCGCCACACCCCCTTCTTCAACAACTACCGTCCTCAGTTCTACTTCCGCACGACCGACGTGACCGGCGCCATCGAGCTGCCAGCCGACAAGGAAATGGTCATGCCTGGCGACAACGTGTCGATCACCGTGAAGCTGATCAACCCCATCGCCATGGAAGAAGGTCTGCGCTTCGCTATCCGCGAAGGCGGCCGCACCGTGGGCGCTGGCGTCGTGGCCAAGATCATTGCTTAATTCTTAAGCAGAACAAGGAACTTGCCATGTCCAAGCAAAAAATCCGCATCCGCCTGAAGGCGTTTGACTACAAACTGATCGACCAGTCCGCTGCCGAGATCGTTGACACCGCCAAGCGCACCGGCGCCATTGTCAAGGGCCCCGTGCCCCTGCCAACGCGCATGAAGCGTTTTGACATCCTGCGCTCGCCGCACGTCAACAAGACCAGCCGCGACCAGCTCGAAATCCGCACGCACCAGCGCCTGATGGACATCGTGGACCCCACCGACAAGACGGTGGACGCCCTGATGAAGCTCGACCTGCCCGCTGGCGTGGACGTCGAAATCAAGCTGCAGTAAACGGCATTGGCGTTGCTGGCTTGCCAGCGGGGCCGTGTCTTCATAACGCGAACTTGCTTGAAAAAGCAGTTCGCGTTATACTTTAGGGCTTCGCCTAATTTGCGCCGTACAAACGACGCTGAGTGGGCGAGGTTTTATCAACCGCCTTTCATGCATGCGAGTGAGAACTCGCTTAAACGCCGCAGCCAATTGAAGTTGTGGCGGTGGAAGTTTTGGAGAAACAAATGAGCTTGAGCAACTCCCTGGGGTTGCTGGGTCGCAAGGTGGGCATGATGCGTCTGTTCACCGATGACGGGGACGCAGTGCCTGTCACGGTGGTGGATGTGTCCAACAACCGCGTAACCCAGATCAAAACCCAAGAGAACGATGGCTACGTGGCCCTGCAGGTCACGTTCGGTTCGCGCAAAGCATCGCGCGTGACCAAGCCAGAAGCCGGTCACCTTGCCAAGGCAGGTGTGGAAGCCGGTGAGATCATCCAGGAATTCCGCGTGACCGCCGATACCGCAGCCCAGTACCAAGCTGGCGCATCGGTGGCTGTGACGTCCGTGTTTTCCGTGGGTCAAAAGGTCGACGTGCAGGGCACTTCGATCGGTAAAGGCTACGCCGGTACCATCAAGCGTCACAACATGAGCTCGCAGCGCGCGTCGCACGGTAACAGCCGTTCGCACAACGTGCCTGGCTCGATCGGTATGGCGCAAGACCCCGGTCGCGTGTTCCCCGGCAAGCGCATGACGGGCCACCTCGGCGATGTCACCAAGACCACGCAAAACCTCGATGTCATCCGCATCGACGAAGCGCGTCAACTGCTCTTGATCAAGGGCGCTATTCCGGGCTCCAAGGGTGGGTTCGTGACGGTGCGTCCAGCGATCAAGGCCAAAGCCTCCAAAGGAGCGAACTAATGCAGCTCGAACTCCTGAATGACCAAGGCCAGGGCGCATCCAAGCTGGATGTTCCTGAAACCGTGTTCGGTCGTGAATACAACGAAGATCTGGTCCACCAGATCGTGGTGGCCTACCAGGCCAACGCACGCCAAGGCACTCGCGCCCAGAAGGACCGCGAGCAAGTCCGTCACTCGACCAAGAAGCCTTTCAAGCAAAAGGGTACGGGTAACGCACGTGCAGGTATGACTTCCTCGCCTCTGTGGCGTGGGGGCGGTCGGATTTTCCCGAACATGCCTGACGAAAATTTCACGCAGAAGATCAACAAGAAGATGTACCGCGCCGGTATGTCTGCCATCTTGTCGCAGCTGGCCCGCGAAGGCCGCCTGGCTGTGGTCGACTCCTTGAAGCTTGATTCGCCCAAGACCAAGGTCCTGGCCGACAAGTTCAAGGCGATGAACCTGCAATCGGTGATGGTGATCGCCGACGAAGTGGACGAAAACCTGTACCTGGCCTCGCGCAATCTGGTGAACGTGCTCGTCGTCGAGCCCCGTTACGCCGATCCCGTGTCGCTGGTGCGTTTCAAGAAAGTGCTCGTCACCAAGGGTGCAATCGACAAACTCAAGGAGATGTTCGCATGAGCACGCCCAAGTTTGACGAAGGTCGTCTGATGCAAGTGCTGGTCGCTCCCATCGTGTCCGAAAAGGCCACCATGGTTGCCGAGAAGTCCAATGCTGTGACGTTCAAGGTGCTGCAGAACGCAACCAAGCCAGAAATCAAGGCCGCTGTGGAATTGATGTTCAAGGTCGAGGTCAAGGGCGTCTCTGTGGTGAACACCAAAGGCAAGACCAAACGTTTCGGCAAGACGGTCGGCCGCCGCGACAACGTTCGCAAGGCATACGTCACGCTGCAGCCTGGTCAAGAGCTGAACCTGTCTGGGGAGGCCGCGTAATCATGGCTGTCATCAAGATGAAACCTACTTCGCCCGGCCAACGTGCTGTGGTGAAGGTCACGCGTGACCACCTGTACAAGGGTGAAGCGTACGCCCCGCTGCTGGAGCCACAATTCCAGAAGGCCGGTCGTAACAACAATGGTCACATCACGACGCGCCACAAGGGCGGTGGTCACAAGCACCACTACCGCGTGGTGGACTTCAAGCGCAACAAGGATGGCATTCCTGCCACCGTCGAGCGTGTTGAGTACGATCCCAACCGCACGGCCCACATCGCTCTGGTGTGCTATGCCGACGGCGAGCGTCGCTACATCATCGCTCCCCGCGGTCTGGAAGCTGGCGCAACGCTGATGAGCGGTTCGGAAGCCCCGATCCGCGCAGGCAACACGCTGCCGATCCGCAACATCCCCGTGGGCTCGACGATCCACTGCATCGAGCTCAAGCCCGGTGCCGGTGCCCAGATCGCTCGCTCGGCAGGTGCTTCGGCAACGCTGCTGGCCCGTGAAGGCATCTACGCCCAGGTGCGTATGCGTTCCGGTGAAGTGCGCAAGATTCATATCGAATGCCGCGCCACCATTGGCGAAGTGGCCAACGAAGAGCACAGCCTGCGCCAATTGGGCAAGGCTGGTGCGAAGCGCTGGATGGGTATTCGTCCCACGGTTCGCGGCGTTGCCATGAACCCGGTGGATCACCCTCACGGTGGTGGCGAAGGCCGCACCGGCGAAGGCCGTCATGCAGTCGATCCTTGGGGCAATCTGACCAAGGGTTATCGCACCCGTAACAACAAGCGCACACAGGTCATGATTGTGTCGCGTCGCAAGAAGTAAGGGGTAACAGATGACTCGCTCTCTCAAAAAGGGTCCATTTGTTGACCATCACTTGCTGGCCAAGGTCGAAAAGGCCGTTGCCACCAAGGATAAGAAACCAGTGAAGACCTGGTCGCGTCGCTCCATGGTTCTGCCCGAGTTCATCGGTCTGACCATTGCCGTGCACAACGGCAAGCAGCACGTACCTGTCTACGTCACCGACCAGATGGTGGGCCACAAGCTGGGCGAATTCGCCCTGACGCGCACCTTCAAGGGTCACCCCGCGGACAAAAAAGTCCAGAAGAAATAAGGAACGACCATGTCTGAAACACGTGCAGTCCTCCGGGGCGTCCGTCTGTCGGTCGACAAAGGCCGTCTGGTCGCTGATCTGATCCGCGGCAAGAAGGTGGACCAGGCCCTGAACATCCTGACGTTCACGCAGAAAAAAGCTGCTGGCATCGTCAAGAAGGTTCTGGAATCGGCTATCGCCAATGCAGAACACAACGATGGCGCTGACATCGACGAACTGAAGGTCAAGACCATCTACGTCGAACAAGGCACCACGCTCAAGCGCTTCACCGCGCGCGCCAAAGGCCGCGGCAACCGCATCAGCAAGCCCACGTGCCATGTGTACGTGACGGTTGGCAACTGAGGCCAAGGAAGACTATGGGACAGAAAATCCATCCTACCGGCTTCCGCCTCGCGGTCAGCCGCAACTGGTCCAGCCGTTGGTACGCCAGCAACCGCGATTTCGCGGGCATGCTGGCCGAAGACATCAAGGTGCGCGAGTACCTGAAGGCCAAGTTGAAGAACGCCGCCGTGTCGCGCATCCTGATCGAGCGTCCTGCCAAGAACGCCCGCATCACCATTTACTCGGCACGTCCGGGCGTGGTGATCGGCAAGAAGGGTGAAGACATCGAGAACCTCAAGAAGGAACTCGCTGCTCGCCTGGGCGTTCCGGTCGCAGTGAACATCGAAGAAGTGCGCAAGCCTGAAATCGATGCCAAGCTGATCGCCGACAGCATCACGCAGCAGCTCGAAAAGCGCATCATGTTCCGTCGCGCCATGAAGCGCGCCATGCAGAACGCCATGCGTCTGGGTGCACAAGGCATCAAGATCATGTCGTCGGGTCGTCTGAACGGTATCGAAATCGCTCGCTGCGAGTGGTACCGCGAAGGCCGCGTGCCACTTCACACGCTGCGTGCCGATATCGACTACGGTACCTCCGAAGCCAAGACCACCTACGGTGTGATCGGCGTCAAGGTCTGGGTCTACAAGGGTGACACCCTGGGCCGCAACGATCTGCCAGCCGTGGAAACCCCACGTCCGGAAGAAGAGCGTCGCCCACGTGGCCCGCGCCGTGATGGCCGCCCAGGTGGCGATCGTCCAGGTGCAGGTCGTGGTCCCCGCCGTCCCATGGGTGCCAACAGCGCCCCTGCCGATGGCAGCGACAAGCCCGTCGGCGCCGGTGGCGCCGATGCAACCGCCGTTAAGCGCGTTCGTAAAGTTGACGCGCCCGCTACAGCAGCGGACGGCAAAGGAGAATAAAGATGCTGCAACCTGCTCGCCGCAAGTACCGCAAGGAGCAAAAGGGCCGTAACACCGGTGTCGCAACGCGGGGTGCCTCCGTTGCGTTTGGTGATTTCGGCCTGAAGTGCACCGATCGTGGCCGTCTGACGGCCCGCCAGATCGAAGCTGCACGCCGTGCGATTTCCCGTCACGTCAAGCGTGGCGGCCGTATCTGGATCCGCGTGTTCCCGGACAAGCCAATCTCTACCAAGCCCGCAGAAGTGCGTATGGGTAACGGTAAGGGCAACCCCGAGTACTACGTGGCTGAAATCCAGCCCGGCAAGATCGTTTTTGAAATCGTGGGCGTGCCTGAAGAACTGGCCCGCGAAGCGTTCCGCCTGGCTGCCGCCAAGCTGCCGCTGCGCACCACGTTTGTCAGCCGCCTGATTGGCTCGTAATTCAGGAGAACATGCAATGAAAGCTACTGAACTGCGCCAAAAAGACGTCGCCGGCATCGAAACCGAAATCAAGGCCTTGCAAAAAGCCCATTTCGGTCTGCGCATGCAGAAGGCCACGCAACAGCTGGGTAACACCAACACGCTGCGTACCACCCGTCGCGACATCGCTCGCGCCAAGACCATTCTTGCTGAAAAGCAAGCCGCCAAGTAAGGAGCCCCTATGACGGAACCTAAAAAATCCCTCAAGCGCACCTTGATTGGCAAGGTGGTCAGCGACAAGCGTCAAAAGACCGTAACGGTGCTCGTTGAGCGCCGTGTGAAGCACGAGCTCTACGGCAAGATCGTCGGTAAGTCGAGCAAGTACCACGCCCATGATGAAAAGGGCGAGTACAAGTTGGGTGACACGATTGAAATCACCGAGAGCCGTCCGCTGTCCAAGACCAAGAACTGGGTTGCTACCCGTCTGGTCCAAAAGGCCGGCCTGCTCTAAGCCCTAAAGGCGAAAGCCTGCAAGGCCCCTCAAAACGACCCACAATGTGGGTCGTTTTGCTTTGTGGGATGCAATGTGCACCCCGGCGGAATTTCCTCAGCCTCTTGGAGAAAAACATGATCAAAGTCGGTGATACCCTGCCCGCCACCACCCTGATGGAATACTCGGAAGTCGAGGGCGAGGGCTGCAGCATCGGTCCAAACCCCGTGTCCGTGGACAAGGCCACCGCCGGCAAGACCATTGCGCTGTTTGCCCTGCCTGGTGCCTTCACCCCCACCTGTTCTGCCAAGCATGTGCCCGGCTACGTGGCAAAGGCTGCCGAGTTCAAGGTGGCGGGCGTGGACGAGATCTGGTGCGTGAGCGTGAACGATGCCTTTGTGATGGGTGCCTGGGCACGCGACCAGAAGACCGACGGCAAGGTGCGCATGCTCGGCGACGGCGATGCTGCCTTCGCCAAGGCCACGGGTCTGACGCTGGATCTGACTGGCAAGGGCATGGGGCTGCGCAGCAATCGTTATTCGATGCTGGTGCGCGACGGCAAGGTCGTCACGCTCAATGTGGAAGCCCCTGGGCAGTTTGCCGTGAGCGATGCCGACACGCTGCTGTCGCAAGCCAAGGCCTGACGGTTGCTATTAAATAAATAGCTGCAGGCGCTTGATATATATGCGCTTTCGGCCTATTTGAATCAGAGAATATCGGCCTTGAGGTAATGCGCCCCGGCAATGGGGTTGTGGTAGTAAGGCGGAATCTCCTCAAAGCCGAGGTCGGCATACAGCGCCCGTGCCGACTCCATGTCGTCCAGCGTATCGAGCAGCACGCAGGCGTAGCCTGCCTGCCGCGCCGCATCCAGCGCGGCCTCGGCCAGTTGACGTCCCAGGCCAAAGCCCCGAAATGCCTTGCGTACATACAGGCGTTTCATTTCGGCGGCATTGGGGTAGTCTGCCGTGTCCATAGGGCGCAAGGCACAGCAACCGGCGATAGCCCCGTCCACTTCGGCCAGCAGCAAGTTCCCGCGCGGGGCCGCGTACTCACCGGGCAACTGCGCCAGTTCGGTTTCAAAATCCTGAAAGCACAAATCGACATCCAGGCCGTCGGCGTACTCCCGGAAGATGGCACGCACCGCCTCCAGCTCATGGGGCTGGGACGGGGTCAGCAGGGTGACAGGTAGCTTTTCCACAACGCAAGCGGGAGAATCCAAAGGCGGCAGTGTAGCGCCAGCCTTGTGTACGGTGGCCTGAATCCCCTCACGGCGCTCCCAGTGCGGACACCCACCAGGACGCCGCCGCGCACACGGCCAGCACGGCACAGGCGGCGGCCCGGGTGAGCGCGTCGTCGCGCGCAGGCGGGGCAGTAACGGGCAGCAGCTTGTCACCGCCGATCATGGGGCGCACCAGCGTCTGCTGGCGAAAAAGCACATAAAACAGGATGGCCGCAACATGCAGGCCGATCAAGCCGTACAGCAGATACTGGCCGATGTCCGCGTGGTAGCGGGTCGCCTGTTCCACCACCGCCGAAGAAACCCAGCGGGTGAGCGGGCCGGAAAACGCGATTTCGTCGTCGCTGAACAGCCCCGTGCCCACCTGGGCCAGCAGCACGCCCAGCAACGCCAGGACCGACAGCGCGCCGAGGGGGCTGTGCCCCACGCTGTCCTGGGCCGTGCCGCCAGTGCGTAGATAGCGCAGCAGCCCGGTGGGCGAACAGGCGAAAGCCGCAAACCGCGACCAGCGCCCGCCCACGAAACCCCAGACCAGTCGAAACATCAGCAAGGCCAGCACGCAGTAGCCCAGCCGGAAATGCCAGGCCATGGCATTGCCCCCGATATTGGCGGTAACGACCAGCCCCGGAATGGCGAGGACGAGGCCCCAGTGAAAAAGGCGGGTGGGAAGGTCCCAGATGCGAACGGTGTGTGCCATGTGCGGTGTTGGTGAATGGAGCAATTGGCGCATTGTGTGCGAGACGCCGCCATGGCATCCGCGTGGTGCGACTGTGCCAATGGGGTCGCCACGGCATACTCCGGCCTGGCCTGCGGGCCTGTTTTCGCCACCCACCAAAAGGAAGCCGTTGATGAAAGCCTTTGCCGTATTGACCCTTGCCGCCGCCACCCTCACCCTGTCTGCGCCTGCTGCAGCACAGTTTGCCAAGGCAGAAGACGCCATCAAATACCGCCAGAGTGCCCTGTTTGTGCTGGGGCAGCATTTCGGCCGCCTGGGTGCCATGGCCAATGGCAAGGCGCCCTTTGATGCCCGGCTGGCGCAAGAGAATGCGGACGTCGTGGCTGCCATGGCCCGTCTGCCCTGGGCAGCGTTTGGGCCTGGCACGGACAAGGGAGCGCCTACCAAGTCCAAGCCCACCATCTGGACCGAACAGGCCAGGTTCAAGGAACACGCCGAAAAACTGGAAGCAGAGTCGATCAAGCTGGCGGCGGCCGCCAAAACGGGCAGCCTGGACAACCTGAAGGCCGCCTTTGGCCCGGCGGCGCAGACCTGCAAGTCGTGCCACGACGCCTATCGCTCCAAATAGCAGGTTGCTTGAATGCTACAGAATTAATAGCTATTGGCGCACGCTGCTAAAGGGCGGATTCAAGTCCAAGTGCAACAAATATTCATTAATGCACTGAATCAGGCTGTTGTGTCAGCCGGGCCAAATGTTCGGCATAAACCTCAATGGGCTTGCTCCACCCCAGAGTCATCCTGGGGCGCCCATTGAGCTCATCGGCTACGGCATCCAGATACTGCTGGCTATAGCCGCTCAGATCAGTCCCCTTGGGGAAGTACTGCCGCAGCAATCCATTGGTGTTTTCGTTGGAGCCCCGCTGCCAGGGGCTGTAGGGGTCACAGAAGTACACCTTCATGCCCGTGTTCTCGGTGAGCTTGGCATGCTCTGCCATCTCACTGCCACGGTCATAGGTCAGGCTCTGGCGCATCGGGCTGGCAATGCCATTGAGCTTGTCGCTGAAGGCCTGCAGTACATGTGCCGCTGTCGCCGGGTTGGGGTGCGGCAGCTTGACCAGCACCACCAGGCGGGTCGTGCGCTCGACCAGCGTGCCAATGGCACTGGCATTGCCTTTGCCCTTGATGAGGTCGCCCTCCCAGTGCCCGGGCAACTGACGATCCTCAATCTCGGGTGGGCGCACATGGATGCTCAGCAGGTCGGTGATTTGCCCACGCCGATCCTCGCCTTTGGAGCGCGGCCAGCGCTTGGCGCGGGCCATGCGCAAGCAGGCCACCAGCTCCTTCTTGAGCTCTCCGCGGGGCTGGGCGTAGATGCAGGTGTAGATGCTCTCGTGGGACACTTGTTTGCGCTTGTTGTCAGGGTGCAGTTTCTTCAACTGCCCAGCGATTTGCTGGGGAGACCAGTGCCGGAGCAGATAGTCGCGAACGATCTTGAACAAAGGTCCATCGCGGTGCAGTTTGGGCTGGGGACGGGCAAAGCATCTGCGCCTGTCGCTGCGTTGCTGGGCGAACTTGGAGGTGTAGGCCTTGGCGCCCGCATTGCGTTGGCATTCCCGGCTGATGGTGCTCTTGCAGCGCCCCAAGGCCCGCGCTATGGCGCTGAGGCTTTGCTTTTGCTGAAGCCCCAAGGCGATCGCATGGCGTTCGCTCTCGCTCAACTGCTGGTAATTCTTCTTTGTCATCTTGACCTCAATTCTCGGTGTTGCACTTCGGAATTGAGGCCGCCAAGCGCAAAAGGCCTGTTTCATTGAAACAGGCCTTCTCTTGCCGCAAACGCAGGGCAATGCGCGGGATCAGGTTTCTGCCAGCAGTTTTTCGATCAGCTGGTGCAATTGCGGAAAGTCGGGGGCGCCCACATAGCTCTTCACGATTTCGCCGCGCTTGTTGACAATGAACGTCGAGGGCGTGAGGCGCACGTCGCCCCAGGCCTTGGCCACCGCGCCCGTGTTGTCGAGCGCCACCTTGAATGGCAGCTTGCGCGATTCGGCAAAGTTCACCACGTAGCTCGGCGGGTCGTAGCTCATGGCCACGGCCAGGGTGTCAAAACCCTTGGCGTGGTACTTGTTGTGGGTGGCGATGATTTCAGGCATCTCGGCCACGCAGGTGGTGCAGCTGGTGGCCCAGAAATTCACCAATGTGACCTTGCCGCGCAAATCGGCAGTGGTTTGGCGCGAGCCGTCCAGCAGCACGAACGTGGATTCGGGCGCCGCAGAACGCCCCGCGTCCAGATACACAAACGCCCCACGCCCGCAAAAGCCACCAATGCAGCGCCCACCGCCCAATGCTTGATACCCATGACATCCTCATCAAAAAACTGCGGGCAACGCCCAAGGCTGCATTGTGCAGGACTCCCTGCCCATGCCCGCCGCCCGTGCGACTAGGGGTGGTAGACCTCGTAGGGCCATAAAAGTTCGCCGGCGCTGTGCGGCTGGATGCCACTGCCCATAATCGGGCTATGAACTGGATATTGACCTGGCCCGTCGCCCTGCTGTTGCTGGCCGCCTGCAGCCCCGCCCTGAACTGGCGCAGCGTGCCGATTGAAGGCGCTGCACTCATTGTCACCCTGCCATGCAAGCCCGACCATGCCGCGCGCACCGTGGAAATGGCCGGTGCGCCGGTGGAACTGGCCATGGCAGGCTGCGAAGCCGACAACGCCATCTTTGCCGTCTCATCCGCCGCGCTGCCTGATCCTGCACGGGCTGATGCTGCGCTCGCGCATTGGCGGGCTGCCGTGCTGGCACGCGTGGGGGCCGCCACCGTGCTCTCCGAACAGCCGTTTGCCCGGCAGGGCACGCTGGCGCTGCCATCATCGGTGCGCCTGGTGGCGCAGGGCCGGCGCGCGGATGGCACGGCCGTGACGGTGCAGGGCGTGTGGTTTGCACGCGCAGGGGGGCGCAGGTGCGGCTGTACAACGCCGTGGTGTATTCCCCCAAGCCCCGGCCCGACGTGGCCGATGCCCTTTTTGACGGCCTGAGCCTGCAGTGAGCCTGTTGCAGCGGCGCAGCGCCAGCGGCGGGACTGTGGCGGCAGCGGTTCAGGCCGCCATAATGCAAGACAAACCATCACACCATGAGCACCAGCATTCTCATCATTGCCCACGCCCCGCTGGCACATGCCTTGCGCGAATGCGCGCTGCATGTGTTTGCCGACTGTGGCGACAGCGTGGCCGCGATGGACGTGCAGCCCAACGCGGCCCCGGAAGTCAGCCTGGCGCAGGCGCGCAGCCTGCTGGAGCAGCTGGGCACCCATTCCACGCTGGTGCTGACCGACCTGTTTGGCGCCACGCCCTGCAATATCGCCCAACGCCTGGTGGACGGCGTCGGCTCGCGTCTGGTGGCGGGGGTGAACCTTCCGATGCTGCTGCGTGCCGTGAGCTACCGGGCGGAGCCCCTGGATGCCGTGGTGTCGCGCGCCGTCGTAGGCGGCACCCAGGGTGTGATGCAAGTGGCCATTGCGGCGCCGCAGAACCAGACTCGACGAAACTCCCATGATCAAGACCCGCACGACCATCAACAATAAGCTGGGCCTGCATGCCCGGGCGTCGGCCAAGCTGACCAAGCTGGCCGGCAGCTTTCCGTGCGATGTTTTCATGAGCCGGGGTGATCGCCGTATCAACGCCAAGAGCATCATGGGGGTGATGATGCTGGCTGCGGGCATGGGTATCGAAATTGAAATCGAGACCGTTGGCGAGCGCGAGCAGGAGGCCATGGATGCGTTGCTCGCATTGATTGCCGACAAGTTCGGCGAGGGCGAATGACGTTGGTTGCCGTGCGTGCCGATCGCGCGGGAGGCTGGCCCGCCATGGTGCGCTGGGGCTGACGCGGTGGTAGAAGAGTTGCCAGAAAAGGATCTTTGATGACGTTTTCCGTCCACGGTCTTGCGGTCGCCCGGGGCATTGCTATCGGCCGGGCCGTGCTGGTGGCTTCGAGCCGTGTGGATGTGGCGCACTATTTCATCCAGCCCGAGCAGGTTGTGGCGGAAGTGGAGCGGGTGCGCCAGGGGCGCAACGCGGTGGCCGAGGAATTGCAGCGCCTGCAGGCCGACATGCCGCCCGACGCCCCGCCCGAGTTGACCGCGCTGCTGGATGTGCACCTGATGCTGCTGCAGGACGAGATGCTCACTGGCGGGGTCAAGCACTGGATTTCCGAGCGCCTGTACAACGCCGAATGGGCCCTGACCACGCAGTTCGAACTGATCGCGCGCCAGTTCGACGAGATGGAAGACGAATACCTGCGCGAACGCAAGGCCGACCTGGAACAGGTGGTCGAGCGCATCCTGCGCTACATGAAGGGCGTGGCCAGCCCCGTGGCGCCGCCTGCCAGCAGTCCGCGGCGCAAGAACCAGCAGGACCTGCTGCTCGACGACACGGTCGATGTGCCGCTGGTGCTGGTGGCGCACGACCTGTCTCCGGCCGACATGCTGCAGTTCAAGCAGAGCGTGTTCGCCGGCTTTGTGACCGATGTGGGCGGCAAGACCTCGCACACCGCCATCGTGGCGCGCAGCATGGACATCCCGGCCGTGGTGGGGGCGCGTTCCGCCAGCCAGCTGGTGCGCCAGGACGACTGGGTCATCATTGACGGCGATGCCGGGGTGATGATCGTCGATCCCTCGCCCATCATCCTGGCCGAGTATGGTTTTCGCCAGCGCCAGATTGATCTGGAACGCGAGCGCCTTGCGCGCCTGCGCCACACGCCCGCGGTCACGCTCGATGGCCACAAGGTGGAGTTGCTGGCCAATATCGAGCAGCCCGGCGATGCTGCGGCGGCCGTGCGCGCGGGTGCTGTGGGCGTGGGCCTGTTCCGCACCGAATTCTTGTTTATGGGAAAAAGCGGGAACTTGCCCGGTGAAGATGAGCAATACCGTGCCTACTGTGACGCGATTGACGGCATGCAGGGTTTGCCGGTCACCATCCGCACCATCGACGTGGGTGCCGACAAGCCGCTCGACAAGGGTTTCAAGGACACGCACCTCAATCCGGCGTTGGGCTTGCGCGCCATCCGCTGGAGCCTGGCCGATCCGTCGATGTTCCGCAACCAGCTGCGCGCCGTGCTGCGCGCCGCGGCCTATGGCAAGGTGAAGCTGCTGTTCCCCATGCTGGCGCATGTGCACGAAA
Organism: Acidovorax carolinensis; assembly: GCF_002157145.1. Classification (NCBI taxonomy): domain Bacteria; kingdom Pseudomonadati; phylum Pseudomonadota; class Betaproteobacteria; order Burkholderiales; family Comamonadaceae; genus Acidovorax; species Acidovorax carolinensis. The sequence continues at coordinate 295,322 of NZ_CP021361.1, forward strand.
TCGAGCAGACGCTGGCCCAGGTCGAACTGGCGCGCAACGAGCTGGATGCCCGGGGCGTGCCCTATGGTCCGGTCGAACTTGGCGCCATGATCGAGGTGCCTGCGGCCGCGCTGATGGTGCGCAGCTTCCTCAAGTATTTCGACTTTCTGTCCATCGGCACCAACGACCTCATCCAGTACACCTTGGCCATTGACCGGGCTGACGAAGCCGTGGCCCACCTGTATGACCCCTTGCACCCGGCCGTGCTGCGCCTGGTGGCCGATGTGATCGCGGAGGGCCAGGCGCAGGGCAAGAGCGTGTGCGTGTGTGGCGAAACTGCCGGTGATGTGACCATGACGCGCCTGCTGCTCGGGCTGGGTTTGCGCAGCTTCTCCATGCACCCGGCGCAGATACTGGCCGTGAAGCAGGAGATCCTGCGGGCCGACACGCGCAAGCTGGCCCCCTGGGCGCAGCAGGTGCTCACCGGGGACGAACTTCCAGTCGCCTCGCTGATGATCTGATTTGCTATTTATTAGATAGCTTATCGCGCTTGATGGGCGGGCGCCTGAGGTCTTTTTGGCTCAAAGCCTTCAGCGCGCCCGCATGCCCATCACGGCGGCACTGATGATCATGGCCGTGGCCGCGGCGATACTCCAGCTGAACGGGCGGCCGCTCACCACGAGCAGCAGCGCCGTGGAGGCCAGCGGTGTGATGTAGCTCAGGATGCCGATGTGCCGCGCGTCCCCGAGCTTGAGCGCCTTGTCCCACAGAAAGAACGATGCCCCCAGCGGGCCCAGGCCCAGCACGGCCAGCAACGCCCAGTCGCGCGCCTGCAGCGACACGGCCGGCTCCAGCGCCACATGGCACAGCAAAGACAGCACGCCCGACACCAGCCCGAACAGGCCAATCGCCGTGGTGGGAAAGGCTGCCACGCGCTTGGTCAGCAGGGAGTACGTGGCCCAGATAAAGGCGGCGGCGAGCGCTGGCAGATAGCCCCAGGCCAGCGTGCCGCTGAGTTCGCGCCCGCCCGCAATGGCAATGGCAGCACCGGCAAAACCGAGCAGCGCCGCCAGCACATGCGGCAGGCGCAGTGCCACGCCGGGCAGCACCACGGGTGCCAGCACCACGATGAACAGCGGCCACAGGTAGTTGACCAGATTGGCCTCGACCGGCGGCGCGTGGCGCAGCGCGATGAACAGCAGGAAATGGTAGGCAAACAGGCCATACACGCCCAGCGCCAGCGTGCGCGCGGGAATGCGCCATTGCGAGGGATCGCGCAGCACAAAAGGCCATGCGGGCACGCTGCCGATGATGAGGGCGATGCCTGTGAGCAGGAACGGCGGAACATGCGTGAGCGACACGCCCAGCGAGGCGAGAGAGGCCCACAGCGCGATGGCGCCCAAGGCGTACAGGTTGGCTTGCATGCGCCGACTATAGGCGGACCAAGTGCTGCGTTTCGTCGCAGTGCTGGGAGTGCAAGCCCGTTCGGGGCCGCGCTCCGATCCCAGGCTTACACGCCAGCGGCGTGCGCCTGCTGGTCGGCGTGGTAGCTGCTGCGCACCATGGCGCCCACGGCGGCATGGCTGAAGCCCATCTTGTAGGCCTCTTCCTCAAACATCTTGAAGGTGTCGGGGTGCACGTAGCGGCGCACGGGCAGGTGGCTGTTGCTGGGGGCCAGGTACTGGCCGATGGTCAGCATGTCGATGTTGTGTTCGCGCATGTCGCGCATCACCTGCAGGATCTCGTCGTCCGTCTCGCCCAGGCCCACCATGATGCCGCTCTTGGTGGGCACGTTGGGGTGCAGGGCCTTGAACTTTTTCAGCAGGTTCAGGCTGAACTGATAGTCGGAGCCGGGGCGCGCTTCCTTGTACAAACGCGGTGCGGTTTCCAGGTTGTGGTTCATCACGTCAGGCGGCGCGGCCTTGAGGATTTCGAGTGCGCGATCATCGCGGCCGCGGAAGTCGGGCACCAGGATTTCAATTTGGGTCTGGGGCGACAGTTCACGGATGTTCTGGATGCATTCCACAAAGTGGCCGCTGCCGCCGTCGCGCAGGTCGTCGCGGTCCACGCTGGTGATGACGACGTACTTGAGCTTGAGCGCGGCAATCGTCTTGGCCAGACTCAAAGGCTCGTCCTTGTCGAGCGGATCGGGGCGGCCATGGCCCACGTCGCAGAAGGGGCAGCGGCGCGTGCATTTGTCGCCCATGATCATGAAGGTGGCCGTGCCCTTGCCAAAGCATTCGCCGATGTTGGGGCACGACGCCTCTTCGCACACCGTGTGCAGCTTGTGCTCGCGCAGGATGTCCTTGATCTCGTAGAAGCGCGTGGTGGGGCTGCCTGCCTTCACGCGGATCCACTCGGGCTTCTTGAGCACTTCGCCTTGCTCCACCTTGATCGGAATGCGCGACAGCTTGGCCGCAGCCTTCTGCTTGGCCAGCGGGTTGTAGGCTTCGGTGGATTGCGCTTCGCGGACGACTTCAGGGGTGCTCATGGCGTGTAGGCAGAGTTCAGGGGGCCAGGCGGATGCTGAGCTGCTGGCCCAGCACCTGCGCGGCTTCTTCCCAGGTGGTGTGGACCCCGATTGTAGAAAGGTCCACCGTTTTCAATCCTGCGTAACCGCAAGGGTTGATGCGTTCATAGGGCTCCAGGTCCATCGACACGTTGAGCGCCACGCCGTGGTAGGTGCAGTGTCGGCTGACTTTGATGCCCAGTGCCGCAATCTTGCCAAGGCCTTCGAAGTCGGGCGTTGGTACATCGGAGTCCGTGCGCTTTTGGGGGCGCTGGGGCAGCATTGCATGGCTGTGCGGGTCGTCCAGGCGCACATAGATGCCGGGTGCGCCAGCGACCCGGTGGCCCGTGACGCCAAAATGCGCCAGCGTGCGGATCACGGCCTCTTCCACGCGGTAAACGTATTCCTTGACGAAGTAACCCGCACGCTGCAGGTCGATCAGCGGGTACGCAACCACCTGCCCCGGGCCATGGAAAGTGACCTGTCCGCCGCGGTTGGTGGCGAGCACAGGAATGTCGCCGGGGTGAAGGAGGTGATCGCTTTTGCCGGCTATCCCCTGCGTGTAGAGCGGCGCGTGCTCACATATCCAGAGTGCATCGGGGCTCTCTGGCGTGCGACTGGCCGTGTAGTCCTGCATGGCCTGCACGGTGGCGGAATAATCAGCCCGCCCCAGCGTGCGAATGTCAATGGCCATGCCTTAAAGCACCACTTTCACCAAAGGGTGGGACGACAGCGCACGGTACAGGTCATCGAGCTGCTCGCGGCTGGTGGCGGTGATGGTGATGGTGACGCCGAGATAATTGCCAGCGCGGCTGTCGCGCAGTTCAATCGTGGCGGCATCGAAGGTTGGGTCAAACTGGCGGGCCAGCTCGGTGATTGCATGCACGAAGCCATCCACTTTGGCACCCATGACCTTGATGGGAAACCGGGAGGGATATTCGATCAGCGAGTCCTTGCGGGGATCATTGGCTGATGGTGCGGTGCCGTTGGTTGCTGGAATCGAAGGGGTGGTCATGGCTGAATTGCTTTGTTTTTAATAGCTATAGACGCTTTGCCGTTGTATGGCAAAGCCCGTTGGGCGCAAGGTGCTCTCTATGCGCCCGTGCATCATGACGATGCAGGAAGGCGGACTTTTTAACCCATGCGCCGTTGGTCAGTGGCCACAACAGTGCAGCGCAGGCACCACTTTCGCCACGACATTGCGGGTCTTTGTCGTTTGTCACGGGTTTGTACTTATAATTAGAGGCTTTGTGAAAGTTCCGGTCTTTAACGCGGGCGTCATTCAACAATGAAAACAATCGCGCCTGAGATGGAAGCTGAGGCTGAAGAATCTGACTTCAAGCCCCTGACGGCCCAAGAGGCTGAGCAGTGGCGCAGTCGCAACCCTCCCATCTCGGTGTGGAAGGTGGTGGCGGGTCAAGCGCTGGTTGGAGTGTTCGTGGCTCTGGTGGCCTGGGTGTGGACGGGCAGGGCGTCGGTAGGCTGGTCTGCAGCCTATGGTGCTTTGGCTGTGGTGGCTCCGGCTGCGCTGTTTGCGCGTGGTGTGCTGCGCCACAGGGCGTCTGCCAATCCGCGTGCCGCCATGGTGGGGTTCTTTGGCTGGGAAATTGCCAAGATCGTGTTGACGGTGGCGCTGCTGGCGGCGGCACCTCGGCTGGTTCCGGAATTGAGCTGGATCGCTCTGCTGGTGGGTATGGTGATCGCAATGAAAACGTACTGGGTGGCACTGTTGGTGCGGCCTGGTGTCCGAAAAACCGATTGATAGAGAGAAGAGTTGTCCGATGGCCGCAGAAGCGCACGCTCCGACTGCAAGTGAATACATCGTTCACCACCTGCAGCATCTTCAAAACATCAACCAGACCAAGATTGTTGACTTCACTGTCTTCAACTATGACTCCATCATCGTGGGGTTGGTGCTGGGTGCTCTCACGCTTTTGATCCTCTGGTCGGCCGCCCGTAAGGCAACCTCGGGTGTTCCTGGTCGCTTTCAGGCGGCAGTGGAAATTCTGGTCGAAATGGTGGACAACCAGGCCAAGGCCAATATCCACAACGCTGAGAGCCGCAAGTTCATTGCTCCTCTGGGGCTCACGGTGTTCGTCTGGATCTTTCTGATGAATTTCATGGACATGCTGCCCGTCGATCTGTTGCCTGCCCTGTGGGCTAAGGTGTATGGCGCTGCGGGCCACGATCCGGCCCATGCCTACCTGCGCGTTGTGCCTACGGCCGACCTTTCCACGACGCTCGGCCTTGCATTCGCCGTGCTGATCCTGCGTTTCTGGTACAGCGTCAAGGTCAAGGGCGCTGGCGGCTGGGCGCACGAACTCGTGTCCGCTCCGTTCGGCACCAGCAAGAACCCCATCTTCGCCCTGATCCTGGGCGTGGTGAACCTGCTGATGCAGGTCATTGAATATGTCGCCAATACCGTGTCGCATGGCATGCGGTTGTTCGGCAACATGTACGCCGGCGAACTGGTGTTCATGCTGATCGCCCTGATGGGTGGTGCAGCTGCGCTGTCGCTGTCGGGTGTGCTGCTTCCTGTGGGCCATGTGATTGCTGGCACCATCTGGACGTTGTTCCACATTCTGGTGATCACCCTGCAGGCATTCATTTTCATGATGCTGGCATTGATCTACCTTGGTCAGGCGCACAACGCCCACTAAGCTTTCCCTTTCGTTGTTTCTTTTCTTAACCTTTCTTTTTTTAACTCAGGAGTCATCATGGAAAACATTCTCGGTCTCGTCGCTCTGGCTTGTGGTCTGATCGTTGGCCTCGGCGCTATCGGCGCTTCCATCGGTATTGCACTGATGGGCGGCAAGTTCCTCGAATCGTCGGCCCGTCAGCCTGAGCTGATCAACGAACTGCAAACCAAGATGTTCATCTTGGCTGGTCTGATCGATGCGGCTTTCCTGATTGGCGTGGCTATCGCTCTGCTGTTCGCATTCGCCAATCCCTTCGCGTCGACGTTCTTGGCCAACCTGCCCAAGTAATTCCCGTACAACGCCACTCTAGAAAGGTGTTGCCGTGAGTATCAATGCGACCCTGTTCGTTCAGGCCATTGTCTTTCTGATCTTGGTGTGGTTCACGATGAAATTCGTGTGGCCACCGATCGCGAAGGCGCTGGATGAACGAGCCCAGAAAATCGCCGATGGCCTCGCTGCTGCCGATCGTGCCAAGTCCGAGTTGACTGCTGCCAACCAGCGCGTCGAAAAGGAACTGTCACAGGCGCGCAACGAAACGGCCTCGCGTCTTGCGGACGCCGATCGTCGTGCCCAGGCCATCGTGGAAGAGGCCAAGGCCCGTGCCACCGAGGAAGGCAACAAGATCGTTGCTGCTGCGCGCGCGGAAGCCGAGCAGCAGACGGTGCAAGCCCGCGAATCCCTGCGTGAGCAGGTGGCCGCGCTGGCCGTCAAGGGTGCCGAGCAGATTCTCCGCAAGGAAGTCAACGCTGGCGTCCATGCCGACCTGCTCAACCGCCTGAAGACCGAGCTGTAAGGGGACAACATGGCAGAACTCGCCACCATTGCACGCCCTTACGCCGATGCCTTGTTCAAGGCCGCTACGTCGGGTGCGGGCGTCGATCTGGGCAGCACCGCTGCCTGGGTGGACGAATTGGCGGCGATTGCCGCCAACCCCCAGTTACGTCAGCTGGCGGATAACCCCAAGGTGACGGCAGACCAGGTGTTTGACGTCCTTACGGGTGTAGCGCGGTCTGCGCTGCCCGAAATGGCGAGGAATTTCCTGCGCACAGTCATCGACAACGGGCGTCTCAATGCACTCCCCGAAGTGGCTGAGCAGTTTCGTGCCCTCGTGAATCGCCGCAACGGATCTTCGGATGCCGTGGTGTACAGCGCCTTTCCCATGGATGGGGCGGCATTGGCGGAAGTCGGTGCGGCGCTGGAAAAGCGCTTTGGCCGCAAGCTCAATCTCACCGTGCAGCAGGACGATTCCCTGATCGGTGGCATTCGCGTAGTGGTGGGTGACGAGGTGCTGGACACTTCGGTCAAGGCCCGTCTTGAACAAATGAAAGCGGTCCTCACCGCGTAATGCGGCGAGGTCTTCGCGAACCAAAGAAAGAAGGAAAGAGTCATGCAACTCAATCCCGCAGAAATTTCTGAACTCATCAAGAGCCGCATCGAAGGGCTGGCCGCCAGCAGCGACATCCGCAATCAGGGCACCGTGGTGTCCGTGTCTGACGGTATCGTGCGCGTTCATGGCCTGTCGGACGTGATGCAAGGCGAAATGCTGGAGTTCCCCGCCACCAAGGACGGTCAGCCTTCCTACGGCCTTGCCCTGAACCTCGAGCGCGACTCTGTCGGCGCCGTGATTCTGGGTGAATACGAGCACATCTCCGAAGGCGATACCGTCAAGTGCACGGGCCGCATTCTGGAAGTGCCTGTGGGTCCCGAACTTGTGGGCCGCGTGGTGAATGCGCTGGGTCAGCCCATTGACGGCAAGGGCCCCATCAACGCCAAGCTCACCGACGTCATCGAAAAGGTCGCTCCGGGCGTGATTGCCCGTAAATCGGTGGACCAGCCCCTGCAGACCGGCCTGAAGTCGATCGACTCCATGGTGCCTGTGGGCCGTGGCCAGCGCGAGCTGATCATCGGTGACCGCCAGACCGGCAAGACGGCCGTGGCCATCGACGCCATCATTGCCCAGAAGGGCCAGGGCGTGACCTGTATTTACGTTGCCATCGGACAGAAGGCTTCGTCGATCAAGAACGTGGTGCGCGCACTGGAGCAAGCCGGTGCCATGGAATACACGATTGTGGTGGCTGCATCGGCTTCCGAATCGGCTGCCATGCAGTATGTTTCGGCCTATTCGGGCTGCACGATGGGCGAGTACTTCCGCGACCGCGGTGAAGACGCGCTGATCGTGTACGACGACCTGTCCAAGCAAGCTGTTGCTTACCGTCAGGTGTCGCTGCTGCTGCGCCGCCCACCAGGCCGCGAAGCCTACCCCGGCGACGTGTTCTATCTGCACAGCCGCCTGCTCGAGCGTGCAGCCCGCGTGAATGCCGACTACGTCGAAGCGTTCACCAAGGGTGCCGTAAAGGGCAAGACCGGTTCGCTGACCGCGCTGCCGATCATCGAAACGCAGGCTGGCGACGTGTCCGCTTTCGTGCCTACCAACGTGATCTCGATCACCGACGGCCAGATCTTCCTGGAAACCAGTCTGTTCAATGCCGGCATCCGCCCCGCCATCAACGCCGGTATCTCGGTGTCGCGCGTCGGTGGTGCAGCCCAGACCAAGCTGATCAAGAACCTGTCCGGCGGTATCCGTACCGACCTGGCGCAGTACCGTGAACTTGCTGCGTTCGCGCAGTTTGCGTCCGATCTGGACGAAGCCACCCGCAAGCAGCTCGAACGCGGCGCCCGCGTGACGGAATTGCTCAAGCAGGCACAGTACAGCCCCCTGCCCATCTCGCTGATGGCGTCGACGCTGTTCGCTGTGAACAAGGGCTTCCTCGACGACATCGACGTCAAGAAAGTGCTCGACTTCGAACACGGCCTGCACCAGTTCCTCAAGACCAGCCATGCCGCTTTGCTGGCCAAGCTGGAGAAGGACCGCGCCATGGACAAGGACGCTGAGGCCGAATTGACCGCTGCCGTGGGCGCGTTCAAGAAGTCGTTCGCTTAAACCGGACGAGGAGGCATCATGGCAGCAGGCAAGGAAATACGCGGCAAGATCAAATCGGTGGAAAACACCAAGAAGATCACCAAAGCCATGGAAATGGTGGCCGCATCCAAAATGCGCAAGGCGCAGGAGCGGATGCGGGCTGCCCGCCCCTACAGCGAAAAGATCCGCAACATCGCAGCCAACCTCGGCCATGCCAACCCGGAATATGTGCATCCGTTCATGAAGGTGAACGATGCCAAGGTGGCCGGCGTGATCGTGGTCACGACCGACAAGGGTCTGTGCGGCGGCATGAACACCAACGTGTTGCGCGCCGTGACGACCAAGTTGCGTGAACTGCAGAGCGCTGGCGTGTCCACCGAGGCTGTGGCCATTGGCAACAAGGGTTTGGGTTTTCTGAACCGTGTCGGCGCCAAGGTGGTTTCGCATGTGACGGGTCTTGGCGACACGCCGCATCTGGACAAGCTGATCGGCCCGGTGAAGGTGCTGCTCGATGCGTATGCCGAGGGCAAGGTCAACGCGGTGTATCTGAGCTACACCAAGTTCATCAACACCATGAAGCAGGAATCGGTGGTGGAGCAGTTGCTGCCCCTGTCCTCCGAGCAGATGCATGCCGAGAAGACGGAACATGGCTGGGACTATATCTATGAGCCCGATGCGCAGAGCGTCATCGACGAACTGCTGGTCCGCTATGTCGAGTCCCTGATCTACCAGGCGGTTGCGGAAAACATGGCGTCCGAGCAGTCGGCACGCATGGTGGCCATGAAGGCCGCCACCGACAACGCCGGCAGCGTCATTGGCGAGTTGAAGCTGGTCTACAACAAGACGCGCCAGGCAGCGATCACGAAAGAACTTTCGGAAATCGTGTCCGGCGCCGCTGCTGTGTAAGCAGCTCAACCAACATCTAAATTGGAGCGAAAAATGGCTCAAGTGCAAGGCAAGATTGTTCAATGTATCGGCGCTGTGGTGGACGTTGAGTTCCCACGCGACCAGATGCCCAAGATTTACGACGCTCTGAAGCTCGAGGGCTCGTCCCTGACGCTGGAAGTGCAGCAGCAGCTGGGTGACGGCATCGTGCGTACCATTGCGCTCGGTTCCTCCGACGGTCTGCGCCGCGGCATCATGGTGTCCAACACCGGCAACCCCATCACCGTGCCCGTTGGCAAGGCGACGCTGGGCCGCATCATGGACGTGCTGGGCGCGCCCATCGACGAACGCGGTCCTGTCAGCCAGGAACTCACCGCATCCATCCACCGCAAGGCCCCTGCGTACGACGAACTGTCGCCATCGCAAGAGCTGCTGGAAACCGGCATCAAGGTGATCGATCTGGTGTGCCCGTTCGCCAAGGGCGGCAAGGTGGGTCTGTTCGGTGGCGCCGGCGTGGGCAAAACCGTGAACATGATGGAACTCATCAACAACATCGCCAAGGCCCACAGCGGTCTGTCGGTGTTTGCGGGTGTGGGCGAGCGTACCCGCGAAGGGAACGACTTCTATCACGAAATGGCCGATTCGGGCGTGGTGAACCTCGAGAAGCTCGAAGACTCGAAGGTCGCCATGGTGTACGGCCAGATGAACGAGCCCCCAGGCAACCGTCTGCGCGTGGCGCTGACCGGCTTGACCATCGCCGAGTCCTTCCGTGACGAAGGCCGTGACGTGCTGTTCTTCGTAGACAACATCTACCGCTACACGCTGGCCGGTACCGAAGTGTCCGCTCTGCTGGGCCGTATGCCTTCCGCTGTGGGCTACCAGCCTACGCTGGCTGAAGAAATGGGCCGTCTGCAAGAGCGCATCACCTCGACCAAGGTCGGTTCGATCACTTCCATCCAGGCCGTTTACGTGCCTGCCGATGACTTGACCGATCCATCGCCTGCCACGACCTTTGCCCACCTGGACTCCACCGTGGTGCTTTCGCGTGACATCGCTTCGCTGGGTATCTACCCTGCCGTGGATCCTCTGGACTCCACCAGCCGCCAGCTGGACCCGAACGTCGTGGGCGAAGACCACTATGCCACGGCCCGTGCGGTGCAAGGCACGCTGCAGCGCTACAAGGAACTGCGCGACATCATCGCCATTCTGGGCATGGACGAGCTGGCGCCTGAAGACAAGCTGGCTGTGGCCCGCGCCCGCAAGATCCAGCGTTTCCTGTCGCAGCCTTTCCACGTGGCGGAAGTGTTCACGGGCTCGCCTGGCAAGTACGTTCCGCTGTCGGAAACCATCCGTGGTTTCAAGATGATCGTGAACGGCGAGTGCGATCACCTGCCGGAACAAGCGTTCTACATGGTGGGCACCATCGACGAAGCCTTCGAAAAGGCCAAGAAGGTGGCCTGATTGCCCGACGGCTGAGCGGCCCGTGGCGGCTCAGCCTTCAGCGATCAAGCTAACCCTCTTTTCCCAGGAGCAATGATGAACACCATCCACGTTGATGTGGTCAGTGCCGAAGAGTCCATCTTCTCCGGTGAAGCGCGTTTTATTGCGCTGCCCGGCGAAGCGGGCGAACTGGGTGTGTACCCACGTCACACTCCGCTGATCACGCGCATCAAGCCCGGCTCGGTGCGCATTGAAATGGCCGATGGCAGCGAAGAGTTTGTTTTCGTGGCCGGTGGCATTCTGGAAGTTCAGCCCGACTGCGTGACCGTGTTGTCAGACACAGCCATTCGTGGCAAGGATCTGGACGACGAGAAGGCCAATGCCGCCAAGGCCGCTGCCGAAGAAGCGCTGAAAAACGCCAAGAGCGAAATCGATCTGGCCAAGGCGCAATCCGAACTGGTCGTCATGGCCGCGCAGATTGCTGCCTTGCGCAAGTTCCGCCAGAAGAAGTAATCGAGCCACCGGCTTGATAGCATGGCAAAGAAACCCGGCCCTGGCCGGGTTTTTTCATGGGCGCTGTGCAATCCAGACCGGTGCGCGTTGTGGGCGCACTAAGCTCATGAGATATGGGGTTCGTCGGGCAATTCGTTGGGGTGTTGCGGGGTGCCCGGGCGGGCCGGGAAATGCTGGCACAGCAGGTCCGTTGCCTCGTCCACGGCCAAACCCAGGCCTTGCTCGAACTGACCCGCTCGGAAGGAGGAGGACATGCGGGCAACCATCCGTTGCCAATCGGCGTGGCTGACATGTGCGTGCAGTCCGCGGTCGGCGACGATGTCGATCGAGTGTTCTGCCAGCAAAAGGTAAATGAGCACCCCGTTGTTGAGTTCCGTGTCCCACACGCGCAGCTTGCTGAACATCATCAGTGCGCGCTCGCGGACGGGCGCATTGCGCAGCAGATAGCTCCACGGCAGACCGCCTTCGACGCAGATGCGGATCTGTCCGGTGTGCAGCTGTTCGCTGGCGGCAATGCGGGCGGTGAGACGATGCAAGGTGCTGGACGGCAGTGCACTGCGTACGAACAGGTCATGCCAGCGGTGCCGAAAGAGGCGGGCAATGCCTGAGAAGAACGACAAAGGCGCTGTCATGGTTACCAGTCTCCGGAGGCGCCACCACCCCCAAAATCGCCACCACCACCGGAGCTGAACCCGCCACCGCCAGACGACCCGCCGCCCCAGCCGCCACCACCGATGCCACCACCCCATCCACCGCCGCTGCGCCCACGGCCCGACATTGCTCGGGACGAAGCACTGAGCAGCGTGTAGACCAAGGCTGCCAGCCCCGCCAATCCGGCCAGCAGTACGCTGGCTGTGGCCACATAGGCCACCACCGCTGCAGCGGAGCCGGTCAGCACCGTACCGAGTGCATTGCCGAACAGGGAGCGAACCACGGGACCCACCACCGCAACCCCCAAAAACAAGAAAATGGCCCATTCGCCCCAGTCGATAGCGCTGCTTTCGCCCGACGCGCGGGCGGGGGCTTCCGGCTCTGGCAGGGCTTCTCCGGCAATGCGGGCGGCGATCTGGGTGACCGCGGCCTGCAGGCCGCCGGCAAAATCGCCATCGCGAAAGCGTGGTTTCATGGCGGTGTCGATGATGCGGGCCGCGGCAATGTCGGGAATAGCCCCCTCCAGCGTCTTGGCTACCTCCACCCGCATCTTGCGGTCGTCCTTGGCCACGAGCACGAGTACACCGTCACCGACTGCGCGGCGGCCAATCTTCCACGCGTTGGCAACGCGGTTGGCGTAGCTGGCAATGTCTTCGGGGGCCGTGGTGGCCACCATCAGCACAACAACCTGGGAACCCTTGGATTGTTCGATGGCTGCCAGTTGCTGCTCCAGCACCTGCAGTTGGCTGGCGTTCAGGGTGCCGGTCTGGTCGAGCACGCGGGCGGTGAGCGCGGGAACCGGTTGCAGGGTGTCGGCGTAAACAATGCTCCACCCGGACGCTATAAATAATATAGCTGTTAGCGCAAAGCGGATAAGCGCTACAGGCATAAAAGACCAAATGTCAGGGTTTGGAAGTCGAAAAATCCACCGCCGGAGGTGCCGTGATCTGCGCCTCGTTCTGCACGCTGAAAGTGGGCTTGGGTGGGTAGCTGAATGCCATGGCGGTCAGGTTAGTGGGAAAGCTGCGCGCCAACACGTTGTATTCCTGCACGGTCTGGATGTAACGGTTGCGTGCCACCGTGATGCGGTTTTCGGTGCCTTCGAGGGTTACGCGAAGGTCGCGAAAGCCCTGATTGGCCTGCAGGGTGGGGTAGCGCTCGGCCACTACCATGAGTCGTGACAGCGCGCTCGACAGTTCGCCCTGCGCGGCCTGGAATTTGGCAAATGCTGCGGGATCATTGAGTGTTGCCGGGGTCACCTGGATGGAGGTGGCCTTGGCACGGGCCTCGATCACCTTGGTCAGCGTGTCCTGCTCGAAACTGGCCTCGCCCTTGACGGTGGCCACGATGTTGGGCACCAGATCGGCACGGCGTTGGTACTGGTTGAGCACCTCGCTCCAGGCGGCCTTGGATTGTTCGTCAAGGCGCTGAAAATCGTTGTAGCCGCAGCCTGTAAGCAGCAGAGCGGCCGTGAAAAGGGCAAGAAGACGTCGTTTCATGGTGGCGGACCTGTCTCTGAAAAAAGCGGTGTTGTGCAAGGGCCAACGCGCCGGTGGATTCTGCCGCAAGGCGGGCGCGGCTGAAAAAACCGCACCAGCACCTGCGCTGGCCAAGGCAAAGCACAATACCAGCTTCGCCATATCCCCGCCATCCCATGACCCGTTCACGCCCCGGAGTTGCCGCACTGAGCGGCTCTGCCGACGATATTGAAGCCGCGTTTTACGAAGCGCTGCAGCACGGTGACATCGAAACGCTGATGTCCTGCTGGGCGCAGGACGAGGACATCGTGTGTGTCCATCCCGGCAGCCCACGTCTGTTGGGCGCGCATTCCATTCGCGCCGCCTTTGAGTCGATGTTCAGCCATGGGGTGGTGCGGGCGACCCCTATGCAGGTGCATCGTGTTGTTGCGCTAGGCAGTGCGGTGCACAGCGTGGTCGAGCAACTCCAGGTGACGCTGCCCGATGGAGAGCACCTTGCCGTGGTGATGGCGACGAATGTGTATCACAAGACCCCGGAAGGCTGGCGCATGGTGGCGCACCACGCAAGCCCTGGTGCGGCGCTGGATGCCCAGGCGCTGGATACCGTGCGGCCGGTACTGCACTGAGCGTTGCAAGTGCCGAGCGTGGGTAATGACATGCATGCCAAGATCGCCGAGAGCGGACAAGTTGCCCTGCCCTATGTGGCGCCGCGCTGGTTGCCCGGTGGACAGCTGCAAACGATATGGCCGGCGCTGTATGCGCGGCGTGTGCATGGACCGGCACTGCCCTATCGGCGTGAACGCTGGACGACACCTGACGCGGATTTTGTGGATGTGGATTACCTCGACGATGGTGCTCCGCCAGGCGTGCAGCGTCCGTTGCTGGTGGTCTTCCATGGCCTGGAGGGATCGTCCCGCAGCCACTATGGCGAGGCTTTCGCCGATGTGGCCCGCGAGCGGGGCTGGGCTTGCGCGCTGCCGCATTTTCGCGGCTGCAGTGGTGAAATCAACCGGGCGCCACGTGCCTACCATTCAGGCGACCATGAAGAGATCGGCTGGATGCTGGAACGCTTGCGCCGTGCCCATCGAGGTCCGGTGATGGCCGTGGGGGTCTCGCTGGGAGGCAACGCGTTGTTGCGGTGGGCGGCGGAGGCCGGCGCACAGGCCCGTCGCAGCGTGGATGCAGTGGCTGCGGTGTGCTCGCCACTGGATCTTGCGGCCGGGGGCAGGGCGATCGGCCGCGGATTCAACCGGCAGGTATACACGCGCATGTTCATGCGAACGCTCGTTCCCAAAGCCCTGCAGAAACTCGCACAGCATCCGGGCCTGTTTGACCGGGAAGCGCTAATGAGGGCCCGTGATCTGTATGCGTTCGACAACGTGTTCACGGCGCCCCTGCATGGGTTCAGAAACACCGAGGACTACTGGCGCCGCGCTTCCGCGAAACCATTGCTGAACCGCATCCGTATCCCGGCCTTGGTGCTCAACGCCCGCAATGACCCCTTTGTGCCGGCGGCAAGCCTTCCTGCAGCTACAGAGGTGGGGTCATACGTACGCTTGTGGCAGCCCTTGCACGGCGGCCACGTGGGCTTTGCACAGGGGCGAATGCCGGGGCATGTGCGCGCCATGCCGGACCTGGTGGTGGGATGGCTGCTGCAGCATGCCGTTGCATCGCCTGGCTCGGATGTCTGGCTGGACGGAGCACAATCAGCACATGGATGACATCGTCAAACAGGCGCTTGCGAAGTGGCCCCATGTGCCGGATTGCTATGGCTGGCTGGGCCTGGATGCACGCGGCCGATGGTATCTGCGCGACGACGCGGTGCAGGCGGCAGGCCTCTTCCCCCAAAGCCGGGGTTCTTTGCTGCAGCACGAGAAGCTCATTGCGTTCATCCACCGCAATTACGAGCACGATTCTCAAGGGCAGTGGTTCTTTCAGAACGGCCCGCAGAAGGTGTACGTCGAGCTAGAGTGCGCGCCATGGGTGTGGCGTATCGAACCAGACCTTTCGTTGGTGGCACACACGGGTGCCAGAGCCAGTGCCATGGACTGCCTTCAGGATGGGTGTGGCCGCGTCTATCTCAGCTCCGCCCTCGGTGTGGGGCTGGTTCACACCCTGGACATGGAAGCCGTTGCGGATGCTGTTGAAAAGGGTATCTGGTCGCCGCAAGCCGTGAGCAGCACCGATCTGCCGAAGCGATACGGCTTTGTCTTGAGCCCGAAGGTGCGCAGCACGGTTGGTTGAGCAGCTGCTTAGCAGTGACAGTCGTCCAGCGCGGACAAAAAAGCCGACCACTGGGGTCGGCTCTGTTTGGGGGTGACTGTGAGGAGCGGCGGGTGCTTACTTGGCTGCGGCAGCCATGTATTCCACTGCGGCGCGCAGGTCGGCATCCGAGGCTTGTGTACCGCCACGGGCTGGCATGCCGCCCTTGCCTTGAACCGCACTTGCATACACCGCATCGATGCCTGCGACCAGGCGCGGAGCCCAGGCCGCCTTGTCGCCGAACTTGGGTGCGCCCGCAATTCCGGCACCATGACACACCTGACAAGCCTGCTTGTACAGAGTTTCGCCACTGGCTGCAGCAGCCGCTGGCACCGCTGTTGCTGTTGCTGCTGCTGCTGGTGCTGGTGCTGGTGCTGGTGCTGGTGCTGGTGCTGGTGCTGGTGCTGGTGCTGGTGCTGGTGCTGGCTCTGCCGCTGCGGCAGGCGCCCCAGCGGCAGCGGGTTCGGCAAACGTGGCACCGCCAGCGTTTGCCATATAGGCCACAGCTCGGGCAATTTCGGTGTCATTGAACTCGCCGCCACCTTGGGGTGCCATGGCATTCTTGCCCTTGAGTGCAGACTGAACCAGTGCGTCAAAGCCAGTCTTGATGCGTGGGCCCCAGGCTGCGGCATCGCCAAACTTGGGTGCGCCTGCTGCTCCCGTGGCGTGGCAAGCGGCGCATTGGCCCTTGTAGACTTCCTCACCCGGGCGCAATGGACGGTTGGCATCACGAATTTCCACCATGCCCACCTTCTGAATGCGCTCGGCGATGGCCTTCTCGGGGTTGCCTGAGCCAGCCGCCGTCTTGTTGTCAGAGGTGACATACAAGACCAGGCCAATGATGGCAAAGATCGGAATCACAAACGAAAAAATGACCGCGAACAACAACTGCTTGGGGTTTTTGATCGGGCCGGTGTGCGCTTCTTCGTGATGGTTGTTATCGCTCATGACGTCCTCAGGTGTATCGGGGGGGCTTGATGAAATCAACCTTTTATTATAAGTGTGATGATATGGGGTCTGCGTTGAGCGTGGCGTTTTCACGGGAGGCGTGTCGACACTGCGTGCGAAGTGCGGTTTGGGGCGGTGAGGCGTCAGGCAGTGCTTTGCTATCCACTGAACGAACTGAACGCAGTTTGTGACGTGGACCAGGAGTGATTGAACAAGCTTGGAGCCTGCACACGGCGGAGGCTGCATGTTGAGTGCGCCTCAGCTATATGAATTCTCGAGGGCCGTGCTCGTGCAATAATTGCAGAGTTGATTCGGTATATCAAGTGCGGCTGTAGCTCAGTGGATAGAGTATCGGCCTCCGAAGCCGAGGGTCGTGGGTTCGATCCCCGCCAGCCGCACCAGTGACCCACGTTGATTGCCTTGTTCTGAGGTTGCAGGCCGAGGTCATGCTGTGTGCCAAATCGCGATGTTGCTGTGCAACTCGACGATAGGGCAAAACTTAGTGCTATAATTCGAAATTCTTCGGAGGGGTGCCCGAGTGGCTAAAGGGGGCAGACTGTAAATCTGTTGGCTTACGCCTACACTGGTTCGAATCCAGTCCCCTCCACCAGTTTTTAGATGATGTGTCAAAAGTGCTCAGCGTTGGCTGGGTGGCGCGAAAGCGGCGCATGCTGCTGATGCGGGAGTAGTTCAATGGTAGAACCCTAGCCTTCCAAGCTAATGACGCGGGTTCGATTCCCGTCTCCCGCTCCATTGTCTGATGGCTGGTTTGTAGAGTTTGAGAAGTCTTTGGTGTTGCTTCGGCAGCTCCAAATGGCCCATGTGGCTCAGTGGTAGAGCACTCCCTTGGTAAGGGAGAGGTCGCGGGTCCGATTCCCGCCATGGGCACCAATTCAGGTGCGTCCGAGTCCGGTTGCGCCGAGATCCTGTTTTGTTGGCATAGATTTTTTTCGGAGTCGGAAAAATGGCAAAAGGCAAATTCGAGCGCACCAAGCCCCACGTCAATGTGGGCACGATCGGTCACGTGGACCATGGCAAGACGACACTGACGGCGGCCATTGCCACCGTGCTGTCGGCCAAGTTTGGCGGCGAAGCCAAGGCCTACGACCAGATCGACGCAGCGCCTGAAGAAAAGGCCCGCGGCATCACGATCAACACCGCTCACGTGGAATATGAAACGGCTGCTCGCCACTACGCCCACGTGGACTGCCCTGGTCACGCCGACTATGTGAAGAACATGATCACCGGCGCTGCCCAGATGGACGGCGCCATCCTGGTGTGCTCGGCCGCTGACGGCCCCATGCCCCAGACCCGTGAACACATCCTGCTGGCCCGCCAGGTGGGCGTGCCCTACATCATCGTGTTCCTGAACAAGTGCGACATGGTGGATGACGAAGAGCTGCTCGAACTCGTCGAAATGGAAGTGCGCGAACTGCTGGACAAATACAACTTCCCTGGCGACGACACCCCGATCATCCGTGGTTCCGCCAAGCTGGCTCTCGAAGGCGACAAGGGCCCACTGGGCGAAGAAGCCATCATGAAGCTGGCCGAAGCGCTGGACACCTACATCCCCACGCCTGAGCGCGCTGTGGACGGTGCCTTCCTGATGCCTGTGGAAGACGTGTTCTCCATCTCTGGCCGTGGCACCGTGGTGACCGGCCGTATCGAGCGCGGTATTGTCAAGGTCGGCGAAGAAATCGAAATCGTTGGTATCAAAGACACCGTCAAGACCACCTGCACCGGCGTGGAAATGTTCCGCAAGTTGCTGGACCAGGGCCAGGCTGGCGACAACGTCGGCCTGCTGCTGCGCGGCACCAAGCGCGAAGACGTGGAGCGCGGCCAAGTGCTGTGCAAGCCCGGCTCGATCAAGCCCCACACCCACTTCACCGCTGAAGTGTATGTGCTGAGCAAGGATGAAGGCGGCCGTCACACACCCTTCTTCAACAACTACCGTCCTCAGTTCTACTTCCGCACGACCGACGTGACCGGCGCCATCGAGCTGCCAGCCGACAAGGAAATGGTCATGCCTGGCGACAACGTGTCGATCACTGTGAAGCTGATCAACCCCATCGCCATGGAAGAAGGTCTGCGCTTCGCTATCCGCGAAGGCGGCCGCACCGTGGGCGCTGGCGTCGTGGCCAAGATCATTGCTTAAAGCGTGTTCATAGGGGTATAGCTCAATTGGCAGAGCGTCGGTCTCCAAAACCGAAGGTTGTAGGTTCGATTCCTACTGCCCCTGCCACTTGAATGTGGTCAAAAACAAGCCCGCCAAGCCTTGGCGGGCTTCGGTGTCTTGGGCGACGCCGGAAATCGACGTAGGAAATTAGACATGGCCAGTACACAAGTTGACACCGTCAATACGGGGGCGGACAAGGCCAAGCTCGCCGCAGCAGTGGCATTGGTGATAGCGTCCGTGGCAGGTTTTTACTTGCTGGGCAAGCAGGGTCCCGTCGTTCAGTGGGCTGCACTACTGGCGGGGCTCGTTGCGGCGGTGGCTGTCTTTCTGGTTTCCGAATCGGGCCGCCAGTTCGTGGCCTTTGCGCGTGACGCCTGGCGTGAAGTCAAGAAGGTGGTCTGGCCTACTCGCAAAGAAACGTTGCAAATGACCGCATATGTGTTTGCTTTTGTTGTGATCATGGCGTTGTTTCTGTGGTTCACCGACAAGACCCTTGAATGGGTTTTGTACGATTTGATTCTGGGCTGGAGAAAATCATGACAGGCGTTGTGGAATTGGCTGGGGCAGATGCCTCTGGTGGTGCTGCATCCACCAATCCTGATTTGCGCTGGTACATCGTCCATGCTTATTCGGGTATGGAAAAAGCGGTGGAGCGCAACATCTTGGAGCGCATTGCGCGCTCCGGCATGCAGGATAAGTTCGGGCGCATTCTTGTCCCGACCGAAGAGGTGGTCGAGATGAAGAACGGGCAGCGCAAAACCACCGAGCGCCGTTTGTTTCCCGGTTATGTGTTCGTCGAAATGGTCATGGACGATGACACGTGGCACTTGGTAAAGCACACCAACAAGGTTACTGGGTTCGTGGGTGGCGCGAAGAATCGCCCGGCGCCCATCTCTGAAGAAGAGGTGCAGAAGATCGTCAGCCAGATGCAGGAAGGCACTGACAAGCCACGGCACAAGGTTGAGTTCATGGTGGGCGAGTTGGTGCGGGTCAAGGAAGGCCCTTTCACGGATTTCAACGGATCAGTGGAAGAGGTGAATTACGAAAAGAGCCGAGTACGCGTTTCCGTGATGATCTTTGGTCGCTCTACTCCGGTGGAGCTGGAGTTTGGGCAGGTCGAAAAGACGTAAGTCTTTCGATACAAAACCTGATCCAACAAATTTGGGCATCGCACTTTTCGACTCGGTGCGAATGCAGTTGATGAGTCGTTAACCCCGGGGAGCCAGTTCTTGCATCGGCAGGGCTGGCGTTATCACCCGCAAGGAGTAAAGCATGGCGAAAAAAATCGTCGGTTTTATCAAGCTGCAAGTGCCAGCTGGTAAGGCCAATCCATCCCCACCCATCGGCCCTGCGCTCGGTCAGCGTGGCCTCAACATCATGGAATTCTGCAAGGCATTCAATGCGCAGACCCAAGGTGTTGAGCCCGGTCTGCCGCTGCCTGTGGTCATCACGGCGTTTGCAGACAAGAGCTTTACCTTCATCATCAAGACGCCGCCTGCGACGGTTTTGATCAAGAAGGCGATCAAGCTGGAAAAAGGCTCGCCCAACGCCCTGAGCACCAAGGTTGGCAAGATTACTCGCGCCCAGCTCGAGGAAATCGCCAAGACTAAGTTCAAGGACATGAATGCCGCCAATGTGGACGCCGCTGTCCGCACGCTGGCTGGCTCTGCGCGCTCCATGGGCGTGACGGTGGAGGGTTTGTAAATGGCCAAGCTGACAAAGAAACAAAAGGCCCAGCAGGGCAAAGTGGACAGCACCAAGCTGTACGCATTTGCTGACGCGATTGCACTCGTCAAGGACGCGGCAACTGCCAAGTTCGATGAGTCCATTGATGTGGCCGTGCAGTTGGGCATCGATGCCAAGAAGTCCGACCAGGTTGTGCGCGGTGCCGTGGTGCTGCCCAATGGGACCGGAAAGACCACCCGCGTGGCGGTTTTTGCACAAGGTGCCAAGGCGGAAGAAGCCAAGGCCGCTGGTGCCGACATCGTGGGCATGGACGACCTCGCTGCCATGGTCAAGGCTGGTGACATGCCTTTCGATGTGGTGATCGCCGCGCCTGACGCGATGCGCGTGGTGGGTACGCTGGGTCAGATTCTGGGCCCGCGTGGCCTGATGCCTAACCCCAAGGTGGGCACCGTGACGCCTGATGTTGCTACCGCCGTCAAGAATGCCAAAGCGGGTCAGGTGCAATTCAGAGTCGACAAGGCCGGCATCGTGCACGGCACGATTGGTCGTCGCTCGTTTGACAATGACAAGCTGCAGGGCAACCTGGCTGCCTTGATCGACGCGCTGAACAAGGCCAAGCCTGCGTCGAGCAAGGGTCTGTACCTGCGCAAGGTTGCTGTTTCGTCGACGATGGGCCTGGGTGTCCGCGTGGATACGCAGTCCATCGCAGCGTAATTGCAAGAAATCTTCAGGCCTTCAAAAGGCCTGATGTGGTGGGCTGAAAGCGCTCTGGCGTTTTCGGGCCATCCAAGACCGTTGGTGTGCTGGATGTTCGCACTTAAACCCTTTGGGGCCAACGCAGATGGCGATCCCGCTGCAGATGGAATGTTTTCCTGAACAGTTGGTCGCTGCAACAAGAGCGCGTACGAGGCCTTTGCCGAGTGCGCATTTTAAGGAGTAGACCTTGAGTCTTAATCGCAGTGAGAAAGAAGCGGTCATCAGTGAAGTGACCAGCCTCGCCGCTAAAGCTCAAACGCTTGTGATCGCGGAATACCGTGGCATCACGGTCGCCGACATGACCAAACTGCGTGTTGATGCTCGCAGCAAGGGCGTGACCCTGAGTGTTCTGAAGAACACCCTGGCTCGCCGTGCTGTGGCTGGCAGCGCATTTGACGTGGTGGCAGACCAGATGACCGGTCCGCTCATCTATGGCTTCTCTGAAGACGCTGTGGCCGCCGCCAAGGTGGTGGCCGATTTCGCGAAGACCAACGACAAACTGGTAATTCGCGGTGGCGCTTTCGGTGGCAAGGCCCTGGATGTCAACGGCGTTAAGCAACTGGCCAACATTCCTTCCAAGGAAGTTCTTTTGGCTCAGATTTGTGGCTTGCTTATGTCCCCCATGTCGCGTACGGCCGTTGTGCTGGGCGCGCTGGCGGCGAAAAAAGGCGAAGGCGCTGCCGCACCGGCAGCCGAACCTGTCGCGGCTTGATTGCCGGGCAGTTAACCAACAAAATTGTTAGGAATTCAAAATGGCATTCGATAAAGACGCATTTTTGACCGCGCTGGACAGCATGACGGTTCTGGAACTCAATGACCTGGTGAAGGCCATTGAGGAGAAGTTTGGCGTGAGCGCGGCCGCAATGGCTGCTCCTGCTGCTGCTGGCGGTGGCGCTGCTGCCGCTGCCGAAGAAAAGACGGAATTCAACGTGGTGCTGCTCGAAGCTGGCGCCAACAAGGTGTCCGTCATCAAGGCAGTGCGTGAAATCACCGGCCTGGGCCTCAAGGAAGCCAAGGACCTGGTGGACGGCGCTCCCAAGAACGTCAAGGAAGCTATTGCCAAGGCCGACGCCGAAGCAGCCGTCAAGAAGCTGGTGGAAGCCGGCGCCAAGGCCGAACTCAAGTAATTCGGTCTTGCTCAAGGGCTGGAGTGCTCCTCAAAGGGCCTCCAGCCTTTGGTGCTTTCAGAGAGCACCCGAAAGCCCCCTCAAACCTGGGGCTTTCGAGTGTCTTCTGACAACCCCGACAGCAGAAGACGCCTTGGTTCGGGTGATGTGCAATGCATCACCGTCCGCCATGGTTGGTAGTGGCCAACCGCCAAGCCCGCAGGGACAGAACTCCTTGCGGGTCAGTCGTCGAAGACCCAGGACTCATGTCTTTGCCCGGAGATCTCATGGCCTATTCCTATACCGAACGCAAGCGAATTCGCAAAAGTTTCGGCACCCGCGATAGCGTGCTCGAAGTTCCTTATCTGCTGCAGATGCAGAAGGACGCATACACCGCTTTCCTGCAGGCTGATAAAGCACCCCAGAAAAGAACCATCGAAGGCCTTCAGGCTGCATTCAATGCAGCCTTTCCTATCGTCTCCCACAATGGTTTTGTGGAGATGAAGTTCATCGAATACAACCTGGCCAAGCCCGCATTTGACGTGCGCGAATGCCAGACGCGCGGGCTGACCTTTGCGTCCGCCGTGCGGGCCAAGGTTCAGCTGATCATCTATGACCGCGAGTCCTCGACGTCGCAGTCCAAGGTGGTCAAGGAAGTGAAGGAGCAAGAGGTCTATATGGGCGAAGTGCCGCTCATGACCGATAAGGGCTCGTTCATCATCAACGGCACCGAGCGCGTGATCGTCTCGCAGCTGCACCGTTCGCCTGGCGTGTTTTTCGAGCACGACAAGGGCAAGACCCACAGCTCCGGCAAGTTGCTGTTTTCAGCACGGATCATTCCTTACCGCGGCTCGTGGCTCGACTTCGAGTTCGATCCCAAGGACATTCTGTATTTCCGCGTTGACCGTCGTCGCAAGATGCCTGTCACGATCCTGCTCAAGGCCATCGGTCTGAACCCGGAATCGATCCTGGCGAACTTCTTCGTCAATGACAACTTCCGCCTGATGGACAGTGGTGCACAAATGGAATTTGTGTCCGAGCGTCTGCGCGGTGAAGTGGCCCGTTTCGACATCACCGACAAGTCCGGGAAGGTCGTCGTGGCCAAGGACAAGCGCGTGACGGCTCGCCACACCCGCGAACTGGAGCAGTCCGGCACCACGCACATCAGCGTGCCCGAAGACTTCCTCATTGGCCGCGTCGTGGCCCGCAACATCGTGGATGCGGACACCGGCGAAATCATCGCCAAGGCGAATGACGAGCTGACCGAAGCGCTGCTCAAGAAGCTGCGCAGTGCCGGCGTGCAGGACGTGCAGTGCATCTACACCAATGAACTCGACCAGGGTGCGTATATGTCGCACACCCTGCGCATCGACGAAACGGTGGACGAGTTTGCCGCCCGCGTGGCCATCTATCGCATGATGCGCCCCGGCGAGCCGCCCACGGAAGACGCTGTGCAGGCCCTGTTCCAGCGCCTGTTCTACAACCCCGACACGTACGACCTGTCGCGCGTGGGCCGCATGAAGTTCAACGCCAAAATCGGCCGCGACGAATCCACCGGCCCCATGGTGCTGTCCAACGAGGACATCCTGGCCGTGGTCAAGATCCTGGTGGACCTGCGCAACGGCAACGGCGAAGTCGATGACATTGATCACCTGGGCAACCGCCGCGTGCGCTGCGTCGGCGAACTGGCCGAAAACCAGTACCGCACGGGCCTGGCACGTATCGAAAAAGCGGTGAAGGAACGTCTGGGTCAGGCCGAGCAAGAGCCGCTGATGCCGCATGACCTGATCAACAGCAAGCCGATCTCGGCGGCGCTGAAGGAGTTCTTCGGCGCCTCGCAGCTGTCGCAGTTCATGGACCAGACCAACCCGCTCGCTGAAATCACGCACAAGCGCCGGGTATCTGCCCTTGGCCCGGGCGGTTTGACCCGCGAGCGCGCCGGATTCGAAGTGCGTGACGTGCACGTGACCCACTACGGCCGTGTCTGTCCTATTGAAACGCCCGAAGGTCCGAACATCGGCCTGATCAACTCGCTGGCCCTGTACGCCCGCCTGAACGAATACGGCTTCATCGAAACGCCGTACCGTCGCGTGGTGGATGGCAAGGTCACCAACGACATCGATTACCTGTCGGCCATCGAAGAAGGCAAGTATGTGATCGCGCAGGCCAATGCCGTGCTCGACAAGGACGGCCGCCTGACCGGCGAGTTGGTTTCGGCCCGCGAAAAGGGTGAATCCATTCTGTGCGGAGCAGACCGCGTGCAGTACATGGACGTGTCGCCCGCGCAGATCGTGTCGGTAGCGGCCTCGCTCGTGCCGTTCCTGGAGCACGACGATGCAAACCGCGCACTGATGGGCGCCAACATGTCGCGCCAGGCTGTGCCTGTGCTGCGTCCTGAAAAGCCCCTGGTTGGCACGGGCATCGAGCGCGTCGCTGCCGTGGACTCGGGCACCGTGGTCACCGCCACCCGTGGCGGTATCGTGGACTATGTCGATGCGACGCGTATCGTGGTGCGTGTGAACGACGCGGAAGCCCTGGCCGGTGAAGTGGGTGTGGATATCTATAACCTCATCAAGTACCAGCGCTCCAACCAGAACACCAACATCCACCAGCGCCCCATCGTCAAGAAGGGCGATGCTCTGGTCAAGGGTGATGTGATTGCCGACGGTGCATCGACGGACTTCGGCGAAATCGCCATTGGCCAGAACATGCTCATCGCGTTCATGCCATGGAACGGTTACAACTTCGAAGATTCGATCCTGATCTCCGAACGCGTCGTGTCGGAAGACCGCTATACCTCGATTCACATCGAGGAACTGGTCGTCATGGCCCGTGATACCAAGCTGGGTGCCGAAGAAATAACGCGCGACATCCCGAACCTGAGCGAACAGCAACTGAACCGCCTGGACGAGTCCGGCATCATCTACGTGGGTGCTGAAGTGCAGCCCGGCGATACGCTGGTCGGCAAGGTCACTCCCAAGGGCGAGACCACGCTCACACCGGAAGAAAAGCTGCTGCGCGCGATCTTCGGTGAGAAGGCCTCCGACGTGAAGGACACTTCGCTGCGCGTGGACCAGGGCTCGCAAGGCACCGTGATCGACGTGCAGGTGTTCACCCGCGAAGGTATCCAGCGCGACAAGCGCGCCCAGCAGATCATCGACGATGAACTCAAGCGCTTCCGCCTGGACCTGAACGACCAGCTGCGCATCGTCGAAGCCGACGCCTTCGACCGCATCGAAAAGCTGCTGAACGGCCGCGTGGCCAACGGTGGCCCGCAAAAGCTGGCCAAGGGCACGAAGATCGACAAGGCCTACCTGGCCTCGGTCGAGAAGTTCCACTGGTTCGACATCCGTCCTGCGGAAGACGAAGTCGCCACCCAGCTCGAGTCCATCAAGAACTCGCTGGAGCAAACGCGCCACAGCTTCGACCTGGCTTTCGAAGAAAAGCGCAAGAAGCTCACGCAGGGCGACGAGTTGCCCGCGGGCGTGCTCAAGATGGTCAAGGTGTACCTGGCCGTCAAGCGTCGCCTGCAGCCGGGTGACAAGATGGCCGGCCGCCACGGTAACAAGGGTGTGGTGTCCAAGATCGTTCCGGTCGAAGACATGCCCTACATGGCCGATGGCACGCCTGCCGACATCGTTCTGAACCCGCTGGGCGTGCCTTCGCGGATGAACATCGGTCAGGTTCTTGAGGTTCATCTGGGCTGGGCCGGTAAGGGCATCGGCCAGCGCATTGGCGACATGCTGCAGCAGGAGGCCAAGGCGTCCGAACTGCGCAAATTCCTCGAGGAGGTCTACAACTCGCGTGGTCGTACCGAAGATTTGTCGCAACTGAGTGACGATGACCTCATGGCCATGGCAGCCAACCTCACTAACGGCGTGCCGTATGCCACGCCCGTGTTCGACGGTGCGTCGGAAGACGAAATCAAGGCCATGCTGAAGCTGGCTTATCCCGACGATCTGGCCGAGCGCAAGGGGCTGACCCCTGAACGCACCCAAGCCTATCTGTTTGACGGCCGCACGGGTGATCGCTTCGAGCGTCCCACCACCATCGGCTACATGCACTACCTGAAGCTGCACCACTTGGTGGACGACAAGATGCACGCCCGCTCGACCGGTCCGTACTCGCTCGTTACGCAACAGCCGCTGGGCGGCAAGGCCCAGTTCGGTGGACAGCGTTTCGGGGAAATGGAAGTGTGGGCGCTGGAAGCCTACGGCGCCGCGTATGTGCTGCAGGAAATGCTGACAGTGAAGTCCGACGACGTGGTGGGCCGTACCAAGGTGTACGAATCCATCGTCAAGGGCGAACACGCCATCGAAGCCGGCATGCCGGAATCGTTCAACGTGCTGGTCAAGGAAATCCGTTCGCTGGGCCTGGACATCGAGCTGGAACGCTCCTAAGCAGAAAAGGAAAGAGTCACTATGAAATCGCTACTCGACCTGTTCAAGCAATTCACGCCGGATGAGCACTTCGATGCCATCCGCATCGGCATGGCCTCGCCCGAAAAGATCCGTTCGTGGTCTTTCGGCGAAGTGAAGAAGCCCGAGACCATCAACTACCGCACGTTCAAACCTGAGCGCGACGGCCTGTTCTGCGCCAAGATTTTTGGTCCCATCAAGGACTACGAATGCCTGTGCGGCAAGTACAAGCGCCTCAAGCACCGCGGTGTGATCTGCGAGAAGTGCGGCGTTGAAGTCACGCAGACCAAGGTGCGTCGCGAACGCATGGGTCACATTGATCTGGCCGCGCCCTGCGCTCACATCTGGTTCCTGAAGTCGCTGCCATCGCGTCTGGGCCTGGTGCTCGACATGACGCTGCGCGACATCGAACGCGTGCTGTACTTTGAAGCGTACGTGGTGACCGACCCTGGCATGACCCCGCTGAAGAAGTTCAGCATCATGTCCGAGGACGACTACGACGCCAAGCGCAAGGAATACGGCGACGAATTCATCGCCAAGATGGGCGCCGAAGGCATCAAGGACCTGCTGGAATCCATCGACATCGACCTGTCGATCGAGCGTCTGCGTGGCGACTTGACCGGCTCTGAAGTCAAGGTCAAGAAGAATGCCAAGCGCCTGAAGGTGCTGGAAGCGTTCAAGAAGTCGGGCATCAAGCCCGAGTGGATGGTGCTCGAAGTGCTGCCCGTGCTGCCACCGGACCTGCGTCCACTGGTGCCGCTGGACGGCGGCCGCTTCGCGACCTCCGACCTGAACGACCTGTACCGCCGCGTCATCAACCGCAACAGCCGTCTGCGCCGCCTGCTGGAGCTGAAGGCCCCTGAAATCATCGCCCGCAACGAAAAGCGGATGCTGCAGGAAGCTGTGGATTCGCTGCTGGACAACGGCCGCCGTGGCAAGGCCATGACGGGTGCCAACAAGCGTGCGCTCAAGTCGCTGGCCGACATGATCAAGGGCAAGTCCGGCCGGTTCCGCCAGAACTTGCTGGGCAAGCGCGTCGACTACTCTGGTCGTTCCGTGATTACCGTGGGCCCAACGCTCAAGCTGCACCAGTGCGGTCTGCCCAAGCTGATGGCGCTGGAGCTGTTCAAGCCTTTCATCTTCTCGCGCCTCGAAGCCATGGGCATCGCGACGACGATCAAGGCCGCCAAGAAGGAGGTCGAATCCGGCACCCCCGTGGTGTGGGACATTCTGGAAGAGGTCATCAAGGAACACCCCGTGATGCTGAACCGTGCACCTACGCTGCACCGTTTGGGCATCCAGGCCTTTGAGCCCATCCTGATCGAAGGCAAGGCCATCCAGCTGCACCCCCTCGTCTGCGCGGCCTTCAATGCCGACTTCGACGGTGACCAGATGGCTGTGCACGTCCCGCTGTCGGTGGAAGCACAAATGGAAGCCCGCACGCTGATGCTGGCCTCCAACAACGTGCTTTTTCCCGCTTCGGGCGAGCCTTCCATCGTTCCTTCGCAGGACGTGGTGCTGGGGCTGTACTACGCCACCCGTGACCGCATCAACGGCAAGGGCGAAGGCCTGGTGTTTGCCGACACCGGTGAAGTGCAGCGTGCGCTCGACGCTGGCGAAGTGGAGCTGGCAGCCAAGATCACGGTGCGCATGACCGAGTGGACGAAGACCAAGGAAACCGGCGAATTCGTGCCGTCGACCTCGTTGGTGGAAACCACCGCGGGCCGCGCACTGTTGTCTGAAATCCTTCCCAAGGGCCTGCCGTTCTCCAACATGAACAAGGCGCTCAAGAAGAAGGAAATCTCCAAGCTCATCAACGTGAGCTTCCGCAAGTGCGGCCTGAAGGAAACCGTGGTGTTTGCCGACAAGCTGCTGCAAAACGGGTTCCGCCTGGCTACGCGCGCCGGTATCTCCATTGCCATCGACGACATGCTGGTGCCTCCGCAAAAGGCCGGCATCATTGAGCGCTCCGAGAAGGAAGTCAAAGAGATCGAGCAGCAATACGTGTCCGGTCTGGTCACCGCTGGCGAGCGCTACAACAAGGTGGTGGATATCTGGGGCAAGGCCGGCGACGAAGTGTCCAAGGTGATGATGGCCCAGCTGTCCAAGCAGAAGGTCATGGACCGCCACGGCAACGAAGTGGACCAGGAGTCGTTCAACTCCATCTACATGATGGCCGACTCCGGTGCCCGCGGCTCTGCCGCCCAGATCCGCCAGGTGGCTGGTATGCGGGGTCTGATGGCCAAGCCAGACGGCTCGATCATCGAGACGCCCATTACCGCGAACTTCCGCGAAGGTCTGAACGTGCTGGAGTACTTCATCTCCACCCACGGTGCCCGTAAGGGTCTGGCCGACACGGCGCTGAAGACGGCTAACTCGGGTTATCTGACCCGCCGCTTGGTGGACGTGACGCAGGATCTGGTCGTGACCGAAGAGGATTGCGGCACTGGCAATGGTTCGCTGATGCGCGCCATCGTCGAAGGCGGTGAAGTGATCGAATCGCTGCGCGAGCGTATCCTGGGCCGCACGGCGGCAGAAGACGTGCTGCACCCCGAGAACCGCTCGGTGCTGGTCCAGGCGGGCGTCATGCTCGACGAAGACCTCATCGAAGAGCTCGAAGCGGCCGGCGTGGACGAAGTGAAGGTGCGTACGGCCCTGACCTGCGAAACCCGCTACGGCCTGTGCGCCAAGTGCTATGGCCGCGACTTGGGCCGTGGCGGCCTGATCAACCTCGGCGAAGCCGTGGGTGTGATTGCTGCCCAGTCCATCGGTGAACCCGGCACGCAGCTGACCATGCGCACGTTCCACATCGGTGGTGCCGCATCGCGCGCTGCCATCGCATCGAGCGTGGAAGCCAAGTCCAACGGCGTGATCGGCTTCAACGCCACGATGCGCTACGTGAGCAACACCAAGGGTGAGCTGGTGGTGATTGCGCGTTCGGGTGAAATCATCATCCACGACGAGCATGGCCGCGAGCGTGAGCGCCACAAGGTGCCTTACGGCGCCACGCTGACGGTGAAGGCCGACCAGCAAATCAAGGCCGGTACGATCCTGGCCAACTGGGATCCGCTGACGCGACCCATCATCACCGAGTTCGCCGGTCAGACCAAGTTCGAGAACGTCGAAGAAGGTCTGACGGTGGCCAAGCAGGTCGATGAAGTGACCGGTCTGTCCACCCTGGTGGTGATCGATCCGAAGCGCCGTGGTGCCGCCAAGGTCGTGCGTCCGCAGGTGAAGCTGATCGATGCGCAAGGCAACGAAGTGAAGATCCCTGGCACCGACCACTCGGTGACCATCGGCTTCCAGGTCGGCGCGCTGATCCAGGTGCGTGATGGCCAGGACGTGGGCCCCGGCGAAGTGCTGGCGCGTATTCCTGTCGAAGGCCAGAAGACCCGCGACATTACCGGCGGTTTGCCGCGTGTGGCCGAGCTGTTCGAAGCCCGTACGCCCAAGGACAAGGGCACGCTGGCCGAGATGACCGGTACCGTGTCGTTCGGCAAGGAAACCAAGGGCAAGGTCCGCCTGCAGATCACCGATCCCGAAGGCCATGTGTTCGAAGAACTCGTGCCCAAGGAAAAGAACATCCTGGTGCACGAAGGCCAGGTGGTGAACAAGGGTGAATCGATTGTGGACGGCCCGGCCGACCCGCAAGACATCCTGCGCCTGCTGGGCATCGAAGAACTGTCGCGCTACATCGTCGACGAGGTGCAGGACGTGTACCGCTTGCAGGGTGTGAAGATCAACGACAAGCACATCGAGGTGATCGTTCGCCAGATGCTGCGCCGCGTGGTGGTCGAGAACATCGGCGAGTCCAGCTACATCGGTGGCGAGCAGGTCGAGCGCTCCGAGATCCTCAACACCAACGATGCACTGCAGGCCGCTGGCAAGATCCCTGCGACCTACAGCAATCTGCTCTTGGGTATCACGAAGGCATCGCTGTCCACCGACTCGTTCATCTCGGCCGCTTCCTTCCAGGAAACCACCCGCGTGCTCACCGAGGCGGCCATCATGGGCAAGCGCGACGAGTTGCGTGGCCTGAAGGAAAACGTGATCGTGGGGCGTCTGATTCCTGCCGGCACCGGCATGGCGTACCACCAGGCACGCAAAGCCAAGGACGCCATGGACGACGCCGAACGCCGTGCCATTGCCGAAGCGGAAGCTGCTGAAATGGAAGCGTCCGCAGAAGCTTCCGTGACGGAAGGCGCTGCACCCGACGCAGCGGCCGATTAAGCCCCCCGGGCCGTCACTGATGCGCTCCCGCCCTGTCTCCCGACAGGCCGGGAGCGTTTTTTCTGGAAATCTCACGGAACGGGCCGCATGGTGCATGCGGTGCCGGTATTAGTCCATGTGGTCATCGCCGCTCATCTGGATAGCCATTGCGATTGCTCTGTTCTGGGCCGTCGGTGCCTACAACCGCCTCGTGCGCCTGCGCTCGGCCGTGGTTCAGGCATTTGGCAGTCTGGATGCCCACCTGATCCGGTGGCTTGCCATGCTGGGCGAATTTGACGCTGCGCAGGTTACCGCTGGCGTCCTGGATCGCGAGGCGCACAGCACCCTGCAAGGGTCCACAACGCAGTTGACGGCGTCGCTGGCAGTGGCGCGGGCTCGCCCGCTGCAGGGGGACGCCGTGGCCGCGCTGTCCGCTGCGTGCGCGGTTCTGGATGCCGTGTGGCTGAACCTTCAGCCGGGTGGAGATACCGATGACGCCATCCGCAAGATGGCGCCCTGGCGCGCGCGCTGGGACGAATTGCACAAACACAATGAACAGGCTGCACAGCTCTTCAATGAAGCGGTGCTTCAATACAACGCTGCGATCAGGCAGTTTCCGGCAGCGCTGGTGGCCTGGGTGTTCGGTTTCACACCAGCGCGTGCGCTGTCCATCGCGCGAGAAGGCAATTCATGACACGAGCCGGTTCACCCCCACCATCATCCCGCACCCCGTCACGTGCGGCCGCAGCAGGCAGCCGGGCTTCCATGGCGGCAGAGCGCAGCGCGGATTCGCACAAGACAGCCGGGATTGCGCTGTGGCAGCAGCTCGCGGGCGTTGCTGCGGCGTTGCAGGCCATTCGCGCCGGGCAGTCGGGTACGGCGGCGCTGGCCGCCGTGGATGCTGGCTTGCGGCCGGGGGTGCAGTCCTTGCTGTTCCAGGTGTTGCGCATGCTGGGCCGCGCCGAGGCGCTGCGGCGCAAGCTGGCGTCGCGCACGCCACCGCCCGCTGCGGATGCACTGTTGTGCACGGCACTGGCGCTGTCGTGGCAGCCAGAAGGGGCGCCTTACGAGCCTTTCACCCTGGTCAACCAGGCCGTGGAGGCGGCCAAGCGCAGCGTTGCCATGCGTGCGCAGGCGTCGTTCATCAATGCCTGCCTGCGTCGTTTTCTGCGAGAGCGCGATGCCCTCGTTGCGGCGACGGATGCCGACCCCGTGGCGCGCTGGAACCACCCGCTGTGGTGGGTGAAAAAGCTGCAAAAAGACCACCCTGCGCACTGGGAGCAGATCCTGCAGGCCAACAATGCCCATGCACCCATGGTTTTACGGGTTAACGCATTAAAAGGCACGGTAGCCCTATACCAGCAAGCGCTAGCCGCTATGAATATTGATTCGACTGTGGTGGGTGAAAGCGGCTTGATGTTGCAGCAACCCGTGCCGGTCACGGAGCTGCCGGGATTTTCCCAGGGGCTGGTTTCGGTGCAGGACGCGGCTGCGCAACAGGCCGCCCCGCTGTTGCTGCAGGGGCTAGACCTCACGAAGCCGCTGCGGGTGCTGGATGCCTGCGCGGCGCCGGGTGGCAAGACCGCCCATCTGCTGGAATACGCGGGCGCCTCCAGCGCCATGCAGGTGACCGCCCTGGAGGTCGACCCGGTGCGCAGCGCGCGCATTCACGAAACCCTGGAGCGCCTCGGTTTGCACGCCCACGTGCTGGTGGCCGATGCAGGCCGGCCGCAGGACTGGTGGCAGCAGGCCTGCGCCGGCGACCTGTTCGATGCGATCTTGCTCGATGCCCCCTGCACCGCATCAGGCATCGTCCGCCGCCATCCGGATGTGCGCTGGTTGCGCCGCGAAAGCGATATTGCCCAGTTGGCCACCCAGCAGGCGCGCCTGCTGGCGGCCTTGTGGCCGCTGGTGCGACCGGGCGGCCGGCTGCTGTACTGCACCTGTTCGGTATTCCGCGCCGAGGGTGACGCGCAGATTGAAACGTTTCTTGCAAACAACACCGATGCCCGGTTGCTGCCATCGCCAGGGCATTTAATTCCCGCCGATGTGAACAACGCAGACGCTGTCCCGGACAATGCACCGGGTGAGCATGACGGATTTTTTTACGCACTGTTGCATAAAGCACCCGGGTGAGCGCCGCATGGCTCGCCTCGTCTTCGTGTGGGTGATGGCATGGGTGCTGGTGCTGGCTTGGCCGGGCTCGGCACAGGCGCAATCGCCTGCCAGCGAAGTGGCGAATCTGCGCGTGGAACGGGCCGACGATGGCGTGTATCTGAGCGCCACCCTGCAATTTGCACTGCCCGAGTTGGCCGAAGACGCCCTCTACAAGGGCATTCCCATGTTTTTTGTGGCCGAAGCCCAGGTGCTGCGCGAGCGCTGGTACTGGTCAGACCGCCAGGTGGCCGCCGCTACCCGCCACATGCGCCTGAGTTATCAGCCGCTGACACGCCGTTGGCGCCTGAGCACGTCGACCTCGCCGATCTCCAACACCGGCCTGGGGGTGGTACTGGGTCAGAACTTCGATGACCTGCGCGACGCAGTGTCTGCCATGCAACGAATTTCGCACTGGAAGATTGCGGATGCCGGTGAGGTCGATACCGATGCTTTGCATATGGTGAATTTCCGTTTCCGTCTCGACATGTCCCAGTTGCCCCGCCCGCTTCAGATTGGTGCGGTCGGCAGCGCGGGCTGGAGCCTGGCGGTCACACGCAACCAGCGGCTGCTGCCGGAGGTCGCGCGGTGAGCAAGCGCCAACCCACCGGCGAACCGGCATCGACCCAGGCGCTGGCGCGGCAGTCGCGTGCAGTGCGCTGGACCGTCGGTGTCGGGGCCGCCATCATGTCGGCCATCGGCATGGTGCTGCTTTTCATGCTGACGCTGGCCACCAACAACCGGGCGCTTTACGAGCGCAACTACGCGTGGCTGTTCGGGGTCAACGTGCTGGTGGCGGTGTTGCTGCTGGCAGTGCTGGCGTGGGTGGGTGTGCGACTGGCTGTGCGCCTGCGGCGTGGGCGCTTTGGCAGCCGCCTGCTGGTCAAGCTGGCCGCCATCTTTGCGCTGGTCGGCCTGCTGCCGGGGTTGCTGATCTATGTGGTGTCGTACCAGTTTGTGACCCGTTCCATTGAAAGCTGGTTTGACGTGAAGGTGGAGGGCGCACTGGTGGCGGGGGTGAACCTGGCGCGGGTGTCCCTTGATTCCATGGCCGAAGACATGGCTACCAAGGCGCGGGCTGCCAGTGTGCAGCTGGCCCAGGTTCCCGATGCCGCAGCCGGGCTGGTGCTCGAGCGCATCCGTGACCAGCTTTCGGCCACCGACGTGATCCTGTGGAACGCCGCGGGCCAGGCCGTGTCCAGCGCCGGCCAGTCGCGTTTCAGTCTGAGTCCTGAGCGCCCAGGCACAGCCCAGTTGCGCATGGTGCGCCAGCAGCGCACCCTGGCCCAGATCGAGGGGCTGGACGACCTCAACGACCCGGCCGTCTCCCAGAACGCCAGGGTGAAGGTGTTTGCCTTGGTCGCCAGCCCCAGCGTGGGGTTGCTGCTGGAGCCGCGGTTTTTGCAGGTCACGATGCCATTGCCCCCGGCGCTGGTGGCCAATGCCCTGGCGGTGCAGGAGGCCAATCGGGAATACCAGGAGCGTGCACTGGCCCGCGAGGGCTTGCGCCGCATGTATGTGGGCACGTTGACGCTGGGTTTGTTTCTGGCCGTGTTTGGCGCAGTGTTGCTGGCGGTGTTGCTGGGCAACCAGTTGGTGCGGCCGTTGTTGGTGCTTGCGGAAGGGGTGCGGGAGGTGGCGGCCGGCAATCTCGGCCCCAAGGCCGCCTTGCAGGGCAAGGACGAACTCGACGGTCTCACCCGTTCCTTTGCCACCATGACCCAGCAGATTGCGGACGCGCGGGGCGCGGTGGAGCAGAGCATGGGCGAGGTGGATGCTGCACGCGCCAAGCTGCAGACCATTCTGGACAACCTCACGGCAGGCGTGATGGTGCTGGATCAGCAGGGCCTCATCCTGTCCTTCAATCCCGGTGCCACGCGTATCCTGCGTGCCCCCATGGCAGCCTACGCGGGTAAACCGCTTGCAGCGGTGCCGGGCCTGGCCGCTTTTGCCGCCGCAGTGCAAAAGCAGTTCGACGAATTCCTGGGCGATCGCCACCACCACGGCCTGGACCATTGGCAGCAGCCCTTTGAACTGCACGGTTCCCCCAGTGGGGCGGCGCACCATGCAACAAGCCTGGTGATGCGGGGGGCGGAGCTTCCGGATGCATCGCGTTTGTTGGTTTTTGACGACATTTCTGAAATTGTTTCGGCCCAGCGAGCGCAGGCCTGGGGCGAGGTGGCGCGGCGCCTGGCCCATGAAATCAAGAACCCCCTCACGCCCGTCCAGCTGTCTGCCGAGCGCCTGGAAATGAAGCTCACCGGCAAGCTGCCGGCGCCCGAGCAGGCCATCCTGACCAAGTCGGTCAGAACCATCGTCGAGCAGGTCGATGCGATGAAGCGTCTCGTCAACGAGTTCCGCGACTACGCGCGCCTGCCCGCCGCCGAATTGCAGGCGCTGGACCTCAACGCACTGGTGACCGATGTGCTCTATCTTTATGGAGCCGAAAACGCCACCGTGCCCGTGGAATCCGAGCTCGATGCGCGTTGCCCGCCGATTGCCGGCGACGCCCAGCAGCTGCGCCAGGTGGTGCACAACCTGCTGCAAAACGCCCAGGACGCTACCGAACAGGCCCGTGCGGACGGGGCCGCGTTGCCGCCCGTGCGCATCAGCACGCGCTGGAGCGAGTCATCGCGCCGCGTTCGCCTGACCGTGGCCGACAGCGGCGCCGGCTTTCCCGCGCATATCCTTCAGCGGGCGTTTGAACCCTATGTGACCACCAAGCCCAGGGGCACGGGATTGGGGTTGGCCGTGGTGAAAAAGATCGCCGATGAACACGGTGCACGCATCGAGCTGTCAAACCGGGTTGACGAAGGCGTGGTGCGGGGGCGCAAGTGTCGTTATCATTCGCCACTTATCCATCGGTGGTGTCATAACAACACCCCCTGCAGCATCCAAGGCGTTTCATACACATGGCAAACATTCTGGTGGTTGATGACGAACTCGGCATTCGTGACCTCTTGTCGGAAATTCTGAATGACGAGGGGCACAGCGTGGACCTCGCCGAGAACGCCACACAGGCGCGCGCGGCGCGTGCCGCGGGTGTGTACGACCTGGTGCTGCTGGACATCTGGATGCCGGACACCGATGGCGTGTCGCTTTTGAAAGAATGGGCCACGGCCGGAGTGCTCACCATGCCCGTCATCATGATGAGCGGACATGCCACCATAGACACCGCCGTCGAAGCCACCCGGATCGGCGCTTTCTCGTTCCTGGAAAAACCTATCACCCTGCAAAAACTGCTCAAGGCCGTGGAGCAGGGGCTGGCGCGCAAGGCCGCCCACCAGGCGGCTCCTGCGGTCACCCATCAGCCCGCAGCGGCGCCCACCGATGGTGGTTTTGTGCCCGCGCCGATCATCACCACAGCGATGGTGGGAGAGGTCGCACCCCATTCCCACCAGGGGTTCGATCTGGACCGCCCCTTGCGCGAAGCCCGCGACGGCTTCGAGAAAGCCTACTTTGAATTCCATCTGGCCCGTGAAGGCGGCTCGATGACCCGCGTCGCAGAGAAAACCGGGCTGGAGCGCACGCATCTTTACCGCAAGCTGCGGCAACTTGGCGTAGATCTCGGCCGAGGAAAACGTGGTTAATCTGGCGCCGTCGGTTTCTTCGTGAAAAATTCTGGTTATAATTTGAGGCTCAGGCCCGGTAGCTCAGTCGGTAGAGCAGAGGATTGAAAATCCTTGTGTCGGCGGTTCGATTCCGTCCCAGGCCACCAAACAAAAGCCCTTGATTTGAAAGAATCAAGGGCTTTTCCCATTGGCTTTCCGTGTCCGCACAGGCGTGGATGCGTACCTTTGCCGCGACGACGTTTAACGGTTTTGTCGAACCATCTGTGTCGGCGTGACATGTCGGCCAGGTCTCTTCTCCCAATATTTTCACGATGGCATTTCTGACGGACACGACCCTGGGCATTGACTTTGGCACTTCCAACTCGGCGATGGCCGTGCGCCAGGGAGACTCGCCTGCGCGCATGCTGCGTCTGGAAGGCGAGAACAACACCTTGCCGACGGCACTGTTCTTCAATGCCGAAGACCATCGCACCCACTATGGGCGCGACGCGGTAGAGCAGTATCTCGCCGGCACCGAGGGGCGGCTCATGCGCTCGCTCAAAAGCCTGCTGGGCAGTTCGCTGCTGCAGGACAAGACGGCGGTGCACAACGCGCTGGTGAGCTACCAGGACATCATCAGCTTGTTCCTGCGCATGCTGGCCCACCAGGCGCGGGAAACGCTGGGCGGCATGCCGGGGCGGGTGTTGCTGGGGCGGCCCGTGCACTTTGTGGATGGCGATGCTGCACGGGACCAGCAAGCCGAAGATGCCTTGCGACAGGCAGCGCAGGACGCGGGATTCGTGAATATATCGTTCCAGTTGGAGCCCATTGCAGCGGCGCTGGACTATGAACAGCGCATCGAGCGTGAATCGCTGGTGCTGGTGGTGGACATTGGTGGCGGCACGTCCGATTTCACCGTGGTGCGCCTGGGGCCGGACCGCAGGGCCAGGCCCGATCGCGCCAGCGACATTCTGGCCACCACCGGCGTGCATGTCGGGGGCACCGACTTCGACCGGCGCCTGAGCCTGGCGCTGCTGATGCCATTGCTGGGCCTGGGCCACACTGGGCCTTCGGGGCGCGAGGTGCCCAGCCGGGTGTTCTTCGACCTCGCGACCTGGCACCTGATCCAGTGGCTGTATGCGCCTCGGGCGCTGCGCGACGCACAGGCCCTGCGACCCGACTATGCGCAGCCGGCGCTGCACGATCGCCTGATGGCGGTGCTGCACCGGCGTCTGGGGCATCGCCTGGCCAACACGGTGGAGCAGGCCAAGATCGCAGCGTCGGTGGGGGCCGCGGATGCGCCGATGGCGCTGGACTGGATCGAACCGGGATTGGGTGCGCTCGTGACTTCCGAAGGCCTGGCCCGCCACCTGGCGGGGCCGTTGCACCAGGTGGTGGCCTGCGCCAGCGAATGCCTGCAACAGGCCGGCCTGGCGCCTCTGGATTTGCAGGCGATCTACCTCACCGGGGGATCGTCGGCGCTGCGTCCGCTGCGCCAGGCGCTGCGTGCGGCGTTCCCAGACACTCCACAGGTCGAGGGGGATCTGTTTGGCGGCGTCGCAGCGGGGCTGGCGGTGGCCGCTCCATGACTGCAGGTGCGGTCATCGGAAGGATGGGGTATGACGGTGCGGATAATTTGCTATTGAACTGATAGCTTCATGCGCTTGTTAATCAAGGGCGGATTCAAGTCCAAGTGCAACAAATATTCATTAATGCACTGAATCGGGCTGTAGGGTCAGCCGGGCCAAATGTTCGGCATAAACCTCAATGGGCTTGCTCCACCCCAGAGTCATCCTGGGGCGCCCATTGAGCTCATCGGCTACGGCATCCAGATACTCCTGGCTATAGCCGCCCAGATCAGTCCCCTTGGGGAAGTACTGCCGCAGCAATCCATTGGTGTTTTCGTTGGAGCCCCGCTGCCAGGGGCTGTAGGGGTCACAGAAGTACACCTTCATGCCCGTGTTCTCGGTGAGCTTGGCATGCTCTGCCATCTCACTGCCACGGTCATAGGTCAGGCTCTGGCGCATCGGGCTGGCAATGCCATTGAGCTTGTCGCTGAAGGCCTGCAGTACATGTGCCGCTGTCGCCGGGTTGGGGTGCGGCAGCTTGACCAGCACCACCAGGCGGGTCGTGCGCTCGAGCAGCGTGCCAATGGCACTGGCATTGCCTTTGCCCTTGATGAGGTCGCCCTCCCAGTGCCCGGGCAACTGACGATCCTCAATCTCGGGTGGGCGCACATGGATGCTCAGCAGGTCGGTGATTTGCCCACGCCGATCCTCGCCTTTGGAGCGCGGCCAGCGCTTGGCGCGGGCCATGCGCAAGCAGGCCACCAGCTCCTTCTTGAGCTCTCCGCGGGGCTGGGCGTAGATGCAGGTGTAGATGCTCTCGTGGGACACTTGTTTGCGCTTGTTGTCAGGGTGCAGTTTCTTCAACTGCCCAGCGATTTGCTGGGGAGACCAGTGCCGGAGCAGATAGTCGCGAACGATCTTGAACAAAGGTCCATCGCGGTGCAGTTTGGGCTGGGGACGGGCAAAGCATCTGCGCCTGTCGCTGCGTTGCTGGGCGAACTTGGAGGTGTAGGCCTTGGCGCCCGCATTGCGTTGGCATTCCCGGCTGATGGTGCTCTTGCAGCGCCCCAAGGCCCGCGCTATGGCACTGAGGCTTTGCTTTTGCTGCAGCCCCAAGGCTATCGCATGGCGTTCGCTCTGGCTCAAATGCTGGTAGTTCTTCTTTGTCATCTTGACCTCAATTCTCGGTGTTGCACTTCGGAATTGAGGCCGCCAAGCGCTACAGGCGGATTTCTTGCCCGTCCGGAAAATTCTCACGCCCCGGGGCGGATGTCATGGCATAACTCGGGAGTGTCGGTGCCTACCACCCACCACCCACCGCCCTCTTGCTGCGCGCCGGCAGCCGCCCGGGGCAATCCATCCCGATGACTTCTGCGCAGCCGGCAGCCGTGGGGGTGATGGTCACTTTGGCGCGTACCAGACGTAGCCGTAGTGCGCGGCAGGCGTGCCCTCGCGCACCATGTGAAACGGCAGGTCGATTGAGCGAACCGGCTGCGGTGCAACGCGTGAAAGTGCCTGCTCCCACCAGTCGGGAGCAATACGGTCTGCGCGCGAGACCAGCAGCAACCCCTTGCCGGCCTGCCTGCTGCGCTCGGCGTGGTCCGCCACGCATTGCGGGACACTGTTCTTGGCAGACATGCAGGCATCCACCAGGGCTTGGGGGAAGCGCACGCGCAGCATGCCCGCCAGCATATGGTCCGATGCCACGATTGTGCCCAGGCCGTCGTAGCCCGCCGTGCGCAGTTCCTGGGCTAGCTCAACGGCGGGGTGATTGAGCTCATCCACCTCGCCGCGCAGCCCGCTGAACCAGGGGCGCACGCCGGCCGCAACGAGGAGGATGACCGCCATGCCGAAAATCGCCACCGAATAGCGGCCAGCACGCGGATCCTGCTGCAGCTGAGGCCGTGCCGCAAAGGCGACCAGGGGTGCCACGCACAGTAGCGGCAGTATCCAGCGGCCCTTGAAGCTCGTAACCCCGGCAAACAGCACCATGCCAGCCAGCGTCAGCATGACCAGCATCAGAAAGCGCAGCAGCATTTGATGGATCGCGGGGGAGGCGGGCGCAACGGGTGTGCGCCACCAGTGCGCCCGAAAGGCCCACAGCGCGATCAATACCCACAGCAGCAGTGAGGCTGCCACACCGTCGATAAGGCTCAAAAAGCCTTGGGCCCGGCCAACTTCCGGCTGGATGTTCATTTTTCCGATGGTTTCGGCGGTGGCCTCGTGCAGGTGTGAAAACAGCCAAACCGCATGTGGCAGCACCACCAGCAGCCCGATGAACGGAGCCCACCACCAGCCACGGGACAGCAGGGCGCTGCGTGTCGTGCGAACCGACAGCGCCGCCACCAGCATGGCCACCGCCACCATCGCGAAGCTGTACTTGGCCAGCATGCCCAGCCCGCACACCAGCCCCAGCAGGGCAAAATCCAGTGAGCGCGGCTTGCGCGCAATGCGCAGCAGCAGCCACCAGGCGGCGCAGACCATGGCCGTAACCAACACCGTGTGGGTCTGGTCGCGCACCGAATACCAGCCCAGGGGGGGCATCAGCAGCATGCTGGCGGATGCCCAGAAGGCACCGCGCTCATCAAGCACTTCGCGGGCCGCCAGGTACATGAACGCATAGGTCATGGCCAGCAGAGAATGCTTGAGCACCGACAGCGACAGCACGCTGGGCCCCAGAACCTGGTTCACCAGCCACTGCAGCCAGGTGTAGAGCGGTGGCTGGGAGCCGTAACCCATGGACAGCTGCTGGGTCCACAACATCTGCTCGGCCTCGTCCCATTTGAGTGCGGGCGAGACTGCCACGCGCACAGCAATGTGCGCGAACGCAAAAAATGCCAGCCAGAACAGAGGGTGCGCCCATACGGGGCCTGACGAAAACGCGCGGGGCGCAGTGGGGGCGGTCATGAAGCGAGTGATAGGGGTGCAGCGGCCGGGGGCGGTTTCCCCGGAGCATGGGGTGCTCAAGGCACAATCGTATCCATTTTCTCGCTACAGTCTGTTGCTTCCATGACCACCGCCTTTCCCTCCACGCCCGATGTATCCATCGTGGTGCCCATCTATAACGAGGTCGAAAATCTGCCCGATCTCGTGGAGCGCATCGCCCATGCCATGTCTGCGCAGCCTCTCAGCTTCGAATTGCTGGCAGTGGACGATGGTTCGCGCGATGGCAGCGCGGACAAGTTGCGCGAGCTTGCCGCGACGCGCCCCTGGCTGCGCCCGGTGTTCCTGGCGCGCAACTACGGTCAGTCCAGCGCGCTGCAGGCGGGCTTTGATCGCGTGCGCGGGCGCTATGTGGTGACGTTGGACGCCGACCTGCAAAACGAGCCGGACGATATTCCGCTGCTGCTGACGCGTCTGGAAACCGACCCCGGCGTGGACATGGTCAGTGGCTGGCGTAAGGACCGGCAGGACGCCGAGCTTTCGCGCAAGCTGCCCTCGCGTATCGCCAACCGCATCATCTCGCGCACCACCGGCGTGTACCTGCATGACTATGGCTGTGCGCTCAAGGCCTACCGCCGTCCCATCATCGACCGCATACGGCTGTATGGCGAGCTGCACCGCTTCATTCCCTCGCTGGCCAAAGACGTGGGCGCGCGCATCACCGAGGTGCCGGTACGCCACCATGCCCGCACGCGCGGGGTGTCCAACTACGGCATCGACCGCACCTTCCGTGTCATCCTGGACCTGATCCTCATCGTGTTTTTCATGCGCTACCGCCAGCGGCCGCTGCACGCCTTCGGTGGATTGGGGCTGTGGCTGGCCGCGCCGGGTGGGCTGATCCTGACTTGGCTGCTGGTGCTAAAGCTGCTGGGTGAAAGCATTGGCGGCCGCCCGCTGCTGCTGGCCGGTGTGATGCTGGTGCTGATGGGCGTGCAAATGATCGCTGCCGGGCTGATCGGCGAACTGCTGATGCGCGTGTACCACGAAGCCGGGGGCGCGGCGCAGTTCCATGCGCAGGAATATGTGCCAGCAAACAGGCCAGAGCGGGCTGAATCTGGCGTACTTGTGGCGCAAGATGCTATTGATAAAGTAGCGTGAAGCGCCCCGGCAAAGCCCTGCTGCGCGGCCTGTTGGGGCTATCCCTGCTCGGCCTGGTTGTGGCGCTGACCGATCCGGCGCGCGTGGCGGCGCAATTGCGCCAGGCACAGCCCGGGTGGCTGCTGGTGGGGCTGCTGGCCGCGATGGCATCCAACATCGTTTCCGCACTGCGCTGGCGCGCGCTCGCGCGCTGGCTGGGGCCGAGGTGGGCTGGCTGGACGCCTGCCGCTGGTACTTCCAGGCCATGGGGCTCAACGCGCTGCTGCCGGGCGCTGTGGTGGGCGGCGACCTGTACCGCGCCATGGCGCTGCGTCGCGCGGGGCAGGACACGGCGGCGGCCGGCTGGTCGGTTGTGCTCGATCGCGTCAGCGGCCTGTGGATGCTCTGCGCGATGGGCGGCCTCGGCGCCGCAGCCTGTGCCGATGTGCTGGCACCGTGGCTGCGCTTGCCGGCGGGCGCTTTCGCCATGCTGATGGTGGCCGGAACGCTGCTGTGGCTGGCGCTGCCTTGGGCGCTGCCGCTGCTGCTGCGTTGGAGCCCCGCCCGACTGCAGG
The DNA here is from genome assembly GCF_002157145.1 of Acidovorax carolinensis. Taxonomy (NCBI): domain Bacteria; kingdom Pseudomonadati; phylum Pseudomonadota; class Betaproteobacteria; order Burkholderiales; family Comamonadaceae; genus Acidovorax; species Acidovorax carolinensis. The sequence goes on from NZ_CP021361.1 coordinate 337,825, forward strand.
GGGGCTGGCTGGTGCCGCTGCGGGAGGCGGTGGAGCGGCCAGACTTTCGCCGCCAGTGGATGGGGCAGGCGCTGGCCTCGGCTGCGGTGCAGGTGCTGTCGGCGGCGGCGCTGGCTGCGGGCGGCATGGCGCTGGGCGTGGTCCTGCCTGCGCTCGTGTGGGCCTGGGCGATGGCCCCCGTTTTTCTGATGGCCGCGCTGCCCCTGAGCGTGGGCGGCTGGGGCACGCGCGAGGCCGCCGCTGTGGCTGCGCTGGCGCCCTTTGGCGTAGCAGCGCCGGCCGCCGTCGGCGTGGGGATGATCTATGGTCTCTACGGACTGGCGCAGGGCGCATTGGGGGCGCTGGCGCTGGGCTTGCCGCGCGGCGCGCCGCGGTGAGGGCGCTGGCAGTTTCGGCTGGTTTGGTATTGAAATGATAGCTACCAGCGCTTAGTGGATAAGAGCTAGAGGCATTTCCGGCTCAAAATTGTGCCGCTGCAGGCAGTGCCCCACCGGGCGTCAATCCGCTGGGCCCTCGTCCTGGCGGATTTGAAGTGCCTGCGAATACAGCGCATTGCGCGGCGCGCCCGTGATGTCGGCGGCCAGCTTGACGGCCGTCTTGGTCGGCAACTCGCCGAGCAGCAGGCGCAGCACGCGCTGTGCGTCGGCGCCATCGTCCTGTTGGGATGGCAGCGGGTGCAGCAGCACCACGAATTCCCCCTTCACCCGCTGCGGGGCGCCCGCCAGCCAGCCCGCCAGATCCCGCGCAGGGTGCGTGGAGATCTCCTCGAACTGCTTGGTTAGCTCGCGCGCCAGCGTCACCGGGCGCTCCCCCAGCACGGCCAGGGCGTCGGCCAGGTCTTCAATGCGGTGCGGGGCCTCCAGCAGCACCACGCAGCGGGGCTCGCTGGCAAGCTGCTGCACGGCCGTGGCCCGCTCGGCATTCTTCACCGGCAAAAAACCGGCAAAGAGAAAGCCGCCGCTTTCGGTGTTGTGCGCCACGGCGCCGGCCACGCTCAAGGCCGTGGTGATGCTGCTGGCGCCCGGCAGCGGCAGGGCGCGCAGGCCGGCCGCGTGCACGGCGGCCACCAGGCGCGCGCCGGGGTCGCTCACGCCGGGGGTGCCTGCGTCGCTCACGTAAGCAATGCGCTGGCCCTGCTGCAGCCGCTGCACCACGGCCAGTGCGGCTTCGGCCTCGTTGTGCTGGTGCACGGCCAGCAGCTGCGCGCTGGACTTGTCGATGCCATAGGCGCGCAGCAGCGCCTGGGTGTGGCGCGTGTCCTCGCAGGCAATGGCGTCTGCCAGTTGCAGCACATGCAGCGCGCGCAGGGTGATGTCGGCCAGGTTGCCGATCGGCGTGGCCACGACATACAGCGTGCCCTGCGGATAATGCTGTGCAGCCGCCGCATCGCGTGCGGCGTTCAAGGCAGATGCGAAAGATGCGCTCAATGAATTTCCTTGGAAAAATGCTATCCAGTGCCCGCCCAGGGGGCGCTGATGCCGCCAGCGGCCGCACCACGCGGCAGCGGGGCGATGCGGCCGAAGACCAGGCGCTGGCCTGTTTGCAGGCTGCGGGCCTGAAGCTGCTGGAGCGTAATTATCGGACGCCCGGGCGCGGCGGTGGCGAGATTGATCTGGTGATGCGCGATCGGGATGGCACCGTGGTGTTTGTCGAGGTGCGCAGCCGCGCCAGCAATGCCTTCGGTGGGGCCGGTGCGAGCATCGGCGCCGTCAAGCAGCGGCGCATCGTGTTTGCGGCGCGCCATTACCTGCTGCGCATGTCGGTGCCGCCGCCGTGCCGTTTCGACGTGGTGCTGGTGGATGATGCCTCGGTGCAATGGCTCAAGGCCGCCTTCGACGCCCAGTAAACACGTTCTGAGGGCGGATCACGAAAAGCCCTGTACGCCACGCCAGTAGCTACGGTTTGCTACAAAACCTATAACAACCCGAGGGTATCATCGGGCCTCCATGCTAGAGCAACGCATCCAACAACACTTTATCGACAGCGCCGACCTGAAATACCAGGCGGCGCAGGCCCTCAGTGCGCCCATCGCTGCGGCCGTGCAGGCCATTCTGGCCTGCGTGACCAGTGGCGGCAAAGTGCTGGCCTGCGGCAACGGCCCTTCGGCGGCCGAGGCGCTGCAGTTTGCGGCCTTTTGCGTGGCAGGGTTTGAGCGGGACCGGCCCGAGTTGGCCGCGCTGGCCCTGACCTCCGACAGCACCCTGCTCACGGTGGCCGGCGGCGGCAGTGATGTGGCCCAGCAGTTCGCCCGGCAGGTACGCGCGCTCGGCCAGGCGGGCGATGTCTTGCTGGCGCTGTCTGTCACCGGCAACGATGCCAACGTGATCGCCTCCACCGAAGCCGCCCACGAGCGCGACATGACGGTGGTGATTCTCACCGGTCGCACGGGCGGCAAACTGGCGGCCATGGTGCGCGAGACCGACGTGCTGATCAGCGTGCCGCACGACCGCGCCGCGCGGGTGCGCGAGGTCCATGCCCTGGTGTTGCACTGCCTGTGCGACGGCGTGGATGCCCAGTTACTTGGAGAACAGGAAATACCGCTATGAAGCTGACCATGAACCGTACCGCCTGCACCCTGCTGGCTGCCGCTGCGCTGGCCGCAGGCCTGTCCGCTTGTGCCCCCCTGGTTGTCGGAGGGGCGGTGATGGGCGGCATGATGGCCTCGGACCGCCGCACCACCGGCACCCAGGTGGAAGACGAAGGCATCGAGTTGCGTGCCGCCAACCGCATCCGGGAGGTGCTGGGCGACCGGGCCCATGTCAACGTCACCAGCTTCAACCGCCAGGCCTTGCTGACCGGCGAGGTGCCCACGGCGCAAGACCGTGCCACGGTGGAAAAAATCGTGACGGAGGTGAACAATGTGCGCGCGGTGGTGAACGATGTGGCCGTGATGCCCAACAGCTCGCTGGGCCAGCGCTCCAATGATGTCCTGATCACCGGCAAGGTCCGCGCAAGCTTTGTGGACGCCAAGGATGTTTTTGCCAGCGCCTACAAGGTGGTGACCGAACGCAATGTGGTCTACCTGCTGGGCCTGGTGACCCCGCGCGAGGCCACACGCGCCACCGAGATTGCGCGCGGCGTGGGCGGCGTGAGCAAGGTGGTGCGGGTGTTCGAGATGATCACGGAAGACGACCTGCGCCGCAACAGCATGCAGCCGCCCCGGCCATGACCACCGACAGCCCTCCGTCAAAGGGTAACTGACACCGGCAACAACGCCCGGCGGCGCAGCGGGTGCCCCCGCTGCGCCGTTTCGGGGCCGATTTCAGGTCAGGCGCTTGATCAGGCTGGACGTGTCCCAGCGGTTTCCGCCCATCTTCTGCACATCGGCATAGAACTGGTCTACCAGCGCGGTCACCGGCACGCGTGAGCCATTGCGGCGGGCTTCGTCCAGCACCAGGCCCAGGTCCTTGCGCATCCAGTCCACGGCAAAACCGAAATCGAATTGGCCGTCCACCATGGTCTTGCCGCGGTTGTCCATCTGCCAGCTCTGCGCCGCGCCCTTGCCAATCACGTCCAGCACCTGCTTCATGTCCAGCCCGGCATTCTGGCCAAAGGCCACTGCTTCGGACAGGCCCTGCACCAGGCCTGCGATGCAGATCTGGTTGACCATCTTGGCCAGCTGTCCCGAGCCACTGGCACCCAGCAGCGTGAACGCCCGCGAAAAGGCCATGGCCACGGGCTGGGCGGCGTCAAACGCGGCCTGGTCGCCGCCGCACATTACGGTGAGCTGACCGTTTTGTGCACCGGCCTGGCCGCCGGAGACCGGGGCATCGACAAAGTGCAGCCCCAGTGTGCGCGCGGCGGCATACAGCTCCCGCGCCACCTCAGCCGAGGCCGTGGTGTGGTCCACAAAGATCGCGCCCGGCTGCATGCCGGCGAACGCGCCGTCGGCGCCCAGCGTCACCGAGCGCAGGTCATCGTCGTTGCCCACGCAACAGAAAACGATGTCCGCACCCGCCGCTGCCTCGCGTGGCGTTGTGGCATGTTTTGGGGCTTTGGTACTTGCGTATTCTGCGCACCATGCTATTGATTTTGTGGTGGTGCGGTTGTACACCGTGACCGCATGGCCCGCCAGCGCGAGGTGGCCGGCCATGGGGTAGCCCATCACGCCCAGGCCGAGAAAGGCGACCTTGCGCGAAGGGGTTGCGTCGTAGTTGCGAGGGTTGGTGCTTGGCATGGGAAGGTTCAGGAAAAGGATGAAAACGAAGCCCGCCAGAACAAGGCGGGCAGCGAAAGCTGGTGAAGGAAATCCGCATCAACGGTCAAAGCCTGCGAATACCTGGCAACCTGTGCAAGGGGTGCAAATAATGCCAGCGTCACCGTGGAACGGGCTTTGCCCGGCCACTGGTGGCGTCCCCCTGAGGGGGAAGCGGCGTAGCCGCTCAGGGGCATCACACGATGGCGAAATGCTCGGTGCCCGAGGCCAGGTCGGGCGACTTGGCGCGCTGGCTGTTGAGCTTGATCTGCAGGCGCAGGTCGTTGAGCGAGTCGGCGTTGCGCAGCGCGTCCTCGTAGCTGATCACATTGGCCTCGTAGGCATCGAACAGCGCCTGGTCGAAGGTCTGCATGCCCAGGTTGCGGCTCTTTTTCATGACCTCCTTGATCTCGGCGACTTCGCCCTTGAAGATCAGGTCGGCAATCAGCGGGGTGTTGAGCATGACCTCCACCGCCGCAGCCCGGCCCTTGCCATCCTGCTTGGGGATGAGGCGCTGCGAAACCATGGCGCGCAGATTCAGCGAAAGATCCATCAGCAACTGGGCGCGGCGCTCTTCGGGGAAGAAGTTGATGATCCGGTCCAGCGCCTGGTTGGCACTGTTGGCGTGCAGCGTGGCCAGGCACAAGTGGCCGGTTTCGGAGAAAGCCACGGCATGTTCCATGGTCTCGCGGTCGCGGATTTCGCCCATCAGGATCACGTCGGGCGCCTGGCGCAGCGTGTTCTTCAGCGCCGCTTCCCAGCTGTCGGTGTCCAGCCCCACTTCACGCTGCGTCACTACACAATTCTTGTGCGCATGCACAAATTCGATGGGGTCTTCCACTGTGATGATGTGGCCGAACGAGTTTTCATTGCGCCAGTCCACCATGGCCGCGAGCGTGGTGGACTTGCCCGAGCCCGTGGCACCCACCAGGATGCACAGGCCGCGCTTGGTCATCGTCACTTCCTTGAGAACCTGCGGCACGCCCAGTCCGTCAATGGTGGGCAGCGTGAGCGGAATCGTCCGCAATACCATGCCGACCTTGCCCTGCTGGATGAAGGCGTTCACGCGAAAGCGGCCAATGCCGGCCGGCGAGATGGCGAAGTTGCATTCCTTGGTGCGCTCGAAGTCGGCCACCTGCTTGTCGCTCATGACGGCGCGCGCCAGCGTGAGAGTGTGGGTGCCCGTCAGCGGCTGGGGCGATACCTTGGTCACTTTTCCGTCGACCTTGATGGCCGGCGGAAACTCGGCTGTGATGAACAAGTCGCTGCCATTGCGGCTCACCATCAGTTTGAGCAAGTCGTTGATGAATTTACTGGCCTGATCGCGTTCCATCAGAGATCCTTCCGGGGGGCTGTGTCTGCAGGACGGGTGTTCATTATTTCTGGTTGTCGCTCAGCCGGGCGCTCACGACCCGCAGGCGCAGCGACAGCTTGCGCGCCAGCAGCGCAACCAGGCTGGCGGCCAGTTGGGGGTCTTCGGCCATCATCTGGTCCAGGGCTTCGGCGCTCAGCACGGCAATTTCGCAGTCGGTGAGGGTGGTGCAGGCCGAAAAGCGGATGCCGCTGTCGAGCAGCGACATTTCGCCCAGGATGTCGCCAGGCCGGGTCTCGGCCAGGCGCAATTGCTCACCCCAGGGCTGAAGGCGGTCCACCGCGATGGTGCCGGTGAGCAGCACCACCATGAAGTTCCCGTATTCGTCCTGCCGGATCACATCGCGGTTGGCTGGAACGGCGGCAAACTCAAAAAAACGCTCCATGCGCTCCACAGCGTCCGTGTCGAGGTGGGCCATGTATTTGTCCTTGGCCCACAACGCCTGCAGCAGACTGCCTCCGCGGCTGGGTGGCAGGCGCTTGGCGCCCACTTCCACGGCGCGTGCCTCCCAAGGCACAAGCATGGATACATCCACGCCCTGGCTGGCAAAGGCGGTGGAGAACAGCACGGAGTCGGTGTGCTCCTCCAGCGTCTTGGTGCCGCGGGTGTTGCGGCGCAGAAGGCTGAGAATGCCTTTCATAACTGGCTCCAATGTGCGGCGTCTGCTGCCGCTGTGTCTGACTGGTGCTTTGGCTGCAACGGGGGCGGGATCAGCCGGGGAAATTCTCGGGGATCTTGGCCTTGCTGCGGGCTTCGGCCGGGCTGATGATGTTGCGCCGCACCAGATCGGTAAGGTTCTGGTCCAGCGTCTGCATGCCCACGCTGTTGCTGGTCTGGATGGTGGAGTACATCTGCGCCACCTTGGCCTCGCGGATCAGGTTGCGGATGGCGCTGGTGCCCAGCATGATCTCGTGTGCGGCAACGCGGCCCGAGCCGTCTTTCAGCTTGCACAGCGTCTGCGAGATCACGGCCTGCAGCGATTCGGACAGCATGGCGCGGACCATTTCCTTTTCTTCGGCGGGGAACACGTCAATGATCCGGTCGATGGTCTTGGCGGCGCTGGAGGTGTGCAGCGTGCCAAACACCAGGTGGCCGGTTTCAGCCGCCGTCATGGCCAGGCGGATGGTTTCCAGGTCGCGCATTTCGCCCACCAGGATGGCGTCGGGATCTTCGCGCAGCGCGGACTTCAGGGCGGCCGCAAACGACAGCGTCATCGGCCCCACTTCGCGCTGGTTGATCAGGCACTTCTTGGACTCGTGCACGAACTCGATCGGGTCTTCCACCGTGAGGATGTGGCCGTATTCGGTTTCGTTGAGGTAGTTGACCATGGCCGCCAGCGTGGTGGACTTGCCCGAACCCGTGGGGCCGGTCACCAGCACCAGGCCGCGCGGCTTGAGGGCCAGGTCGCCGAATATCTTGGGCGCGTTGAGCTGCTCGAGCGTCAGGATTTTGCTCGGAATCGTGCGGAACACGGCTGCGGCGCCGCGGTTCTGGTTGAAGGCGTTGACGCGAAAGCGCGCCAGGCCTTCGATCTCAAACGAGAAGTCCACCTCCAGAAACTCTTCATACGTTTTGCGCTGCGAGTCGCTCATGATGTCGTACACCATGGCGTGCACGGTCTTGTGGTCCAGCGCGTCCACATTGATGCGGCGCACATCCCCGTGGACCCGGATCATGGGCGGCAACCCTGAGGACAAGTGCAGGTCGGAAGCCTTGTTCTTCACACTGAATGCGAGCAACTGGGTAATGTCCACGGGTTCCCTCTCTCTTTTGATACGCTTATTGCTCATTATGACCACGATTGCTAGCAACCTCCAACAGGTCCGGGACCGCATCGCGCAGGCCTGCGGGGCTGCCGGCCGGGACCCTGCCAGTGTCTCGCTGCTGGCTGTTTCCAAAACCTTCGGGGCCGAGGCGGTGGTGCAGGCCGCCGCCGCAGGCCAGCGGGCGTTTGGTGAAAACTACATCCAGGAGGGGGTGGAAAAGATCGCTGTCGTGGGGCGTGCGTTCGATCCCGCGCTGCAGTGGCACTGCATTGGCCCCATCCAGAGCAACAAGACGCGCCTGGTGTCCGAGCACTTTGACTGGGCGCACACCGTGGACCGGCTCAAGACCGCCGAGCGCCTTTCGGCCCAGCGCCCCGATCATTTGCTGCCCCTGCAAATATGTATCCAGGTGAACATCGACGGCGGCTCCACCAAGTCGGGCGTGGCCCCGGAAGAAACTTTGGCGTTGGTGCGAGCTGTGGCAAAACTACCACGCCTGCGGGTGCGTGGGCTGATGAGCATCCCCGACCATGCTCCTGATTTCGAAGCGCAACTGGCAATTCACAAAAGGGCTAAAAGGCTTTTTGACCAGATTTCTGGGCTGGGAGAGCCCGGGCTCGAAGGCTTTGACACCCTGTCCATGGGCATGACCGCCGACCTGGAAGCAGCCATCCACGCGGGCAGCACCCTGGTGCGCGTTGGCACCGGCATCTTCGGCGGCCGGACTTACCAGGCGCCCTGATCGTTCGTCAGTACCCATCGTCCGGCTAGCTGGGCTGATGGGCTTGGTGAGGTGCCTGGCGCCGCAGCCCGTGCTAAGCTGATTCGGCCACTTCATGGCGCGCTGCCCGAGGGCGGTGTGAAGCCATCACAACCCGTCAACGGAGATCTTTCATGCCCGGATTGCTGCCCGATATCGACCCCGATGGCCTGCTCGAATTTTCGGTGGTGTACACCGATCGCGCGCTCAACCACATGTCCAAGCGCTTCACGGGGGTGATGCAGGACATCCTGGCCACGCTCAAGGAGGTCTACCACGCCCACACCGCGGTGCTGGTGCCCGGCAGCGGCACCTTTGGCATGGAAGCCGTGGCGCGCCAGTTTGCCAACCGCGAAAAGGTACTCATCGTGCGCAACGGCTGGTTCAGCTACCGCTGGACGCAGATTTTCGATGCCGACAAAGGCCTGGGCGGCGGCGCCGTGGTGTGCAAGGCGCGCCAGCAGGGCAGCGGCCCGCAGGCTCCCTGGGCCCCTTGCCCGGCCGACGAGGTGGCGGCCACCATCCGCGCCGAAAAGCCCAAGGTGGTGTTTGCGCCCCATGTGGAAACGGCCAGCGGCATCATCCTGAGCGACGACTACATCCGCACGCTGACGGCCGCCGCGCACGAGGTGGGCGCGCTGTTTGTGCTCGATTGCGTGGCGTCCGGGGCGATGTGGGTAGATATGCAAGCTACTGGCGTGGATGTGCTCATCAGCGCCCCGCAAAAGGGCTGGAGCGGCTCGCCCTGCTGCGCCATGGTGATGCTCAGCGAACGCGCGCACCAGGCGATTGAGGGCACCACGAGCAGCAGTTTCTCGTGCGATCTCAAGAAGTGGATGCAGATCGCCGAGGGCTACGAAAAGGGCCAGCACGCCTACCACACCACCATGCCCACCGACGCCCTGGTGCGCCTGCGCGATGTGATGGCCGAGACCCGCGCCTACGGCTTCGCCAAGGTGCGTGACGAGCAGATCGCCCTGGGCACTGCGGTGCGTGCGCTGCTGGAGTCGCGCGGTTTTCCCAGCGTGGCGGCCGAGGGCTTCAAGGCGCCTGGCGTGGTGGTGAGCTACACCACCGACCCCGGCATCCAGAGCGGCAAGAAGTTCATGGAAGTTGGATTGCAGACCGCTGCCGGCGTGCCGCTGCAATGCGACGAAGGGCCCGACTTTAAGACCTTCCGCATCGGGCTGTTCGGCCTGGACAAATGGCACAACGTGGAGCGCACCGTGGGCCACCTGTCCAGTGCGCTGGACCAGATGGCGGCTGCGGTCTAGTGCCGGCACCTGCGCGCCGGCCGTGTTGCAAGGCTGGCGCTGCGGTCGTGCTCTTGGGCTTGCATGGACATGAAAAAAAGTGCCACCCTGGCCGCTGACTCCGCCGTTCTTGGCTTGCGGCGAGCCAAGCGGCAAGCACTCGCCCTGTTGCTGCTGGTGACGGCGGTGTTTGTGGCCACCAGCATGGTCGAGCGCGGCCTGCTGCTCGACTGCGTGAAAGCCATGGCCGAGGCTGCCATGGTGGGCGCCCTGGCCGACTGGTTTGCGGTGGTGGCGCTGTTTCGCCGGCCGCTTTCGCTGCCCATTCCGCACACAGCTGTGATCCCCCGCAACAAGGACCGCATTGGCACCAACCTGGCCGCCTTTGTGCGCGACCGCTTTCTCGACCCGCCGTCGCTGGTGGCGCTGCTGCGGCGCCACGACCCCGCGCTGCGGCTGGCCCAATGGTTGAGTGCTGCCGACAACGCCCGCCTGCTGGGGCAGCAGGCGGCACGGCTGCTCAGCGCGGCCCTCGATACCGTGCAGGATGCGCAGATGGAGCGCTTCATCCGCAAGGCGGCGCGCACCCTTATAGGGCGGGTGGATTTGTCGGGCACCCTGGCCACGGTGTTGGGGGCGCTCACCCACAACGGGCGCCACCAGGCGCTGCTCGACGATGCGCTGGGCCGGCTGATCGTGGTGCTGCAAGAGGAGGGCACGCGCCACCTGATTGCCACCACCATCGTGCAGTGGCTCAAAAAAGAGCATCCGCTCAAGGAAAAAATGCTGCCCACCGACTGGCTGGGCGACAAGGGCTCGGCCATGATCGCCAACGCACTCGAAGCCCTGCTGGCCGACGTGGCGCAGAACCCGCAGCACCAGTTGCGCGAACAGTTCGACGCAGCCGTGCAGCGGCTGGTGCACCGGCTGCAGACCGATCCCGACTGGGCGCGCAAGGGCGAGGAGATCCGGCGCTACCTGCAGACCAACGCCACCCTGGGCCGCTATGTGCAGGACTTGTGGCAAGGAATGCGCGCGGCCATCCAGCGCGATCTGGCCGATGAGCACTCGCCCATGGCGCGCAACGTGCACGCCATGGGCGCGTGGTTTGGCCGCTCGCTGGCGGGCGATGCGGCGCTGCGCCAGTCGCTCAACGAGCGGCTGGAAAGCTGGGTGCAAGGGCTGGCCCCCGATGTGGCGCAGTTTGCCGCGCAACATATCGAGGACACGGTGCAGCGCTGGGACGCGCAGGAACTGTCGCAGCTGATCGAGTTGAACATTGGCAAGGATTTGCAGTACATCCGCGTCAATGGCACGCTGGTCGGCGGCCTGGTAGGGCTGGTGTTGTACCTGGTTTCGCACGCGGGGGAGATTGGGCGGGCGGTGATGTCTGGGTGAGTTGCGGTAGGTTTTTGCTGTGGTGTCTGTGTCTGTGTCTGTGTCTGTGTCTGTGCTGAGTGCGGGAGCCGGGTCTCGGCCCGGCGGCCGACTCACTTTTCTTTGCTTCGCCAAAGAAAAGTAAGCCAAAGAAAGGCGACCCACAGTCTGCGACGGGTTTTGGGGTCAGAGCCCCAATTCACCGAGCCTTTGGCTCGCCCGGAGGGTCCGGTGCTGTGCACCGCAGTGAAATGGGTGTCTGACCCCAATAACCCGCGAACCTGCGTCGGGGCGCTTGCGGGGTGCGCCGTGGAACTCGCTTTGCGCTGCGCGCGCCGCTCGGACAACCACGGCGAGTCAGATAACGAAGCGTGTGTGTCCTGCGGCACACACGCTCACCCCGCAACCGCCCCGCCGCAGGCGCAGCCAGAAGGGGTGAGCCACCGAACAGCCATACGGGCCATCGCTGCGCAAGGTGCTTGCGCCTGCGCGTTTTGTGCCGAGCGCAGCGATGGCCCGCGAGGATGTCCGGCTTCGGGTTCCCTTCAGGATGCGCCGAGGAGCGCAGGGCGTGGGGCGTGGGGCGGGCGTGTGCCGAAGGACGCACGCCTTCGTCATCTGACTCGCTGCGGTTGTTTGAGCGAAGCGCGCAGCGCGAAGCGAGTTCCGCAGCGCGCCCCACGAACGAGCACCGCAGGTTGCCCGCAGCGAAGCGAAGGGACGCAGCGTGCAGGGTCGCCTTTTCTTTGCTTACTTTCTTTTGGCGAAGCAAAAGAAAGTGAGGCGCCCGCCGGGGCGAGACCCGGCCTCCGTCCTCAACTCACGCACGACGCCACCCATAAAAACCAGAGCTACCAGCGATTTGCAGAGCCAGCCAATTACGCTCAACAAAACCCAGCCCCACCCTCAAAACCTCGGCAACTCCGGATGCCTGATCTGCCCCCCCGCACCAGCATCTTCCCGTACTCCGCACACCGGTTCAGCGTCGGAATCACCTTGCCCGGGTTCAACAACCCCGCCGGGTCGAACGCATGCTTGAGGCCCAGCATCTGCGCGTTTTCCTCCGCAGAGAACTGCACGCACATGCTGTTGAGCTTCTCCACCCCCACGCCATGTTCGCCCGTCACCGTGCCCCCCATGGCCACGCTGGTCTCCAGGATGTCGGCGCCAAACAGCTCGCAGCGGTGCAGCTGGTCGGCATCGTTGGCGTCGAACAGGATCAGCGGGTGCAGATTGCCGTCGCCCGCGTGGAACACGTTGGCGCAGCGCAGCTGGTATTTTTTTTCCATCTCCTGGATCGCCAGCAGGATGTCGGCCAGGCGTTTGCGCGGGATGGTCGAGTCCATGCACATGTAGTCGGGGCTGATGCGGCCGCTGGCGGGGAAGGCGTTCTTGCGGCCGCTCCAGAATCGAAGGCGTTCGGCTTCATCGTTGCTGACGGATATGGCCGTGGCGCCGGCTGCGCGCAGAACGTCGCTCATGCGGCCGATTTCTTCCTCTACCTCTTCAGGTGTGCCGTCGCTTTCGCACAGCAGGATGGCTTCGGCCGTGAGGTCGTAGCCGGCGTGCACAAAGTCCTCTACGGCGGCGGTCATGGGCTTGTCCATCATCTCCAGGCCGGCGGGGATGATGCCCGCCGCGATCACGGCGGCCACCGCATCGCCCGCTTTGCGCACGTCGTCAAAGCTGGCCATGATGCAGCGCGCCAGCAGGGGCTTGGGGATGAGCTTGACCGTCACTTCGGTGGTCACGGCCAGCATGCCTTCGCTGCCGATCACGGCGGCCAGCAGGTCGTAACCGGGGGCGTCCAGCGCCTCACTGCCAAACTCCACGGGCTCACCCTCCACCGTGAAGCCCTTCACCTTGAGCACGTTGTGCACCGTGAGGCCGTATTTGAGGCAGTGCACGCCGCCCGAGTTTTCGGCCACGTTGCCGCCGATGGTGCAGGCAATCTGGCTGCTGGGGTCGGGGCGTAGTACAGCCCGTAGGGCGCAGCCGCCTCGCTGATGGCCAGGTTGCGCACGCCGCATTGCACTACCGCCGTGCGGCTTTCGGGGTTGAGGTCGAGGATGCGGTTGAACCTGGCCAGCGACAGCGTCACGCCCATGGCGTGGGGCATGGCGCCGCCCGACAGGCCCGTGCCTGCGCCGCGCGCCACCACCGGCACCTGCAGCCGATGGCACACCTGCAGCACGGCCTGCACCTCGTCATACGTTTCAGGCAGGCACACCACCAGCGGGCGCTGGCGGTAGGCGGTAAGGCCGTCGCATTCGTAGGGGGTGGTGTCTTCGGTGTGCCACAGCAGCGCGTGTGCAGGCAATACGCGGCCCAAGGCCTGGACAACCTCTGCCTGGCGCGCGGCGCGTTCTGAAGACGTAGGCACTGCTGCGGTGGGAGCGGAAACGGTGTCGTTCATGGCCGCCACTGTAGGGGATGGCCATGCAGGCAGGCTTGAGCTTTTTTGCGCGTGGCCGTGAAAAATGGCGCGAGGCAGGATTAATCGCTATCGTAATAATAGCTATTGGCGCTTATCCAGAAAGCGCTGGACCCATATTTTGCTTGAAAAAGGCTACGCCATGGTCTTGCGCAGCCACTCCGCAAACGCCGCGCACTCCCAGCGGTCCATGGTGCCCGTGCGCCAGCACAGGTAGTGCGCGTGGGGGCTGGCGGTGTCGGTGGCAAACAGGCGCACCAGCGTGCCGTTTTCCAGCCACGGCGCACCCAGCTTGAGGCGCACCAGGGCCACGCCCATGCCGGCGGCGGCGCCGTCGCACATGAGGCCGATGTCGTTGAACTGCGAGCCCTCGCTGGGCTCGGCCCAATCGAGGCCCGTGGCGGCAAACCAGGTGCGCCAGGGCTCCAGCGGGCTGCGCAGCAGGGGCACGCCTTCAAGGTCTTCGGGGCGCTCGAATGGCCCGTGCTCGCGCACGAAGGCGGGCGAGGCCAGGGGTGTAACCACGTCGCGCGCGATCTCCGCGTGTTCGACATCGGCATAGTGGCCGGCGCCAAAGCGCACCATCAGGTCGGCGTCCTCGGCCACCACATCCAGCAGCGGAATGGACACCTGCAGCGCCAGATCGATCTCGGGGTAGGCCTCGGTGAACTGGCGCAGGCGCGGGATCAGGATGGCGCGCGCAAACGTGGGCGTGACAGCCAGCTTGAGCCTGCGGCGCCCCGGTGCTGATGCCGCCCCCGGAAACCGTTGAAGCGCCCCGAGTCCTTCGCGCACATGCGCCAGGTAGGCGCTGCCCTCGGTGGTCAGCGAAAAATCGGCCCGGCCAAACAGCTGCACGCCCAGGATCTGTTCGAGTTGCTTGACGCGGTGACTCACGGCGCTGGGCGTGACACACAGCTCGTCGGCCGTCTGCGTCACGCTGCGCAGGCGTGCCAGCGCTTCAAACGTCAGCAGGCACTGGATGGGCGGAATGCGCCTTGCGGCGCTGCTGAGGAAGGATGAGGGGGCTGCCGTGGCCATCTCAGTAATCCAATGCGCTGCGCGCCGTCTGGGCTGCATGACACGGGCGCTGCCCGCGGCCGCTGCGGAACTGGCTGTGCCAGGCCGCCAGTGGCGTCCCCCTTGTGGGGGAAGGCGCGAAACGACTCAGGGGGGAAGCCATCGCTCTAGCGGAAGATGACGGTTTTGTGGCCGTTCAGCAGCACGCGGTGCTCGCTGTGCCACTTCACGGCGCGGGCCAGCACCTGGCTCTCGGTGTCGCGGCCCCGGGCCGTGAGGTCTTCCACCGTGTCGGTGTGGTCGGCGCGCGCCACGTCCTGCTCGATGATGGGGCCTTCGTCCAGGTCGGCCGTCACATAGTGGGCGGTGGCGCCAATCAGCTTCACGCCCCGGTCATGCGCCTGGTAATACGGCTTGGCGCCCTTGAAGCTGGGCAGGAAGCTGTGGTGGATGTTGATGGCCCGTCCGGCCAGTTTTTGACATAGATCAAGAGATAGTATCTGCATGTAACGGGCCAGCACCACCAGTTCGGCCCCTTCGGCCTCGATAATCTCGTACTGTTTGGCCTCGGCCTGCGCCTTGGTGGTGCCGGTGAGGGGAATGTGGTGGAACGGCACGTTGTAGCTGGCCGCCAGTTGGTAGAAGTCGCGGTGGTTGCTGATGATGGCGCGGATGTCGATGGGCAGCAGGCCGCTTTTCCAGCGAAACAGCAGATCGTTCAGGCAATGGCCTTCCTTGCTGACCATGAGCACGGTTTTGACGGGCTGGGCCGTGGCATGCAGGCTCCAGCGCATCTGGTGGGGTTCTGCAAAGCTGGCCAGGCGGGCCTGGAGGGTGGCGTGGTCGTGCTGGTCGCAGGCAAACTGAACCCGCATGAAAAACAGGCCCGTGGCGTGGTCGTTGTACTGCGCGGCTTCTTCGATGTTGCCGCCGTGCTCCAGCAAAAAGCCCGAGACGGCGTGCACCAGGCCCAGGCGGTCGGGGCAGGACAGGGTAAGGATATAGGCGTTGGTCATAGCTGTGCGATTGTCGCAGCTAGGAGTCTGTCAGGCTCCTGGGCCCGCAGGTGTTGGAACAAGGAACTTCATGCGAATCACGGGTTGCATCCCGAAACTGGCGCCCTGGTGGGGCGTGGTCCTGTACCTCGTCTTTGGCGTGGCCTGGGTGTTCGTGGGCGACGCATTGTTGGCGCAATGGTCCGGCACGCCCGAGCAGATCGCGCATTTCCAGACCTGGAAGGGCTGGCTGTATGTGTTTGTCACCAGCGCCATGGCTGGCTGGCTGCTGGGGCGCATGCGCAAGGTGGAGCGGCAGCGCTCGGCGGTGGCGCGCGAGCTGGCGCAGATCGTGCACCACGCGCCGGTGGGCATGGCGCGGGTGGCGATCGACGGACGCATTCTGTGGGCCAATGGCTGCCTGTGCAGGATGCTGGGCGAGGACCTGCAGGCCCTGCAGGTCCTGAATTTTCGCGACGTCGTCCGGGCCGCAGACCCCGACCACGCCACGCAGCAGATCGAGCGCCTGCTGGCCGGCGAGATCGACCATTACCTGGGCGCGAGGCAGTGCCACCGGCCGTCCGACGGGCGCATCGTGCATGTGCTCAACACCGTGACCTTTGTGCCCGCAGAAGGCGATGAGCCGGCGCATCTGGACTGCGTGCTGCAGGACATGGGCGAGATCCAGGCCGCGCGCACAGCGCTCGAGCGCAGCGAGACGCGCCTGCGCCTGGCGGTGGAGGGCAGCGGGGGCGGCATGTGGGACCGCGACCTGCTGCGCGCCCGCACCGTCTTTTCGCCCAGCGTGGCGCGCATGCTGCATTACAAGGGCGACGATTTTGCGCGGGATTTCCGCCTGCGCGAGCGTCTGCATCCCGACGACAGCGAGCGGGTGCGGCTCGCTGTGCGCTACGCCCTGGCCTCGGGCGAGCCCTTTGTCGAGAAGGCCCGGCTGCGCTGCTTTGACGGCGACTACCGCTGGTTCATGGCGCGCGGGGTGCGCCACCTGAACGAGGCGGGGCAGCCCGAGCGCTTCTCGGGCATCCTGACCGACCTGACCCGCGAGCGCCAGATTGATGAGCGCCAGCGCCTGGCATCCACCGTGATGGACCACATGAGCGAAGGCGTGATCGTGACGGACACGCACAACCGCATCCTCTCGATGAACGCCTCGGTCACGCGGTTGCTGGGCTACTCTGAAGACGAACTGCTGGGCAAGACACCACGCGTCTTCAAGTCGGAGCGGCACGACCGCGCGTTTTACGAGGCGATGTGGGAGTCGATGAAGCGTACTGGCCGCTGGCAGGGCGAAATCTGGAACCGGCGCAAGAACGGCGAGGTGTTTCCGGAGCACATGTCCATGAGCGTGGTGCGCGATGCCGCTGGCACCGCAACGCACTATGTGTGCATGTTCACCGACATCTCGGACGAGAAGGCGCAACACCAGCGCCTGGAGTTTCTGGCGCACAACGACGCGCTCACCGGCCTGTCCAACCGCCTGTGGTTTTGCGGGCAGCTGGAAGACGCGGTGGTGCAGGCGCGCGCCAGCGGCGAGCGCATGGCCGTGCTGCACCTCAACCTCGACCGCTTCAAGGACGTGAACGACAGCTATGGCCATGCCATTGGCGACCAGGTGCTCAAGGACATCGCACGCCGGGTGCAAGCGGCCATGCGGCCGGGCGATCTGCTGGGCCGCATGGCCGGGGATGAGCTGGCCGTGGTGGTGCGCCATCTGCGCCACGCCGATGGTGCGGCAGCGGTGGCACGCCAGTTGATCGCCGCGGTAGCGGAGCCCTGGCGCTCGCCCGATGGGTTCGAGGTGGTGGCCGGTGCGAGCGTGGGCATCTGCATGTTTCCGGACCATGCGGCCACGGCCCAGACGCTGCTGCAGGGCGCCCATGCCGCCGTGTACGGGGCCAAGGCGCTGGGGCGCGGGGCCTGGTGCTTCTACACCGAGGAAATGACCCAGTCCGCGCGTGACCGGCTGACGCTGGAGTCGCGCTTGCGCCTGGCGCTGGCGCACGGGCACATGGTGCTGCATTACCAGCCGCAGATCGACATCGCCACCGGGCGCATCGTGGGCGCCGAGGTGCTGGTGCGCTGGAACGACCCCGAGGAGGGCCTGATTGCGCCAGGCCGCTTTATTCCTGTGGCCGAGGTGTCGGGCATCATCGGCCCCCTGGGAGAATGGATCATTGGCGAGGCGTGCCGCCAGGGCCAGCGCTGGCGCGAAGAAGGGCTGCCCGCGCTGACGGTGGCGGTGAACGTGTCGCCGCGCCAGTTTCAGCTCACCGATCTGGTGGGCTGCACCGCGTCGGCGCTGCAAGAAACCGGATTTCCCGCCGCGATGCTGGAGCTGGAGATCACCGAGAGCGCGCTGGCCGAGCGCGAAGACGAGGCGCGGCAAACCATGCGGCGCCTGCGCGACCTGGGGCTGCGGCTGGCGGTGGACGATTTCGGCACCGGCTATTCATCGCTGGCGCAGCTCAAACGGTTTCCCATCGACGTGCTCAAGATCGACCAGGGGTTTATCCGCGACATTCCCCACAGCGCCGACGACATGGCCATCAGCGCCGCGATCATTGCCATGGGCCACAGCATGGGCCTCAAGGTGCTGGCGGAGGGGGTCGAAACGGCCGAGCAACTGGCGTTTCTGCGCGAGCGGGGCTGCGACAGTTTTCAGGGCTACCACTGCAGCCGCCCCGTTCCGGCCGCGGCGTTTGCCGCCCTGGTGCGCGCCCAGCAAGCCGGGTAGGCGCGGACGCGGCCGGCCATCGGGCGGGCCAGGGGCAAGGCCCGCTACTTGGGCGGGCGCAACGCGGCGCACGCGTCATAGGGCGGCAAAGGCGCGGTGGTGATAACCATGTCCACTCCTGTTTTTATAGCTGCTTGCGCTTTATCTGTAAGCACTGATACCACTTTTGACGTCAAACTGGTCGGCCAGTGGGTGGGAATGCCCCGGTCGCGCAGCACATGTTCGCCGCCCGCCACCAGCAGCACGGTCTGGCCCGGGCGCACGGCTTCCTGCGCCGTCCGGGCCAGGCTGGCATCGCGCGCGATCTGGATGCGTGCCATGGCAGGCAGCCGCGCCTCGGGCAGCAGGCCGCAATGGCCGTCCTGGAGGGCGTCGTGCAATTGCTGGCGGGCGGTGGCGGGAAGGTGGTCGTCCCAGCGGGTTTCCTGCATGGCAGCCGCCATCGCGCTGCGCGGCAGGTTACCACCCAGCACCGGCACACCGGCACGCACGGCGGCCATGGTCACCGGGCCATAGGCGGCCCAGGGCCAGGCCGCGTCCTGCCAATGCAGTGCCGCCTGCACCTGGGCTTCGGTGGCATCGCGTGGCAGCGCTGCGGTGCTGTGGCCGCGCTCGGCCATCTCCAGCACCAGGGCGGCCAGCCGCCCGCGCTCGGCCAGCCACTGCACCGTGTCGCGCTGCAGCCGCTGGTGGTCGGGGGCATCGTGCTGCTCGCCCAGTAGCAGGACGTCGGTGGGGGGCTCGGCCGCCAGCGGCGCCTGCCACTGGGCAGGCGGAATCACGGCAGGGCGGCCGGCGCAGCCCGCCAGGGCCAGGGCGGTGAAGGCGGCTCCCAGGCGCCACAGGAACCGGGTAGATGCAGGCGACATGGGGCCATGCTACGCGCCCTGGTCTTGATTCATATCAAGTTCAGTCCGGTGTGCCCTTCCTACACTGCGCCCATGCGCACCAAGTCCCCGCTGACCTTCAAGCTGCTGGCCATGGGCGGGGGCTTTCTGCTGGTGGCCCTGGCATCCATCGGGTTGACGCTGTGGGTGGCCTGGAAACTCGAAGGGGGTGCTGCGGCCGTCAACGAGGCCGGGCGCCTGCGCATGAACATGCTGCGCATGGTGCTGGTGCAGCAGACCGAGTCGCCCGAAGCGGTGCAAAGGCATGCGCGGGAGTTCGACGCCAGCCTGGAATTGCTGCGCACGGGCGATCCCTCGCGCCCCCTGTTTGTGCCGTGGGGGGCAGATACGCGGGCGCGATTCGAAGAAATCCGCTCCAGCTGGGCTGCATTGCACAAGGAGTGGGCGGTTGGCCTGGCGCCGGACCGTGCCCGCTCCCTGGCCCAGGCCGACCGCTTTGTGCAGAAGGTGGACGGCTTCGTCGAGGCCATAGAAATCCAGATTGCGGGCTGGACGGCCGTGCTGCATGTATTTCAGCTGGTCATGATGGCGGTGGCCATTGCGGCTGCGGTGACCTTCATGGCGGTGAGTTATCTGCTGGTGCTCAACCCGGTGTCGCAACTGCAGCAGGCGCTGGCGCGATTGCGTCAGGGGGACTGGGGGGCACGGTTGCCGATTGAGTCCGACGACGAATTTGGCCAGCTCTCGGCGGGATTCAACCTGATGGCCCATGCCTTGCAGGCCTCGCACGACGATCTGGAGCAAAAGGTGCGCGAGAAGACCGCCAGCATCGCCGTGCAGAACCAGCGCCTGGCGGCGCTGTACGAGGTCAGCGCGCTGACTTCCACAGCGACCGAGCTGGACGCCCTGGCCCAAGGCTTTGTCAGGCAGATCCGCCGTGTGGCGGGCGCGGATGCCGCTGCGGTGCGCTGGTCCGACGAGGCCAATGAGCGCTATGTTCTGCTGGCCGGTGACGGCATGCCGCGCGCCATGACCGAACAGGAGCATTGCCTGCACACGGGTGCTTGCATGTGCGGCCAGCCGCAAAGCCAAGCGCACACCCGCGTCATACCGATTGTGGCGTCCACCGCGCTGGCGTTTCCCCATTGCCGCGATGCCGGTTATCAGACCCTGGTGGCTATACCCGTGCAGATGCAGCAGCGGATGCTCGGCGAGGTCAATCTGTTCTTTCGTTCTTCTGCCGAACTGACGGATGAGGTGCGTGAACTTCTGGAAGCCATGACGCGCCATCTGGCCAGCGCCATGGAGGGCTTGCGCGCCACCGCCCTGGAGCGCGAGGCCGCCGTCGCGCAGGAGCGCAGCCTGTTGGCGCGCGAGCTGCACGATTCGATTGCCCAGTCGCTGGCTTTCCTCAAGATCCAGACGCAGCTGCTGCGCGATGCCGTGGCCAAGGGCGACGTCGCGGCGCGGGACCGCAGCATGGGCGAGCTCGACGTAGGCGTGCGCGAGTGCTATGCCGATGTGCGCGAACTGCTGGTGCACTTTCGCACGCGCACCAGCGAGGAAGACATCGAGGCGGCGCTGCGCACCACCCTGTCCAAATTCGAGCACCAGACCGGCATCGCCACCACGCTCACGATGGCGGGCCACGGCCTGCCCCTGCCGCCTGATGTGCAGATCCAGGTCCTGCACATGGTGCAGGAAGCCTTGTCGAATGTGCGCAAGCATTCGGGTGCGACGCGGGTGGAGCTGCGCGTCCACCGGCATCCCCGCTGGCGCTTTGAAGTGCAGGACAATGGGACGGGGTTTGAAGCTCGGGCGGTACCGCCCGACTCCATGCATGTCGGCCTGGGCATCATGCGCGAGCGCGCTCAACGCATCGGAGCGGCCGTGCAGGTCGATTCGTCGGCGGGTGCGGGCACCTGCGTGCGCATCGAGCTTCCCACCCTGTCAGCAACGCAGCAACCCCGCGAATTGCCCCTGCCGGTCGCTGTCCACTCCGTTCATTGATGCCTATGCCTGCGCTTCGACCTGTCACCTTGCTCGTGGTGGACGACCACAATCTGTTTCGCCGGGGCCTGGTGGCCTTGCTGGGGCAGGACCCGAGACTGAAGGTGGTGGGCGAGGCGGGTGACGCCGCGCAGGCGTTGCGCCTGGCCCCCGCACTGCGACCCGACGTGATCCTGCTGGACAACCATTTGCCCGGGGTGACCGGGGTGGATGCGATCCGGGGTCTGCGTGAAGTGTCGCCGGCCTCGCGCGTGCTCATGCTCACCGTGAGCGAAGACGAACAGGATCTGGCCACTGCGCTGCGCAACGGCGCGCAGGGCTATCTGCTCAAGACCATTGACGGGGATTTGCTGGCGCAGGCGATTCACCGCGCTGCCGCAGGCGAGCCCGTTGTCAGCCCCGAGCTGATGGGCAAGCTGGTGGCAGCCTTCCAGTCGCAGGGGGCTCCGCAGGCCGACGGTGCCCTTGACGCGGCGGTGCCCGGCCAGGTGCAGGCAGCTGCAGAGCCGAGCACACCCCTGTCGCCACGCGAGGAAGACGTGCTGCGCGAGATCGCACGGGGCGCCAGCAACAAGGAAATCGCGCGGGTGCTGGATATTGCCGAGACCACCGTGAAGATCCATGTACAGCACATCCTGCGCAAGCTGGGGTTGAGTTCGCGCGTGCAGGCCGCTGTTTACGCCTCCGACCGCCAGCGGTAGGCCGCATCCCCCGCTTTTTACCCCTCACTAGTTCTTTCGAACGATGGGGCGGTAACCCCCTCATCCTTTTTGCCGTGCTGGCCCGTCCTGAAGAGGGATAGGCAAAACCCTGCCTTCGCGGGACGATGCCTGCCATACAGGAAAAGAGGGAACAACCCATGGCAAACGCACCGCTTTCGGTAGGCGACAGTCCGCAACGCAGCCGGCAGGCTTGGTCGGTGCTCTTGGTGAGCACGCTCGCCTTCACCGTCTGTTTCATGGTGTGGATGATGTTCGGGGTGATCGGCATTCCGATCAAGAAAATGCTGAACCTGAGCTCCACGCAATTCGGCTTGCTCACGGCCATGCCGGTGCTCACCGGCTCGCTGGTGCGTGTGCCGCTGGGCATCTGGACCGACCGATTCGGCGGGCGGATCGTCATGACGGTGCTAATGGCGCTGACCGTGCCCGCAATCTGGCTCATGAGCTATGCCACCGAGTACTGGCACTTCCTCACGATCGGCCTGTTTGTCGGGCTGGCGGGTGGCTCGTTCTCGGTGGGCACGCCCTATGTGGCGCGCTGGTTTCCCAAGAACCGCCAGGGCATGGCGATGGGCGTTTATGGTGCGGGCAATTCGGGGGCGGCGGTGAACAAGTTTGTCGCGCCGGTGCTGCTGGTGGCCTTTGGCTGGGCCATGGTGCCGCAGGTGTATGCCGCCATCATGCTCGGCACCCTGGTGCTGTTCTGGCTCTTCAGCTACAGCGACCCGGCCCATCTGGTGCCCAGCAATGTCAAGTTCACCGACCAGCTCAGGGCGCTCAAGGACCCCAAGGTCATCAAGTATTGCCAGTACTACAGCATCGTATTCGGTGGCTATGTGGCGCTGTCGCTGTGGATGGTGCAGTACTACGTGGGCGAGTACGGCCTGGACATCCGCGTGGCGGCGCTGCTGGCGGCCTGCTTCTCCCTGCCGGGCGGCGTGCTGCGCGCCATTGGCGGTGTGCTCAGTGACAAGTATGGCGCCCACAGCGTGACCTGGTGGGTGATGTGGGTGAGCTGGATCTGCCTGTTCCTGCTGAGCTACCCGCAGACCGATTTCACCATCCTCACGGTCGATGGGCCCACCACGTTCCACATCGGTTTGAACGTCTATGCCTTCACCGCGCTGATGGGGGTGCTGGGCGTGGCGTTCGCCTTCGGCAAGGCCAGTGTCTTCAAGTACATCAGTGATGACTATCCGAAGAACATTGGCGCCATCAGCGGCATTGTCGGCCTGGCTGGCGGTTTGGGGGGCTTTGTGCTGCCCATCATGTTTGGCGCCCTGATGGACTTCACCGGCATTCGTTCCAGCGCCTTCATGCTGATGTATGGCGTGGTCTGGGTATCGCTGATCTGGATGTATTTCACCGAAGTCCGTCGCACCGATGTGATGGACCCGACCGGGGCTTCGCCGGCCGGTGCAGCCCGCTGAACTTTTAAGGTAACTACCATGTCTGCCAACCAACAAAGCGGTCGCCAGGGGCGTCTGCTCACCCTGTGGGCCCCAGAGGACAAGTCGTTCTGGGAGCGTGAAGGCGAAGCCGTCGCCAAGCTCAACCTGTGGATCTCGGTGCCCGCGCTGTTCCTGGCCTTTGCCATCTGGCAGGTCTGGAGCGTCGTGGCCGTCAGCCTGCCCGGGCTGGGGTTCAAGTATTCCACCAACCAGCTGTTCTGGCTGGCCGCAGCGCCTGCGCTCAGCGGCGCCACGTTGCGCATCTTCTACTCGTTCATGGTGCCGCTGGTGGGCGGGCGTCGCTGGACTTCCATCTCCACCGCAACCTTGCTCATCCCCGCCATCGGCATCGGTTACGCGGTGCAGGACAACACCACCAGCTATCCGACGATGCTGGTGCTGGCGCTGCTGTGTGGTCTGGGGGGGGGCAATTTCAGTTCCAGCATGGCCAACATCAGCTTCTTCTTTCCGAAGGAGCGCAAGGGTTCGGCCCTGGGGGTGAATGCGGGCCTGGGTAACCTGGGCGTGTCGGTGGTGCAGTTCCTGAGCCCGCTGGTGGTCACGGCAGGCATCTTCGGCATTTTTGGCGGGGATCCGCAGACGATCGTGAAGAACGGCCAGTCAGTGCAGGTATGGACGCAGAACGCCGCCTTCATCTGGGTGCCGTGGATCGCGCTGGCTTCGCTGGCCGCATGGTTCGGCATGAACGATATTGCCGATGCCAAGGCGTCGTTTGCCACCCAGGCCGCCATCTTCCGGCGCAAGCACAACTGGCTGATGTGCGTGCTGTATCTGGGCACGTTCGGTTCGTTCATTGGCTATGCCGCTGGTTTCCCCTTGCTGATCAAGAGCCAGTTTCCCGGCATCAACCCCCTGGCCTACGCCTGGCTGGGCCCGCTGGTGGGCGCCGTGGTGCGCCCCTTTGGCGGCTGGCTGGCGGACAAGCTCGGGGGCGCGCGCGTCACGTTGTGGAACTTCATCGTCATGGCGCTGGCCGTGGTGGGCGTTATCTACTTCCTGCCATCGGGCTCCTCGGCGGGGCAGTTCTCCGGGTTCTTCGTGTGCTTCCTGGTGCTGTTCCTGACCACGGGGATCGGCAATGGCTCCACCTTCCGCATGATTCCCGTGATTTTTCTGGCCGAGGCCATGCGCGGCGTGGACCGCAACAACACCGCCGCAGTGGCGCAGGCCAACAAGGAAGGCAACACGCTGGGCGCAGCCACTCTGGGCTTCACAGCCGCCATGGCCGCCTACGGGGGCTTCTTCATTCCCAAGAGCTACGGCAGCTCCATTGCGCTGACCGGTGGCCCCGAAGCCGCACTGTGGACCTTCGTTGCCTTCTACGTCATTTGCATCGTGATCACCTGGTGGTACTACGCCCGCAAGCACGCCGAGATGCCTTGCTGATCACCCCCTGAACAGAACAGAAAAAGGAGCCCCCGATGAGCCACTTCCTCGATCGCCTCTCGTACTTCTCGCAACCGCGCGAAACCTTTGCCCAGGGCCACGGCGAAACCAACGGTGAAGACCGCACCTGGGAAGACGCCTACCGTGACCGCTGGGCGCACGACAAGATCGTGCGCTCCACGCACGGCGTGAACTGCACGGGCTCGTGCTCGTGGAAGATCTACGTCAAGGGCGGCATCGTCACCTGGGAAACCCAGCAGACCGACTACCCCCGCACGCGCCCCGACCTGCCCAACCACGAGCCCGTGGCTGCGCGCGCGGCGCCAGCTACAGCTGGTACCTGTACAGCGCTAACCGCGTGAAATACCCGATGGTGCGCGGCCGCTTGCTCAAGCACTGGCGTGCTGCCATCGCACTGGCCAAGAGCCCGGTGGACGCCTGGGCCAGCATCGTCGAGAACGACGCCTCCAAGCGCGAATGGCAAAAGCAGCGCGGCCTGGGCGGCTTCGTGCGCAGCACCTGGGACGAAGTCAACCAGATGATCGCTGCGGCCAACGTGTACACCATCAAGAAGCACGGGCCGGACCGCATCATCGGCTTTTCGCCCATCCCGGCGATGTCGATGATTTCGTACGCCGCAGGCAGCCGCTACCTCAGCCTGATCGGCGGCGTGTGCATGAGTTTTTACGACTGGTACTGCGATCTGCCCCCAGCAGCCCGCAGACCTGGGGCGAGCAGACCGACGTGCCCGAGTCGGCCGACTGGTACAACAGCTCGTACATCATTGCCTGGGGCTCCAACGTGCCCCAGACGCGCACGCCAGATGCCCACTTCCTGACCGAGGTGCGCTACAAGGGCACCAAGGTGGTGTCCATCACGCCCGACTATTCCGAAGTGGCCAAGCTCGGCGATTTGTGGATGCACCCCAAGCAGGGAACCGATGCCGCCGTGGCCATGGCCATGGGCCATGTGATCCTGAAGGAGTTCTACTTCAAGGACGGCGGCAAGGGCCGCAGCACCTACTTCGACGACTACGCGCGCCGCTACACCGACCTGCCGCTGCTGGTGGTTTTGAAGGAAAAGACGTTGCCCGATGGCCGCACGGTGATGGTGCCCGACCGCTATGTGCGCGCCAGCGACTTCCCTGGCCAGCTCGACCAGTCGAACAACCCCGACTGGAAGACCGTCGGCTACGACGAACTGGGTCAGGTCACGCTGCCCAATGGCTCCATCGGTTTTCGCTGGGGTGCCGACGGCCGTGCCGACCAGGGCCTGTGGAACCTGGAGAACAAGGAAGCACGCACCGGCAACACCGTCAAGCTCAAGCTGTCGGTGATCGAAGACGGCGCCCAGGCCTATGACGTGGCCGATGTGGCCTTCCCGTACTTTGGCGGCGTGGCAACGCCCAACTTCACGGCCAATGAACAAGGTGGCGACGTGATGGTGCGCCGCGTGCCGGTGTCCCATCTGGAACTGGCCGGGCACGAAGCCCAGGGGCGCGTGATGGTGGCCACCGTGTTCGACCTGCTGGCCGGCAACTACGGCATCGACCGGGGCCTGCCCGGCGAAGAGCCAGGTGGCAGCTACGACGCCGACCGCGCCTACACGCCCGCATGGCAAGAGGCCATCACTGGCGTGCCGCGCGAGCAAATCATCACCGTGGCGCGCCAGTTTGCCGACAACGCCGACAAGACGCATGGCAAGTCCATGGTCATCATCGGTGCGGCGATGAACCATTGGTACCACTGCGACATGAACTACCGCGGCATCATCAACATGCTGATGCTGTGCGGCTGTATTGGCCAGAGCGGCGGCGGCTGGGCGCACTATGTGGGCCAGGAAAAGCTGCGACCCCAGACCGGCTGGACGGCGCTGGCCTTTGCGCTGGACTGGATCCGCCCACCCCGCCAGATGAACAGCACCAGCTTCTTCTACGCCCACACCGACCAGTGGCGCTACGAGAAGCTGGGCATGGAAGAAATCCTCTCGCCCCTGGCCGATGCCAGCGCTTACCACGGCGCCCAGATCGACTACAACGTGCGCGCCGAGCGCATGGGCTGGCTGCCTTCGGCCCCCAGCTCAAGACCAGTCCTCTGCAGGTGGCCAAGGACGCGGCCGCGAAGGGCATGGACGCCAAGGACTATGTGGTGCAGTCGCTCAAGGACGGTAGCCTGGAGATGAGCTGCGAAGACCCGGACCACCCCGCCAATTGGCCGCGCAACATGTTTGTGTGGCGCTCCAACATCCTGGGCTCGTCGGGCAAGGGGCATGAGTATTTCCTCAAGCACTTGCTGGGCACCACCCACGGCGTGCAGGGCAAGGATCTGGGCAAGGACGAAGCCAAGCCCGAGGAAGTGCAGTGGCACGCCAACGCACCCGAAGGCAAGCTGGACCTGCTGGTCACGCTCGACTTCCGCATGAGCACGACCTGCCTGTACTCCGACATCGTCCTGCCCACCGCCACCTGGTACGAGAAGAACGACCTCAACACCAGCGACATGCACCCCTTCATCCACCCGCTGTCCACAGCGGTGGACCCTGCCTGGCAGGCCAAGAGCGACTGGGAGATCTACAAGGGTTTCGCCAAGGCCGTAAGCGAGGTCAGCGTAGGCCACCTGGGCGTCGAAAAGGACGTGGTACTCACGCCCATCATGCACGACACCCCCGGTGAAATGGCACAACCGTATGGCGTGCGCGACTGGAAGAAAGGCGATTGCGAACTCATCCCCGGCAAGACCGCACCGCAGGTCACGGTGGTCGAGCGCGACTACCCCAACCTTTACAAGCGCTTCACGGCCCTGGGCCCGCTGATGGAAAAGGCCGGCAACGGCGGCAAGGGCATCGGCTGGAACACGCAGACCGAAGTCGGCCAGCTGGGCGACCTGAACGGCCGCGTGAATGAAGAGGGCGTGACTCAGGGCATGCCCCGCATCGTGACCGACATCGACGCCACCGAAGTGGTGATGATGCTGGCCCCCGAAACCAATGGCCACGTGGCCTGCAAGGCCTGGGAAGCCCTGGGCAAGCAGACCGGGCGCGACCACGTGCACCTGGCGCTGCACCGCGAGGACGAGAAGATCCGCTTCCGCGACATCCAGGCGCAGCCGCGCAAGATCATCAGCTCGCCCACCTGGTCGGGCCTGGAAAGCGAGAAGGTCAGTTACAACGCCGGCTACACCAATGTGCACGAGTACATCCCATGGCGCACCCTCACGGGCCGCCAGCAGTTCTACCAGGACCATCCGTGGATGCGCGACTTCGGCGAGGGCTTTGTGAGCTACCGCCCACCCGTGCATCTGAAGACGCTCCACGAAGTCGAAGGCAAGAAGCCCAACGGCAACAAAGAGATCCAGCTGAACTTCATCACGCCGCACCAGAAGTGGGGCATCCACAGCACGTACAGCGACAACCTGATGATGCTCACGCTGAACCGAGGCGGCTCGGTGGTGTGGTTGAGCGAAGACGACGCCAAGGTCGCCGGCATTGTGGACAACGACTGGGTCGAACTCTTCAACGCCAACGGCGCCATTGCGGCCCGCGCGGTGGTGAGCCAGCGTGTGAACCCCGGCATGGTGATGATGTACCACTCGCAAGAGAAGATCATCAACACGCCCGGCTCCGAGATCACCGGCACCCGTGGCGGTATCCACAACTCGGTCACGCGCATCGTGCTCAAACCCACCCACATGATTGGCGGCTACGCACAGTTCAGCTACGGCTTCAACTACTACGGAACCATCGGCACCAACCGCGACGAGTTCGTGCTGGTGCGCAAGATGGACCGCATCGACTGGATGGACGGTGAAGATGCGTCCGCTTCGGCCCACAGCGGCGCACACGCCTGAGCTCCAAGGAGAAACACGATGAAAATTCGCGCACAAATCGGCATGGTGCTGAACCTGGACAAGTGCATTGGTTGCCACACCTGTTCGGTCACCTGCAAGAACGTCTGGACCAGCCGCCCCGGGGTGGAGTACGCCTGGTTCAACAACGTCGAGACCAAGCCCGGCATCGGCTACCCAAGGAATGGGAAAACCAGGACAAGTGGAACGGCGGCTGGGTACGCAACCCGGACGGCTCCATCGCCCCGCGCCAGGGCGGCAAGTGGAAGCTGCTCATGCGCATCTTCGCCAACCCCAACCTGCCGCAGATCGACGACTACTACGAGCCCTTCACGTTCGACTACGACCACCTGCAGTCCGCGCCCGAAAGCAAGGCCGCACCCACGGCCCGTCCGCGCAGCCTGATCACCGGCAAGCGCATGGAGAAGATCGAGTGGGGCCCGAACTGGGAAGAAATCCTGGGCGGCGAGTTCAGCAAACGCAGCAAGGACAAGAACTTCGACGATGTGCAAAAGGACATCTACGGCCAGTTCGAAAACACCTTCATGATGTACTTGCCGCGCCTGTGCGAGCACTGCCTGAACCCGGCGTGCGTGGCATCGTGCCCCAGCGGCTCGATCTACAAGCGCGAGGAAGACGGCATCGTGCTGATCGATCAGGACAAGTGCCGCGGCTGGCGCATGTGCGTCTCGGGCTGCCCCTACAAGAAGATCTATTACAACTGGCAGTCGGGCAAGGCCGAGAAGTGCATCTTCTGCTACCCCCGCATCGAGGCCGGTCAGCCCACCGTGTGCTCCGAAACCTGCGTGGGCCGCATCCGTTACCTGGGCGTGCTGCTGTATGACGCAGACCGCATCCAGGAAGCCGCCAGCGTGGAGCGCGACCGTGACCTGTACCAGGCGCAACTCGACATCTTCCTCGATCCGAACGACCCCGATGTCATCAAGCAGGCGCGTATCGACGGCATCCCCGACAGCTGGATGGACGCAGCCCGCAACAGCCCGGTCTACAAGATGGCCGTGCAGTGGAAGGTCGCCCTGCCGCTGCACCCCGAGTACCGCACTCTGCCCATGGTCTGGTATGTGCCGCCCCTGTCGCCCATCACGGCCGCCGCCAACGCAGGCCATGTCGGCGTGAATGGCGACATCCCTGACGTGTCGCAGCTGCGCATCCCCGTGCAGTACCTGGCCAACCTGCTCACCGCCGGCGACACCGGCCCCGTGGTGCGCGCGCTGGAGCGCATGCTGGCCATGCGCACCTACCAGCGCGACAAGCATGTGGAGCAGCGCCAGAACCTGTCGGTGCTCAAGCAGGCGGGCCTGTCGATGGCCGAGGTCGAGGAGATGTACCACGTGATGGCGATTGCCAACTACGAGGACCGTTTCGTCATTCCCTCGGCCCACCGTGAATACGCCGAGAACGCGTTCGACATCCGGGGCGGCTGCGGCTTCTCGTTTGGCAACGGGTGCTCGGACGGCGCCACCGAGGTCAGCATGTTTGGCGGCAAGAAGCCCCGCACGATCCCCATCAAGGCCACTGTTTGAGTGCAACGGAAGGAATCACCATGTTCAAGAAGAACCCGACCTCCGTGCGCCTGACCTTGCGTGCCCTGGGCTACCTGCTGAGCTACCCCGACGCGCAACTGCGCAGCGTGATGCCGCAGCTCATCGACGCGCTGCAGGTGGAACAGGCCCTGACCACCGAACGCATGGCGGAGCTTGAAGCCGTGTGCCAGCACCTTGCGGCGCTCGACCCACTGGAAGCAGAAGCCCGCTACGTGGACAACTTCGACCGGGGTCGCCAGACCTCGTTGCACCTGTTCGAGCATGTGCACGGTGATTCGCGCGACCGGGGCCCGGCACTCATCGACCTGCTGCAGACCTATGAGAAAGCCGGTTTGAAGTTCGACGCCGAAGAACTGCCTGACCATCTGCCGGTGGTGCTGGAGTTCGCCTCCACCCAGCCGCCCGAAGTGGCCAGGGAGTTCCTGGGCGAAATGGCCCACATCCTGAACGCACTGTTCAGTGCGCTGGTGGCGCGCAGCAGCCCCTACGCCAGCGTGATTGCCGCCGTGCTCGAAGTGTCGGGCCAGCGTGTGCAGTCGGTGGCGCTCACCCCCGAGCCCGAGATGGACGAGGTGTGGGCCGAGCCCGAAGCGTTTGGCGGTTGCAGCACCCAGGGTCAGTCCAAACCTGACCAGCCGCAGCCAATGCATTTTGTTCGTACTCCCCGCGCCGAGCGGGCACCAGAAGGAGTCTCCGTATGACCGCCTGGCTTGATACCCTGTTGTTTGGCATCTACCCCTATATTTGCCTGGCCGTCTTTTTCATTGGTAGCTGGGCGCGGTTTGACCGCGACCAGTACACCTGGAAAAGCGATTCGTCCCAACTGCTGCGCACCGGTAGCCTGCGCTGGGGCAGCAACCTGTTCCACATTGGCGTGCTGTTCCTGTTCTTCGGGCACACGGTGGGCATGCTTACGCCGCACTTCTTGTACGAGGGTTTTATCAGCGCGGGCAACAAGCAGCTGATGGCGATGGTGTCGGGCGGGATCGCCGGGCTGTTGGGCTTTGTGGGGGTGTCCATCTTGCTGCACCGCCGCTTGTCGGACCCGCGCATTCGTGCCACGTCGAAGACCAGCGACATCGTCCTGCTGTTGCTCCTGTGGCTGCAACTGGCATTGGGCCTGGCCACGATTCCGTTGTCCGCCAAGCACCTGGACGGCTCCATGATGATGTTGCTGGCCGAGTGGGCGCAGCGCGTCGTGACCTTCCGTACTGGCGGGGTGGAACTGCTGGCCGATGCCGGCTGGATCTTCAAGGCGCACATGGTGCTGGGCATGAGCATCTTCTTGATCTTCCCGTTCACGCGACTGGTGCATGTGTGGAGCGGCTTTGGCACGCTGGCCTATGTGCTGCGCCCCTACCAGGTGGTGCGTGCGCGCCGCCTGAACCTGCCGCCCGGCCATATGCAGTCGCAAGACCGCCGCGCCTGAAACACACGATCCAAGGAGCACACCATGAGCGGATGTGGAACCGGGAGCTGCGGCTGCAGCTCCACCGAAAGCAATAGCCATGCGGGTACACCCGCCAGCACGCTGACACCCACGCAGACGGCGGCCTACGAAGCCCTGGCAGCGACGATGGCTCAGGCCCCAGCCCTGGCCGGGCTGCCGCCCGATGTGGGCGGTATGAACCGTGTTGTTGCCGAGGTGGCGCGCATCAATGGCGTGGCTCTGAATGCACCGCACGAGCTGCTCGACGAAGAAGCCCTGCGCCAGCGCGCATGTACCGAGCTGCTGCGCCAGGCGGCACAGCAAGCTGGCTTGCTGGCCCTGGACGATGTGCCGGGTGTCGAAGGTGCCATCAGTGCCGCGGCCTCCAACGCCATCGAGCAATTGCTCGATCGTGAACTGCCCATTCCCGACCCGTCGGAAGAAGCCTGCCGCCGTTACCACGACGCCCACCCCGCCGCGCACGCCCACGGCGAGCGCGTGCAACTGCGCCATGTGTTGTTTGCTGTAACGCCGGGCGTGGATGTGAAGCTGCTGCGCCTGCGTGCCGAGGCCTTGCTGATCGAGCTGCGCTGCGCGGACGACGGCGGTGCCAAGTTTGCCCAGGCGGCTGCGCAGTGGTCCAACTGCCCGAGCGGACAGCAGGGCGGCAAGTTGGGCTGGCTCAGCCGTGCCGATTGCGCACCCGAGTTCGCCCGCGAGGTGTTTGGCAGTGCCGAAATCGGTGTGCTGGCGCGGCTGGTGCACAGCCGCTTTGGCCTGCATGTGGTGGAAGTGGTGGCGCGCGATCCGGGGCAGCAACCCGCGTTCGAGGAGGTGCGCCAGGCCATCGCGCTCACGCTGCGCCAGCAAGCCTGGGTGAACGCCTTGCGCCAATACCTGCAGCTGCTGGCTGGCGCGGCCGTGGTGGAGGGGGTGGCGCTGGACGCAGCCGATTCCCCGCTCGTGCAGTAGTGGCATCGCACGCCACCCGATTGCCCCATGCCCGACGAGCTGCTTGAACGCCTGCGCCGTTTCCACGACGACGCGTTCCCCCAATATCGCGAGCAGTTCCAGACGCTGGTGGATGAGGGACAGCACCCCACCACCTTGTTCATCGGCTGCTCTGACTCACGCCTGGTGCCCTACCTGCTGACCGGCGCGGGCCCGGGGGAGCTTTTTCTGGTGCGCAATGTGGGCGCGTTCATCCCGCCATACGACGGATCGCACGGCCACCATGGCACCACGGCGGCCATCGAGTTCGCGGTGCTCAACCTGCAGGTGCGCCGCATCGTGGTGTGCGGCCACAGTCACTGTGGGGCCATCAAGGCGATGTATGGTGAGGTGTCGCCCGAGGCGCCCAACCTGAACCGCTGGCTGGACCTGGGGCGCGAGGCCCTGTTGCCCATGCAGCCGGGTCCCGAGGTGTTGCGCCGCACCGAGCAGCGGGCCGTCGTGCTGCAGCTCGAGCGGCTGATGGAATATCCTATGGTCCGTAGCCGAGTGCAGACGGGCCAGATCAGTCTGCACGGCTGGCATTACGTGATCGAGGAGGGGGAAGTGCATGTGTTCGATGTCAAGACGGGGGGATTTGTGCCCGCGTCGCTGGCTGACAACAGTGGTACGGGGCCGTACCACCCCTATGTGGAGCATGACGGGCAGGTTCTTTTGGACGAGCTTTGATTCCTTCTTGATGGAGCGCAAGGCCACCCCAAAGCAGAAATCCAATCATCAGAAACCATGAAGCGCGAACCCAATCCCCCCATGAACTCCACCTCTTCGTTGCAGCCCATCAGCCTGGATGTGTTGCGTGAAAAATACCTCAAACCCGGTGAAACCAGCGCCGAAGACCTCTACCGCCGCGTGGCCCGCGCCCTGGCTTCGGTAGAAGCGCCCGACCTGCGCGACAAGTACGAAACACTGTTCCTGGAGAATCTGCATGCGGGCGCCATTGGCGCGGGCCGCATCATGAGCGCCGCGGGCACCGACATCCAGGCCACGCTGATCAACTGCTTTGTGCAACCCGTGGGCGATTGCATCCAGGGCGTGGACGACGAAGGCTTTCCCGGCATTTATGAAGCCTTGCGCGAGGCTGCTGAAACCATGCGCCGCGGTGGCGGCGTGGGCTATGACTTCTCGCGCATCCGCCCCAAGGGCGCCCAGGTCAAGGCCACGGCATCCATGGCGTCGGGGCCCTGCAGCTACATGAATGTGTTCGACCAGTCGTGCTCTACCGTGGAGAGCGCCGGCGCACGTCGCGGGGCACAAATGGGGGTGTTGCGCATCGATCACCCCGATGTGCACGAGTTCATCACGGCCAAGCGCACGCCAGGGCGCTGGAACAATTTCAACGTGTCGGTGGGGGTCTCGGACGAGTTCATTACCGCCGTGCAGGCCAACGCACCCTGGGAGCTGGTGCACAAGGCCAAGCCCGGTGCCAACCTGCTGGCTCAGGGCGCCCGCCAGCGCGCGGACGGACTGTGGGTCTACGCCACCGTGCCCGCACGCGAGTTGTGGGACACCATCATGAAGTCGGCCTACGACTTCGCCGAGCCCGGCATCCTGTTCCTCGACCATATCAACGAGGACAACAACCTCAACTACTGCGAAGACATCGCCGCCACCAACCCGTGCGGCGAGCAACCGCTGCCATCCTATGGTTGCTGCGACCTCGGTCCTGTCATCCTGACCCGGTTCGTGCGCCACCCGTTCGGATTCGACGGCCTGCCGTCGTTTGACTTCGAGGCCTTCGAAAAGGTGGTGGCCCTGCAGGTGCGCGCGCTCGACAACGTGCTGGATGTGACTTTCTGGCCCCTGCCGCAGCAGCGCGACGAGGCCATGGCCAAGCGCCGCATTGGTGTGGGCTTTACCGGTATGGGCAACACGCTGGCCATGCTGTGTCTGCGCTACGACATGCAGGAAGGGCGCGCCATGGCGGCGCGCATTGCGCAATCGATGCGCGATGCGGCCTATCTGGCATCGGTGGAGCTGGCCCGCGAGAAGGGTGCTTTCCCCAAGTTCGAGGCCGAGCCCTATCTTGCCGCCGGCACCTTCGCCAGCCGCCTGCCCGAGTCGATCAAGGAAGCGATCCGCACGCACGGCATCCGCAACAGCCACCTGCTCTCCATTGCCCCGACGGGCACCGTGAGCCTGGCCTTTGCCGACAACGCCTCCAACGGCATCGAGCCGCCGTTCTCGTGGATGTACAAGCGCAAGAAGCGCGAGGCCGATGGCAGCACCAGCGAATACTCGGTGGAAGACCACGCATGGCGCCTGTACCGCGATCTGGGCGGTGACGTGAATGCGCTGCCCGACTATTTCATCTCGGCGCTGGCCATGCCTGCCGAAGGGCATATCGCCATGATGGAGGCGGTGCAGCCCTATGTGGACACGGCGATTTCCAAGACCGTGAACATCCCGGCCGACTACCCCTACGACGATTTCAAGGACCTGTATCTGCAGGCCTGGCGCGCCCGCCTCAAGGGCCTGGCCACCTACCGGCCCAACGCCATCCTGGGCTCGGTGCTCGAAACCCATGCAGCAGCAGAGCCTGCAACGGTGGCCGCACCCGCGGCCCCGTCCGTGGACCCCATGCGCACGGTGATCGAAAGCCGGCCCAAGGGCGGCCTCTCGGCAGTGGCCGAAAAGGTGGAGTACTGGACGCAGGAAGGCCACAAGACGCTGTACCTCATCGTCTCGTTCCTGCCGGTGCCCACGGGCATCGGCTCGGGCACGGTCGACCGCGCCATCGAATTTTTCATGCCCGTGGGCCAGAGTGGCGAGTCGCAGCAGTGGATCACCGCCAGCATGCGACTGCTGTCACTGGCGGCGCGTGGCGGTTTTCTGGAGCGGGCTCTTTCTGACATGCGCAAGGTCGCCTGGGACCGCGGCCCCGTGCGCCTGGGCACGCACCAGAAGGACGACGGCACCCGCGTGCCGATGTGGCATGACTCCGAAGTGGCTGCCATGGCCTATGCCGTTCAGAACATCCTGGCGCGGCGCGTGACCGATCCGGTGCAACAGCAATTGCCGCTGGAAGAGCCTGCACCGCAGGCCAGCACCATGCCCCCCGCCATGGCGGGCAAGAAATGCACCGAATGCGGCGCGCACGCCGTGATCCGCAAGGACGGCTGCGACTACTGCACGCAGTGCGGCCACCTGGGAACCTGTGGGTGACCTCCCGGCCCGTCATTCCGGTGCGGACGGCGTCTGGCAAGCCGTCTGCGCAGGCGTTGGCGCAGATGGACAAGCGCTGGCGCATCCGCTACCTGATGCTGGCGCCGCACCGGCTGGGCTTTTTTCTGGCCATGGTGGTTCTGGTGGCGTCGGGCCTGTGGTGGGCGCTGGTGCAGCTCGACCGGTCCACGGCCTGGCTGGGCCTGCACTATGCGGTTTCCCCCACGCTGGTGCATTCGGCAGTGATGGCGTTCGGCTTCATTCCGCTGTTCTTTTCGGGATTTCTTTTCACCGCTGGCCCTAAATGGCTGGGGGTCGAGCCCCTGCCGGTGCAGGACTTGCGCGTGCCGCTGGTGTCGCAGGCGGCCGGCTGGCTGCTGTGGCTGGCAGGCGCGCACCTGCATGCCGCGGTGGCATGGGCGGGGCTGGCGCTGGCCGGTGCCGGGCTGGTCTGGATGACCGTGCAGTTCTGGGGGCGCATAAGGCGCAGCCAGGCGCAGGACCAGCTCCATGCCCGCGCCATCGGCGCAGCCTGCATGGTGGGCTGCGCCAGCCTGGCAGGGCTGTGGCTGAGCCTGGTTTTTGGCGCCCACGCCGCAGCGCGGGCCTGGATTTTCACGGGGCTTTGGGGCTTTGTGGTGGTGGTCTACGTCACGGTGGCGCACCGCATGATTCCGTTTTTCACGTCCAGTGCCATGCCCATGGTGCAGGCCTGGCGCCCGTTCTGGGTGCTGTGGCTGATGCTGGCTGCGGCAGGGCTGCAGGTGCTGGCTGCCTGGCTGGAGCTGGCGGGTGTGCCGTCCAGCGCTTCCGGCGCCGCGTGGCTGTTGGTGCATGGCACGCTGCAATTGGTGGTGGGCGGCGTACTGGTCTGGCTGGCCTGGGTGTGGGGGCTCGTGCAAAGCCTCAAGAACAAGCTGCTGGCCATGCTGCACATCGGCTTTCTGTGGCTGGGCGTGGCGTTCCTGCTGGGCGGACTGTCACAGTGGCTGTCGGTCACGCTGGGCATCGGTGTGCTTGCCCTGGGGGCGCTGCACGCGCTGACCATGGGCTGCCTGGCTTCGCTGATGCTGGCCATGGTCACGCGCGTGTCCTGCGGCCACAGTGGCCGCGCATTGGTGGCCGACCGCATTGCATGGTCGCTTTTCTGGTGCCTGCAAGCGGCGGCGCTACTGCGCATTGCGGCGGCTGTGCCTGGCATTGCCGGGCTGCCCTGGCCCTGGCTGCTGCCATTGGCCGCAGGCTTGTGGGCCGCCACCATGGGCGCCTGGGGGGTGCGGCTGGGCCGGTGGTACGGCTGCCTGCGTGCCGACGGGCGACCGGGCTGAACCGAGGATTTGCACATGACTCTCGTTGCCTCGCCCCTGCGTGACGCGTCCGGCGCAGCGCCCCCTGCCGCCGCGGACGAGGGCGCGTTGGTGGCCATGGCCACAGCGCTGATCCAGTCGCGCCAGACCATTTTGCCCAAGCGTCTGGGCGCGCCCGGTCCGGGGGCTGCCGAGCTGGCCACCATCCTGAACGCCGCGGCCCATGCGCCCGACCATGGGCAGTTGCTGCCCTGGCGCTTTGTGCTGGTGCCCGAGCCCGCACGCGCGCCGTTGGCCGAGGTGTTTGCCCAGGCGCTGCTGGAGCGCGACCCGTGCGCCACGCCCGAACAGTGCGGGCAGGCGCGCGAAAAAGCCTACCGTGCCCCGGTGCTGATGCTGGTGGTGGTGGATGGCGAGCGCGGCGACCCCGACATCGATCTGGCCGAGCGGCTGGTGTCCGCCGGCTGTGCCGTGCAGAACATGCTGCTGATGGCCACCGCGCAGGGCTATGGCTCGGCGCTGACCAGCGGCAAGGCCCTCAAGGCGGCCAGCCTGCGCGCGCTGTTTGGGCTGGCGGTCTCCGAGCAGGCCCTGTGTTTCATCAGCATCGGCACCGTGCTGTCGCGCAAAGCGGTGCGTGCGCGGCCCGTGGCAAGCGCCTATGTCAGCACGCTGGACCCGGACCAGGGCGTGGTGTCCGGGTTCTGACGCAGGCCAACTTCTTTCATTGCGAGATTTTTCATGGACGTTTCCAGTTTCGATGATCTGCTGCAAGCCGCGCGCCTGCAACCCGAACCCCAGCGCCTGTTGTTTGTGTTTGCCGCCGTCGAGTTGCCCGACGACGCCACGCCCGCCCAGCGCGAGCGTTTTGAAGCCGGGCAGGGCGGCGCCCTGGTACCGCTGATGTGTGTGGACAAGACACCGCAGGAACTGCCCTCGTTCACCGCGCTGGTGGAAGAGGCCCGCCAGTTCACCGCCCCGGGCCACGACTGGGCCATGGTGTTCGCGGCGGCCCTGTCTGGCACGCTGAACCAGGCCCCCAGCAGCGCCGATGCCGAGGCACCCCTGCAGCGCATGGTCGATGCCATCAAGGGCGGCGCGCATGGCGCCTATATTCCTTTTGACCGGCAGGGGCAGCCGGTCCGGTTCGGGTAGCCGCAGCCATGGCCACCCCCTCGGCCCTGCCCGGTTTCCACGCGCCTGCCGTGGGGTTCGAGCAGCCCTTCGCCATGCTCGAGGCCTGCCACGAGCGCGTGCAGCGCACGCTCACCCTGCTGCAGCGGCTGCGCGCCCATGTGCTGGAAAACGGCGCGGATGTCCCTGCGCAGCAGGCGGCGCACGACGTGCTGCGCTACTTCGACATCGCGGCGCCGCTGCACCATGAAGACGAGGAACTGCATGTGTTTCCGCTGCTTCTGGCGCAAGGCACCCCCGACGTGGCTGAGCTGGTGGCGCGCCTGCAGCACGACCACATCTGCATGACCGCAGACTGGGCGGCTGCACGCCTGCCGCTGCAGGCCCTGGCCGATGGCTTGCAGGACGGGTTCAGCGAAGCCGATGGCGCAGCGTTCGACTGCTTTGTCGCCCGCTACGACCGCCACATCGCCGACGAAGAGACCGTGGCCTATCCTGCAGCGCAGGCTCTGCTGGCCGCCCCGGCACTGGAGGCCATGGGCCGCGAGATGGCGCAACGCCGCAAGGTGTCACCGTCAGCGCGACAGTGATTCAAAATAGATAGCTGCTCGCGCTTGCTGTATAAGCGCTACGGCCGTATTTGACTAAAAATCGCGTCGCAAAGGGCGAGACCCGCCATGCCCCACAAGCATGGGCCCGCCCGGCACTGGCAGGGGTGCGGGCGTGGAGCCGCAGGATACTGGCAGGCTTGTATGCGTAATCAACTGCTTTTTGGCGCCCGTGTGGCCTTGACCCTGGCCCTGTCCTGGGCCGCCGCAGCCGCCTGTGTGGCGCTGCACACCCCGGTGCCCTGGATGATCGGCCCGCTGCTGGCCACCTCGTTGCTGTCGATCGGCGGTGCGCCCACCGAAAGCTGGGCCCCGCTGCGCAATGCCGGGCAGTGGTCGATTGGCGCCTCGCTGGGGCTTTATTTCACGCCGCAGGTGGTGGCGCTGGTGGCCAGCCTGTGGTGGGCCATTGCGCTGGGTATTGTCTGGGCGCTGGTGCTGGGCTGGCTGTTTGGTGCCTGGCTGTACCGGCTGCACGCGCCGCGCATGCATGGCGTGCCGGCGTCGATGCTGCGGGCCACCAGCTATTTTGCGGGGGCGATTGGCGCGGCGTCCGAAATGACGCTGCTGGCCGAGCGCGAAAACGCCCGCACCGACCTCGTGGCCGCCAGCCACAGCCTGCGCCTGCTGATCGTCACGGTGACCATTCCTTTTGCGCTGCAGTGGAGCGGCCTGCATGGCCTCGATATCCTGCTGCCCACGGTGCGCGCAGTGAACTGGCCGGGGCTGGCACTGCTGGCGCTCCTGACCGGGGCCGGAGCGCTGGTCATGGACCGGTTGCGTCGCGCCAACCCCTGGTTCATGGGCGCGCTGGTGGTCTCGATGGGGCTGGCCATGGCGGGCCTCACGCTGTCGGCGGTGCCACAGGAACTGGTCAACGCGGCGCAACTGGTGATTGGCGTGAGCCTGGGGGTGCGCTTTCGTGCCGACTTTCTGCACACCGCGCCGCGCTGGCTGGCGTCGGTGGTCGTGGGCACGCTGGTGCTGATGGGTGTGTGCGCCCTGTTTGCGGCGCTGCTGGCTTGGGCGACCGGCCTGCCCTGGGTGACATTGCTGCTGGGCACGTCGCCGGGGGGCATCACCGAAATGGCCATCACGGCCAAGGTGCTGCAGCTGGGCGTTCCGGTGGTGACGGCGTTTCAGGTGTGCCGGTTGATTGCGGTGCTGGTGCTGGTGGAGCCCTTGTTTCGGCGCATCTACCCGCCAGCGGCAGCTTGAGCGGCGACGTAACCCACTGGCCCGCTGTCGTGGCGTGGCGGGCAGTCGCAGGCAGAAAAAAAGGGGCGATGCCCCTTTTTTCTCATTGTTCGCCTCAGCTCAGTGCACCACCACCGGGTTCTGTGCCAGACCGGCATAGCGGTCCAGGGCGTCTTCCACTTCTTCCTGGGTCGGGGTGTCGCGCTGCCAGGCCAGGATCTGTTGTTGGAACATCTCGGCCCAGGAGCCGTCCAGATAGACCTCTTTGCCCGAGCGTTTGTCCACGATTTCAAAGCCGTGGCGGGCCAGTTGGGGTGCGGGCGGCGCGGTGTCGTGCAGCGGGGCGCCTTGTTGCTCCACGGCGTCGGGCAGCATGTGGACCACCACAAAGGAGTCAGAGTCGTAGAGCATTTGCATGGTGTTCCCCCAGTCGATATGTGAATCAGATGACAGCGGGTGGCCAGAGTTCAAGTCCCACAGCCTCCTGGCACCTGATGCTTTGCAGTATTTCACGAAAAAGGGCCTGTGCCAGGTTCGCGCCGGTTTTTCGCCGCCATGGCGCAAGCAAGCAACACTGGAATGCCGCCCAGGGGGTGATCAGGGCGGGCCGCTGCTGCGCAGGCGCAGGTCGGCAAAGTCGCCGTTGGCCTGGGTCAGGCGGATGCGCACGGGCATGTAGCCCAGGTCGGGGGCCAGCCACAGTTCGGCTTTCTGGTCGTAGTCGCGGCGCGGCAGGCGCTGCAGCTTCCAGGCCAGCAGGGGGCCGGTGGGCAGGTCCAGCGTTTCCTGCCCTTCGATCGAGAAGGTCCACCGGTCGGCGCTGCGGGCGCTGACGGTGGTTAGCGTGACCTGGGTGCCCGGCACAAACCGCCCGGGGTCGGCCGCCAGCATCGCGCCGAGCTGGATGAACACGCTCAGCCGGTCTTGCGCGCCGGGCCCGGCGGCCGCCTGCGGGGTGTTGGCGCTGAAGGTGACGCGGCCCTGGCCATGGTCGAAATGGGCCGCCTGCTCGCTGCGCGAGCGGTCGGCAAAGCGCTCGGGCTGCAATCCCTGCGGCGTGACATGGCCCACGCTGCGCTGCGAGCGGCTGCCCACCAGAAAAGCGCTGATTTCCTGGCGCGCTTCGTAGCGGCTGCCGTCGTGCTGCCACAGTAGTTCGGCGCGGGCGTTGTAGTTGAACTTTTTCGCTTGTCCGCTCACGTCAAACGCCAGGCGCACCGGCGCGGGCAGGCGCACGGCGGGCGCGGCCGTGCTGGATGGGCGGCCTGGTTCGCCGCCAGGGGGGCTGATGTCCACACCCGCGCCTGTGTTGTTGTCGGGCCCCGAGGCGGGGGCGGGGATTTCAGGGGTTGACGCGGC
Organism: Acidovorax carolinensis; assembly: GCF_002157145.1. Classification (NCBI taxonomy): domain Bacteria; kingdom Pseudomonadati; phylum Pseudomonadota; class Betaproteobacteria; order Burkholderiales; family Comamonadaceae; genus Acidovorax; species Acidovorax carolinensis. The sequence goes on from NZ_CP021361.1 coordinate 378,804, forward strand.
GGGCGCCGCAGCGCTGGCCGGGGGCTGCGGGGCTGCGGCCACGACGGCGTCAGGCGCCTCGGAAATGGGGGGCGCATCCACCGCCGGGGCGACGGTTGAGGCGTCACCGGGCTCGCCAGACGTTTCAGGCGGCGCTGGGGCATCGGGCAGCGCTGGCGTGTCGGTAGCCTTGGCTGCCTGGACTGGGTGTTGCGTCGCCGGGGGAGCGGCAGGCTTCTTGCGCGCGGCTGCGGGGCGGGCGGGCGCGGGCGGTGCAGTGGGCGCCGCTACCGGGCGTGGGGGCGGCGGTGGTGCAATGCTGCGCGTGCTGAAAACCTGCGCTGCGGGGGCTGCGGACGGGTTGCCATCCCAGGCCATGGGCATCCCTTGCAGTACCAGCCAGTGCAGCGCCAGCACCAGGGCCGTCAGAACAAGCAAAGGCCGGCGTGGCATCACAGGGCTCCAGCCAGCGCGAGGCGCACCGCATTGAGGCGCGACGGCGATACCAAGCCCCGCTTGGGCGCCGCCGGGCCCAGGTCGTGGCGCGCGGTGTGGCTGTCCTGCGCCACCAGTCCCAGGCGCTGAAAGCACACCAGGTCGCGGTGGGTCTTGGCCGCACCCATGCCAACCGGGGCAGCCAGGTCTTTCTGCATAGGTGGCCAGCGAGAGTGAGTCAGCCCTTCCAGCTGCGCAAAACCGGCTTCCACCGGCTGGGTGCCTGCACGTTCCTTGTCCATGTGCACTAAAGTTCGCGTGTTTTGTTAAGTTAATTTAGTTTTACCCGCCGTAGTTTGCGCGGGGTGCGCACCATTTCAACCAGAGACAAAGATCCTGCCCCCATGAAACTTGCCACCTACAAAGACGGCTCGCGCGACGGCCAGCTGGTTGTCGTCTCCCGCGACCTGGGCACAGCCCATTATGCGACCGGCATTGCCAGCAAACTCCAGCAGGTGCTGGACGACTGGAACTTCCTTTCGCCCCAGTTGCAGGACCTGTACGACCAGCTCAACGCAGGCCGCGCACGCCACGCCTTTCCTTTTGATCCGCAGCAATGCATGGCACCGCTGCCCCGGGCCTACCAGTGGGCGGATGGCTCTGCGTACATCAACCACGTCGAACTGGTGCGAAAAGCGTGCAACTCCGAAGTGCCGGCGAGTTTTTACACCGACCCCCTGATGTACCAGGGCGGCAGCGATGACTTCATCGGCCCCTGCGACGATGTGGTGGTGCCCAGCGAGGCCATGGGTATCGATTTCGAAGCCGAGATCGCCGTGGTCACCGGCGACGTGAAGATGGGTGCCAGCCCCGAGCAGGCGCTCGATGGCATCCGCCTCGTCATGCTGGCCAACGACGTGAGCCTGCGCAACCTCATTCCGGCCGAGCTGGCCAAGGGCTTCGGCTTTTTCCAAGCCAAGCCCGCCACCGCGTTCAGCCCCGTGGCCGTGACGCTGGATGAACTGGGTGATGCCTGGGACCACGGCCGGTTGAACCTCGTCGTGCAGTCCACCTGGAATGGCCGCAAGGTGGGCATGTGCGACGCCGGCCCGGAGATGACTTTCCACTTCGGCCAGCTCATCGCCCATGTGGCCAAGACGCGCAACGTGCGCGCCGGCTCCATCATCGGCAGCGGCACGGTCAGCAACAAGGGCGTGGAGCAGAACGGCCGCACCGAGTGGCCCCGGGGCTACAGCTGCATCGCCGAAAAGCGCTGCATCGAAACCATCCAGGACGGCCAGCCCAGCACGGAGTTCATGAAGTTCGGCGACACCATCCGCATCGAGGTCAAGGGACCCGACGGCGTCAGCATCTTCGGCGCCATCGACCAGGCCATCGCAGCGCCTGCGGACGCGTGAGTTGCAGTGAAAATCTGAGTGAAATATGGCTTTAGCGCTTTATTCATGAGTGCTAATAGCTATCGTAATAATAGCGTTTTTGAGGGCAACCCTCCTACGGCGCACGGCCCTGCCGCTGGATAAACCAGGCCAAGGCCACATCGGTGGAAGGGCTGTGCTTTGGGGGACTAGACGACCGGTCTAATTGCGGCACAATGTACGCCGTGATCACCGAACAGCAACCCCCCGTCAAGCACCACATCCTGCGCTGTGGCGAGCGCTTGGTTGCCGCCAAGGGCTTCGTCGGCGTCGGCCTGGCCGAGATTCTGGCGGCCGCGGGCGTGCCCAAGGGCTCGTTCTACCACTACTTCGGCAGCAAGGAGCGCTTTGGCGAAGCGCTGCTGGCGCAGTACCTGGAGCGCTACCTGGCGCAGCTCGATGCGCTGCTGCAGCCTGACGATGCCGGCACGCCGGCGCGGGCACGGCTGATGCGCTACTGGTCTTACTGGAATATGTCGCAGTGCGGTATAGCCACCGCCGGCGCGCCGGCCGAGGGTTGCGCCGACGAAGCTGCAGGCGCCAAATGCCTCATCGTCAAGCTCAGCGCCGAGGTGGCCGACATGTCCGAGCCCATGCGTCTGGCGCTGCGCCGTGGCACCGACGACATCGTGCAGCGCATCGACCAGTGCCTGCGCGATTGCCAGACCGAGGGCGCGCTGCCTGCCAGTGCCAACACTGCGGCGCTGGCGTTGACCTTGTACGAACTGTGGCTGGGCGCCAGCCTGCTGGCCAAGCTGCGGCGCGATGGCTCGGCGTTCGACCATGCGTTGCACAGCACCGAGCAGCTGCTGGGCGCGGCTGCGGCCTGAGAGACCGCCCATGCGCTCTGGCCCGCACCGCTGCCTCAGTCTCCCGGTACTTCTCCATCCGCCCACCGCCCTGCCGGTGCCTTTGTTCACCCCGCCCCCTCCATTCACCCACGAAGGATTGCCATGCTGAATTTTGACTTCCATAACCCCACCCACATCGCCTTTGGCAAGGGCCGCGTGGCCGACCTGGCCACGCTGGTTCCCGCCGCAGCCAAGGTGCTGATTTTGGTGGGCGGCGCCAGCGCCGAAAAGACCGGCACGCTCGCAGAGGTGCGCGCCGCGCTGGGTGAGCGCCAGCACGCCACCTTCAGCGGCATCGAGCCCAACCCGAGCTACGAAACCTCGATGAAGGCCGTGGCGCAGATCCGCGAGGGTGGCTTCGACTTTCTGCTGGCCGTGGGCGGCGGCTCGGTGATCGACGCGGTGAAGTTCATCGCCGCCGCCGTGCGCTTTGAGGGCGATGACGCCTGGGCCATCCTCGAAAAGCGCGGCCGCAACATCACGCAGGCCGTGCCGTTCGGCGCGGTGCTTACCCTGCCGGCCACGGGGTCGGAAATGAACAACGGTGGCGTCATCACGCACCGCGGCAAGGGTGCCAAGCTGGCCTTCAGCAGCGTGCACAGCTTCCCGAAGTTCTCGGTGCTCGACCCCACCAAGACCTACACGCTGCCACCGCAGCAGCTGGCCAACGGCGTGGTCGATGCCTTCGTGCACACCGTGGAGCAGTACCTGACCTACCCCGTCAACGCCCCCGTGCAGGACCGTTTTGCCGAAGGCATTTTGCAGACGCTGATCGAGATCGGCCCGCGCCTGCTGACCGCGCCCGAGCCCGTGTACGACGACCGCGCCAACCTCATGTGGGCGGCCACCATGGCGCTCAACGGGCTGATTGGCGCCGGTGTACCGCAAGACTGGGCCACGCACATGATCGGGCACGAACTGACGGCACTGCACAACATCGACCACGCGCGCACCTTGGCCATCGTGCTGCCCGCATTGCTCAACGAACGCCGCGTGCCCAAGCGTGAAAAGCTGCTGCAATTCGGCGAGCGGGTGTGGGGCATCACCACCGGCACTGACGATGAACGCATCACCGCCGCCATCGAGCGCACGCGCGCCTTCTTTGAAAGCATGGGCATCGCCACACGCCTGTCGGGCTACGGCCTGGGCGCGGACACCATCGACACCGTGGTGGCGCAACTCGAAGCGCATGGCATGGTGCAACTGGGCGAGCAGCGCGAGGTGACACCGGCGGTGAGCCGGCGCATCCTCGAAGCCGCGCTGTAAGCAGTTGGTAGCCCCCTGAAGACAACCGTTTACCAAGGACATGACATGCCAAAGATATTGATGGTTCTCACCTCCCACGACCAGTTGGGCAACACCGGCGCCAAAACCGGCTTCTGGCTGGAAGAGTTTGCCGCGCCGTACTACGTGTTCAAGGACGCGGGCGCAGACGTGACCCTGGCCTCGCCCCAGGGCGGCCAGCCGCCGCTGGACCCCAAGAGCGACGACCCTGGCGCGCAGACCGACGCCACGCGCCGCTTCAAGGCCGACGCCGCCGCGCAAAAGCAGCTGGCCAGCACCCAGCGCCTGGCCGACGTGAATGCCTCCGACTACGACGCCGTGTTCTACCCCGGCGGCCACGGCCCGCTGTGGGACCTGGCCGAAGACGCGCACTCCATCGCGCTGATCGAGGCCACGCTGAACGCCGGCAAGCCCGTGGCCGCCGTGTGCCACGCACCTGCCGTGCTGCGCCACCCCAAGGGCAAGGACGGCCAATCGGTGGTCAAGGGCAAGAACGTGACCGGCTTCACCAACACCGAGGAAGCCGCCGTGGGGTTGACGGATGTGGTGCCGTTTCTGGTGGAAGACATGCTCAAGGCCAATGGCGGCCACTACGCCAAGCTGGGCGACTGGCAGCCCTATGCGATCACCGACGGCCTGCTGATCACGGGGCAAAACCCGGCGTCATCCGAGCCTGCGGCGCATGCGCTGCTCAAGAAGCTGGGCTGACGACAGCAGCGTCAGATGCGGGCGACAAGGATTTGAATAAAAATGGGCTCTAGCGCTTATGCGGTAAGCGCTGGCAGCTATTGTTTTTGAGGCATTTTTGGGGCGGGTTCAGGCGTCCAAAGCCCCATGCCTATCAAGCCTTGAGCGGGGTGTCAGTCGCCTCCGGCTGGCTGCAGGCCTCGACCTGCACCAGGCAGTCGTAAAACGTCGGCGCCCGGCCCAGGTCGGTGAGGGCCTGGCTGGTGACCTGGTTCACGTTGGTGCCGTCCAGTCCCAGCTTGCGCCACCAGACGCCCAGGCCGTTGACCACGCCGGGGCGTGCGCGTCGCGATACCGCCGCGTGGCAACGGTAGCTGCCGCGGTCATTGAACACACGCACCACGGCACCGTCGTCGATGCCGCGCGCTTGGGCATCGTCGGGATGGAGCTCCAGCACCGGACGGCCTTCGATGGCGCGCAGGCTTTGCACGTTGACGAAGGTGGAGTTCAAGAAATTGCGCGCGGGCGGCGAGATCATGGCCAGCGGGTAGCGGGCCGAGTTGCCCTGCAGCTCGTGGTTGGGCAGGTGGTCCGGCAGACCGTCCAGACCCTGCGCGGCCAGGCGGGCGCTGTAGAACTCGCACTTTCCACTCGGCGTGGGAAAGCCGCCCTCGGCAAACGGTGCATCGGGCAGCGCCAGCGTGGCAAAGCCCTGCGATTCGAGCAGCGCGTAGTCCACCGCGTCGCCGAAGGCCTGGCGGCACAGGGTTTCGTCGCTGTCGGCAAAACAGGGCTCGGTGAAGCCCATGCGCGCGGCCAGGTCGCGGAAGATCTGTGCATTGCTGCGGGCCTGGCCCAGGGGTTCAATAGCGGGGCGGTTGAGCAGCACGTCGGTGTGGCCGTAGCTCAGATGCACGTCCCAGTGCTCCAGCTGCGTGGTGGCGGGCAGGATGAAGTCAGCGTAGTCGGCCGTGTCGGTCTGGAAATGCTCCAGCACCACGGTGAACAGGTCTGAGCGCGCAAAGCCCTGAACCACCTTGCTGGAATCGGGCGCCACGGCCACGGGGTTGCTGTTGTAGACCACGATGGCCTCGACCTTTGGGCCGAAGGCTGGCGAGGCGTCGCGCAGCAGGGCGTCGCCGATGGTGGACATGTTGATGGTGCGCGGTGTGTTCGCCGGCATCAGGTCGGGCCGCTGCAGCACCGCGCGCTGCGCCGGGAACTGGCCCGAGCTCGACAGCAGCAGGCCGCCCGCGCGGTGGCGCCAGGCGCCCGTCAGCGCGGGCAGGCAGGCGACAGCGCGCACGGCGTTGCCGCCGCCGCGCACGCGCTGCATGCCGTAGTTCAGGCGGATGGCTGCGGGCTTTGTGGTGCCGTAGTCCTTGGCGAGCTGGCGGATTTGCTCGACCGACACGCCGCACACCTCGGCGGCGCGCTCCGGCGGCCACTGCAGGGCGCGTTCGCGCAGTTGTTCCCAGCCCAGTGTGTGGCGGGCGATGTAGTCGTGGTCGATCCAGTCGTGGGCGATCAGCTCGTGCATCAGCGCCAGTGCCAGCGCGGCATCGGTGCCGGGGCGCAGCGCAATGTGCTCGTGGCATTTGTCGCCGGTTTCGGTCTTGCGCGGGTCGATGCACACCAGCCGCGCTCCGTTGCGTTTGGCCTGCTGGGCGTAGCGCCAGAAATGCAGGTTGCTGCCAATCGAATTGCTGCCCCAGATCAGGATGAGCTGCGCCTCGGCAAAAAACTCCACCTTCATGCCCACCTTGCCGCCCAGCGTCTGCACCAGGGCCTCGGCGCCAGCCGATGCGCAGATGGTGCGGTCGAGCTGCGACGCACCCAGGCGGTGAAAGAAGCGCCGGTCCATGCTCTCGCCCTGCACCATGCCCATGGTGCCCGCGTAGCTGTAGGGCAGGATGGCCTCGGGGTTGCGCGCTGCGATGGCCGAAAGCCGTGCCGTGATGTCGTTCAGCGCCTCGTCCCAGCCAACCGGGGTGAACTGCCCGCTGCCCTTGGGGCCGCTGCGCTTGAGGGGCGTGAGGATGCGCTCGGGGTGGTAGCTGCGCTCGGTATACCTGGACACCTTGGTGCACAGCACGCCATCGGTGTGCGGGTGGTCGGGGTTGCCTTGCACGCGGGTGGCCACGCCGTTGTCCACCGTGGTCAGCAGGGCGCAGGTGTCGGGGCAGTCATGCGGGCAGGCGCCGCGCACCTGCACCGGCGCAGACCGTGGCGTATTTGCAGCAGAAGACATGGGCATACCGTGGGTTGATCGCTAAACTGGCATACAGGGCTGGTGTCGGAGTGCAGTCTTGCGTCCGATCCAGGGAGACTGCCTACCGGCAGCGCAGAGGGGATTGCCCTCGATTCACAAGAGCATAGATTTCACCATGAACCAAACGGCAATAGGGCGCAGACAATTTTCGGTGGGCCTGGGCGCGGCAGCGCTGGGCGGTTTCAATCTGGCACGCGCGCAGGGCGAAGGCCGCATCGTGCTGGGGCAGTCGGCGGCCTTTACAGGTCCCGCCGCGCAACTGGGTATCCAGTTCAACCTGGGCGCCAAGCTGTATTTCGACCGGCTCAACGCCCAGGGCGGCGTAGGCCGGCGCACCGTGGAAATTCGCACCATGGACGACGGCTACGAGCCCGACCGCTGTGCCGAGAACACCCGAAAGCTGATTGCCGAAGACGTGTTTGCGCTGTTTGGCTACATCGGCACCCCCACCAGCCTGGCGGCGCTACCGATTTTCACCCAGGCCAAAGTGCCTTTTTTCGGCCCCTTCACGGGTGCCGAGGCGCTGCGCCAGCCGTTCAACCGCCTGATCTTCCATGTGCGCGCGTCGTATTACGACGAAACTGCACTCATCGTTCGCCAGCTCACCAACCTGGGTCTCAAGAAGATCGCCGTGTTCTACCAGAACGATGCCTACGGCAAGGCGGGGCTGGACGGCGTGACCAAGGCGCTGGCCGAACTCAAGCTCGCCCCGGTGGCCACGGCCACGGTGGAGCGCAATTCCACCGATGTGAAGGCCGCCGTGGACAAGCTGGTGCCCGCCATGCCCGACGCGGTGGTGCAGATCTCGGCCTACTCCGCGAGTGCCGCTTTTGTGCGCGCGGCGCGCAAGGCGGGCTTTGGCGGCACGTTCTACAACGTGTCGTTCGTGGGCACGCAGGCGCTGGCCGATGAACTGGGCAAGGACGGCGCAGGCGTGGTGGTGTCGCAGGTCGTGCCTTCGCCCTACCAGCCCTCGCGCCCGATCACGCGCGAGTTTCTGGAGGCTATCAAGAAGGGCGGCGACAAGGTGCAGGCCAACTATTCCAGCCTGGAAGGGTATCTGGCGGCCCGCGTTTTCACCGAGGGCCTGCGCCAGGCGCTTTCCGGCGGCAAGCTCAGCCACGACAGCTTCATTGCAGGCCTCGAATCCCTGGGCTCGCAGGTGATTTCCGGGTTTCCGGTGTCCTTCAGCAGCTCAGACCACTCGGCATCGAATTTTGTGGAAATGTCCATGCTGACCGGTGACGGGCGCGTGCGCACCTGAGCGGCGCCGCGCTGCTGCGCAGGCTCAGCCCAGGGCCTGCGTGCGCGCAAGTTTTTGCATGAACTGCTCGCAGCGCGCCAGCTGCGCCAGGCTCACATATTCATCGGGCTGGTGCGCCTGCTGGATGCTGCCCGGTCCGCACACCACGGTGGGAATGCCGGCGTTCTTGAACAGGCCGGCCTCGGTGCCAAAGGCCACCAGCGTGGTGCCGGGCTCGCCGCTCAGCGCCTGGGCCAGCCGCGTCACGGCATCGTCCTTGTTGCCGAGAAAGCTGGGGATCTCGCAGATCGTCTCGAACTCGAAGCCCGCGGCGGGTGCCACCCTCTTCATCGCGGGTTCCAGCGACCTGGCGTAGGCCACCACCTCGGCCTGCATCTGCGCGGCGTTGGCGGTGGGCAGGTCACGAAACTCATAGCGGAACTCGGCGTCGCGCGGCACCACGTTGTCGGCAATGCCGCCATGGAACTGGCCTACGCTGGCGGTGGAAAACGGCACGTCAAAGCCCGCAAAGCGCGGCTCGTTGCGCTCGAACCCCTCGGCCATGTCGCGCACCCGGCCCACCACGCGGGCGGCCATTTCGATGGCGTTGACCGAATGCGGCGTGAGTGACGAATGCGCCTCCTTGCCGCGCACGCAGCACTTGTATCGGTACACGCCCTTGTGCGCGATGGCGGGCACCATGCTCGTGGGTTCGCCCACGATGCAGGCCAGGGGCTTGATGCCTGCGTGGTGCAGGTCGGCAATCAGTTCCTTCACGCCAAAGCAGCCAATTTCTTCCTCATAGCTGAACGCGAAATGGATGGCGAACGGTGCATCGCTTTTCAGGAACTGTTCGGCCTGCGACAAGGCCACGCCGATGAACGCCTTCATGTCGGCGCTGCCGCGGCCATACAGGCGCGGCCCCTCGGGGCCGTCCTGCACCACCGCGCCCAGCGGGTCCACGCTCCAGTCCTGGCCGTCCCAGGGCACGGTGTCGGTGTGGCCCGAGAGAATCACCCCGGCGGGCTTGCCCTCGCCCAGCGTGGCAAACAGGTTGGCCTTGGTCTTGTCGGCATTGAAGCTCAGCCGGCTCTTGACACCCAGAAGGGCCAGGTGGTCGCGGATGAAGTGGATCAGCTCCAGGTTGGAGTGGTGGCTGACGGTGTTCATGCGCACCAGGGTTTGCGCAAGTTCGAGGGCGTGGGCAGAAATCATGGTGTGGGGCTGCAATCGGCCGCGTTGGCAGGCATCTGGATACCGGGCTAGACTGTCAATTCGTAAGGATGCACATCATGAACGTTATCGATTCCATCGTCACCCAGGCCGCCAGTATTGCAGCAGTGCGCCGCGACATCCATGCCCATCCCGAGCTGTGCTTCGAAGAAGTTCGCACCGCCGACGTGGTGGCGCAAAAGCTCACCGAGTGGGGTATTCCCATCCACCGGGGGCTGGGCAAGACCGGCGTGGTTGGCATCGTGAAAGGGCGCGATGGCGGCGCCAGCGGCCGTGCCATTGGCTTGCGTGCCGACATGGACGCGCTGCCCATGCAAGAGTTCAACACCTTTGCGCATGCCAGCCAGCACCACGGCAAGATGCACGCCTGCGGCCACGACGGCCACACGGCCATGCTGCTGGCCGCTGCGCAGCACTTTGCCAAACACCGCAATTTTGACGGCACCGTGTACCTGATTTTCCAACCGGCCGAAGAGGGCGGCGGCGGCGCGCGCGTGATGATGGAAGACGGCCTGTTCGAGCAATTCCCCATGCAGGCTGTGTTTGGCATGCACAACTGGCCGGGCATGAAGGCGGGGCAGTTCGCCGTGAGCCCGGGGCCCGTGATGGCGTCCAGCAACGAATTCAAGATCACCATCCACGGCAAGGGGGGGCATGCCGCCATGCCGCACACCGGCATCGATCCGGTGCCGATTGCCTGCCAGATGGTGCAGTCTTTCCAGACCATCATCAGCCGCAACAAGAAACCGGTGGATGCGGGCGTGATCTCGGTCACCATGATCCACGCGGGCGAGGCCACCAACGTGGTGCCCGACAGCTGCGAGCTGCAGGGCACGGTGCGCACCTTCTCCATCGAGGTGCTGGACATGATCGAGGCACGCATGAAACAGGTGGCTGAGCACACCTGTGCCGCGCACGATGCCACCTGCGAGTTCGAATTTGTGCGCAACTACCCGCCCACGGTGAATTCGGCCGCCGAGGCCGACTTTGCGCGCCAGGTGATGGCGGGCATCGTGGGCGAGGCCAACGTGGTGGTGCAAGAGCCGACCATGGGCGCCGAGGATTTTGCCTTCATGCTGCAGGCCAAGCCGGGCGCCTATTGCTTTATTGCCAACGGCGATGGCACGCACCGCGACATGGGCCATGGCGGCGGCCCCTGCACGCTGCACAACCCGAGCTACGACTTCAATGACGACCTGATTCCGCTGGGCGCCACCTACTGGGTGCGGCTGGCCGAGGAGTGGTTGGCAGCGGCCCGCGCCTGACCGGCGCAATGGCGCAGGTGCCCTGGCTTTTTCCACGGCCGGGTGCTCGTCTCTTCCCTTGGCATCCCGGCGCGCGCTCCTTCAGTCATCTGTTCAGGAAATCCCATGATCGGTATCGTCCAGGCGTTTGCTCCCACCTATGCGCGCGCACGCACGCAGTTTCTGGAGGCTGCCGCCACGTCCGGCCTGCCGATCGAATCGCACCGCCATCCGCTCCTGGGGCGCGATGGCGAAGACCTGGCCATGGATGTGGTTCGCGATGGTCCGCCAGACGCCGACAAGCTGCTCATCGTGAGCAGCGGCTGCCATGGGGTGGAGGGCTTTTGCGGCAGTGGCGTGCAGGTTTTTGCACTGCACGACCAGGAGTGGCGCAACCTGGCGCATGCGCAGGGCGTGGCCGTGCTCTACATCCACGCGCTCAACCCCTATGGGTTCTCGCACATCCGCCGCACCACGCACGAGAACGTGGACCTGAACCGCAATTTCCACGACTTCAGCCAGCCCCTGCCCGTCAATGCCGCCTACCGTGAAGTGGCACCGCTGCTGTTGCCCAATGCGTGGCCGCCGCAGGCGGACAACCTGCTGGCTGTGCAGGCCTATATCGCCGCGCATGGCGCAGCCGCCTGGCAGGCGGCCATCACGCGCGGGCAGCATGAGTTTGCCCAGGGCCTGTACTTTGGTGGCACGGCGCCAACCTGGAGCAACCAGACGCTGCGCGCGGTGCTGCGCCAGCACGGCAGCCGGGCCGCGCGCGTGGGCTGGATCGATCTGCACACGGGCCTGGGCCCCAGTGGTCTGGGCGAGCGCATCTACTGCGGGCCCGACGATGCCGTCGCCGTGCAGCGCACGCGCGACTGGTGGGCGGGCGGTGGCGCCACGCCCGTCACGTCGATTCATGACGGCTCGTCCACCTCGGCATTCCTTACGGGGCTGATGTGGACCGCCATCCAGGACGAATGCCCCCAGGCCCAATTCACCGGCATTGCCATGGAATACGGCACGCAGCCGCTGCAGGATGTGCTGCAGGCCCTGCGTGCCGAACACTGGCTTTATCTCCATCCCGAGGCCCCCGCCGAGCAAGCCGCGCACATCAAGGCGCAGATGCTGGCCGCGTTCTACACCGACACCGATGCCTGGAAGGGCCAGGTCATCAGCCAGGCGCGGCAGTCGATGTTCCAGGCGGTGCAGGGCCTGAGCAGGCACTAAGATGCAGCGCAGGTAAATTTTGCCGACACTGTTTTTTTCCAACTTTTCTACCAAGGACAAACGACATGGCCGACCTGAATGCCACTTTCGAAGCCGCTGTGGCCAATTCCAAGAACCTTAGCGAGCGTCCCGACAACGTCACGCTGCTGAAGATCTATGCGCTGTACAAGCAGGCCACGGCGGGCGACAACACCGAAAAGAAGCCCAGCTTCTCCGACGTCGTGGGCCGGGCCAAGTGGGACGCATGGGAAAAGCTCAAGGGCACCGGTCTTGACGCCGCCAAGCAGCAGTACATCGACCTGATTGAGTCGCTGAGCTGAAAGGGCAAGAGTCGATTCAGAAAGCAAAGCGGCTTCACGGCCGCTTTTTTCATGGGCGCCGGTGGCGTGGCAGTGCCTCAGTCGCGCCAGGTGACGCTGTCCCCCGGGGCTGCGCGCTGCGTGCGAAACCGGTTGGCCGGATGCGCCGGGTCGGCCATGCCAAACGAGATGCCGCAGACGATGCTGCGGTCTGTGGCAATGCCCAGCACCTCGCGCAGAACACGGGGGTAGGCGGCCAGCGCGGCCTGCGCAATGGTTGCCACGCCTAGGCTGTGCGCGGCCAGCAGAAAGTTGCCCACGTAGGCGCCACAGTCCACCGCGCCATACACGCCCAGGGCTTCGTCGCTGCTGACGATGGCCACATGCGGCGCACCGAACATGGTGAAGTTCTGGGCCGCCTGCCGGGCGGAGGCTTCGCGGTCACCCTTGGGAATGCCCAGGGCTTCGTAAAGGCCCCAGCCGCATTCGCGCCGCCGCTCCTGGTACACGCCGCGGTATTCGCGCGGCCAGGGCAGATCGGGCGCCGCAGGCTCGGTGGCCACATGGGCCTGCAGGGCACTGCGCAGGCGCGCCAGGGTGGCGCCGCTGGCGATGGTCAGCTGCCACGGTTGCGCATTGCACCACGAGGCCGTGCGCTGGGCGGCGGCCAGGATGCTGTCGATGGTGGGGCGGTCCAGTTCCTGCGGCAGGAACGCGCGGCAGCTGTAGCGGGTATGCAGTAGGGTGGACAGGGTTTCGTAGGCGGGCGTTGTCCCGGCGGGTGCTGCGGCAGGAGGTGGTGTGTGCATGGGTGTCATCTCAGGCTTTCCGGGCCGCCGCCTTGGCGGGTGCGCGGCTGGCGGTCTTGTGCTCCGCGCCATCCTGCGCGGGCGCTTTCTTTTTGGCTGGCGCGGTTTTGCGCGCAGCGGGGTGGGGCGCGTTGAGCAGCGCATCGAGCTGCTCGCCGATTTCGGCTTCGATGCGCGCCTTGAAGGCACCAAACAGGAAGCCCAGCTCGGCCTTCATTTCAAACTGGCGGGCATCCACCAGCAGCGTGCCTTTCACGCCGGCGCGGCTGAAATACAGGGTGTCCTGCGCATCGCCTTCTTCATACGTGCAGTCCATGTCGAACTTTTTCTCGGCCTTTTCGGCCCAGGACAGGCCGACGTTGCGGGCTTCGGCGAAGCCCAGGTGGTGTTCGCGGTGGATGTGGATGTCAGGCACCGGGGGGCTCCTTGGGTGGTGGTAGGGCGCGCAGGCTCTGGTGGCGTTGCGCTTCGGGCTGCTGCGCCAGTTGTCTGACGGCATCATAAAACCGGGGCCACTGGCGGCCCTCGCGCTCGAACAGGGCTTCGAACGCGGGCACCAGTTCGTCGTAGGCCGCCTGGGCGGCAAAGCTGGCATTGTTGGCCCGGGCCACCCAGCGGTCGTAACCCGCCAGCTGGGCGGCATTCACGGCGGCGGTGCGATCGCGCCGGGCCTGCAGCCAGGCGGTGCGCAGCGTGGCGTAGTCGCTACGAAACGCTTGCATTGCTTCAATTTTCATAGCTGCCAGCGCTTTCTCATCAAGCGCTAGAGCCTCTTTTTGCTCGTAAATTGCTGACAGCCGCGCCCGGGTGGCGCGCGTCAGGGCACGGAAGGCGCTGCGTCGTTCGCTGCTTTCGGCAAAGGCCGCGCGGGCCTCTGGGCTGGCCTCGGTGGCCAGCCACTGCGCGCTGCCCAGCCGCTCCACCGCCGTGGCAAACGATTCGTTGAACAGCGTGTCGCCCTGCGCATACACCACCTGGTGAGCCAGTTCGTGGAACAGCAGGCGCACAAATTCGCCCTCGGGCCAGGCGATGAAGGTGGAGAGCAGCGGGTCACCGCCGGCCCAGTTCATGTAGCCCAGGGTGGAGTAGGCGGGCACGCCATACACCTCCACTTCCAGGCCTTGCCCGGTCAGCTGCGCGGCCTCGGCCCGCGCGTCGGATTCGGCAAAGTAGCCGCGGTAGCCAATGCAGCCCGTGACCGGAAAGCACCAGCGGTGCAGCGTGAGCGCATAGGGCGGCGCGGCCACCACATTCCAGACGGCGTAGGGGCGTTTCAGGTCGGCATAGCGGCGGTAGCTGGCGTTGTCGGGCAGGCCCAGCTCGGCCACGGCAAAGGCGCGGGCGCGCTGCGCCAGTTGCAGGCGCTCGCGCAGTGCGGGGGTGATGTCGGTGCGGGCGATCCACTGGTCGATCGGCTCGGCCGCCCGCATGATCTGCAGGTGCCCCTGTGCGGATTGCCAGTAATAGCCCAGCGTGCTGCCCTGGCTGGCGCAGCCCGGCAGCGCCAGCGCCAGCAGGAACAGCAGTACAAGGCGTTGCAGAAACGAAAGTGGCATGTCGGCAAGGAAAACGGGAGTGATCTGCAGTGTAGACACAAGGCCCGGCCAGGGTTCACTGCGGGCCTTGCCTGGCACCCGGTGCGGCTGGTTCCTAGAATGTGCCATGCCCCACGCTGCAGCTGGTGCCGGGCAGCACCGGTCTATTGCCGCTACCACGACCATGAATGGGGGTTCCCAGTGGCATGTCCAATGACGCACGTTTGCCCCCATTGTCAGAAGCGCGGCGTCAGCAATGCAGCGCTTCGCTGGTCCACGCGAGAAGGTCCTGCGCAATGCGGCTACTGCGCAGGACTGTCCCATGTACTGGCCAGTACCTCCAGCGCCATTGGCGTGTTCACATGGATGACGCTGATCGGTGGCCTGGTGCTGGGTCTGGTGCTTTCATCCGTTGCGGTCGCCGTGGCGGGTTTGCTCGTGGCGGGCTTAGGCAATGTGTGGATGTGGCGCCGCTGCGAGTTGTTCCCGACAGAGAGAAAGGCCGCGCGAACGGCACAGCGTGTTGGCTGGGCGGCTGCGCTTTTTGCGGTGGTGATGGCGCTCTTCGGCTGACCCCACGAGCAGGGCGGTGCAGGGCCTTTGGCTATTGCCGCGCCACCGGCCGCAGCACCCACAACGCCGCCAGCGCCGCCACGCCCAGCAGCGCGGTGACCCACAAGGCCGCAGCGCCAACGCCATCGAGCAGCAGGCCAAACAGCAGCGGCGCAAAGGCCTGCGCCACGCGGGCGGGCACCATCAGGAGCCCCTGGCGCTCGCCATAGCCCGCTGGGCCGAACAGCACCAGCGGCAGCGTGCCCTTGGCAATGGTCAGGATGCCGTTGCCCGCGCCGTGCAGCACGGTGAACACCGCTGCTGCGGGGGCGCCCACCACCATCAGGATGGCTGCGCCTACCGGGTGGGCCGCTGCGGCCAGCTGGGCTGACAGCAGCGGGTGCATGCGGTGCAACAGGCCAAATTCGAGCAGGCGCGCCACGACCTGGGCGGGGCCCACCAGGGCTGCGATGGCCACCGCCGCCTGCAGCGAGGTGCCGCTGGCCTGCAGCAGGCGCGGCAGATGGGCGGCCATGGCCGTGCTGGTGAACCAGGTCACGGCGAAGACGAACGACAGCAGCACCGTGGTGCGCAGCGCGCGGGTGGCAGCGGCCGGGGCGTGTGGGGATGCATCTGCTGACGCTGCCTGCGATGCGGCCGGCATGGTGGTCATGGGGGCCGGTGTGTTTTGCGCGTTCGCTACGCTGTCGATGCGGGGCAACCAGCCATTGAGCGGCACGCCCGCCAGCAGGTGCAAGCCGGCCCAGCCAAAACATGCGCCACGCCAGCCCCATTGCACTTCCATCCAGGCCGACAGCGGCCAGCCCACGGTGCTGGCAAAGCCCGCAATCAGCGTGATGCCGGTGATGGCGCCACGGGAGTCCTTGCCGTACAGGCGCACCAGCGTGGCAAAGGCCGCTTCATACAGGCCCGAGCCCATGGCTACGCCCATCAGCACCCAGGCGGCAAACAGGCCGATGGGGCCCTGCGCGAGGCCCAACCCGGCCAGACTGGCGGCAAACAGCACGTTGGTGCCGACCAGCACCGAACGGCCGCCATGCCGGTCGATCGTGCGGCCCGCCAGCGGGCCCAGCAAGGCCGACACGATGAGCGCCACCGAGAACGCGGCAAACACCACGGACGGTGCCACACCCAGGTCGCGCGCCATGGGCACGGCCAGCATGGCCGGCAGGTAGTACGACGAGGCCCAGGCCAGGGTCTGCGCGCTGCCCAGGCGGGCCACTGTCCAGCGCTGCGAGGCGGGTCTCATGAGAGGGGGTGCACCACGCTGCGCAAGCTTGGGGTGTTATGGCTTGCTGGAGGGGCGGTCGGCCCCTGGGGCGCGCTGGCCGTTCGCAGCGATGACCACCTCGCCGTCTTCCTTGGTGAAGGCGCCTTGCTGGGGCTGGGGCAAGATGTCCAGCACCGCCTCGGACGGGCGGCACAGCCGCGTGCCCAGCGGCGTGACCACGATGGGGCGGTTGATGAGGATGGGATGTTGGACCATGGCATCGATGAGCTGCTCATCCGTCACGCCGGGGGCACCCAGGTTCAGCGCGGTGAACAGGGCTTCCTTGCTGCGCACCGCATCGATCACGGGCCGGCCCGTGGCAGCGATCAGCGCCACCAGGGTTTCGCGGCGCGGCGGGGTCTTGAGGTATTCAATGACCTCGGGCTCCACGCCGCTGTTGCGGATCATGGCCAGGGTGTTGCGGGAGGTGCCGCAGCGCGGGTTGTGATAGATGGTGATGGAGGTCATGCGTCGGCAGTGTGTCAGCGCGAGCGTGCCATGGCAATGGCGTGTTCAGAGGGGCCAGCCGGGCAGCTGCTGCAGGGTGCGCAGCAGGTTGCGGCCAGCGTCGTCCAGGGCGTTGTTGTTGTGCACTTCCACGGCGGCGACGTGGGGTGGAGGCTGAAAGGCCGCTGCCCGCTGAACGCGTGCGTCGATCTGCTCTGCCGTCTCGCGGCCCCGGGCCGTCAGGCGCTGGCGCAGAACCTCGGGGCTGGCGGTGATGTGCACGGCGACCAGTTCCGGGCATTGTTGCAGCGCCTGCGGCAAGTAGGCGCGCGAGCCATTGACCAGCACCCATGCGCGTCTTGACAAGGGTGCCAGTTCAGCGTGCCGCACGCCATAGTGCAGGCCATTGGCTTGCCAGTGCAGCGCAAAGGCCTGGGCGTCGCGCAGCCGGGCGAAGGTGGCTTCATCCACGCTTTCGTGCGCCTCGCCACCGGCTGGGGCGGCGCGGCTGACGGTGCGCCGTGCCCAATGCACCGCGCTGGAGGCGGGCAGATGCTGGCGCAACCAGTCGAGCAACGAATCCTTGCCCGCGCCCGAGGGGCCCATGCAGTACACCAGCCGCCCACTCATGCGCCCATCTCCAGGTGGTCCAGCAGCACAAAGTCGGCGCCCGGAGTGGGTTCGGCAAACAGCGCCAGGCTGTTGAACTGCAGGGGCGGCAGGTCGGCAAAGAACTGCTCGGCGGCATCGTGCACCAGGGCCTGGGCGTCGACATGCACCTCGCTCAAGGGGCCGGTCAGCGACATGTGAAAGCGGAACTCCTCCAGCACAAACGGGTAGCCCCAGCGCTGCAGCAGCTCGTCCTGCCGGGGTGTCAGGCCGCCCGCGCGCCGCCGGGCGAGTTCGGCCGGGGGCAAGGGGGCCACCAGCGGCTGCAACTTCGTCACGCAAGCGGCGGCGGCCTGATGGATGGGCGCCTGCGCGGCAGCGGATGCCGTGGGTACCAGCGCCAGAAAGTCGTCAAGGCGCTCGACCTGCATGGGCGGCAGTGTGAACGGCTGCAGACCACTGGCGATGGCCTGCACAGCCTGGTGCAGCGTGGCCCAGTCCACGCCCGGCGTCAGCATAAATGGCGCCTTGAGCGTGCCATGCCAGCCATAGCGTCGGGGCGCTGCCGTGAGGCGGTGCAGGTCATCTTTGGTTACGCCTGCAATGTCCAGCTGGGGCAGCGGCTGCAACTGCGCCGCGCAGCGGCCCAGCCAGTGGCTGCCTGCCAGCCAGCCGAGGGTGCCGGGTGCGGGGGCGAAATACACCGCATAACGGTGCGCGGTGATGGGTTCAGTGCTCATCGTGGGCAATGGTGAGTTTGACGCGGTCGCCCGCAAACCAGGCGCGCGCCCATTCGATGGGCACGCCCTGAGGGTCGACGTTCAGGCTCTCCACCAGCAGCACGGGGCGGCTGGCGGGCTGGCGCAGATCGGCGGCCACCTGGGCATCTGGCAGATCGGCGGTGATGCGGCTTTCGCGGCGGGTGTAGTCGGCCACGCCATGCGCGGCAAAGCCTGCCGTGATGGAGCCGGTCGCGCGTACCACGGCGGTCAGGCCCTCAAAGCGCGGCAGCGGGAAATAGCGCTCACTGACGTGCAGCGGCTGCCCTTGTGCCTCGCCCAGCACGCGCAATGCCAGCACCTTGCTGCGCACAGGCACCTGCAAGGCCTTGGCCACCGTCACCGTGGCGGGCAGTGCTTGTTCGTGTAGCACCACCAGGCTGCCGCGCAGCCCCGCCTGCGCCAGACCCTGATGGTGCCGCGTGCGCTTGCCCAGCACCAGGTCCACCGCAAAGTCTTCGACATAGGTGCCGCTGCCCTGTGTGATGCGTACCAGGCCCTGCGTGCAAAGGCTGGCCAGTGATCGGCGGATGGTGTGGCGGTTCACGCCGAATTGCTCGGCCAGCGCGTGCTCGGACGGCAGGCGCTGGCCCGGGGCATAAATGCCGCTGCCAATGGCCTCGGCCAGTTCGGCGGCAATGCGCGTCCAGAAGCTGTCGCGGACGGGGCGTTGCGGTGCGTTCGACGCAATCGAGGGAGAAGTACTGGCTGTCATGAAAGCTACACGAGCGCTCTTTAAGCTGGCGCGAGTTGTTCAATTTGTCTATACAACTTTCAGGGTATCACTTTCATGTTTCAAGCCTTTGACAACCCCGGTGCTGGCAGACCGTTGCAGCGGGCGCAGTGGATGGCCTTGCTGGCCCGTGCGCCGCTGGACCTGCTGGAGCCCGCGCTGTGCGACCACCTGTCGCGCCCCGCCCGCTGGCTGCGCGCCCCGGAAACCGGGTTGATGATGGTGCAAGGCCGTGCCGGCGGCACCGGCGAGCGTTTCAACCTGGGGGAGGTCACAGTCACCCGCTGCGCGCTGCGCGTGCAGGCCGAAGGTGCCGAAGCCACCGTGGGCGTGGGCTATGTGCTGGGGCGCTCGCAACGCCATGTGCATCTGGCTGCGCTGGCCGATGCCCTGCTGCAAGACCCCGCGCATCAGCCGGCACTGGATGCCGCCCTGCTGGCGCCGCTGCGCCGCCATCTGGCAGACCAGCAGGCCGAGCGCCGCGCGCGCGCTGCCAGCACGAAGGTGGAATTTTTCACGGTGGCGCGCGAAAGCGGTGCCGATGACGAGGAGGAATCGGAATGACAGCCCACACCTTGTCCGCACTGGGTGCGGATTTTTCCAACGAAGCCCTGGGCAGCCAGGCCGTGTTTCGTGCCGTGCTGCAGGCGCTGTCGCAGCCCGGCAAGCCGGTGCGCGTGGACCACGATGCACAAGTGCCCGCAGTGGGCCACAGCGCTGCGGCTGCCGCCTTGCTGGCCCTGCTCGATAGCGATTGCTCGCTGTGGCTGTCGCCGCGTCTGGCCACCAGCAACGCAGGGCAATGGCTGCGCTTTCACACCGGTTGCCAGTTGGTGAACCTGCCGGAGCAGGCGCGCTTTGTGTGGGTGGCAGCGGGCGACGCCATGCCGCCCCTGCACGCCCTGGCACTGGGCAGTGACGCCTACCCGGATCAGTCGGCCACCTGTGTGCTTGATGTGGACGCGATGGACGCCGATGCGGTTGCGCACGGTGCCTGGCGCCTGCGCGGCCCCGGCATCCGTGATGTGCAGCACTTGCGGGTGAGCGGCCTGCCAGCCGACTTTGAACGCCAGTGGGCCGACAACCATGTGGCGTTTCCGCGCGGGGTGGACGTGCTGCTGGCCACCGCGAACCACCTCGCGGGACTGCCCCGCACCACCCGCATCCCTTCTGCCGTGGAGGCCTGAGCATGTACGTTGCCGTCAAGGGCGGTGAAGCCGCCATTCTCAACAGCTACCGCCTGCTGGCCGAACAGCGCCGCGGCGACACCGCGCAGCCCGAGCTGTCGGTGGACCAGATCCGCCAACAGCTCAAGCTGGCCGTGGACCGCGTGATGACCGAAGGCTCGGTCTACGACCCTGAATTGGCGGCGCTCGCCATCAAGCAGGCATCGGGCGATCTGGTCGAGGCCATCTTTTTGCTGCGCGCCTACCGCGCCACGCTGCCGCGCCTGGGCAGCACCTGCCCGATCGACACCGCGTGCATGGTGCTGGACCGGCGCATTTCCGCCACCTTCAAGGACCTGCCCGG
Organism: Acidovorax carolinensis; assembly: GCF_002157145.1. NCBI lineage: Bacteria > Pseudomonadati > Pseudomonadota > Betaproteobacteria > Burkholderiales > Comamonadaceae > Acidovorax > Acidovorax carolinensis. Next base: position 399,279 of record NZ_CP021361.1, read on the forward strand.
GGGGCAGGTGCTGGGCCCTACCTACGACTACACCCAGCGGCTGCTCGACTTCACGCTGCTTGCGCAGGGTGACGTCCCGGCCATGCCATCGACCCAGGTTGCAGACATGGCCGCGCCGCCAACCACACCGCGTGTGGTGGACCTGCTGAACCAGGAAGGGCTGATCGAAACCCGCCCGGTGCCCCCGGGTGACCCGTTGCCCAAGGACCTCACGCGCGAGCCGCTGCGTTTCCCGGCCGACCGCGCTACGCGGTTGCAAAACCTGGCGCGCGGCGACGAGGGCTTTTTGCTGGCCATGGCGTATTCGACCCAGCGCGGCTATTCGCACTCGCACCCCTTTGTCGGCGAGGTGCGCCTGGGCACGGTGGCGGTGGAGATTGAACCCGAGGAACTGGGCTTTGCGATCGATATCGGGGATATCGAGATCACCGAATGTGAAATGGTCAACCAGTTTGCCGGCAGCAAGACCAGCCCGCCGCAGTTCACGCGTGGCTACGGCCTGGCGTTTGGCCACAGTGAGCGCAAGGCCATGGCCATGAGCCTGGTGGATCGCGCGCTGCGCGCCGACGAACTGGGTGAGCCCATCGAGTCGCCCGCACAGATGCAGGAGTTCGTGCTCTCGCACAGCGACAGCCTCGAAGCCTCGGGCTTCGTACAGCACCTCAAATTGCCGCATTACGTGGACTTCCAGTCGGAGCTGGAGCTGGTGCGCAAGATGCGCGCCGCTGCCGGCGCGGCCACTTCCGATTCCGTGCCAGGAGACGATGCATGAACGCGCCCCAACAGCCCGACTTGAGGCCCGCCGAGATGCCTGATGTGACGGAACCGACTGCCGACGCAGCGCCCGCCGATGGCCACTTCAACTTTGCCTACCTGGACGAGCGCACCAAGCGCATGATCCGCCGCGCCATCCTGAAGGCGGTGGCCATCCCCGGTTACCAGGTGCCGTTTGGCTCACGCGAGATGCCGCTGCCCTATGGCTGGGGCACGGGTGGCATCCAGGTGACGGCTTCCATCATCGGCCCGCAGGACCGCCTCAAGGTGATTGACCAGGGCTCGGACGACACGGTCAATGCGGTCAATATCCGCCGCTTCTTCGAACGCACCACGGGTGTGGCCACCACCACGCGGACCGTGGAGGCCACGCTGATCCAGACGCGCCACCGCATCCCCGAAACACCGCTGACCGAAGGCCAGGTGCTGGTGTACCAGGTGCCGGTGCCCGAGCCCATGCAGCGCCTGGAGCCGCGCGAGACCGAAACCCGCACCCTGCACGGTCTGGCCGAGTATGGGCTGATGCATGTGAAGCTTTATGAAGACATCGCCCGCTACGGCCACATTGCCACCACCTACGACTACCCGGTGCTGGTCAATGGCCGCTATGTGATGTCGCCGTCGCCCATTCCGAAGTTCGACAACCCCAAGATGCACATGAACCCGGCGTTGCAGCTGTTTGGGGCCGGCCGGGAAAAGCGCATCTACGCCGTGCCGCCGTACACCCCGGTGGAAAGCCTGGGCTTTGACGATCACCCGTTCGAGGTGCAGCGCTGGGATTCCGCCTGCGCGCTGTGCGGTGCCACCGACAGTTTCCTCGACGAGGTCATCACCGACGATCAGGGCAGCCGCATGCATGTGTGCTCGGATTCGGACTATTGCCAGGAGCGCCAGTGCACCCGGCAGGGCGAAGCGTCCACGACCTCTGGCGCAGCGGAGGCCCCATGAGCATCACCATCCGCGAGGCCTCCGAGGCCGACCTGGAAGACATTCTGGCGCTGTACGAAAGCATCGAAGAAAACCCGCAGCTGGTGCTGTCCCTGGAAGAGGCCCGCGCCATGCTGGCCCAGTTTTCCCGTTACCCCAGCTACCGCCTGTGGGTGGCCTGTGACGCGGCCAGTCGCGGTGCCGTGGTGGGCAGCTATGCACTGCTGGTCATGCACAACCTGGCGCACCGGGGCGCGCCTTCGGCCATTGCCGAGGACGTGGTGGTGGCGGCGGGGCGGCAGGGCCAGGGCATCGGGCGCCAGATGATGGCCCATGCGGTGCAGCAGGCGCGCGACGCCGGTTGCTACAAGCTCGCCCTCTCGTCGAACGCCAAGCGCGTCGCGGCCCACGCCTTTTATGAATCCCTGGGCTTTGCGCGGCACGGCCTCAGCTTTGTCATCGAGACCTGAAGAGACCTGCGATATGGAAACCCCTGATTCCCAATCCCCTTTGCTGAGCGTGCGCGGCATCTGCAAGCGCTATGGCGAGCGCGTGGCGCTGCAGGACGCATCGTTTGACCTGTGGCCTGGCGAAGTGCTGGCCGTGGTCGGCGAATCCGGCTCGGGCAAGTCCACCCTGCTCAATGCGATTGCAGCGCGCAGCGCGCCCGATGCGGGCAGCGTGCAGTTTTGTGGCCGTGACGGTGCCCTGCAGGACGTGTTTGGCATGACAGAGGCCCAGCAGCGCCTGCTGGCCCGCACCGACTGGGGCTTTGTGCACCAGAACGCGGCGGACGGCCTGCGCATGGAGGTGTCGGCCGGCGCCAATGTGGGCGAGCGCCTGATGGGCCTGGGCGAACGGCACTATGGCCGCCTGCGCGCCACGGCCATGGAGTGGCTGCAGCGCGTGGAGATCGATCCGGCCCGCATCGACGATGCGCCCCGCACCTTCTCGGGCGGCATGCGCCAGCGCCTGCAGATTGCCCGCAACCTGGTCACCCAGCCGCGCCTGGTGTTCATGGACGAACCCACCTCGGGCCTGGATGTGTCGGTGCAGGCGCGCCTGCTGGACATGTTGCGCCAGCTCACGCGGCAGATGCAGCTGGCCGCCATCATCGTCACGCATGACTTGGCGGTGGCCCGCCTGCTGGCGCACCGCATGGTGGTGATGCAGCGCGGCCGCGTGGTCGAGTCGGGCCTCACCGACCAGGTGCTGGACGACCCGCAACACCCTTACACCCAGCTTTTGGTTTCTTCGGTACTGCAGCCATGAACAACTCCCCCATTCTTCAGATGAAAGGGGTGGCCAAGCGCTTCACCCTGCACCACCAGAACGGCATCGAACTGCCCGTGCTGGGCGATGTGGACCTCGCCGTGTGCCCCGGCGAATGCGTGGTGCTTGACGGCCCCTCGGGGATGGGCAAGAGCACCTTGCTCAAGATGGTCTATGCCAACTACCGCGCCAGCGAAGGCAGCATCACCGTGCGGTCGGCCAGTGGCGCACTGGTGGATGTGACCCAGGCCACGCCGCGCGCGCTGGTGCAGCTGCGACGCGACACCATCGGCTACGTGAGCCAGTTTTTGCGGGTGATTCCTCGCGTTTCGGCACTCGATGTGGTGGCCGAACCGCTGGCCGAAGACGCCGCGGGTGACCGCACCGCGCTGGAGGCTGCGCGTGAGCAGGCGCGCCAATGGCTGGTGCGTCTGCGCATTCCCGAGCGCCTGTGGCATTTGCCCCCGGCCACGTTCTCCGGCGGCGAGCAGCAGCGCATCAACATTGCCCGCAACATGATCAAGCCCAAGCCGCTGCTGCTGCTCGATGAGCCCACGGCCTCGCTCGATGCAGCCAACACCGAAACCGTGATTGCCCTGATCCGCGAGGCGGTGGAGCGCGGTGCCGCCCTGGTGGGCATCTTTCACGACGTCCATGTGGGTGCGGCCGTGGCTACGCGCCGCGTGAATGTGGGCGACTTCCGGGGGGCGCCCGCATGACGGCCACCGTCTTCACGAACGCCCGCCTGGTGTTGCCAGGCGAGGTGGTTCAGGGTACGTTGCGCGCAGAGGCCGGGCGCATTGCGTCGGTGGATGCCGGCGCGACATCTGCGCTGCAAGCCTTCGACCTGGAGGGCGACTACCTGCTGCCCGGCCTGGTGGAGGTGCACACCGACAACTTCGAGCGCCATCTCATGCCCCGCCCCAAGGTGCAGTGGGCCGAGATGCCCGCGCTGCTCGCGCACGACGCCGAGATTGCCGCGGCCGGCATCACCACCGTGCTGGACGCGCTGGGCGTGGGCGAGGCCGACGCGGACAGCCTGCGCGGCAGCGCCTGGAATCGCGTGCTTGACACCATAGCCATCTGCACCGAGCGCAAGCTACTGCGGGCCGACCACCACCTGCATGTGCGCTGCGAGCTGCCCGCGCCCAACACCATCGACCTGTTTGCGCCGTTCCACGGGCACCCGCGCCTGTCGCTGATCTCGCTGATGGACCACACGCCGGGCCAGCGCCAGTGGGAAGACATTGAACAGGCACGCACTTACTACACCGGCAAGAAGGGCTGGAGCGCGGAAAAGTTCGAGCGCCAGGTGGAGCACGCTGCCACGCTGCAGGCGCAATACGCAGAGCCGCACCGCGCATATTTCGTGGATTACTGCCGCACGCACGGCATCTCGCTGGCCAGCCACGACGACACCACGGTGGCGCATGTGGAACAGGCCCATGCCGAAGGGGCCGCGATGTCGGAGTTTCCGACCACGCTCGCGGCGGCCCGCGCCGCCCATGAGCGCGGCCTGCTCACCGTGATGGGCGGACCCAATGTGGTGCGGGGCGGCTCGCACTCCGGCAACGTGGCGGCGGCCGACCTGGCACGCCAGGGGCTGCTGGACATTCTTTCGTCCGATTACGTGCCCGGCAGCCTGCTGAGCGCCGTGATGCGCCTGGTGCACGACGGCATCCTCACCTTGCCGCAGGCGGTGGCCACGGTCACGCGCAACCCGGCCCGGTCGGCCGGCATGGCAGACCGGGGCGAGCTGGCACCGGGGCTGCGGGCCGACCTGGTGCAGGTGCACATGGCCGAACTGCCCGATGGCTCACAGCAGGCGGTGGTGCGTGCCGTGTGGCGCGAGGGCATGCGGGTGCTGTGAGGGCCGATGGGGTGGCCCGTTTGCCGTCCCGTTTGACACCCAAACTTCTTGCAACTGTCAAAACCGTGTCATGAGGCAGCCAGACACTTGGTTGTCTAGACGACTTAAGGATCCTGTGATGTCCACAGCGCTTCGCATCCAGAAACTGAACAAGCATTTCGCCAATGGCAAACATGCCTTGCGCGACATCAACCTCACCGTGCAGCGCGGCGAGATGGTGGCTTTGATTGGCGCCTCGGGCTCGGGCAAGTCGACGCTGCTGCGCCATGTGGCGGGGCTGGTGGTGGCCGACAGCGCCAGCGACTCGCTGATCGAGGTGGACGGCCGCTGCGTGCAGCAGGGCGGGCGCATTCACCGCGACATTCGCCAGGTGCGGTCGCAGGTGGGTTTTGTGTTCCAGCAGTTCAACCTGGTCGATCGCCTGCCGGTGCTGATGAATGTGCTGGTCGGGCTGCTGCATCGTACGCCCCGCTGGCGCGGCTGGTTGCGCATGTTCAAACCGCACGAACGGGCGCTGGCGCTGGAGGCCCTGGCCCGCGTGGGCATTGCCGATTGCCACGCGCAACGCGCATCCACCCTGTCGGGCGGGCAGCAGCAGCGGGCGGCCATAGCCCGCACGCTGGTGCAGGGCGCCAAGGTGGTGCTGGCCGACGAGCCCATTGCCTCGCTCGACCCCGAGTCGTCGCGCAAGGTCATGGACATCCTGGCGCGGATCAACCGCGAAGACGGCAGCACCGTCATCGTGTCGTTGCACCAGGTGGACGTGGCCATCAAATACTGCCCGCGCGTGGTGGCGCTGCACCAGGGCCGTGTGGTGTACGACGGCCCGTCCGCCGCCCTGACACCAGACCTGCTGCGCGCGCTGTATGGCGTGCAGGCCGACGAGATTCTGGTGGGTGCCAGCCCGCTGGCGGCAGCCCCCGCCGCGCAACCAGCCAACGGCTGGATGCCGCCACTGGCACAGGTCGCCTGATTTTCCTTTTCACTTTCCAACCCCCGGGAGTTTTCATGATCAAGAAACTGTGTGCAGCCCTGGCCTTGGGCCTCGGCATGACGGGCGCCATGGCCCAGGACATCAACTTTGGCATCATCTCGACCGAAGCCACGCAGAACCTCAAGGCCGACTGGCAGCCGCTGCTGGACGACATGGCCAGGCAGACGGGCTTCAAGATCAAGGCGTTCTTCGCCCCGGACTACGCCGGCATCATCGAAGGCATGCGCTTTAACAAGGTGCAGGTGGCCTGGCTGGGCAACAAGTCGGCCATGGAAGCGGTAGACCGCGCCAACGGTGAAGTGTTTGCCCAGATGGTGAATGCCGATGGCACGCAGGGCTACTACTCGCACCTGATCGTGCACAAGGACAGCCCCCTGACCAGCCTGGACGACGTGCTCAAGAACGGCAAGTCGCTGAGCTTTGGCAATGGCGACCCCAATTCCACCTCGGGTTTTCTGGTGCCGGGCTACTACGCCTTTGCGCAGAACAAGATCGATGCCAAGACACATTTCAAGATTGTGCGCAGCGCCAACCACGAGACCAACGCCCTGGCCGTGGCCAACAAGCAGGTGGATGTGGCCACCAACAACAGCGAAAACCTCGAGAAGATCAAGGAACGCCAGCCCGAGAAGTTCAAGGACATCAAGATCGTCTGGACATCGCCCCTGATCGCGCTGGACCCCGTGGTTCTGCACAAGGAAATGCCCGAGGCGACCAAGACGAAGATCAAGAATTTCTTCTACAACTACGCCAAGACCGATGCACGCGAGAAGGAGATCGTGATGAAGCTCTCCAAGCTCTCGGGCTTCAAGCCATCGACCAATGCTCAGCTCACCCCCATCCGGCAGCTCGACCTGTTCGGCAAGCGCAACAAGATCGAATCCGACGCCACGCTGGCTGACGCCGACAAGAAGACCCGCCTGGCCGAAATTGACCAGCAACTGGCGTCCCTGAAGTAACGCCAACTGCCGGCACGAACTGCAGCCCTCCGCCGCCCCGAGTATCCCCATGTCTTCTGCTCTGAATCCTTCGCTGGCCACCCTGGCCAGCACCACGGCGCCCAAGCGCAGCCTGGGCTGGTACCTGTCGTGGGGCATCCTGCTGGTGCTGTTGGCGGCGTCCTGGAATGGCGCCGACATGCGCCCGCTGGATCTGCTGAGCGACTCGGGCAACATGGCCCGCTACGCGGCGGAGTTTTTTCCGCCCAATTTTGGGCAGTGGCAGCTCTATTTGCAGGAGATGCTCGTCACGCTGCAGATCGCGCTGTGGGGCACGGCCTTGGCCGTGCTGACGGCCGTGCCGCTGGCCTTGCTGGCCTCCTCGAACATCGTGCCCTGGTGGGTGTACCAGCCGGTGCGTCGCGTGCTCGATGCGTTTCGTGCCATCAACGAAATGGTGTTCGCCATGCTGTTCGTGGTGGCCGTGGGTCTGGGGCCGTTTGCGGGCGTGCTGGCGCTGTGGATCCATACCTCGGGCACGTTGGCCAAACTGTTTTCCGAGGCGGTCGAAGCCATCGACCCTCAGCCCGTCGAAGGCATACGCTCCACCGGTGCCAGTGCCCTGCATGAAATCATCTACGGTGTGATCCCGCAGGTGATGCCGCTATGGATCTCCTTCACGCTGTACCGCTTCGAGGCCAATGTGCGCTCGGCCTCGGTGGTGGGCATGGTGGGCGCGGGCGGCATCGGTGTGGTGCTGTGGGAGATCATTCGTGGCTTCCAGTATGCCGAGACCTGCGCGGTGATGCTCATCATTGTGGTTACCGTGAGTGCCATCGATCTGGTATCGGCGCGCATACGCAAGGCCCTGGTCTGAGAGGCCGCGCAGGAGTCCCTCATGGCCTTGACCCTGATCGACATTTCACACTTGCTGGTGACGCGCGGCAATGCGCAGTATGGCGGCGAAGCCGTCAGCGAGTTGGAGCATGCATTGCAGTGTGCCCATCTGGCCGAGCTGGCCGGCGAGACGCCAGAGTTGGTGACTGCTGCGCTGCTGCACGACATCGGGCACCTGCTGTCTCCGCAGGACGGGGGTGCTGAGCGCGCCGGCCGCGATGGTCTGCACCAGTATGTGGCGCTGCCGTTTTTGCGGGCCCTGCTGCCGCCGGCAGTTCTGGAGCCCGTGAGGCTGCATGTCGATGCCAAACGCTACCTGTGCACCGCGGAACGCGGTTACCAGGATGCCCTCTCACCGGCGTCCCAACACAGCCTGGAATTGCAGGGGGGCGCGTACTCGGTTGAAGAGGCCGTGCAGTTCGTATCTCGGCCCTTTGCCCACGAGGCCATCCGGCTACGCCGTTACGATGATGCGGCGAAGGTGGCCGGTCGCTCGACACCCGCGTTCGAGCATTTCATGCATACGCTGGCAACGGTCACCGCGCGCCATGCGCTGGCCAGTCAGATGCCCGTCGCCTTGCCGGCCTGAGGGGCTGAAGGCTCCAGCAGTTCATAGCAAGCGTTTTTCGCTGCCTTTGTGCAGCCAACCCACGCCCGGCTGGCGGTCTCTTCCAACGCTGTATCGCGCACCACGTTGCGGAACCGCACGTTGTGCCGGGGCCATGGGATCGTGGTGTGCCGATGGCGGAGCATTGGCATTTGCGACCCGTCTCTGTGTGCCGGGGTTCTGTGGCGCGCTTGCCGACATGCGCGGGGAATTATGGCGTACCGTGCAGCGAAGAAACCAAAGGTAAAAGAGTTGAATTCTTGCTGCAATTTCGGGGCATGGCTACCGGGTTGAAGGCTGGGGCGCGCACCACCGGGTCGGGGGCTGTTGACGTAGCAACGAGCCCATTCAAGAATGCGCCACCATGAAGAACTTGCTGCACATCCTGGAGGGGCGGCTGGAGGCGCTGCCGGTCCGCATGGCAGTTCAGTTGCCTGCGGGGCAGCGGCTGGGCGCGCGCAACGCGGCGGTCACGCTGCGGTTTAGGGATCGCATGGCGCTGTTGGCCCTGGCTTCGGGTGAAATCGGCAACGTCGGCGCGGCGATCGTTGAGGGCAAGGTGGCACTGGAAGGCAGCATGCGCGAGCTGATGGCTGCTGCCGCCGGACTGCTGACCGGGAACCCCGCGCAGGAGCCAAGCCATATGTGGTGGCGCCGCGTGCTCGCGCGCGCCAGATCGATGGCGGTTCACACGCTCCAGAACGATGCGCGCCATGTGCAGTTCCACTACGACCTGTCGGACGATTTTTACGCGCTGTGGCTGGACCCGCGCAGGGTGTATTCATGTGCCTATTTTTGCGACCCCGGAATGACGCTGGCCCGCGCCCAGGAGGCCAAGCTGGATCTGATCTGCCGCAAGCTGCGGTTGCAGCCGGGTGAGCGTTTTCTGGATATCGGTGCCGGCTGGGGCGCCCTGCTGCTGTGGGCGGCAGAGCACTACGGCGTGGACGCGACGGGCATTACGCTGTCGCGTAACCAGCACGCGCATGTCCAGCAACGCATTGCGGAGCGCGGTTTGACGGAACTGGTGCGCATCGAACTGCGCGACTACCGCGAACTGCAGGTCCAGGAGCCCTTCGACAAGGTGGCATCTGTCGGTATGTTTGAACATGTCGGGCGGGCGAAGATGAACGCCTACTTTGCCACTGTGCGCAACCTGCTGCGCCGCGGGGGGCTGCTGCTCAACCATGGCATCACGGCCGGTGGCGTGGACAACGCGCAACTGGGCGCCGGCATGGGCGATTTCATCGAGCAGTACATCTTCCCGGGCGGCGAATTGCTGCACGCCAGTGCCGTCCTGCACGACATGGCGCAGGCTGGGCTGGAGATGGTGGACACCGAAAACCTGCGCCCCCATTACGCCCGCACGCTGTGGGCCTGGTCGGATGCGCTGGAAGCCGTGCTGGAGCCGGCCCGCCAGGTGCTGCTGGCGCAGGTTGGGCCGGAGCGCGCGGACAAGGCGCTGCGGGCCTATCGCCTGTATCTGGCAGGCAGCGCCCTGGGCTTTGAGCGCGGCTGGATGGCCTTGCACCAGATACTGGCAGTGCGACCCGATGGCAACATGGGCTCGGGCACGATGACCGGCGCACAATCGGTCTATCCGTTCACGCGCGACTACATGTACACCACCAAGGACCGCACGCCATGCTCTACAAATTCAAGTCCCGATCCGCGCCCGATCTGATCATGCTCGAACCCCACGGGCGCCAGATCCTTCAGATCGTCGGCAAGACGCCCGGCCCCAGCGGCATCATCACGGCAGCGCAGATCCCCGGTGCCATGGCCGCGCTGGAGGCGGCCGTTGCTGCCGACGAGGCGCTTGCCGCCGATGCGCAGGATGATGCGGACGAGGATGGCGCGGAGCGCCCGGACACAGTGCGCCTTCGTCAGCGAGCGGCGCCGTTTCTCGAAATGCTGCGTCGCTCGGTCGCCGAGGGGCACGACGTGGTGTGGGGCGCCTGAGAGGCCGAGAGGCTTTTGCTCACTCCCGCTCATCGCAGCAGTAGCCCGTTGCATCACCTCCAGCTGGTGCCATTGCCGCACCGGTAACCCATAAAAAAGCCGCCTGGCCCCGAGGGGCAGGCGGCTGGTCGCGCACCGGCACGAAGCCGGGCAGGCTCAGTCGGCGTAGGTGCCGGCGGCCTTGATGACGGCGCCCCACTTGTCGATTTCAGCCTGCACGAATTTCTTGTGCTCGGCGGGCTCGACGCGCTTGTCGGTCACCACCACGGCGCCCAGGGCTTCCTGCTTCTTGATGAAGTCGGGGTCTTTCAGGCCTACTTTCAGGGCATCGTTGATTTTCTTGGTGACGTCGGCGGGCGTTCCCTTGGGTGCATACAGGCCGTGCCAGATGGTCACTTCAAAGTTTTTCAAACCCGACTCGGCCAGGGTGGGCAGGTCCTTCAGCGCCGGGGTGGTCAGGCGTTTGGAGGTCGTCACGGCAAAGGCCTTGACCTTCTTGCCTTCGATCTGCGACGTGGTGTTGGTGGTCTGGTCGCACAGCAGGTCGATCTGGCCACCGATCAGGTCGGTGATGGCGGGCGCCGTGCCCTTGTAGGGAACCGTGGTCATTTCGACCTGCATGGCGTTCTGGAACATCAGGCCACACAGGTGGGACGCAGCGCCCAGGCCCGCGTTGCCCAGATTGATCTTGCCCTTGTTCTGGCCGATCCAGGCGGTGAGCTCCTTCATGTTGTTCGCCGGGATGTTGGGGCGAGCAATCAGGGTCATGGGCACATCGTTGACCATGCCCAGGTACTCAAAATCATTCGGCACGCTGAAGGACAGCTTGCGGTACAGCGCGGGCATGGTGGACATGCCGATGTGGTTGAGCAGCAGTGTGTAGCCATCAGGGGTGGCGCGGGCCACACGGGCCGCGCCGATCGAGCTGCCGGCACCGGCCGTGTTGTCCACGACCACGTTGGCGCCCAGTGGCTTGCGCAAGGCTTCCGCGAGGTCGCGCGCGACGCGGTCAGTAGGGCCGCCTGCGGTGAAGGGAACGACCAGGGTGACGGTCTTGTCCTTGGCGGGATAGTCCTGGGCTTGTGCGCCCAGTGCTGCGATGGCTGCGGTGGCGACCAGTGCGAGTTTCAGTATCTTTTTCACGGAATGCTCCTGTAATCTGACGCGCGATGATAACGAGTCTCCGTCAAGGGGGTATTGAGGAAAGCACTTAAAGTTTGTCAGAGATGAATTTTATTAATATTGGCCTCTGGTGCTTATGTGGCGAGCGCCATTCGCTATCAATAAAATAGCAAAAAAAGGGTAAACCCTTGTTCGTCTGTGCGGGCACGGGCCGCAACCTTGCGTGGTTGTTGCGCTGGCTCAACCCGCGCCGGCGGCAGCGTTTCAGCGATAGCTGCGTGCGTCTTCAATCACCCGGCCATCGTTGGGCAGGGTGCCTGGGGCCACCATTTGCACTTCGCTGCGCAGCTTCGTCACTTCGCGCACCACCTCGGCGAGCTGGCGCGCAAAACCCTCGGCGGTTTCATGCGTCTCGACCTGCAGCACCATCTGGTCGCTGGCCATTTCGCCGCTGACCACCAGACGGGCCCGCAGCACTTGCGGAAACCGGCGTGTGATGGCGGCGATCTGGGCGGGATGCACGAACATGCCGCGCACCTTGGTGGTCTGGTCGGCGCGGCCCATCCAGCCCTTGATGCGGGTGTTGGTGCGGCCGCTCGGGCACTGGCCCGGCAGCACGGCCGAGAGGTCGCCGGTGCCAAAGCGGATCAGCGGGTAGTCGGGGTTGAGCGTGGTCACCACGAGTTCGCCCACTTCGCCTTCGGGCACCGGGTCGCCGGTGCCGGGGCGCACGATCTCGACGATCACGTCCTCGTCCAGCACCAGGCCTTCGCGCGCCTCGGTTTCATAGGCGATCAGGCCCAGGTCGGCCGTGCCGTAGCACTGGTAGCCGGCAATGCCGCGCTCGGCAAACCAGTCGCGCAGCGACGGCGGAAAGGCCTCGGCCGACAGGAGCGCCTTGGTCACGCTGGGCAGGGGCTGCTGCAGTTCGGCCGCCTTTTCGAGAATCAGCTTGAGAAAGCTCGGCGTGCCGATGTAGCCCGCGGGGCGCAGCTCGGCCATGGCCTGCACCTGCTGCTCGGTCTGGCCGGTACCGCCCGGAAACACCGTGCAGCCGAGTGCGTGGGCGCCGTTTTCCATCATCGAGCCGGCCGGCACGAAGTGGTAGCTGAAGCTGTTGTGGGCCAGCTCGCCCGCGCGGAAGCCGGCGGCGTACAAGGCGCGCGCCATGCGCCAGTAGTCGCGGCGCGTGCTCTCGGGCTCGTAGATGGGGCCGGGGCTGCTGAACACGCGCGGCATGGCCGCACCGAAGCCGATGGTGGCAAAGCCGCCAAAGACGTCGTTGCCCCGCCCTGCCTGCTGGCGTTCCTGCAGCTCATGCTTGCGCGTGACGGGCAGGCGTGCCAGTGCGGCACGGCTGGTGATGCCGGCCGGGTCCACATCGGCCAGGATGGCCGCATATGCGGCAGAGTGCGTGCGCGCATGCGCCACCTGGGTGGACAGTGCGGCGAGCAGTGCGGCCTCGCGCTCAGCGGGGTCGCGGGTTTCCAGGGCGTCGTAGAACTTGCTCATGCCATGGGTTCCTATGCGGTTGGGTTCAATGAAATTAGCCTCTGGCGCTTATTCATAAAGCGCAAGCAGCTATGAAATCAGGAGTGTTCGATTGCGTTGATCGGCGATGCCATCGTTGAAGCCGCCATGGCCTCGTCCCAGCGCCGCCTGTAGCCGGCTTCGCCGGGCCACCGCTTCTGGCGGTGGCACCGATGCACGAAGCGCCGCAGGGGGCATATCACGCCAACCAGCGCTTGCGGCGCTTGTAGCTCTTGACGTCCTTGAAGCTTTTGCGTTCGCCGCCGCCCACGCCGAGGTAGAACTCTTTCACGTCTTCGTTGTTGGCCAGATCGGAGGCGGCGCCATCCATCACCACGCGGCCGCTTTCCATGATGTAGCCGTAGTCGGCATATTTGAGGGCCATGTTGGTGTTCTGCTCGGCCAGCAGGAAGGTGACCTTCTCCTTGGTGTTCAGGTCTTTGACGATGTTGAACACCTCTTCCACGATCTGGGGCGCCAGCCCCATGGACGGCTCGTCGAGCAGCACCACGCTGGGGTTGGCCATGAGCGCGCGACCGATGGCGCACATCTGCTGCTCACCGCCCGAGGTATAGGCCGCCTGCGAGCTGCGGCGCGTTTTCAGGCGCGGAAAATAGTTGTAGACCTTCTCCAGGTTGGCCGCGATCTCGGCCTTGCTGGTGCGGGTGTAGGAGCCCGTCATCAGGTTCTCCTCGATGGTCAGGTGGGCGAAGCAGTGGCGTCCCTCCATCACCTGCACCACGCCACGCTGAACCAGGTCGGCTGGCGAGAGGTTTTCGATGCGCTCGCCACGCAGCTCGATGGTGCCCTTGGTCACCTCGCCCCGCTCGCCCTTGAGCAGGTTGGAGATGGCGCGCAGCGTGGTCGTCTTGCCCGCGCCATTGCCACCCAGGATGGCCACGATGCTGCCCTGCGGCACCTGCAGCGAGACACCCTTGAGCACCAGGATCACGTGGTTGTAGATGACCTCGATGCCGTTGACGTTGAGAACAATATTGCTGTTGGAGTCCATGGTCTTGCCTTCCTGTGCCAATCGAAAAGGTTGCGTCACAACCCTTTCGGTTGGCGGCTGCCCGCAGGAGCAACCGCTGATCACTGGCCGTAAAAACTGCCGCTGCCCAGGCCAGGGCCCCCGCGCAAGGACCGCCCCGCCGCGCTGGTGGTGTCCCCCTTCCCGAATCGCGAAGCGATTCGGGAAGGGGGAAGCGGCGCAGCCGCTCAGGGGGATGTCCTCAAGACTGGCAGTCCGCCGCATCGCGGCGCGTCATCTTCTTGTCGGCCAAGTACTTGTCGGCACCGGCCTTGACCATGGGCTTCAAGATCTGCTCATCGGCCTGGTACCAGTCGGACGAGAAGTTGAACTTCTTGCCATCCCAGGTGTGCACCCGTGCCCAGGTGGAGCCCATGTGGTCGGCGCAGCTGGTGGACAGCGGACGCATCAGGTCCTTGAAGCCCAGTGCATCCAGTTTCTTCTGGTCGAGTGCCAGGTTTTCCATGCCCCAGCGCACCTGCTCGCCGGTCATGACCTTGCCCTTGCCAAAGCGCTCCTGGGCACGGCGCACGGCTTCGACGGCCAGCATCTGGATGATCACGCCGCGCGTGTACAGCACCGAGCCCACTTCATCCTTGGGGCCCGTGCCCTGGCCTTTGTCGTGCACGTTCTTGAGGATGTCCTGGATGACCTTCGATTGCGTACCGTAGCCGTTGAGCGCCAGGGCGTGGTACCCCTTGGCGCCTTCGCCTACGTCGCGCACATCGGGCTCGGCACCGGCCCACCACACGCCATACAGCTTGTCGCGCGGGAAGCCCGTGGCTTGCGCTTCCTTCAAGGCGGTGGAGTTCATCACCCCCCAGCCCCACAGCAGCACATAGTCAGGGCGGCTCTGACGCACCTGCAGCCAGGTAGCCTTTTGCTCCACCCCGGGCGCGGTCACCGGCAGCATCTGCAGCTCAAAACCGTGCATCCTGGCGCGTTCCTGCAGCAGCGGGATGGGCTCCTTGCCGAACGGGCTGTCGTGGTAGACCAGCGCAATCTTCTTGCCCTTGAGCTTGTCCAGGCCGCCCGCGGTCTTGCCGATATGCTGGATCAGGATGTCGGCACCGGTCCAGTAGCTGCCCATGAAGGGGAAGTTCCACTTGAAGGCCTGGCCGTCCTGCGCCACCGACAGGCCGTAGCCCAGCGTCATCAGCGGGATTTTGTCCACGGGTGCCTTTTCGGTCAGCGCGAAGGTGATACCAGTGGCCTGGGGGTCGAACAGCGACACGCCGGGCTTGCCCTTCAGGCGCTCATAGCATTCCACGCCGCGGTCGGTGGCATAGCCGGTTTCGCATTCTTCAAAGGTGAGCTTGACGCCGTTGATGCCGCCGTCGCGCGCATTGATCATCTTGATGTAGTCCTGCTTGCCGTTGGCCCATGGCACGCCGTTGGGTGCGTAGGGGCCGGTGCGGTACGACAGCAGCGGGAAGAACTGCTCCTTGGCTTGCGCGAAGGCGCTGGTCGTCATGGACGACGCACCTGCAGCGACCACGGCAGCGGCGATCACGAGTTTCGAAAGCTTCATGGATGTCTCCTTTGATGAATGTGTTGAAGCACGGGGAAAACCAGATGGTTGGACAGTTAACGCGTCAATGCAGGCGGTCCGTATCGGGAATTGCGAGTAAGGGGTTTCCTCTGCGGCGGCTCTTCAGTGCGGGAAGGGCCACAGCCGCAGTTTCTGTTTGGCCGTGGACCACAGCTTGGCCAGGCCGTGGGGCTCCACGATCAGGAACCAGACGATGAGGGCACCAAAAATCATCAGTTCGGCGTGCGACACCCCGGCGGTGGAGATCTCGATGCCAAACATGCCAACCAGGGCAGGCAGGAACTGGTTGAGCACGATGGGCAGCACCACGATGAAGGCCGCGCCAAAAAAGCCGCCCATGATGGAACCGAGGCCGCCAATGATCACCATGAACAGCAACCGGAAAGATACTTCGACGGAAAATGCCGCCGGCTCCCAGGCGCCCAGGTGCACAAAGGCCCACAGGGCGCCGGCCATGCCGATGATGAAGGAACTCACGGCAAACGCACTGAGCTTGGCGTACATGGGACGGATACCGATCACGGCAGCGGCCACGTCCATGTCGCGGATGGCCATCCATTCGCGGCCTACTGAGCCGCGCACCAGATTCTTGGCCAGCAGGGCGACGACCACCAGAACCGCCAGACAAAAGATGTATTTGCTGGTGGCGCTTTCGATGGGCATGCCGAACACCTGCAGGTTGTTCACCGACACCGAGCCCGAATCGGAATTGTTGGTAAACCACTTGATGCGCAGAAACATCCAGTCGCTGAAGAACTGCGCCGCCAGCGTGGCCACAGCCAGATAAAGGCCCTTCACCCGCAGGCTGGGCAGCCCGAAAAGGATGCCGAAGAACGTGGCGCACAGGCCGCCCAGAATCAGCGCGGGAATGAGGGGCAGGCCCGGGATGCGCACGAAGAAGTTGTAGGCCCCATAGGCGCCCACTGCCATGAAGGCGCCAGAGCCCAGCGAGATCTGCCCGCAATACCCCACCAGGATGTTCACGCCCAGGGCCGCCAGCGCCATGATGACGAAGGGAATCAGGATGGCGCGGAAAATGTAGTCGCTGGCCAGCATGGGCACCACCAGAAACGCCACGGCGAGCATGAGGGCGATGGCAATGCGGTCTTGCGCGATGGGGAAGATGGCCTGGTCGGCCCGGTAGCTGGTCTTGAACTGGCCGTTTTCGCGGTAGAGCATGTTTTATTTCTCCTTGTGAGCCTTCGGGGTGGTGATCTTTTGGCTGCGGGCACTGCATGCCCTGCGCCGAAAAATCATTCTTCGCTGCGCGAAGCACCCTCCGGGCGGATCACGTGTTTCACACGCGATCAATGATTTTTTCGCCAAACAACCCCTGCGGCCTGAACAGCAGGAACACAAGCGCCAGCACATAGGCAAACCAGATCTCGATGCCACCACCGACGTAGGGGCCCAGATACACCTCCGAGAGCTTCTCGCCCACGCCGATGATCAGTCCGCCGATGATGGCGCCGGGCACCGAGGTCAGGCCGCCCAGGATCACCACCGGCAAGGCGCGCAGCGCCACCGTGGTGAGCGAAAACTGCACGCCAAGCTTGCTGCCCCAGATCATTCCGGCCACCAGCGCCACCACGCCTGCCACGCACCACACGATCACCCAGATGCGGTTGAGTGGAATGCCGATGGATTGCGCCGCCTGGTGGTCGTCAGCCACGGCGCGCAGGGCGCGGCCCGTGGAGGTCTTCTGAAAGAAAACACTGAGCAGCACCACCAGACCGGCCGCAATGGCGGCGGCAATGATGTCTTCCTTGTTCACCAGAATGCCACCTTCAAAAATCGAATCGAACACGAAGATGGGTTCCTTGGGCATGCCGATGTCGATCTTGTAGATGTCGCTGCCAAACAGGGTCTGCCCCAGGCCTTCAAGGAAGTAGGTGATGCCCAGCGTGGCCATCAGCAGGGTGGCGCCCTCCTGGTTCACCAGGTGGCGCAGCACCAGCTTCTCGATCAGCCAGGCCACCAGGAACATGCAGGTGCCTGCGATCACGAAGGCGATCAGGGTGGTCGCTATCGCGTTGTCGATGCCGGTCCAGGCGGGAACCCATTCGGCAAAACGGGCCATGGCCAGTGCCGCAAACAGCACCATGGCCCCTTGCGCAAAGTTGAAGACACCGGAGGCCTTGTAGATCAGCACGAAGCCCAGCGCCACCAGCGAATACAGCATGCCGGCCATGAGGCCGCCTATGAGGGTTTCAAGAAAGAATGCCATGTGTTTTCTCCGGCCCTTAATGGCTGGTGCCCAGATAGGCACTGATCACGTCTTTGTTGTTGCGCACTTCGTCCGGCGTGCCGTCACCGATCTTCTTGCCATAGTCGAGCACCACCACGCGGTCCGAGATGTCCATCACCACGCCCATGTCGTGTTCGATCAGGACGATGGTTGTGCCGAACTCGGCGCTCACGTCCAGGATGAAGCGGCACATGTCCTGCTTTTCCTCGACGTTCATGCCCGCCATGGGCTCGTCGAGCAGCAGCACCTGCGGCTCCATGGCGAGAGCCCGACCCAGGTCCACGCGCTTTTGCAGTCCGTAGGGCAACTGGCCCACGGGCGTTTTGCGAAAGGCCTGGATTTCGAGAAAGTCGATGATGTGCTCGACAAATTCGCGGTGGCGGATTTCCTCGCGCTCGGCGGGGCCGATGCGCAGCGCCTGCATCAGCAGGTTGCTTTTGATCTTGAGGTTGCGGCCGGTCATGATGTTGTCGATCACGCTCATGCCCTTGAACAGCGCCAGGTTCTGGAAGGTGCGTGCCACACCCATTTCGGCCACCTGGCGCGAGTTCATGTGATCAAAAGTCTTGCCCCGGAAGGTGATCGAGCCTTCGGACGGCGAATAAACCCCGTTGATGCAGTTGAGCATGGAGCTCTTGCCGGCACCGTTGGGGCCGATGATGGCGCGGATCTCGTGCTCGCGCACGTTGAACGAAATGTCGGTCAGTGCCTTCACGCCGCCAAATCGCAGGCTGATGTTTTTGACGTCCAGGATGACGTCGCCAATCTTTTTCTGGGTCATGGGGTGCTTTCCGGTGTCTCAGGCACTGACCTTGGCGGGCGCATGGGTCTTGGCATTCAGGATCTTGAGCGTGGCGCTCACGCTGCCGGTGCGGCCATCCTCGAACTTGACCTGGGTTTCAATGAACTGCTCGGTCTTGCCGGTGTAGAGCGCTTCCACCAGCACGGCGTATTTTTCGGCAATGAAGTTGCGGCGCACCTTGCGGGTGCGGGTGAGCTCGTCGTCGTCCGGGTCCAGCTCCTTGTGCAGAACCAGAAAGCGCGCCACCTGGGTGTCGGCCATGCCGGCCTCTGCGGCCAGGTCGGCGTTCACCTGTGCAATGCAGTCCGCGATCAGCTGCAGCACCTGCGGTTTGGAGGCCAGGTCGACATAGCCGCCATAAGGCAGCCCCTGGCGCTCAGCCCAGTTGCCCACCGCTTCATAGTCGATGTTGATGAAGGCGCACACCTGGTCGCGGCCATGGCCGAAGCACACCACTTCCTTGATCTGCGGGAAGAACTTGAGCTTGTTCTCGATGTAGTTGGGCGCGAACATCGCGCCGCCATTGAGCTTGCCCACGTCCTTGGCGCGATCGATGATGCGCAGGTGCCCGTCTTCGTCGAGCACGCCCGCATCGCCGGTGTGAAAGTAGCCCTCGGCGTCGATCACCTCGGCGGTGGCATCGGGGCGTTTGTAGTATTCCTTGAGCACCGACACCCCCTTGACCAGCACTTCGCCGTTGTCGGCGATCTTGAGCTCAATGCCCGGCGCGGCCTGGCCTACCGTGTTGAGCTTGACCTGGCGGTTCTTCTGGATGCACACATAGGCGCAGGTCTCGGTCTGGCCATACAGCTGCTTGAGGTTGATGCCGATGGAGCGGAAGAATCGGAACAGATCGGGGCCAATGGCGGCCCCGGCCGTGTAGGCCACCCGCAGGCGCGACAGGCCCAGCACATTGCGCAGGGGGCCGTAGATGGCGAAATCGCCCAGGCGGTACAGCACGCGGTCCCACAGGCCCACGGGCTTGCCGTCGAGGATGTCGGAGCCCACGCGCCGGGCCAGGGCCATGCACTTGGCATACAACCAGCGCTTGGTGGGCGCCGCGTCTTCCATGCGGATCGAGACCGACGTCAGCATGCCCTCGAACACCCGTGGCGGCGCAAAATAGTAGGTGGGGCCGATCTCGCGCAGGTCGATGCTGACGGTGCTGGCCGATTCGGGGCAGTTGATGGTGAAGCCCGCCACCAGCCATTGCGCCAGCGAGAACAGGTGGTCGCCCACCCAGGCCGGTGGCAGGTAGGAGATGACGTTGTCGTGGGGGTTGAGGCCATCCACCTCCACGCCGCCCTGCGCCGAAGCGATGAAGCTGGCGTGGGTCTGGCACACGCCCTTGGGCTTGCCGGTGGTGCCCGAGGTGTAGAGGATCACCGACACATCGTCGGGCCGGTTCTGCGCCACCATGGCCTCCCACGCGCCGGGGTGGGCGCGGTCCCATTCGGCGCCCATGGCCTTGAGCTTTTCGGTGCTGATGAGGCCAGGCTGGTCATAGTCGCGCAGCCCGCGAGGGTCGTCGTAAATGATGTGCGCGATGCCCGGCAGGGTTTCGCGCACTTCCAGCAGCTTGTCCACCTGCTCCTGGTTTTCGGTGAACACAAACCGGACTTCGGCGTCTTCCATCACAAAAGCCATTTCGGAGGCCACCGCATCCTGGTACAGCGGAATCGGAACGCCGCCAATGCTTTGCACCGCGATGAAGCCCATGTAGAGGTGGGGGCGGTTGTCGCCGACCAGTGCGAGGTTCTGGCCCCGCTGAAAACCCAGTGCTGCCATGCCACAGGCCATAAGGCGCACGGTCTGTGCGGCATCTTTCCAGCTCCATGTTTGCCAGATGCCGTATTCTTTTTCGCGCAGCGCCGGGGCCGTGGGGCGCTCGGCAGCATGCTTGAGCAGCAGTTGCGGGAACGTGGTCTTCATTCCGGTTCCTAATAATGATGGGGTGTCAGCCCGGGGACTGCCGGGCGCACTGTAATGAGGCAGTGCATTGGGGTGCATGCTAGGACTGCCTTTGACGTTGCCATGTCTTTCGGACGACAATTTGCGGGAAAGTCCTCATGGGGTTGAACCCTCAGTGCCCCCGCCGATCGGGTATGGCGCCGGTCTTGCGCCACACGCGCCATTGGTACCTGCTGGCTCGTGGTGGCCTCATCCATCGTCCATCGTCCCTTGCCCTGAAGACCCGAGCATGACCCACGATCTGTCCCTGCACCAGCGCCGCCGCCCGCCCACCGGGGAGGAACTCGACGGCATCCCGTGGCTCGCCCCACTGCAGAACGTCGAGCGCGAGCGCGCCGTGGCCTCGCTGCTGGTGGGCGACGCGATGGCGGGCGACTTTGTCTGCCGTGTCGGGCGGCCGGTGACCTACTGGTTTGGCGTGGTCGAGGGGCTGCTGAAGATGAGCAGTGACAACGCCCAGGGCCAGACCATGACCTTCACGGGGGTGCCGCCCGGCGGCTGGTTTGGCGAGGGCACCGCGCTCAAGCGCGAGCCTTACCGCTACAACATCCAGGCCTTGCGCAAGAGCGTGGTGGCTGGGCTGCCGATCGACACCTTCCACTGGCTGCTGGACCATTCCATCGGGTTCAACCGCTTTGTGATGAACCAGCTCAACGAGCGCCTGGCCCAGTTCATTGCGGCGCGCGAGATCGACCGGTTGAACAACCCCGATGTGCGGGTGGCGCGCAGCCTGGCTTCACTGTTCAACCCGGTGCTGTACCCCGGCGTGGGCGAGGTGCTGCGCATCACGCAGCAGGAGCTGGCGTATCTGGTGGGGCTGTCGCGCCAGCGGGTCAACGAGGCGCTGGCTGCGCTGGAGCGGCAGGGAGCCATTCGCATCGAGTATGGCGGGCTGAGGGTGCTGGATGTGTCGGCCCTGCGCTCCAGCATCTTTGCGCGCAACCTGGGTTGAGCGTAGCCGCCCTGCCGGTTGCGCCGGGCACGCTGGCGCCCGCGCACTGTTACAAACGATGAGGCCTGCGAGTGACCTGGGCGGCCGCCCAGGTCGGGCCGTTGCTTTCTCTGATTTGTGTGTTGAATAGTGCTGCAGCGCTTATGGTTCAAGCGCTAACAGCTATTGTTTTTGATTTTCTGGCGCGGACCGCGCGGTGCCGTGCGTTGCCACGATGGCAGGTGGCATCGGGTATAAACCCGTTACATCCGTGGGAGTGTCTGATGCCTTTGTTTCGTTGTCGCCAGCGCCTGCTGGCCTGGGTTGCTGCCGCACTGGTGCCGGCGGGATGCGCGGGCGTTGCCGAGCCACAGTCCGGTGCGGGCCAGGAGATGGTCTATGCCATCACCGACTCCCAGGAGCTGATCCGGTTCGTGGCCACGCAGCCGCGCCGGGTGATCGAGCGCAAGCCCGTCACCGGGCTGGCGCCGGGCGACGCGCTGATTGGCATTGATTTCCGGGTGGCCCGTGGCGTGCTGTATGTGTTGTCCCGCTCGGGGCGCCTGTACACGGTGGACCGTGCCAATGGCGCGCTGAACCCGGTGGGGGCTGCGTCCGCCGTGCTGCCGCTGGACGGGGCGGTGATCGGTTTCGATTTCAACCCGACGGTCGACCGCATTCGCGTGGTGACACCGTCCGGCCGCAACCTGCGCCTGCACCCGGACACCGGAGCCCAGGTGGACGGTGACCCCGCCCGCGAGGGCGTGCAGCCCGATGGGGCGCTGCACTACGTGGCGGGCGACCCGCATTTCGGCCGCGTGCCCGACATCGCCGGCGCCGCCTACACCTACAACACCCGCGATGAAAAAATCACCACCAATTACGCCATTGACCGCGCACTCGGCACCCTGGTCATGCAGGGCTCGCGCGAGGGGGCGACTCCCGTGATCTCGCCCAACACCGGGCAGCTGCGCACCGTCGGTGCGCTGGGCCTGGGGCCCCTCACCGATGTGGCCTTCGATATTTCCGACGTCGCCAACACGGCCCTGATCGCGGTGCGCACGGCGGCCGGGCCGCACACCCGCCTGCACCGGGTGGATCTGGCCACGGGCCAGGCCACCGACCTCGGCCAGATCGGCGATGGCCGTGCGCTGATTGGCCTGGCGATCGAGCCATGAGCTGGCGCGCGGCGGGACTAACGGGGCGCTGCGCCGCTCTGCGCGCGATGCGGCCCCTGGCGCTCGGTTTGTCGCTCTGTCTTGCGGCGGGCGCACAGGCCACCACGGTGCAGATCGATGTGCAGGACGCGGCCGGCAAGCCCCTGGGCGATGCCGTGGTGTTTCTGGAGTCGGCCCAGGCGCGCCGCCAGGTGCGGCCCTTGACCGGGCTGGAGATGGCGCAGCAGAAAAAGCAGTTCCTGCCCGATGTGCTGGTGCTGCCGGTGGGGTCGGAGGTGCGCTTTCCCAACCACGACACGGTGCGCCACCATGTGTATTCGTTCTCGCCCGCCAAGAAGTTCGAGCTCAAGCTCTATACCGGCACCCCCGCCAACCCCGTGCTGTTTGACC
Organism: Acidovorax carolinensis; assembly: GCF_002157145.1. NCBI lineage: Bacteria > Pseudomonadati > Pseudomonadota > Betaproteobacteria > Burkholderiales > Comamonadaceae > Acidovorax > Acidovorax carolinensis. The sequence goes on from NZ_CP021361.1 coordinate 422,274, forward strand.
AGCCCGGCGTGGTCGTGCTGGGCTGCAACATCCATGACCAGATGGTGGGCTGGATCCTCGTCGTGGACACCCCCTATTACGCCCAGACCCTCGCGGCCACGGGCAAGGCGCAGATCGACAACGTGCCGGCGGGCAGCTACCGGCTGCGCACCTGGCATGCCCGCCTGCCCGTGGGCGCGCCCGCGCTCGAGCAGGTGCTGAGCGTGCCGGCCACCGGGGCGGTTGCGGTGACGGTGCGCATGTCGGGGTTGCAGCCTTGAAACTGGCGGTGCTTCGGCGCAGCCTGATCGTGCGGCTGGTCGGCATATCGCTGCTGCTGCTCTTGGTGGTGCAGGCCGCCGGGTTCGCCGTGGTGCGTGCCACCATCGACCGGAATGCCCGCGGCCAGATTGCACGGGCCCTGGACACCGACGAGAACGTCTGGCGGCGGTTGCTTGAGCAGAACGCCGACAGGCTGCGCCAGGGCTCGGCCTTGCTGGCAGCAGACTATGGATTCCGGTCTGCAGTGAACTCCGGCGACGAGGAAACCATCCAGTCGGTGCTGGAGAATCATGGCAGCCGGATCGGGGCCGAGGTCACCGCGCTGCTCGACACCGGGCTGCGCCTGCGCTCGCTGAGCACACCCGCCGGTGCCGGCGATTTCCAGGCCGCCGTGCAGCAGGTGGCGCCGCTGCTGGCCAGCCAGCCGCAGGGCAGCCGCATCGCCGTGATCGGGGGCATGCCCTACCAGTTCGTCATGGTGCCCATGCGGGCGCCGGTGGTCATCGGCTGGGTGTTGATGGGGTTCCCCGTCAGCCAGAGCCTGGCCGACGAAATGCGCCAGCTGCTGTCGGTGCATGTGGCCTTGCTGGTGAAAGCATCGGATGGCAGGCTGTCCGTGCCGGTCAGCACCTTGCCCGCCGAGCCGCTGGCCCTGCTGCGCCGCAGCGGCAACCCCACGGGCGAACTCGATACGGGCCAGGGCGTTCTGCTGGCGCGCGTCAGCCCGCTGGACACAGTGGGGGGCGAGGTGCAGGCGCTGCTGCTGCGCTCGGTGGACGAGGTCGTGGCGCCGTATAGGCAGCTGCAGGTGTTGCTGGCCTTCATCACAGTGGCCGGTGTGCTGCTGTTCGCGATGGGCAACGGCGTGATGGCGCAGCGTGTGACAACCCCCCTGCGCTCGTTGCTGGCCGCCACGCGGCGGCTCTCGCGCGGGGAGTACGACGTGCCACTGGAACATTTGGACCGCGCCGATGAAATCGGCAACCTGGCGCGTTCCTTTGACAAGATGCGCGTGGATATCGGCGCGCAGCAAAGCGAGATTCGGCGGCTGGCTTACTGGGACCGCCTCACAGGGCTCCCCAACCGCGAGCGCTTTCGGGAAGCCGTGCTGGCGGCCACCTCCGGCCAAGCCGGGGCTGTCCAACCGCTGGCCGTGCTGACGCTGGACCTTGACCGTTTCAAGCATGTGAACGACGTGCTCGGCTATGCCTTTGGTGACCGGCTGCTGCAGGCGGTGGCCGCCCGCCTGCGCGAACAGGTGGGCGCGCCCCAGGACATGGTGGCCCGCATGGGCGGCAACGAGTTCGCCGTGCTGCTGCAAGGTGCCGATGCCCCGGCGGCCCACGAGCTGGCGCGCCGCATCCACCAGTCGTTCGAAGAACCGCTGGTGTTCGAGGACCAGAGCGTTGACCTGAGCGCCGGCATCGGCATTGCCTGCTGGCCTGGCGATGCCGACGATGCCGACACCCTGCTCAGCCGTTCCGAGATCGCCATGTACGCCGCCAAGCGCCAGCTCAGCGGGGCGCTGCGCTACGACCCCGCCTTTGATCTGGCGAGCGCCCAGACCCTGTCGTTGCTGACCGAGCTGCGCCGGGCGGTAGAGCACAACGAATTGCGCCTGTACCTGCAGCCCAAGCTGGCGCTGCACGGCCAACCAGGGCTGGCGGCCGAGGCGCTGGTGCGCTGGCAGCATCCGCAGCGGGGGCTGGTTGCGCCCATGCATTTCATTCCGTTTGCCGAGCAGACGGGGTTTGTGCGCCAGCTCACGCTGTGGATATTCGAGGAGGTGGCCCGCCTGCTGGCTTCGCAAGAGGCGCGGCACCTGCAGCTGCGCGTGTCGGTCAACCTGTCCACGCGCGATTTGCTGGATCCTGAGCTCAGCACGCGGCTGGCGGCCATCCTGGTCCGCTACGGCGTGCAGGCCAGCGCCTTTTGCCTGGAGATCACCGAAAGCGCCATCATGGACGACCCCCAGCGCGCCGAGGCCATGCTCAACCGCCTGTCGCAGCAGGGGTTCAAGCTCTCCATCGACGATTTCGGCACGGGTTATTCGTCGCTGGCCTACCTCCGGCGCCTGCCGGTGGATGAGCTCAAGATCGACAAATCCTTTGTCATGGGCATGCAGTCGGGCGAGGACGACGCCATGATCGTGCGCTCCACCATCGAACTGGCGCACAACCTGGGCCTCACGGTGGTGGCCGAAGGGGTGGAAACCGCCGCCATTCTGGAGCGCCTGCGCACCCTGGCGTGCGACGAGGCGCAGGGTTATCACATTGCGCGGCCTTTGCCGGTGGATGATTTTCTGGCCTGGCAGGCGCGCCAGGGGTAAGCTCTTTTTCCGTTCTTTTCGGGCCCTCGCGACCCCTGATGCAGGGGCTTGTCGCCCCGCAGGCGAAAATACCCGCAATGACATCTTCCAGTTCCCGCCCGCCTGCCGGCCCTGCTGCGGCCCCTGCCTCCGCGGCCGGTGGCGCTGCGTCCCAGCGCCCGCGCCCCGTCCGGTGCTGCGCCGCCCCGCTGTGACGGCCAAACCGGCACCTCCAGCCCCGTCTGCTGCCCGGCGCGGTGCCGCGCCGGAGCGGCCCTCACGAACCCCTCCGCCCACGGGCTACCGCACGTCGTCGGGCGCGCCCTATGTCGTCCCGGTGCGCCAGGCGCCGCCCAAGCCGGTGCCCGCCACCACAGCGGCGGGAACGGCGGGTAACCCAGGCACATCCCGCCTCAACAAACGCATGGCCGAGCTGGGCCTGTGCTCGCGCCGCGAGGCCGACGAGTGGATCGCCCAGGGCTGGGTCAAGGTCAATGGCGAGGTCGCGCCCATGGGGCTGCAGGTCACGCCACTGGACCGCATCGAGGTGGACAAGGTGGCGCAGGGCTTTCAGGAGCAGCGCGTCACCATCCTGCTGCACAAGCCCATGGGTTATGTGAGCGGCCAGGCCGAGGATGGCCACACGCCCGCCGTGGCGCTCATCAACCCCCGCACCCACTGGCGCGATGACCCCAGCCGCAACCGGTTTTCGCCGCCGCAACTGCGTGGTTTGGCGCCTGCAGGGCGGCTCGATATCGACTCGGTGGGCCTGTTGGTGCTCACCCAGGACGGCCGCGTGGCGCGCCAGCTGATTGGCGAGGACTCCACGGTTGACAAGGAATACCTGGTGCGCGTGGTCTACCAGGCACCGGGTCAGGTGGTGCCACGCCATCCCAGTGAGCGCTCCGCGCCGCTGCAGGAAATTGACGAGCGCGATCCTGTCAGTACCAATGTGCAGGCGGTGTTTCCGCCCGAGTTGCTGGAACGCCTGCGCCATGGCCTGAGCCTGGACGGCGAGCCGCTCAAGCCCGCCAAGGTCGATTGGCAGAACCCCGAGCAGCTGCGTTTTGTGCTCACCGAGGGCAAGAAGCGCCAGATCCGGCGCATGTGCGAACTGGTGGGGCTCAAGGTGGTGGGACTCAAGCGCATCCGCATCGGCCGCGTGACCCTCGGAAACCTGCCCGTGGGTCAGTGGCGCTACCTGGCGCCGGGCGAGCGGTTCTGAGACCCCGCTGGTTCGCAGATCACCGTGGGGCTTGAAACTCCCCAACCCGCCCACAACTGCCGGCAGCCGGTATCGGCAGCGGTGCATTTGTGCCCTGCCGCGCATATTTCATTGATTCCAACGCGAGAAACATTCCCATGAGCAAACAAACCCTGTCGTTTCAGGCCGAAGTTGCCCAACTGCTGCATCTGGTCACCCATTCGCTCTATTCCAACCAGGAAATCTTCCTGCGCGAACTGGTCTCCAATGCGTCGGACGCCTGCGACAAGCTGCGCTTCGAGGCGCTGAACAACAACGCGCTGTACGAGGACGCCCCCAACCTCGAAGTGCGCGTGACGTTCGACAAGGCCGCCAAGACGCTCACCATCACCGACAACGGCATTGGCATGAGCGAGCAGGAGGCCATCGACCACCTGGGCACCATTGCCAAGAGCGGCACCAAAGACTTCATGGGCAAGCTCAGCGGCGACCAGAAGCAGGATGCCCAGCTCATCGGCCAGTTTGGCGTGGGCTTTTACTCGGGCTTCATCGTGGCCGACAAGATCACCGTCGAGTCGCGCCGCGCGGGCCTGAAGGCCGAGGAAGGCGTGCGCTGGACCAGTGGCGGCAGCGGCGATTTCGAGGTCGAAACCATCACCCGCACCGCGCGTGGCACCAGCGTCATCCTGCACCTGCGCGATGACGCCGAGGAATACCTCAACGCCTGGAAGCTCAAGCAGGTCATTGCCAAGTATTCCGACCACATCAGCCTGCCCATCCTGATGGAAAAGGAAGAGTGGAAAGACGGCGAGCTGATCACCCCCGGCGATGAAAACGGCGGCCGCCAGCCCGGTGGCATGGTCAAGACCGGCGAGTGGGAAACCATCAACAAGGCCAGCGCCCTGTGGACGCGCCCCAAGAAGGACATCACCGACGAGCAATACGCCGAGTTCTACAAGACCATCAGCCACGACCACGAGGCCCCGCTGACCTGGGCGCACAACCGCGTCGAAGGCAACACCGAGTACACGCAGCTCTTGTACATCCCCGCCAAGGCGCCGTTCGACCTGTGGAACCGCGACAAGAAGGCCGGTGTGAAGCTGTATGTCAAGCGCGTCTTCATCATGGACGACGCCGAGGCGCTGATGCCCAGCTACCTGCGCTTCGTCAAGGGCGTGATCGACTCGGCCGATCTGCCCCTGAACGTCAGCCGCGAGCTGCTGCAGGAAAGCCGCGATGTGCGCGCCATCCGCGAAGGCAGCACCAAGCGCGTGCTCAGCATGCTCGAAGACCTGGCCAAGCACGACAAGCATGACACCACGGCCAACGCCGATGGCGTGACCGATGTGGTGGATGCCGACGACAAGGCCAAGGAAGGCAAGTACACGGCGTTCTACGCCGAGTTTGGCGCGGTGCTCAAGGAAGGTCTGGGCGAAGACTTTGGCAACCGCGAACGCCTGGCCAAGCTGCTGCGCTTTGCATCCACGACCAGCGACACCGCCAGCGTGGGCTTTGCCGACTACAAGGCGCGCATGAAGGAAGGCCAGGAGGCCATCTACTACATCACCGCCGACACGCTGGCCGCCGCCAAGAACAGCCCGCAGCTCGAAGTCTTCAAGAAGAAGGGCATCGAAGTGCTCTTGATGACCGACCGCGTGGACGAGTGGGCGCTGAACTACCTGCACGAGTTTGACGGTACCCCGCTGCAAAGTGTGGCCAAGGGCGCCGTGGACCTGGGCAAGCTGCAGGACGAGGCCGAGAAGAAGGCCGCCGAAGAGGCCGCCGAAGCCTTCAAGCCGGTGCTGGCCAAGCTGAAAGAAGCGCTGAAAGACAAGGCGGAGGATGTTCGCGTGACCACGCGCCTGGTCGATTCGCCCGCCTGCCTGGTGGTGCAGGACGACGGCATGAGCACGCAGCTCGCCCGCATGCTCAAGCAGGCCGGCCAGCAGGCGCCCGAGACCAAGCCCGTGCTGGAGGTGAATGCCGAGCACGCACTGGTGAAAAAGCTCGACGGCAGCGTGCACTTTCACGACCTGGCCCACATCCTGTTCGACCAGGCGCTGCTGGCCGAAGGCGGCCTGCCCGAAGACCCGGCGGCCTATGTGCGCCGCGTCAACGCGCTGCTGGTCTGAGAACGTGATCACCATCTCGCGGCCGCTGGGAGATTGTGAACACGTTCTGAGAGGCGAAGAAGTCGGGCACGGGGCAGGCAAGCCTGCCTGCAGCCAGCGTGGGTGAAAGGTTGAATCGGCCTCCAGCGCTTGCTGCGTAAGCGCAATCTGCTATCAAAAACGCAAAAAAGCCCCGACGGTGCAAGCACCGTCGGGGCTTTTTTGATGCGGTCAGCGGTTGCTGCTGCGCCGGGCGCGTTCAGGCCGCGCAGGCGCCGGCAGGGGCGTGGCGGTGGTGGATCCAGCGCAGGCCTTCGCTGGTGGCGTAGTGGGCGGCGGCGGTGTGGTCGGCAAACACCGTGGCCAGGCGCAGCACACGGTCGTGCGTGCCGCTGCCCGAGCCTGAGCGGATCGAGACAGAAGCCGCGAAGCGGCCATCGTCGAGCAGCCGGGTCAGCGGGGAAACAAGGTATTTGCCAACGGTCGTGTTGGTGTGGGAGTGGGTCATGGTAAGGGGCCGCGGTCTCATGCGCGGCGTCAATCAAAAGGCAAGAGAAATGGCCCGTGGGGAGGGCCGGGTGGATCGATCCTGGGTGTCAACCCTTGCGGGGAACCCGGAGCGCACCTGAAAAAAAGTCGCACATGCCAGAGTGAAACTTTGGTGGCCGGTCATTGGGAGCAACCGGCACACAGGCGCAAGGCCATTCAAAAGAGGCGGCGCGCGGACTGGGCTGTCGTTTTATAGCGCGCCATTATGAAATCATGGCTTTATCGAACTGGTGATTATATGGCATTGCGCCTGACAGCCCTACCGCCGTGGCCGTTTCACGCCACCAGCGGTTCTTCCTGCATGGCCTCGATCTGCTCGTGCAGCATGTCCACCTGGCCGCGCCAGTAGTCGCTGCTGCCGAACCAGGGGAAGTTGATGGGGAAGATCGGGTCTTGCCAGCGCCGCGCGAGCCAGGCGCTGTAGTGGATCAGGCGCAGCGTGCGCAGCGGCTCGATGAGCGCCAGCTCGCGCCGGTCGAACGAGCGGAACTGTTCGTAACCATCGAGCAGGGCGCCGAGCTGGTGTGTGCGCTGGCGCCGGTCGCCGGACAGCAGCATCCACAAATCTTGCACGGCCGGGCCCATGCGTGCGTCGTCCAGGTCAACAAAGTGGGGGCCGCCGCGCCCCCATTCGTCGAGCGGCGTCCACAGGATGTTGCCGGGGTGGCAGTCGCCGTGCAGGCGCAGCATGGTGGCGTCTTTCAGGTGCAGGCGGTCGGGGCCATGCGCCAGGTGGGTGTGGCCCCCGATCAGCGAGAGTGCCTGTTCGCAGGCGCTGCGCCACTCCGACTGCACATCCAGCGGGATCAGCTCGTGGGCCAGCAGCCAGTCGTGCGGCTCCGAGCCAAAGCTGTGCAAGTCCAGCGGCGGGCGGTGGGTGAACGGCTGCGCCGCCCCCACGGTGTGGATACGCGCCAGGAAGCGGCCAATCCATTCGAGCACTTCAAAGTCGTCCAGCTCGGGCTGGCGGCCGCCGCGCCAGGGGCTGACCGAGAACACGAAGCCACCGAACGGGTGCAGCGTGCGCCCCGCCAGCACCAGCGGCCCCACGGCGGGCACCTCGGCCGCCATGAGATCGGCGGCGAAGGCGTGTTCTTCGAGTATCTGCGCCTCGCTCCAGCGGCCAGGGCGGTAGAACTTGGCGACCACGCGTTCGCCGTCCTCCAGCGTCACCTGGTACACGCGGTTTTCGTAAGACGAGAGCGCCATCAACCGGCCGTCGCCATACAGGCCCACAGTGGCCAGTGCGTCCAGCACCACGTCGGGCGTCAGGGTGGCAAAGGCGTGCAGGCCAGGCGTTTCGGGGGAAATATTCATCGGTCCATTGTCGCCGGGCTGCGGTGCAGGCGCTGTGGCCCTACCGCGTGCATGGCGGGCGCCGTTCGTGGTGGCATTTCTGGGTAAAAATGGCCTGTAGCGCTTTCTGTGATTGCGCTAATAGCTATTGTTTTGATAGTGATTCGCGGCAATGAGATGCGGCTGCTGGCGCGCCGGGCCGTAGCGGCGTGGCGGCTTACTCGCTGTATTCGCGTGCCAGCTGGGCAAAGGGCAGCGCCTGCTTGACCAGGATGACGGTGCAGGGCGCATCGCGCGCCACGCGCATGGGCACGGTGGCGATGAAGCGCTGGGTTTGCAGGCCGTGCGTGGCGGCGCCCAGAATCATCATGCTGACCTGGTTGCCCTCGGCGTAGCGCACCAGCGCGTGCGCCACATCGCCCGATTCGAGCACGTGGTAGCTGACGCTGTGGCCCGCCAGATCGAGGGGCTCGGCCCATTGCTTGAGCCGCGCGCGGTGCTGGCGGTGCACGGCGGTTTCGCTGCGCTCGCTGTCGGTGCTGCTGCTGGCTGCGGGCGAGATCACGGTGACGCAGGCCAGCCGCGCGCCGGGCCGGATGCCCAGCGAGCGCCCCACGGCCTGGCGCAGCGAATACATGGTGGCGTCGGTCACGTCGTCGTGGGGCACCGCCACCATGACGATGGGCACTTCCTCGATCTGGCGCGTGGGCAGCGGGCTGGGCTGGTAGTGCATGCCGGCGGCCTTGATCCAGCGCTTGAAATGCGTGCGCAGGCCCGGGCCGCGCTGGCGCTGACCGCGCTCGGTGATGGGCACCTGGTCGGGGTGGGTCAGGTCGAACGCCAGGTGCGCGGCCGACGGGTGGCGCCGCGCGGCTTCGGGCTCCAGGCAGCGCAGGATGGTCTCCTGCAGCCATTCGGGCAGGTCGGGGCGGTGCAGGCGCGGCGGCGCGGGCGACATCCACAGGCGCTGGCGCAGCCCGCCCTGCGTGGTGGGCGCGCCAAAGGGCAACTCGCCCGTGGCCAGCTCATAAAGCATGACGCCAATGGCAAAAATGTCGCTGCGCGGATCGCCGCGCACCCCCACCACCTGCTCGGGTGCGATCCAGGCCGGCGAGCCCACGGCGCGGCGCAGTTCTTCGGCCAGCAGGTCGGGGTAGTGCGCATGGCACGACAGGCCAAAGTCGAGCAGCACGGCATGGTCGTCGTGGGTAAACAGCACGTTGCCGGGTTTCAGGTCAAGGTGGCAGACGTTTTGCTGGTGCAGGCTGTGCGCGGCACGCCCCATGGCGGCGCCCAGGCGGGCTATTGTTGCCACGTCGGGTCGCTCGGCGGCATCCAGCCAGTATTGCAGCGTGTGGCCGCTGCAATACTCCATGACCAGGTAGGGCAGGCGTTCCAGGTCGCCTGCGGCCACAAAGCGCGGCACATGGGGGCCGGTGAGCGTGGGCAGGATCTGCAGCTCGACCTCGAAGCTGACGATGTTCTCGGCGCCATCGCCCGCAGTCATGCGCGGGATTTTCATGGCCAGCGGAAACCCCGGGTTGGGTGGCCCCACGGCATATTCGACGCGGTAAATGTGGGCCATGCCACCCGCATGAATGCATTCGAGCACGGTGAAGCCGTCCACCTCGGTGCCGGGCTCAAGCAGCTTCATCGGCCCACCTCCAGGCGCTGGGCAAAGTAGTCGGGCATGGCACCGGTGGCGCGGATGGCGGCGGCGGCGGCGGCATGGTCGTAGGGCACGCGTTCAAAGCGCAGCAGCCAGGCCTCGGTGTCGAGCAGGGCATACATGGCACGCGGGTCGCCGTCGCGCGGCTGGCCCACCGATCCGATGGTGGCCACCCATTGCCGGCGTGGTGCCACCGGAATGGCCACACCCGGCTGCGGCGCAAAGCGCATGAGCCCGCGCCCGGTGCCCCGGTAGTACAGCGTTTGCTTGTGCACATGGCCGCAGAACACATGGCGGATGCCGGGGCGCTGGGTTGCTGCGTCCAGGCATTGCTCTGCCACGGCCTCGTTGTCCACATAGCGCCAGCGCTCGGGCGCGTCGGCGCTGGCATGTACCAGCAAGACGCCGCCCACTTCGGCGACGAGGGGGCGCGCTGCGAGAAAGGCGCGCTCGTGCGGCGTGAGATGCTCGTGGGTCCAGCCCGCTCCATGTGCGGCCACGCTGCTGGCGGCCTTGTCGCCCGGTTGGGGTGGATGCACGGCCAGGGCGTCATGGTTGCCGCCAATCACGCAGTGGCCGTCTGCCACCAGCGCCATGGCTTGCTGCACCACATAGCCAGGGTCGGCGCCATAGCCCACCAGGTCGCCCAGCCAGGCAAAACGCTGCGCGCCCTGGGCGCGGGCGTGCTCCATGCAGGCGTCAAGCGCCTGGCGGTTCGAATGGATGTCTGACAGCAGCGCCAGCTTCATCAATGTCTCCTTGATGACGCCATCCTAGCCCAGACGCTGGTGGAGCTGGCCTGTGAATCCATGCCGTGGATTCACGGGTTTGCTGTCGGCAGAGCCGCGGCCTGCCGCTACGCCCGGTGCTTCAGACCAGCGAGAGCGTCACATCGATGTTGCCACGCGTGGCGTTGGAGTAGGGGCAGACCTGGTGGGCGGCATCCACCAGGGCTTGCGCTGCTGCGCGCTCCATGCCGGGCAGGCTGATGGCCAGGCGCACGGCAATGCCATAGCCCGCGCCCACCTTGCCCAGGTCCACGCTGGCGTCAATGGCCAGGTCCTGCGGCAGGGTGATCTTTTGCATGCCGGCCACGGCCTTCATGGCGCCGATGAAGCAGGCCGAATAGCCAGCGGCAAACAATTGCTCGGGGTTGGTGCCGGTGCCGGCCGTGCCTGGCGAGGACAGCTTCACGTCCAGGCGGCCATCATCGGTGCGCGAGGCGCCGTCGCGGCCTCCGGTAGTGTGGGCATGGGCGGTGTACAGAACTTTTTCGAGCGAGGCCATGGTGTCTTCCTTTGACGGTGATGCCCGCAGCGCGGGACGGTGGTGAAAAAAGCAAACGGTTGCTTCGCGTCAGGGCGCGTTGAGCCGCGCGCGCAGCGTCTTGAGCTGGCCGGTGAGTGCCGCCAGTTCGGGCAGCGTGCACTGGCTGCTTTGCAGCACGCAGGGCGGGATACGTTCGGCGGCATCGCGCAGCAGCCGCCCCGCGGGCGTCAGGCTGATGCGCACGCGGCGCTCGTCCTCGGCATCGCGCAGGCGGGCAATCAGCCCCGATGTTTCGAGCCGCTTGAGCAACGGGGTGAGCGTGCCTGAATCCAGGTACAGGCGCTCGCCCAGGGCGCTCACCGTGATGCCATCGCCCTCCCACAGCACCAGCATCACCAGGTATTGCGGATAGGTCAGGCCAATGGCGTCCAGCAGCGGCTTGTACAGCTTGGTCATCGCCAGCGAGGCGGAATACAGCGCAAAGCACACCTGGTTGTCCAGTTGCAGGGCGGCGGGGCTGGGTGACAGGGGCGATGGCTTGCGTGGCATGGGGTGAATTATTGCTGGCAATTAAATTGTGTGAAATTAAATTGGGAAAAGTCTTCTCGGAAGGAGGGGTTTCCGGGGTCTGGCCGCGCCATGGAAAAAGGCGCCCTCGGGCGCCTCGTTTTGTCCCTGGCGTTGCCGCCTTGCTCAGTAGCTGTAGACGCCGCGGCCGGTCTTGCGGCCCAGGCGACCGGCGGCCACCATTTCGCGCAGCAGCGGACAGGCGCGGTACTTGCTGTCGCCAAACTCGGCCAGGTACACGTCCATCACGGCCAGGCACACGTCCAGGCCCACCATGTCGGCCAGGGCCAGTGGGCCAATGGGCTGGTTGCAGCCCAGCTTCATGCCGGCGTCAATGTCTTCCGGCGTGGCCAGACCTTCGGCCAGCACGAAGAAAGCCTCGTTGATCATGGGCACCAGGATGCGGTTGACCACAAAGCCCGGGGCATTCTTCACGGTGATCGGGCTCTTGCCCAGCGCCACGGCCATGGCTTTCACGGCGTCGTGCGTGGCGTCGCTGGTCTGCAGGCCGCGGATGATCTCCACCAGCGCCATCATGGGCACGGGGTTGAAGAAGTGCATGCCGATGAACTTGTCGGCCCGGCTGGTGGCGGCGGCAAGCTTGGTGATGGAGATCGACGAGGTGTTGGAGGCAATGATCACGTCGGGGCCGACGATGCCATCGACCTGCTTGAGGATCTTGAGCTTGAGTTCGTAGTTTTCGGTGGCGGCCTCGATGACGAGCTGTGCAGCCTTCAGGTCGTCGTAGCTGGTGGAGACCTTGATGCGCGCCAGCGCGGTTTCCTTGTCGGCGGCCGTGATCTTTTCCTTCTTGATCAGGCGGTCCAGGCTGCCCGCCACCGTGGCCAGCCCTTTTTGCACTGCGGCGTCGGAAATGTCCACCATCACCACGTTAATGCCCGACACGGCACAGGCCTGCGCGATGCCATTGCCCATGGTGCCAGCGCCAATGATGCCAACGGTTTGAATCGTCATGGAGAGAACCCTCTTGGAAGTGAAAAAAGTAACCGACATGGTAATTGGATCGCATGTCCGTTCGGTTATCGTGCCGACACACCGCTGCATCGAATGGCGGGAGAGACAAGGGAACCATGTTTGACTACATCGTGATTGGTGGGGGATCGGCCGGCTCGGTGCTGGCGGGGCGGCTGACAGAGGACCCCGCCGTGCGCGTGTGCCTGCTGGAGGCGGGGCCCGCCGATCAAAGCGTTTTCATCCATTGCCCTGCCGGGCTGGCCGTGATGGCCAAGTTCGAGCTCAATGGCTGGGGGCAGAACACCACGCCGCAGCCAGGGCTCAATGGCCGCCAGGGCTACCAGCCGCGCGGCAAGGTGCTGGGCGGCTCCAGCTCCATCAATGCCATGATCTATGTGCGCGGCCAGCCTGCCGACTACGACCATTGGGCCCAGCAGGGCAACCCCGGCTGGGCATGGAACGATGTCAGGCCCTATTTCCTGCGCGCCGAAAACAACGAGCGCCTGCGGGATGAATGGCATGGCAAGGGCGGCCCCCTGAACGTGGCCGACCTGCGCGCCCCCAACCGCTTCAGCCAGCTGTTCACCGAGGCGGGCGTGCAGGCCGGCTTTCCGCACAACCCCGATTTCAATGGCGCCACGCAAGAAGGCGTGGGCATTTACCAGGTTACGCACAAGAACGGCGAGCGCCATAGCGTGGCCAAGGGCTATCTCACCCCGCACCTGGGCCGCCCCAACCTGCGCGTCATCACGCAGGCGCATGCCACGCGGGTGCTGCTGGAAGGGCGGCGGGCCGTGGGCGTGGAATACCGCCAGGGCGGCCAGCTGCACCAGCTCAAGGCCGCGCGCGAAGTGCTGCTGAGCGCGGGCGCGCTGCTGTCGCCGCAGCTGCTCATGCTGTCGGGCATTGGGCCGGGGGCGCAACTGCAGCGCCACGGCATTGCGGTGCAGCACGACTTGCCCGGCGTGGGCCAACATTTGCATGACCACCCGGATGTGGTGCAGGTGATGGATGCACCGGGCCTGACGGATCTGTTCGGGCTGTCGCCGCGGGGAATGGTGAACGTGGCACGCGGCATGCTGGAGTGGCGCCGCACCCGTACCGGCATGCTCACCACCAACTTCGCTGAGGCGGGGGGCTTCATCAAGAGCGATCCGTCCGAACCGGCGCCCGATCTGCAACTGCATTTCGTCATCGGCAAGCTCTTGGACCATGGCCGCAAGACGGTGCTGGGCCATGGCTATTCCTCCCATGTCTGCCTGCTGCAGCCGCGCAGCCGCGGCACGGTGGCGCTGGCCAGCAATGACCCCCTGCAGCTGCCGCTGGTGGACCCGCAGTTTTTGAGCGATCCCGACGACATGGTGCGCATGGTGCGGGGCGTCAGGCGTATGCGCGCCATCCTGCAGCAGCCGGCGCTGGCCCAGTTTGGGGCCAAGGAGCAGGCTGCGTCGGCCAGTGCCAAGACCGATGCGCAGATTGAGCAGTTCATCCGCCAGTACGCCGACACCATCTACCACCCCGTGGGCACCTGCCGCATGGGGCCGGGGACGCTGGACGTGGTGGATGCCCAGCTGCGTGTGCATGGCATGCAGCGGTTGCGGGTGGTGGATGCGTCCATCATGCCGCGCATCGTCAGCGGCAACACCAACGCGCCGGTTGTCATGATTGCCGAAAAGGCGGTGGATTTTTTGCGCGCGGCAGCGTAAAGCTGGCCACGCCAAGGCGTACTGGACGGGAATTTAAGAAATCTTTCAGATCTGCGTAAGCGATTTTTAACGGGCAAAAGCTGCGGGTTTTTCTAGACTTCTTTCACGGTTACGGATGCAGGGTGCAGCCGGCCCGATGCCACTCGACATGGCACCGTATTTGGCTCCGAAGGCCAGGAAAGAACGTGATGAAAATCGACCCCCGCGAAATTGCTGAAATCGCCAGCGCCCAGCCAGGCGCTCCCCGCATGGATATGTATGCGGGCATTCACAAGGCCATGCGTGCCTTCATGGCCGACACCCTGCTGGGACTGGGGCGCATGGATGTGGATGACGACCTTGAATTCGCCCAGGCCAGCGAACGCGTGATGCAGCTGCTGGACTTTTGCCGCTCACACCTGCACCACGAAAACGCCTTTGTGCACAGGGCCATGGATGCACGGGCGCCGGGCGCCAGCGCTGCCGTCGAAGCGGAGCATGCCGAACACGAGCAGGCCATCGCAGCGCTGTCGGCCAGCATCGTGCACCTGCAGGCCTGCGCCCGCGTGGCACGGCCCGCCGCGGCCCAGGCGCTCTATCGCCAGCTGGCATTGTTTGTGGCCCATAACTTCGAGCACATGCACCAGGAGGAAACCGTGCACAACGATGTGCTGTGGACCCACTACAGCGATGAGGAACTCATGGGTGTGCATGATGCCCTCGTGGCCTCCATTCCCGCCGGGGAAATGATGGTGGTGGTGCGCTGGCTCGTTCCCTTCATGGCGCCCGCAGAGCGCGTTGCCATGCTGGCCGACATGCGCCAGCATGCACCCGCACCCGCCTTCGCTGCGGTGCTGAACACGGTGCAGCCGCACCTCACGCAAGCCGAGTGGGGCAAGCTGATGCGGGGCCTTGGAATGGCGCCCGCTCCGGGTCTGGTGCATTGAAGGCCGAGAGCGGCGGGATCACGCAGGCATGTCTTCGAGCACGATGGGCCGCTCCAGGCACAGGCGAAAGCGCCCCCGCCCGGTTTTCTCGATGCGAACATGCGGGCAGTGCTCCTGCAGGCGGCGCTGCAGCAAAAGCAACCTGGCCTCAAGATTGTCAGCAACATCCGGCAGCCGAATCATCGGATCCAGCCGCAATTCGCGGTTGGAGAAGTCCACCCGGCCCTGGCTGGCGTTGTCGCGCAGCAGCTTCCAGAAAATGGCCCCCGCCACGCCCTTGATGAGGTAGTCATCGTTGATGAAAACGCTGTCATTGGCCGCAAAGTGGCGGATCCGCAGCGGGGCTCCGCTGACCACAGGGGCGGCGGGCGCGGGGCTGGCAACCTCGGGGCTGTCGGTGGTCGCCTGGAGCAGGTCGATGGCGGCGCCCAGCTGACCCGCAATGGCCACAAGCATGTCCTCGTCTTCAAAGTTGAACTGCAGGTCGAGCGGGCTTTCTGCGAACAGAACGCCCAGCAGATGTCCGGCGGAGATGATCGGAACGGCGATCTGGCTGTGGGGCTGCGCCAGGCCCGGGTACGGGATGTCCATGCCGGGCAGTGCGGCCCCAGCGTGGTGCGCTTCGGTCAGGCTCGTGCGGATGGCGTGACTGTAGAGTGCGGCGTGGGTCATGTGTGAGATGCGCACAGGTGTCTGCTCGCGCGCCGCCACGCCGATCACGCCATGGCCCAGCTGTATCTCGGAGCCCACCCCCGAGGTGCGGTAGCCGCAGCTGGCCACGGTGTAAAGCCGCTGCGCGCTGGGGTCCAGCATCAGGACCATGGCGTGGCGAATTCCGAGGTGCTCCTGCAGCGCGCCGAGTGTGGTCTGCAGCAGGCTGTCGAGCGCCGTGCAGCGCGCCAGGCGCTCGCCGCACAGCCGCAATGCGTGCAACAGGCCAGGCCGGGGGGCGGGTGCATCCAGTCCCTCGCCCGGCACTTCGTCAATATGCTCGACAGCGTAGATGTCCGCGCCCCGGAGTTCAAAAACGCCAGCCATGCCCGTGTGCGATGCAATTCCGGCCAGCTGAGCCCGCATGCTCTCGAACACCGGGCCTGCGGTTTCGGTGTGCTGGTAGTGAAGGTGCAGCCGGTAGAACCGCGCGGTGACGGGGTCCAGCACCAGCACCGACGCCCACGGATTGCTCAGGATGTTCTGGCGCGTCTTGTTGAAGAACTGGTATGACAGTGCCACGTGGCCGGCATCCACATAGACCACTTGCGAGATGTAGGCGACATTGGGCGTCCCATCGGGGGAGCAGGTGGACATGACGGCGGGAATGGCTCCTTCCAGGCAAGGGCGGATTGCGTGCAGGGAAATCGCGCTCATGGCTGCAACGGCTTAACGGGTTGGCCAGCGCGAGGCCCGGGGGTCTGGTCGAATGCGGCCGTGGGAGTGAATTCCACTGCCACCAGATCGGCCAGTGGGGCGGCCAGCATGGCGGCCACATAGGCCGGACCGTAGCCCACTTGTCCCACTTCGTTCTGCATGGAACGCAGGTAGGCCTGCAGCTGCGGCAGGTCATCGGGCACGGCCGGGCGCACCTGCGCTTGCGGTGCCTTGAGCTGCAGGGTGCGGTGGGTAGAGGGCTCGCTGAAGACCACGGCAATTTGACCGGTGCTTTCAATATCGCGCAGCAATTGCACAGACTGGCTGCGGCGCAGGAACACGGTCACCCGGCCTCCATCTGCGCGGATGTGGCTGCCCACGGCGCGCATCACGCTCGGCCGCAAACCCGCATTGCGGGAGGCCACGATGGCCGACACGCCCTTGGCCACCATGGCAATGCGGTCGGGGTCCAGTAGTGCCGGATGCGTCATGGCAGTGCCATCAGGCCTTGAAGCGTTTGCGCGTAAGCGCCAGCGCCACCCAGAAAGCCACCACGGTGGTGACCACCAGCACCAGAGCGTGGCGCAACGCGTTGTCGGGCCATTGGTCCATGAACAGCGGCCGCACCAGCTCGACCGCATTGGTCAGCGGCAACCAGTCGGAGATGGCGCGCACGATGGGCGGCAGCTGTTCGCGCGGGAAGAACACCCCCGACAGGAACATCATGGGCGTGAGCACCAGCGTGAAGTAATAGGTGAAAAAATCGTAGCCCTTGGCCAGCGCGTTGAAGATGAGGGCGATGCTGGAGAACATGATGCCCACGAACAGCAGCACCGGCCAGGCCACCAGCAATTTGGGGCTGTGGCTGATAGAGAGCGCCAGCATCACCCCCAGGATGGCGGTCACGGTGAACAGTGCCTTGAACGCGGCCCACAACATCTCGGCCAGCACCACGTCATCGAGGCTGATAGGGGCATTCATGATGCCGTCCCAGGTTTTTTGCACATGCATGCGCGAAAACGCCGAATACAGTGCCTCGAAGCTCGCCGCGTTCATGGCGCTCATGCAGATCGAGCCGCTGGCCAGGAACAGGATGTAGGGCACCGTCTGCCCGCCCACATGCAGCTGCCCCACCAGCGCGCCCATGCCGTAGCCAAAGGCCACCAGCCACATCAGTGGTTCGGCAATATTGCCCACCAGGCTGGGAATGGCCAGCTTGCGCCACACCAGCAGATTGCGCAAAAACACCGGCCACCAACGGGTTGAAAGGCTGGGCGCACGCCACACGGATGGAGGAAGCGGGCCAGCAGTGGCCGGGGCGGATGGGACGGTGGTGGACATGCACTTATTGTGCGATGTTGGCCGTCTGGAGGACAGCCCCCTGCAGAGCGTTACGACCATCGCTTAAAGTCGCCATCAACGTGTGACCGGTGCGCGTCCATCGCGTCCGTTGCCCCGATTTTCCTTCCACCTTTTTGAAATGCCCGCCATGACTACCCTTGGAACCCCCCTGTCGCCCCATGCCACCAAAGTCATGCTGCTGGGCTCGGGCGAGCTGGGAAAGGAGGTGCTGATTGCGCTGCAGCGCCTGGGCGTGGAAACGATTGCGGTGGACCGCTACGACAACGCCCCCGGCCAGCAGGTGTCCCACCACAGCCACACCATCACCATGAGCGACCCGGCGCAGCTCAAGGCCCTGATCGAGGCCGAGCGTCCCCACCTGGTGGTGCCCGAGATCGAGGCCATCGCCACCCCCATGCTCGAAGAGCTGGAAGCCGCCGGCGCCGTGCGCGTGATCCCTACGGCCCGCGCTGCACGTCTGACCATGGACCGCGAAGGCATTCGCGTGCTGGCCGCCGAAACGCTGGGCCTGCCCACCAGCCCTTACAAGTTCTGCAATTCACTCGATGAACTGCAGACCGCCATTGACGCAGGGATTGGCTACCCCTGCATCGTCAAACCGGTGATGAGCAGCTCGGGCAAAGGCCAGAGCAAGATCGACGGTCCGGCCGATGTGCAAAAAGCCTGGGACACTGCCATGGCCGGTGGCCGCGTGAGCCACGGCCGCGTGATCGTCGAAGGCTTCATCGACTTCGACTACGAAATCACCCAGCTCACCGTGCGGGCCTTGGGCGCCGAGGGCCAGATCGAGACCCATTTCTGCGACCCCATCGGCCATGTGCAGGTGAGCGGCGACTATGTGGAAAGCTGGCAGCCGCACCCCATGCACCCCGCCGCGCTCGAAAAATCACGTCAGATCGCAAAGGCCGTGACGGACAACCTCGGTGGCCAGGGCTTGTTTGGCGTGGAACTGTTCGTCAAGGGCGAGCAGGTCTGGTTCAGCGAAGTGAGCCCGCGCCCGCACGACACGGGCCTGGTCACGCTGTGCACCCAGCACCAGAGCGAGTTCGAGCTGCACGCCCGGGCCATCCTGGGCCTGCCGGTGGACACCAGCCTGCGCAACCCCGGCGCCAGCGCGGTCATCTACGGCGGCGTGGACGCCGTGGGCATCGTGTTTGATGGTGTGGAAGAGGCGCTGCGCGTGCCCGGCACCGATCTGCGCCTGTTCGGCAAGCCCGAGAGCTTTGCCAAGCGCCGCATGGGCGTGGCGCTGGCGCGCGCGGGCGATGTGGATACGGCGCGCGCCAATGCCAAGCTGGCGGCCAGCAAGGTGCGGCCACGCCAGGTTTGAGTATCAAAAAAGCCGCTAGCGCTTATTGGGTAAGCGCTAATAGCTATGATTTGGTGAGCAAATTTCGCGCGTTCAACCGTCTTCGCGGATCTGCCGCCCGGTGAGCTTGAGGAATAAATCTTCCAGGTTGGCCGGCCGGTGCAGCGTGCGCAGATGGCCATGGCGCCCCAGCGCCTGCAGCAGGGGCTGGGTGTTCTGGGTGTAGAAAAAAACGGTCTCGCCGCTGACCTCCACGCGGGCGGCCAGCGCGCGCAGGGCTTCGTCCTGGGCCAGGGCGATGGCGCCCACGCCATACACCTCGACCACGTCGGGCTCCAGGTGCCGGGCAATCAGCTCGCGCGGGCGGCCTTCGGTGATCTTCCTGCCATGGTCCAGCACCAGCAGGCGCGAGCACAGGCGCTCGGCCTCGTCCATGAAATGGGTGGTGAGCAAGATGGATTTGCCCTGCTGCAGCAATCGTTGCAGGCGCTCCCACATCAGGTGGCGGGCCTGCGGGTCCAGGCCCGTGGTGGGCTCGTCGAGCAGCAGCAGGCGCGGGTCGTTGACCAGCGCGCGGGCCAGCGACAGGCGCCGTTTCATGCCGCCCGACAGCTCACCGGGCTTGGCGTTGGCCTTGTGGGTAAGGGCCGCAAATTCGAGCAGGCGGGGCACGCGCTCGTCCATCACCGCACCCTTCAGGCCAAAGTAGCGGCCGAACACGCGCAGGTTTTCCGCGCAGGTGAAGTCGGGGTCCAGCGTATCGAACTGTGTGACCACGCCCAGCTGCGCCTTGATGGCCAGGGCATCGCGGGGCATGTGCAGCGGGGCCGCGCCGTCCCCGGGGAAGAATTGCACGCTGCCGCTGTCGGGCGCGGTGTGCCCCAGGCACATGCGGATCGTGGTGGTCTTGCCGGCACCATTGGGGCCGATCACGCCCAGGCATTCGCCCGGGGCAATGGTGAACGACACCTCGTTGACCACCGGGGTGTCGCCGTAGCGTTTGCTCAGCTGCGAGGCTGCGAAGAGGTCCGTCATGGACTGATTGTGTGCGATCTGGCGGGCACCTGGGCGCAGTGGCGGGGCGCCGGTGTATGCCGCGAAAATTTGGTGGCAAATACCCGCCTGGCGCTTGCTGTGCAAGCGCGAACAGCTATCAAAAATGAAGTTTTTACCGGTGGTGCCAGCGCCCCGCGCGGCTTACTGGAAAGCCACCTCGGCAAAGCTGCGCAGCTTGCGGCTGTGCAGGCGGTGCACGCCGCCGGTGCGCAGTATTTCGACGGCGCGCATGCCGATGCGCAAATGCTGGTCCACGCGCTCGCGGTAGAAATGGTTGGCCATGCCGGGCAGCTTGATCTCGCCGTGCAGGGGCTTGTCGCTCACGCACAGCAGGGTGCCGTAGGGCACGCGAAAGCGAAAGCCGTTGGCCGCGATGGTGGCGCTTTCCATGTCCAGCGCCACGGCGCGGCTCTGGCTGAAGCGGCGCTGCGGGGTGTTGTCGGGCAGCAGCTCCCAGTTGCGGTTGTCGGTGCTGGCCACGGTGCCGGTGCGCATGATGCGCTTGAGCTCGTCGCGGCCCATCTGGGTGACGTCGGCAACGGCCTGTTCCAGCGCCACCTGGATTTCGGCCAGCGCCGGGATGGGCACCCATAGCGGCAGGTCTTCATCGAGCACATGGTCTTCGCGCACATAGGCGTGGGCCAGCACGTAGTCGCCCAGCTGCTGGCTGTTGCGCAGGCCGGCGCAGTGGCCCAGCATCAGCCAGGCGTGCGGGCGCAGCACGGCGATGTGGTCGGTGATGGTCTTGGCGTTGGCCGGGCCCACGCCGATGTTCACCATGCTGATGCCGCTGCGGTCGGCGCGCACCAGGTGGTAGGCCGGCATCTGCGGCAGGCGCGGTGGTGGTGCGCCCAGTTCGTCGCCGGTCTGGGCGGGCAGGCTGGTGCGGCGCGTGACCACGTTGCCGGGCTCGATGAAGGCGATGTATTCGCTGTCGGGCTTGGCCATTTCGGCATGGCCCAGGCGCACGAATTCGTCGATGTAGAACTGGTAGTTGGTGAACAGCACGAAGTTCTGGAACCACTCGGGCTGCGTGCCCGTGTAGTGGCGCAGGCGGTGCAGCGAATAATCCACGCGCGGCGCGGTGAACAGCGACAGCGGCAGCGCCTCGCCCGGGCGGTGCTGGTGCGTGCCGTTGGCGATCCCGTCGTCCATGGCGGCCAGGTCGGGCAAATCGAACAGGTCGCGCATCAGCATGCGGCGCTCGGGCGTCAGGGTGCCTTCCACATGGTCGTGTTCGGCAAACGAGAAGTGGATGGGGATAGGGTGGGCGCTGGTGCCCACTTCCAGCTCGACGTTGTGGCTGTTGCGCAGCAGGCGGAACTGTTCGGCGTAGTAGCCGGCAAACAGGTCGGGCCGCGTGAGCGTGGTCTCGAAACGCCCTGGGCCCTCGACAAAGCCATAGGCCAGCTTGCTGTCGGTGCGCGCCACGGTGCTGGTGTGCACGCGAACGAACGGGTAGAACGCCCGCACGGCGCCATCGGGCGTTTCGCCGGCCACAAAGCGCTGCATGGCGGCGCGCAGGTGGCCGATCTGCTGCTGGTAGATGCGCTGCACCTGGGCCAGGGCGTCGGCGGGGTCGGTGTGGCGGGTAGGGGCGATGAAGTCGGGAATCTGGGGCATGGGCCTATTGTCCACATGCGCACGGGGAAGCGTGTGACAGCGGCGCGCCAGCAGGCGTTTGGGTGCCCTAGGGCGACAGCCAGCGGTGGGCGGCCTGTGCATCCATCGGGGCCGACACCAGAAAGCCCTGCACCAGGTCGCAACCCAGCCGGTGCAGTAGGTCTTTCTGGTTCGCCGTTTCGACGCCCTCGGCCACGGTCTTGAGCTGCAGGCTGTGGCCCATCTGGATGATGGCGGTGACGATGGCCACGTCGTCAGCGCTTTGCGGCGTGTCCATGACGAACGACCGGTCGATCTTGAGCTTGTCGATGGGGTAGCGCTTGAGGTAGGCCAGCGAGGAATAGCCCGTGCCGAAATCGTCGATGGTGACGCCCACGCCCAGCGTCTTGATGGCGTTGAGGGTTTCCAGCACCTGCCCCGTGTGGTGCATCAGCACCGATTCGGTGAGTTCGATTTCCAGGAACCGCGGTGCCAGCCCGGTGGCATGCAGCACGGCGGCTATTTCGCCGGCCACGTCGCGCTGGCGAAACTCCAGCGCCGACAGGTTGACGGCCACCGGCACCATGGCCAGGCCTTCGTCCTGCCAGGCCTTGAGCTGGCGGCAGGCCTCGTGCATGACCCAGCGGCCAATCGGGGTGATGAGCCCACGCGATTCGGAGAAGGTGATGAATTCGTCCGGGCCCACCAGGCCCCGCTCGGGGTGGCGCCAGCGCACCAGGGCCTCAAAGCCCTGCAGCGAGCCGTCGGCCAGGGAGATCTGCGGCTGGTAGTGCAGCACGAACGCGTTGTTGGCGATGGCCTCGCGCAGCAGGCGCTCCTGGTGCAGCACGTCGGTGGCGCGCACGTTCATGCCGGGCTGGTAGAACTGCCGGTTGCCCCGGCCACTGTCCTTGGCGTAGTGCATGGCCGTGTCGGCGCAGCGCAGCAGCCCTTCGGCGGTGTTGTCGTCGCCCGGAGACACGCTGATGCCGATGGAGGGCGACATCGTGAGCGGCAGGTGGTCCACGGTGAAGACGCTGCGCATGGCATCAAGCAGTTTGTCGGCCACCAGGGCGGCGTCCTCGGGCGAGTGGATGTCGGTCAGCACCGCCACGAATTCGTCGCCGCTGAGCCGTGCCACCAGATCGGTGTCGCGCACGCTGTGGCGCAGGCGTTCGGCCACATCGCACAGCAACTGGTCGCCAGCGTGGTGGCCCAGCGAATCGTTGACGGTCTTGAAGTGGTCCAGGTTGATGAACAGCACCGCCACCATGAACTTGCGCCGGCGTGCCATCGACAGCACCTTGCCCAGCTGTTCCATCAGAAAGCGGCGATTGGGCAGCTGGGTCAGGGTGTCGTGCAGTGCCAGAAAGGTTTCGCGCTCCTGTGCCTCTTTGCGGGCCGTGATGTCGCGCACCACCACCACGCGGTAGTCGGAATGCAGTTGCGGCATGGTCTTGCCCACCACCTCGACGGGGATGGCGTGCCCGTCCTTGTGCCGAATGGTCACCTCATAGGGGTCTTCGCGGCCCGAGCGCGTGTACTCATAGGCCACGGCCCGCCACTCATGGCTGATGAAGTTGAAGATCGACAGGCCCATCACTTCCGGCAGGGTGTAGCCCGTAAGCCGCGTCAACGCTTCGTTGCCGTCAGTGATCAGCCCGTCGCGGTGAAAGAGAATGGCTTCATCGGTGATTTCGGTGAATTTGCGCATGCGCTCTTCACTCTGGCGCACGGTACTCTCGGCTTGCCAGCGGTCGGTGATGTCCGTGATCAGCACGAACGAGCCCAGTTGTTGTTTCTGCGGGCTGAAGTGAGGGATCAGGTTGACCTCGATCATGCGGGACTCTCCGCTGGGGATGGTCTGTTCGCGCATGTACTTCACATGCTCCCCGCGGGTCGAGCGCTCGATGTAGGGCTGTATGGCCAACCAGGCCTTGTTGCCAATGGCCTCCTGCACGGTCAGGCCCACGATGGATGCGACGGAATGCCCGTTGTAGGCGGCATAGCCCTGGTTGGCAAACTGGCAGCGCAGGCCGGGCAGGTCGAAATAGGCCATCAGAGCCGGGACGGAGTCGGCGATGAGACGCAGCAACGCATCGCTGGAGCCCTGGGGACCAGAAATGGAGGCTTCTGTGGTCAGTTCTTGCATGTTGGGGTGCCGGTTACACCAGTTACATCGGTTATAGCCGATTGACCTGACGCGAAGCCTAAGGGCAACTCCGCATGGTGGGCGGCACGGCGTGCCGGTTGCTCCGTGCTATTTCTGTCACCATGTTGCAGGGTCTGTAAAGAAAGGTGTATGAGCCCCATGCAGGATTTTGCAGATTTTTCTACGGCGCTGGCCGTGCTGGCGAGCGCGGCCGGATGCGGCTTGCTGATGGGCATCGAGCGGGAGCGTCGCAAGGGGGCAGGGCCTGACCGGGCGCTGGCCGGGGTCCGGTCGTTCACCCTGGCAGCCATCGGCGGTGCCACCGCCGCGCTGACTGGAATTCCTGCACTGATGGCGGTTGGGGCGGCATTGGTGGCGGCCCTGACGGTGGTTGCCTATGCCCGGGACCGCTCTGGCGACCCGGGCGTGACCACCGAGATCGCCCTGCTGCTGGCCTACCTGATCGGAGTGACCTGCGCGCGCGATCAGTTGCTGGCCGCAGCCCTGGCGGTGGTGGTGACCGGGCTGCTGGCGCTGCGGGACACGCTGCACCAGTTTGCCAACCAGTGGCTGCAGCCCGGCGAGGTGCGCAGCGGGCTCATCTTGGCCGCGCTGGCCTTGCTGGTGTATCCATTGGCGCCGGACACACCCCTGTGGCAGGGGGTGCTGAACCCCCAGGTGATGGTGCGTCTGGTGATTGTGCTGCTGGTGATCCAGTCGCTGGCGCATGTGGCCAAGCGCCTGATGCAGGCACGCCATGCGCTGGCGCTGTCGGCGCTGGCGTCTGGGTTTGTGTCGAGCACGGCCACCATTGCCAGTCTGGGCATGGAGGTGCGCGCCGGGCGGGGCGCGCCGCGTGCCCATGCGGGGGCTGCCGTGCTTTCGTGCGTGGCCACCATGGTCCAGATCGCCGTGGTGGCCACCACCGTACAGCCGCAGTGGCTGGCGCGGCTGTGGTTGCCCGCACTGGCGGGGGGTGTGTGGCGGCCGCTTTGGGATGGTGGAGCGGGCGGGGCACGGCGCACCGGCTGGCGTCTGCACCTGATGCCGAGGCGGTGCCCGGCGTGTTGCCCGATGCCCCCATGTTCAAGTTGCGCGATGCCTTGCTCATTGCGGCCTTGCTCACGGGTATTCAGGTGGGGGTGCATCTGTTGACGGCGTGGCAAGGCGACGCGGGCATGCTCGCAGGCGCCCTGCTGGCGGCGCTGGCGGATGTGCACGCAGCCACCGCAGCGGTGCTGGTGCGGGGCGGCCCGGACAGCGCGGCGGGGCCCGCCATTGCTTCGGCCCTGATGGCTGCGCTGCTGGTGCACGCCTGCAGCAAATGTGCCGTGGCACTGGCCAGCGGGGGCTGGCGCTATGCGCTGGCCGTGGCGCCAGGTATCGTGGCGCACACGCTGGCATTTGTGGGCGTGTTTGCCCTGCAATAGCCCCCAGGGTGAGGTTGGAGCGGCACACCTTGCGGCGCTTTATGGCCCCCTCTGCGTGCGCTGGCGTGCCCGCGCACAAGGGCGCACCGGATAATCGCCCCATGACCTCCAAAGAAAACGCCGCCAGCACTGATTTCAGCGCGCTGGCCCTGAGCCCCGCCACGCTGGCCAATTTGCAGCAGCTGGGCTATACGCAGATGACGCCCATCCAGGCGGCCAGCCTGCCGCCCGCCTTGCTCGGCAAAGACCTGATCGCCCAGGCCAGCACGGGCAGCGGCAAGACCGCCGCATTTGCCCTGGCGCTGCTGGCCAACCTCAACCCGCGCCGCTTTGCCGTGCAGGCGCTGGTGCTGTGCCCCACACGCGAGCTGGCCGACCAGGTCACCTCCGAAATCCGCCGCCTGGCGCGGGCCGAAGAAAACATCAAGGTCGTGACCTTGTGCGGCGGTGTGCCGCTGCGCGCGCAAACGCTGAGCCTGGAGCATGGCGCGCACATCGTGGTCGGCACGCCTGGCCGCGTGATGGACCACCTCACGCGCCAGCATCTGAGTCTGGAAGCCCTGAACACCCTGGTGCTCGACGAAGCCGATCGCATGCTCGACATGGGCTTCTTCGATGACATCGTTGTGGTTGCCAAGCAGTGTCCCAAAGAGCGCCAGACCCTGCTGTTCTCGGCCACCTACCCCGAAGGTATCGCCAAGCTCAGCGCCCAGTTCATGAAGACGCCGGTGCAGATCACGGTGCAGGCCCAGCATGCCGAGGGCAAGATCGAACAGCGCTGGTACGAGGTGAAGAACAGCGAGCGCCTGCACGCGGTGTCGCAGCTGCTCAACCACTTCCGTCCAGAGTCGTCGATTGCGTTTTGCAACACCAAGCAGCAGTGCCGCGACCTGGTGGGCGTGCTGCAGGCCCAGGGCTTCAGCGCACTGGCGCTGTATGGCGAGCTGGAGCAGCGCGAGCGCGACCAGGTGCTGGTGCAGTTTGCCAACCGCAGTTGCTCGGTGCTCGTGGCCACCGACGTGGCGGCGCGCGGGCTGGACATTGCCAACCTGGCCGCCGTCATCAATGTGGACGTGACGCCCGACCCCGAGGTGCACATCCACCGCATCGGCCGCACGGGCCGGGGCGACGCCGAAGGCCTGGCACTCAACCTGGTCAGCATGGACGAGATGGGCTCAGTGGGCAAGATCGAAGTGCTGCAGGGCCGCGAATCGCGCTGGTTCCCCGTGGCCGAACTCACGCCCACGGGCAGCGGCCCCCTGGTGCCGCCCATGGTCACCATCCAGATCATCGGCGGCCGCAAAGAGAAGATCCGTGCGGGTGACGTGCTGGGAGCACTCACCGGGGAGATGGGCTTCACCCGCGAACAGATCGGCAAGATCAACGTGAACGATTTCTCAACCTATGTGGCGGTGGACCGCGCCATTGGCGCGCAGGCTGCACAACGTCTGAACCAGGGCCGCGTCAAGGGCAAGGCCGTCAAGGCGCGGCTGGTGACTGGCGAAGAATGATCAGCCTGTTGCAGCGCGTGCGGCAGGCGCGCGTGGAGGTGGACGGGCAGGTCGTAGGCGCTATTGGCGCGGGCCTGCTGGTACTGGTGTGCGCCGAGCGGGGCGACACCGAGGCCGAGGCCGACAAGTTGCTGGCCAAGATGCTCAAGCTGCGCATCTTCAGCGACGACGCGGGCAAGATGAACAAGAGCGTGCAGGACCTGGACGGCCAGGGCGGGGCCGGCGGCCTGCTGCTGGTCAGCCAGTTCACGTTGGCGGCCGACACCACGGGCGGCAACCGCCCCAGTTTCACGCAGTCGGCGGCCCCCGATGAGGGACGCAGGCTTTATGACTACTTGGTGGCACAGGCCCGCGCTGCCCATCCCGAGGTGGCCACGGGCCGGTTTGCGGCCGACATGCAGGTGCACCTGGTGAACGACGGACCGGTGACGATTCCACTGCGCGTGGCGCCTGCTGCCGGGTAGCCGCTCTTCCCACTCGTGCTCGCCTTCGGCGATTTCATTTCAGTCACGGTGATGGTGGTGTGCGGGGCTACGATGTGTTTTTTCGGAGGATTTGTCCATGTACGAAAAGATTCTGGTTCCTGTGGATGGCAGCGCCACCTCGCTCACAGGGTTGCAAGAAGCCATTGCGCTGGCGCGGGTGATGGGCTCGACGATCCGGTTGCTGCATGTGGTGGATGAAATCTCGTTCATGACGAGCTTCGAGTCCAGCATGGCACTGACCGCGGAAGTGTTTGACACGCTCAAGAAGACGGGCCAGGACGTGCTGCAGGACGCCCAGAACCGGGTGCGTGCGGCCGGCGTTCCGGTGGAGGCCGAGCTGTACGAAAGCTACGCCGGGCGTGTGAGCGATCTGGTCATCGCGAAAGCCAAGGAATGGGGCGCGCAGCTCATCGTGCTGGGCACCCATGGCCGGCGCGGCGTGGGCCGGATGCTGCTGGGCAGCGATGCCGAGCAGGTGCTGCGCCAGTCGCCGGTGCCGGTGCTGCTGGTGCGCGGCGCCTGATCAGCGTGTGTGTTGGCCACTGGGCGAGCACTTTCCGGTTCGCTCCCGGGCCATCAAAACCATTCCATCATGACGCCTTCTTCTGGCGCATCTGCGCAGAGTTTCTGGACCCTGTCTGCGCAGGCCCTGTGCGCCCAGTTGCAGTGCACGGCGGAGGGTCTGACCGACCTTGATGCGCAGGCCCGGCTGGCGCAATACGGGCCCAACGCCGATGCCCCGCCGCAGGCCAAAGGGCTGCTGGCGGCGGTCGGCCGGCGGCTGCGCGAGCCGTTGTCGCTGATCCTGCTGGGCGCTGGCGCGGTCTCGGTGGTTACGGGCGATGGCGTGGGCGGCGGCATCATCGTGACCATTCTGGGCCTGTCGATCGGGCTCGACACCGTGCAGGAAGGGCGGGCCAATCGTGCGGCCGAGATGCTGCGCCGGTCTGTGGCGCTGCGTGCCGAGGTGCTGCGGGGCGGCGTGTTTCGCCAGGTGCCGGTGGAAGAGGTGGTGCCTGGCGACGTGATGCGCGTGCGCGCGGGCGACATCATCGCCGCCGATGCCCTGGTGATGGATAGCGAGGCCTTCACGGCCGGTGAAGCCGCCCTGACCGGCGAGCCCTATCCCGTGGAAAAGCGCCCCGGCGTGGTAACCGCCACCTCGCCGGGCGAGGCCAGCAATGCCCTGTTTCGCGGCGCGGTGGCGCAGACGGGCGAGGCGCAGGCGCTGGTGGTGGGCACCGGCCGCAACACGCTGTTTGGCGCCGCCGCCGCCGTGCTGGGCGAGGGGCAGGAGGTGTCGGCCTTCCAGCGCGACATGCATGCCTTTGGCCTGATCACCGCCCGCCTCACGCTGGCGCTGGTGGTGGTGGTGCTGGCCACGCACATGCTGTTTGGCCGCCCGGTGCTCGAATCGTTGATGTTTGCGGTGGCACTGGCGGTGGGGCTTACGCCCGAGCTGCTGCCCATGATCACCACCGTGACGTTGTCGCGCGGCGCCTTGCGCATGGCGGGGCGCAAGGTCATCGTCAAGCGGCTGGCGGCCATTCATGACCTGGGCGCCATGACGGTGCTGTGCACCGACAAGACCGGCACGCTGACCAGTGCCGAGATTGCCCTGTCGCGCAGCCTGGATGCCGCCGGACAGGACGATCCGCAGGCGGCCCGGCTGGGCGCCATTGCGGCCAGCCTGGGCGGCGACCGGGGCGCGCTGGATGCGGCGCTGCTGGCCAGCCACCCCGAGGCGGCGCAGGGCTGGAGGATGCTGCAGCGCCATGCGTTCGATTTCACCCGCCGCGTCGGCAGCGTCTGGGCCGAGGGGGCGGACGGGCGCCTGCTGATCGTCAAGGGCGCGCCCGAGGCGGTGCTGGCCCTGTGCATGCGCCACCGCGTGGGCGGCGCGGAGCAACCCCTGGGCGACGCCGGGCGGGCGCAGGGGCTGGCGCGGGTGCATGCGCTGGCCCAGGACGGGCTGCGCGTGGTGGCCGTGGCCTCGCGCAAAAGGCCCGACAGCGCCAGCGCTGCGCGAGCGCTGACCGTGGCCGACGAGACCGACCTCGTCTGGGAGGGCCTGTGCGCCTTTGCCGACCCGGCCAAGCCCACGGCGGCGGCGGCCATTGCCCGGCTGTCGGCGGCCGGCGTGCGCCTGAAGATCCTGTCGGGCGACGACCCCATCGTGGTGCAGCGGCTGGCGCGGCAGGTGGGCTTGCGCGCCGACCAGGTGCTGACCGGCGCTGATTTGGCCGCCCTCACCGACGATGCCCTGGCCGTGCAGGTGCAGTCGGTGGACATCTATGGCCGCCTCGCACCCGACCAGAAGGCGCGCATTGTGCGGGCGCTGCGGTCGCGTGGGGCAGTGGTGGGCTTCCTGGGCGACGGCATCAACGACGCCCCCGCGCTCAAGGTGGCCGACGTCGGGCTGTCGGTGGAAGGCGCCAGTGGCGTGGCCCAGGCAGCGGCCGACATGATTTTGATGGCATCCGACCTGGAGGTGGTGGCCGATGGCGTGGAGGAGGGCCGGCGCACTTTCGTCAACATCCTCAAATATGTGCGCATGGGTGCCAGCTCCAACTTCGGCAACATGCTGTCGATGGCGGTGGCCTCGCTGTTCCTTCCGTTCTTGCCCATGCTGCCCACGCAGATCCTGCTGAACAACCTGCTGTACGACTTTTCGGAAATCGGCATACCGCTGGACACGGTGCGTCCCGAGGCCATTGCGCAACCCCAGGTGTGGGACATGCAGGGCTTGCTGCGTTTTGCCGGCACCATGGGGCCGCTGTCGTCGCTGTTCGATCTGGCCACGTTCGGTGGGCTGCTGTGGCTGTTTCAGGCCACGCCCGAGGAATTTCGCACGCTGTGGTTCATGGAGTCGATGGCCACGCAGATTCTGGTGATCTTCATCATCCGCACCCGCGCCCGGCCATGGCGCGATCTTGCGCACCCGGCCCTGGTGGCGTCGTCACTCATCGCCTTGCTGGTGGCCATGGCGCTGCCGTTCACGCCGGTGGGCGCCTGGTTCGGTTTTGTGGCGCCCCCCGCCGATATGCTGGCGGGCATGGGCGCGCTGGTGCTGGGCTATCTGGTCTGTGCGCAGTGGCTCAAGGCCTACGCGCTGGCGGATCGCTCCCGCCCGCTGGCGCCGCGGCGTTAGCCCGGCAATTGCCCGGGCCTACTGCCGCCAGAAAAACAGTCCCGCCATCACCAGCCCTGTGGCCACGATGCCCCAGCGCAGCCAGGGCGCCGGAATGCGCCGCGCCACGCGCGCGCCGCCGTAGCCGCCCAGCGTGGCGGCCACCATCATCAGCAATGCCTCGCGCCACAGCACCAGGCCGCCAGCGGCATAGATGGCCACGGCAATCGCGGTGAGCAGGGCTGACACCCAGTTTTTCAGGCCATTCATGGCGTTCAGGTTCGTCTGGCCCAAAAGGCCGAACAGGGCCAACAGCAAAATGCCCAGCCCGCCGTTGAAGTAGCCGCCATATGCCGCCACGGCCAGCACGCCCGCGGTGGCCTTGGCGGTCGACGGCTTGCCACCGGCCAGCAGCCGGCGCAGTTGCGGCCCGAACGCAAACAGCGCCGTGGCCGCCAGCAGCAGCCAGGGCACCACGCGGCGGAAGGTGGCGTCGGGCGTGACCAGCAGCAGCGCCGCACCCGCCGCACCGCCGATGAGCGACAGCACCACCAAGAGGCGCATCGACAGCCCGGGCGGCGGGGCGGTGTCTTCGCGAAAGCCCCAGGCGCCCGCCATGTAGCCGGGCAGCAGTGCCACGGTGCCGGTGGCATTGGCCACCACGGGCGGCACGCCGGTGAAGACGAGGGCGGGCAGTGTCAGAAAGCTGCCGCCACCGGCGACGGCATTGAGGGCGCCGGCAACGAAGGCGGCGGTGAGCAGCAGGGCAATTTCGAACATGTCTCTCCTGATGGCTTGGGGCGTTTTGCGGCTTGCACCGAAGGGAGGATGGTAGGGGCTGGCGCCGTTCCCGCCCTTCGCGGTTTTGTGAATCTGCTGTGCGCAAAAGTGGCGCAATCGCGGCGCGGCCCCGCAGGGGCAAGAGTCAGAGTCAGACGCGTTGCTTGCCCAGTTTGCGGCTGAGTGTGCGGCGGTGCATGCCCAGTCGGCGCGCGGCTTCGGAGATGTTGAAGTCGGTTTCTGCCAGCACCTGGTGAATGCGCTCCCATTCCAGGGTCTTGATGGAACTGGAGCGGTTGCTCAGTTCGACATCGGCATTGCCTTCCTGCAGGCCGAAGGCGGCTTCGATGTCATCGGTGTTGGACGGCTTGGCCAGGTAATGCGCCGCGCCCAGCTTGATGGCCTCCACCGCGGTGGCAATACTGGCGAAGCCGGTCAGCACCACGATGTGCATGGGAGCGTGGTGCACATGGAGCTTGCGCACGCAGGCCAGGCCCGATGCCTCGCCCTTGAGCTTGAGGTCCACCACCGCATAGTCGGGGGTGTGTTCGGTCAGCAGATCATCCATGCGCGCCACGCTGTCGGCGTGCAGCACCCGGTAGCCACGCCGCTCGAACGAGCGTGCCAGGGTGCGGGCAAAGGCTTCGTCATCCTCCACGATGAGCAGCAAGCGTTCAGTGTCCATGGGTGCCTTGTGTGCTGTCCTGCAGTGCGATGTTGGCCAGTGCCATCGTGATGGTGACTTCTGCGCCACCCTCGGGGCGGTTGCGCGCCACCAGGCTGCCGCCCAGGGTGCGTGCCACGTTCATCGACAGGAACAGGCCCAGCCCGCCGCCAGGGCGCCCCTTGGTGGACTGGTAGGGTGTGCCGATTTGCGCCAGCACCTCTGGCGAAAACCCCGGCCCCCGGTCCGTTACCACGATGCGCAACGCATCGTCATCGCGCTGCGAGAGCAGGGCCACCCAGTCGGGTGACGCGTCCCGGGCATTGTCCAGCACATTGAAAACCATTTGCTGGAGCGTGGTATCGGCGACCATGGGGCTGTCGTTCTGGATGCGGTTGTCATAGACAAACGTGTCGATCGAGCGCGTGGCGCGCCAGTCACTGACCAGGGTGTCCAGAAACTGGCAGACCGTGGTCTGGCTGGAGTCTTCGCCGCGCGTTTCGCCCGCAGTCAGCAGGATGCCGCTCACGATGGCCTTGCAGCGCTGCACCTGGGTTTGCATTTCGGCGATTTCTTCCTGCAGCACCGGGTCTGTTGCCAGGGCCGGGATGCGCCGCCAGTCGCCCAGGATGACGGCCATGGTGGCCAGCGGGGTGCCCAGCTCGTGCGCGGCCCCCGAGGCCAGCAGGCCCATGCGGACGATGTGTTCTTCCTCGGCTGCCCTCTGGCGCGCCGCAGCCAGCCGTGCATCGCGCCGGCGCAGATCGTGGCTGATGCGCGTGATGAAGATGACCACCAAAATGGCGTTGATCATGAAGCACACCAGCAGACCCAGCACATAGGGACTGGCCCAACCCTCGTGCAGGTTGGTGGCCAGGGGCAGCGGCTGGCTGTGCTGTGCCAGCAGTACCACGCACGACGATGCGACCAGCACGATGAACCACATGTAGCCTGCCCGCAACAGCATGGCGCTCACGGCAATCTGCAGCAGGTACAAAAACACGAAGGGGTTGCTGATGCCCCCGCTCAGGTACAGCTGCGCAGTCAGTGCGGCCACATCCACCAGCAGGGCGAGAAATATCTCGACATCGTGAACGCTGCGTCCGCTGCGCCAGCGCACCAGGCTGGCCAGGTTGAAGAGCGCCATGCAGCCCACGATGGTGAGCATCTCCTGCAGCGGCAGGGGCATGCCCAGGCTGTAGTGGGTGGCTTCGATGGTGAGCAGTTGGCCCACTACGGCGATCCAGCGCAGCTGGATTAGCTGGTGCAGGTTCTTGAGGCCGGCGGATGCATTCGCAAAGCGGGCCTTGCTCGAGGGCGGGATGGAAGGGCTTGCGCTACTGTTCATGGGCGGGGTCTTTGCTGCGGGACGTACGCAGCCGGACCTCGTAGCGTGCCATAACCCCCGCCGCCACCACAACCAGGAGTGCCATTCCAAACCATGTGAGCGCATAGACCAGGTGGGTGTTGGCAAAGCGCACCACCGTCATGCCCTGGCGCGGCCACGGACCCTGCGGTGACGAGGAAAGTTCTGTCGTGCTGGCGCCTTGCAGCGCAGGTATGCCTGCATCCACAAAGAATGGTGCAGCCTGCGTGAGTTGGCGGCTCCGGGCAATGGCTGCTACGTCGCGCGAATGCCAGCGTTGCGCCGCCGGGTCATTGCGGCGCAAGAATCCACCGCCAGGCTCGCTCATGCGCAGCAAGCCTTCGACCGTGACGGGTTCCGCCGCTGCAATGGCCTGGCGTCCCTGCCACTGTGCGCGCTGCTCCGGTGGAATGAATCCCCGGTTGACCAGCACCTGCGTGCCATCGGTCAGTTGCAAAGGGGTGAGCACCCAATAGCCCGACCCGAGTGCGGTGGTGGCCTGTGTCAGCACGGTTTTTTCTGCCAACCATTGCCCCTGCAGGCGCACGGCTTGGTATCCATGCGTGGCAGCATCCACCTGGGGCCACTGTGCCTGAGGAGGCAATGCGCCGGGCGCTGCCTGGATGCGCTGCGTGACGCGCTCGATGAGGTCGAGTTTCCAGGCGCGGCGCTGCACCTGCCACACACCCAGTGCGATGAATCCCATGAAAAGCGCGATGCCCACCAAAGTGAGCATCGCCAGGGTTGCGTTGGAATGCGGGCCCTTGCGGCCCGCCTGCGGTGTGGACACAGTGGGGAGGTGCCGGTCAGGGGGCGGTGTTGTGCGCAGCACCCGGCCCGTGCTGCGCCGCGGCGGTCGCCTGCGGGTGCTCGGGCATCATGTTGGTGTTCATGTGAAACATGACCCACAGCGTGCCGGCGATGGCAATGGCCACAAACACCACGGTGAAGATGGTGGACAGCAGGGTCCAGCCGCCTTCGACCTTGCCGTTCATGTGCAGGAAAAACACCATGTGCACCAGGATCTGGATCACCGCAAAGCCACCGAGTACCAGCACGGCGGTGTTGCGGTCGGCAATCACCTTGGCCATGACCAGCCAGAACGGAATGGCGGTGAGGATGATGGACAGCACAAAACCGGCCATATAGCCCGAGAAGGTGCTGTGCGGGCCATCATCATGGTGACCGTGATGGTCGTCATGCCCATGGGCATTGTGTGTGTGTTGTGCGCTCATTTACAGCACCCCCATCAGGTACACAAAAGTGAAGACACCGATCCAGACCACGTCCAGAAAGTGCCAGAACATCGACAGGCACATCAGGCGGCGAGTATTCGCAGGGATCAGGCCATGCTTGCCAATCTGGACCATCAGCACCACCAGCCAGATCAGGCCAAAGGTGACGTGCAGACCGTGGGTGCCCACCAGCGTGAAGAACGCCGACAGGAAGGCGCTGCGCTGCGGGCCTGCGCCCTGGTGGATGAGGTGCGAGAACTCATACAGCTCCAGACCCAGGAAGCAAAGGCCAAGCACCCCGGTGACTGCCAGCCAGGCGAGTGTGGTCTTGACGTTTTGCTTCTGCTTTTCCAGCATGGCAAAGCCGAAAGTGATGGATGACAGCAGCAGGAAGGCCGTGTTGAGTGCCACCAGCGGCAGGTCAAACAGCTGCGCGCCCGTGGGACCGGCCGCATAGCTGCGGCCCAGCACTCCGTAGGTGGCAAACAGGGCGGCAAAGATGAGGCAGTCGCTCATCAGGTACAGCCAGAAACCCAGGGCCGTGCCGTTTTCGGGATGGGGCTCATGTGCGAGGTGGTACTCGCGCTGGGCCAGGGCGCCTGCGGCGGCGCCAGCGGGGAGGCGGATATCAGACATGGCGGGCCAGTTGGAGTGTGCGGGCTTCTTCGGTGGAGATCACTTCGGATGCCGGGATGTAGAAGTCACGCTGGTAGTTGAACGTGTGGACGATGGCGGCCAGCAGCAGCGCGGCAAACGACACGCCTGCCAGCAGCCACATGTGCCAGATCAGTGCAAAGCCGAAGACCAGCGACAGGGCCGATATCACTGCTCCCGAGCCCGTGTTGGCAGGCATGTGGATGGGGGCAAAACCAGTGTGCGGCCGCTGGTAGCCGTGCTTCTTCATGTCCCACCATGCGTCAATTTCATGCACCACGGGAGTGAAGGCAAAGTTGTAGTCGGGCGGGGGCGAGGAGGTGGCCCATTCCAGCGTGCGCGCATCCCAGGGGTCGCCGGTCCAGTCGCGCAGCTGCTCGCGCTTGAGGTAGCTCACCACGATCTGGATCAGGAAGCAGGCGATGCCCAGAGCAATCAGGAAGGCGCCGAACGCCGCGATCTGGAACCAGATTTGCAGCGACTGGTCTTCAAAGTGGTTGGCGCGGCGTGTCACTCCCATCAGGCCCAGCACATACAGCGGGCCAAACGCCACCCAGAAGCCCACCACCCACAGCCAGAACGAGCGCAGGCCCCAGGTGCGGTCAAGCTTGTAGCCAAAAGCCTTGGGGTACCAGTAGTTGATGCCGGCAAACAGGCCAAACAGCACGCCGCCAATGATCACGTTGTGGAAGTGGGCGATCAGGAACAGGCTGTTGTGCAGCACGAAGTCGGCCGGAGGCACGGCCAGCAGCACGCCGGTCATCCCGCCGATGGCAAAGGTGATCATGAAGGCCACCGTCCACATCATGGGCAGCTCGAAGCGGATGCGGCCCTTGTACATGGTGAACAGCCAGTTGAAGATCTTCGCGCCCGTCGGGATCGAGATGATCATCGTCGTGATGCCAAAGAAGGTGTTCACGCTCGCGCCCGAGCCCATGGTGAAGAAGTGGTGCAGCCACACCAGATACGACAGGATGGTGATCACCACCGTGGCATACACCATCGAGGTGTAGCCAAACAGGCGCTTTTTGCAGAACGTGGCCACCACCTCGGAGAAGATGCCAAAGCAGGGCAAGATCAGGATATAGACCTCGGGGTGGCCCCAGATCCAGATCAGGTTCACGTAGAGCATGGGGTTGCCGCCCAGTTCGTTGGTGAAGAAGTTCGTGCCCACGTAGCGGTCCAGCGACATCAGCACCAGCGCGGCCGTCAGCACGGGGAAGGACGCAACGATCAGCGCGTTGGTGCACAGGGCCGTCCAGGTGAAGACGGGCATCTTCATCAGGCTCATGCCGGGCGCGCGCATCTTGATGATGGTCACGATCAGGTTGATGCCCGACAGCGTGGTGCCCACCCCGGCAATCTGCAGCGCCCAGATGTAGTAATCCAGCCCGGTGCTCGGGCTCTGCGCGCCCAGGTTCGAGAGCGCCAGCCAGCCCGAGGTGGAAAACTCGCCCAGGAACAGCGACACCATCACCAGCACGGCGCCGGCAGTGGTCATCCAGAAACTGAAGTTGTTCAGGAACGGGAAGGACACGTCGCGCGCGCCAATCTGCAGCGGCACCAGGTAGTTCATCAGCCCCGTGACCAGCGGCATGGCTACGAAGAAGATCATGATCACGCCGTGCGCGGTGAAGATCTGGTCGTAATGGTGCGGCGGCAGGTAGCCGAGGTTGTCGTCAAAAGCCATGGCCTGTTGCAGGCGCATCATCACGGCATCGGCAAAGCCGCGCAGCAGCATCACCAGGCCCAGGATCATGTACATGATCCCGATCTTTTTATGGTCGATGCTGCAGATCCAGTCGCGCCACAGCGGGCCCCACAGGCGGAACTTGGTGATGCCCGCCATGACGGCGATACCGCCCAGTACGACGGCGATGAAGGTCCACAGCACGATGGGCTCATGCGCCATCGGTACGGCGTCCCAGCTCAGTCGGCCCAGAGCCCAGTGGGAGGGAGAAACGGTTTCGGAGAACATAGGGAGACTCATTGGCGGAGGCTGGCACCGGATGTCGGTGCGTTGCGGTTGTCGATGGCGGCCACCACCTGGGCGGCGTTCTGCGCGGTGCACCAGTCCTGCGGCAGGTTCAGGCCTGCGGCGCGCACATAGGCATCACCGCCATGGGCGTCGATGGCCATCATGTGGTGCATGCACATCTTTCCGTCTTCCACGCAGCGGTTGAGCACCTTGTCGTACAGGCCTTCTTCCACGCTGGCAAAGCGCTGGACGGGATCGCGCTCGCTGGGCTTGGCCAGGTTCAGGTAGGCGCCCTTGTCCAGGGGCTTGCCTTCCGTCTTTGCTTTTTGCACCCACTGTGCAAAGTCATCGTTGCTCAGACCGTGGAACTTGAAGGTCATGCCCGAGAAGCCCGCGCCGCTGTAGTGCGACGACATGCCCTTGAATACGCCGGGCTTGTTGATCACCGCGTTCAGCTCTGTCTGCATGCCCGGCATGGCGTAAATCATTCCGGCGAGGTCCGGCACGTAAAACGCGTTCATGGTGGACGTGGCTGTCAGCTTGAACAGGATGGGGCGGTCCACCGGGGCAGCCAGCTCGTTCACCATGGCAATGCCTTGCTCGGGATAGAAGAAAAGCCACTTCCAGTCCATCGCCACCACCTGCACCTCCAGCGGCGTCACGTTGGCGGCCAGAGGACGCTGGGCGTCGATGCGGTCCAGCGGACGATAGGGGTCGAGCTTGTGGGTGCCGATCCAGGTCAGCGCCCCCAGGGCGATGATGATGAGCAGCGGCACGGTCCAGATCACCAGCTCCAGTGTGGTGGAGTGGTGCCACTCGGGGTCGTATTCGGCCTCGGTGTTGCCCTGGCGGTACTTCCAGGCAAAAAAGAGGGTGAGCGCGATCACCGGCACGATGATGACGAGCATCAGCAGCGTGGCGGTGATGACCATCTGACCTTGTTGGGCTGCGATATCGCCGGCCGGGTTCAGAACGACCGCCTTGCTGCAGCCGGCGAGTAAGGTCGTCATGGCGACGGCTGCAAGCCAGGCGGGCCTGCGAAGTTTCTTGTTTTTGAGCATGCTGGGGGTGGCGCGACCACGAAGTGCTTAGGGGTAAACGCGAGTGACTGAGGATTCGCAATGTAGTACTGCCAGCGAAATTGTCCATTGGACATTTTGTCCAAGATCAATGATGCCCCGCCGGTTTTGTGCTTGTCTCGGTGGTTTTCCTGCGTCTTCTGCGCACGGCAATTTGCCCATTTTGGGGTGCTGGTCATCAGGGTTTTCCTATGGGCCAAGTCCGCAAAAGCGCTGCGACAAGGGGGCTTTCCGGTGTAGAACAGAGCTGTTCGCATCCGTTGCTTGAGGAGTGTCAATATGGTCAGCCAAATTTCTGCCGCACTGCCTGTGCCCAATTTTGAGAGTTCGGTGTCGCTGGCGCGGGCCCATACCGATGAGGATGTGACGCCCGGCGAGATCGCGGTGGGGGTGATCATTGGGCGGTCGTCCGAATACTTTGATTTCTTTGTGTTCGGCATTGCGAGCGTGCTGGTTTTTCCCTCGCTGCTTTTCCCGTATCTGTCGCGGCTGGACGGCACCTTGATGGCCTTTGCCATCTTTTCACTGGCGTTTGTGGCGCGGCCGGTGGGCACGGCGATTTCCATGGCGGTGCAGCGGCGCTGGGGGCGGGGCACCAAGCTGACGCTGGCGCTGTTCCTGCTGGGGGCGTGCACTGCGGGCATGGCGTTCTTGCCCGGCTACGCGTCGGCGGGAGGCAAGGCCATTGCTGCGCTCGTCATCCTGCGCATCGGGCAGGGGCTGGCGTTGGGGGGCACCTGGGATGGTTTGCCCTCGCTGCTGGCCATGAGCGCTCCCCAGGAGCGGCGCGGCTGGTTTGCCATGATCGGGCAGCTGGGCGCCCCAGTGGGTTTCATTCTGGCGGCCAGCCTGTTTGCCTACCTGTACAGCAGCCTCAGTGTGGCTGAATTCCTCGACTGGGGATGGCGCTATCCCTTCTTTGTCGCCTTTGCCATCAATGTGGTGGCCCTGTTTGCCCGTTTGCGCCTGGTGGTGGGCCAGTCGTATGCCGAGCGGTTGCAGCAGCTTGAGCTGCAGCCGGTGAGCGCAACCCAGGTGATGCGCCATGAAGGCGGCAATGTGCTGCTGGGCGCCTTTGCCGCGCTGGCCAGCTTTGCGTTGTTCCATCTGGCCACGGTGTTTCCGTTGTCGTGGATTGCCATGTATTCGGAACAATCCATCACCGAAGTGCTCAGTGTTCAGATTGTGGGTGCTTTGCTGGCAGCTGCCGCCATGGTGCTGTCCGGGTGGCTGGCCGACCGGGTGGGGCGACGCAATCTGCTCGGTGCCATGGCGGTCTTGATCGGGCTGTTCAGCTTCACCGCGCCCTGGCTGCTGGGCGCCGGCCAGGTGGGCAACAACGTGTTCCTGCTCGTCGGGTTTGTGCTGCTGGGGCTGTCGTATGGTCAGGCATCGGGTACGGTCACGGCCAATTTCTCGGCCCGATACCGTTACACCGGGGCTGCGTTGTCGGCCGACCTGGCGTGGCTGCTCGGGGCTGGCTTTGCCCCTTTGGTGGCTTTGGGGCTTTCGGCCCGGTTTGGCGTGGGGGCCGTATCGCTGTATTTGCTGTCGGGGGTGGTGTGCACCCTGGCGGCCCTGCGTATCAACCGGCTGATCGAGCGCAAGGAGTGACTGTGCCGATGGGGATGCGCCCCAGCGGCGCGCCCCGCCTTGGTTGCGCTTATCTGGCGTAGGGGTCGGCAAACCCCAGCTCCTGCAGGATGGCGGTTTCGTAGGCCTCCATCTCGTCGGCATCGGCGGTGCTGGTTTCGTGGTCCCAGCCCTGGGCGTGCAGCGTGCCGTGCACCAGCAGGTGGGCGTAGTGTTCTTCCAGGCTCTTGTTCTGCTCGTGCGCCTCGCGCTCGACCACGGGGCGCAGAGCACCAGGTCGGCGGTCACCACGGGCTCCTGCGTGTAATCGAAGGTGAGCACGTTGGTGGCGTAGTCTTTCTTGCGGTAGTCGCGGTTCAGTTGCTGGCCTTCTTCGGCATCGACGATGCGCACGGTGATCTCTGCATCGGTGGCCAGCGCGTGGCGAATCCAGCGCGTGACCTTGTGGCGCGGCAGCACGGCGCGGTGGGCGGCGGCGCCGTCAAAACGGCCGAACTGCAGCGACAGGGAGAGTTGATTCAAGGTCATTTATGCCTTTGGCGCTTATGTATCAAGCGCTAATAGCTATTAAATAAGGAGCATTCATGCGGCCCGACCACGCAGGGCCGGCGCGCGGCGTGGCGCGTCATAGGCGTCCACAATGCGCGCCACCAGCGGATGGCGCACCACGTCGGCGCTGGTGAAGCGCGTCACGGCGATGCCCTTCACGCGCTTCAAGACGCGCTCGGCGTCGATCAGGCCGCTCATGGCGCCCTTGGGCAGATCAATCTGGCTCACGTCGCCCGTCACCACCGCCTTGGCGCCAAAGCCGATGCGGGTGAGGAACATCTTCATCTGCTCGGGCGTGGTGTTCTGCGCTTCGTCGAGGATCACAAAGGCGTTATTCAGCGTGCGCCCGCGCATGAAGGCCAGCGGGGCGATTTCGATGGCGTTGCGCTCGAACGCCTTTTGCACCTTGTCGTAGCCCATCAGCTCATAGAGGGCGTCGTACAGCGGCCGCAAATACGGGTCCACCTTCTGCGCCAGGTCGCCCGGCAGAAAGCCCAGACGCTCACCCGCCTCGACGGCGGGGCGCGTCAGCACGATGCGCTGCACGGCGCTGCGCTCGAGCGCATCCACGGCGCAGGCCACGGCCAGATAGGTCTTGCCCGTGCCGGCAGGGCCGATGCCGAAGGTGATGTCGTGCGTGGCAATGTTTTCGAGGTACAGGTTTTGCGTGGGCGTGCGCCCGCGCAGGTCGGCCCGGCGGGTGTTGAGCACGATGGCGCCCTCGGGCGCCTCCACCAGCGAGCTGTCGCCCGCCAGCATGAGCTGCAGGTAGTCCTCGGTGATGGGGCGTTCGGCCATTTCGTACAGGGCCTGCAGCAACTCCATGGCCTGCGTGGCCTTGGCCTTGGGGCCGTCCACCTTGAACTGCTCATGCCGGTGCGCAATGCTTACCTGCAGGGCCACCTCGATGGTGCGCAGGTGCACGTCGGCCGGGCCGCACAGGTGCGTGAGGCGGGTATTGTTGTGGGGAGTGAAGGTGTGGCGCAGGATCACGCGGATAATTCCCGTTGGATCGCCGCAGGGCGCGGCAAAGGACATCAATGATAGGCAAATTGACCGGCACCCTGCTGGAGAAGAACCCGCCCGAGGTGCTGCTGGACTGCCACGGCGTGGGTTACGACGTGAATGTGCCCATGAGCACCTTCTACAACCTGCCCGCCGTGGGCGAGCGCGTGAGCCTGCTCACGCAGTTCATCGTGCGCGAGGATGCGCAGTTGCTGTATGGCTTTGGCACAGCGCCCGAGCGCCAGGCGTTTCGCGAACTCATCAAAATTTCGGGCGTGGGGCCGCGCACGGCGCTGTCCATTCTCTCGGGCATGGGCGTAGGCGATCTGGCGCAGGCCATCACGCTGCAAGAGGCGGGCCGACTGGTCAAGGTGCCGGGCATCGGCAAGAAGACTGCCGAGCGCCTGCTGCTTGAGCTCAAGGGCAAGCTGGGCGCCGACATGGGCGCGCACGCGCAGGTAACCAGTGATGCCCAGGTGGATATTCTGCAGGCGCTGCTGGCACTGGGTTACAACGACAAGGAAGCGGCAGCGGCGCTCAAGGCCCTGCCGCCGGATGTGGGCGTGAGTGACGGCATCAAGCTGGCGCTC
Source organism: Acidovorax carolinensis (assembly GCF_002157145.1). Taxonomy (NCBI): domain Bacteria; kingdom Pseudomonadati; phylum Pseudomonadota; class Betaproteobacteria; order Burkholderiales; family Comamonadaceae; genus Acidovorax; species Acidovorax carolinensis. The sequence continues at coordinate 464,013 of NZ_CP021361.1, forward strand.
AAGGCGCTGGCGAAATAGCCTCCCCCCCAATCTAACCAAACGAATCCAGGACGAGGTTGCCATGAAGTTTCGACAATCCAAGCAGTGGGTGTGCGTCGCCGGTGCGGCGCTGTTCGTGGTCGCCTGCGGCGGTGGTGGCGGTGGCGGATCGCCCGCGCCCGACACATCGGCCGCCGACCGGATCGAGCCGTTTGACCCGAGCATGCGCAGCGCGCCAAAGGCAGCGGCATCCCCGTTGCCTACCGCAGGGCGTGCACCGCAGGCCAAACCCGTTCGGCTGGGGCCGCTGGCGGCCACAGCGCTGCAACCACTGCAGAAAAAGGCAGCGTCTAACCAGAGCAACGGTGTGCGCCAGCAAATTGGCCTGGCCCGCGCCGTGGCCGCCACGGCCACTTCGTCGGGACTGCGTAGCCAGTTGCAGTGGTCCGCCACGGAGCGCGGCACGCAGCGTGCCGCCATCAGCTTTGAGGCGCAAGGTGCCCTGGGTGTGCGCCTGGGGCTGCGGGTGCGGTCGCTGCCGGCGGGCAGCACGCTGCGCTTTTATGCGCAGGCCGGTGAGGCGGTGTTCGAGGTGTCGGGCGAAGAGGTGCTCGGCACCATTGCGCGCAATCTGCAGGCGGGCGACACCGGCGACGCGGCAATCACCTACTGGAGCCCCGATTTCGGCGGCGCCGAGACCACGCTGGAGCTGGAGTTGCCGGCCAATGCCGACCTGGCCCAGCTCGACATCGGCGTGCCCACGCTGTCGCACTTTTATGTGGAGCCAGACCGCGCGGCGCAGTCCAGTCTGACCAAGGTGGGCGAGGCTGCCACTTGCAATATCGACGTGTCGTGTCGGCCTGAGTACAGCAGTGAAAGCCGCTCTGTGGCTCGCATGATTTTTGTGGAAAACGGCAGCACCTTTGTTTGCACGGGGACGCTGCTCAACGATGCGCAATCGAGCACCACTCCGTATTTTCTGACCGCCAACCACTGCGTCTCCACGCAGACGGCGGCGTCTTCTGTGACGACCGACTGGTTCTACCGCTCTGCCGCTTGCGACACCAGCGAGGTCAACGCGGGCGCGCGGCGCCTTCATGGTGGTGCGACCTTGCTGTACGCGCAGGCTGCTACCGACACGTCCTTCATGCGCCTGAACGCCGCGCCGCCAGCTGGTATTGTGTTTGCCGGCTCGTATTTTGGCGCCGTGGCCGAGGGGGCCGGAGCACTCAGCATCCACCACCCCCAGGGCGACTTGCAGAAGCTCAGTGAGGGTGCGGTGAAACAGTTCAACAACTGCACTTTTGAAACCTGCCAGGTCAGCACCTCGCAGGACGGGCGCTTTCTGGCCGTGGGCTGGAGTGCAGGTACCACCGAGGGCGGCAGCAGCGGCACGAGTCTGTTCCTGCCAATCGGCAGCAAACGCTATGTGGCAGGGCAACTGCTGGGTGGTGGCGCCACTTGCCAGAACCCCACCGGCTACGACTACTACGGCCGTTATGACCTGGCATTCCAGGCGGCCCTCAAAAACTGGCTGAAACCGGCGCCATGAGCCAGAGCGCACCACTTCCTCAGTGGTGCTCCATGGCATAAATCTTCAGTCTGACGACTTCGCTTCCGCGCCCACTAAGCGCGTGGTCCCGGCTGTCGCGGCATCGCCCGCAGAGGCCGGTCCCACATTGGCGGCCAGCGCCACTTTCTGGTTAACAGCGTTCTGCACCCCTGACCACGCGCCCGGACAGTCTGTAGACAAACCTCGGCAAGAGGGCTGCCGCCTCGCACCTGCGGTCAGCAAACCACTGCCGTTCCGTCAAAACACCTGCAAGAAAACCCAATTCGGGCCCGGCCGCGATCACCGTGCGGGGCTTGCTGCTTTTTGCGCGCTGCAGTATTCAGGTGTTTGGACTACATCTAGTTATTAAAGTTACTGATTAAATTGAAATAACGGTAGAGAGATTAAATAAATCAAGGACGGCACCAGATTTGTTTGGCACTTGCACCCCATCACCTTGCCCTGCACAGGGCTCGGTCCGAATTCGAAATTAATCATGCCAAGGGCTGCCAGTGTTCAAAAATAAAATCCTCCCGTTTGCCCTTCTGGCACTCGGTCAAACCGTGTTTGCCCAGCAGCTTCCCAGCGCCGGCAGCCAGATTCAGCAGATTCCACCGACCCCCATTCCGCAAAAAACGGCACCCGCAGTTCGCATCGAGCCCAGCAGTGCGCCAGCGACTGAGGCCTCCGATGCCGCAAAAATCATGGTCAATCACCTTCAGGTGACTGGGGCGCGCGTTTATCCCGAAGCAGAGTTGCTGGCGCTGACCGGCTTCCAGCCCGGCAGCGAGCTGTCACTGGGCGAACTGCGCGCCATGGCACTGAAAATCACCGAGCGGTATCGCAATGCAGGCTATTTTGTGGCGCAGGCTTACCTGCCTGCCCAGGAAATCAAGGACGGCACGGTCACGATTGCCGTGATTGAGGGCCAGTACGGCAAGGTGGCCGTGCGTAACCAGAGCGGTCTGTCTGATGGGTTCATTCAAAGCCAGCTGGAGGGGATCAACAGCGGCGACACCGTCGCCATCGCGCCGCTGGAAAGCCGCCTGTTGCTGCTGTCGGACATTCCTGGCGTGAAAGTCAGCTCCACCCTGGCGCCGGGCGCATCCGTCGGTGCGTCCGATCTGATCGTTGATGTGGTTCCAGGTCAGCGCGTCACGGGCAGCATGGATGCAGACAATGCCGGTAGCCGCTATACCGGCGAGTACCGACTTGGCGCCACGGTGAACCTGAACAATTCGGCCGGTCATGGCGACGTTGCGTCGCTGCGCTTGCTGACCTCGGGCTCGGGCCTGAACTATGCCCGGGCCTCGTACCAGATGCAGTTTGGCAAGGCTACGGCCGGCGTGGCTTACAGCTGGCTGGACTACGAGCTGGGACGGGAATTCAAATATGCGCAGGCCACCGGGACGGCCAGGATCGCGAGCGTGTACGGCAGCTACCCATTGATCCGTTCGCGCAATAGCAATCTGTACGCCGGTCTTGCGTTTGACGCCAAGACGTTTGAGGACAAGAGGCCGCTGAACACCGATGCGACCGTGGAAGACAAAAAAGCCCAGGTGCTGATGGCGAGCCTGCGCGGTGACCACCGCGACGACCTGGGCGGCGGCGGTGTGATGGCCTATTCGCTCACCTGGTCCACTGGCAACATCGACATCGAGACCCCGGTCATCAGGGCGCTGGACGCGGCGAGCGCGCAGAGCAACGGCCACTTCAACAAACTGGCCTTCAGCGCCATGCGCCTGCAAAACGTGACCGACACGGTCTCGCTGTACGCCGGCATCAATGGCCAGCTGGCTTCGAAGAACCTCGATGCTTCGGAGAAGATGGAACTCGGCGGCATGTACGGCGTGCGTGCTTATCCCACCGGCGAGGCCTATGCGGATGAGGGGGTTCTACTGACGCTGGAAGCCCGTATGCGGCTTCCCACGCCTTACCAGTTTCCCGGACAGTTACAGCTGATCGGCTTTGTCGATGCCGGCAGCGTGACCATCAACAAGAACCCGTGGAGCACCGGCGACAACCGCAGAACCCTGAGCGGCGCGGGTGTCGGCCTGAACTGGTCGGAAACCAACAATTTTCTGGTGAGGGCGTTTTACGCGCGCAAGCTGGGCAACGACGCGGCCACCTCCGCGCCCGATAAGTCGGGCCGGTTCTGGATTCAGGCCGTCAAGTATTTCTGAGCCCGTCCAGCGCAGGCTTTGCCTGCACTGACGCCGGCCTGTCCCCGCATTTTGAAGAACACGCGAAAGATTCCATGAACCTCATTCACCGCTCCATCTGGAACGACCAGACCGGCACCTTTGTGGCCGTTTCTGAAACCACCCGCAGCGCCGGCAAGAAAATCTCGTCCTGCACGGCAGCGGCGGGCGCTGGAGAACGCTTTAGCCTGAAGCTACTGGCCATTTCCCTGATGATGGCCTGCGGTGCAAGTGGTGCCTATGCCCAGCCCACTGGCGGTGTGGTCTCGGCCGGCAGCGCCACCATTGGCGGCACAGCGGGCGCCATGACGATTACCCAGACCACGCCCAACGTGGCAATCAACTGGCAAAGCTTTGGCATCAGGGCCGGCGAGTCGGTTCAGTTCCTGCAGCCGGGCAGCAGCTCGGTGGCTCTGAATCGGGTGGTTGGCGCTGATCCATCGACCATTCTGGGCAGCCTGTCATCCAACGGCAAGGTGTTCCTCGTCAACCCCAACGGCATCCTGTTTGGGGCGGGTGCATCGGTCAACGTAGGCGGGCTGGTGGCATCCACCCTGGCCATCTCGGATGCCAATTTCATGGCGGCCAAATACAGGTTCTCGGGCGCCGGCACTGGCGCGGTGGTGAACCAGGGCGCTATCAGCGCCGCCGACGGTGGCTATGTTGCCCTGCTGGGCGCCAACGTCAGCAACCAGGGCGTCATTGCTGCCCGTCTGGGCATGGTCGCGCTCGCGGCCGGCAATGCCGTCACGCTGGACATGGCGGGCGACAAGTTGCTCAACATCACGGTGGATCAGGGCGTAGTCAATGCGCTGGTGGACAACGGCGGCATGATCCAGGCCGACGGTGGCCAGGTGCTGATGACCACGCAAGCGGCGGGAAGCCTGCTGGCCAATGCAGTCAACAACACCGGCGTGGTCCAGGCGCAGACGCTGGTCACGGGCGAAAACGGCACGATCAAGCTGCTCGGCGGCATGCAAAGTGGCGCGCTGAACGTGGCGGGCACTTTGGACGCTTCTGCGCCAGCAGGCGGCAACGGCGGGTTTGTCGAAACGTCTGCAGCCCGCGTGAACATAGCGAACGGGGTGAGTCTCACTACAGCTGCTCCGATGGGGACTACTGGCACCTGGCTGATCAGTCCCCAGGACTTCACTGTTGGAAGCTTGTCCACGGACAATATTTCTGGCACAACCCTTTCAGCCCAGCTGGTAACCAACAGCGTCACCATCAGCACGGCAACTTCAGGCGGCGGAGACATTCACATCAATGATGCCATCGCATGGACAGCGAGTTCTACCCCGACGACGCTGTCGTTGTTGGCTGATGGAAACGTCAACATCAACAAGCCAATCACTGCCACCAATGGAAACCTGGCGGTGTGCTGTGGGCGCGATGTGAATGTGAAATTGGGCGCCGATATCACCACGACCAACGGAAGTGTTTTGCTCGCTGCCGGGAATGACATCAACCTGGACGGCGCTTTGACGACGACCAACGGCAACGTCACCATGTGCGCCGCAAACGATATCAATATTCTGGGCAAGATCACACTGACCCACACCACCACCATCGTTCCCGCTCAAAGTCTGGGCCTGCCGTTGGGCCTGGTGCTGAGTGCAGGGTATGGTGCTGGCGCGCCGGGCGTTGGGGGCGGCACGGTGGTTTTTGAGCCGCTGGCGCCAGCAGCCACTGTGACGAACGCGCCCACGACTATCGAATACAACCCGGTCGCGTACACCACGCCGACGGATTATTCGGTCAACATCATCGGCGCAGCGCCTACCCAGCACATGCTGGTGTTTGCGCAGGGCGAAGACAAAGTGGTCGACGGAACCACCACGGCAACGGTTTCTTCACTGCAAGGAGGTCCTGTCGGTGTGACACTGGTTGCAGGCCCGGGCAGCACGGCTAACTTTGATAACGCCAGCGTGGGAACGGACAAGACCGTCACCTTGACAGGCTACAGTCTCGGCGGTGCAAGCGCCAGTGGATACGCATTGGCAGTTCCTTGTTGCGGCCCTGCTGTTTCCAAGACAACCGCTGATATCACTGCGGTGGTGGTGAGCCCGCCCGTCGTGGTGCCACCGGCGGTTGTGCCTCCGGTGATTCCGCCCGTCGTGGTGCCACCGGCGGTTGTGCCTCCGGTTATCCCGCCGGTGGAAAACTCGCCACTGCCTCCTGTTTGGGCGCCGCCCACACCGCCCGCCGCCACACCCGCTGGATACGTTTTGACGGTGGTCCCGCCAGCGCCTTTGCCGGCGTCCGTTCTGGTCGCGGAAGCGCCACCGGCACCTCCCGTTGTGGTACCTGTGGTGCCCGTGGCGGCACCCGTCGAAAACGCGCCCGAGAAATACGTGGCCCCCGTACGCAAACCCAAGCCGGAGCGCAATTAAAAGGCTGTGATGAGAAGCCCTGAGCAAACATTGGCACTCGCGATCCGAACGCTTCTTTTCAAGGGTTTTATGGCCATGGGGCTGATCTGCACCCAGGCGCATGCATCGCATGATGCTGCGCACGCTCCAGGCCCAGGGCTGGCAGAGGACGCATTGGCCGTTGGCGGTGCAGCCCTCCCAACGGCTGCGTCAGTGCAACCTGCCGTGGCGGGACAAGGCACAAGGCGGGCCAACTTCGAACAGGCCAACGCCTCTCCAGATGCCCGGCATGTGGCCCATTGGGTGGTTGATTCAGGCGACAACGGGGGCAAACCCTTCGTCATCATCGACAAGCGGGACGCCAAGGTCTTCGTGTTCGATGCCGCGGGCCAGCTGCGCGGGGATTCTCCCGCGTTGCTCGGACTGGCCATAGGCGATCACTCCGTGCCTGGCATCGGCACCAAGAAGCTGTCAGCCATTCGCCCCGAGGAACGCACCACCCCGGCAGGCCGTTTTGTAGCCAACCTGGACAAGAACCTGAAGGGCGATGAAATTCTCTGGGTGGACTACGAAACCGCCATCTCCCTGCACCGTGTCGTCACTGGCAGTGCCAAGGAGCGCCGCGCTCAGAGGCTGGCCAGCTCGTCGCCCTCAGAGCGCCGGATTTCCTATGGCTGCATCAATATTCCCGTCCCGTTTTATGTCAACGTGGTGAGTCCCGTCTTTACCGGTACTGACGGCATTGTTTATGTGCTGCCCGAAACCCGCTCGGCCCGAGAAGTCTTTGGGTCATACGATCTTGAAGAAGCGGCCGGTCAGCCGGTCGTGCGCCAGGCCCCGCCGCTGCTTGAGGGCACCCAGACCGCCAAGTGAGGATGCGCTTGACGGCATGCCCGCACGGCCGTCCTGTACAACGTAGTTCAGCGGGCGTTACGGCGCCCACAACGTTCAGCGGGCGCCATGGATGGCACCATCTTGGGGTTCCCGGAGTGGCCTATAGTGGAACGTTAGCCAGAAAACTGCCAAAGTGACCATTCAGACCGACGACTTCGCCCCCGCGCCTGCCAAGCGCGTCATCTCGGCCGCGCCTGCATCGCCGCAGGAAGAAGCCATCGAGCGCGCCCTGCGTCCCAAGCTGCTGCAGGAATACGTGGGCCAGGCCAAGGCGCGCGAGCAGCTCGAAATTTTCATCGGCGCCGCCAAGAAGCGTGGCGAGGCGCTGGACCATGTGCTGCTGTTTGGCCCGCCTGGCCTGGGCAAGACTACCTTGTCACATATCATCGCGGCCGAACTGGGCGTGAACCTGCGCCAGACCAGCGGCCCGGTGCTCGAAAAACCCAAGGACCTGGCCGCCCTGCTGACCAACCTGGAAAAGAACGACGTTCTCTTCATCGACGAGATCCACCGCCTGAGCCCGGTCGTCGAAGAAATTCTCTACCCCGCGCTGGAGGACTACCAGATCGACATCATGATCGGCGAGGGGCCGGCGGCGCGCTCCATCAAGCTGGATCTGCAGCCCTTCACCCTGGTAGGGGCCACCACGCGCGCGGGCATGCTGACCAACCCGCTGCGCGACCGCTTTGGCATCGTGGCGCGGCTGGAGTTCTATACGCCCGAAGAGCTGGCGCGGATCGTCACGCGCAGCGCCGGCCTGCTGGGCACGCCCATGGACGAGGCGGGCGGCTTCGAGCTGGCGCGGCGCTCGCGCGGCACGCCGCGCATTGCCAACCGGCTGCTGCGCCGCGTGCGCGACTATGCCGAGGTCAAGGGCGATGGCCGTATCACCAAGGCAATCGCCGACAAGGCGCTGGCCATGCTCGACGTGGACCCGCAGGGCTTTGACGTGATGGACCGCAAGCTGCTGGAGGCCCTGATCCATCGCTTCGACGGCGGGCCCGTGGGCCTCGATAACATCGCCGCCAGCATTGGCGAAGAGTCCGGCACCATCGAGGACGTGATCGAGCCCTACCTGATCCAGCAGGGCTATCTGCAGCGCACGCCGCGCGGGCGCATTGCCACGCTGGCCGCCTATCGCCACCTGGGGGTCACGCCCCCGCAAGCGGCCGGTGGACTGTTTTCTGAATGATGGAGTGGCACCCATGGCACTGAGAGTTTGCAGTGAATAAACGCTGGCTCGCGCTGGCGTTGGGCGCTACCGTGCTGGTGGTGGCCGCCGCCGTCGGGGTAATGGCGCTGCGCGGCCCGCAAGTCGATGCGCTGGTGGTGCAGTCGGCGCCGCTGGTGCGCACCCTGCAGTTTTCGGCGCGCGTGGCTACGCTGTCGCGTGTGGACGTGGGCAGCACCATCACCGGGCGGGTGGCTCAGGTGCGCGTGCGGGAGGGTGCGCAGGTGCGCCAGGGCGATGTGCTGGTTCAGCTCGAATCGGAGGAGTTGCGCGCTACCTTGGCGCAGGCCGTTGCCTCCGAGCGCCAGGCGCAGGCGCGCCTGACCGGCCTGCGCAGCAGCGGCCGCACAGCCGCGCAGGCTGCGCGCGCCCAGGCCGACGCCACGTTGCAGGCTGCCAGCGCCAGCCTGACGCGGGTGCAGCAACTGGTGGCCGAAGGTTTTTACAGCCCCGCGCAGCTCGACGAGGCCCGCCGGGTGGTGGATGTGGCGCGGGCGCAGCAGCTCAGCGCGCAAGCCCAAATGCAGGCCAATGCCGATGCCGGCACCGACGTAGTTCAGGCGCAAGCGCAGCTGGCGCTGTCCCAGGCGGCCACCGTGGCGGCCCAGGCCCGCCTGGCGCAGACCGATCTGCTCGCGCCGGCCGATGCCCGCGTGCTGGTGCGCGCGGTCGAGCCGGGGCAGATCGTGCAGCCCGGCAAGGCCCTGCTCAGCCTGGCGCTGGCCGGGCCCACCCAGCTGGTGGCCCAGGTGGACGAACGCTTTCTGGACCAGCTGCAGCCGGGCCAGATGGCATCGGTGGTGGCCGATGCTTTTGCCGGCCAGCGCTTTGCGGCGCGCGTGCTCTCCATCGCGCCCTCGGTGGATGCCCAGCGCGGCGCCATCGAGGTGAAATTTGCACTGGAACAGCAGGCGCCGGCCTATCTGCGCGAGGACATGACCCTGTCGGTCGAGGTGGAGACCGCCCGGCGCGAGCGCGCCCTGGTGCTGCCCCAGGCCGCCCTGCGCGGCACCGTGGTCGGTGATACGGGCACCGTGCTGGTGCTGCAAGACGGTCGCGCCCAGGCGCGCAGTGTGCGACTGGGCCTGCGCACGCTCGATGCGGTCGAGGTGCTGGATGGCCTGAAAGAAGGCGACACCGTGCTGCGCGGCGGCGTAGTTCAGGCCGGCGACCGCGTGCGGACCCGCACCGTGGCGTGGACTGCCGGCGCGGTGGCCCCCGGTGCTGCCACCCCGGGCAAAGGGCCGGGTGGCGACGCCGGCTCTGCGCTGACCAACGCCATGGGCCGTTGAGAAGGTGTGAACGAACCCACCATGCCCGCTCATCCCGCCAAAACACACCCGCTCGTCGTTGCAAATGCGCGCCATAGCCCGAGCTATGGCTGTGCTTTGCGCCTCGATCGGCCGCGTTTTCCCGGCCTGCTCGAGCACGCCGGATTCATCCACACCTTCTGAGCGTGCTGCCATGCTGATCTGGCCCGGTTTCGAGTTGCGTGTGGCGCTGCGCTTTCTGCGCGAGGGGCGCATGCAGACCCTGCTCATCATCGTGGGCGTGGCGGCGGGCGTGGCGGTCATTGCCTACATCTCGGCGCTGATCAGCGGCCTGCAATCGAACACGCTGGCTAAGACACTGGGCGCCCAGGCGCACATCACCCTGCGGGCGCCCGACGATCTCGTCACACCGGCGGCATTGCCTGTGCCCGGTGCTGCCGCGCTCACCGAAACCCAGCCGCGCGCGCAGCGGCTGCGCTCGGTGGCCAACTGGCAGGCGCTGGTGCCGCTGCTGGAGGGCTTGCCTGCCGTGGCCGGGGTCTCGCCCATGGTGTCGGGCAGCGGCCTGGCGCTGCGCGGCGAGGCATCGCAGGCCATTGCCCTGATGGGTGTCGATCTGGACCGCTATGACCGCGTGGTGGGGCTGCGCTCCAAGGTGGTCAGCGGCAGCGCGCGGCTGGCGCCGGGCGAGGCGATAGTGGGGCGCGAACTGGCGCAGGACCTGGGCGTGCGCGTGGGCGACCGCCTCACGGTGCAGACGGGCAGCGTGAGTGGCACGGTGAGTGATTCGGTGCGCGTCACCGCGCTGGTGGACCTGGGCGTGAAAGACCTGAACCGGCGCACCGTGATCGTGCCGCTGCGCGCCGCGCAAAGCCTGCTGGCGCTGCCGGGTGGTGCCAGCCAGCTCGACCTGACTTTGAAGGACGTGTGGGTGGCGCAGACGCTGGCGCGTGCGTTGCAAACGCAGTTTCCCTACAAGATCGAGAGCTGGCAGGAAAGCAATGCCCAGCTGGTGTCGGCGCTCAATGCGCAGTCCATCAGCACGGCCATCATCCGCGGCGTGGTGCTGGCCGTGGTGGTGCTAGGCATCGCCAGCGTGCTGGTGGTGTCGGTCGTGCAAAAGGGCCGCGAGATCGGCATCCTGCGTGCCATGGGTGCCACGCGGGGGCAGGTGCTGCGGGTGTTTCTGGTGCAGGGCGCCGTGGTGGGGGCGCTGGGCTCGGTGCTGGGCCTGCTGCTGGCGGTGGCGCTGATCTGGGTGTTCACCCACTTCGTGCGCGGCTCCGACGGTCTGCCGCTGTTTGCGATCGCCCTGCCGCCTGCCACCGCGCTGCAGGTGGCGCTGATTGCCTCGGTCTGCGGCGTGCTGGCCGCGGTGGCACCGGCGCGGCGTGCAGCGGCGCTCGATCCGGCGCAAGCCATCCGCATGTGAGGTGGTTTTGAACGCCACTGCTGCCAGCACCTCCGAACCGGCTCGCGAGCTGATCGCGCTCGATGCCGTGCGCAAAAGCTACAACCTGGGCCGCCCGAGCGAGGCCGAGGTGCTGCATGGCATCAGCCTGCAGGTGCGCCGAGGCGAGTTCATTGCGCTGATGGGCCCCTCGGGCTCCGGCAAGAGCACGCTGCTCAACATCCTGGGCCTGCTGGAGCGCATGACGTCGGGCAGCTACCGGCTCGACGGCGAAGCGGTGCAGGGCCTCGATGATGCCGCGCTGACCCTGCGCCGGCGCCGCACGCTGGGGTTCGTCTTCCAGTTCCACCACCTCCTGCCGGCGTTCTCGGCATTGGAGAACGTGACGCTGCCCGCCCTTATGGCCGAAGGCCGCGTCAGTGCCGTGCAGCGCGAGCGGGCGCGCAGCCTGCTGGACGCCGTGGGCCTTGCCGCCGCCATCGACAAGCGGCCGGGCGAGCTGTCGGGCGGCATGCAGCAGCGCGTGGCCATTGCTCGCGCGCTGGTCATGGACCCGCCGCTGGTGCTGGCCGACGAACCCACGGGCAACCTCGATACCGCTTCGTCGGCCGACGTGTTTGCGCTGCTGCGTCGCATCCATGCCGAGCGCGGCACGAGTTTTGTGGTGGTTACCCACGATCCGCGGCTGGCCGCACGCTGCGACCGGCTGGTGGAGCTGATTGACGGGCGCATTGCGCGCGACGAGCCGATCACCGCGGGCGTGGAGCCGGCGCCCGGCGCATTGCCCGCGCTGACGGCGTAAGCACCGCGGCACAGTGGTGTGCCATGCAATGCGATAATGCTATTTATTTGATAGCTATTGGCGCTTGTTGCATAAGCGCTAGAGGCCTTTTTGGCCAAAATATCGCTGACGTCCTCAGTGCGAGGTGCCTTCCGAGCGCGTGATCTTGTTCCACACGTTGTATTTGCCCACGGGCTTGCTCATGGGCAGGCGCTTGACCTCCTTGAGCGTTTGCGCGTCAAACACGATGATGGCGCCGTCCATCTCCCACAGGCTGACCAGGGCGTAGCGGCCGTCCTTGGTGAACTCGGTGTGTGCCAGCGTGCGGCCGGGTTCGCGCAGTGTGGCCACCGGTTCCAGCGTGGCTTTGTCGATGAGGGTGAGCGTGTCCTTGGCCGTGGGGCTCATCATGGAGTCGGCCCAGGCATAGCGGGTGGCTTCGTGGCTGCGCAGGAAAAAACCAGGGCCGGGCGTGGGAATGGTCTTCACGGTGCGCCAGGTGCGCATGTCGATCACGTCGATGGCGCCGCCTTTCAGGTTGGGGCTGGCCAGCACCGTGGTGCCGTTCCACGCGAAGGTGATGCCCGAGCCCAGGTGCGGCATGCCGGCAATCGGCAGCTCGGCAATCTTGCGCCGCACATCGAGGTTGACCACCTGGGCTGTCGGGGCGCCGTCGGCCGCACCGGTCTTGGGCCGGGTCGAGCCCAGCACATGGCGGTAGCTCTGGTCGAAAAAGAAGTCGTCCAGCGGCTCATCGAGCGGCGTGCGGCGCACACCCTGGTAGCCCGGCTTGGCAATCGCTTCGCCCATCTTGTAGTCGTGCACCAGGCCGTCATAAATCGGCGCTGCCTTGGGGTCGTAGGAAATCTCCCAGACCTCGGGAATGTCCTTGAGCGCCACCACAAAGCTCTTGCGTGGGGCCGCGTCGTACACCGCCGACACGCGCGAGGCTTCCTTGCCGTCGAGCGTGGTGGCGTCGTAGCGCTTGACGAGCTGAAGGTCGGCGTCGAACAGCACCACGGTGCGTGGCAGGTAGTTGGCGGCCATGACCCAGCGACCGTCGCCGCTCACGGCCACGTTGCGCATGTTCAGGCCGGCGCGCACCTCGGCCACCACCGTGAGGTTCCACAGGTCGTATTTCGTGATCCAGCCATCGCGCGAGCCAAAGAACACATAGCGCCCATCGGGCGTGAACTTGGGGCCGCCGTGCAGCGCATAGCGACTGGCAAAGCGGTGAATGACCTCGAAGCGGTCGCCATCGACCAGCGAGACATGGTGGTCGCCGCCCTCCACCACCACGAACAGGTTCATGGGGTCGGCCTGCCAGGCGGGGCGGGCCGGCAGGTCTTTGGCGCCCGCGGTTTCGACGCGCGATGCGCGCACATCGGCGTCGCTCCAGGCCGGCGCGGGGCTGACGGGCTGGTAGATCCACTCGGCCAGCGCCGCGATATCGGCGGGGGGCAGGGTGCCGGCAAACCCGGCCATCTGCGTGGCCGTGCGGCCTTGCTGGATCACGCGCAGTGCCTCGGGGCGGCGCAGGCGTTCCAGGCTCTCGGGCAGCAGCGCCGGGCCCATGCCGCCAGTGCGCTGCGCGCCGTGGCAGCTGGCGCAGTGCTCGCGGTAAAGCCCGGCGGCATCGCTGGTGCTTTTGGCTGCAGCGGGCGCGGCGATCACGGTGGCTGATGCTGGCGCCGCAGCGCTGTTCGACTGCGCCTGGGCCAGGCCGTGGCCCATCCAGAGCAGGCCTGCGCCCAAGGCCAGGTGTGCGGCGCCTGTTGCAAAGCGGCGCAGGGTGTCATGCATGTTCGCTCTCCGCATGGATGTCGATGACGCGACGTCCTTTGCCGAAAGGGGTCCGCGCCACGCGCTGCGCATCGCTGCCTGCATCCAGACCGATCTCGTCGTCGCGCAGATAGCAGCCGGGGTCTTCGGCCCAGGCGTCGCCCGTGAGCTGCTGGGCGCGTACGCGCGTGTTGCCGCCGCAGATGCTGAAGTAATGGCATTGAGCGCAGCGCCCGCCCACCGGGCGCGGCTTGGCTTTCAGGCCGGCCATCAGCGGCTCGGAAGTGTCGGACCAGATAGCCGAGAACGGGCGCTGGCGCACGTTGCCCAGGTCGTGGTGCCACCACATGGTGTCGGGGTGCACGGTGCCCAGGTTGTCGATGTTGGCCACGTTCACGCCGCTGGAGTTGCCGCCCCAGGCGATGAGCCGCTCGCGCAGCGCTGCCTCCCACTGCGGCATGCGCGCGCGCACCCATTGAAGCAGGTAGGGGCCGTCGGTGTCGTTGTTGCCGGTCACGTAGTCTTCTTCGCGGCCCTCCAGTGCCGACTGCCAGGCGCGCTCGAACAGCAGGTCGAGCGCATCGCGCGTGGCCTGGAACTGGGCGTCCTTGCCGCGGTGGATGTTGCCGCGCCCGGCGTAGTTCAGGTGCGAAAAATAGAACTTGTCCACGGCCTCCTGGCGCATCAGGTCGAGCAGCGCCGGAAAGTCGTGCGCGTTCATCGCCGTCATGGTGAAGCGCAGGCCCACCTTCACGCCGCGCTGGTGCAGGTAGCGCACGGCGGCCAGGCTCCGGTCGAACGCACCGTCGAGGCGGCGGAAATGGTCGTGTGTTTCGCGCAGACCGTCGAGGCTGATGCCCACGTAGTCAAAGCCCATGGCTTCGATGCGGTCGGCCATGGCCTCGTCGATCAGCGTGCCGTTGGTGGATAGGCCGGTATAGAACTTCATCGCCTTGGCGCGCTCGGCGATCTCGAAGATGTCGGGCCGCATCAGCGGCTCGCCGCCCGAGAGGATCAGCACCGGAACCTTGTAGGCCTTGAGGTCGTCCATCACGCCAAACACTTCCTGCGTGGACAGCTCGCCCTCGTAGTCGTGGTCGGCCGACAGCGCGTAGCAGTGCTTGCAGGTGAGGTTGCAGCGGCGGATCAGGTTCCAGATCACCACCGGGCCCGGCGCGCCTGCGCTGCCCTGGGCGGCGGGTCTGCGGGTATGCACCCCCGCGGGGTACTGGCCGGTCTTCTCGGCGTGCGCGAGCTCGCGCATGTATTGGCTGATGCGGAACATGGTTAGCTTTCTTGGCTTTGCCGAAGACGCAGGCCGGTCTTCTTCAAGATGGCGGTGGAATAAAGAATGTCGTGGCCCCGGCAGGCGCTGCCCAGCAGTTCGTGCAACTGCACGGCCTGCTGCTCCACCTCGGCGCGTGAACGGCCGTGCAGCATGGCGAACAGGTTGTAGGGCCAGTAGATGCCCCCTGTCGGTGTGCATTGCACACCGTCTCCCCCCGAGGGGGACTCGGCATCTTGGGAGCGGCCCGGCGATGCCTTCGGCAGGTGGCGCGGGCGGCGGTAGCAGTGGCTCACGCCGGGCAGCTGGCCGATGCGCTCGCCCAGCAGATCCACCAGCGCGTCGTCCACGTCCCACACGCTCATGCCGTTGGCGGTAAAGCCCAGGCGGTAATGGTTGGGCACGGCGCCGATGCGGCGGATCAGGCCGCTTTCGAGCATCTGCGCCAGCCGCTCGCGCACCTGCTGGCCGCTCACGCCCAGGCGTTCGCCCACGGCGTCGTAGGGGCGCGGCACCAGCGGCAGGCCGCCCTGGGTGGCGGTCATGAGGGCGCGGTCGAAATCGTCAAGCGCCATGGGCTTCTCCGATCGTCAGGGGGAGCTTGAGCTCGACGAAGAACTCGCGCTCCTTCGGGAAGGCCAGCACGCTCAAGCCGGTCTCGTCCTCGATGCGCGCAATGGCGGCCGCGCACTGCGCCGGCGTCTCGGTGCCGAGCACGAACCACATGTTCAGCGCATGATCGCGCCGGTAGTTGTGCGCCACCTCGGGCAGTGCGTTGACCTGGGCCGTGACCGCCGCGTAGCGCGCCTCAGGCACGGCCATGGCGGCGAGCACGAACAGCCCGCCCGCCCGCTCGATCTGGAACAGCGGGCCGAAGCGCGTGAGCATGCCGCTCTCCAGCAGGGCCGAGAGCCGCCCGATCACGTAGTCCTCGGTCCAGCCGAATTCAAAGGCTACGTCGGCAAACGGCCGCTCGGTCAGCGGCAGATCGCCGTGCAGGCGCTCCAGCAGGCGGGCGTCATCCGGCGACAGCATCGAACACCTCCGGTGCCGCGGCGCTGGCGGCAGCGGCTTCAGGCAGGGCGCGAAAGCGCCGGGGGCCGGTCTGCTTGAAGCGCCGGCATGAGAACAGCACTTCGTGCGGGTATTGCGCCATGCCTACGTCGGCGATGGCACGCGCGATCACGTCCAGCACGGCGGCGCGGTCGCGGCCATGCACCATGCAGTACAGGTTGTAGGGCCAGCCCTCGGCGCGCTCGCGCCGGTAGGCCAGCGTCACGCCGGCCACGCGCGCCAGTGCTTCGCCACAGGCATCGACCTGCGCGTCGGGAATGTTGAAAACGGTCATGGCGTTGGCGTCAAAGCCCAGCTCATGGTGGCGCACGATGGCGCCGATGCGCCGCAGCGTGCCCTGGTCCAGCCACTGCTGCAGCGTGTGCAGCACCGATTCGGGCGTGCGGCCCAACGCGTGCGCCCAGTCGTCGAACGGGCGCGGGGTCAGTGGCAGGCCGTCTTCGAGCAGGGCTGCCAGCGGCCGGTCGGACTCGGCCACGGGGCCGCGTCGGGGGTGGCGGTCATTGGCCTCTGGGCAGTGCTGCTGCGCAGGTCAAAGCCCAGGTCGATGCGGTAGGCGCGCTGCATGCGCAGCTGCAGTGCGCGCAATCCGGTGGCCTCCTGCAGCGACTGCATGGCGCTGTGCACAGCGTCATCGTTGTGCCCCGTCATCACGAACCAGAGGTTATTGGTGTGCTCGCGCTGGTAGTTGTGGTTCACGCCGGGGTGGCTGGAGATGACGGCGGCCACGCCGTCCAGCCGCTCGGGCGGCACGGCCATGGCGGCCAGCAGGGCGGCGCCGCCGGCATTGCCTGCGAACACGCCGCCGATGCGACTCAGCGCGCCTTCGCTCTGCAGCCGGGCGTAGCCTGCCAGCACCTCGTCGGCCGACAGGCCCAGCGTGTTCGCGATGTGTGCAAACGGCTCGCGCACCAGCGGAAAGCCGCGCTGCCAGGGGTTGAGCAGCGCCAGGCGCAAGTCGGCGTCGGGGGCCATCTAGAACCCCAGCCGCGCGGCGCGGGCGGTGAAGAAGATGCCGCTGGGCGAGTCGATGGCCAGCGTGGCCTGGGTGGCGAAAGTCTGGGTGTCGATCACGCTGACGCGGTGGTCGTCGCGCGCGCTGATCCAGACCGACTCGCCGCGCGGCGTGAATTCCATGTGCAGCACGGCCTTGCCAGGCTCCAGCGTGCGCACGATCTGCTGTGTGGTGGTGTCGATGACCTGCACGCGGTGGTAGTCGGGCACGGCAAAGTTCACCCACACCTGGCGGCCGTCGGGGCGGGCCATCACGAACACGGGTTGGCCGGCCACCGGGATGCGGCCCACTTCCTGCCAGGTGTCGGTGTCCACCACCAGCACCTCGTGGCGGCCGATGGCGGGCAGGTAGGCGCGGCGCCCGGCCACGGCCCAGCCGCGCAGGTGCGGCATCTTGTAGACCGGCAGCGGCTCCTGGCCCCGGCCGTAGCCGCCGAGGATGCGGCGCACGCGGGGCGGCTCTTCCCACAGGTCCACCATGGCCAGGCCGTCTTCGCCAAACAGGCCGGCGATGTAGTGGCGGCCGTTGGGCGTGACCAGCGCGTCGTAGGGCTGTTTGCCGATGTGGGGCAGCTTGGTGGTGACGGGGCGCGTCGGGTTGGACAGGTCGGTGATCCAGATGGCGTTGGCGTCAAACAGGCTGTAGGCGAAGCGCCGGCCCGGCAGATCGACCAGGCCGACCACGCGCGAGCGCTTGCCGCTCTCGTATTCGGCCGGTATGTCGGCCAGCAACGCCAGCGTGGCGGCGTCAAACACCTTGATGCCACCGGGCGTGTAGTTTTGCGCCACCACCATCGTGCCGTCGGCGCTAATGGCGCCGCCAATCGAATTGCCGGCCTGCATCACGCGGGCGTCGATGCGCTGGGTCAGCAGATCCACCTTGGTGATCGCGCCGTCGCGGCCGAAAACATAGGCGTAGCGGCCGTCACGCGAAAAAACCACCGAGGCGTGCGACAGGTCGCCCAGGCCGGTAACTTGCGCCAGCACGGCGCGTTCGCTGGTGTTGACGATGGCCAGCGTGCCGGTGGCGCGCGCCACCACCACGCCCAGGTCGCCGGTGCCGCGCAGCGGCCAGGCTGCGGGGCGCCGGGTGACCCCGCGAGGCTGGTGCAGCCGCCCAGCAGCAGCGAGGTGGCGCCCAGAAGGGTCAGGCAGTGGCGGCGTTTCATGGACGTTCTTTCACGGATTCAGGGAACCCGGCAAACAGTTGCTGGGCAATCCACAGGGCATCGGCTTCGCTGAGCATGGCCTTCCAGGGCGCCATGGGCGTGCCCGGGCGGCCGCCGTAGATGGTAGCGACCATGGACTCAAGCGGCTTGTCGGCCAGCGCTTCGCGTGTAAGGGCCGGGCCCAGGCCGCCGGTCAGGTGCAGGCCGTGGCACGAGCCGCAGTCCTGGCGCACCATGCGCACCAACTCCTGCTGGCGTTGTGCTGTGGGAGGGGCCGTTTGGGCATGGAGCCCGGCGGCGCCGACCAGCAGCGCCAGCCACATGCCGAGACGGGGCAGAACGCCCACCGGCGAAAGGCTGGGCAACGGGGGCGCGTGCGTGGCGTGCATGGCCCAATGTCGCTGGATTTGACACCACCGTCATTGATGTGCGTCAAGGACGGTGGGCGCCAGCGTTTTGACAATGGGCGCTTGTCTGCCAACCGTACCCCGTTTCCGATGGGAGCCCCGATGGATACCGCTTGCCCCTCTTCGCTGCCCCAAGGCAGCAATGCTGCCGCCCCTTCCGACAGTGCACTCCACCGGCGGGCGCCTTCTTCCGGCTGGGGTCGCGTGACCCTGGTGGGCGCCGGGCCCGGCGATGCCGAGTTGCTCACGCTCAAGGCGGCCCGTGTGCTGGCCAGCGCCGAACTGGTGCTGTATGACCACCTCGTGTCCGACGACGTGCTGCGGCATGTGGCCCCCGGCGCCGAACGGATTTACGTGGGCAAGCAAAGCCGCAACCACACGCTGCCGCAGGAAGGCATCATTGAACTCATGGTGCGGCTGGCCCAGAGCGGCCGGTCGCTGGTGCGCTTGAAGGGCGGCGACCCCTACATCTTCGGGCGCGGCGGCGAAGAGGCCGAGGCCCTGGCCGCCGCGGGCATTGCCTGCGACACCGTGCCCGGCATCAGCGCGGCCCAGGGCGCCGCAGCGGCTGCGGGCATCCCCCTCACGCACCGCGACCACGCCGCCATGCTGGTGTTTGCCACTGGTCACCTGCAGGGCGAGGAAGGCGAGCGCACCGTGGCACTCGACTGGGCGGCGCTGGCGCGGCCCCACCAGACGGTGGTGATCTACATGGGCGTAGGCACCTTGCCCACCATCTGCGCCCAGCTCATTGCGCATGGCCTGCCGGCCAGCACGCCGGCTGCCATGATCGAGCGCGCCACCCTGCCCGGGCAGCGCAGCATCGTGGGCACGCTGCAAACCCTGCCGGAGCTGAGCGTGGCCCACGGCGTGCATCCGCCCGCACTGATCATGATTGGCGACACCGTGTCGCTGCAGGCGCGCATCGGGTCGCCCGCCGGGGTGTTCACCGCGCTCCCCGCAGCCTCCGACGCGGCGCCCACCCAGGCACTGGCCTGCGCCGCCTGACACGCCGGGGCTCAGCCCGGGTGGGGTTGCGCGGTTCGGTGATTTTCGGCAGGCACGGGGGGTGCCGGTGCGGACTGCGGTGCGGCCACCCGTGAGCTTGCAGCGGCCGGTTCCTGTGATTGCCCACGCAGCCAGCCCCAGACGATCAGCACCTGCGCGGCGTAGTAGGTCGATAGCACCCAGAACGTCGCCATGGGGAGGGCCTGCACAAAGCGGTTGGTGGCCAGCAGTGAATCGCTCAGCATGAAAAAGCACGCACCCGCTGCCACCATGCGCGCCGCGCTGTTGCCCTGCACCCGCGCACGCCCCAGGGCCTGGGCCACCATGAGGGCGATCACCAGCACATAGGCCGCCACCGGGCCGCGCAGTGCCGCGGGCAGGCCGCCGGCCCACAAAAAGGCGTACATCGCGGCGCCCACGGCCAGCGTGGCCAACAGTGCGCCGCGGTGCGCAAACCACGGCATGCCCCGGCGGAACGCGGCGATGTAGGCCAGGTGCGCGCCCAGAAAGCTCACCAGGCCGGGAATGAAGAGGCCGTTCAGCATCAGAAACACATCACCGGCCAACGACAGCACCAGCGCCAGCAGCATCGCGGCCCACGATTTTGCATCAAATCGGCCTCCGGTGCTTATGGAGAAAGCGCTGATAGCTACTATTACAATAGCAATCACGAGGGCCAGTGGTTTGAAGAGCCCATGCCACTGCAGCAGCCCCACGGCGCTGGTGGCGGTGGCCAGGGCGCCCGCCTCGATCATCAGGGCCAGCAGCATGCCGATGCGCCCCTGCACCACCGCGCCCAGGGCCCATTGCACGGCCAGCAGCATCGCGAACCAGGCCACGTTGTGGGCCAGCGGGGCGCTGTCGGCGTGCCACAGAAACACCGACACGCCTGCCAGCAGCAGCGCAAACTGCACGCAGGCGAACCAGCGCGTGGCAGGCGCCATGGCGGGGTTGTAGCGCGGCATCTGAGCGATGTCGAAGGCAGGCTTGGGAAAGCGCGCGGCCACATCGGCCGGCCGCCAGCCCGGAGGCTTGAGCCACACGCGCAGCTTGTCGCCCCAGCGCCGGGTGTGCCAGCTGTCGTGCGCCAGCCCGGCATACACCTGGGCATTGGCCCACAGCGGGTCCCAGCTGTTGAGCAGGCCGCGTGTGCCATACACGCACTTCTCCTTGTCATCCTCGTCCTTGAAGCTGCCGAAGATCCGGTCCCACACGATGAGGATGCCGCCATAGTTCTTGTCCAGGTAGGCGTCGTTCACGGCATGGTGCACGCGGTGGTTGCTGGGGCTGCAGAACCAGCGGTCGAACCAGCCAAGGCGCCCCACCTGCTCGGTATGCACCCAGAACTGGTAGAGCAGGTCGATGAGGGCCACCACGCCAAAAACCAGCGGCGGCACACCCGCCAGCGCCATGGGCACATAAAAAATCCAGCCCAGCAGCGCGCCCGAACTGGTCTGGCGCAGCGCGGTGCTGAGGTTGTAGTCCTGGCTCTGGTGGTGCACCGCGTGCGCGGCCCACAGCACGGCCGACTCGTGCCCCATGCGGTGCAGCCAGTAGTAGCAAAAGTCGTAGAACACCAGCGCCAGCAGCCAGCCGGGCAGGCTGGTCCAGAACGCATCGTTGCGCCACACAGCCACCTGCTCGAAAAGCGCGGTGTAGATGCCGATGCGCAGCAGCCGCGTGAACACGGCGCTGGTCTGGCTCAGCATCCCCAGGCTGATGCTGCTGACCGCATCGGTCAGCCGGTAGGTGTTGCGCTGGCGCCGGATGCCGACGGCCAGCTCGATGGCGATCAGTACGAGAAAGACCGGGGTGGCAAGAACAATGATCTGGCTGGGGCTCATGGGAGGACACCAAAATGTCCACCGATTCTTGCCCCAATCAGGTCAGCGCGCCTCTGGCATCAACCCTGATGATGCGTTCCACCACGCCCATGGCCAGCCCGCCGCGCACGCCGATCAGGAAATCGTGCAGGTTCACCGTGGGGTCGCAGTGCCCCGGCACCAGCCACAGCATGCGGCCCAGCGCGGGCAGGCGGGCCTTGGGGCCGTCGGCATAAAGCACGCCATGCTCGTCGCCGCCGTTGGCATAGCGCAGCGCGCGCTCGGGCGGCAGCAGGGCCACGGTGGGCAGGCCCGAGTCGATGGCGTGGCTTTTGTGGCCCGCGTCACACACGGCATGGCTGTCGCTCACCGAGATGACTTGGGTCTTGACGAACAGCGCCTGCTCGAACGCGGGCTGGGCGGGCTCGCGCTCGTTGCGGGCGTAGTCGGCATCCATGAACAGGAACGAGCCCGCCTGCAGCTCGCCATACACGCCGCTGGCCGCTTCGTGCACCAGCGTGCCGGTGCCCGATCCGGTGACCAGCGGCACGGGCAGGCCCGCTTGCGCGATCAGCGCGCGGGTGTGTTCTGCCGCGCGCACTGCGGCGGCGATGGCTTCGCGTCGCTCGGCCGCGCCGGTCAGATGCTGGGCGCGGCCGTGGTAGGCCTGCAGGCCGGCAAAGCGCAGCCGCGCATGGCGGGCCACGGCCAGCGCCAGCGCCACCGCCGGCGCGCCGGGCGGCACGCCGCAACGGCCCTGGCCCACGTCGATTTCCACGAATACGTCGATGCCGTGCGTGCTGCCGGCCAAAGCCATGGCCTCTGCAAGGCGCTCGATGCCTTCCGCGCTGTCCACCGCGATGGCCAGGCGCCCGCCGCGTGCTGCCAGCTGCGCCGCCAGGCGCGCTACCCGCATCAGTTTGGTGGCGGCCACCACCTCGTTGCTGATGTAAATGTCGCTCACCCCGCCAGTGGCGAGCGCTTCGGCCTCGGCCACCTTTTGCACGCAGGCGCCGGTGGCTCCGGCGCGCTGCAGCAGCAGCGCGATTTCGGCGCTCTTGTGCATCTTGGCGTGGGGGCGCCAGCGCACCCCGTGCTTGCGGGCAAAGTCGGCCATGCGCTGGATGTTGCGCTCCATGGCGTCCAGGTCCACCACCAGCGAAGGCGTGTCGATCCGGTCCACACGCTGGCCAATGCTGGCCTGCAGCGCACCAAGGAGATCAGGCAGATCAGGCAGTGGTTTCATCGCGGGCGGCGTTGTCCAGGTGCTGGGTGTCGGCCCAGCCCACTAGGCTCAGGCCCTGCGGCGTCCACAGCAGGCGGTTGATGGCCGCGTTGGCCAGCAGCCAGGTGCGTGGCGCCTGGATCTCCTGGCCGGTGGCCAGGCGGTACAGCACATCAAGCACGCCGCCGTGCGCCACCAGCACCACCAGCTCGCCGGGGTGGCGCGCAGCCAGTCGGTGCACGGTGGCGGCGATGCGCTCGCGCAGCAAGGTCAGCGATTCGCCGCCCTCGGGCGCGTAGTGCGGGTCGCGCTTGCGCCAGCGCAGGGCGTCTTCGGGCAGCTCGGCCTCGATCTGTGCAAAGGTGCGGCCCTGAAAGTGGCCAAAGCTGCGTTCGCGCAGAGCGGGCTCGGGGGTGAGCGGCGCGCCCGTGGCGTCTGCCACGGCCTGGGCCGTGGCCCGGGCGCGCTGCAGATCGCTGGTGTAGATGGCGGCAACAGGCTCGTCGGCCAGCGCGCGCGCCAGCTGCCGGGCCTGCCACAGACCGGTGTCGTTGAGCGGAATGTCGAGATGCCCCTGGATGCGGGTGTCCACGTTCCAGGCGGTTTCGCCGTGGCGTACGGCAATGATGCGGGTGGCATTCATGGGGGAAGGGCAGAGCGCCTCAGCGCGGTATTTCCAGGACGATGCGGCGCGGCCCGGTGGGCGGGGCGGGAAAGCCGTTCAGCGCCGCGTCGAACATGGCGGCAAACACGGCCGGATTGTCGGACCACACGCCCTCGTGCACGGCGCGGGTTTCGTACACCACGGTGCCGCTGGCCGCCTCGCGCAGGATCAGGCCGACTTCACGCCGGTACAGCGTGGGGGGCGGAAAACGCATCGACAGGCCGCCATAAAAGCCGCGGCCACCGCCCCAGCCACCCCAGCCCCATCCGGGGCCATCCCAATAGTCCGGATAAGCCTGCAGGTCAATCCGGGCATGGGCCTGCACGCGGTAGAACGGCGCCGCGCTGTCCTGGCGCAGGCCCACCTTGGCCAGCGCCTGCCGGGCTTGTGCTTCCACGGCAGACTGCTGGGCGCCCAGGGCTTGCTGCGACGGCAGGCGCTCGAAATCGTAAGTGGGCCGCGCGGGCGCTCCGGCGAGCTGGGAGAACGATTGCACATCGCTGTCCACCAGGCGGGTGCTGGCGCAGCCGGTCAGCCACAGTGCCGCGCACAGCAGGGGCAAAGTGATCCATCGCATGGCAGTCATGGCAGCTCCTTCAAAAAAAGCGCCGGCAGCGGTGCCCCGGCCCTTACTGGATGCGCACTACCTGAACGCCGGGCAGCGCAGAGGGCGCAGGGAACTCCTCGGTGTCAAAGGCCTTGTCGCCGTTGTCATCGGCCACGCCGGTCGCCCGTGCACCCTTGAAATCGTACAGCGCGCCGTCGAGCAGGTGGCTGGGCACCACGTTTTGCAGCGCGTTGAACATGTTTTCCACGCGGCCGGGGTATTTTTTCTCCCACTCGCGCAGCATCTCGCCCACCTGCTTGCGCTGCAGGTTCTCCTGGCTGCCGCACAGGTTGCACGGAATGATGGGAAAGTTGCGGTGCTGCGCCCAGCGGGCCGTGTCCTTCTCGGCCACAAAGGCCAGCGGTCGGATCACCACATGGCGGCCGTCGTCGCTCACCAGCTTCGGGGGCATGCTCTTGAGCTTGCCGCCAAAGAACATGTTGAGCAGCAGTGTCTGGAGGATGTCGTCGCGGTGGTGGCCGAGCGCAATTTTTGTCGCACCCAACTCGTCGGCCACGCGGTACAAAATGCCCCGGCGCAGGCGGCTGCACAGGCTGCAGGTGGTCTTGCCCTCGGGGATCAGGCGCTTGACGATGCTGTAGGTGTCCTCGTTCTCGATGTGGAACGGCAAGCCCGTGGTTTTCAGGTAATCGGGCAGCACATGCTCGGGAAACCCGGCTGCTTCTGGTCGAGGTTGACCGCGATCAGATCGAAATGAATGGGTGCGCGGGCCTTGAGCTTGAGCAGGATGTCCAGCAGCGCATAGCTGTCCTTGCCGCCCGACATGCAGACCATGACCTTGTCGCCCTCTTCGATCATGTTGTACTGCACGATGGCCTTGCCCACTTCGCGGCACAGGCGCTTTTCGAGCTTGTGGGTCTCGCGCTCGATCTTGAAGTCGGCAGGTGCGCGCGGCGGCGCCTCCACGGCCACTGCTTCTTCGCCCGTCCAGGCGCTGCTGTCCATTGCATTCATCGCGTTCACCACTGTCCTGTTTCCATGCGAATGGCCACTTCGCAGTCGTCAAAAATTTCGAGCTTGGCAATTTTCACGCGCACACCGCGCACACCGGGCAGCTGCATGAGCCGCTGCGCCAGCTTGCCGATCAGGCTCTCCAAAAGGTTCACATGCTCGGCCGTGCACTCGTCGATGATGATCTGGCGCACCTTGCGGTAGTCGAGCACATGCTCGATGTCGTCGTCGTGCGGCGCCAGCGGCTGCGCGCCCAGGCTCAGCTCGGCATCGACCTGGATGGGCTGGGGCGCGTTTTTTTCGTGCGCAAGGATGCCCAGGTTGGCATCAAAGCGCAGCCCGGTGAGGGTCAGGGTCTGGAGACCGGAGGCTTGGTTCATGGTGTTGGGCGTGAGCATGGGCTCACATCAGGGAAAAGTCACGCTCGAACTTCATCAGGTGCTGGCCGCCATCGACGAGCAGCGTGGTGCCGGTGATGGACCGGTTCTCCAGCGCAAACCGCACCGTGGCCGCCACGTCGTCGGCGGTGGACGAGCGTCCCAGCGGGCTCAGGGCGTGCAGCTGCTGAAACTTTTCGTCGCTCAGCAAATGGCTGGTGAGCGTGAGGCCTGGCGCCACGCCCACCACCCGCACGCGCGGGGCCAGCGCCAGCGCCAGCATGGTGCCTGCGGCTTCCAGCGCGGCCTTGGAGAGCGTGTAGCTCAGAAAATCGGGGTTCTGGTTCCAGAGCTTCTGGTCCAGCAGGTTGACCACGGCGCCGTGCGCGTCGGCTTCTCCGGCAGCGGCGCGGTCCTGCAGATGCTGGTGCAGGGCCTGGGCCAGCACGATGGGGGCGCCGGTGTTGCTGCGCAGGTGCTTTTCGAGCGCGGCAAAGCCGAAGGTGGCCGCGTTGTCGTGCTCGAACAGCGAGGCGCTGTTGACCACCGCATCCACGCTGCCAAAGTGGTCGATCACCCGGGGCAGCAGGGTGCGCACCGACGCCTCGTCGTCAAAGTCCGCATCAAAATGGGCGCTAGCGCTTGTCAGTCGTGCGCAAGCAGCTACTGTATCAATAGCATCTTGCCGCGATGAGCGGTAATGCACGGCCACCTGCCAGCCGCCTGCCGCCAGCGCCAGCGCGATGCTGCGGCCCAGGCGCCGGGCGGCGCCGGTGACCAGGACGGTACGCGGGCGGGGGGTGGTGGACATTCGGGGACAATGCAGGCCGTGACGACAGAACCCACAAGTTTAACGACCGCCCTCCAAACCCACATCGCCCAGGCCATTGTTGCCGCTGGCGGCTGGATCGGGTTTGACCGCTTCATGGCGTTGGCCCTGTACACCCCCGGCCTGGGTTACTACGCCAACGATTCCACCAAATTCGGCGCCATGCCCCAGTCGGGCAGCGACTTTGTCACTGCGCCCGAGCTGACGCCGCTGTTCGGCCAGACCCTGGCCCTGCAGGTGGACGAGGCGCTGGCGCAGACCGGCACGCACGCGGTCTGGGAGTTTGGCGCCGGTTCGGGCGCCCTGGCTTTGCAACTGCTCGATGCGCTGGGCGACCGCGTGCAGCGCTACACCATCGTCGATCTCTCGGGCAGCCTGCGCGCGCGCCAGCAGACCCTGCTGGCGCGGCATGCGCACAAGCTGCAGTGGGTGGACGCGCTGCCCGCGCAGTTCGAGGGCGTGGTGGTGGGCAACGAGGTGCTCGATGCCATGCCCGTGCAACTGCTGGCGCGCCACGGCGGGCACGAGGGCGGCGTGTGGCATGAGCGCGGCGTGGTCGTGCACGAAGGCGCCTTCGCCTGGGCCGACCGGCCGACCGACCTGCGCCCGCCGGTCGAGATCGAAGGCCCGCACGACTACCTGACCGAAATCCACGCCCAGGGTCAAGGCTTCATCCGCACCCTGGCCGACCGGCTGGTGCGCGGCGCCATTTTCTTGCTGGACTACGGTTTTGGCGAGAGTGAGTACTACCACCCTCAGCGCCACATGGGCACGGTGATGTGCCACCAGGGCCACCTGGCCGACAGCGACCCGCTGGTGGCGGTGGGCCTGAAAGACATCACCGCCCACGTCAACTTCACCGCCATGGCGCTGGCTGCGCAGGAGGCCGGGCTGGAGGTGCTGGGCTACACCACGCAGGCGCACTTCTTGATTAACTGCGGTTTGCTATCAAAAATGGAGCAGCTACCGCAGGTGCAGCGTGCAACAGCGGCTAAATTGATCATGGAACACGAGATGGGCGAGCTGTTCAAGGTGCTCGCGCTGTCCAAGGGCACCGCGTGGAATGCGCTGGGCTTTGTGCGCGGCGACCGCTCGCACCGGTTGTGAGAGTGGTTTTGCCATGATCCGCTGGCTCATCGTTGTCTTCCTGGCGCTGGTGCTCATCAACGGCCTGTCGCCCTGGCTGCAGCGCATGGGGCTGGGGCGGCTGCCGGGGGATTTCCGCTTTCGGCTGTTCGGGCGCGAGTGGTTCATTCCGCTGGCCAGTACGGTGCTGCTGAGTTTTTTGCTGAGCCTGGCGGTGAAGTGGCTTTGACGCGCATCTTCGCTGCGCCTTGAATTTCGCGGCCCACGGCCCGATGTCCGAAAGAAGTCGCCCTGAAAGCCCCGCCATGACCGAAGCCCTGCACATCGTCTGCCCCCACTGCCACACCACCAACCGCGTCCAGCAGGCCCAGCTGGGCAGCGCGCCCGATTGCGGCAGTTGCCACCAGCCCCTGTTCACGGGCGCGCCGCTGGCGCTCGACGCCATCAGCTTTGGCAAGCATGTGCAGCGCAGCCATATCCCGGTGCTGGTGGATTTCTGGGCGCCGTGGTGCGGCCCCTGCCGCCAGATGGCCCCGGCGTTTGCGCAGGCCGCACGCGAGCTGGAGCCAGGTGTGCGCCTGGCCAAGCTCGATACCGAGGCCCACCCGCAGGTGGCCGCGCCCTACGGCATTCGCAGCATTCCGACCATGGTGCTGTTCCAGGGTGGGCGCGAGCTGTCGCGCATTTCGGGCGCCATGGGCGCGGCCGACATCGTGCGCTGGGTGCGTTCGGTGCAGTCTTCCTGATCAGGCACCGGGCAGCGGCGCCAGCCCCGGCCAGGCGGCCACGGCCTGCACCCGTGCGGCGTGGATCATTTCACCCACTTTTTGGCCTGTAACGCCCGCTTGCGCTGCGCGAGCAGCTATCACACTGGTAGCAACCGACTGCACAGCGGCCAGCGCCTCGCGCAGGCGCAGGCGTTGCGGGTAAGGCGCTTCGTCAAAGCCCAGGCGCCCGCGCGCGTCGCACTCGCAGGCCAGCAAAATTTCGTCAAAGCGCGCTGGCTTGCGGATGCCGTCGCAGCGCTCGATCAGGCGCACCAGGGCCGCCGCGCCCAGTTCACCGCTGCGGTGGATGTTGCCGTGCTCGCGCGCCACCACGTCGGCGGTTTCGCGGCATTCGGTGGGTACGCGCAGGCGCTCGCACAGGCCCTTGAGCAGTTTGGCGCTGCGCTGCTCGTGGCCGATGTGGCGCGGCAGCATGTTGGCGGGCGTGGTGCCCTTGCCCAGGTCGTGCGTGAGACAGGCAAAGCGCACGGCCAGCGACGCCTGCAGGCGCGCGGCCATGTCCAGCACCATCATCAGGTGCACGCCGGTGTCCACCTCGGGGTGGTATTGGGCGCGCTGGGGCACGCCCCACAGGCGGTCCACCTCGGGCAGCACCACCGCGAGGGCGCCGCACTCGCGCAGCACGTCGAACATGCGCGAGGGCTTCTCTTCCATCAGCCCGCGCGCCAGCTCCTGCCACACCCGCTCGGCCACCAGGTGGTCGGCCTCGCCATGCGCCACCATCTCGCGCATGAGCTGCATCGTCTCGGGCGCCACCGTGAAGTCGGTGAAGCGCGCGGCAAAGCGCGCCACGCGCAGGATGCGCACCGGGTCTTCGCGAAACGAGTCGGTGACATGGCGCAGCACGCGGTCGCGCAGGTCGCTTTCGCCATCATAAGGATCAAAATGGCCTGTAGCGCTTGATGGTTCTGCGCTAACAGCTATCGCATTGATAGTAAGGTCGCGCCGGGCCAGGTCTTCCTCCAGCGTCACGTCGGGCGAGCTTTCCACCACAAAGCCGCGGTAGCCGCGCCCGCTCTTGCGCTCGGTGCGCGCCAGCGCATATTCCTCGCGCGTGTCGGGGTGCAGAAAAACCGGAAAGTCGCGGCCCACCGGCAGATAGCCCAGCGCCAGCATCTGCTCGGGCGTAGCGCCCACCACCACCCAGTCGTGGTCATTCACGGGCCGCCCCAGCAGCTTGTCGCGGACCGCGCCGCCCACCATGTAGATTTGCATCGGCGTAGTTTAGGCCGGGCTCCCGGCCGTATATTCCATCCCACCATGTCCCTATCGTCCGACCTCACCATCGCCCAGCTCAACCCCGACGGCAGCGTGCCCGTGCCCACCGCACCCGACGCAGCGGCCAATGCAGCCGCCGAAGCCCTGCAGCGCGAGGCGCAGTTCGAAGCCCTCAAGGCCAAGGTGGATGATCTGCAGGAGATCCTGGCCAAGCCGCTCAGCGAAATCCTGGCCGACCGTGAAAAATTCAAGGACGCCGCTGCGGCCTGGGATGCCTTTGGCGCCATGTGGATGCTGTCGCAGCGCGCCATGAAGCGCGTGGCGCTGGACCTGGCCGCGCAGCAGGGCGTGAGCGAAGAAGATGTGGTGGCGCGCGCGTTGGCCTATGCCAACCAGGTGCTCAATGCGGAAGAGGAAGACCTGGGGGGCACCATCGCCCCGGCCCAGCTGGCGCATATCGCGCGGCACAAGCCGTTTTTGCGCAAGCAGTTCCGGTAACGGGCGGGTCAGCGCCGCAGCCTGTACGGCTCTTCAAAGTCCAGAAAGTCCTTTTCGACCAGGGCCTCGTCGATCCAGGCCTTGACGCCGGGCAGGGCGCGCACGCGGTCTACATAGGCCGAGATGTGGGCGGGCACGGGCAGGGCGTAGGTGTGCAGGCGCATGCACACGGGGGCAAAGTAGGCGTCGGCCACAGTGAATTCGCCGAACAGCAGGGGGCCGCCGTCTTCTTCGAGCAGGGCGCTCCACATGTCCACCAGGCGTTGCACGTCGGCGCGCACGCCGGCCTGGTCGCGCCAGATCAGGGCGCCGGTGTCGGGCAGGTGGGCCTCGATGTTCATGGGGCAGTGGCTGCGCAGGGCGGTAAAGCCGCTGTGCATTTCGGCGCAGATGCTGCGGGCGCGTGCGCGGGCCTTGGCGTCCGTGGGCCAGAGCTTTTTGTCGGGGTGGGACTCGGCCACATATTCGGCAATGGCCAGGGTGTCCCACACCACCAGGTCGGCATCGACCAGCACGGGCACCTTGCCCGTGGGGCTCACGGCCCCGATGGTGCGCTTGAACTCCGACTGGGCGTCAAAGCTGTCAAAGCGCACGCGCACTTCTTCAAACACGATGCCCGCCTGCTTGAGCAGCACCCAGGGGCGCATGGACCAGGACGAGTAGTTCTTGTTGCCGATGTAGAGCTTGAGCATGGTGGGCACCTGAAATGAAGAGGTCAGCCCGCCATGCTAGCGGCTGACGGGCGCGCGAGCGATGCCAAAAACCGGCCTGAATGATGCGCTGCAGGCATCACAGGCCGCCGTGCAGACCTGGCGGGGTAGTCAGACCGGCCAGACCACCCCGTTGTCGTTCAGGATGGCATCGAGCGGCAGGTCGAACTCCTCGGGCTCGAAGTCGTCCAGGTAGCCGTGGGTGAAGCCCAGGCCCACGGTGAACGGCTTGGGCTGCAGCGTGGCCAGGGTTCGGTCGTAAAAGCCGCCGCCATAGCCCAGCCGGTAGCCGCCCGCCGCATAGCCCACGCAGGGCACAAACAGCAGCGTCGGCACGATGACCTCGGTGTCCTTGGGCTTGGGGATGCCGTAGGCGTCCTCTTCCATGGGGCAGCCGGGGTGCCAGGCATGAAAGGTCAGTGTTTTATGCTGCTTGTTGACCACCGGCAGGCCGATGCGCCGGCGCAGGGGTTCGTCCAGCAGCTCACCGTCTTCCTTCCAGCGGTGCAGGGCGGGCAGGGGGTCGAACTCGCCCTTGATGGGCCAGTAGGCGCCGATCACGGTGTCGGGCCGGTTCACCAGCCAGATGCGCATGACTTGTTGTAACAGGTCGGCGCGCTGTAGGCGGTCGGGCAAGTTGAGGCGTTCTTCTATCAATGCGCGCCGCAGGGCTGCTTTGTCCATCAGATAATTCCCCCATGCAATTACTCAGAGCCATTCTGACACCCCTTGTGGCCGCCACCCTGCTGGCCGCCACCGCGCCCCTTGTCCAGGCGCAAAACCGGGGCGACGACACCCTGCTGGAAATGCAGCAGGCGTTTCGCAAGGGCGACCGCAAAAAGCTCGAGCAGTTGCTGCCCGCCGCGCGCGGCCATGCGCTGGAGCCTTGGGCGGCCTATTGGGAGCTGAAAGTGCGTCTCGCCGAGGCCATGCCGCAAGAGGTGCAGGCCTTCCTGCAGCGCTATGCCGGCAGCTACCAGGAAGACCGGCTGCGCAACGACTGGCTGCTGCTGCTGGGCCAGCGGCGCGACTGGGCGCAGTTTGTCGAGCAGCATCCCAGCTACCGCATGTCGGACGACCGCGAGGTGCGCTGCTACGCCCTGCTGATCGACCAGATCAAGGGCAAGGCGCCTGCCAGCGCCGCCGACGATGTGCGCCGCAATTGGTACGCGCTGCGCGATGCGGACGATGGCTGCACCCACGCGGCCAGCGAGTTCTTCAGCTACAAGAAGCTCTCGGCCCTGGACGTCTGGCGCAAGGCCCGACTGGGCGCCGAGGCCAACCGCCCGCGCGCGGTGCGGGCCGCGGTGGAGATCGTTGCGCCCGAGGCGCTGGGGCAGCTCAAGGAGGCGCTGGACGCGCCCACCAAATACCTGTTGGCGCGCAACACGGCCGGCAGCAGGGTGCGCCAGGAACTGGTGCTGCTCGCGTTGATCAAGCTGGCCGCCGGCGACCCTGACAACGCTGCGCACCAGCTCGACAGCAAATGGAGCGAGTACCTCTCGGCCGAGGAGCGCAACTGGGCCTGGGGTGTCATTGGCAAGTCCGCTGCGCAGAAGCTCTTGGGCAGCGCACACGGCTATTTCTCCAACGTGACGCGCAACAGCCACCTGAACGACGACCTGCTGGGCTGGAAGGTGCGCGCCGCCTTGCGCGCCGGCCAGTGGAAGACCGTGGGCAATACCGTGGACGCCATGAGCGACGAGGCCCGCCAGGAAAGCACCTGGGTGTACTGGAAAGCCCGCGCCCTGCTGGCCGCCAAGCCCAGCGAGGCCGAGCGCGCCGAAGCGCGGCAGTTGCTGGAGGGCATTGCCGGAACGCGCGGTTTCTATGAACAGCTGGCGCTGGAAGAGCTGGGCCAGCGCATCACCACGCCGCCCGCGCCCGCGCCGCTAACCGCCGAAGAAAAGGCCGCTGCCCGCGCCAACCCGGGCCTCAACCGCGGCCTTTACGCCATTTTGCTGGGCCTGCGCAGCGAAGGCGTGCGCGAGTGGAACTACACCACCAACCTGCACACTCCCGGCGGCATGGCCGACCGCGAGCTGCTGGCCGCGGCCGACTTTGCCTGCCAGCGCGAGGTGTGGGACCGCTGCATCAACACCAGCGAACGCACCAAGACCGTCACCGACACCACGCAGCGCTTTCCCACGCCGTTTCGCAACGCCGTGGTGGAGCGCGCCCAGGGCATCGGCCTGGACCCGGCCTATGTGTATGGCCTGATCCGCCAGGAAAGCCGTTTTGTGATGGATGCGCGCTCGCATGTGGGTGCCTCGGGCCTCATGCAGGTGATGCCGGCCACGGCCCGCTGGACGGCCCGAAAGATCGGGTTGACGAACTTCACGGCCGACCAGATCAACGACCACGAAACCAACATCACCATCGGCACGGCCTACCTCAAGCTGGCGCTCGACGATTTCGCCGGTTCCATGCCCATGGCCGCCGCGGCCTACAACGCCGGCCCCGGCCGTCCGCGCAGCTGGCGCAACGGCCCGGTGCTCGACGCCGCCATCTGGGCCGAAAACGTGCCCTTTGCCGAAACGCGCGACTACGTGAAAAAGGTGCTGGCCAACACCACCAACTACGCCGCCATGCTGACGGGCCAGCCACAGTCACTCAAAAGCCGCCTGGGCACGGTGGGGCCGCGCGACGCCACTGCGCCCGAGGTGAACCAGGACCTGCCCTGAAGCCCCGCACGCGGGGTGTGAACGTTTGCTATTGATTGAATAGCTGCTGGCGCTTTCTGCATAAGCGCTAGCGCCTGTTTTGGTGCCGGGGTTTTGCTGCTGCTGCGCTGCCCCGCGCCCTGCGGCGTCAGGCGTTGTGCAGCCACTCGCCCTGGCGCAGGGCGGCGCCGGACCGCACCAGGTCGGCGGCCAGGCTTTGCAGCCAATCGGCCTCGGCCTGGTCGGCAAAGTGGCGGGTGTGCAGCATGCCGAAATAGGGCGTGGCCCGTGCCCAGGCGAGCAGGTCGGCCAGCGCAATCTGCTGCCATTCGAGCAGCTTGTACTTGAGCAACACCTTGGCGGCGTAGAGCGCATGTTTGGCCGGGTTGCGGGCGAAGCCGTCCAGGCGGCGGCGGGCGCCGTCCAGGGCGCGGGCCGCGTCGGTAAACACCGGCCCGTGGCCCGGGATCACCACCTGCGGCGCGAGCTTTTCGATCACATCGAGCGTGGCGGCCACATCGGCAAAGGCGCTTTCGCCCTCCAGCTCGGGGAAGACCACGCCAAAGCCGTTTTCCCACAGCGCATCGGCCGAGATCAGGATGCCGTTGTGCGGCTCGAACAGCACCACCGAGTGCGGGTCATGCCCCGGCGCGGCGTGCACCTGCCAGGGCCTGTCGCCCAGCAGCGTGGTGGTGCCGGGCTGCAGCAAGGTGTCATGGCGAAAGGGCGGGCATTCCTGGCCGGTGGGGATGTAGCTCAGCGCATAGGCGTCCCATTGGCGCACATGCGCGGCCTGCCCCGGCGGGATGGCGGTTTCAGCGCCCGGCCAGGCCTGCTGCAGCGCGGCGTTGCCGCCGCAGTGGTCGCTGTGCAGGTGGGTGTTGAGGATGCGCTCGAGCGGCCGCCCCTCCAGCGACGACTGCACCAGCGCCAGCGTTTGCGCACTGTGCGTGCAGTAACCGGTGTCCACCAGCGCCGACCCCGAACGCTGCCCGGCAAACAGGACATTGTTCGACGACAGCCAGCCGCGTTCAAAAACGGTGATTTCGGGCGGCAGGGCTGATGAATGTTGCGTCATAAGCTATCAAAGTAGTCGTTGTTGCCCACGGTGGATGCTACCGGCGCGGCCCAGCCAGCGACCGCCGCGCAAGGGCAGCCCCGCCGCGCTGGCGGTGTCCCCCTTCCCGGCGCAGCCGAGAGAAGGGGGAAGGCGCCGCAGGCGACTCAGGGGGTTGACCTCAATTCGCGCCGCAGGATCTTGCCGACATTGCTTTTGGGCAGCTCGTCGCGGAACTCGATGTACTTGGGGCGCTTGTACCCGGTGAGGTTGGCGTGGCAGTAGTTGGCCACCTCGTCCTCGGTCAGCGCAGGGTCGTTCTTGATCACGAAGACCTTGATGGACTCGCCCTGCATGGCATCGGGAATGCCGATGGCCGCGCATTCCACCACGCCGGGGCACAGCGAAATGACCTGCTCCAGTTCGTTGGGGAACACGTTGAAGCCGCTCACCAGGATCATGTCCTTCTTGCGGTCGATGATGCGCGTGTAGCCCTGTGCGTCCATGATGCCGATGTCGCCCGTGCGCATGAAACCGTCGGCCGTGAAGGCCAGGGCGTTTTCGGCGGGCTGGTTGTAGTAGCCCGTCATCACGTTGGGGCCGCGGATGCAGATCTCGCCCGATTCACCGAGCGGCAGGTTGTTGCCCGCGTCGTCCTTAATGGCGATGTCGATGCCCGGCAGCGGCAGGCCGATGGTGCCGCTGAACGCGCTGTTGGTCACGGGGTTGTTGGTGCCGATGGCGCAGGTCTCGCTCATGCCCCAGCCTTCGATCATGGTGCTGCCCGTGACCTTTTGCCATTGCTTGGCCGTGCCTTCGCTGGCGGCCATGCCCCCGGCCTGCGATACGCACAGGTGCGAAAAATCGATCGACTTGAACTGCGGGTTTTGCAGCAGCGCGTTGAACAGCGTGTTCACGGCGGGCAGCATGTGAAAGGGGCGCTTTTTGAGCACCTCGACGAATTTCGGAATGTCGCGCGGGTTGGGAATCAGCGTGAGGCTGGAGCCCTGGCGGATGGCCAGCAGGCACAGCGTGAGCGCGAAGATGTGGTACAGCGGCAGCGCGGCAATGCTGTTGGCGCGGCTGAGGTCGCCCACCTTTGACAAGGCGGGTGTGAACCAGGCCTCGGCCTGCAGTGTGGCGGCCACGATATTGCGGTGGGTCAGCACCGCCCCTTTCGACAGGCCGGTGGTGCCGCCCGTGTATTGCAAGAAGGCGGTGGAGTCGAGCGTGGCCTGGCTGGGGGCCAGCGTGCGGCGCTCGCCCTGCGCCAGCGCCTTCTTGAACGTGACGACCTTGCGCCCGTTGGACAGGGGCAGCTCGTAGGCCGGCACCATCTTGGCGAGATGCCGCACGGCAAAGGTGATCCACGGGCCATACACATGGCCCAGCAGGTCGCCCATGGATGCCATCACCACATGCTGCACGGCGGTGTGCTCGACGATTTCGCTCAGGGTGTGGGCGAAATTCTCAAGGATCACGATGGCTGTGGCGCCCGAGTCCTTGAGCTGGTGCTCCAGCTCGCGGGCGGTGTAGAGCGGGTTCACGTTCACGCAGGTGTAGCCGGCGCGCAGCACGGCCGCCATGGTCACGCCAAACTGCGGCACGTTGGGCAGCATGATGGCCACCCGCGCACCGGATTCGAGTCCCAGGCCCTGCAGGTAGGCGCCCAGCGCCGCCGACAGGCGATCGAGTTCACCGTAGGACATCCACTGGTCCATGCAGACTGAAAACGGGCTCGAGGCATGCTTGCGAAAGGATTCTTCCAGCAGGTGCGCCACCGAGCGGTACTGCTCGGGCTGCACATCGTGGGGAACCCCCGGGGGGTAGCTTTTGAGCCAGATTTTTTCCATGCGGTGTCCTCGGGTGCTCCGGTGGGCAGGTTCTAAGAACGTGTTCACGATCTAGGAAGTGTGGGCCCAGATTGTCGGAGCGGGGGCGCGGGTTCGGCTATCGGGCTTGTCCTAGGGTGCGTGCCAGTTCCGTCTCGCAGGCGACAGGGTTGGCGTGCAGCAGTCAGCGCATCTGCAGGGTCTCTCGGTCGTTGCAGAGACCGTGAAAAAACGCCGCAAACCGCGGCGTGGGGGATGCGCAACTCAATGACATCGGCCACGCATTGGCGGACGGGGTGGGCCGTATCCATGCAGTGCTGAAGGTGCCAGGCCGCACAATGCGGGCTGCTTCATTACAACACCCCGAATCCATGAACGCACGCTGGCAGCAAGCCGTGGTGATCTTCAACCTGTTGGCCACGATCGCCTGGCTGGCATGGCAGTGGCCCCGCTCGCCGCTGATGGCGCTGGCGGGCGTGGCCGCCGCGTTGGCATTGTTCGGGCTGGTGCTGGGGCTGCAGTTCGTGACCATGCTGCGTGTGAACCGTTCTGACCCCGCGCCACGGCCGTCATGGCGGCAACTGGCATCGGCCTGGTTGGCCGAGGCACGGCTGGCGCTGGTGGTTTTCGGCTGGCGCCAACCCTTTCGCCACAGCGCCGTGCCCGATTGGCTGCCGCCCCTGGCGCCCGGCCAGCGGGCCACGCGACGGGGTGTGGTGCTGGTGCACGGCTTTCTGTGCAACCGGGGTTTCTGGTTGCCGTGGATGGCCGCGCTGCGCGAGCGCGGCCATGCGTACGTGGCGGTCACGCTGGAGCCCGCCTTTGGCTCGATGGACGACTACGCCGCCACCGTTGACGGCGCAGTGCAGCGTGTGACCGAGGCCACGGGCATGGCGCCGGTGGTGGTGGGCCACAGCATGGGCGGTCTGGTGGCCCGCGCCTGGCTGCGCTCGCTGGCGCCGGACACCGCCGCTGCGCGCATGCACCGGGTCATCACGCTGGGCACACCGCATGGCGGCACCTGGGCGGGGCGCTTCAGCCGCTCGGTCAATGGCCAGCAGATGGCGCTGGGTGGGGATTGGGTGCAGCAGTTGCAGCAGGACGAGCCTGCAGCCCGCGCGGCCCGGTTTATCTGCTGGTATTCGAATTGCGACAACATCGTTTTTCCTGCGGGGACGGCGATGTTGCTGGGCGCGGATAACCGGTTGGTGGAGGGGGTGGCGCATATGCAGATGGCGTTTGACCCTGCGGTGATGGGGGCGTGTCTGGAGGA
Source organism: Acidovorax carolinensis (assembly GCF_002157145.1). NCBI lineage: Bacteria > Pseudomonadati > Pseudomonadota > Betaproteobacteria > Burkholderiales > Comamonadaceae > Acidovorax > Acidovorax carolinensis. Next base: position 501,066 of record NZ_CP021361.1, read on the forward strand.
AATTGCGCGGGGATGAGGTTTTTTTTTGGCGATTTTTGGCTTTAGCGCTTATTTATCAAGCGCTGGTAGCTATTGTTTTGATAGTTAATTCGGAACTTTTTGCTGAGCGCGGAGGCCGGGTCTCGGCCCGGCGGCCGACTCACTTTTCTTTGCTTTCGCCAAAGAAAAGTAAGCCAAAGAAAGGCAGACCCTCAGTCTGCGACGGGTTTTTGGGGTCAGAGCCCCAATTCACCGAGCCTTTGGCTCGCCCGGAGGGTGCGGTGCTGTGCACCGCAGTGAAATGGGTGTCTGGCCCCAAAAAACCCCAAACCTGCGGCGGTGCGCTTGCGGGGTGCGCCGTGGAACTCGCTTTGCGCTGCGCGCGCCGCTCGGACAACCACGGCGAGTCAGATAACGCAAGCATGCGCGCTCCGACGCGCATGCTCACCCCGCAACCGCCCCGCCGCAGGCGCAGCCAGAAAGGGTGAGCCATCAAACAGCCATACGGGCCATCGCTGCGCTCGGCCCCACTACGCGGGCGCTAGCGCCGCGTGCTGCGCAGATTGGACCGAGCGAAGCAATGGCCCGAAGGGATGTCCGGTTGCGGGTTCCCTTCAGGATGCGCCGAGGAGCACAGGTTTTTTGCGGATCAGGGCTCGCGTCTGTTTGAGTGACGCGAAGCGGCGCGAGTTGAGCGAGACCCCGCCAAAACCGAGCACCGCAGGTTGCCCGCAGCGAAGCGAAGGGACGCAGCGTGCAAGGTCGCCTTTCTTTTGCTTACTTTTCTTTGGCGAAGCAAAGAAAAGTACCTCGCCCGCCGGGGCGAGACCCGGCCTCCGCCCTCAACAAAAGCACAGCGCAAGCTACTAAAAAAATAGCTACTAGCGATTGATGAATAAGCGCTACAGGCCGATGCGGATCAAAAAACTCAAGCCGCAACCACCCCCCGCTCATCCGCCGCAAACTCCGGCAACCCCCTCAGCCGCGCATACATCGGCGCAAAGTCCGCCGCCGTCATGTCAAACAGCTGCTCAAAACTGTCAATCACAAAATACGTCTGCTGGTAGGTGTCGATCTTGTAGCGCGTGCGCATGGTGCGCTCCAGTTGCAAGGGCAGGCGCTGCGGCTGCGGGCTTTGCACGGCATAGGGCAACTCGCCCGACGAGCTCAAAATGCCCGCGCCATACGCCCGCAAGCCGCCCGCCTCGCGGATCAGACCGAACTCGATGGTGTACCAATAGAGGCGGCTGAGCATTTCGCACGCGCCCAGGCCCTGCGCCTTCAGGCCGCCCTGGCCATAGCGCTGCACATAGTCCGCAAACACCGGGTTGAACAGCAGCGGCACATGGCCGAACAGGTCGTGAAAGATGTCGGGCTCGACGATGTAGTCAAACTCGGCGGGTGTGCGGATCCAGTCCGTTACCGGAAACTTGCGATTCGCCAGCAGCGTGAAAAACGGCACCTCGGGGATCAGGCCCGGCACGGCCACGATCTCCCAGCCGGTGGTTTTGTAGAGGCGCTCATTGATCTCTTCAAAACGCGGGATGTGGTCCTTGATGCCCAGTGAGGGCAGGGCTGCGATGAACGCCTCGCTCGCCAGTCCCGGCAGCAGGGCCGACTGGCGCTCGTACAGGCGCCGATAAGTGTCATGGTCGGCGGCGGTGTAGGCCGCAAAGTTCTGCGGGCAGGTGTAGTCGGCGCCCGCGCGGGAATAGTCGCCGCGCGGCGGGCGGGTGCTGGCGCCGTAGACAACGGGTTCGATGGCCATGGTCGGCTCCTGTGCTCAGGGCTTCCTGGCTTCGAGCACGCCACGTTCGATCTGGTCACGCTCCAGCGACTCGAACAGCGCCTTGAAGTTGCCTTCGCCGAAGCCGTCGCGGTAGTCCCCCTTGCGCTGGATGAACTCGAAGAACACCGGGCCCAGCATGGGCGTGGAGAAAATCTGCAGCAGCAGGCGCGGCGTGCCGTCGGCGGTGGTGCCGTCCAGCAGGATGCCGCGGGCCTGCAGTTCACCGACCGGCTGGCCATGGCCGGGCAGGCGGGTGTCGAGCATCTGGTAGTAAATGTCGTTGGGGGCGGGTGCCATGGGCACGCCGGCCAGCCCGAGCTTGTCCACCGTGGCCAGGATGTCGTCGCAGATCAGGGCGATGTGCTGGATGCCTTCGCCGTTGAACTGCATCAAGAACTCTTCGATCTGGCCACCGCCCTGTTTCGATTCTTCATTCAGCGGGATGCGGATCTTGCCGTCGGGCGCGGTCATGGCCTTGGAGGTCAGGCCGGTGTATTCGCCCTGGATGTCGAAGTAGCGAATCTCGCGGAAGCCAAACAGCTTTTCGTAGAAGTTGGCCCAAAAACCCATGCGGCCGCGGTACACGTTGTGCGTGAGGTGGTCGATTTCGTTCAGCCCATGGCCCACGGGGCGGCGGTCCACGCCGTCGATGAACTCAAAGTCGATGTCGTAGATCGACTTGCCGTCTTCAAACCGGTCGATCAGGTACAGCGGCGCACCGCCGATGCCCTTGATGGCGGGCAGGCGCAGCTCCATCGGGCCGGTGGGAATTTCGATGGGCTGGGCGCCCAGCGCCAGCGCGCGGTGGTAGGCCTTGTGCGCATCCTTCACGCGAAACGCCAGGCCGCAGGCCGACGGGCCGTGCTCGGCGCCGAAGTAGGCCGCCTGGCTGTGGGGCTCGCGATTGATGATGAAGTTGATGCCGTTCTGGCGGTACAGCACCACGTCCTTGGAGCGGTGCTTGGCCACCAGCGTGAAGCCTAGTTTTTCAAACACCGCCTCCAGCACGCCGGGGGTGGGTGAGGTGAACTCGACGAACTCGAACCCCATCAGGCCCATGGGGTTGTCCCAGTCTTCGATTTGGGCGGCGGTTTGTTGCGGCAGGGCGGCGTTCATGGGGTGTCTCCGGCATTCGTTGTTGATGAATGTCATGGACTGTAGGCGCGCACTGCCTCATGTTTCTGGCGAAATCAAGAGGCTTTCGACTCTAATTTGCAGAAATCTTGCGAATGATCAAATTACGGTGCAGGTTGTCGGCGTTGGTCGGTCTGGCTGTCCGGCATTTCTGGCGGTGTATATCAGGAGCCCGGGGTGGTCGCGGGGGTTTGGAGCTTGCGCAACGCCAGTGCCGCTTCGACGCGTTGCTGCTCTTCGGCCGAGAAAAGCTGTTTGCGCAGTTGCTGCAGCGCGGCGCTGTCGTCGCCTTGTTGGGCATGCTGGCTGTACTGGTCGAGCCGCTGCTGCCAGTGCTGCTCATCCCGGTCGAGTTGGGCCATGGCATGGGCTGCAGCCTCGCCATATTGCGCACTGCGCGCTGCGTGGCGTGTGTAGGGGTCGGTGTTCTGGGTGTTGAAGGCGGCGGTCTGCGCCGCGGCCGCCATGTGTTCGGTGGCCGCGCTGCGCTCGGCGCGGCGCTCCTTGGATAGCTCGTTGTCGGTGGCCTGCAGGGCCTGGGCCCGTTGTTCGGGGGTGAGCTGGGTGTTGCGGGCGATCTCCAGGCGCGCCAGGGTGTAGCGGTCGAGTTCTGCCTCGCGGGCGAAGAGGGCGTCGTATTCGGCACCCTCAAAGTACTGCAGGCGCACCTTGTGGCGTGCTTCCAGGGCATCGCGCACGGCGCGGGGATCGGTGAGGTCCTGCGGCGCGCGCAACTGGCCCAGGGCCACGCGGTAGTCCACGTAGCGCTCGGCCAGTGCCAGCGCGCGCGTGGCCAGGGCTTTGGGGAAATGACTGCCAATCAGCGCGGCGAGGCGCTGTTTGAGCGCGGCCGGGTCGTTGGCGTCGCCTGCTTCCAGCAGCAGGGCTTCCAGCGTGTTGCGCAGGCCATCCACCAGCAGCGGATCCGTGTTGTCGGACCCGCTGGCGCGTCGATGGGCGAAGTCACTGGTGTCCAGGCGCCAGGCGGTGGCGTGAGCGCCCCGGGTGCCGGTGGGTGCGCCGGCCGCCCCGCCCGGCGCCTGCCGCTTGTCTCCCGCACCGGGCAATCCCTGGACGCCCAGCCACCAGACCACTGAGGCCGTGGCTACGGCCAGTAGCACGGCGACTGCGGCCCAGGCGCGGGAGCGCATCACCATGGTTTACAAGCCCTGCAGCTTGAGGCGGTTGGCATGCTGGCGGTAGAGCGTCACCGGATCGGTGGAGAACCAGTCGCGCAGCCCAACGAACTGGTTGACCTCGTCCAGGTGGTTCTGCCGGTAGTCCCCCAGGTGCTTGCCCAGGCGCGACGAGCAGGCCGACACCAGTCCGTCATTGGCTTCACCAAAGACCAGACCCAGCACGGCGAGGGGGCCGTCGGTCACGTCGAGCACGTTGGTGAGGGGCTGGGTGCCGGTCCACGAGTAATAGCGCACGCCGTTCACCAGCTCGGCACCGCTGCCGCACCCGGTGGGCAGGGCCTGTGGAAACCGACGGTTGAAGTCGGCAAGGCCGGCGGTGGTGAGCGAATCCAGCGCTGCCGTGGGTGTCTGCGGCAGGCCGGTGCCGCCTGACACCAGGTTGATCAGGCTCACCAGGGCCGTGGCAGCGCTGTTGGCCAGCGTTTCGGAAACCGACCCGGCAGGCGCCACGCCGCGCAGGATGTCGGCCACACGCGAACCCTTGTTGACTCCACCGACCGAGGTGACAGATGCCACCAGGCTCGGCGCCACGCCGGCCGTGTAGCGCGCGGTGGGCCCGCCATGCGAATGGCCCACCAGATTGACCTTGGACGCCCCGGTGATGGCCAGGATGGTCTTGACCTGCGCCAGCAATTGCTCGCCGCGCACCTCGGTGCTGTTGGCGGCGGACACCTGCGCCACAAACACCCGCGCCCCGCCTTGCTGCAGGGCGTCCGGAATGCCATAGAAATAATCGACGCCCAGCGCCGAATCAAAGCCAAACAGCCCGTGCACGAGCACGATGGGATAGCGTGTCTGGGTGTAGCCACTTTGCGCATGGGCGCTGGCCCCGAGCATGAGTGCGCAGGCCGTGGTGGCGAACGCAAGACGGCGCAGCAGGCGCCCTAGGAATCCGGTCATGTGCTTGTCTCCTGGTGTTTGAATTGTGGTTTCACGAAAAAGAACGACCGTACTTTTTCGTGAAGTTCATTGTTCTGCTGCTGCTGTGTCGTCACTATCGGGACATACCCGGTGCCACCGGGCGCAGGGGCGCTTGGCGCCGGCCTTGTTCGTAGAATCCTGCGCAATGAACGATGCCAATGCCCTCGACAAGCTGGACAAGGCCATCCTGCGCCGCCTGCAGGACAACGGGCGCGAAACCTACGACGTGATTGGCGAGCAGGTTGGTTTGTCCCCCAGCGCGGTGCTGCGGCGGGTGAAACGCCTGGAAGACAGCGGAGTGATCGCGCGCTACGTGGCCCTGGTGAAGCCCGAGGCCGTGGGGCTGGGGCTGACGGCCTACCTCAATGTGCGGCTCGAAAAACACACCGAGAGCCACAAGCGCAACCCCATGGACCTGTTCCGGGCCAGCGTGCAGACCTGGCCCGAAGTGGTGGAGTGCGCCGCGCTCACCGGCGAGATGGACTATCTGCTGCGGGTGGTGGTGGCCGACATGGCGCACTACAGCCGTTTCATCATGGACACGCTGCTGAAACACCCCAGCGTGCAGGACTGCAAGACGAGTTTTGTGCTGGACCGGGTGAAAGCCACCACCGCCGTGCCGGTGTGAGGCCTGCGAACGACTGGCAAGACACAATTTTGTAACAAATGCTATTGAAATGGTAGCTGTTGGCGCTTTGTATCAGGGGGGGCATTGTTTTTGTTGCCTTTTGGTGCGCGCATCCAATTTTGTTGCGGCGCAACAAAGTCGCTGGAAAAGATGAGGGAAAACCCTTAAAGTTGGCTTCATGATCGCAACCAAAGACTGGCTCAAAGCTTCGTGGGACGCAGGCAAGGACATGCTGACGCCCTTCGCCGGTCATTCGGCGGGCGATGCCCCCGCACCCACGCCACTGATGGTGCCCATCCGTGCATTGGGCCCCTCTTACCGTGAGCGCATCACGCAGCACCTGCTGCAGCTGGAGCCGGCTGACCGGTATCTGCGTTTTGGCTATGCCGCCACGGATGAGCAAATCCGGCGCTACACCGAGCAGCTCGACTTTGATCGCGACGAGATCTTCGGCATCTACAACCGCCGCCTGGAGCTGATTGCCATGGCCCACCTGGCGTTTGCCGAACATCCCGAACACCAGCAATGTGCCGAGTTTGGCGTGTCGGTGCTCAAAAAGGCGCGGGGACGTGGCTTCGGTGCGCGCCTGTTTGACCGGGCCATCATGCATGCCCGCAACGAGGGGGTGAACATGGTGTTCATCCATGCGCTGACGGAAAACACGGCCATGCTCAAGATCGCGCGCAAGGCTGGGGCCACGGTGCAGCGCGACGGCTCGGAATCTGAAGCCTATCTGCAGATTCCGCCGGCCAGCTTCGATACCCGCATGGCCGAGATCGTCGAGCAGCAATTTGCCGAAATGGACTACCGGCTCAAGCGCCAGGCCAAGCAGTTCTGGGACTTTCTGGCCGGCGTGCAGGAAGTGCGCCAGGGCGTGCGGCACGCCCGCCACCAGTCGGCCGAATAGCGCCAGCATTGCAGTCACGGGCCTGCGGCGCAGGCGGTGTCACGACAATCCGCTATCCTAGGGGGCTGTTTCACTACCGCACGTCCTGCACTCCAAGACAGTGTCTGACCCGCACCCCCAGCGCTTGCCCGAAAAGGAAGACAAGCGCACCTTCCTGCAAAAAGTGGCCGAGTTCATCCACCCTGGACCGGACTCCACTGAAGAGCTCATCGAGACCCTGGCCGAGGCCGAAGACAACGAGGTCATTGGCGCCGACTCCCGCGTGATGCTCGAACGCGTCATCCGCATGGCCGACATGACCGCCGGCGATGTGATGGTGGCCGCCCCGCGCATGGACCTCGTCAACATCGAAGCGCCCTTTGACGAGTTGCTGCGCCTGGTGATCAACACCGCGCACTCGCGCTTTCCGGTGTACCAGGGCGAGCGCGAGAACATCATCGGCATCCTCATGGCCAAGGACCTGCTCAAGCTGCAGCGGGCCCCCGAGCTGAACATCCGCGCTTTGCTGCGCCCGGCCGCCTTCGTGCCGGAAACCAAGGGCCTGAACGATCTGCTGCGCGAGTTTCGTGGCAATCGCAACCACCTGGCCATCGTGATCGACGAGTTTGGCCGCGTGGCCGGGCTGGTCACCATTGAGGATGTGCTCGAGCAGATCGTGGGCGAGATCGAAGACGAGTTTGACATCCCCGAAGACGAAGGCGACATCTTCGGCCTGGCGGACCACACCTACCGCGTAAGTGGCGACACCCCCATTGAGCGTGTGGCCGAGGCCTTTGGCGTGGCCGTGCAGGGCAGCGATCCCGACGAAACCTTCGACACCATCGGGGGCCTGATCGCCCACGAAATGGGCCATGTGCCCAAGCGCGGCGAGCATCTGCAACTGTGCGGGCTGCACTTTGTGGTGCTGCACACCAAGGGCGGCGCCGTGCGCTGGTTCAAGGTGTCGCGCGTCGACGAAAACAGCGCCGCCGTCTGATGGCCCGGCTGCAACGCCTGCCCGGGGCGGCATTGGCCATGCAGGCATGCCTTGCTGCCCTGGCGGGTGGGGCGCAAGCGCTGTCGCTGGCCTGGCCCGGGAATGGCGCGCCGCAATGGTGGCTCCAAATCCTGTCGCTGGCGGTGCTGGCCGGGCTGGTGCGCAGCCCGACGTCCTGGCGCCGCGCAGCCGGCTTGGGCTGGGTGTTCGCTACCGCCTGGCTGGCGGCCACCTTCTGGTGGCTTTTCATCTCCATGCACACCTATGGCGGCTTGGCGGCGCCCCTGGCGGTGGTTGCCGTGCTGGGGCTGGCGGCGTTTCTGGGAAGCTACTACGCTGCCGGTTTGGCGATTTTTTCGCGTCTTGCGCCCACCCACCGTGCGCTGACAGCTATGCTTTTCGGAGCGGTCTGGCTGCTGGCCGAGTTGGCCCGCGGCACGCTGTGGACGGGATTTCCGTGGGGTGCTGGCGGCTATGCGCATGTGCAGGGCCCCTTGAGCGTGCTGGCGCGCACCGTGGGGGTGTATGGCGTCGGGTTCGTGGCAGCGGTGCTGGCCATGCTGCTGGCGCAGGCGCGCACCAGCGATCTACTCCGCCTGCGCGCCTGGGCGCTTGTGGCGGGGGCGCGCTGGTGCTGGTGGGCGCGGGGCTGCAGCGCCAATGCGCCGTCGAGTTGTGCCACACACCGGCGGCGGCGCAGCCCGCCCCGATCAGCCTGGCACTGTTGCAGGGCAATATCCCGCAGGACGAAAAATTCCAGCCCGGCAGCGGCGTGCCGCTGGCCCTGCAGTGGTATGCCGATGCACTGCTCGCGGCCAAGGCGACGCTCGTCGTGGCGCCTGAAACGGCCATCCCGCTGCTGCCGCAGCAACTCATGCCGGGGTATCTGGAGGGGCTGGCGGCGCATTTCGGGCAAGGCACACAGGCGGCGCTGCTGGGCATTCCGCTGGGCGACCCGGAGCGCGGCTACACCAATTCGGTGCTGGGCATCCAGCCCGCCCAACCGTCGCCCTACCAGTACGACAAGCACCACCTGGTGCCGTTCGGCGAGTTCATCCCGCCGTTTTTCCGGTGGTTCACCGCCATGATGAACATTCCCTTGGGCGACTTCAACCGGGGCGCCGTTGGCCAGCCCTCCTTTTCCTGGGCGGGGCAGCGCATTGCCCCCAATATCTGCTACGAGGACTTGTTTGGCGAAGAGCTGGGCGCGCGTTTTGCCGATCCGGCCAGTGCGCCCACGGTGTTTGTCAATTTCAGCAATATTGGCTGGTTTGGCAACACCGTCGCCATCGACCAGCATTTGCAGATCAGCCGCATGCGTGCGCTGGAGTTCGAGCGCCCCATGGTGCGCGCCACCAACACCGGGGCCACCGCCATCATCGACCACCGGGGCGTGGTCACCCACGCGCTGGCGCGCCACACCCGTGGCGTGCTGACGGGCGAGGTGCACGGGCGCGGGCTCAGCGCACAACAGGGCTGGGGCATCACGCCGTATGCCTGGTGGGTGGCGCGCTGGGGTCTGGCGCCCTTGTGGCTGGTGGGTGTCTGCATGGTTGTCGGGGCGGCGTTCGCGCTGCGCCGGCAGCGCTGAACAAAACGCCACGGCATGCGGCCGCACGGCATGGCCGGCATTGATCCAGGTCATGCCGGGTGGGGCTGGCGTGGTCGGCGGGCAGGTCAATCGGCGGGGCTGCGGGTGTTCGGCCTGGATGTGCCTTGATAATGGAGCCCTGCAACCGGTAGCAGGGGGTTGCAAATAGTGAATTTTTGAAGCGGCACGGCCGCTGTTCTGGAGCACGACTGAAAATGGCAGATTCCTTTTCCTACGAACAACTGATTGCCTCGGGCGAGGGCCGGCTGTTCGGCGCTGACAGCGGGCGTCTGCCGCTGCCGCCCATGCTGATGTTTGACCGCATCACGCATATCGACAGCGATGGCGGCGCCCATGGGCTGGGGAAAATCCGGGCCGAGCTCGATGTGCGTCCTGACCTGTGGTTTTTTGCCTGCCACTTCCAGGGCGACCCGGTCATGCCTGGCTGCCTGGGGCTCGATGCGATGTGGCAGCTCATCGGTTTTTACCTGACCTGGCTGCAACTGCCCGGTCGTGGTCGCGCCCTGGGTGCGGGCGAGGTCAAGTTCACCGGCGAAGTGGGGCCTGACGTCAAGCTGGTGACCTACGAAATCGACATCAAGCGCGTCATCAAGCGCAAGCTCGTCATGGCCATTGGCGATGCCCGTCTGCTGGCCGACGGCAAGGAAATCTACGTGGCCAACGACCTGCGCGTGGGCCTGTTCAAGAGGGAAGAAGCGGCAAAAGACGGAGCGCCGCAAGGAGAGGCAGCATGAAACGCGTGGTGATCACGGGCATGGGTATCGTCTCGTGCATTGGCAACGACATGGCCACGGTAGAGGCCTCGCTGCGCGAAAGCCGCTCGGGCATCCGCGCCATGCCGCAGTTTGCCGAGCTGGGCATGCGCAGCCGCGTGGCCGGCGTTCCCCAGATCGATCTGGAAGCGCTGATCGACCGCAAGCAGTTGCGCTTCATGGGCGACGCAGCGGCCTATGCGCACATCTCGCTGGCCAACGCCATTGCCGAATCGGGCCTCACGCCCGCGCAGGTGTCGCACCCGCGCACCGGCCTCATCATGGGCTCGGGCGGCGGCTCGCCCGCCAACCAGATCGAAGCGGCCGATATTTTGCGCAGCAAGGGCATCCGTCGCGTGGGGCCTTACCAGGTCACGCGCTGCATGAGCTCCACCGTGTCGGCATGTCTTTCGACCAACTTCGGTATCAAGGGAATCAATTACTCCATCACCTCGGCCTGCAGCACCTCGGCGCACTGCATCGGCGCGGCCGCGCAGCAGATCGCGTGGGGCATGCAAGACGTGATGTTTGCCGGCGGCGGCGAAGAAGTCACCTGGGGCATGGGTCTGCTGTTCGACGCCATGGGCGCCATGTCCAGCGCCTATAACGACACGCCCGAGAAAGCCTCGCGCGCCTACGACGCGAATCGCGACGGCTTTGTGCTGTCGGGCGGTGGCGGTGCCGTGGTGCTGGAAAGCCTCGACCACGCCCTGGCACGCGGCGCCACCATCCTGGGCGAAGTCGTCGGCTTTGGCGCCACGTCCGATGGTGCCGACATGGTGGCCCCTTCGGGCGACGGCGCCATTGCCTGCATGCGCCAGGCCATCTCCACCGTGAGCGAACCCATCGACTACATCAACACCCACGGCACCTCGACGCCCGTGGGCGATGTGCCCGAACTGCGGGCCATTCGCGAGGTGTTTGGCGACGCCATTCCGCCGTTCTCGTCCACCAAGTCGCTCACCGGTCACTCGCTGGGCGCCACGGGCGTGCAAGAGGCCATCTACTGCCTGCTCATGCTGCGCCAGGGCTTCATAGCCGCTTCGGCCAACATCGAAACGCTGGAACCCGCCGCAGAAGGCATGCCCCTGGTGCGCAAGACGGTGGACGCGCCCATCCGCACCGCGCTGTCCAACAGCTTCGGCTTTGGCGGCACCAACGCCAGCCTGGTGCTGCGCCGCTGGGACGGCGCGTAAGCCTCCATCTGCACTTGCATTGTCGCCAGGCGCGGGCACCTGGCTTTCGACACATCCAACCCATCACCCCACCCTGAGACTGCACGCAGTCTTCGGGTGGGGTTGTTGTTGGGCAGATCGGTCAATACCCCAGGTTGAGCTGGAAGACCGCGGTGCTGCCGCTCACCTCATTGCCCACCACCAGCAAGGGCTTGCCGTTGGGTGACTGCTTGGCGGGGATGAAGGTCAGACCTTCAGGTCCCAGGTCCCCCACCTTGTCGAGCGCCGGGGGCGCTTTGTCATTGAAAACGGTGCTCCAGTTCTCGCGCGTGTTGATGTAGTCCACGCGCTTGGGGGTCTTGGGGTCGGTGATGTCGAACACCAGCACGCCGCCCATGCGCTCCAGGCCCACAAAGGCAAAGCTCTTGCTGCCGATCGTGCCGACGGCCAGGCCCTCGGGCTCGGGCCCTTGCCGGAGCTGCGGGCGTCCAGCGCGGCGGTGGCGTCGTGGCCGGTGTTGAAGTAGGTCTTGCAGTCGATGTCGCGCTTGGCGCCGAGCTTACAGGCGTCGCTGGCGATGAATTGCTCGATCGCTGCAGCGGAATCCCAGACCTGCACGCCCTGCGCGTTCCAGATGGAAATGGAGCGGCCGCCATAGGCGTAGAGCTTGTCGTACATCAGGCGGTTGCCGCTGGCGTCGGCCTCGCCCTTGGCGTTGTACCACTTGGGGCTGCCGTCGGGGTTGGTCTGGTAGCCCTGGGTCCAGGTGACTTTCAGGCGACCGAGCTTGTCGTCATCGCGGCAGGTCTTGGGATCGCCCGCGACGGCGCCGCACCAGGCAAAGTTGGCGGGGTTGAGCAGCGCGCCGCCGTTACCCTTGGCCAGTTGCGCTAGGTGTGCCGGCAGATCGTCCCCGGCGCGGCGCAGGAAGCCGTCCTTGTGCACCAGGTGCTTGACGCGCCATTCCTCGACGAAACCCTTGGTCACGTCGCCTGCCTGCGCCGGCACGGCCGGGCTGGTGCCGGTAGCCGCGATGGCCGCAGTGCCGAAGTAGGCCTTGGTGTTCTCGCCCCAGGCGCGCGCGTCGCCCTCGTTGGCGCTCACCAGGTAGGTCTGGCCGTCACCCGCCCTGTAGGCTGCGATGGCGTCGGGCTGGTACATGCCCAGCACGTTGGGTGCGGTGGTGATGTTGATCACCGGGCTCTTGCCATCGCTGTCAGCAAAGTCGAGCGCGTTGGCCGCCAGGCCGTGGTCCTTGTAGCCCAGCGCCACGATGTCGGTCACAGTGGCCTTGGCGATGTCCACGACTGCCAGGGCATTGTTTTCTTGCAGCGTGACCCAGGCGGTCTTGCCGTCGGGCGACACGGCGATGTATTCGGGCTCCAGGTCCTGGGCCACGGTGGCCTTGCCCTTGCCATCGGCTGTGGGGCCAAACAGGCGCACGCCCTTGGCCAGCAGTTCTGCCGCGCGGGTGTTGAACGCCTTGAAGTCGGCGGTGCGCACGGTGGGGCTGGCGGGTGTGCTCACATCCACGATGCTGATCGAGCCTTCGGGGTCGCTCTGGTAGTCGTCGCTGGGCTCGGCTTCGTTGGCTACCAGCACGGTCTTGCCATCGGGCGTGAAGATCAGCATGTCGGGCAGGGCGCCGACCGGTACCGAGCCCAGCAGCTTCAGATCGGCCGCCTGGTAGATCGCCACGCGGCCCGCATCGGTCTTGGGTTTGGCCTGGATGGCGATCGCCACCAGCCCCCCCTGCGAGGCGACGCTGTTCACCTCGCCATTGGCGAGCACACTGGTGCCGTTGATTTCGCCCACTTTCTTGGGGTTCTTGGGGTCGCTCAGGTCCAGCACGTCGAGCTTGCCAGACTGGGCGTTGACCACAAAGGCGCGCTTGGAGGCCGCGTCAAACGCCGGGATCTCCGCCGCGCTTTGCAGGAAGATGCCCGAGGAATATCCACCGATCTTCTCCAGCTGGAGCGAGATGGGCGAGAGCTCGACGTCGTCATCGCCGCCGCCGCAGGCGGCAACGGCTGCAGCAGCCACCAGGGAGAGGCAGAAAAGATGCCGACGGGATGAAGTAAAGAAAGAGGTCATGCTCGGAATTTGTGGGAGATACGCAAAAGCGCGAGCCTGCATTGAATGTCACGACTGTGACGAATTGGTGAAAGTGCGCGGCGTGAACGGGGCCGCGCGCCCATCGCATGGGTCTCTTTGCGCAGCCGCACGCGGCCGGCCGGGCGTTTCTTGACCGCATCGGCATGGTCGGCACCGTAAAATCGCTGTTTGCGCAGCGCGGACTGCTACTCTTTTTCATTGGCGCAGGTCCGGCCTGCGGAAAGCCAGAATCGATTCATGCTGACCTTCCAACAAATCATCTTGAAGCTGCAGTCCTACTGGGATGCCCAGGGCTGCGCGCTTTTGCAACCCTATGACATGGAAGTGGGCGCCGGCACATCGCACACCGCTACGTTTTTGAGAGCTATTGGCCCTGAGCCCTGGAAGGCCGCCTACGTGCAGCCCAGCCGTCGCCCCAAGGACGGCCGCTATGGCGAGAACCCCAACCGCCTGCAGCACTACTACCAGTTCCAGGTGGTGCTCAAGCCCGCGCCGGCCAACATCCTGGAGCTGTACCTCGGCTCGCTTGAAGCACTGGGGTTTGACCTCAAGAAAAACGACATCCGCTTTGTCGAAGACGACTGGGAAAACCCCACGCTCGGCGCCTGGGGCCTGGGCTGGGAAGTCTGGCTCAATGGCATGGAAGTCACGCAGTTCACCTACTTCCAGCAGGTCGGTGGCATCGACTGCAAGCCCGCCACGGGCGAAATCACCTACGGCCTGGAGCGCCTGGCCATGTACCTGCAGGGCGTGGACAACGTCTACAACCTGACCTGGACCGAAGGCGCAGATGGCTCGAAGCTGACCTACGGCGATGTGTACAAGCAAAACGAGGTGGAGCAGTCCACCTACAACTTCGAGCACAGCGACGCCGACTTTCTGTTCACCGCCTTCAATGCGCACGAAAAGCAGGCCAGGCACCTCATGGAGCAGCAGCTCGCCCTGCCGGCCTACGAGCAGGTGCTCAAGGCTGCGCACAGTTTCAACCTGCTCGATGCGCGCGGCGCGATCAGCGTGACCGAGCGCGCCGCCTACATCGGCCGCATCCGCAACCTGGCCCGCGCCGTGGCGCAAAGCTACTACGAAAGCCGCGAGCGCCTGGGCTTCCCCATGGCGCCGCGCGAATGGGTGGCACAAATGGCCAAGAAGACCGCCTGAGCGAAGACCCGGAGCCCCTGAAAAATGACAACGCAAAATCTTCTGGTCGAACTGTTTGTGGAAGAGCTGCCCCCCAAGGCGCTCCAAAAGCTGGGCGATGCCTTTGCCACGGTGCTGGCTGACCAGCTCAGGGCGCAAGGCCTGACCTCTGCCGACACTGCTGTCACCGCCTACGCCTCGCCGCGCCGGCTGGCGGCCCATGTGAGCCATGTGGCGCTCAAGGCCGAGGACAAGGCGGTGCAGCAAAAGCTCATGCCTGTGAGCGTGGGCTTGAATGCCGAGGGCCAGGCCACACCCGCCTTGCTGAAAAAACTGCAGGCGCTGGGCGCCGACCTGTCTGACCCCGTCGCCGCCGTGGCCGCACTCCAACGCGCGCCCGATGGCAAAGCCGAGGCGCTGTTCTACGACAGCCTGGTCACCGGCGCCACGCTGGACACCGGCCTGCAAAAAGCCCTGGACGAGGCCATTGCCAAGCTGCCCATCCCCAAGGTGATGAGCTACCAGCTCGAAACCGATTGCGAGCTGCCCGGCTGGAGCAGCGTTCACTTTGTGCGCCCCGCGCACGGCCTGGTCGCGCTGCACGGCACGACCGTGGTGCCCGTCAAGGCGCTGGGCTTGAGCGCCGGTTGCACCACGCAAGGCCACCGTTTTGAGGCCCTGGTGAGCCCGGTGGTGGTGCCGCACGCTGACCAGTACGCCGAAGTGCTGCAAAGTGACGGCGCCGTGATTGCCAGCTTTGCCGCGCGCCGCGCCGAAATCGCCCGCCAGCTGGCCGCCGCAGCCGCCAAGGTTGGCAACGGCGCGCGCCCGATCGACGACGACGCGCTGCTCGACGAAGTGACCGCGCTGGTCGAGCGGCCCAACGTGCTCATCTGCGAGTTTGAGTCGCAATTTCTCGACGTGCCGCAGGAATGCCTCATCCTCACGATGAAGGCCAACCAGAAATACTTCCCGCTGCTCGACGCGGCCGGCAAGCTGACCAACAAGTTCCTGGTGGTGAGCAACATTAGCCCCGAGGACACGAGCTTTGTGACCGGCGGCAACGAGCGCGTGGTGCGCCCGCGCCTGGCCGATGCCAAGTTCTTCTTCGACCAGGACCGCAAGAAAACGCTGGCTTCGCGCGTGGAAGGCCTCTCCAAGGTGGTCTACCACAACAAGCTGGGCACGCAGGGCGAGCGCGTGGAGCGCGTGCGCGCGATTGCCAAGGCCATCGCAACGCAGCTGGGCGATGCCGCCCTGGTGGCCGACGCTGACCAGGCCGCGCTGCTGGCCAAGACCGACCTCGTGACCGACATGGTCGGCGAGTTCCCCGAGCTGCAGGGCACCATGGGCCGCTACTACGCGCTCAACGACGGCCTGGGCGAAGTGATTGCCGACGCCATTGAAGACCACTACAAGCCCCGCTTTGCCGGCGACACGCTGCCCCGCAACACCGCCGGCGTGGTGGTGGCACTGGCCGACAAACTGGAAACCCTCGTGGGGATGTTTGGTATTGGCAACCTGCCCACGGGCGACCGCGATCCGTTTGCGCTGCGCCGCCATGCGCTGGGTGTGATCCGGATGCTGGTCGAAAAAGACCTGCCGCTGGATCTGCACGCGCTGCTGACCGGTGCCGTGCCCGCGTTTGGCGACAAGATCACCGACGCCTCGGCTGCGCTGGCCGACTTCATCTACGACCGCCTGGCTGGCGGCCTGCGCGAGCAGGGCTACAGCGCGCAAGAGGTCGATGCCGTGCTGGCCCTGCGCCCGCAGCGGCTGGCGCAGGTGCCCCAGTTCCTCGCGGCGGTGCGCGCCTTTGCAGCGCTGCCCGAAAGCGCGGCCCTGGCCGCCGCCAACAAGCGCGTGAGCAACATCCTCAAGAAGGCGGGCGAGGTGGATGCCCACGTCAACCCCAACCTGCTGCCCGAGCAGGCCGAGCAAGACCTGTACGCCGCCCTGCAGCGCTTTGTGCCCGAGGCCAATGCGCAGTTCGACGCGGGCGACTACACCGCATCGCTGCAAACCCTGGCCGTGCTGCGCGCGCCGGTGGATGCGTTCTTTGACGACGTGATGGTCAACGCCGAGCAACTGGACCTGCGCCTGAACCGCCAGGGCCTGCTCAAAAGCCTGCACGATGCGATGAACCGCGTGGCCGATCTCTCGCGCCTGGCGGCCTGAGATGGTGCAACCCCCTGAGCGGCTGCGCCGCTCCGTGCTGCCACCAGAGGCGGCGGCTCTTCGGGGGCGTCCAAGCCTGCGCAGGCAGGCTTGGAGCCGCGCCCCTCAGCCCCTTCTCTCAGCTAGCGCTGGGAAGGGGGACGACGCCAGCGCGGCGGGGCGGCCCTTGTGCGGCGTCCGCTGGCTTGGGTCGCGCCAGTATCATGTGCCGGCCCCCTGGCGAGCGCCGGGCGTGGCACAAAGGGGCAATCATCCATGAAACTCGTCATTCTTGACCGTGACGGCACCCTCAACCTGCTGGGAGATGACTTCATCACCTCCCCCGAGGAGTGGAGCGCCCAGCCGGGCGCGCTGGAGGCCGTGGCCCGGCTCAACCATGGGGGCTGGCGTGTGGTGGTAGCCACCAACCAGCCGGGGCTGGGGCGGGGGTTGTTTGATGTGGTTTCGCTCAACGCCATCCACGCCAAGATGCTGCGGCAGGCCGCGGCGGCTGGGGGGCGCATCGACGCCGTGTTCTATTGCCCGCACGCGCCCGATGAGGCCTGCCATTGCCGCGAGCCCGCGCCTGGCCTGCTCGAACAGATCTGCGACCGCTATGGCGTGGAGCCCTTCGATGTGCAGGTGGTTGGCAGTAGCGCCGAGCATCTGCAGGCGGGGGCGGCGCTGGGTGCGCAGGTGCATCTGGTGTGCTCGGGCCGGTCGGCCCATCTGCAGCCCGGGCAGATTCTGCCCATCGACTTTCCCGCCACCACGCGGGTGCATGCGAGCCTGGCGGCGTTTGTCGAGCAACTGCTGCCCCCGACGCCTGCACCGCTGCCTGCGCCCGCGCCGGAGGCGGCCACCCAGTCGGGCACGCCACCCCTGGCGTACTGATGCTACTTATTAAATAGCAGGTTGCGCCTGATTGATAAGCGCTAGAGCCCCAAAAACATCCAAAAGATATGGCCTTGATCCGTTCCATCCTCCACATGCTCTGGATGGGCATCACCGTGGTGCCCTACACGCTGCTGATCCTGCTGGTGCGGCTTTTTGGCGCCAGCAGCCGCACGCGCTACCGCATTGCGCGGGCCTGGCTCAAGCTCAGTGTGGATGCGGCCGGCGTCATCATGGGCATCCGCCCCCGCGTCACCGGCATGGAGCATTTGCCCACGCAGGAAAACCAGGGCGTGGTGCTGCTGGTCAAGCACCAGTCCACCTACGAGACCTTCCTCATGCCGGCGATCATGCCGCGCCCGCTGGCCTATGTGTTCAAGAAGGAACTGCTGCGCGTGCCCTTTTTTGGCTGGTCGATTGGCAGCCTGGACATGATCCACATCGACCGCAGCCAGGGCGTGCGGGCCTTCGCCAAGGTGGTGCAGCAGGGCCGGGCGCTGCTGGCGCGCGGCACCTGGGTCATCATGTTTCCCGAGGGCACGCGCATAGAGCGCGGCCAGGTGGGCCAGTACAAAAGCGGCGGCACGCGGCTGGCCATTGATTCCGGGGTGCCCGTGGTGCCGGTGGCCGTCACATCGGCCCGGGTTTGGCCGCGCAAGGCCTTTATCAAGCGCCCCGGTGTGGTGGATGTGTCGATCGGCCAGCCCATCCCCAGCGTGGGCCGCAAGCCCGACGAGCTGATGCAGGAGGTCGAGGCCTGGATCGAAGCCGAAATGCGCCGCCTGGACCCCGAGGCGTATTCCTCTAACCCGTGAGCGCGCCATGATGCAGCGGCTGGTGCAACTGGCCCTCGACCTGTTCGACCCGCCCGGGCCGGAGCGCGCCGCCGGTGCCTCGCCCACGGTGGCAGGATCGCCGGCGGAGAAAATTAAGCCAAAACTGCCTGAAGCCCTTGTTGATAAAGCGCAGGAAGCTCCTGAAACAGGAGCGAACGTGGCGCTTCCCGCAGCTCCACCGGTGCCTGCCTTGGCGTCGCTGCTGTCCCCCGCCGAATTCCGCCATCCCCGGGCCAACCGCGAGGTGCTGCTGGGCGATGCCGTGGTGGCCTATGCGCTGCACCGCGTGCGCCGGCGCAGCATCGGCTTCACGGTGGGCGCCGATGGCCTGGCCGTGCGGGCCCCCACCTGGGTCACGCTTGCGGCCGTGGATGCGGCGCTGCGCGAAAAATCGGGCTGGATCCTGCGCAAACTCGATGAAGCACGCGCGCGCCAGCAGCGCAGCGAGGGCGGCCGCATCGCCTGGGCCCATGGTGCGCAGCTGCCCTATCTGGGCGAGCCACTCACCGTGGTGCTGGACCCCACCCACGGTTTCACCGGCAAGGGCGGCGCCCTGCACCCCGCCAGTGACGGGGCCGCGGATATGAACCTGCGCATCGGCCTGCCCCACAGCGCCAACCCGGCGCAAATCCGCGATGCCGTGCAGGCCTGGCTGATGCGCGATGCGCGCCGCCACTTCACCGCCCGGCTCGACCATTTCGCGCCACTGCTCAATGTGCGCTGGACCAGCCTGCGCCTGTCCAGCGCCCAGACCCGCTGGGGCAGCGCCAAGGCCGATGGCTCCATCCGCCTGAACTGGCGCCTGCTGCACTACCGCCCGGCCATCATTGACTATGTGGTGGCGCACGAGCTGGCGCACCTGCGCGTGATGGACCACAGCCCGCGTTTCTGGGGCACGGTGGCCACCGTGGTGCCCGACTACCCGGTGCTGCGCAACGCCCTGCGCGAACAACCGGCACCCCTTTGGGAATAAGAACGTGAACGCGTTCTAAGTGCGCAGCTACGCACCGCTAGGGTTTGAAAGCCATGCCGGTGCGCGGCAAAATGGCAGCCCGTTCCGCCTGGATCTCACCGCCTGGATGCCCACCATGATTCCCCTGCAGCTGTTCGACCCTGCTTCCAGCACCTACACCTACATCCTGCACGACCCCGCCACGCGCGATTCGCTCATCATCGACCCGGTGGACGAGCAACTCGACCGCGATCTGGCGGTGCTGCGGTCGCACCAGCTCACGCTGCGCTGGGCGGTGGAGACGCACGCCCACGCCGACCACATCACCAGCGCGGGCCGCCTGGCCGAACACACGGGGGCGCGCACGGCCGTGCCCGCCGGCTGCGGTATTGGCACGGCGGCCGTGCAGTTGCAAGACGGTGAGACGCTGGCCTTTGGCGGCGAAACCCTGCGCGCCCTGCACACGCCCGGCCATACGGCGGGCAGCATGTCGTTCCTGTGGCGCGACCATGTCTTTACCGGCGACACCTTGCTCATCAACGGCTGCGGCCGCACGGATTTCCAGTCAGGCAGTGCGGCCGACCTGTACCGCAGCATCACCGGCGTGCTGTTTGCCTTGCCCGAGGGCACCACCGTCTGGCCCGGCCACGATTACCACGGGCGCAGCCACTCCACCATCGGTGCCGAAAAGGCCGGCAATGCCCGCGTGGCTGGCCGCAGCCAGGAAGAGTTTGTGGCGCTGATGGAGTCGCTGCACCTGCCGCGCCCGCGCCGCATCGAGGAGGCGGTGCCGGCCAACCTGCACTCGGGCCTGCGGCACGACGCCGATGGCGCCACCCTGCAGGCGCCGCGCGCGGCCGAGGGTTATGCGGGCGATGTGTCGGCGCAGCAGGCCTGGCAGTGGGTGCAGGACGGCCAGGCTGTGCTGATCGACGTGCGCAGCGATGCCGAGCGCGAATGGGTGGGGCAGGTTCCCGGCGCGATTGCCGTCGCCTGGAAGCAGTGGCCCGGCATGGTGATGAATGCCGACTTCGATGCCCAGTTGCGTGCCGCCGTGCCCGAAGGCGGCCGCGCCGTGCTGCTGTGTCGCAGCGGCGTGCGCTCTGTCGCCGCCGCGCGCCGCGCCACCGAGCTGGGCATCACCGCCTACAACATCCTCGAAGGCTTCGAGGGCGACCCCGACAGCCATGCCCAGCGCGGCAAGAAGGGCGGCTGGCGCCGGCAGGGGTTGCCCTGGCGGCAAGGGTGAATAGGGCGGCATGAAAAAACGGGCCCCTCCAACCGGAAGGGCCCGCTTTGTTTTTGGCGGGGCGCAAGCGCCCCAGCGCTTTTATTTACAGCGCCGGAATGCGCAGCTTTTGCCCCGGGTAGATCTTGTCGGGGTGGGTCAGCATGGGCTTGTTGGCCTCGAAGATCTGGGGGTACTTGTTGGCATCGCCGTAGTACTTCTTGGCGATGGCCGAGAGTGTATCGCCGCGCACCACGTCGTGGTACTGCGCTTCGGGCTCGGGGTTGGTCACATCCATCTGGTTGTCCACACTGGTCACGTTGGCCACGTTGCCGCAGCACAGGGTGATCTTTTCCTTGGCGGACTGCGTGGGTGCCGTGCCTTTCACGGTGACCTTGCCCTGCGCGCCGTCAAACGCCACCTGCACGTTGCTGGCGCCCAGGTTCTGCGATGCGATGTAGGTCTCGATGGCCTTGGCGGCCTTGGCGTTGAGTTCGTCCATGGCGGCAGGGCTGTTCTGCGCCGCCTCCGCGTCCTTGCCGCCAAAAAGTTTCTCGCCGGCTTCCTTGATGAAACTGAATAAACCCATGTCGATTCTCCTGTGGTTGCAGAGGGGGAAGACGCCACTGTAGTGCACCGGTGGTAGCGCCGGATGTCAGACAAATGCCTGACCTTGCGCGCAGCCCGTGGTGCCGCAGATTGCCGCGGCGCGGTGCTTCGCCGAATACGCGGGTTTTTTTCGTGAGCCGGGCGGATGGAAAACTCTGGATAATCCGCCGCATGACATTCTTGGCCATTGACGTCGGCAACACGCGTCTCAAATGGGCGTTGTACGACGCTCACCGCCCGGGCGCAGCCTTGCTGGCGCATGGCGCCGAGTTCCTGGACCATATTGACCGGCTGGCCGAAGGTTCGTGGGCGCAGCTGCCGGTTCCGACCAAGATGCTGGGCTGCGTGGTGGCGGGCGATGCCGTCAAGCGCCGCGTGCAAGACCAGATGGAGCTGTGGGATGTGCCGGCGCAATGGGTGGTTTCGTCGGCGCAGGAGGCCGGCGTGGTCAATGGCTACGACTACCCCTCGCGCCTGGGCTCGGACCGCTGGGTGGCCATGATCGGCGCCCGTCACCATGTGCTGGCAAAGGGCCCCGCGCGCCCCATTGTGGTGGTGATGGTGGGCACGGCGGTCACCGTGGAATGCATCGATACCGACGGGCGGTTTCTGGGCGGGCTGATCCTGCCGGGCCACGGCATCATGCTGCGCGCCCTGGAAGCCGGCACGGCCGGCCTGCATGTGCCCACGGGCGAAGTGCGCCTTTTCCCCACCAACACCAGCGATGCACTGACCAGCGGCGGCACCTATGCGATTGCCGGTGCAGTCGAGCGCATGGTGCAGCATGTCATTGCCCACTGCGGCGCCGAGCCTGCCTGCGTAATGACCGGCGGCGCCGGCTGGAAGATGGCGCCCAGCATGACGCGCCCGTTCGAGCTGGTGGACAACCTCATTTTTGATGGCCTGCTGGAGATTGCCGCGCGGCGTTTCGGCTGAACCGGGGCGCCCGTGCAGTGGGGAGGCTCAGTCTTCCTGCAGTTCAAGCCGCGCCATCTCCACGTCAAGGCGCTCTCGCGCATCCACCGGCTCGATGGCTGCGGCCTTTTCGTAAAGCTGCGTGGCTTCCTGCATCTTCGTGTCGCCTTCCAGCATCACCAGTGCATTGGCGTATTCGATCATGCCGATGGCCGAGCCGGGGTTGATCCGCAAGGCTTCCTGAAACAGCAGCAGGCCCTGTTCTTTCTTGGCGCCATAGGTCATCCCGCCAATCAGCGCGCCCACCTTGTCAATCACCTCGGCGTGGAACGTGCCCAGCGCAATGCGAGCATCGGCATGCCGGGGTGACAGGGCCATTGTTTTTTCCAGTGCATTCCTGACCTTGCCGCCCAGCCCCTGGGCCAGCGCCTTGGCCACGCTGATGCCCTGGCTGTATCGGCCCAGCGCATAGGCATGCCAGTACCAGGCGTTGGCGTTCTCGGGCTCGTGCTCCGCCTGGGCCTGGGCGCGCTCGGCCACCTGCATGAACAGATCCAGGCGTTTTTTTTCCTTCGGCTCCAGGTAGTTGGCATAAATCGCGGTGGCCTTGTTGGCCGCCGTGATGCCGGCGCCGCCTGCACTGAGCCCTGTCGCAGCGGCCTGCTCGAACTCACCGCTGTGAAACAGTGCCCAGGCCTGCAGCACGGCGGCATCCTGGGGGCAGGGCTCGGCATCGCCGCTGTGCAGCCGGCTCCATTGCTGCTTGACGCTGGCCGCATCAAACCGGTAGTCACCAGCATGGGGGAAAGGGGTCCATGGGGCCATGGTGCGTCTCCTGGGTTGTGGTTATGGTGCCGTGCTGGTCAAGCGATGGCCGGTGCGTAGGCGCCCACGATGTGCTGGAGATGCGCGCGCTGGCTGCCCTCCAGGTAGGGCATCAGCAGGTTCAGCACATGGTGCGCGCCCCGCTGCAGCGCTGCCTGGGCGCTCTCGGGCTCCAGCGCATGGCGCGGGTCCTGCACGTATTCGAAGCTGAGCCAGTAGGTCAGCACCACCACCATGCTGGTGGCGGTGGCCTCCTGGTCGTGGGCGTCGATGCGCAAGGCATCTGCGCGGCCCATGCCATCGAGCATGGCCCGCACCGCGCGGGTCTTGCTTTTCAGAATGGTCTGGAAATGCGTCTCCAGGCGACGGTTCTTGGACAGCAAGTCATTGAGGTCCCGGTACAGGAAGCGGTATTGCCAGATGATTTCAAACAGCGTGTGCATGAAGAACCAGGCGTCTTCCACGTTGCGCACGTTGTCGCTGGCACCCAGCAACTCGTTCAGCGCATGTTCATACCGGTCAAACAGCGCATTGATGAGCTCGTCCTTGGCCGGGTAGTGGTAGTACAGGTTGCCGGGGCTGATGCGCAACTCGGCCGAGATGAGCGTGGTGGAAACATTGGGCTCGCCAAACCGGTTGAACAGGTCCAGGGAGATTTCCAGGATGCGTTCGGCAGTGCGGCGTGGCGCTTTCTTCACCATGGATGCTTGCCCCCTTTATGTCATTGTTTTTTGCGCTCTCCTGGTTACTCTAACCCAGCTGCTTTTGTTGCAATGCAGCATCAGGGCGCAGCGCCGGTGCGGCCTGCGGGGGCATTCGTTCTTTCGAGGTGTGATGTGGCGCTATGTGGGGGCGGGAAAAATGCGACTGCACGCAGGGGCGTGTCAGTCGCTGCAATCCCGATACCGGGCGCCGCTGCGCGCGCGGGTCGCCTGGAAGGCTCAGGTGGCAGACGATGTGTCCGGCGCAGCGCTTGCCTTGGCGGTGGCGGCAGTGCGGGGCTTTGCCACGGCCTTCTTGGCGGGGGCGGCTTTTCCAGCGGACTTGGCTGCAGGTTTCGCGGCGGTCTTGCGCGGGGCGGCCTTGGTCGCCGGCTTCGCAGTGGTTTTCGTCGGGGCAGATTTGCCGACGCCCTGCGTCAGCGCATCAATGCGTGCGTGAAGGGCCTGGATATCATGGTTCGAAGGCACGCCCAGCTTGCCCAGGGCCTTGGCCACACGCTCTTCAAAGATGTTTTCGAGCTTGTCCCACTGGCCCACGGCGCGCGAGCCGAGGTCGTTGGCCATGCTCGTCACGCGGCTGGTGGCTTCGGTAATCTTCTCTTCGGCCACGGCCTGCGTCTTGCGCTGGATGGTCAGCCCTTCCTTGACCAGCGCTTCAAACACCTTGCCGCCTTCTTCCTGCGCCTTCGAGAAAGCGCCCAGCCCGGCCAGCCAGATCTGCTGCGCCGAATCCTTGACGGTGCTGGACAGCTGGGCGTCGCTTTTTTTCTTGTCGTTGCCGATTTTTTGCACTTTCTTGACCATGGAACCTCCAGTAAGGGTGAGGGGGGTGATGCCAAGGCCGCTTGCCGCTGGCATACGAAGGCACTTTACGTTGCCCGGGGCTGCAGGTGTAGGCGTTTGCTCCTAAAAGTGTAGAAGATGGTGCCCGGTGACTGGACGCGGTAAGCAGCATCCTGTGCAGCGCCTGGTTACGTGCTGTTCCGAACTGGGTGGGATAATGGTTCGCTTTGCCAGCAGGCAGTAATCTTCGGGTCACATCATGATTCTTGTCACCGGCGGTGCCGGCTTCATCGGCGCCAACTTTGTTTTGGACTGGCTCACCACCTGCGACGAGCCGGTGCTCAACCTCGACAAACTCACCTACGCCGGCAACCTGCACAATCTGGACAGCCTGCAAGGCGATGCGCGCCATGTGTTCGTGCAGGGTGACATTGGCGACGCCGCGCTGGTGTCCCGCCTGCTGGCGCAATACCAGCCGCGCGCCGTGGTCAATTTCGCCGCCGAATCGCATGTAGACCGCTCCATCCACGGCCCCGAAGACTTCATCCAGACCAACGTGCTGGGTACTTTCAGGCTGTTGGAGGCTGCAAGGCATTACTGGCAAGCGCTGCCAGCTGTCAATAAAGAAGCATTCAGGTTCCTGCATGTGAGCACCGACGAGGTCTATGGCACCCTGTCGGCCACTGACCCCGCCTTTACCGAAGACAACACTTACGCGCCCAACAGCCCGTACTCGGCCAGCAAGGCCGCCAGCGACCACCTCGTGCGCGCCTGGCACCACACCTACGGCTTGCCGGTGCTCACCACCAACTGCAGCAATAACTACGGGCCGCTGCACTTCCCGGAAAAACTCATCCCCCTCATGATCGTCAACGCCTTGGCAGGCAAAAATCTGCCCGTATATGGCGACGGCATGCAGGTGCGCGACTGGCTGTACGTGCGCGACCACTGCAGCGCCATCCGCCGCGTGCTCGAAGCCGGCCACCTGGGTGAAACCTACAACGTCGGCGGCTGGAATGAAAAGCCCAACATCGACATCGTGAACACGGTCTGCGCCCTCCTCGACGAACTGCGCCCGCGCGCTGACGGGCAAAGCTACCGCAGCCAGATCACCTACGTCAAAGACCGCCCCGGCCACGACCGCCGCTATGCCATCGACGCCCGCAAGATCGAACGCGAACTGGGCTGGAAGCCGGCAGAAACCTTTGACACCGGCATCCGCAAAACCGTGCAGTGGTACCTGGACAACGCCGACTGGGTGGCCAACGTGCAGACCGGCGCCTACCGCGAATGGGTGCAGACCCAGTACCAGGAAGCCCCTGTTTCTGCTGCCACCTGCGCATGAAAATCCTCCTTTTTGGCAAAGGTGGCCAGGTCGGCTGGGAGTTGCAGCGCAGCCTCTCGGTGCTGGGTCAGGTCACCGCACTCGACTTTGACAGCACCGAGCACTGCGGCGACTTTGCCAATCCGGCTGGCCTTGCCGACACCGTGCGCGCGCTGCGCCCCGACGCCATCGTCAATGCCGCGGCCCACACCGCCGTGGACAAGGCCGAGAGCGAACCCGACCTGGCCCGCACCCTCAACGCCACCGCGCCGGGCGTGCTGGCCGAAGAGGCCGCCCGCCTGGGCGCCTGGCTGGTGCACTACAGCACCGACTACGTGTTCGACGGCAGCGGCAGCCGAGCCTGGGTCGAAAGCGATGCGCCCGCGCCGCTCAGCGTCTACGGCGCTACCAAGCTGGAAGGCGAGCAACTCATCCAGCAAGCGGGATGTAAACACCTCATCCTGCGCACCAGCTGGGTCTATGCCGCACGCGGCGGCAACTTCGCCAAGACCATGCTGCGCCTGGCACAAGAGCGCGAGCGCCTCACCGTCATCGATGACCAGTGGGGCGCACCTACCGGTGCGGATCTGCTGGCCGATGTCACCGCGCACGCCATCCGCCACCTGCAGCAGTGCCCGCAGGACGCCGGCCTGTACCACTGCGTGGCCAGTGGCGAGACCAACTGGCATTTGTATGTAAAAGAGGTCCTGAGCCTTGCTGCTAAAGCGCAGTCAGCTATCAAAATAAAAGCTGCCGAGGTGGCGCCTGTGCCCACCAGCGCTTTCCCCACGCCGGCCATGCGCCCGCACAACTCGCGCCTGAACACCCAAAAACTGCAAGCCACCTTCGGCCTCACGCTGCCCCACTGGCAGCAGGGCGTGGCGCGCATGCTCACCGAAATTCTGTAAGGCTTCCTCATGACCGCACGCAAAGGCATCATCCTCGCCGGAGGCTCCGGCACCCGCCTGCACCCGGCCACGCTGGCCATCAGCAAGCAACTGCTGCCGGTGTACGACAAGCCCATGATCTATTACCCGCTGAGCACCCTCATGCTGGCCGGCATCCGCGACATCCTCATCATCAGCACGCCGCAAGACACACCGCGCTTCCAGCAACTGCTGGGCGATGGCAGCCAGTGGGGTCTCCACCTGGAATACGCCGTGCAGCCCAGCCCCGACGGCCTGGCGCAGGCGTTCATCATTGGCGAAGACTTCATTGGCAATCACCCCAGCGCGCTGGTGCTGGGCGACAACCTGTTCTACGGTCACGACATGCACCTGCTGCTGGCCAATGCTATGCAACGCCAGCAAGGCGCCAGCGTGTTTGCCTACCATGTGCAAGACCCAGAGCGCTATGGCGTGGCCGAGTTCGACGCCAGCGGCAAAGTGCTGAGCTTGGAAGAAAAACCCCAGGCGCCCAAGTCCAGCTACGCCGTCACGGGCCTGTATTTTTATGACAACCAGGTGGTAGAGCTTGCCAAGGCCCTGGCGCCCTCGCCAAGGGGTGAGCTGGAAATCACCGACCTCAACCGCTTATACCTCGAGCAAGGCAACCTGAGCGTCGAAATCATGGGCCGGGGCTACGCCTGGCTGGACACCGGCACCCACGACAGCTTGCTTGAAGCCGGCCAGTTCATCGCCACACTCGAGCGCCGCCAGGGCCTGAAGATTGCCTGCCCTGAAGAGATTGCCTGGCGCCAGCGCTGGATTGACTCCGTGCAACTGGAGCGATTGGCCAAGCCACTGAGCAAAAACGGCTACGGGCAATACCTGCTGCGCGTTGCCCAAGAAACAATTTACTAAGACCTGCATGCAAGCCACTCGCCTCGCCATTCCCGACGTTGTCCTGATTGAACCCAAGGTGTTTGGCGACGCCCGCGGGTTCTTTTACGAAAGCTTCAACCAGCGCGCCTTCAACCAGGCCACTGGCACCGACTACCAGTTTGTGCAGGACAACCACAGCCGCAGCAGCAAAGGTGTGCTGCGCGGCCTGCACTACCAGATCCAGCAGCCCCAGGGCAAGTTGGTGCGCGTGGCGCAGGGCGCCGTGTTCGATGTGGCAGTGGACATCCGCAAAAGCTCGCCCACCTTCGGCCAATGGGTAGGGGCGGAGTTGAGCGCCGACAACCACCGCCAGTTGTGGGTGCCGCCGGGCTTTGCGCATGGTTTCGTGGTGCTTAGCGACACGGCCGAATTTTTGTACAAAACCACTGATTACTACGCGCCGGCTCATGAGCGCTGCATCGCTTGGAATGACCCCGATCTCTCTATTGACTGGCCGGATCTTTGCATGGCCCCGGTGTTGTCCGCCAAAGACAGTGCAGGATGCCCGTTGGTCAGTGCTGACTTTTTTAATTAATGAATCCCCATGCTGAGCCACCTGCCTCGCTGCAGGGTATGTTTCGCACCTTGTGGGTGCATCGTCAATTGATTGCCCGTATGAGCCAGCGCGAGGTGATTGGCCGATACCGAGGCTCTGCCCTGGGATTGGTGTGGTCATTTTTGACCCCCTTGTTCATGCTGACCATTTACACCTTTGTTTTTTCAGTGGTGTTTAAAGCCCGCTGGGGTACTGGTGAGGAATCACGCACGCAATTCGCGGTGATTCTCTTTGCGGGCCTCATTGTTCATTCTCTTTTTGCGGAGGTGATCAATCGTGCTCCCCAGCTGGTACTTGGGAATGTCAATTATGTAAAAAAAGTGGTATTCCCACTGGAGATATTGCCGGTAATCCAGCTGGCTGCCGCGTCTTTCCACGGGCTGGTCAGCGTTGTGGTGTTGTTGGTGGCAAAGCTGCTGTTTACGGGTTCAGTGCCTGCTACTGTATTCTTTTTTCCGGTGGTTATCCTGCCCTTGTTGGTATTGATTTTGGGGCTATCTTGGGGGCTGGCATCCTTGGGTGTTTTTGCTCGCGATGTGGGTCAAACGATTGGTCTGATCACGTCCGTCATGCTTTTTATGTCTCCGGTGTTTTTCCCGATCCAGTCCTTGCCCGAGTCATTGCAGCCTTGGATGCGATTGAATCCACTTACCTTCATTATCGAACAGGTGCGTGAGGTTCTGGTGTGGGGGCATCAGCCGCAATGGTTTGGCTTGTTGCTGTATTGGCTGATTGCTCTGGTTGTGGCGTGGCTGGGTTTTGCCTGGTTTCAGAAAACACGCAAGGGATTTGCCGATGTCCTCTGATACCCAGAGCGCCGCGTCTGTAGCCATTCGGGTCAATGGGCTGCACAAATGCTTCCAGATCTATGCCACCCCTGGCCAGCGGCTGCGGCAGTTTGTCTTGCCACGCTTGCGGCGCTGGCTAGGCTTGAACGTGGTCAACTATTACCGTGAGTTCTGGGCGCTCCGCGATGTTTCTTTTGAGATTAAAAAAGGCCAAACCGTCGGTGTCATTGGGCGCAATGGATCGGGCAAATCCACCTTGTTGCAAATGATTTGTGGCACCTTGCATCCCACGCAAGGAAGCATTGAAGTGCAAGGCCGGGTTGCTGCGCTGCTGGAACTGGGCTCAGGGTTCAATCCTGAATTCACGGGCCGTGAAAATGTGTTCTTCAACGCAGGCGTGCTCGGCCAAAGTGAAGAGCGGACTCTCGAAAAATTCGCCGATATCGAAGCCTTTGCCGATATTGGCGATTTCATGGATCAGCCCGTCAAGACCTACTCCAGCGGCATGCTTGTGCGCTTGGCGTTCGCCGTGATTGCCCATGTGGATGCCGACATTCTGGTCATCGATGAAGCCTTGGCGGTGGGGGATGCTTTTTTTACCCAGAAGTGCATGAGATTTTTGCGTGCCTTCATGCAGCATGGCACCGTGCTTTTTGTCAGTCACGACACCGCTGCTGTCAAAGGTCTGTGCAATCACGCCATTTGGCTCGACAAAGGCCAGGTGCGCGAACAGGGCGATCCTAAAAGTGTTTGCGAGCATTATTTGCAGGCCTATTACGAAGCCCAGCAGGCTGACCAGGCGGCAGACGATACTCTGTTACCTGTCACTGCCTCGCAAGACGAAACCGTTGATGTCCCGAACAGCCAGGGTTTGAAAGGGGCGGAGGTACGTTTCGACCAACGCCTGCCTTACCTGAATGCCAGCAATCTTCGGAACGATCTGCGTCTTTTTGAATTCGACCCCGATGCACCGTCGTTTGGAATGGGCGGAAGTCGCGTGGTGCGTGTGGACTTGCGTAACGACCACGGACAGGCTTTGGCATGGGCCGTGGGTGGAGAGAATGTGGAGCTTACAGTGGAGGCCGTGGCCCTGCAACATCTTCGCAGCCCCATTGTTGGCTTTGTCGTCAAAGATCGACTGGGTCAAACCTTGTTTGGTGATAACACTTTTGTCGCATACGAGCACCAGCCTTGCGAATGCAAAGCCGGGCAAACCTTGCGTGCCAGATTCCAGTTTCAGATGCCCCGCATGCCTGTGGGCGATTACAGCATCACCATTGCCATAGCCGACGGCACCCAGCAAGAGCATGTGCAGCACCAGTGGATTTTTGATGCGATCACTTTCCGCTCCGAATCCACCAGCACCGCCGCAGGACTAGTGGGTATTCCCATGGCCCACATTTCCATGGATGCACGATAGCAAAATCTTTTTGCGCCGAGCCTTTTCGTCTTTTTCATGAACTTCATCACATCTGCCGCTCTGCTAGAGCCCCAGCATTTCTCTGTGCCAGCGCCTTGGGCGGGGCATATTCCTTTTGGCTCCTGGCTTGTGGCGGTGCAAAAGCCCGAAACGCTGGTGGAACTCGGGGCGTATTCGGGCATTTCTTACATGGCATTTTGCCAAGCCATTCAAGAGCAGGGACTGCACACCAAGGCTTATGCCGTGGACACCTGGCAGGGCGACGCGCATGCCGGCGCCTATGGCGAAACTATCTACCAAACGCTCCAGCGGGTACACGACCCGCGCTATGCGGCGTTTTCAACCCTGCTTCGCATGACCTTTGACGAGGCCCTGCCGCAGTTTGCCAATGGCAGCGTGGATCTGCTGCACATCGACGGCTTGCACACCTATGAAGCGGTGCGCCATGATTTTGAAACCTGGCTCCCCAAGCTGTCGCAGCGAGGTGTTGTCCTCTTTCACGACACCAATGTCTTTCGCGATGACTTCGGCGTTCACCGCTTGTGGGCAGAGTTGTCGGCGCAATACCCCTCGATTGAATTCAAGCATAGCAACGGTTTGGGTGTTTTGCTGGTGGGGCGTCGCCAGCCGGTTGAACTGCTGCAGTTATGCAGTCAGGTCGCCAACCCGGATATTTCCTTGACGCAAGGCGACGCGCGCAGGTTTTTTTCCATACTGGGAGCTCGCCTGGAGCAGCGGGCCGAAGTGCTCATGCTGCAAAACCAGTTGCGCGACGCCGGTGAGCGTGAAACCATGCTGGAGCAGTCGGGCCAGCAGCGGCACCTGTGGATAGAAAACCTGGACCAACAGATACTGGCGCTGCAACGACGCAATGCGCAAGTTGAGCAAACCATTGGCCAAGTGAATCAGCAGTTGTCTGATGTCAATCGGCAGCTTGCTGCAGAAAAGGCATTGGTCCAGGAAATTTATGCTTCCCGCAGCTGGCGCATCACCGCCGGACTGCGTACCGCCGGGCAACTGGCCCGCCGTTGGGGTGTGGGCACTCTGCTGCGCCGTGCACGCAAAGCGGCAGGCTATGCTGTGCGGGGCGAGTGGCGGGCATTGGCAGGTCGCGTGACTGCTTTGCGACGTGAAGCCGCCATGGCCCAGCAGTTGAACATCGCTCCCGGCAGCATTCGGCACGTGGGTGTCATGGCCACACACCACACCCTGTTTGTGGCGCATTTGGTGGCCCATGCCTTGCACAAGGCGGGCTTTGCGGCAGACGTGATGACCGAGCCCCCCAAGGAAGGCTTTGTTCTTGACGCTTACTTCGTCGTCTGCCCGCAAATGTTCAAGCGCCTGCCACCCGGCGAAAAGCGCATTGCGTTCCAGATGGAGCAATCGGTCAGCTCACGCTGGTTTACGCCCGGGTACCTCAACACACTCGAGAATTCACTCGCCGTACTCGACTACGCGCAAACCAATCTGCAGTTCCTGGAGGAGCGTGGCATTGCCTATCCCCACACCTTCCTGGTGCCGGTGGGGGGGGTCGCGGGTTATGGCGAATACCTGCGGCACAACAACTTGCATCCCCAAGGGTTGGATGCACCATGCGATGTGCTCTTTTACGGCGACGTCAACGCCCCGCGCCGCCAGCAGCTGCTTGCTGCCATTGGCGAGCGTTACCAGCTGCGCATTGTGGGCAACCTGTTTGGCCCCGAACTGCACCGCGCCATGGCCAGCGCACGCGTAGTTGTCAATCTGCATTACTACGAAGGTGCGCTGCTCGAAACCACACGCATCCATGAATGCCTGTCGCTGGGCGTGCCAGTGGTCTCCGAAACCAGCGCCGACCAGTCAGAGCACGTCGCGCTGGAGGATGCCGTGCGCTTTGTTCCGGTAGGCAATGTGTCCGCATTGTTGCAGGCCATTGGTGACGTGCTTGGCGCCAGCCCACAACAAAGTGCCG
This sequence comes from Acidovorax carolinensis, assembly GCF_002157145.1. Taxonomy (NCBI): domain Bacteria; kingdom Pseudomonadati; phylum Pseudomonadota; class Betaproteobacteria; order Burkholderiales; family Comamonadaceae; genus Acidovorax; species Acidovorax carolinensis. The sequence goes on from NZ_CP021361.1 coordinate 533,173, forward strand.
CCGCTCAGGCTGCCCGTGAGGCGGCCGTGGCGGCCTCACAGGCACGCTTCGAATTCATGCTCTACCGCATGCTGCTGGCGCGGCGCTGGCTTGATTACCCGCAGTTTCAGGCACTCACGAGCACGACTCCCCTGCCTGGCCCGCACCTGGCACTGAGCCTGCCCGAGACCACCACACGCCGCGCCATGTTCGTTAGCCACCGTGCGCCCGGTGTGCAGGTGTTTGACGGCCTGCGCTACAGCCCCGGCTGGACAGGTTGCGCCCTCAGCTACAAATATCTGGCCCAGCAAGCCCTGGCCGCCCAGTGGCCGCAGCTGGAAGTCATGGAAGACGATGTGCTCTTTCTGCCCGACTATGCCGAGCACAAGGCGGTGGTGGATGCTTACCTGGCCCAGCACAGCGGGCAGTGGGACGTGTTTGTGGGCTTGGTGGCCATCATGCACCCCGACACCCGCGTGCTGGGCGTGGAGCGGCAGGGCGGCCTGGTGTTTGTCACCATCGACCGCATGATGAGCATGGTGCACAACACCTACGCCCCCACAGCATTGCGCCTGCTCGCCCAGTGGGATGAAACCCACGCCGACCCCGAAACCAACACCATTGACCGCTACCTGCAGACACAGCAGCAACTGCGAGTCGTCACCACCTTGCCGTTTTTGGTGGGCCACCACGAAGAGCTGCATTCTTCGCTGTGGGGCATAGAAAACAGCCACTACGCTGAAATCATTGCCGCCGCCCAGGCTACGCTGGAGGCCAAGGTGCAGGCGTTTGAGCAAGGCGTGCAGGCCTGACAAACCATTGAAATATCGCTGCTGGGTCCATCAAGGCGACCCTGTTGGGTGGATTGGTACGCCCGGCGCAGGTGGCACAGCATCATCAGGCAGTTTGCGTTTGCCAAGGAAATGAGATTACGTACCTGCCCGCGGCTGGCCACCATATCCGCCGCTTGACAGGCCCCTACAGATCAGGCCAATGGAGCAGCGCCGTGGCGTGCACCCTCATGGGCTGCGTTCTCGTGCCTTGTCTGGCGTGCGAGCAGTCGCCCGATGACGGATTGCCCCAGTGCAATGCCCCGTTTCTCGACCAGATGCCATGAAGCAAAGCCCAGCACCAGCGTCACGCCCAGCGACACCACCTGGTTGAAGTGCGTTCCCTGCTGCGGCAACATCCATTGCAGCGTTTGCTGCACCGGAAAGCCCCACAGGTACACCCCGTAAGACAGGTCGGAGCGCGGCTTGATTTTGCGCAGAGCCGCAAGTCCTGACAGGTAAAGGATGGCTGCGAACAGCGCAGCGTAGAAAAAATAGAACGAATACGCAGAAGACCTGAAAAGCAGGTACAGCAACACCAGCCCGCTCACCGTGGCGAGCCCCACCTCAATGCGCTCCTTGTAAAGCGCCAGAAGCGCGCCAAAGGCAAAACAAGGTGCCAGCAAGTCCACCTCGGACAAGGGCGTGCGCCATGTGAACAGCAGCCGGTTGCCTGTCAGCGGGTCGACCAGCAGCAGCACAAAAATGGCCAATGCCAGCACCGGTAAGCGAAACACTCCCACCATGAATAACGCCAGCAGGGCGACATAGGCGCCCACCTCATGGGGAAGAGTCCATAGCGAGCCATTGACTACCGCCTTGTCCGGGCTTGCCACAAAAACCCCGGCAGGCTGTAGTTCGTCTTCAGCAGCAGGTTGTCAAAAACATAGCGGTAAGTTGCCCATTGCGAGAAATAGTCACCCAGCGACAGCGCCGACACCAGGGGCCCCAGCAGCAGCGCCGAGGCAACCGTCACCAAGACCAGCGCGGGCCAGATGCGAAAGAAACGGGCAATGGCGAAGTGCAGCACATTGCGTTTGTGCAGCAGACTGTTGGTGACCACCAGGCCGCTCAAAAAGAAAAAAATCTTGACAGCCAGCGAGCCCGAGTAATCGTGCCCCAGCAGGCGCGCCACCACATCAACGCGCCCCGCCTGCGGCACCACCGCATAGGCATGTCCATAGATCACCATGCACGCGGCCAGCAGCCGGAAAACATCGAGATTGTTGTTCTCCTTTTTCAGGAGTTCAGATAGCTTCATCGCACATCGATTTTTGTTGGAGGTAGCACCCAACGTTAACTGATCCGGTGTTGCCGGTGCCACGCGGGCTGCAAAACGGTTGCGCTGTGCTGCGGTGCGCGGGTGTGAGGGAGCGCTGCCGCGCCAGATCGCACCATGTTTCAGGCCGAGTTCCCCAAAAAACAGTTGCAAAAATGAAACAGCCAAGTGGGCTTTTTGTCTCTTTTCTAGGGGCAAAGGGGGGCGGCGCGCAGTAAACCATACCTATAATGATTTCACCGATTGGGGGTGGTTGCGTGCTATGCTCCCTCCGGATTTCAGGCAAGCTGGGGTGTACTCTGGCGAGGACCCGAAAGCTGAACTAGTTCTTACTTTTTAACGAGGTTTTTCATGAAACTTACCAAAGTCGCTTTTGCAATCGCCAGCGTTCTGGCTGTTGTTGCCGGCTCTGCCAACGCAGGTCAAATCAACTCTTCTTCCGCTACGCTGGCGATCGAAGTGATCAAGACCAATGCTCAGAATGTTCGCGCTCCTTCTAATACCTACGGTTTTGCTGGTGATGTCGATGCACGTACCAACGAACAGCGTCTGCAACTGCAATACACGCTGAGCAAGGGCACTTGGACTGTCGGCGCTGGCCAGCGTTTCGCCGCTGTGGATACGTTGACGGACGTTTCCGGTACCGGCTTGTTGAATGTTGCATACAACGACGCACTCGATGCACCGTTGGCAGCGTTCCCAGCGGGAACCGCTGTCAATGCGTTCGTTACTGCAGACCGCAAGACCTTGGTGTTCAACGTCACGGTGCCAGTCGCCGCTACCAACCTGCTGAAGAAGCCACTGTTCACCGTGAATGCTAACGGTAACGTTGGTGTTGACAACGTTGGTATCAATGGTCTGTTGGACGTGGCCGGTGCAGCTGCTTGCGTGGCACCCGATTCCGCACTGGACATCAATTTCAAGCACTTCACCAACCACACGGGCAACACGACTGTGCAAACGGTGGCTTCGCCTGACTCCGAACACCTGCGTTCGGGTTCAACCAACGACGCTCGTCTGCTGAATTTCACGCAAAACCTGGACTTCCAGTTTGTGGCAGCTCCTAGCACTTCGCGCACCGATGCCGCAACTCTGAACAAGGCGCTGACTGTTGGTTCGGCAAACTGGACGGGTGCAACACTGATTGGCACCGCTACCGCAATCGTGCCACCAGCCGCAGCTCTCGCCGGCGGCCGCCATTACCTTGGTGCAGTCAAGCTGCGTCAACGCGGTAACGGTCTGGATCTGGATTACACGCACACCTATGGCGACTCCGTTGCTCCATTCGTTGCAGCCAGCCCCTTCATCGCAGCTGACTTCGATGCTGCAGTTGGAGACGACACCGGCACCTTGGACGACGGCAAGATCGAATTGAAGGACGCAACCTTCAAGCTGACGCTGCCTGCCGCATGGCCTGCTGGTACCACGGTTACTGCTACTGACGGTGCAGGTGCTGCGCTGGCAGGTGTTAATGCCATTACGATTCCCGCCGGCGGCGCAACCGAGTTGGTATTTACTGCTACCACCGATGCTGGGGCTGCTGCATTGGCCAATGGTGCATATATCTTCGCCGAATTCACTGGCACTGCATTCATTCCGCAAACCGGTGGTGTGGTGACGGTGGCTACGCTGACCAAGGATACCGTTGCCGGTACTCCTGATCTGCGCGAGCAAGACAACAGCTGCTCGGGCACGCTGACCGGCATCGGTGGCGGCATCAAGATCGACGTGCGCAACTACGCTGCGTACGCTACCTTCGGTGACACCGGTCCCGCCACCACGGTGCGCATCATCAACAACAGCGAAGCCCAAGCTGCTGATGTGTATGGCCAGATCATCTATGCTGACGGCACCTACGGTGCCTGGGGCAAGCTGGCTGACCTGAAGCCACGTGAAGTGCTGAACATGTCCAACAAGGACGTCGAAGCCAAGCTGACCAACGCCGCTGCAGCTACGAACCCCTTCGGCACTGCTACTGTGGGCTATGAAGCCAAGGGTGGTACGGCTGTTGTGGGCGGCTCCAAGGCCGGCATCAGCGACCGTCTGCGCATTGTGTCTAATACCGGAACCACGCTGCGCGTGCAAAGCTACATGGTGGTAGGTAGCTCGGTGATCGACACGTCCAACGCCCAAGGCGTGGACTTCGAGAACAGTGGCGATCGCGTGCCAGTCAATGCTCTGGACGCACAGCCTGTGTCGCAAGACGCCATCAACGGCCTGGGCAAGTAATCGGTTTTCCGCTTACGTTGATCAAAAAGGGAGCTTCGGCTCCCTTTTTTTATGCCTGCAGGGCGATGGAACTGACGGCAGCGGATGGGCAGGTTATGCAAAAATTCAATGCCAAAAGGGCGTGAGACGACCTGCGCTTTCGGCAGTTTCCAGCAGGTTGCTACCCTGCCGTTGGTGCAAGCCTTGCGAGAGAGTTGCTATAAAAAATGGAGCTTGTAGCGCATGTCTCTATTGCATTTGGGATGCAATGAGTATTGAAATGCGGCAACAGCAAGCGCAAAGCGCTCACATTATTGAATGTCCAGAAGGCATATGTTTTCTATTTTGTGTGTCCCCAGGCGCGCGTGGCTTGGCGGGGTGGCACTTTGCGAGTGGTCGCCAGCGCCGACTGAACAACTGTTGCGCAAGCCAGTGGATGATTTACCGGTGCATTTGGATACGGTTCCCCATGTGCTGGCGCGCAAGAAGCTGCGCGCGCAGCATTCAACCCGCTCGGCAACTACGCACGGTTTACTAATTCCGGGTCTCCGTCATGGCACAAACGCCAAGCGGAGAGATGGAGCCCCCGCCTGAACGGGTGAGTGTGTTCGACGTCGCCTCATCATGGGGGCACTGCGAAAGCAGTGGCGGCTGCCGGGCCCCCTCCACCGCGTGGGGGGCGGGCAGGTTAAAACCTGAACCGCTGCATGGCCACAGCACGCCCGTTGGGCAGGGTCATCGTGCCCTGTGTGGCCGTTGAAAAGCTGAATGCCAATGCGCCGGGTGTGGCGGGTTGCAGTTGCGCCTCGCGATAGCCACCGTAGAGTGTCTGGCCCTGCGTGTACACCAGCAGGCTGCTGCTGAAGCTGTTGGGCTGCGCCAAGGGTGCGGCGCTGGCATACCACACAGGCTGGCCCGCTTCGTTGTACATGAAGCTGGCCGTAAATGCCTGCTGACCCTGTATTTCCACGAAGAATCCACGCCCGCCTTCAGCCGGGTTCCACCACCAGCCGTTTTCACCCTGGGCCATGGAAGGCGTGAACGTGGTGGGGGTAGAAATGGGAAAGCGTTCCAGCAGTACCGTGCGTTGCATCAGGCCCCCGGCCTGTTTGATTAACAGGCGTCCAGATGTGGCTGTGTCGAAGAACAGATCTGCAGTGCCTTCGGTGGCAGGTGCGAAGGGGGCCTGGTAATTTCCTGCCAGGGTTTGCCCGCCGGCGTATTTCAGCAGGTCTGCCGTGTAGTGGGCGTTGGGCTGCTTTTCCAGGGTGCTGGCGTACCAGGTAGAGCGGCCATTGTTCTCGTAGCTGAAGCTGGCCAGAAAGATGCGGTTGCCCTGGCGTTCAATGGCAAAGCCCGTGCCGGGCTGGCTACGGTTCCACCACCAGCCAGTCTGCGGCGATACGGCAGGGGTGGTCCAGGCCAGACGATCCGAGGGTGAGCGCCTGCCGGTTAGCGTGGTCGTGGCCAGCGCACTGGCGGCTAGCTCATTCAGCGAGGGCTCGCCGCTAAAGGTTTTGGATAGTGCATACAGGGTGAAAACATAGCGGTGGGACGGTGTAGGCGGGCAGGGCCCCCCGTAGCCTGGCGCACCAAAGTCGTTAATGGCTTGCGAAAACAGGGCCGAACGCGCGGCATCAACAGCCAATGAGCGCGTACCGGCGGGTATGTTCCAGGCTTTCCAGTGCATCCAGTTGCCGCCATCGGGGTCTTGCACCACCAGCGCAAACGATTGGGTGTCACTGGGCACACCGCCAAACTCAAGAGGCGGAGACCAGTTGCTGCCGCTGCACTGGCCGCCATAACTGAAAGTGAAGCCATCTGGAATGGTGCCTTGCTCTGCAAAAGCGGGCGATGACAAGGTGAGTGGTGCCAGTGCTGCCGCAGCGGTACGGATGGAGGTTGGCGCCTGGAGGTTGGCGCTGGCCACAGGGGCGTTACTGTCGCCAGTGCCGCCACCGCAGGCAGCGAGCGCCATGGCTGCGGCGGTGCAGATTGCAGTACAAACGCCTGGCATGGGGAATGGTGCCGTGATGGGGGGCGGCGCAAGGCGCATGGAACTCTCCTACAAATTTTGGTTACATATTATTGAATCGTAAACATGTTTTTACAAGCCGCTGGTGCGTGCTTGCCTGCACCGAGGTCGGCGCCCCTGGTCGTGTCACCGTGCACGCCTTGTGTCAGGTGGCGCCTTGCTGTCACGCGCATGGGCGCCGTGTGTACTAGGCCGAGAGAGTCGCCGTATGGCGCTGGGGGTTTGCATGGCGCGATGTCAACCAGACACGCAGTGGGCGTTCAACCCACACAAAGCTGGCCCAGGCGGCAAGTAGCGCCAGGCAGGCGGCCAGCGCCATGCCATAGGCCAGCGGCAAACCGGTTTTCAGGGCCTGTGCCTCTGCCACGCGAAACAGGGGGTAGTGCCAAAGGTAGAGCCCATACGATATCTTGCCCACGGCCACCAACGGCGGCCAGGCCAGCAGGGCGGAACACAGGCTGGTCGGTGCCGCCACCAAAGACCAGACCAACAAGGCCGCAGTGACGGCTATCGCCATGTAGCCCCACGCAAACATGAGTGGATGGCGCCAGTCAAGGCTACCCATGCAGAGCAGCAGCAGGCTCAATGAGGCAAAACCCATGCCCGCCGTGGCGGGCGATTGTGGGCGCGCTTGGGCCTGGGAAAGTGCCACGTCGAGCGACTGGGGCAGGCGCGCGTGCAGCCAGCTACCCAGTGCACAGCCGCACAGCAGGGCCATGGCCCGGGTGTCCAGCCCGTTGTATAGACGGGTGGGGCCGGCGCCCGATTGGTGCAGCCACAGCATCCAGCACATGCTGGCCAGTGCGCCGGCCAGGGCCAGCAGAAAGACATGCCAGCGGCGGGCGGCATATCCGCCCATGGTGGCCAGCAACAAGGCCCAGAGCAGGTAGAACTGCTCTTCGATACCCAGCGACCACGCGTGCCCCAGGTAGTCTGGCGGATGCCAGTCGAACGCACGGGCCCAGTGGGTCATGGCGAGGAGCACGGTGCCCACATCGCGGGCCATTGTGCTGCCGGAGCCAGGTACCCAACCACCAGCCCAGCCTATGGTGTAAAACAATAGCAACAGCAGCAATGCGGGCTGTAGCCGCACAAGCCGCCGCATGAAAAAGCGGCCCCAGCGTATGCGACTTGCAGTATGCACTTCGCGCAGGAGCTGGCTGGTGATCAAAAAGCCACTCAGCACAAAGAAGATGTCCACCCCCAAGAAGCCGCCTCGAGCCTGGGGAACCTGGGCGTGAAAGAGCATCACGGCCAGCACGGCCACGCCCCTCAACCCATCGAGCGCGGGCCAGTAACGCATGCGGTGTTAGCGCTTTCTGGTGGCGTCAAGAATCTGGCGGATCAGCTCGGGGTCTTCCACAAGGGTTCCGCCCGCCGGCACGTTGACGCCATTGATGGTGGCGGGTGCGGGCTTGCCGGTGGGCGCCGCTGGGGCTGCGGAGTCGGGGGCGCCGCTGTCGGTTGCGCCCATGTTTTGTTGCCCTGGCGTCGTGCCCGCAGGGGTTGCCTCTTGCGAACTGGCGGCACGGTCGGTCAGGTTGATCATGCGTTCTTTTGGTGCGTCCTGCTGTAGCGGTTTGGGCGCCACGGCCGCTGGTGCCGCTGTCGGCGGCTTGCCGTTGCTTGCGGGCGGCGTCGTGGGCTGGGAGGGTTGGGGTGTGACGGTGTCGGGGGACTGCAGCACGTCAGGCGATGCGGCGCGCCGTGCATCACGGCTGGCTTTGACCCGGTCACGCACGCTTTGGGCCCACGTGCCCAGCGTGGCCTGATAGGCGTCTGTGGCGGCCTCGGCTTCGCCGCTGTCGTTGATGATGTAGGGGGTGATGAGAATCACCAGTTCAGTGCGGGCGCGTGTTTGTCCCGATTTTTTGAAGAGATGGCCCAGGCCGGGGATGTCTTTCAGGCCGGGCACGCCGCTGTCGCTGTCGGTGGCGGTTTCCGAAATCAGACCACCGAGCATGACGGTGGCGCCATCGCGCATGCTGAGCTTGGTTTCAATCGAGCGTTTGCGAATGGTGGGTGAGGTGGTGACGCCAGTGGTGGTGGGTTCGGCGCTGCTGACCTCCTGGCTCACTTCCAGGTCGATGCGGTCACCCGCATGAATGACGGGCCGCACGCGCAGCAGTACGCCAGTGTTACGGTACTGGATGGTTTGCGGCACTACGTTGTTGGTGGTGCCGCCAAACACGCCACCGTTGGTGGTAACGCCCTGGCTGGTGACGGTGGGCACTTCCTGGCCCACGTTGATGCTGGCGGACTCGCCGTTGCGGGTCATGATCTTGGGGTTGGAGATGACGCGTGAGTCGCTGTTGCTGGCCAGCGCTGAAATGGCCAGCTGGCGCAGGGGGTTGCCGCCCAGCAGGGCGTTGACGGAAAGCCCGCTGCCGCTGGCCTGTGCGTTGTAGGTGGTGCCACTGAGCCGAAGGGCTTGTGCACCCGAGCCCATCTGGTCGAGCTGCCAGCTGAAGCCCAGGCTGTTGTCGTCGGCCAGTGCGACTTCAGCCACGAGCACGTCAATCAGCGCTGACTTGACCGGGCGATCCAGTTCGGACAATAGCGAAAGCCATTGGCGGTAGTCTTCCTGGCTGCCGCCCTGGAAGATGAGGGAGTTGGTCGCGTTGTTGACCACCACGCGACGCTGGCGGCTGCCCGCCGCAGCGGCTGGCGCTGGTGTGCCTCCGGTGCTCGTTGTGCCTGCACTGGAGGCGGAGCTGGTGCTGGCGCCGCCGATGAGCTCGTTCAATGCCTTGGCCAGTTCTTGTGCATCGGCGTTGCGCACCGGATAGGTGAAATAAGCGCTGCCGGCCTGAACGGCATTGAACTGGTCGAGTTCCTTGACCCAGTCAAGCACATGCGCCATCACTTCTTTGGACGTGGAAAAAATGAGCACGCTGTTGATGGGCGGCAGGGGGATGAGGGTGATGGGGTCGCCCGCGCCCGACTGGCTGGACACGTTGTAGCCCTCGGCCTTGAGCACTTCGCCCAGGCGGCGCACAAACTCATCGGCACCCCAGAAGCGTGGCACGACGCGTGTGCTGTTTTGCCCGCGCAGGCTGGGTTGGTCAAAGACCTGGATCAGTTCCAACGCGACCTGCACGTCGTCTGGCTGGCCGCTGACGAGCAGGCCGCCCGAGTTGTCAGCCTCGAGCTTGACCTTGTCGCCGAGGATATTCTTGAGGGTGGGCACAAAAACCTGCGGGCGAACAGCTTCGGTTTCGATGTAGTGAAACACGGGCCGCAGTGGCAGCGGAACCGTGGGCTGGGCGCGGCCACGCCGCACCAGCGGCAGGGTGCTGGCGACGGAGGTAGAGGGAACAATGCGCAGCACGCCGCCGAAGTCTTGCACCGCCACGCCATAGCTCTTGAGCAGTTGGCCTGCAATTTCGGTCAGCCGGGCCGCCGTCATGGGCTTGGGGGTGCGAAAGGTGATGAGGTCGGTGCGGGCACTGACTGCGGAGTCCATCGAGTAGTTGAGCTGCAAGATGCCGCCATACACCGCCTGGATAAAGGCTGGCAGCGCCATTTGTTCAATAGAAACCGTGAGGTCTCCGCCAGTCTCGCTGGCCTGGGTTTTGGGTGGAACGGGCCGCAGATTGCCGGCAATGAGCGCCGGTGGCTTGGGGCCGGTGCTGATTTGGGTTTCCCGGGGAACTGATGGCGCCTGGGCGCCGACGGTGCCGGCGGCCCGGTTCTCTGCGTGGCGGTCAAACAGGATGGGGGCCGGTGCCGAGGGCGTGCGGTTGGCGCAGCCCGTGAGTACCAGGCAGGCAACTCCTAGGGTGTACAGAGATGGGCGTGAAAAAGACTTCATGAACAGTGGTGCTCGCGTGTGGGGGCAGGTGGGCCAGTCACCGGGCCGGTGGGGAGGCAGTTTTGCCTGTGCCGGAGCTAGGGATGGAGGCCGGGGGAGGGTTGTCAGACAAGACGGGGACGCCAATGCGCTTGCGGTTAGGCGTGACGACGCCAATGGTGCCAGGGCGTACCCAGGCGAGCTTGCCTCCGCCGGGCAGTACGTCGCCAATTTTCAGGAATCGGGGGGCGGGCTCACCGTCGAATTGCACAATGATCTGGGTTCTTTCACCCCGTTGGACCACTCCGGTGATGTACCAGTTGGGTGGCGTGATGGGCGCTGCACGAACTTGCCACGCTTGGTTGGCTGTGGTTTCCCACATTCTGTCCACAGCGTGGCCAGCCACTGCTCCGCCTGGAACAATGTCAGGCGCTTTGGTTGAGGGTGAGGATGCGGGATTGGCGGGCGACAGTATCTCTTCTAGCGGCAGTTCTGCCGCTAACGGACGGGGAAACGCGATGTGGGGGCCAGCAGCTTTGGCGCTGGGTACGGAAGCTTTGGAAGCGTTGCTGTGGGAGGTTGTCACGCTGTGTGCGCTGTGCTGGCCCCACCAGGCGCCCAGCATGGTCGCGCCGACCATCAGTGTTGCGGCCAAGGCAATGTTTGCGGTGGGTTTCATGCTCACGGATTCACCTTGCTTGCACTATTCAACGCTGCAGGGGTGGTTTTTCTTTCAGTGGACTGGCGTTCTGCAGAGCTTCTGGTGGCTGTAGCACTCTGCTGGTCCAATCCAAAGGTTTTAACGACAAAGTCGGCCCGACCGCTACGGACCGTGAATTTCTCAACTTTGCGCAAAACGGGGCCGTTTTCAATTTCTTGCAGTAGGGGCATGAGTTTGTCACCAAGGCCCGTGGTGACGCGCACGCTGGTACTCACCAGACCCTGCGGTTCTGTGGCAATGGCCGGACTGCCTGGGCGCGTTGCCGTGCCAGGGGGTGGAACGCGGCTGGACGATGTTTCGCCCAGTGCAGCCACTTGGCAGGGGGCTTCCAGCCGTTTGCACAGGTCTGCCATGGTTTCCATGGCTTCGGCGCGGAAAACGCCCATTTGGGAAACTTCGGGGAGCCGGTTCAGCCACGCAAGCTGGGCTTTTCCTGCTTCGTGTGAAAGTTGCTCCCAGTCGATCGCAGAAATGGCGTTTTCTTCGCGCTGACGCAAACGCTCAAGCCGCTCGCGCTCCGGGCGAATTTTCTCCAGTTCGTCTTGCCAGTCGAGCGTGATGGACCACCCCCCGATTAACAGTGCCAGCCAGATGAGCCAACGCAGGGATGAATTCATGGCCGGTTCTTGCTGTTTGAGTTCGAAGTTGCGGTTGCCGCATCGGCACGCAGGCGCCACGCAAACTTGAAGCCGGTGCCGCCAGACACGTCAACAAACCGCGCGTCGTAAAACCAGGGATGGCTTTCCAGAACACCTAAAACAGCAGTGAGGCGTGGCGAACCACCGCTAGTGGCGACCAGGGTGGCTTGCACAGTGGGGGCGTTGATTTCAAGCTCGCGCACGACCAAGCCTTGGCGTGTGAAGATGTCGGCCAGTTCGGCAATTATGTCGTGGGTGGTAGGTGCAGAGGGCAGCGCCTGCACCGCGTTGATCCAGGTCAGTGTGCTGGTGGTGCGTTGACGGGCCTGTTGCATGGGCTCCAGCTTCGCCAGCATGCGCTCTTGCGACTGCAAGCCTAGATCGATGGCTTGTTGGTGGGCTTGCTTCTGGCTGTAGATCCAGCTGCCCCATCCAGTCAACGTTGCAGTGGCGAACACCAGCGCAGCCGGAGCCAGGCTGGACCATTGAATGCGAGTGCGGCTTTGAAGGCGCGGTGTCAGATTGCGCCCCCATGGGCGCGGTGGGGCGACTGGGAGTAGCACGCCAGCGGGTGGCAGTGCAAGCGGCCAGCCCAGAGCGTGGAAGCCAGGGGTTTGTGCGTGCAGTGCGGCCCAGTCGCCAGCCCCAGGAGGTTCATCGAACCACATGCTGTCTACCAACTGGCGGTCTTTCCACAGCTGGCCTTCAAGACCGGGGCTGCCGGGGGCGGCAAGCCACACGATGCCGTTGCTCACTGGTGTGCTGTAGAGGCTGTAGGGCAGTGTGCTGAAGTGCTGTTTGCCGCCGTGCTTTTGGGAAAAGGCGGTTTCGATGGCCGCATCCCAAACCCACATATGCAGCCAGTTGCCTTGGCGCACCACGCACGACCCATACTTCGAAAATGGGGCCAGGGCCTGAACCTGCAGTTTGGCAAAGCTGGCCAGTTTCAACCGTGGAACGCCCGTGCACTCCACGCGCTGATAGGCGCAAAGATGCCGGGGCACCACCATGCGCAGAGCCTTTAGAGAGCTTGGCAGGCGTGCGAGCAGTGAGCGCGCGAGCGGTAAGTCTGGGCCGTGGGGGTTAAAAAGACAGGAATCGTGAAACATCGCTTGGCGTGGAGGCCGGTGGCTGGTTTGGCCAGGGCAAGGGTGGGAGTTTACCAACGGATGCCGGCTCGGCACCGATCGAGGGCTGGCTGATGCTCCAAGGGCGATCGTCGTTTTCAGGGTCGAGCGTTAATGTATATGTGATGCGCCAGGGGCCGGTTGGGTGGCGGTGGGTGACGCGCAACACTTTTTGCACTTGCTTGCCCCCGGCGCCGCCGAACATGCCGCCCGCGCCAAGGAGGGCGTTGTTCTGCGCAAGGCGTTCTGCGACCTTGACCGGGTCCTCGCGCGCAGTCACTATATCCTGTATGAGTTCGTCGTTGAGTCCAGCAGCTTTCAGCACCGGAGCGGGTGCGGTGGCCAGGTTCAGGCTGCTACCCAGCATGGTGGTTTCGCCATGAATGGTGAAGCTATTTTCGCAGCCATTGTGTTCAAACGTGGTGCGGTATTGGCCCCAGCCATACACGTCCCATACCTCTGATTCAGACAGCAACGGACTGTTGCGAGGCGGTGGCTTGCCTTCGGCTGTGTAGGTGTCGCGTTCTGCTCCGTTGAGGCGTTGCAGGTTGTCGCTGTCCGTGTAGTCTGCCAGTGCATCAATCAGGTAGGCGGTCTTCTCCACGGAGACCCCACAGCCTAAAAGAAAATTGGTGAGGAGTTCGCTATTTACATTGTTGAGATCGATGAGGCCTCCATGATCTTGAATGGAGATGGTGCTGTTGGCGTCAATCCGGTAGGGCGTGTTGTCGGCCATGACAACGGCCGCGCCGTCAAAAAAGTCAGCGGTGCGTGGGCGTGCTCCTGAGAGCCAGTATTCGGCCTGGGCCCGCCCTGAAAGCGCGCTTTGTATGAACTCAGTGCGCTCGCGCAGCAGCGCAACGCGCTCGGCTGAAGTTTTTGCCGCATCGGCTACAAGGACAACGACGATGGACAATCCTGCCATGAGCCAGAGAACGGCGGCCAAGGCGAAGCCTTGGGAGCGAGAAGGGCGAGGGAAAGCAGCCATTGCTACCTGCCCACGCCAAATGCCTGGGCTATGTCATTGTTCTTGGGCGTCAGGTTGCCCTCGTAGGCCGCAGCACGGACGATGGTTCGCTGGCTGTTGGTGTCTATGAGCAAAACGGCAGATGGCATGGGGCGGAATTCTGATACGCCACTGGGAGGCCACTGTGCATGTTCTTGCCCTCGGTGATCGATGAATCGAAATTCCAGACGCCCCGGTAGGCGAGCAAGTCTCATGACGGGCTGGCTGCTTGGATCTGACGGGCCTTCCAATTGCAAGTCGGTGCTGTTGTCAGTGTTGTTGGTCGGCTTGAGTAGCACCCGCGCAGGGCGCGCCGCACCGGGTGAGCCATCCGGGAATGCGAGTGTGACCATGTCCAACTGAAGGTGTTGACCAGTGAAGGGCTTATCCAGGGTGGGGTCTATGACCATGTTTGCCACCATGTCGTAGAGTGCTCGCGACTGGTTCCAGCGGCCCAGGAAACCATTACTGTGCTCGGTGCTGACGCGCAGCATTTGCGCTATCTGGCCAAAGGCTCCGGACATGAGTGCCACGGTAAAGCTCAGGATGACCACGGTGACCAGCAGTTCAATCAGCGTGAGCCCATGCTGTTGATTACCCTGCTTCATGGGGAGGTCCCTGCACCAGGTGTTCCAAATATGCTGCTGGCGCTGCTGGGTGCGACGAGGCGGTAGCCGGCGAGCTGCAACTGGAAATGGGTCCACGGTGTGTTGTCTGTGGAGTGGATCAGCTGGACATCCAGTTCGTGCAAAGAAACTTCATAGCGTGAAGGTGTGCCCAGCGTGGTAAGGGTACGCACAACGTCTCGAATAGGGCGGCTGGTCCAGCTCAGGCGATAGCCGGGCATCTCTATTTCCCCTGCGGGTTGTTCCACGGGGTTAATGGCGCGCAGGTACTCCAAGACTTCGTTGCGCGCCAGCAGGCTGGCCTCTTCATCCTTGAGCCGTCCCATGGCTGTGATGCTTTGCCCAAACCACGTGAAGGCCACGGAAGCTCCGATACTGAGAATTACGAGCGCAGCCAATACTTCCAGCAGGCTGATGCCCGCTTGCTTCGTTTTGTAGGGGGCTGCCGCGCGGTTCATTGCGAGGAGGCGGTGTTGGAGCGAATCGCAATCTCGCAATTGTCGGTTTTTACGTCCAGTACCAAGGTTTGCACAGCCGATGCAAACTGTATGGAAGCCGCTTGGCAGAGTCCGGAAGCGCGGATGCTCAGGCTTTGTCCTTCAGCAAATGACCAGCCTGCGGGAAGGTCAAGGGCTGGCTGACCGTCGGCCAGTTTTTCGCTGGCTGTTGCTGCATTGAGTTCGACGTTTTGCCCTAGTAGCGCCGCCCTTGCATAGAGCTTTTGTAGTCTCACCGCGAGTTCGCTGGCACTCACCCGTCGTTCGGTGTTGCTGAACCAGCGCTCGAAGTTGGGCAGCACTACGGCGGTGAGCAATCCAAACAGCACCAGTACGGCCATCATCTCGATGAGGGTGAATCCTTTCGGGGCTTTTGAGCGTTTCTGCACACCATGAACCATGGGGCCGAGAGAGATCACTTGCCCAGGACGTCGGCGTTGAGGCCTTCACCACCCGGCTTGCCATCTGCACCGTAGGAGGTCACGGCGAAAGGCTTTCCTTCCGGGCCTGGGGTGATGATTCTGTAGGGGTTGTTCCAAGGGTCCACGGGGATTTGTCCATCCATATAGGGTCCTTTCCAGACGGCGCGCACGCTGGGATCTTCGGGCTCGCGTACCAGCCAATGCAGTGCGATTTCGCCATCGGGCAGGGTGCCCACGTCAAGGCGCATGATCTGAAGCGCACTTTCGATCATTTTTATTTGGATTTGTGCCGTCTGTACTTTGCTGGAGTCGACCTTGCCAAAGATCCGCGGCCCCACCAAGCCCGCGAGGAGGCCAATGATGACCATCACGACCAGCATCTCAAGCAGCGTAAAACCGCGATGGCGGTCGATTGGACTAGTTTGCTGGGATATGAGGCGATGCATTTGAATCATGGGTATTGCGAGGTCTTTCAGGGCACAAGGCTGCCACCTTCGGTTATATGACGTTGGTAAGGCTTGTAATTGCGAGCATGACGCTGATCATGATGCCACCCAGCAGCACTGAGACCAGCAAGATCGTGACTGGTTCCAGCAAAATTAGGAATTGCTTCATACTTTGTTGTGCATGAGTGCGGTGCATTTGCGCCAAGGATGCAGTGGTATGGGCGAGTTTGCCTGATTGCTCTCCTACGCGTACGAGATTGAGGCCCACAGCGTCCAGGAAATGATGGGTTTGCATGGCTACTGCCAGTGCTTGCCCGGCTTTTACGTCGCGGGCAATCAACTCTGCCTTGTTCCGCCAAGCCTGGCCCGCTAGCGAGTTCTGTGAGTGCCGCAGGGCATCCAGCAGTGGTACGTGATGTTGGAGCAATACAGAAAACATGCTGGCCCAGCGCGCTAATTCTACGTGGTCGATCCAGCTTCCTATCACCGGCAGTGTGGTCGCAGTCTCCCAAATCTGTTCGCGGACGGCTTGTTTGGACAGGGTGATCCAGATCCCCGCAATGCCTGCCGCCGCGCAAATGCCCGCCATCACTTTATTGTTAACCAGCCAGAGTCCTGCCTGCAGTACCCAGCGAGAGAAGGTTGGGATGTCGGCTTTGGGGTTGGTAAGGATGTTGGCAAATTTCGGTACCACGAATACGAAAACCACCAATGTGGCCAATAAGCCGCTGGCGATGAGCACCATGGGGTAGGTGAGGGCGTTGCGGGTCTCCCGTCGGAAACTGGCGTCTGCTTCCATTTGCTGGGAAGCAGACTGAAGGGAGGCTCCCAATTTGCCGGTTTCTTCCCCGGCCTTGACCAGCTCGTGCACATATTCAGGCAAGTTCAGTCCGCTGGTCTTGAGTGCCACGGCCAGGCTGGTGCCTGATCGCAGGCTGGTGTAGGACGTGTTGAGCGCTGCGCCAAGAGGCCGGTCCTCGTGACCGCGGGCAATATTAAGCAATGCATCGGCCAGAGGAATCCCTGCGTTCAAAAGCGTGGACAACTCCTGGATGCACAGCAGTACCTCTTCCTGGGGAATGCGGCGTGTCGCGTTGGCTGCTGGCTTCCCGGATTGCCGTGTACGGATCTGTGCATTTGTTTGGTCTCGGCCAGAGCTTGCTTCATCCAGGGCAAAGACTTTGAGTCCCTGCGATGACAGAGTGGCAAGCGCGGTGTGGGCATCAGAGGACTCAAGTGTTCCTTTGCTGCGTCGACCGTCGCTTGTGGTGGCCTGGTAGTTGAACAATGGCATGACGATGCCTGCTTACTGGCCGACGGTCATTACTTCAGAAACGGTGGTGATGCCGGTGCAGACTTTGAGAAGGCCGTCTTGAGTCATGGAGCGGACATGTCTTTTGCGCAGATCTTGAATCATTTGTGTTTCGCTGATTTGATCAAGAATCTGCTGGCGTATGGTTTCATCAACGTCAAACATCTCATACACGGCAATGCGCCCCAAGTAGCCAGTGTGCAGACAAACGTCGCACCCGACAGGCTCGCGCAGTTGCATCTCATTCAGGTCTTTTGGTGTTTGGGGGTTGCTTGCGTTCCAGTGTGCAAGCGCCTCGGCGAGCAAGGCGTGTTGAGCGGAGTCCACCTGCGCAACTGGACGGCTACAGTGGGGACAAAGTCGTCTAACAAGCCGCTGAGCCATGATTCCGCGGAGACTGGAGGCCAGCAAAAATCGTTCAACCCCCATGTCGCCCAACCGGGTCACGGCGCCCGCAGCACTGTTGGTGTGCAACGTGGAGAAAACGAGATGTCCGGTCAGGGCAGACTGCACGGCAATGGCGGCGGTTTCCTGGTCACGGATTTCACCAATCAAAATCACATCAGGGTCATGCCGCAAAATGGAGCGTAGCGCCGATGCAAAGGTGTAACCAATATCTGCATTGACTTGAAGCTGGGTGATCCCATGGAGCTTGTATTCAACGGGATCTTCCACTGTGATAATTTTCTTCAATCCATCATTTCCGAGATCCAGTGCGGTATATAGCGTGGTGGTTTTGCCGGAACCGGTTGGGCCTGTCACCAAGACAATGCCATTGGGTGCGTCAATCCAGCGACGAAATTGGGCGGAGTGATCGTCAAGCATGCCCAAGTCCCCCAGGTTGTAATTGGGGCGGTCTTGCCTAAGTAGGCGCATGACGACCGATTCTCCGTTGCTTCCGGGCAGAATCGAAACCCGGACATCGAATACTTCTCCATGAATTCGGGCTGTCATTCTGCCATCTTGGGGCAGTCTCCGTTCGGCGATATCGAGTTGAGAGAGAATCTTGATGCGACAAACGGTAGCGTCAAAACGGTCTGCGCTGAATTTTTGCAGGTCACGCATAACGCCGTCAACACGGACTCGTGCCACAAACCCGTATTCGCCAGGCTCGATATGGATGTCGGATGCCCGCCGGGTGACTGCCTGACTGAGCAGACCGTTAACTAGTTCAACGATGGGGCCTTCTTCCGCGAGTTCCCGCAGGTGCGCGAGATCGCCCAAGCTGGTAGTGATTTTTGCTTTTTGGGATGTAATGGAGGCATACAGATTGTAGATATCCATCGCACGGGCAATTCTCCAACTAAGGGGTTTGCCGGTCTGATTGGATTTGATTCTCAAGACCTCTTGAGCGGAGCGAGACAAGAGATCGCAGGTGCAGCATACAAGCTGGTCCTGCGCTGTCCACAGGGCCAATCCTTCATGCTGACACCAGGCACTCTGCAGTTGCAGTGTTTCCAAAGCCTCAATAACTTGCGGCTCCATGGAGGACAGCTCGGAAAAATTGACGACGGGCCATCCTGTGTAATCGGCCAAGGCATCGACAAGCGCTTGTTCAGGGACCATGCCGGTTCTGCTTGCGACGGCTAGCGCTGAATCTGACTTTTCTTGCGTCAGGCTTCGAAGCTGTTGGGCTCCTTTTTCGTCAAGAAGCTCACAGTGTTGTAGATGCTCGATGAAGGAGACTGTTGGTACCCTGGACATGACTACTTTGCAATGGGGGACGACATAGGAACCCCTATCTTGATTTCCCGTTGCAACCCATAGTATTTTCCGCCAGCGCGGACAACTAACAAAATGGGCTGGGTTTTTGCCAGGTCCAATAGCAATGTGGCTTCGGGCAGAGCGGATGGTTCCAGCATGACAGTTGCGAAAAGTGCGCTACCACTCTCCGGCTGAGGACTGAGGCTCAAAAGCCACATGCCGTCTGTCCGGGGCATGGCACTGACGGCTTTGAAGCGGATGGGGCCTGCGGTAGCAATGGCAGGAAAATCTAGGAGCAAGTCGTTACCACTTTCCAGTGCCTGGATGGACGTTGGGGGGCGAAGCGTTGCGAGGAATTCATTTGCTTTTTTCGCCGACGCGCTCGCAGGCAAGGCGAAGCCTGTCTTGGAAGGGGGAGGGGGAGGGGGAGGGGCAGTTTGCGCCGTCAAAAGACCTGTGCAACTTAAGGCTGCCACGAAAACTGCAGTTTGAGCGATCAGCCCAACGTGTCGGCGTACAAAAAACATACTCCCATTATCGCTTCCGATTGCGAAGCGGCTGAGTTCACAAGGCCGTGATGTCGCGCATGGTGGGCCGAGGTCAATGCTTGCCATGTGGAAGGACCAAGCTATCAATGCTTGATGGGCGAGTGGGCGGAGGAGAATGCGGGTCTGATGAAATCTTCTTTTTCGCCCCCTAACTTTGCTGGTTCTCATCCATGCCGCGTAGACGGTTTGGTGGTTTCTATTGTGAGTCATGGACACGGGGCTTCCGTGCAGGAGTTGATTTGGACTTTGGCACGGCTGAATGCGGGAGTGATTGTGCGTGTGGTGCTGACGCTGAATTTGCCCGAAGCCGAGCCGGTGCCACCCGCTGAAGGGTGGCCGTTTGTCTTCCAAATAATCCACAATGCCCATCCTGCGGGTTTTGGCGCCAACCACAACCGTGCGCTCGCGGGTGCGACAGAACCATTTGTGTGTGTGCTTAACCCAGACGTGGAACTGGCTGGGCACGATCCTTTCGTCGCATTGGTACGTTCAGCGAACTTGCCGGGAACGGGATGTGCTTACCCCGTACAGATTGATAGGCAGGGTCGTCTGCAGGATAGCGAGCGTGAGTTGCCAACGCCTTGGGTGCTATGGCGCCGCCGGGCTTTGGGGCTGCGCGAAACGAAAGTGGATTGGGTCAACGCCGCCTGCCTGGTGCTTCCACAGCCCGTATGGCAGGAGTTGGGTGGTTTTGACGAGGCCTACTTCATGTACTGTGAAGACGTAGACTTGTGCCTGCGTCTGCGTCTTTCAGGCTGGGACATAGTGCGTGTGCCGGTGCAGTTGGTGCACACTGGACAACGCGCCAGCCACCGGCGCTGGGCGCATCTCCGTTGGCATGTGCAAAGTCTTATCCGTCTGTGGCGTTCGCCGGTGTACAGGCAGGCGTGCCAATTGTTACGTGGGGAGGCGGCGGGCAAAGGTACCATCGGCCGCTCATGATCTGGTTGTCTTTGGTGGCTTTTATGGTGGCGGCGCTGGCGGCGGGACTTATCGTCCGCTGGATGAGTGGACGCGCTTGTGTGTATGGCGCCAACATGCCACAGCGCTTTCATTTCGGCGATGTTCCCCGTGTGGGAGGCGCTGCCGTGCTGCTGGGAATGTGTTGCAGCTGGGTGCTGGGGGTGGCGCAATCGCAGTGGTGGGGGACACCGGTTCCCTGAGTCTGAGGGGCTGGGTGGGGTTGTGGCTGTTGGTGCTGTTGCCTGCGGCCGTGAGTGGCATTGCCGAAGACTTGACCCAGCGTTTGACGGTGCGCTATCGACTTGCCTTCACCGGGGTCTCGGGCTTGCTGGCCGTCATCTTGCTGGACATGTCTGTGCCGCGCCTGGGCATGCCGTGGTTGGATTCCTTGTTAGCGGCAGCGCCCTGGCTGGGCCTGGGCATTGCGCTGTTGGCGGTGACGGGACTGCCCCACGCCTTCAACATCATTGACGGATACAACGGGCTGGCCGGCATGGTGGCCATCATCGTGTGCCTGGCCCTGGCCCATGTGGCGCTGCAGGTGGGCGATCGGGGGCTGGCGGCGTTGCTGGTATGCACTGCGGCCGCAACGGGCGGCTTCCTGGTGTGGAATTACCCCCGTGGCATGTTGTTCGCGGGAGATGGTGGCGCCTACATCTGGGGTGTGGTGATTGCCCTGGCCAGCATTTCTCTGGTGCAGCGCAATGTGAATGTTTCGCCCTGGTTTCCTCTGCTGCTGCTGATCTACCCGGTGTGGGAGACCTTGTTTTCCATCTACCGCAAGTCGGTTCGCGGGGTGTCGCCCGGTGTGGCCGATGCGTTGCATTTCCACCAGCTGATCTATCGGCGCATTGTGCGCAGTGTGTTTCACGACGATGAGTCGCGCCGCGTGCTGATGCGCAACAACCGCACGTCGCCCTACCTGTGGGGGTTTACGCTGCTGACGGTGGTTCCTGCCCTGCTTTTCTGGGGCAATACGCCAGTTCTGATGGCGTTTTGCGGGCTGTTTGTGGTGAGTTATGTGGCGGCATACCTGGCCATCGTGCGCTTCAAGGTGCCAGGCTGGCTGCGGCACTGAAACAGGGCCTGGGCGGGTTATTCGCACATCACGCGAATGGGGCACAATTTGCGCCTCATTGTTTTCTCCGGATGGCCTGCCCCCATGACCGACCTTCTTTCGATAGCACCCCGCGACAAGGCTGAAATCCTGGCCCAGGCGCTGCCCTATATCCGCAAGTTCCATGGCAAGACCATGGTCATCAAATATGGCGGCAACGCCATGACCGACCCCGACCTGCAGGCCGATTTTGCCGAGGACGTGGTGCTGCTCAAGCTGGTGGGCATGAACCCGGTGGTGGTGCACGGGGGCGGTCCGCAGATCGAAACGGCGCTCAATCGCCTGGGCAAGAAGGGCCATTTCATCCAGGGCATGCGCGTGACCGACGCCGAGACCATGGAAGTGGTCGAATGGGTGCTGGCCGGCGAGGTGCAGCAGGACATCGTGGGCCTGATCAACCAGGCTGGCGGCAAGGCCGTGGGCCTGACGGGGCGTGACGGCGGCATGATCCGCGCGCAAAAGCTCAAGATGGTGGACAACAAGGACCCGAGCATCGAGCACGACGTGGGCCAGGTGGGCGATATCGTCGCCATCGACCCCAGCGTGGTCAAGGCGCTGCAGGACGATGCCTTCATTCCGGTCATCAGCCCCATCGGCTTTGGCGAAAACAATGAAAGCTACAACATCAACGCCGACGTGGTGGCCAGCAAGCTGGCCACGGTGCTGCGGGCAGAAAAGCTCATGCTGCTGACCAACACCCCCGGCGTGCTGGACAAGGCGGGCAAGTTGCTCACCGACCTCACTGCGCGCGAGATTGACGCGCTGTTTGCGGATGGCACCATTTCGGGCGGCATGCTGCCCAAGATTGCCGGTGCGCTGGACGCGGCCCGCGCTGGCGTGAACGCCGTGCACATCATCGACGGCCGGGTGCCACACGCCATGCTGCTGGAAATCCTGACCGATCAGGCCTACGGCACCATGATCCGAAGCCACTGAGATGCCCCTTCTGAGTCGCTTCGCGCCATCCCCCCCAAGGGGGACGCCGCCAGCGTGGCGGGGCGGCCCTTGCGCGGCGGCCGCTGGCCTCGGCCGCGCCAGTGATACGGGCTGCGGTCAGCTGGGCAGCGCTCGTTCATCTCAGCAGCTGCGAGCCACCCCTGGCGCAGAGGGGCACTGATATGCGCTTGTTGCTGGTCGAAGACGATGTCATGGTGGCCAGCGGCATCAAGCTGGGGCTCACCGACGCCGGCTATGCGGTCGATTGGGTGGGCAGTGGTGAGCGTGCGGAAGAGGTGCTGCGCACCGAGTCGTTCGACGCGGCCATCATTGACATCGGCCTGCCCGCCATGGACGGGCTGGAGCTGACACGCCGCCTGCGCCGCCCCGGCATGGCCAACCCCGCCTTGCCGGTGCTGATCCTCACGGCCCGCGATGCACTGCACGACCGGGTGCAGGGGCTGGACCTGGGGGCCGACGATTACATGGTCAAGCCCTTCGAGTTGCCTGAGCTGCTGGCGCGCCTGCGCGCCCTGTTGCGCCGCTCGCAGGCCGCCACCTCAGCGGTGCTGAGCTTTGGCCCGCTGGAGCTGGACACGGCGGGGCGCCGCGCCAGCATCCGCGCGGATGACGCCGAGCAGGTGATCGATCTTGGCCCGCGTGAATGGACGGTGCTGGAATACCTGCTGATCCACGCCCCCAAGCCGGCCAGCAAAGACAAGCTGCTGCAGGCGCTGACCGGTTGGGACAAGGAGATCACGCCCAACGCCGTCGAGGTCTATGTGTCGCGGCTGCGCGGCAAGCTGGAGCCGCATGGCGTGGCCCTGCGCTCCATTCGCGGCTTTGGCTACCGGCTGGAATTGCAACCGCAGTAAATCTGCGCGCCACCATGCAGCGGCCCCGACTTCGCGCGATGACGTCCGATCTGCGCAATCGGCTGCTGCTGTTGCTGGTGCTGCCGCTGATGGCGCTGGCCCTGGTGGGCATCTGGCTGGATTACCGCTCGGCGGACGAGGCCGCAGAGCGGCACGACCTGCGCCTGCTGCGCCTGCTGCCGGCCCTGGCCGATTCGGTGCTGGCCCCGCCGATCCACGACCGCGAACCACCCTTGCTGCTGCTGGCACCGCCGGTGGAAGACTTTCTGCGCCAGAACGCGGGCTATGCGGCGTACAGCGTGCGCGACACATCGGGCCGCCTGTTGCTCGGCGAAGCCTGGGTGCATGCTGGCGTGCCCACCACGCAGGCGCCCGAATTCCACAGCATGGAATATGGCGGCGTCACCTACCGCGTGGCGGTGCAGCGCGGGCGCACCGGTGCGGGTGAGCTGGTGGTGGCTCTGGCCGACGGGTCGGACCCGCGCCAGCAATGGGCGCAGCAATTGTTGCTACGGGTGCTGCTGCCCAACCTGGTGCTGGTGGCGGCGGCCGGGCTGGCCATTCACTGGGCGGTGCGGCGGGCTTTCAAGCCGCTGGTGGAACTGGCCGACGCGGTGGAGCGCCGTTCGCCGCGCGACCTGAGCCCGATCGACGAAGCCGCATCGCCTGCGGAAGTGCGTCCCCTGGTGCACTCGCTCAATCGCCTGTTCGCCCTGGTGAACGCGCAGGCAGAAGGGCAGCGCCGCTTCGTGGCAGACGCGGCCCACCAGTTGCGCACGCCGCTGGCCGGTCTGCAGGCGCAGGTGGAGGCCTGGGCCATGATGGCGCGGGCCTCCGTGCCGGCCCCGCTGTCACTGAATTTGGATAAAAAACAGCCTCTAGCGCAGGAGGGGCGTGCACCAGGTGCTATTGTTTTGGGGGTTGATCAGATCGAGAAGCTGCGCAACGCCACGCGCCGCACCTCGCAGCTGGCGCACCAGTTGTTGGCCCTGTCGCGGGCCGACGCGCGCAGCGTCGATGCCCAGCCCTCGCAGCGCGTGGACCTGAAAGATCTGTGCGAAACCCTGCTCGAAACCTTTCTGGACGTGGCCACGGGCAAGGGGCTCGATCTGGGGCTTGATGTGCAGCCGGTGCATGTGAGCGGCCATGGCTGGTTGCTGCGCGAGCTGCTGTCCAATCTGGTGGACAACGCCATCAAGTACACGCCGGCTGGCGGCGTGGTCACCATTCGCTGTGGTGTACGGCGCAATGCCGTGGGTCCAACGCGGGTGTTTTTGCAGGTGGAAGACGACGGCCCCGGTGTCCCGGAGGACGAGCGCGGGCGCGTGATGCAGCGCTTTTACCGGGTTCCCGGCACGGTGGGGGAGGGCACCGGCCTGGGGCTGGCCATAGCCGACGAAATAGCCCGTGTGCACCACGCATTGCTGATCCTGGGGTCTGGCGCGCAAGGGCGCGGGCTGGTGGTGACGGTGGTGTTTGCGCCCGAGCCGCCGGCGGTGGTTGGCGCCTGAACTGCCGGGCGCGCACGCAGCCGGTGGCGCCAAAGGGCTGTGCGAGAATCATTTCCACACATGATTTACGCCCTGCCAACGAACGTCCACAGCGTCTGCTGCCCGCCAAGCGCGCTTGGGTGCCTTGGCTGTTTGCACGGGGCCGGTGCTTCCCCTTCTCCATTCCTGCATGTCTGAACTTTTGCCTACCCCCGAGCCAGTTGCCACTGCCGATGCGGTCGACAGCGCTGCTGCGCGCAAGCGGCCCAAGCCGGGCGAGCGCCGGGCGCAGATCCTGCAGGCGCTGGCACAGATGCTGGAGCAGCCGGGGCAGAGCGCATCACCACGGCGGCGCTGGCTGCGCGCCTGTCGGTGAGCGAGGCGGCCCTGTACCGCCACTTCGCCAGCAAGGCCCAGATGTTCGAGGGCCTGATTGATTTCATCGAAGAGGCTGTGTTCACGCGGGTGACGCACATCGTGGGGCGAGATCTGGCCGATGGTGATCAACCCGTGGAAGGCGGCGCCCACCAGGCGGCGCGCGTGGTGGCGCTGTTGCTGCAGTTTGGTGAGCGCAACCCGGGCCTGGTGCGCGTGATGGTGGGTGATGCGCTGGTGCTGGAGCATGAACGCCTGCAGCAGCGCATGAACCAGTTCTTTGAGCGCATTGAGTCCGCACTGCGCCAGTGCCTGCGCGCCGCAGCGGGCGCGGCGGGCTCTTCCACGCCCACGGTGGATGCCCAGGTGGCGGCCAGTGTGCTGACCTCCTTCATGCTGGGCCGGTTGCAGCGCTACGCACGTTCGGGTTTTCGTCGATTGCCAACAGAGCATCTTGACGCTAGCCTCGCGTTGATGCTTTGACAGCTCCATAACGCCTGCGGCCGCAATGCAGGTGAGCCATTCGCCTGTTTCGCCGCGCTGGTCGGTGGCGCGCGAACAACGCCCGGTGGGAGAAGCCCCCAAATTAATTTCAGGGGCATTGGGCACGCGATAAAAAATGCTGCAAAATAGCACGAACGTTCGTTTTATTTTGTACATGTCCTCACCTAGCCAATCCCGTCCCGTCACCCGTATTCCACGCCCTGGCAACGGAACGGGTCGCGCACTGCAAAAGGGCCAGCAAACCAAGGCCGTCATCGTGGAGGCTGCGCTGGGCCTGGCCACCCATATAGGCCTGGAAGGGCTGTCGATTGGCGCGCTGGCCGATGTCACGGGCATGAGCAAGTCGGGCGTGTTCGCCCACTTCGGCTCGCGCGAAGAGCTGCAGATCTCGGTCATCCGCGAATACCACACCCGTTTCGAGCAGGAAGTGTTCTACCCGGCCATGAACGCACCGCGCGGCGTTCCGCGCCTGCGGGCCCTGTTTGACAACTGGATGAAGCGCACCTCCATCGAAATCGATTCGGGCTGCATTTACATCAGCGGTGCCATCGAGTTTGGCGACCGCACGGGCCTGGTGCGCGATGCGCTGGTCAGCTCGGTCATGACCTGGCACGCCGCCATGAAGCGCGCCATCGAGCATTGCAAGGAGCTGGGCCAGCTGCGCGACGAGGTGAGCCCGGAGCAGATGCTGTTTGAAATCCACGGTCTCATTCTTGCGCTGCACTACGAAGCACGTTTTCTGCAAACCCCCGGGTCCATCAATCGGGCCATCACGGGGTTCAACAACATTCTGGCCCGCTGCAGCCAACCGGCGGCGGTCAAGGGTCGCCCCGTTTCCATTCAAACCACCAAGGAGTAACCCCATGCCTACCTACACGCCGCCCCTGCGCGACATGCAATTCGTCATGCACGAAGTCTTCAAGGTCACCGACGAATTCAAGGCCATGCCCCAGCATGCCGAGGTGGATGTGGACACGATCAACGCCGTGATTGAAGAGGCCGGCAAGTTCGCCTCTGAAGTGATTTTTCCGCTGAACATCAGCGGCGACACCGAAGGCTGCACGCTG
Source organism: Acidovorax carolinensis (assembly GCF_002157145.1). Classification (NCBI taxonomy): domain Bacteria; kingdom Pseudomonadati; phylum Pseudomonadota; class Betaproteobacteria; order Burkholderiales; family Comamonadaceae; genus Acidovorax; species Acidovorax carolinensis. The sequence continues at coordinate 559,671 of NZ_CP021361.1, forward strand.
GACAAAGCCACCCACGAGGTCAAGACCCCCACGGGCTTCAAGGACGCCTACGACAAATTCGTCGAAGGTGGCTGGGCGGCGCTCTCCTGCGACGCCGCCTACGGTGGCCAGGGCCTGCCATTTGTGCTGAACCAGTGCCTGTACGAAATGATGAACTCGGCCAACCAGGCCTGGACCATGTACCCCGGCCTGAGCCACGGTGCCTACGAAGCCCTGCACGCGCACGGCACTGACGAGCAAAAGGCCCTGTACCTGCCCAAGCTGACCAGCGGCGAGTGGACCGGCACCATGTGCCTGACCGAACCCCATTGCGGCACCGATCTGGGCATGCTGCGCACCAAGGCCGAACCCCTGGCTGATGGCACCTACAAGATCACCGGCAACAAGATCTTCATCTCTGCGGGCGAGCACGCCATGGCCGCCAACATCGTGCACCTGGTGCTGGCCCGCCTGCCCGATGCGCCCAAGGGCAGCAAGGGCATCAGCCTGTTCGTCGTGCCCAAGTTCAACGTCAAGGCCGACGGCTCTTTGGGTGGCCGCAACCCCATCTACTGCACGGGCCTGGAGCACAAGATGGGCATCCACGGCAACGCCACGGCACAGATCGCCATCGACGGCGCCATCGGCACCCTGGTGGGCCAGCCGCACAAGGGCCTGGCGGCCATGTTCGTGATGATGAACGCCGCCCGCCTGGGCGTGGGCAACCAGTCGCTGGGCCTGACCGAAGTGGCTTACCAGAACGCGCTGGCCTACGCCAAGGACCGCATCCAGATGCGTTCGCTCAGCGGCACCAAGGCCAAGGACAAGGACGCCGACCCGATCATCGTGCACCCCGATGTGCGCAAGATGCTGCTCACCGCCAAGGCCTACGCCGAAGGCGCGCGCGCCCTGCAGATCTACTGCACGCTGCTGCTGGACAAGGTGCACAGCCACCCCGATGAAAAGGTGCGCGCCGAATCCGAAGAGCTCGTGGCGCTGCTCACGCCCATCGTCAAGGCCTTCATCACCGACAACGGCCACACCGCCACCAACGCCTGCATGCAGGTCTTTGGCGGCCATGGCTTCATCAAGGAATGGGGCATGGAGCAGTATGTGCGCGACAACCGCATCAACATGATCTATGAAGGCACCAACACCGTGCAGTCGCTGGATCTGCTGGGCCGCAAGATCCTGGGCAACAACGGCGCCACGCTCAAGAAACTGGGCAAGCTGATTGGCAAGCTGGTGGAAGAAGAGGGCGTGAACGAGAAGATGGCCGAGTTCATCAACCCCGTGGCCTACCTGGGCGACCAGATGACCAAGTTCACCACAGAGATCGGTTTCAAGGGCCTGCAAAACCCCGACGAAGTGGGGGCTGCCGCCGTGGACTACCTGCGCGTGGCCGGCCACCTGGTGTTCGGCTACCTGTTTGCCCGCATGGCCCAGGTGGCGCTGCGCGAAATCGCCGCTGGCAACACGGACCCGTTCTATGGCGCCAAGCTGCAGACCGCGCGCTTTTACTTCGCCAAGCTGTTCCCCGAGACCGCCACGCTGATGCGCACGGCCCGTGCTGGCAGCAAGGTGCTGATGGACACGGACCTGGCGCTGGCCTGATCGGCAGGTCGGCGGATTTCATGCCTTTTAGTAACGGAGCCCTTATGTATAAAGCGGTGACAGCTATTTTTTTGGTAGCGTCTGCGGCGCCTGTCTGGGCGCAGATGACGCCCGAGGGACTGTGGCGCAACATCGACGACAAGACCGGCGAGGCCAAGGCAGAAATCCGCATCCGTGACAACGGCGGCGCATTGCATGGCGTGCTCGAAAAGCGCCTGGCCAAGGACGCCAAACCCGATGACCTGTGCAAGGAGTGCAGCGACGACCGCAAGGACAAGCCGCTGCTGGGCCTGGAAATCATCCGTGGCGCCAAAAAAGCCGAGGGCAAGGACGTGTGGGAGGGCGGCAAGATTCTCGACCCCGAGAACGGCCGCAACTACACGCTGCGCATGACGCCCGTTGAGGGTGGCAAAAAGCTGGAAGTGCGCGGCTCCATCGGCCCCTTCGGCCGCACCCAGACCTGGATCCGGGTGCAGTAAAGACGACAACACCGTGTGCGCCGCGCTCGGGCACGGCACGCACAACAACGAGGGCAGGGCGCCAGCCGCTGTCGCCCTTTTGGAGAAATACCGATGTCAAGATTCCAAGTGAAGAAAGTCGCCGTGCTCGGCGCGGGCGTGATGGGTGCGCAGATCGCTGCGCACCTGGTCAACGTCAAGGTGCCCGTGGTGCTGTTTGACCTGCCGGACAACGGGAAGGGCGGGGCCCCTTCCCCCTCCCCATCAGGCCCCAAGAACGGCATCGTCACGCGCGCCATCGACAACCTCAAGAAGCTCAAGCCCGCGCCACTGGGTGTGGCCGACGACGCCGCGCTGATCCAGCAGGCCAACTACGAAGAGCATCTGGAGCAATTGCGCGACTGCGATCTCATCATCGAGGCCATCGCCGAGCGCATGGACTGGAAGCTCGACCTTTACAAGAAGATCGCGCCCTTCGTTGCACCGCATGCCATCGTGGCATCCAACACCTCGGGCCTGTCGATCACGAAGCTGAGCGAGGCGCTGCCCGAAGCCATCAAGCCGCGCTTTTGCGGTATCCACTTCTTCAACCCACCGCGCTACATGACGCTGGTGGAGCTGATCAACACCCCCACCACCGCCCCCGAAGTGCTCGACCAGCTCGAAGCCTTCGTCACCAGCGGCCTGGGCAAGGGTGTGGTGCGTGCGCACGACACGCCCAACTTCATTGCCAACCGCGTCGGCATCGCCGGCATGCTGGCCACGATGAAGGAGGTCGAGAACTTCGGTCTGACCTATGACGTGGTGGATGACCTCACGGGCAAGAAGCTCGGCCGCGCTTCCAGCGGCACCTTCCGCACTGCCGACGTGGTGGGCCTCGACACCATGGCCCACGTCATCAAGACGCTGCAGGACAACCTCGACGAACAAAGCGACCCGTTCTACGGCAGCTTTGAAACGCCCGCCGTGCTCAAGAAGCTGCTGGAGCTGGGCAACCTGGGCCAGAAGGCCAAGGCTGGTTTCTACAAGAAGGTCGGCCGCGATGTGCTGCGCTTTGACCTGGAGGCCGAAGAGTACGTGCCCGGCGGCCAGAAGGCCGACGAGGTGTACGGCCGCATGCTCAAGAAGCCTGCCGCCGAGCGCCTGCGCCTGCTGCGCAATGCCGAGGGCGCGCAGGGCCAGTTTTTGTGGGCCATCCTGCGCAACAGCTTCCATTACGCCGCCGTGCACCTGGGCACCATCGCCGACAACGCCCGCGATGTGGACCAGGCCATGCGCTGGGGCTTTGGCGTGCAGCAGGGCCCGTTCGAGCTGTGGCAAGAGGCCGGCTGGCTTGACGTGGCGAAGATGATCCAGGAAGACATCGACGCCGGCAAGGCATTGAGCCGCGCGCCGCTGCCCGAGTGGGTGTTCAAGGGCCCCGTGGCCGAAGCCGGTGGCGTGCACACCGCGCAGGGTTCGTGGAGCGCCTCTGCTAACAAATTCGTAGCGCGTCGCGCTTTGCCCGTCTACGCAAAGCAGCATTTTCCTGAAAAACTGCTGGGCGAATCGTTGCCCGACTTCAAGACCGCAGGCAAGACGTTGCACGAAGACGACGCCATCCGCCTGTGGACACTCGATGACCAGGTGCTGATCGCCAGCATCAAGACCAAGATGCACGCCATCAGCCCCGACGTGTGCGAGGGCCTGAACCTGGCTGTGGAGCTGGCCGAGAAGGACTATCAGGGCGTGGTGATCTGGTCGGGCGACGAGCCTTTCAGCGTGGGCGCTGACCTGCAGGCCATGCTGCCTGCCTTCATGGTCGCCGGTGTCAGCGCCGTCGAGGGCGCGGAGCACGAGATGCAGCAGACCATGCTGCGCCTGCGCTACGCCAATGTGCCCGTGGTCTCCGCCATCCGTGGCATGGCGCTGGGCGGTGGCTGCGAGCTGGCCGTGCACTCGGCCCGCCGCGTGGTGCATATGGAAAGCTACATCGGTCTCGTGGAAGTGGGCGTGGGCCTGGTGCCCGGCGCCGGCGGCCTGACCTACATCGCGCGCCGTGCGGCCGAGAATGCCGAGACGTCCACAGGCAAAGACCTGATGCCCTTCCTGACCGAAGGCTTCACCGCCGCCGCCATGGCCAAGGTGGGCACCAGCGCGCTGGAATCGCGCAAGCTGGGCTACGTGCTGGAGTCTGACGTCATCGTGCCGCACAAGGACGAGCTGCTGTTCGTGGCCATCAACGAAGCCAAGGCCATGGCCAATGGTGGCTGGCGCGCGCCGCACAAGCGCCTGTTCCCGGTGGCCGGCCGCAGCGGCATTGCCACCATCAAGGGCTCGCTGGTCAACATGAAAGACGGCGGCTTCATCAGCCCGCACGACTTCCACATCGCCAGCCTGATCGCGGAAGTGGTGTGTGGCGGCGACGTGGACGCAGGCACGCTGGTGAGCGAGGAGTACCTGATGGCGCTGGAGCGCAAGGCGTTCTGCGCGCTCATCGAGCATCCCAAGACGCAAGAACGCATCCTGGGCATGCTGAATACCGGCAAGCCCGTGAGGAACTGATGAAGCACCCCCTGAGTCGCTTCGGGCCTTCCCCCTCTCCTTCGGGAAGGGGACGCACCCGGTGGCCTGGCAAAGCCAGTTCCTCGGGTGCACTGGTGTGGGCTGTGCCAGTTACTTACGATGCTGGCGGTACGCAGCACAGCGAGCAACAGACATGAGCAACGCACAGCTCCCCAACAAACTGCAGCGCTCGCTGATGCGCCTGGACGAGGCCCCCGCCTTCATGCGGGGCTTTGTGCAGAACATCATCCTGCGCCGCGCCGTGCCCTTCACGGGCACGGCCGGGGTGCGGTTTGTGTCGCTGACGCCCGAGCGGGTGGAAGTGCGCCTGGCCAACGAGCATCGCGTGCGCAACCACATCGGTGGCGTGCACGCCTCGGCCATGAACCTGCTGGCCGAAACGGCCACCGGCATGGTCGTGGGCATGAACGTGCGCGACGACTGCATCCCGTTGGCTAAGGAGCTCAGCATGGCGTTCAGGAAGCGCGCCACCGGTGCGCTCAAGGCCGTGGCCACGCTCACGGCAGAGCAGCGTGCGGCCATGCAGTCCAGCGACAAGGGCGAGGTTCAAGTCAAGGTCACCGTGACCGACGAAGCCGGCGTGGAGCCGGTCGAATGTGCATTTACGTGGGCCTGGGTTCCATCCAGCCGCCCCGCCAAGAATTGAAGGAGTTACCCATGGCCAAACAAGTCCAGGAAGCCTACATCGTCGCGGCCACGCGCACGCCCATCGGGCGCTCGCACCGCGGCTTCTTTCGCAACATGCGCCCCGATGATCTGCTGGCGACCACGCTCAAGGCCGCGTTGGCTGCAGCGCCCGGGCTCGATCCCGCCGCCATCGAAGACATCATCTGCGGCTGCGCGATTCCCGAAGCCCAGCAGGGCCTGAACGTGGCGCGCATTGGCGCCGTGCTGGCGGGGTTGCCCACCAGCGTGGGCGGTATCACCGTCAACCGCTTTTGCGCATCGGGCCTGTCGGCCGTGCAGATGGCGGCCGACCGCATCCGCGTGGGCGAGGCCGAGGTGATGATCGCTGCCGGTGTGGAAAGCATGAGCATGGTGCCCATGATGGGCAACTCGCCCAGCCTGTCGCCCACCATTTTTGAGCGCGAAGGCGACGTGGGCATTGCCTACGGCATGGGCCTCACGGCCGAAAAGGTTGCCCAGCAGTGGAAGGTGAGCCGCGAAGCGCAGGACGAGTTTGCGCTGCAGTCGCACCTCAAAGCCCTGGCCGCACAAAAGGCCGGCTACTTTGCCGACGAAATCACACCCATCGAAGTGACCGACCGCACGGCCAACCTCGAAACCGGCGAGTCCATCGCCACCACCCGCACCGTGAGCCTGGATGAAGGTGCACGCGCCGACACGTCGCTGGAAGGTTTGGCCAAGCTGCGCACGGTGTTTGCGGCACGCGGCTCCGTCACGGCGGGCAATAGCTCGCAGACCAGCGATGGCGCAGGGGCCCTGATCCTGGCCAGCGAATCGGCCGTGAAGCGCTTTGGCCTCACGCCGCTGGCGCGGTTCGTAAGCTACGCCGCTAAGGGCGTGCCACCGCACATCATGGGCATTGGCCCCATCGAGGCAATTCCTGCGGCGCTGCGCTATGCCGGCCTCAAGCACCAGGACATCGACTGGTTCGAGCTGAACGAAGCGTTTGCCGCGCAGTCGCTGGCGGTGATGAACACGCTGGGGCTGGACCCTGCCAAGGTGAACCCGATGGGCGGCGCGATTGCACTGGGGCATCCGCTGGGGGCTACCGGTGCCATCCGCTCGGCGACGGTGGTACATGCGCTCAAGCGGAACAAGCTGAAGTACGGGATGGTGACGATGTGTGTGGGGATGGGGCAGGGGGCTGCGGGGATTTTCGAGGCGGTTTGATTTTTTGGGTTTTGGTTTTTTGGGTTTTTGGAGGGCGGAGGCCGGGTCTCGGCCCGGCGGCCGACTCACTTTTCTTTGCTTCGCCAAAGAAAAGTAAGCAAAAGAAAGGCGACCCACAGTCTGCGGCCCCTGCGGGGCAACCTGCGGCGGTGCGCTTGCGGGGTACCGTGGAACTCGCTACGCGCTAGCGCGCTGCGCTCGGACAACCACGGCGAGTCAGATGACGAAGCGGGTGTGTCCTGCGGCACACCCGCTCACCCTGCAACCGCCCCGCCGCAGGCGCAGTCAGATGGGGTTGAACAGCCCAACAGCCCAACAGCCCAACAGCCCACGGGCCTTCGCTGCGCTCGGCCCAAGTTGCGCAGCGCGAGGCGCTTGCGCCCGCGCTTTGGGGGCCGAGCGCAGCGAAGGTCCGTGAGGATGTCCGGTTTCGGGTTCCCTTCAGGATGCGCCGAGGAGCGCAGCGGCCAGCGGATCAGGGCTCGCGATTGTCTGAGCGAAGCGAGTTCGAGCGAGACCCCGCTGGGCGCGAGCACCGCAGGTTGCCCGCAGCGAAGCGAAGGGACGCAGCGTGTAGGGTCGCTTTTTCTTTGGTGACTTTCTTTTGTCGAAGCAAAAGAACGTTACTGTGCCGCCGGGCGCACACCCCGGCCTCCGCCCTCAACCAAGGCAAGTCGCCCCTTGCAGAAGATCACACCCCACTCCCACTATCAAATCAACCACCAAACCAGTCCCCCGCACGACGCTTCCCTCGCCCATTTCACGGCACACTTCTCCCCATGACCGCCTCACACCCCTTCGACCAAGCCACACAGCTACACGCCGAAACCCCCGGCCAGTACCAGGGCCACACCCACCCTGGTTACTGGAACATGGTCGGCCCCTTTGGCGGTATCACGGCGGCCACTCTGCTGCAGGCCATCTTGCAGCACCCCGACCGGCTTGGCGATCCGCTATCGCTCACCGTCAATTACGCAGGGGCACTGGTGGCCGGTCCGTTCACGGTGCAGGCCACACCGGTGCGCACCAATCGGTCTACCCAACACTGGACACTGTCGATCATGCAGGCCGACGCCGAGGGCGCCCAGGTGGTCACCACCACCGCCACCGCAGTGACGGCAGTGCGCCGCGAGACCTGGAGCGCGGGCGATGTGCCCATGCCCGGCGTGCCACAGCCGGCGGATCTGCCCGCCATTCCCCCGGGCTTTGGTTCGGAGTGGCTTAGCCGCTATGAGATGCGGCCCGTGACCGGCACACTGCCGCGCGCCTGGGACGGCAGCGGCGACCACAGTCTGACTCAGCTGTGGATGCGCGATGCACCCCCGCGCCCGCTCGATTTTTGTGCGCTGGCGGCGCTGGCCGATGTCTTCTTTCCCCGCGTCTGGTTGCGCCGCGCGCACCGCGTGCCGGCGGGCACCGTGTCCATCACGGTGTACTTTCATGCCAGCGCCGCCCAGTTGCAGGAAACGGGCATGGGCTACCTGCTGGGCCAGGCGCGCGGGCAGGAATTTCGCAACGGCTTTTTTGACCAGACCGTGCAGCTGTGGAACGAGGCGGGCACCATGCTCGCCACCAGCCACCAGATCGTTTACTACAAAGAATAAGGAACGCGGCCCCGTGCCGCCCCCATCTCCCCATTCAGAACCTCCAAAAGACCACCATGACCGAAGCCACCCAAGACATCCTCGTGCACACCGAAGCGGGCGTGACCACCATCACCTTCAACCGCGTGGACAAGAAGAACTCCATCACCACCACCATGTACGCTGCCATGGCCGATGCGCTGGTCGCTGCGCAAGCCGACGCCAGCGTGCGCGTGGTGGTGTTCCAGGGCGACGTGGCCGTTTTCAGCGCGGGCAATGACATTGGCGACTTCCTGCAGCAGCCACCTGCCACGCAGGATTCACCCGTGTTCCGCTTCCTGCGCGCCATCGCCGCCTTCCCCAAGCCGGTGATTGCAGCGGTGTGCGGCCCGGCGGTGGGCATTGGCACCACCATGCTGTTTCACTGCGATCTGGTCTACGCGGGGGACAACGCGGCGTTTTCCATGCCGTTTGTCAACCTGGGCCTGTGCCCCGAGGCCGCATCGAGCCTGCTGGTGCCGCAGATGATGGGTTACCACCGCGCTGCCGAAGCCCTGCTGCTGGGCGAGCCCTTCATGGCCGAGGCGGCGCTCGAAGTGGGCCTGGTCAACCGTGTGGTGCCGCCCACCGAATGCAATGGCGTGGCGCAGGCACAGGCCCGCAAGCTGGCCGCCAAGCCGCTGTCTGCGCTGATCGAAACCAAGCGCCTGATGAAACAGGGCCAGACCCCGCAGGTCCTGGCCGTGATGGCCGAAGAGGGCGCCAGCTTTGGCCGCATGCTGCGCGAGCCCGCCGCCCGCGAAGCCTTTGGCGCGTTCATGGAAAAACGCAAGCCAGACTTCAGCAAGTGCTGAAGTCTGGTATCGCCGCCGCCGACCGGGATGCGAAGCGGACCGGATGTTTTCGCTAAATGCGCAGACCCGACTTCAGCAACTGTTGAAACCCGCGCTGCGTTTGCCACCACCCAGGCCCCCGATGACAAAGACCATAGCAACACCCCTCGAGTTCGAGCCCGAGTTCATTGCCGGCGTGAAAACCATCTTCGAGGAGAAAATAGTCTTCAACCATGTGCTGGGCCTCAAGGTGGTGAGTCTGGCCCCCGAGCGCGTGGTGGCCCGCATCGACATGAAGCCCGAACTGGTCGGCCACTATGCCTACAACCGCATCCACGGCGGCGTGATCAGTGCGGGGCTGGACGCCATGGGCGGCCTGGCCGTGATGGCCGCCATTGGCGCGCGCCATATGGACGAGACGCCCGAGCAGCGCCTGCACCGCTTCGCCCGACTCGGCACCATCGACCTGCGCGTGGACTATCTGCGGCCCGGCATTGGCAGCCATTTCGAGCTGCGTGCCGAGGTGCTGCGCCTGGGCTCGCGTGTGGCCACCACGCGCATGGAGTTTTTCGGGCCTGATGGCGTGCTCATGTCCGCGGCCGCTGCGGCCTACATCGTGTCCTGAACGCGCTGCAACCGGTGTGACCATGCAAGTGGTGCAAGTGCATGCAACCAGAGAACGATTTCGTTACCGATCTTGCGCAAGACGTTAAGGTGCAATGACCTGGCGCTTCTACGATCCCTTCTTTTCAAGGAGATCCGATGGCCGTGCAGAACCCCTTTTTTGGCAAGCGTGAAACCGAAACCTTCCAGCCCCGCCACAACCCGGTCACTCCCAGCAGCAGCGTGAACAGCGTGGCACCCAGCAGCGCCAGCACGAGTGCCGCGACCGTGACCGCCGCAGCCGCCGCCAAGGCGCCGGCCGAGAGCACCGGCAGCAAGCTCACCGTGGGCCCCAACATCAAGCTCAAGGGGGTGGAGATCACCGATTGCGACACCCTGGTGGTGGAAGGCACGGTGGAAGCCACGATGGATTCGCGGGTCATCCAGATTGCCGAGCAGGGCGCGTTCCGCGGTTCGGCCGACATCGATATCGCTGAAATCCGCGGCGAATTCAACGGCACGCTCACGGTGCGCGACAAGCTCGTCGTCTTTGGCACCGGCAAGGTCAGCGGCAAGATCCGCTACGGCAAGCTGGTGGTGGAAGAGGGCGGCCAGCTGTCGGGTGAAATCGAGGTGGGCGTGGGCTCCAGCGCCCGTGCTGCGGTCGCTGCGCGGCCTGTGGATACGCCGGCACCAGCCGTGGCTTTGGCCTGACCGGGGCGTCTTGGCCTGGGGGCATCATGCCCCGCAGGCAGCGGCGTGCCTGCTGCGCGGCGGGCCAGGTCGCCGCACGCTCAGGACTGCACGGGAACCGGGCGCGGCCGGCCTTCGGCATCAATGGCCACATAGGTCAATTGCGCCTCGGTCACCTTCAGGTATTGGCCCTGCTGGGACATGCGCTCGGCATACACCTCCACATCCACCGTGATGGAGGTGCGGCCGATGCGCGTGACATGCGAGAAGAACGACAGGATGTCACCCACGCGCACCGGCTGCTTGAACACGAACTCTTTCACCGCCACCGTCGCCATGCGGCCCCGCACATAGCGCGCCGGCAGCACCGCGCCGGCCAGGTCCACCTGCGCCATCACCCAGCCGCCGAAGATGTCGCCGTTGGCATTGCTGTCGGCAGGCATGGGGATGACCTTCAGTACCAGTTCGTGGCTGCAGGGCAACGCTGGCGGGGCAAGGGTGGGCAGGTCAGTCATAGGCACAATCTCGGTAAAACAACCATCGGAATTGTCCTCCATGCGCCACCACGGCGAGCCTTCTCCCCCCCCTCCTGCTGAAAACCCTGCGCAAAAGCGCTCCGACTGGGCAACGCTCTCACGCTTGCTGCCATACCTGTGGCAGTACAAGTGGCGCGTTGTCCTGGCCATCGTGTTCATGGTGGGCGCCAAAGTCGCCAACGTGGGCGTGCCGGTGCTGCTCAAGAACCTGGTCGATGCCATGGCGTTCAAGCCCGGCGACCCGGCCGCCGTGCTGGTGGTGCCGGCCGGTCTGCTGCTGGCCTACGGGCTGTTGCGCCTGTCCACCTCGCTGTTCACCGAGCTGCGCGAACTGGTGTTTGCCAAAGCCACGCAGGGCGCCGCGCGCTCGATTGCCTTGCAGACCTTCGAGCACCTGCATGCCCTCTCCCTGCGCTTTCATCTGGAGCGCCAGACCGGCGGCATGACGCGCGATATCGAGCGTGGCGTGCGTGGCATCGAATCGCTGATCTCGTTCACGCTGTTCAACATCGGCGCCACGCTGATCGAAGTGTTCATGGTGCTGACCATTCTGGCGCTGCGCTTTGATGCCTGGTTTGCCTGGATAACGCTGGCCGCGCTGGCCTGCTACATCACCTTCACGGTGCTGCTGACCGAGTGGCGCACGCAGTTTCGCCGCCAGGCCAACGAGTTCGACTCGGCCGCGCACAGCAAGGCCGTCGACTCGCTGCTCAACTACGAAACCGTCAAATACTTTAACAACGAAAGCTTCGAGGCCCGGCGCTACGACGAAAGCCTGCAGCGCCTGCGTGCCGCCCGCCTGAAGGCGCAAAGCTCGCTCTCGCTGCTCAACACCGGCCAGCAGCTCATCATCGCCACGGGCCTGGTCGCCATGCTCTGGCGCGCCACGCAGGGCGTAGTTGATGGCCGCATGACGCTGGGTGACCTGGTCATGGTCAACGCCTTCATGATCCAGCTTTATATTCCGCTGAACTTTCTCGGCGTGATCTACCGCGAGATCAAGCAGAGCCTGACCGACCTGGACAAGATGTTCACGCTGATGGACAAGGAGCGCGAGGTGGCCGACGCCCCGGTGCGCAGCCGCTGGTGGGGCTGGCGCAGCCCACGGTGCGGTTCGAGAATGTGCAATTTGCCTACGACCCGGCGCGGCCCATCCTCAAGGGCATCAGCTTCGAGATTCCGGCGGGCAAAACGGTGGCGGTGGTCGGCCCCTCGGGGTCGGGCAAGTCCACGCTGGCGCGACTGCTGTTTCGCTTTTATGACATCCAGCAAGGCCGCATCACCATGGCCGGGCAGGAAATCCGCGACGTGACGCAGGCCAGCCTGCGCCAGGCGATCGGCATCGTGCCGCAAGACACCGTGCTGTTCAACGACACGGTGGCCTACAACATCGCCTACGGTCGCCCCGGCGCCAGCCAGGCCGAAATCGAGGAAGCCGCCCGCGCCGCGCGCATCCATGATTTCATCGCCTCCACGCCCAAGGGCTACGCCACCATGGTGGGCGAGCGGGGCCTCAAGCTGTCGGGGGGCGAGAAGCAGCGCGTGGCCATTGCGCGCACGCTGCTGAAGAACCCGCCAGTGCTGATTTTTGACGAGGCCACCTCGGCGCTGGATTCGGCCAACGAGCGTGCCATCCAGGCCGAACTGCAAAGTGCCGCCCGCAACCGCACCACGCTGCTCATCGCCCACCGCCTGTCCACCGTGGTCGATGCACACCAGATCCTGGTGATGGATGCCGGCGAGATCGTCGAGCGCGGCACGCACAGCGAGCTGCTGGCCCTGGGCGGACGCTATGCCAGCATGTGGGCGCTGCAACAGAATGAGAGCCCCCTTTGATTCCACTTCGGGGCCTCGGTGCGGCCGCCAGAGGCGGCGGCTCTTCGGTACCGTCCAGGCCTGCGCAGGCAGGCCTGGAGCTGCGGCCCTCAGCCCCTGAGGGGGACGACGACGCCTTCGCTGCGGGACGGCACTTGCTGGGCGTCTCTCGCCTGGGCCGCACCGGTTTCATGCGCTGCGCGCGGGCGGATCGGTGGAAGTCAAATGGCTTCCTCGTTCCACAGTTCGGTGTTTTCCATGATCCTTCATTTGCTTGACCCATGAAACCTGTCCTGCTTGCCATCACCTTTCTGTCGGAAGAGCACCGTGCCCAGCTCGCGGGGTCTTGTGAGCTGATTTACGCGCCCGATGCGGCGCAATGCACAGCGGCCATTGCCGCGCACGGTGCCACGGTGCAGGCCGTGCTCACGATTGGCTCCATCGGATTGCGCGCCGATCAGATGCAGGCGCTGCCCCGGCTGTCGCTGGTGAGCGCGCTGGGCGCGGGGTTTGAGAACATCGACGTAGCCTACGCCAAGGCCCATGGCATTGCCGTGGCCAACGGCGCGGGCACCAATGACGACTGCGTGGCCGACCATGCCTGGGGCCTGCTGCTCGCCGTGGTGCGCGGCATTCCGCAGCTGGATGCCAAGACCCGCCAGGGCATGTGGCGCACCGCGTTGCCGCTGCCGCCGGGCGTGTCGCACAAGCGCATGGGCATCGTCGGCCTGGGCACCATTGGCAGCAAGATCGCGCAGCGCGCGCTGGGGTTTGATGTCGAGGTGGGCTACCACAATCGCAGCGCCCGCCCTGATGTGCCACACCGCTACTTTGCCGATGTGCAGGCGCTGGCCGCATGGGCCGACTTTCTGGTGGTGGCCACGCCCGGCGGGCCACAAACACGCCGCCTGGTGGATGCCCCCGTGCTCGAAGCACTGGGCCCGAACGGCTATCTGGTGAACATCGCGCGCGGTAGCGTGGTCGATACCGCTGCCCTTGCGCAGGCGCTGCGCGCACGCCGCATTGCAGGCGCGGGGCTGGATGTGTACGAGAGCGAGCCGGTGCCGCCGGCCGGGCTGATCGACCTGGACAATGTGGTGCTCACGCCCCATGTGGCGGGCTGGTCACCCGAGGCGGTGCAGGCGTCGGTGAACCGGTTTGTGGAAAACGCCCGGCGCCACTTTGCGGGCGAGCCCATGGTGTCGCCGATATAAGCTAAATTAGCCGTTGACGCTTTCTGGTAAAGCGCAAGCAGCTATGAAAAGAAGAGTAATGGGAGGAGGGTGCATGGACGTCAAGGCATTGCAGGCCCGCCTGCGCAACTTCGCTGCCGCGCGCGACTGGCAGCCCTACCATTCGCCCAAGAACCTGGCGATGGCGCTGATGGTGGAGGCGGCCGAGCTGCAGGAGCTGTTCCAGTGGCTTACGCCCGAGCAGTCGCACGCCCTCACGCAGAACGCGGCAGACAAAGAGCGCGTAGCCGACGAGATCGCCGATGTGCTGCTGTATCTGCTGCAGCTGGCCGACCACACTGGCGTGGACGTGGAGGCCGCCGTGGAGCACAAGCTGCGCAAGAACGCGCACAAGCACCCGGCCAGGCCAGCCTGACGGCCCGGGCACCTTTGCGGCACAGCAGCCGCGGGTCAAAATACACTGGTTACCATTGGTGAACCTATCGGTCACCGCCGCGTCCCCTTCGCCCCCCGTCGAAGCAACAGGAAGCCATTCTCATGCCCATGCCCACGCCCGACGAATCGCCTCAATTGTCGGCAATTGATTACCGCCAGTTGCTCGACGAGGTGGGGGCCTTTGTCTACACCACCGATGCGCATGGGCAATACACCTATGCCAACCAGCTGGTGCTGGAGCTGCTGGGCAATCCGCCGCTGCAGGCCATCCTCGGCAAGTCGTTCACCGATTTTGTAGACATCGGCGAAGCCGGCGCCACGCTGCGCGAGACCGACCTGCGTGTGCTGCGCGATGGCGAAACCATTGCCCGCGAAGAAACCAACTACATCCACGCCACCGGCGAATCGCTCACCTACTGGTCCATCAAGAAACCGCTGCGCGGCGCCGATGGCGCCATCGTCGGCATGCTGGGCATCTCCCACGACATCACCGCCAAAAAACGCCTGGAAGACAAGGTGCGCCAGCAAAAAGAGCTGCTGGACGCCGTGCTCGACAACATCCCGGGACTGGTCTACATGAAGGGCGCGAACCGCCGCTTTCTGTATGCCAACCAGCACCTGGCAAAAATGTTCGGGCGGCCGGTTGACCAGATCGTCGGCCGCCTCGATAGCGAGCTGATGCCGCCCGATGTGGCCGATGCCTTCTGGCAAAAAGACCTGCACATGCTGGCCACCGGCGAGCATTACGCAGGCCGCGAGTCGATGTTTGATGCCACCGGCCAGTTGCGCCAGTTCTGGAGCGTGGTGGTGCCCTGGTCGGGCTTTGACGGCATGCCGGCCCTGATTGGCCTGATTACCGATATCACCGAGCTGCAGAGGCTCAAGGACGAACTGCAGCGCCAGGCCCACACCGACAGCCTGACCGGCGTGGCCAACCGGCGCAGTTTTTTTGAGCGCGCCGAGCACGAATTTGCGCACAGCCGCCGCCACGGCGCGCCGCTGAGCCTGATTGCTGTGGACGTCGACCACTTCAAGCAGATCAACGACGAACACGGCCATCCGGTGGGCGACCTGGTGCTGCAGGGGTTTGTGCAGTGTTGCCTGGACCAGTTGCGCGCGCAGGCGCTGTGCGCCCGTACCGGCGGCGAGGAGTTCTGCATCCTGCTGCCCGGCGTGCCTGCCGATGCCGCCCAGGCCATCGCCGAACGCATCCGCACGGCAGTTGCCGCCGCCTGCCTCAGCCCGGAGCACCCGGCGCTGCGGGTCACCGCCAGCTTTGGCGTGACCGGCCTGGGTCCGGCCGATCCGCACTTTGGCGCCGTTTACTCGCGCGCCGACCGCGCGCTCTACACCGCGAAGCAGCAGGGGCGCAACTGCAGTTGCCTGCACCATGCAAGCGAAATAGCTACCAGCCCTTGATATTCAAGCGCTTGCAGCTCTTGTTTTTATAGCGTTACCTCTTGCGCGCCGCGATCGACTTTTCTGCCAGGTTCACCAGATCGGCGCCAATCTGGCCTTTCCATTTCTCCACCACGGGGCGCGTGGCCTTCACGAAGGCTTCGCGCTCGGCTGCGGTCAGCTGGGTCACGGTCACGCCGTGGCTGGCGATTTCTTTGAGCAGCGGTTTGTCGGCCTCGATGGCGGCCTGCTTGACGATCTCGCGGTCGGCGGGGGTCCAGCTGTTCCAGATGTCCTTGTTGACCACAAAGATCAGCGGATCATTCATGTAGCCCCAGAGCGTCAGGTGTTTTTGCGCCACGGTGTACAGCTTGGCGGCCATATAGACCGACAGCGGGTTCTCTTGCCCATCGACGGCACTGCTGGCCATGGCGGGCTGGGCGTCGGCCCAGCTCATCTGCGTGGGGTTGGCGCCCAGGGCGGTGAAGGTGTCCAGGAACAGGGGCGAGCCCACCACGCGGATCTTCATGCCCTTGAGGTCTTCGGGCGTCCTGATGGCCTTCTTGGAGTTGGAGATTTCGCGGTAGCCGTTTTCGCCCCAGGCTAGCGGCACCACGCCGGCCTTGTCCAGCGTCTGGAACAGGCTCTTGCCCACTTCGCCCTGCGTGAGCGCGTCGGCGGCGGCGTAGTCGGGCATCAAAAAGGGCAGCGAAAACAGATTGAGCTGCTTGACCTGGGGCGACCAGTTGATGGTCGAGCCCACGGCCATGTCGATCACGCCCTGGCGCAGCGCGGAGAACTCGCGCGTCTGGTCGCCCTGGATCAGCGAGACGCCGGGGTAGAGCTTGATGTTGATGCGGCCCTGGGTGCGCTCGCGCACCTTGTTGGCCCACAGCTCGCCGCCCTTGCCCCAGGGGAAGGCCGTGCCCAGCACCAGCGACATGCGGTATTCGCTTTTGTATGCGGTTTGTGCGATGGCAGTGGGGGCGGTGAATGCCAGGGCGGCGGCAGCGGCCACGGCCGATGTGAGGAACGTACGCAGTTTCATTTTTCAGTCTCCTTCAGGTCAGTATGGAAAACGGTTGCACAGCGAAATCAGTAGCCCAGGCGGGCGGGCAGCCACAGGGCCAGTGGCGGGAATGCAATCACCAGCACCATGACGAGGAACATGGCGAACAGCATCCAGCCGACCCAGCGCACGGTGGATTCCATGCGCACACCGGCGATGCGGCACGACACCATCAGGTTCACGGCCAGCGGCGGGGTGAACTGGCCCAGCGCCACCTTGAGCGTGAGGATGACGCCGAACCACACCGGGTCCCATTGGTAATGGTTCATGATGGGCAGCAGCAGGGGCACGAAGATCAAGAAGATCGAGATGCCGTCCAGGAACATGCCCACGGTAATGAGCAGCACGATGAGCAGCGCCAGCACGCCGTATTCGCCCAGGCCCGAGTTCACGATGGCGTTGGCCACGGGGTCGATCACACCGAGGGTTGAGAGTGAGTAGGCAAAGATGCCCGCCAGCGACACCACGATGAGGATCACCGCCGACAGCTCGCCCGATTCGCGCAGGATGGGGAACAGGTCGCGCACCGAGATGGTGCGGTGGATGACCATGCCCACAAACAGGCCGTAGAACACCGCCACCACGGCGGCTTCGGTGGGCGTGAACCAGCCGGCGCGCATGCCCCCCAGGATCAGCACCGGCGCGGCCAAACCCCACAGGGCTTCGCGCAGGCTCTTCCAGAACGGCGGGCGGGGCATCGTGGCTTCGAGGGCGCCCATCTTGTGCCTGCGCGCCATCCACACGGCGGGCACGATCAGCGCGATGCCGGCCAGGATGCCGGGGATCATGCCTGCGGCAAACAGCGCGGGCACCGAGGCGCCGGGCACCAGCACCGAGTAGATGATGAATGCGACCGAGGGCGGAATCAGGATGTCGGTGGCGGCCGCTGCCCCCACCACGCTGGCCGAGAACGAGGGTGGATAACCCGCGCGCGACATGGCCGCAATCATCACGCCGCCCACGGCGGCCGCATTGGCCGGGCCCGAGCCCGAGATGCCGCCCAGGAACATGGCCACGGCGATGGCCACCAGCGGCAGCATGCCGGGGCCGCGCCCCACGATGGCCACGGCGAAGTTGACGAGGCGCAGCGCCACGCCCGAGCGGTCAAAGATGGAGCCCACCAGCACGAACATCGGAATCGCCAGCAGCGGGTATTTGCCCAGCCCTGCGTAAAAGTTCTGCGGCACGGCCAGCAGGCCAAACCACTGGCTGTCGGCATTGGCCAACGCGATGGCGGCGGCGCCGGCCAGTCCCAGGGCGGCGCCAATCGGCACGCCGACGAACATCATGGCCAGGAAGGCCACGAACAATAGCGTGGCGATCATGCCTGGAAGTCTCCATGGTGGTCTGCGGGCGGCGCCTGGCGGCCGCGGCGGATGAACAGGCCGATGGCGCGCGCGGCGATCAGCGCCGAGATCACGGGCAGCCAGATCGAATACCACCACTGGGGCACGCCGATGCCCGGCGAGGTTTCGCCAAAGCGGTAGTCGTCCCACACCACGCGCACGCTGAGCACGGCGATCAGGCCAAACAGCAGGGCCACCATGAGCGCGCCAAATCGCGCCAGCAGCTTGCGGCGGGCCATGGAGCCGCCTTCGGCAAAGTATTCAATGCGAATGTGCTGGTCGCGCGCCACGGCGGCCGAACCGGCCACCAGCGCCAGCACGATCATCAGGAAGACCGAGATCTCTTCGGTCCAGGCAAAGGACGAATTGGTGAAGTAGCGCACCAGCACATTGGCGAAGGTGATGAGGGCCAGCGCCGCCATCACGATCACCGTGAGCCAGTCTTCAATGCGCAGCGAGCGGGGGGAGTTGTCTTCAGGCGCCAGGGGCACGGACGCAGAAGCCGTCGGCCCGGGAGGGGAGGAAGGTGGCATGGGGGCAGGGTCTCAGGGAAACAAACATGGCGAATGCTGTCACTCTGCCCGGCAGTGTTGTGCACCAGGGGCCTGGACGGGGACGGCGCTGTGGGCGCAGCTGCATATTATGGAGCGTGTTGCTGCGTGCACCGGTCTTCGCGCAGCCCGGCGGCGACGCCGGCACGCGCGGATAATGCGGCGATGGAAACCAAGTGGCTTGAGGATTTTGTCAGCCTGGCAGAGACGCGCAGCTTCAGCCGCTCCGCCCAGCTGCGGCACGTGACGCAACCGGCCTTTTCGCGCCGCATTCAGGCGCTGGAGGCGTGGGCCGGAGCCGATCTGGTTGATCGCAGTTCCTACCCCACGCGCCTGACACCGGCGGGCAAGACGCTGTATGACCAGGCGCTGGAGATGCTGCAGGCCATGCAGAACACGCGCGCCATGCTGCGCGCGCACACCAGCGCCAGCCGCGACATGATCGAGTTTGCGGTGCCGCACACACTGGCGTTCACGTTTTTCCCGGCATGGGTGTCGAGCCTGCACGAGAAATTCGGTCCCTTCAAAAGCCGCCTCATTGCACTCAACGTGCACGATGCGGTGATGCGTCTGGTGGAGGGGGGCTGCGACCTGATGATCGCCTACCACCACGCGTCGCAGCCCTTTCAGCTGGACACCGACCGCTACGAGATGGTCAACCTGGGGCAGGAGGTTTTGTCGCCCTACAGCAAGCCCGATGCCGACGGGCAACCGCTGTTTCGCCTGCCCGGCCGCGCGGGCCAGCCGTTGCCCTATCTGGGTTACGCGCCCGGGGCCTATCTGGGACGCATGACCGAACTGATTCTCAAAGAGTCGGGCGCCGCGATTCACCTGGAGCGGGTGTATGAAACCGACATGGCCGAAGGCCTCAAGGCCATGGCATTGGAGGGCCATGGTGTGGCGTTCCTCCCGCACAGTGCCGTCAAGAAGGATGTGCGCGCGCGCAAGCTCGTGAGCGCGGAACCAGCAGACCAGTCAGGCATGCAGATCGTGATGGATGTGCGCGCCTACCGCGAAAAGCCCAGCGCAAAAGAAACCCCAAAAGGCACGGCCCAAGCGTTGTGGACATATTTGCAGGGATTGGGGTCGAACCAAGGGTTGATGCGGATATAGACTATTCGCATAGTTTTTCGCGCATTCGGCATTGGAAATTCACCGTGCTGAAACCTACAGTTGGCGCCCAGGCTGGGTCGGAGCAGGCTGAAGATGCGGCAGCATGTTTCCGCGGTGGCACAAAGATTGCATATGCGTTTGGCAAGTATTCACAAGGGCATTACGACATGAAGGTTCGGCATTGGGGTTGGGCGTGGGGCTTGGCGGCGTTGTGCGGTGCGTCGCTCGCGTCGGCGCAAACCGTGCTGGAGAAGGTTGCTGCGGGGGGCTCCCTGGTGATCGCCCACCGCGAATCCTCGGTGCCGTTCTCCTATATGGACAGCAAGTCGGGAAAACCGGTGGGCTACGCCATCGATCTGTGCCTGCGCCTGGCGGACGTGGTGCGCAAGAAGACCGGCATGAAAGACATGGCGGTCGAGATGGTGCAGGTGACGGCGGCCAACCGCCTGGCGGTGGTCGAGCAGCGCCAGGCTGACCTGGAGTGCGGCTCCACCACCAACAACGCCGAGCGGCGGCAGAAGGTGGCGTTCACTGTTCCCCACTTCATCACGGGAGCGCGCCTGCTGGTCAAGGCCTCCAGCAGCATTGACCGTCTGGAAGACCTTGCAGGCAAGAAACTGGTTTCCACCAAGGGCACCACGCCATTGAAGGCCGCTGAACAGGCCAACCGATCGCATCTGATGGGCATCACCATCGTGGAGGCGGCCGACCATGCGCGGGGTGTAGAAATGGTGGAGAAAGGGGAGGCCGATGCCTTCCTGATGGACGACGTGCTGCTGTATGGCCTGGCCGCCGGCCGCCCCAATCCGGCGGCGCTCAAGGTCGTGGGCCGCTTTGTCACCACCGAGCCACTTGCCATCGTGCTGCCCAAAAATGACACCGAATTCAAAAAGCTGGTCGATGACGAGATGCGCCGCCTGGTCACCAGCCGCGAGATTTACCCGATCTATGACAAGTGGTTCAACAAGCCCATACCCCCCAACAACACCGTGCTGAACCTGCCGGTCAGCTACCTGTTGCGCGACTTCTGGAAATACCCGTCCGATCAGGTGCCGTTCTGACCGGGACGGCAGGTAAACCCCCTGTTCTGGACGTTGCCGCCCGCTCACAATGCGGGCTGGCGCAAGTCTCTAGAATCCTTTTTTTGCATGACATCAGGAGATTGATATGAAGAAGCACATTTTCGCGATGGCCGTGGTCGCACTGGCTGCCGGTAGCGCTTTCGCGCAGGCGAACGACACCCTGGCCAAGATCAAGTCGTCGGGCAGCATCACGCTGGGTGTGCGCGAATCGTCGGGCCTGTCATACACACTGGGCAACGGCAAATATGTGGGCTTTCATACCGAGATGGCCGAGCGCATCATCTCCGACCTGCGCAAGCAGCTGGGTCTGACCGCGCTGGAAACCAAGTACCAGCCAGTTACCTCGCAAAACCGCATTCCGCTGGTGACCAATGGCACGGTGGACTTGGAGTGCGGCTCCACCACCAACAACGCCACGCGCCAGAAGGATGTGGCCTTTGCGGTAACCACCTACGTGGAAGAAGTGCGCATCGCCGTCAAGGCCAATTCGGGCATCCAGGCGATCAAGGACCTGAACGGCAAGAGCGTAGCCACCACCACTGGAACCACATCCGTGCAGACCCTGCGCAAGAATGAGCGCGCCGGTGGCATTGACTTCAAGGAGGTCTATGGCAAGGACCACGCCGACAGTTTTCTGCTGCTGGAAACCGGCCGTGCCGATGCCTTTGTGATGGACGGCTCCATCCTGGCCGCCAACATCTCCAAGTCCAAGAACCCGGCCGATTTCAAGATCGTGGGTGAAGTGCTGTCGGTCGAGCCGATTGCCTGCATGCTGCGCAAGGACGACCCGGCCTTCAAGAAGGCCGTGGACGACAGCATCAAGCGCCAGATCGCCGACGGTTCGCTGGCCAAGCTGTACGACAAGTGGTTCCTGCAGCCCGTGCCGCCGACCAACACCAAGATCGGCCTACCCCTGTCCGACGCCACCAAGGCGGCCTGGGCCAACCCCAACGACAAGCCCATGGAAGACTACGCCAAGAAGTAAACGGCGCTGGACAATGCCCCTTCGAGCCAGGCGTTCGGGGGGGCTTTTTTGTTGGACGCGCCGTGCGCTGTCCGGCTTCCCATAGAAAACGGAGGTACTCCTATGAGTTGGGATTGGCAGGTGTTCTGCCAGGACACCATGGACAAAGAGGTGGTGCAGGGCTGCTTTGGCAAGGGTGGCGACATCACCTATCTGGACTGGATGCTCTCGGCCTGGGGCTGGACCGTGTCGGTTTCGCTGTCGGCGCTGGTGCTGGCGCTGGTGCTGGGCTCGGTCATTGGCACGCTGCGCACGCTGCAGGGCCGCCCCATGGTGGTGCGGCTGGGCAATGCCTGGGTGGAGCTGTTTCGCAACATTCCGCTGCTGGTGCAGATTTTCCTGTGGTACCACGTCGTGCCCACCATGTTCCCGGCCATGCAGGCCGTGCCGGGCTTTGTGCTGGTGGTGCTGGCGCTGGGTTTCTTTACGTCGGCGCGGATCGCCGAACAGGTGCGCTCGGGGATCCAGGCACTGCCGCGCGGTCAGCGCTACGCAGGCCTGGCCATGGGCTTCACCACGTTTCAGACCTACCGCTATGTGCTGCTGCCCATGGCATTTCGCATCATCATTCCGCCGCTGACCAGCGAGACGATGAACATCTTCAAGAATTCGTCCGTGGCGTTTGCCGTGTCGGTGGCCGAGCTGACCATGTTTGCCATGCAGGCGCAGGAAGAAACCTCCCGCGGCATCGAGGTCTACCTCGCCGTCACGGCGTGCTACATCGTCTCGGCATTTGCCATCAACCGCATCATGGCCTTCATCGAGAAGCGCGCGCGCGTTCCGGGCCTGATCGTGGCCGGCGGATCGGGAGGGCACTGACATGAACCTCAGTCTTGATTTTTCCTTCTACAACTGGGACCTGATCTCCAACTTCGTGCTCAAGGGGCTGTACTTCAGCCTCATGCTCACGGTGGTGGCCACCATTGGCGGCGTGATATTCGGCACGGTATTGGCGCTCATGCGCCTGTCGGGCAAGAAGTGGCTGGTTGTGCCCGCCACCATCTACGTCAACGGCATGCGCAGCATTCCGCTGGTCATGGTGATTCTGTGGTTCTTCCTGTTGGTGCCCGCCATCATCGGCCGGCCCATCGGTGCCGAGGTGTCCGCGGTGATCACCTTCATTGCCTTTGAAGCCGCCTATTTCAGTGAAATCATGCGTGCCGGCATCCAGTCGGTGCCGCGGGGGCAGGTGTATGCCGGCCAGGCGCTGGGCATGACCTACGGCCAGAACATGAAACTGGTGGTGCTGCCGCAGGCGTTTCGCAACATGCTGCCGGTGCTGCTGACGCAGACCATCATCCTGTTCCAGGACACCTCGCTGGTCTATGCCATTGGCGCCTACGACATGCTCAAGGGCTTTGAAGTGGCCGGCAAGAACTTTGGCCGGCCCATCGAGGCCTATCTGGCGGCAGCCGTGCTGTATTTCGTGATGTGCTACGCCTTGTCCTGGATGGTCAAGCGCCTGCACCAGAAGATCGCAATTATTCGATGACACCCCCTGAGTCGCTTCGCGCCTTCCCCCTCAAGGGGGACGACGCCGGTGGCCTGGCAAAGCCAGTTCCACGGCGTCCGCTGGCTTCGGCCGTGCCGATTTGACGGCCAGGGCCGTGAACAAGTGACACAAGAGCAGAGATTGGAGAAAGAAATGATCGAACTCAAAAACGTATCCAAATGGTATGGCCCCGTGCAGGTGCTGACCGATTGCTCCACCACCATCCAGAAAGGCGAGGTGGTGGTGGTGTGCGGTCCCTCGGGATCCGGCAAGTCCACGCTCATCAAGACCATCAATGCGCTGGAGCCCTTCCAGAAGGGCGAGATCTATGTGGATGGCGTTGCCGTGCACGACCCCAAGACCGATCTGCCCAAACTGCGCAGCCGCGTGGGCATGGTGTTCCAGCACTTCGAACTGTTCCCCCATCTGTCGGTGACGGACAACCTCACCATCGCGCAGATCAAGGTGCTGGGCCGCAGCGCGGACGACGCCAAGAAGCGCGGTCTCAAGATGCTGGAGCGCGTGGGCCTGATGGCGCACAAGGACAAGTTCCCGGGCCAGCTCTCGGGCGGCCAGCAGCAGCGCGTGGCCATTGCGCGCGCGTTGTCGATGGACCCCATCGTGATGCTGTTCGACGAGCCCACTTCGGCGCTCGACCCTGAAATGGTCGGCGAAGTGCTGGATGTGATGGTGGGCCTGGCCAACGAAGGCATGACCATGATGTGCGTGACCCACGAGATGGGTTTTGCCCGCAAGGTCAGCAACCGCGTGATCTTCATGGACGTGGGCGGCAAGATCCTGGAAGACTGTTCCAAGGACTCCTTCTTCGGTAACCCCGAGGCCCGCCAGCCACGCACCAAGGACTTCCTCAACAAGATCCTGCAGCACTGAGCGCATTACGCGGCCACTCAGCGGCAACAGAGCGGCACCTTTGGGTGCCGTCGGTGTTTTCAGCCAGTAAGATGCGCAGGGCCGGACTTCCCCGGCGCGGCCTGAATGCCCTGAACGAGATACTGAAAAATGAAACAACCCGTGGTCATCACCGCCGAGCTGACGCCCGAAAATGCCCAGGCCCTGGCCCGCTTCGTCAAAAACATCAGCCACGAGGCCATCCGGGCATGTTCCCGCGACGATGCGGAAACCTTCCTCGTGCGCGACGCCCTCGATTCGCTGCGCGAAGCACTGGATCTGGCCGGCTTCGACCCCGTGTAAATCCGCTTTTTCCGCCACCCGGGCAGGGCTGGCGGACACCCCCTGGCCGTGGAGTGATGGGACAATGGCGTCCATGACTGCCGCCCCAGACACCCTCACCATCACCCGCCCCGACGACTGGCACCTGCACGTTCGCGACGGCGAGCCCTTGCACACCGTCGTGCCGCACACCGCCGCCCAGTTCGGCCGCGCGATCATCATGCCCAACCTGCGCCCGCCTGTGACCACGGCCGAGCAGGCGCTGGCGTACAAGCAGCGCATCCTGGCCGCCGTGCCCGCCGGTGTGCAGTTCGAGCCGTTGATGACGCTGTACCTTACCGACAACCTGCCGCCCGAAGAAATCGCCGCTGCCCGGGCGGCCGGCGTGGTCGCCGCCAAGCTTTACCCGGCTGGTGCCACCACCAACAGCGATGCGGGCGTGACCGATCTGCGCAAGACCTACCCCACGCTGGAAGCCATGCAGAAGGCCGGCATGCTGCTGCTGGTGCATGGCGAGGTCACCAGCAGCGACATCGACCTGTTCGACCGCGAGGCTGTGTTCATTGAGCAGCAGCTCATGCCGTTGCGCCGCGACTTCCCCGAGCTCAAAATCGTCTTTGAGCACATCACCACCCAGGACGCGGCCGACTATGTGCGCGAGGCAGACCGGTTCACCGCCGCCACCATCACGGCGCACCACCTGCTGTACAACCGCAACGCCATCTTTACCGGTGGCATTCGCCCGCACTACTACTGCCTGCCCGTGCTCAAGCGCGAAACGCATCGCGTGGCCCTGGTGCAGGCCGCCACCAGCGGCAACGCCAAGTTCTTCCTGGGCACCGACAGCGCACCCCACCCCGCGCACCTCAAGGAGCATGCCACCGGCTGCGCAGGCTGCTACACGGCCCACGCCGCCATAGAGATGTATGCCGAGGCGTTTGACAACGCAGGTGCGCTCGACAAGCTTGAAGGCTTTGCCAGCTTTCACGGCCCCGACTTCTACAACCTGTCGCGCAACACCGGCACCATCACCCTGCGCCGCGAAAGCTGGACGCCACCGGACAGCTTTGCCTTCGGCGAGGCCGAGCTCAAGCCCTTGCGCGCGGGTGAAGCGCTGCCGTGGCGGCTGGTTTAGCAGCCGTTGATTGGGGAGCCGTCTGGTTGGCACCCTGGCGCGCCAATGGTGAACCAGTAGTGCAGCAGATTCTGGATGGCGAAGCGGTGCACAGCGCGCTCCAGGCAGCGCCGAGTGCGGTTGGAGCGCGCATTCGTTTTGTCCCCCAAACCGACCTGCCCGATGGCACCGCCTACGAACAGTTCATCTTCGACACCGGCCGCGTCCCCACGCGCGACAACCTGCACGACTTTTTCAATGGCCTCGTCTGGCTTCAGTTTCCGCTGACCAAGCGGCGGCTGAACCAGTTGCAGGCGCAGGCCATCGCGGCCGATGGCGTGCGGGCCGTGCGCGGGCCCTTGCGCGATGCGCTCACGGTGCTGGACGAAAACGGCGCCGTGCTCGACGCGCCAGCGCCGCTGTGGCAGGCGCTGGCGGCGCGGGACTGGCGGCGGCTGTTCGTGGATCTGCGGCCGCTGTGGCGTGAGGCCCGGCTGGTGCTGTTCGGCCATGCGCTGCTGGAAAAGCTGGTATTTCCGCGAAAACCCATTACAGCGCATGTGTATCAAGCGCAGGCAGCTATTGATTTGGTAGCATCGCTCGATGCCTGGCTGGCGCAGGAGCTGCAACCCGAGCGCCTGGTGGCCAAGCCGTTTGTGCCATTGCCGGTGCTGGGGATACCCGGCTGGTGGCCCGGAAACGAGAACTTTTCCTTCTATGATGACTCCCTCGTCTTTCGCAGCGCGCCCCGCAAAAGCAATCACACCATGGGTTCTGCAGCGCTGTGACGCCGGCTTGAAGGAGCGCGCAGCCACCCCCATGTGAGCCGCTCCATGACAATCCCCCGCATCCTTGTGGAGAACCCATGAAACGTATTTTTCTGTTCCTTTTGACCAACGTGGCCGTGGTGGCTGTGCTGGGCATTGTTGCCAGTCTGCTGGGCGTCAACCGCTATCTCACGGCCAATGGCCTGAACCTGGGCGCATTGCTGGGTTTTGCCTTTGTCATGGGGTTTGGCGGCGCCATCATCTCACTGCTGATCAGCAAGCCCATGGCCAAGTGGAGCGCGGGCGTGCAGATCATCGAGCAGCCGCGCAGCGCCGATGAGGCCTGGATTGTCGAGACCGTGCGCAAGTTTGCCGACAAGGCCGGCATCGGCATGCCCGAGGTCGGCATCTTCGAGGGCGATCCCAACGCCTTTGCCACGGGTGCGTTCAAGAATTCGGCGCTCGTGGCGGTGTCCACGGGCCTGCTGCAAGGCATGACGCGCGAGGAAGTGGAGGCCGTGATCGGCCACGAGGTGGCCCACATTGCCAACGGCGACATGGTCACCATGACGCTGATCCAGGGCGTGATGAACACCTTTGTGGTGTTCCTGTCGCGCGTGATCGGCTACGCGGTGGACAGTTTCCTGAACAAGAACAACGAAAACCGCTCGGGCCCCGGCATCGGCTACATGGTCACCACCGTGGTGCTCGACATCGTGCTGGGCTTTGTGGCGGCCATCATCGTGGCCTGGTTTTCGCGCCAGCGCGAATTCCGTGCCGACGCTGGCGCCACCCAGCTCATGGGCCGTCGCCAGCCCATGATCAACGCCCTGGCCCGCCTGGGGGGCATGCACCCCGCAGAGCTGCCAAAAAGCATGGCGGCCATGGGCATTGCCGGTGGCATTGGCAAGCTGTTCAGCACCCACCCGCCCATTGAAGAGCGCATTGCCGCTTTGCAGAACGCACAGCAGCAGGGCTGAATGCCGGGCCTTGCAGGCCCCCCAACAAAAACAAACCGCCGCAGGCTGCAAATCCTGCGGCGGTTTCTTTTTGGCTGGGCGTTCGAGGCCTGCAAGGCTGTCACATGCAGCCTGTAGGCCATTGACGGGGGCACACACTCCCCCCTTTTGCCAATGCCCCCGCAGCACTTGCGCCGCAGGGCATTGCTTACTTCACCATGAGTCCCATCCAGGGCCAGTAGGTCAGCGCAAATATCACCAGCAGCAACGTGCCCACCACCGTGATCATGAAACCGGTGCGCACAAAATCGTGCGCCTCGAAGGTGTCGGTGCCGTAGGCAATCATGTTCTGCGGCGCGTTCACCGGCAGGATGAAGCCGAAGCTGACCACGAACTGCAGGATCATCGTCATGCCCACCACGTTGATGCCCGGCGTCTCTACGGTGGTCAGCACGCTGATGATGATCGGAATCATGGTGGACGCCAGCGCCGTGGCACTGGCAAAGCCCAGGTGGATGACGATCAGAAAGCCCGACAGCAGCATCAGGATGACGAATGCGGAGGCCATCTGCAGGCCGAGGTTGGTGACGATGAGCTGTGCCAGCCAGCCGGCGGCCTTGGTCTGCAGCAACGCCGAGCCCACGCTGATGCCAACGGCAAACAGCACCACCGTGCCCCACGGAAAGCCCTTTTGCGATTGCTTCCAGTCCATCACGCCGAGGCGGGGAAACAGCATCAGCGCCACGGCCGCGATGGTGGTGGAGGTGGTGTCAAAGTTGTGCAGTACTTTTTCGGTGGACCAGAAACCCAGCAGCACCAGCACGATGGCCAGCAATTTCCACTGGTTCAAAGTCATGGGGCCCAGCTCCTGCAGCTGCTTGCGGATGGTTTCCTGACCCCCGGCAATCTCTTTCATTTCGGGCTTCATCATGCGGGTCATGATGAAGAACAGCGCCACCGTCATCAGCGCGGCAAAAGGCGCCGCGGCCACGAACCATTCACCCCAGGTGATCTGCGCGCCCAGCTGCTTTTCAATGAAGCCGACCGCCACCATGTTCTGCGCGGCGGCGGTCTTGATGCCCACGTTCCAGATGCTGGCCGTCTGCGCCGTGGTGATCACCAGCAGCGCTGCGAAGCGGCTTTTGCGGTCCACATTGAAGGCCAGCACAAAGCCCATCATGATGGGCATCAGGCAGGCCACGCGGGCGGTGGTGCTGGGCACGATGAACGACAGCAAGAAGCCCACGATCATGGCGCCAATCACGATGTGGTGCGTCTTGGCCCCCACCTTGGAGAGCACCGTGAGCGCGATGCGCCGGTCCAGCCCGGTGGCCGTCATGGCCGAGGCAATGAAGCACGCCGCCGCCACCAGGGCCACGGCACTGTTGGCGAAACCGGAGAGCGCCAGGCTGAGCGACGCCCCGGTGCCCATGGCCGTTGTGATGCCCGGCTTGGCGGCGCTGGGGGCGTAGGCCAGCAAAAAAACCATCAGCGCGGCAATGACCACGGCACTGACCGAATAGTCGAGTGCCTCGGTCATCCAGATGATCACGGCAAAGGCCAGAATGGCCAGCATGTAATGCCCGGCCAGCGGCAGGTCGGCGGGCGTGGGCAGCAGCAGTACCGCCACCATGGCCGCCAGCGCCGCCCACAGTCCAAAGCGTTTGATCAGCCCCGCAGGCGCGGGGGCGATGCGGGAAGTGGTGCAGCGAGCGGTGCGGTCATGGGAGTTTTCCTGTTGCAATGTCTAGGCAGCCTTGCCAACTACAGTGTGCCGCCCCGGTGCGATTGCGGGTTGACGGATGTCAAGAACATGCGGTGGCCCTGACTGCCTCGGCCTGGAGTTTCCTGTCTCTTCGTGACACTTTCGCTGTCACTGCGCCGTGCGACCCGGCGTTGGCCGTACCCCTTGCCAATCTGCCGTCGTCAGGCCGCAGCGCCCAGCAGGCTGCGTGCCACCGCTTCGCCCACCTTGATACCGTCCACGCCCGCCGAAAGAATGCCCCCGGCAAAGCCCGCCCCTTCGCCGGCCGGATACAGGCCGGGGGTGTTGGGGCTTTGCAGGTTGTCGCCGCGGTCGATACGCAGCGGTGCGGACGTGCGCGTCTCCACGCCAGTGAGCACGGCGTCGGGCATGTCGTAGCCCTTGATCTTGCGGCCGAACACCGGCAGGGCCTCGCGCATGGCTGCGATGGCATAGCCAGGCAATGCACCATGCAGATCACCCAGCGTCACGCCGGGTTGGTAGGAGGGCTGCACGCTGCCCAGTTCCTTGGAGGGCCGGCCTGCGATGAAATCGCCCACCAGCTGGCCGGGCGCGCTGTAATTGCTGCCGCCAAGCACATAGGCGCCCGATTCCAGCTGGCGTTGCAGCACGATGCCCGCCAGCGGGTGGTGCTGGCCGGCAGCCAGCGCCTCGACGCCGTGCGTGGCGCCCAGCGCGGCTTCGTAGGCCGCAGGGTCCCGCGGATAGTCGCGCGGATCGATGCCCACCACCATGCCGGCATTGGCATTGCGCTCGTTGCGCGAGTACTGGCTCATGCCGTTGGTGACCACGCGGCCCGGCTCGCTGGTGGCGGCCACCACGGTGCCGCCGGGGCACATGCAAAAGCTGTAAACAGCGCGGCCATTGGCGGCGTGGTGCACTAGCTTGTAGTCGGCGGCGCCCAGCAGCGGATGGCCCGCGTGGCGGCCCCAGCGTGCGCGATCGATCACGCCCTGCGGGTGCTCGATGCGAAAGCCGACCGAAAACGGCTTGGCCTCCATCTGCACGCCACGCTCGTACAGCATGGCAAAGGTGTCGCGCGAGCTGTGGCCCAGGGCCATCACCACATGGTCGGCACGCAGCTCGGTGGTGGCGCCCGTGGCCTGGTTCTGCACCTTCACGCCACGCACATGGCGGCCTTGCGGGCCGCTTTCCACGATCAGGTCGGTAACCCGCTGCCCAAAGCGGATCTCCCCACCCAGCGCAATGATCTGCTCGCGCAGGCTTTCCACCACCTTCACCAGCTTGAACGTGCCGATGTGCGGATGCGCCACGTACAAAATTTCTTCGGGCGCACCGGCCTTGACGAACTCGGCCATCACCTTGCGGCCCAGGTGGCGCGGGTCCTTGATCTGGCTGTAGAGCTTGCCGTCGCTGAACGTGCCGGCGCCGCCTTCGCCAAACTGCACATTGCTTTCGGGGTTGAGCTCGCGCTTGCGCCACAGGCCCCAGGTGTCCTGGGTGCGTTCGCGCACGTTCTTGCCGCGCTCCAGCACGATGGGCTTGAAACCCATCTGTGCCAGCACCAGCGCCGCGAAGATGCCGCAGGGGCCAAAGCCCACCACCACCGGACGCAGGGACAGTCCGGCCGGTGCCTGGCCCACGGGGTGCCAGGCCATGTCGGGGGTGGGCTGGATATGTGGATTGCCGGCGAATCTGTCGAGCAGGGCGGCTTCCTGCGTGGGATCGACGAGCGCGATGTCCACGATGTAAACCGCCAGCAGATCGGCCTTGCGTGCGTCAAAGCTGCGCTTGAAGACCTGCAGCGTGGCAATGCTGGCTGCATCGGCCAGGCCCAGCGCCTGCGCGGCGAGTGCGCGCAGGGCGGCTTCGGGCTGGGTGTCGGGGTCGGACGGCAGCGCGGACAGCGGCAGCCGGATTTCAGAAAGGCGGATCATGGTCTTGCGGCCCGTGGTTATCGGGCGAAATGCAAAGCAGGGATGCGGATTTTACCGGCCGCACCCTGCCCATCGCGTGCCGCCTTACCGGTACACCAGTACCGGAATCGTCGAATGCGCCAGCACCTTCTGCGTCTCGCTGCCCAGCAGTAGCGCGCTGACGCCCGACCGGCCGTGCGACGCCATGAAAATCAGGTCGCAGCCGTTGGCGTCTGCCGCTGCAATGATCAGCTCATAGGGCTTGCCGCCCACCCGCACCACGCGCTGGCAGCTGGCGCCGGCTTCCTGCACCACTTTTTCAGCCGCATCCAGGATTTCCGTGGCGGCTTCATCCAGGCGGGTCTGGAGGTCCTGGCTGAGGTGTGTGTTGCTCACGGCGCCCAGCCCGGCATAGACGGACGGCGCCTCGGGCTGGGCGTAGAACAGCGTAATGCGGGCACCAGTTTCCTGGGCATAGGCTGCGGCCCGCGCAACGCTGTTCATGGACAGCGCGGAGCCATCGGTGGGAACCAGAATGTGTTTGAACATGAATGTGCCTTTCCGGGGGATTCAGTGCCCACCGGCGCCGGGCTCGATGGTGCGCGTGGGTTTGGGGGCGATCCAGATGATGGCGGCGGCGATGAAGAACATCACGGCAATGCCGGTCATGACCTGGTTGGTCGACAGCATGCCGCTTTGCGACACGATCAGGTAGTCCACCACCTGCGTGGCCACCTCGGGTGGCGCACCTGATTGCGTGAGCATCTGCGTGACGCTGCCGTCGCGGTCGGCCAGGCCCACCAGCTCGGCGTGGTTGCGCGTGGTCTGGTTGGCCCACACGGTGGTCACCACCGAGGTGGCAAAGGCACCGGACAACGTGCGCAAGAAGTTCATCAGGCCGGCGGCCGAGTCCATCTCACG
The DNA here is from genome assembly GCF_002157145.1 of Acidovorax carolinensis. NCBI lineage: Bacteria > Pseudomonadati > Pseudomonadota > Betaproteobacteria > Burkholderiales > Comamonadaceae > Acidovorax > Acidovorax carolinensis. Next base: position 591,504 of record NZ_CP021361.1, read on the forward strand.
CTCTTCCACGCTGCCCAGGGCGATGCCCGAGGTGGGGATGAAGAAGAACGGCAGCGCAAAGCCCATCACCGCCAGCGGAATGGCAATATCCCAGAACGCCATGTCGCTGTTGGCCACCGTGCGCCACAGCGTCACCAGCGCCATCCAGAGCACGCCAAAGAACACCAGCGCACGCGGGTCGCGCTTGCTGTTGGCCACGATGGGTGCGACGAACAGCGCGGTGACGCCCGTCCAGGCGGTGGCGAGGCCCGCGTCGGTGGCGGTGTAGCCCATGAAGCTTTGCAGCCACAGCGGCGTGAGCACACTGACGCCAAAGAAGGCGGCATAGGCCACGCTCACGGTGATCACCGAGGCATTGAAGCCCCGGTGGCGAAACACGCGCAAATCGACCACCGGGTGCTTTTCGTGCAGCTCCCAGATCAGGAAGGCGGCAAAACCGACCACGGCGATGATGGTCAGGGCCACGATCTGGCTGGAGGCAAACCAGTCGAGGTTCTTGCCCTCGTCCAGCACCAGTTGCAGCGCCACCACCCACACCAGCAGCAGCACCAGGCCGACCTTGTCGAACGGGTTGCGCACGGGCGCATCCTGGTAATGCTTGAGCATCTTCCAGGCGCCCAGGCCAAAGCCGATGGCGATCGGGGCGTTGATGAGGAACACCCAGTTCCAGGTGAAATCGTCCACCAGCCAGCCCCCCAGGATGGGGCCGACCACGGGTGCAATCAGCGTCGTCATCGACCAGATGCCGATGGCCGTGCCCGCCTTGTCCTTCGGGAAGATGCGCAGCATCAGCGTTTGCGACAGCGGCATCAGCGGGCCACCGCTCAGGCCCTGGAACACGCGCATCACCACCAGCATGCCAATCGAGGTGGACAGGCCGCACAGGATGGAAAAGATGCCGAACAGCACCATCGACACCACGAAAACGCGCACTGCACCAAAGCGCGCGGCAAACCAGCCGGTCAGCGGCACCGTGATGGCCTCGCCCACGGCAAACGAGGTGATGACCCAGGTGCCCTGGCTGGCGGCGGCACCCAGGGCGCCGGCAATGTTGGGCACCGCCACGTTGGCGATGGTCATGTTCAGCACGGCAATGAAGTTGGCCGCGGCCAACATCAAGGCCGCCACAAAAAGCATGGGGCCGCTCAGCGGCGCCGGTGCAGCAGCAGGGGCCTGGTGTGCGGCGGGCGCGCCGGGCGCCGTGGTCGCTTGACTCATGGTGGCGGTCCTGCTCAGCGGGTTGCCGTGCCGGGGCCTTCAGCGGCGGCTGCTGCGGCTGCGGTGGCCTGCTTGTCGCCGGTGCGGGTGTCGATTTCGGCGCTCATCGACAGGCCTACCTTGAGCGGGTTGGCCTGCAGCTCGGCCGCATCGAGTTTCACGCGCACGGGCAGGCGCTGCACCACCTTGATCCAGTTGCCGGTGGCGTTTTGTGCCGGAATGGCCGCAAACGCCGAACCCGAACCGCCCGAGAAGCCTTCCACCACGCCCTGGTAGGTGACGTTCTTGCCATAGATGTCGGCGTGCAGTTTCACGCTCTGGCCGACGCGCACTTTTTCGAGCTGCACTTCCTTGAAGTTGGCATCGACATAAATCTCATGGACGGGCACCACGGCCATCAACGGCATGCCGGGCTGCACGCGCTGGCCGAGTTGCACCCTGCGCTGGGCCACCACGCCGTCGAGCGGCGCGCGGATCACGGTGCGCGCCAGGTCCACCTTGGCCTGGTCGAGGCGGGCGCGGGCGGCGGCCACTTCAGGGTTGGTGTCCACAGTGCTGTGGCTGATCAGGGCCGCATTGGCCTCCTTGGCCGCGACGGCCGAGCGCTGGTTGGCGGTGACCTGCGCGGCGGCGGCCTTGGCGGCGGCCAGCTGGGCGGTGGCAGCGTCAAAGCCATTCTTGGCGCGCGTGAGTTCGTCGCCCGACACCGAGCCCGAGGCCACCAGTGCCTGGCGGCGTTGCAGGTCGACCTTGGCGCGCTCGAAGTCGGCCTGCGCGGCGGCCAGCTGGGCGCTGGCGCGCTGGGCGTCGGCCTCGCGGGCGCTGATCTGGGCGCTCAGGTTGTTGTCGTTGGCCATGTAGCTCTTCACGCGGCGGGTGGCGCGGTCAAGTTCTGCCGTGGCCTGCGCGACGGCCAGCTGGGCGTCAGTGGGGTCGATGACCAGCAGCACGTCGCCCTGCTTCACCGCGTCGGTGTCGCTCACGTTCACCTCCAGCACGGTGCCGCCGACGGACGGTGTGATTTGCGCCACTTCAGCGGCGGCATAGGCGTTGTCAGTGGAGACGAAATGCGAGGCGTGCAGTTTCCAGTAGGCGGTGGAGCCCGCGGCGGCCAGCACCACCACGCCGCCCAGCAGGGCCAGGCGGGCGTTGCGGCGCTTTTTCATGAGGGCATCGGCGGCAGAGCTTGTGTTGTTTTCAGACATGGGAATTCCTTGATCGATATGTATGGGGGCGTGGATTACTGCTGGGCGACGGCGTGGGCAACCTGGTACCCGCCGCCCAGGGCGCGTTGCAGGCCGATGTCGAGCGTGAACGATGCCGAGCGCAGGTTGGTCTGGGCGCTCAGGGCGCCCAGCAGGCTGTCTTCGGCCGTCAGCACTTCGAGGTACGTCGCCAGGCCACCCTCATAGCGGTTGCTGGCCACGCGGTGCGCCTCGGTGGCGGCATCCACGGCTTCCTGCGCCTTGCCCAGGCGCTGGCCCAGGGCTTTCTGGCTGATGGCGTTGTCGGCCACGTCTTGCAGCGCGCGCGCCACGGTGGCGTTGTACTGGGCCACGGCCTCGGCATAGCTGGCGTGCGCGCCGCGCAACTCGCCCTGCAGGCGGCCGCCGCTGAAGATCGGAAGCGAGATCGCCGGGCCAAAGCTGGCGATGCCCGAGCCGCCCTTGGTTAGCATGTCCAGCCCCAGCGACTGCACGCCAATCAGCGCCGACAGGTTCACGTTGGGGTAGAACTCGGCCTTCTTTTGCTCGATGCGGCTGCCCAAGGCTTGTGCACGCAGGCGCGCGGCCACCACATCCGGGCGGCGGCCGAGCAGGTCGGCCGAGATTTCGGCGGGCAGGCCAAAGGCGCGGTCCAGCTTCAGGGTGGGTGCCGCGATCGACAGGCCGCGGTCCGGGCCCGCGCCCAGCAGCGCGGCCAGGCGGTTGCGTTGCAGCGCGATCTGCTCGTCCAGCGCCAGCAACTCGCCCTCGGCCACGGTGCGGCGGGCGTCGGCGTTGCGCAGGCCGCCGCGCGTTTCCAGGCCGTTGTCAAAACGCTGGGTGAACAGGCTGGCGGTTTTCTGGCGAATCTCCAGCGCGCGGGCGGCGGTGTCGCGGTTGGCGTGCAGGCGGCTCAGTTCGGCATAGTTCGCCGCCACACCCGCGGCGAGCCACAACCGTGCTTGCGCCAGCTCGGCGCGGCTGGCTTCAACCTCGGACGTGGCAGCGGCCAGCGCGGCGCGGTTTTTGCCCCAGAAATCCAGTTCCCAGCGTACATCCAGCGTGGCGCGGCCGTAGTCGTTCAGGCCCTCGGTGGCAGGCGAGCGCGGGATCAGGTGGTTGTAGCTGAGCTTGTCGCCGGTGATGGACGCATTGGCGCTGACCTGCGGCTTTGTGGCCGAGCCCGTGATCTGCATGACGGCATCGGCCCGTTGCAGGCGCGCGGCGGCGGCGGCCAGGTCGGGCGCATCAGCCAGCGCTTCGGCAATCAGGGCGTTGAGCTGGGCGTCGCCATAGGCCGTCCACCACTGTTCGGCGGGCCAATGGGCGCTGGGCGCGGTCAAAGAGGCTGTGGACTGGAAAGCCTCGGCCGACTTGGGTTGGGGCGTTGCGCCCAGGTCCGGAAACTGGGCACAACCCGCCAGAAACAGGGCGGCGCCCAAGCCCGTCAGGGGCATGCGCAGCCGGTGCAAGGCTGTCGAGGGCGGCGTGCTGCTATGGTGCATGGAGACTCCATTAAATGAACTGATCGGTTTAGTTTAGCTTTGTTTTTCGGCGGATTCAAGCTAAACTGAGCTTGTTGGTTCAAAAATAAAGAGGTTGACATGCGGGCAAAAACCGAGACAAGGCGCCAGGCCATCCTGGACGCCGCCGCCGTCGTTTTCCAGGAAACGGGGTTCGAGCGCACCACCATGGCCGCCATCTGCGAGCGGCTGGGTTACTCCAAGGCCACGCTGTACAACTACTTCGCGTCGAAAGAAGAACTGTTCTCGGCCGTCGTGTTCGAGGCCACCGAGGCCGAGTTCCAGGCCACGCTGGAAGCGCTGGACGCGACCGTGGAGGACATGACCGAGGCGCTGCAAAAGTTTGGCCGGGGGCTGCTGACGCTGCAGTATTCGCCCCAGGTGCAGGCGGTGCGCCGCCTCATCGTTGCAGAGGCCGGGCGCTCGGAGTTGGGGAAAAAATGCTACGAACTGGGCCCCGTGCGCAACGAGGCCGCTGCTGCCGCCTTCTTGCAGCACGCCATGGATACCGGCCAGTTGCGCCAGGCCGATGCCCGCATCGCCGCCCTGCACCTGCGCGGCCTGCTGGAGGCCGAATGGCTGGACCGCTTTTTGTTCCAGACCCTGGAGCCGATCTCTGCCGAAGAAATCAATGCCACGGTGGCGCGCGCGGTGGCCGCATTCATGGCGGCGTATGGGCCGGTGCAGGCGTGATGCCTAGCATGGGATGAAAAAAAGGAGCTGAAAAGCTCCTTTTTTAATAGCTGTTAGCGCTTACTCGATAAGCGCTAGAGGCTTATATGGCTTGAATTCCACATCACGCGGGCAAAAAGCCTTCCACCGACAGGTAGCGCTCGCCCGTGTCGTAGTTGAAGCCGAGCACCTTGGCCCCGGCAGGCAGCTCGGGCAGTTTTTGCGCGATGGCGGCCAGCGTGGCACCGCTGGAGATGCCCACCAGCATGCCTTCTTCGCGGGCGCTGCGGCGGGCGTATTCGCGCGCCGGCTCAGCTTCGACCTGGATCACGCCGTCGAGCAGGCTGGTGTCCAGGTTCTTCGGTATGAAGCCCGCGCCAATGCCCTGGATGGGGTGGGGCGAGGGCTGGCCGCCGCTGATGACGGGCGACTGCGTGGGCTCCACGGCAAATACCTTGAGGTTGGGAAACTTTGCTTTCAGTACCCGTGCCACGCCCGTGAGGTGCCCGCCGGTGCCCACACCGGTGATCAGCGCATCGAGCCCGCCTTCGAAGTCGGCCAGGATTTCCTGCGCCGTGGTGCGCACGTGCACGTCGATGTTGGCCGGGTTCTCGAACTGCTGCGGAATCCAGGCGCCGGGCGTCTGGGCCTTGAGCTCTTCGGCGCGGGCGATGGCACCCTTCATGCCCTTCTCGCGCGGCGTCAGGTCGAAGCTGGCGCCGTAGGCCAGCATCAGGCGGCGGCGCTCGATGCTCATGCTGTCGGGCATCACCAGAACCAGCTTGTAGCCCTTGACGGCCGCCACCATCGCCAGGCCCACGCCGGTGTTGCCGCTTGTGGGCTCGATGATGGTGCCGCCGGGCTGGAGCGCACCCGACTTTTCGGCGTCTTCCACCATCGCCAGCGCGATGCGGTCCTTGATCGAGCCGCCGGGGTTGCTGCGCTCGGACTTGATCCACACGTTGGCGCCCGGGCCAAACAGGCGGTTGATGCGCACATGCGGTGTGTTGCCGATGGTTTGCAGGACGTTGTCGGTTTTCATGGTGAGTCTCCTGGGAAAAGAGGGGTTGCCCGCGCATTCTGGACCAGTTGATCGCTCATTTCGGCCATATGGATATGCCGATCGGGGGATAATCGCCCCGTGAAGCGCGCCAGACCGCCGCTGGTGCAATCTGGGAAACCAGGCACTGGAGGAACGTCCGGACTGCACAGGACAGCGTAGCAGCTAACGGCTGCCCACCGTGAGGTGAGGATCAGAGCAACAGAGACGAGTCAGGTCGTTTTCAGCCACCAAGGGTGTTCTATGGGGTGCCAGCGCAAGCTGGCATCGGCTGGCGCAAGCCAGACGCTCAGGCGCAAGCCTGAAGCCCCATAGCCGCCCAAGGCGCGGAACGCGACTTGGGTGAAACGGGCAATCTCTACGCGCAGCAATACCAAGTAGGCCAGCGTTGATGTGGTTCCGCAGAGCTGGCGGGTAGGTAGCATCGAGCCGTGGTGGCGACACCCGGCCCAGAGTAATGGCGGTCACGCCGCGGGCCTTCGCAAGAGGGTCAGCGGTGCACAGAATCCGGCTTATCGGCGCGCTTCACACTTTTCATGAAAACAGGCGCTAGCGCTTATCTATCCAGCGCTGAAAGCTATCGTATAGATAGCGAAATGCCCTGCTAAAACCGCTCCCACGGCTGCAGATAGCGCCACTGCCCTTCGGGCACCTTGGCCAGCGGCACGCGGCCGATGCGGATGCGCTTGAGGGCCACCACCGTCAGGCCCACGGCATCGCACATGGCCGGAATCTGCCCGGGGCGGATGCCCTTCAGGGCAAAGCGCAGTTTGGTTTCGCTCTGCCAGCTCACCTTGATGGGGGGCAGCGGGCGGCCGTTGAAGCTGAGGCCATTGCACAGGCGTTGCAGGCCGTGGGGCGCGATGTCGCCCTTGACCTCGACGATGCACTCCTGCTCCAGCGATTCGATGTCTTCGGCCAGCTTGCGCGCGATGCGTTTGTCCTGCGTGTAGACCACCAGGCCACTGGCCTCGGTGGGCAGCGGGGTGAAGCATTCGAGCTGCTTGAAATGGCGCTGCAGCACGCGGATGCCCGAGGCGTCTTCGGCCAGGTGCGACGCCGCATTGAGCAGCGTGGTGGCCGGGGTTGCGCCCTGTCTGCGGCTGGCGTGGGCCGCTTGCCCGGCTGGTACGCCCAGGCCGGCTTCAAACCCCACCGGCTTGTGCAGCAGCAGCGTGACCGGTGTCAGCGCGAGCAGGCTGGCGTCTTGCGCCACCGCCACGGCCTGGTCGGGGCGCACGCGGGCGCCGGGGGCTTCCACCACCTGGCCGTCCACGCTCACAAAGCCGCCTTCGATGAATTGCTCGGCCGTGCTGCGCGAGCAGTTCAGTTGCTCGGCCACGCGCTTGGCCAGGCGGATGTGGCTGGGGTCAGGGTTCTTGTCGGTCATGGAATGAATGCGGTTTGGTGCTGTTCTTGTGGTTCAGTTGTTGCCGGGTTGTTGTGCCCGGATGCGTTCGACATGCGCCAGCAGCGAGCGCTGGGCCACGGGCCACATGCGCGGCGGCACGTCGTCATACGCGTGCTGCACCCAGTCGTCCATGTTGCCATCGGGCAGCGCCTGCATGGCGGCCAGCACCTTGGCTTCGCGTGCCAGGCGGTGGGCCTTGAGCTTGGCGATGGCGCTGCGCGCCCCATTCACCGGGCCTCCCAGCACATAGCCGTGGGCGGGCAGGATGAACTCCACGCCGTGTTCGGCGCACGCTGCGTCGAGCCGGTCCAGCGAATCGAGGTAGTCGGCCATGTTGCCGTCGGGCGGGTCGATCACGGTGGTGCTGCCGTTGAGGATGTGATCGCCGCTGAACAGCAGGCCGTCTTCCTGCAGCAGCAGGCACAGGTGGTTGGCCGCGTGGCCGGGGGTGTGGATCACCTGCAGGGTATGGGTGATTTTGCCCTCTGGCGCTTGTCCTGAAAGCGTCAGCAGCTCATTATCTTGTAGCGCCCGGTCGGGCGTGAACGCGCTGGCCACGCGCGCGGTGGGGGCCGATGGCAGTCCCAGGATGGGCGGCTGGGCCTTGCCCGCCTGCACGCACAGCGCCTGCAGCGGCTTGCTGCCTGGCGAGTGGTCGGGGTGCGAGTGGGTGCACACGATCATGCGGATGTCGCCCCCGGCGGCGCGCCAGAGCTTGTCGAGGTGCTCGGCATCGGCCGGGCCGGGGTCGATGGCGATGAAGCCGGTGGCCGGGTCGCCCACCAGGTAGCTGTTGGTGCCGGGGCCTGTCATCACGCCAGGGTTGGGCGCGGTGAGGCGCTGGACATTGCGCAGCAGCGGCACGGGACGCTCGGCCTGCCAGTCGAGCGGGTGCACGATCTGACCGTCGGGGCAGACCAGGGCCAGCTCGCCAAACGGCGATTCGTCTTCCATGTAGCGCGCTTCTTTGCCGCCCAGCAGGCCGGCGCGCGGGCAGCTCACCCACAGCGGCTGTTCGTGCGCCACGGCGTCCAGCACGGCCTGGGTGCTCACAAACTTTGCCAGCCGCTGCAGCGTGCGGATGGTCGGATAGATCATGAAGAACTGGCCCGCCTCATGCCGCGCCAGCGCATCCGCCGGGCGCACCCACACGGGCTCGAACTGCTCGGCCTCGTCGGCAACGGGCGTCTGCCCCTCGGGCATGCGGGCCACGAGAAACGGCACCTCAAAGCGCCGGGGCAGGTCGCGGTCGCCCGTCCAGTGGGCCAGCAAGTACACGCTGTCGGCCGCCAGGCGCAGGCCACGGGCCTGGCACTGCGCGGCAAAGGGCTGGTGGCGGTCGATGGCGGCGATGTCGTGCGCATCGGCCATCCCACCTTTGCGGGGGCCATCGGCATGGCGCGCCAGCAGAATGCCCAGCTCTTCAAAGCTCTCGCGGATGGCGGCAATGGCCTGCGTGAGGTGCAGGTCGTCTTGCGCCGGGCGGCGGTCGGCGGCGGCGTGCGTCTCGGGCGACGCATCGAGCGCGTCGATGCCGCCGCCGGGGAAGACATAGGCGCCCGGTGCGAAGCTGGCCCGCGGCGAGCGGCGCGTCATCAGCACCTCCACCCCTTGTGCGCCGTCGCGCAGCAGCAGCACGGTGGCGGCGGGCAGGGTGGGAACGGGAGGGTGCGGTGGGTGCAGAAGCTGGCTGGGGCGTGTCATGGGCTGCATTATGGGCAGGACGGCTTGCGCGGTGGGGCGCGGGCACAATGCGTGGCCCTCCGTTATGACTGCACCACCCACGATGCATCGCCCCTCCTTTTCCGCCCATTCCTGCGCCCGCATCGCCCGGGTGCGGAACGCGTTGCTGGGCCTGGGCTGGGTCTGGCTGGCGCTGGCGGCGGTGCTGGCCTGGCTCGACCGGGAAGGGCGCTGGATTGAATCGGGGCGCGAGGCGGTCGTGCTGTTCAAGCTGTGGATCTTCTGGGCCGTGTGGGCCGTGTTGCCCTGGTGCGGCGCAGCGCTGCTGGGTCTGCGCGAGGGGGCAGGGCGCAGCGTGCTGCGGCTGGCATGGCTGGGGGCGCTGGTCTTGGTGGCCTACAGCGGCCTGGTGGAGCCGCGCCTGCTGACGGTGCACGAGCACCGGCTGCGGCTGCAGACGCCGCTGCAGCTGCCGCCGCTGCGGCTGGCGCTGGTGGCCGATGTGCATGCCGGCCTGTTCGTGCGGGGCTGGCAGGTCGAGCGGCTGGTTGATCGGCTCAATGCGCTGGACGTGGATGCCGTGATGGTGGCGGGTGACTGGACGTACGAACCGCCGCGCGACCTGCATGCGCTGCTGCAGCCGTTTTCGCGGCTGCGCCACCCGGTGTGGGGCGTCCTGGGCAACCACGACACCGGCGCGCCCGGGCCACCGCTGGCAAAGGCGCTGCGTCAGGCACTGCAGGACCACGGCGTGCAGGTGCTGGATGGGCGGCGCCTGCTGGCCGAGGGCTGGGAGGTGGTGGGTCTGAGCGACCGGTGGGGCGGCGATCCGCTCAGCGAAATGGCCCGCCTGCTGCCGCCCGGCGCGCCCGCCACGCCCCGGCTGGTGCTGGCGCACCAGCCCGACACGGCGGCACTGCTGCCGGCAGGCAGCGCCAGCCTGGTGGTCAGCGGCCACACGCACGGTGGCCAGATTATGCTGCCCTGGGTCACGCGCCAACGGGTGTTGCCGGGCATGAGCGCGCAGGGCTGGTTCGAGGGCCTGTACGCCACGCGGGCTGGACCGTTGTTCGTGACGGCGGGCATCGGCACCATCGGCCTGCCGGCGCGACTGGCGGTGGTGCCGCGCATCGATGTGCTGCTGCTCGAATGAGTCTTCTCAGTCCCGCGCCGGAATGACCAGCCCGCGCTGCACGGCCGGCCGCGCCACAAACGCATCCAGCACGCGCTGCACCTCCGTGAACTGGCCAAATTCCACCAGCGCACCCGCGCCATAAAAGCCGACCAGGTTGCGCACCCACGGAAAGATGGCGATGTCGGCGATGGTGTACTGCTCGCCCATCACCCAGGCGCGGCCGGCCAGGCGCTGGTTGAGCACGCCCAGCAGGCGTTTCGATTCGGCCACATAGCGGCCCAGCGGGCGCTTGTCCTCAAAGTCCTTGCCGGCGAACTTGTGGAAAAAGCCGAGCTGGCCAAACATGGGGCCCACGCCACCCATCTGCCACATCAGCCACTGGATGGTTTCGTAGCGCGCGGCGGCATCCTGGGGCAGCAGCTGGCCGGCCTTGTCGGCGAGGTACAGCAGGATGGCGCCGGACTCGAACAGCGCCAGCGGCTGGCCGCCCGGCCCGTTGGGGTCGAGGATGGCGGGAATCTTGTTATTGGGGTTGAGCGACAGGAACTCGGGCGAGGTCTGGTCGTTGGTGTCGAAGCTCACCAGGTGCGGCTCGTACGGCAGGCCCAGTTCTTCGAGCGCAATCGACACCTTCACGCCATTGGGCGTGGGCAGCGAATACAGCTGGATGCGGTCGGGGTGCCGGGCGGGCCATTTATGGGTGATGGCAAAGGCGGAAAGATCGGGCATGAAGAAGTCCTGGCAGGTGGCAGCCACAGTGGCGCCACAAGAGCGCAAGACTAATCGGGCAGCGAAACCGGCGCTGCCCGAGGTGATTGGCAGCCCACCGACGATAATCCGGCCCATGAAGATTCGCTTCACCAAAATGCAGGGCGCGGGCAACGATTTCGTGGTGCTCGACGAAACCCAGGGCCGCCTGGGCCTCACGCCGGCGCACTACCGCCTGCTGGCCGACCGCCACTTCGGCGTGGGTGCCGACCAGATCCTCACCGTGCGGCCCTCGCCGGGCGACGGCATTGATTTCGAATACGTGATCCACAACGCCGACGGCGGCGAGGTGGAGCAGTGCGGCAACGGCGCGCGCTGCTTTGCACGCTATGTGCATGACAAGGGCCTGAGCGCCAAAGACACCATTCGCGTGCAGACGCTGGCCGGCGTGATTGCGCCGCGCCTGACCCCCGACGGCCGCGTGACGGTGAACATGGGGCGGCCGGTGTTCGATGCGGCGCGGGTGCCTTTTGATGCGACCGGCCTCACGCCGGTGGCGCAGGGTTTGGGGCAAAAATGGCCGCTAGCGCTTTCTGGATCTGCGCAAAATGCTCCTGTTTTGGTAGCGGTTGTGTCCATGGGCAATCCGCACGCGGTGCAGCTGGTGGGGGACGTGGACACCGCGCCGGTGGCGCAGACCGGCCCATTGATCGAGTCGCACCCGCGATTTCCCCGGCGGGTCAACGCCGGGTATCTGCAAATCGTGGACCGCGGCCATGTGCGCCTGCGCGTGTTCGAGCGCGGCGCGGGCGAAACCCTGGCCTGCGGCTCCGGCGCCTGCGCCGCGGTGGCAGCGGGCATTCGCCTGGGGCTGCTCGATGCGCAGGTGGACGTGCAGACGCGCGGCGGCCTGCTCACCATTGCCTGGGCCGGTGCCGACACCGACCCTGTTTTTATGACCGGTCCGGCCACCCCCGTTTTTGAAGGCCAGATCGAACTTCCGGACACGCCATGACCACCAGCTCCCCTATTTCGCCCATCACCGAAGACGACATCGCCCAGTTCCTGATCCAGACGCCGGAGTTTTTCGAACGCCACGCCGAGGTGCTGGCCAGCGTGCAGATCACCAGCCCGCACGGCGCGCGCGCCGTGAGCCTGCAGGAGCGCCAGGCCGAAATGCTGCGCGAGAAGATCAAGGGGCTGGAGCAGCGCATCATGGAGATGGTGCGCCACAGCCATGAGAATGCCGCCATCGCCGCCAAGGTGGACCACTGGACCAGCGCCCTGCTGCAAGTGCGCGACCCCATGGACCTGCCCCAGGCCGTGGTGGACGGCGTGCGCACCCTGTTTGATGTGCCCCAGGCTGCCGTGCGGGTGTGGGGTGTGGCGGGGGCGTATATCGATGCCGATTTCACCCAGGGCGCCAGCGAAGACGCCCAGGCTTTTGCCACCTCGCTGACCATGCCGTTCTGTGGCCCCAACCTCGGTTTCGAGCCGACGGCATGGCTGGCGCAGGATGACGGTGCGGTTCAGTCCCTGGCCCTGCTGCCGCTGCGCGAAGGTGCCATCAACAGCGCCACGCCGGCATTTGGCCTGCTGGTGCTGGGTTCGCACGACCCGCAGCGCTTTGACGCCACCATGGGCACCGACTTTCTGTCGCGCATGGCCGAGCTGGCGAGCGCCGCGCTGATGCGGCTACGCTGAGACGCCATCCTCAGGCACTGGCCGGGTCCCTGCGCATGGTTGATGTCCCCACGCCGCAAAGCACCGTGGTGGCTGCGCCCGACCCCCATGTGCAGCGCTACCTGGCGCATGCGCGCTTTGAAAAGCGTCTGGCCGCGCGCACGCTCACGCTCTACACCCTCGATCTGGATCGGCTTGCGCAGCTGGCAGCGGGCGTCGATGTGCCCTTGCTGCAATTGCAGACCGCGCACATCCGCCGTTTTGTGGCCCAGATGCACAGCAGCGGGCGCAGCGGCCGGGGGATTGCGCTCATCCTGTCGGGCTGGCGCGGCTTTTTCACCTGGGCCGGCCGGCAGGGGCTGATTGCGCACAACCCCGTGCAGGACGTGCGCGCGCCCAAGGCGCCCAAGCCATTGCCCAAGGCGCTGGGGGTGGACGACGCCGTGCGGCTGGCCGAGTTTGACCACGCTGGCGCCGACCCCTGGCTGGAGGCGCGCGATGCGGCCATCGTCGAGCTGCTGTACGGCTGCGGCCTGCGCGTTGGAGAGCTGGTGGGGCTGGATGCCCTGCCCAATGCCGACACGCAGCGCCAGGGCCGCGGCTGGATCGACCTGCAGGCGGGCGAGGCCCATGTGTTCGGCAAGGGCAGCAAGCGCCGCAGCGTGCCCGTGGGCGCTGCCGCCATGGCTGCGTTGCAGGCCTGGCTGGGGCTGCGCGCCACGCCATTTGCCGCGGGTGCGCTGGACGCGGCCCTGTTCGTAGGCCAGCGCGGTGCACGCCTCACGGCCCAGTCGATCTGGCTGCGCCTGCGCCAGCGCAGCCAGCAGGCGGGGCTGACCACGCCGGTACACCCGCACATGCTGCGCCACTCGTTTGCCAGCCACCTGCTGCAAAGCAGCGGCGACCTGCGCGCGGTGCAGGAACTGCTGGGCCACGCCAACATCACCACCACGCAGGTTTACACGCGGCTCGATTTCCAGCATCTGGCCAAGGTGTATGACGCGGCGCACCCGCGGGCACGGCGCAAGTAGCGTCAGATACCGCCTGGCATGGCGGCATTGCCGGAGCCCAACCCTCTGGCAAGGGCTCCCTGAAGACCCACCGTTCCGCCCCGTCTTGCACATGGGCGCTTCGTTATTTATAGCTAATGGCGCTTTCTACATAAGGGCGGGATGCCGTTTTGTATGCAAATCGATGGTGTCCAGCGCGTGCATTGTTTGACGGCCGGCCAGGCTGGATCGATTGCGCTGTGCGGACCGGCAAGGACATCGCGGCTGGTGATGCACAAGGGTTGAAAGAGTCCACAGCCAGCCGGGTGGGCCGGATCGTTTGCACTCAACGGCCGGGTTTTTGCGCCGCTGGCGCGGCCTTGCGCGTTGTCGTGCGGGCATGCGTGCCGTGCACATGGCCCGCGTGCGCGTGGCCCGGCCGGCTGGCCAGGTCGGTCAGCTCGTTGAGGATGCCGCAGTGGGCGGCATCCTGCGCTTCGTGGCACTGTTCGCGCAGGTTCTTGAGCTGCTTTTCGAGCTGGCGCAGTTCGCGGATGCGCGCGGCCACATGGCCGATGTGCGCGTCCAGCAGGGCGTTGACATCGCTGCAGTTGCGGGTGGGCGCGTCCTTGAAGCGCAGCAGCGTGCTGATCTCGTCCAGCGTCATGTCCAGGCTCCGGCAATGCCGTATGAAGGACAGGCGTGCGGCCTGGGCCTCGTTGTAGATGCGGTAGTTGCCACCCGTGCGGGCGGCCTCGGGCAGCAAGCCCTCGCGTTCGTAATACCGGATGGTTTCGACCGGGGTGTGGGTCAGGGTGGCCAGCTCGCCGATTTTCATGGGGTGCGCCGTTGGGGTGGTGGTATCGCGATGGTACGCCGCGGGCGTGCTTGACTCTGTAGTGGCATCAGGGTTTCCAATGGATGCCAGCAAGGAAAACAACCATGAGCCCATCCCCCCACACCCCGCCCGCCGCAGCCGAGCCCTGCAGCCATTGTTCCTCCGATGCGCTCATGGACAACGCCCCTGCGCAGCGACCTGTGGCCGGTGCGCCCGGCGCCGCCCGCGGGACGGTTTTTCGCATCGCCACGATGGACTGTGCGGCCGAGGAAAGCGAGATCCGCCATGCCGTAGCGGGTGTTTCGGGCCTGCTCGGCCTGCAGTTTCAGCTCGGTGCCCGCACGGTGGCCATTGACGCGGCGCCTGCGGTGATGCCGCAGGTCCTGGCCGCCATCCGCGGGGCGGGGTTTGATCCGCAACCCCTGGCCCCCGAGGAAGCTCAGGCGCACGCGCACGGTCATTTGCCGGGCGCCGAAGGGCTCGCGCGCCTGGGCTTGGCGCTCGGTCTGGCCGTGGCCGCCGAGTTGCTGGCGTTTCTGGCACCAGACCAGCGGGTGTTTCAGGTGGCCGGCATGGCGCTGGCTGCCGTCGCCATCGGGTTGGCCGGTTTTTCCACCTACCGCAAGGGCCTTGCCGCGTTGGGCCGCGGGCGGCTCAATATCAATGCACTGATGACCGTGGCCGTGACCGGCGCCTTTGTGATCGGCCAGTGGCCCGAAGCGGCCATGGTGATGGCGCTGTATGCCATTGCCGAACTCATCGAGGCCCGCTCGGTGGACCGGGCGCGCAATGCCATCAAGGGACTGCTCGACCTGGCCCCCGATACGGCCGAGCTGCGCCAGCCTGACGGCACCTGGCAACCGGTTGCCGCAGCCGCGGTGGAGCCGGGCGCCGTGGTGCGCATTCGGCCCGGTGCGCGCGTACCGCTCGACGGCGTGGTCATCGCGGGCGCGAGTGCCGTGAACCAGGCCTCGGTCACGGGCGAGAGCATGCCTGTTGACAAGGCCGCGGGCGACACCCTGTTTGCCGGCACCATCAATGACACCGGCACCCTGGAAATGCGGGTGACCGCCACGGCCAGCAACACCACGCTGGCCCGCATCATCCACGCGGTGGAGCAGGCGCAGGCCAGCCGCGCGCCCACCCAGCAGCTGGTGGACCAGTTCGCCGCCATCTACACGCCGGTGGTGTTTGCGCTGGCCGTGGCGGTGGCGGTGCTCACGCCCTGGCTGATGGATGTGGCGTGGCTTGAGGCGCTGTACAAGGCCCTGGTCCTGCTCGTGATTGCCTGCCCCTGCGCCCTGGTCATTGCTACGCCCGTCACGGTGGTGAGCGGCCTGGCTGCAGCCGCGCGGCGCGGCATTCTCATCAAGGGTGGGGTTTATCTGGAAACCGCGCACCAGCTCAAGGCCATTGCGCTCGATAAGACCGGCACCATCACCGAAGGCCGGCCCCGGCTGGTGGCGACCGAGGTGCTGCCGCAGGAGGGTTCCACATCGGTGCCAGAGGCGCAGGTGCTGCGCTGGGCCGTCGATCTGGCGGGGCATTCCGACCACCCGGTGTCGCGCGCCATCGCGCAGGGCCTGGCGACGGCGCAGGCGGCGCCCGCCGGTGGTGCGCTGGAGGCCTTCACGGCCTTGCCGGGGCGCGGCGTGCAGGCCCGCATCGCCGGGCAGGCGCTGGTGCTGGGCAACCACCGCCTGATCGAGGAGCGTGGACTTTGCAATGCCGATATCGAGGTGCGGCTGGCCGCCCACGAGGCGCAGGGTCGCACGGTGACGCTGTTGGCCACCGATACCGCCGTGCTGGCCGTTTTTGCCGTGGCCGACACCATCAAGGACAGTTCGCGCGAGGCGCTGGCCACGCTGCATGCGATGGGCGTGGCCTCGGTGATGCTGACGGGCGACAACCAGGTGACGGCCCGCACCATCGCCGCCCAGGCGGGCCTTGATGAGGTGCAGGGCAACCTGCTTCCCCAAGACAAGCTGGCGGCCATCGAGGCCCTGCAGGCGCGCCATGGCCTGACGGCGATGGTGGGCGACGGCATCAACGATGCCCCCGCGCTGGCCCGCGCCGACATCGGCATCGCCATGGGGGCGGCGGGCACCGACACGGCCATGGAGGCCGCCGATGTGGTCATCATGAACGACGACCTGCGGCGTATTCCCCAGCTCATCCGGCTGTCGCGCCGCACGCGTGCCGTGCTCTGGCAGAACATTGCCCTGGCGCTGGGCATCAAGCTGGTTTTTCTGGGGCTGGCGCTGTTCAACGGCGCCTCGATGTGGATGGCCGTGTTTGCCGACATGGGGGCCAGCCTGATCGTGGTGTTCAACGGCCTGCGCATGCTGCGCGCGGTGGACGAGGCGCCCGCGAAATAGGGGGGATTTCGCTTGTTCCGCCAGGACGTGACCCGGTTTGGCAGCGTCCGGCACGGGCTTTGGTCCCCCGCTAAACTCACCCCCTTTGCGGTCTGGCTCCCCAGCGGCGCACCATTGGGCGGTGGGTTGCACGGCCCGTTGCTTCTCCCAAGGCTTTCCATGTCCCTCATTCCTGTCACCATCCTCACCGGCTTTCTGGGTTCCGGAAAGACCACGCTGCTCAAGCGCCTGCTGGGCGAAGCCCATGGCCAGAAAATCGCCGTCATCGAGAACGAATTCGGCGAAGAGAACATCGACAACGACATCCTCGTGACCGAATCCAAGGAGCAGATCGTGCAGATGAGCAATGGATGCATCTGCTGCACCATCCGCGAGGATCTGCGCGAGACGCTGCAGTTGCTGGCCGCCAAGAAGCGCAAGGGCCTGCTGGATTTTGAGCGCATCGTGATCGAGACCACTGGCGTGGCCGACCCCGGCCCCGTGGCGCAGACCTTCTTCATGGACGAAGAGATCGCCGAGACCTACCTGATCGATTCCATCATCACGCTGGTCGATGCCAAGCATGCGCCCCAGCAACTCAATGACCGCCAGGAAGCCCGTCGCCAGGTGGGCTTTGCCGACCAGATCTTCCTGTCCAAGACCGATCTCGTGAGCGCCGAGGAAACCGATGCGCTGATCCATCGCCTCAAGCACATGAACCCGCGCGCGCCCATCAAGGCCGTGCACTTTGGCGAGGTGCCGCTCAAGGAAGTGTTGGATCTGCGGGGCTTCAACCTCAATGCCAAACTGGACATCGACCCGGATTTCCTCAAGGAGGAAGAAGCGGCGCACGACCACCACGATCACGCGCATGGCGAGCACTGCGACCACCCATCGCACCAGCACGGCCACGACGGCCATGGACACCATCACCATCACGACGATGATGTCAAGAGCTTTGTCTACCGGTCGGACCGCCCGTTCGATCCGGCCAAGCTGGAGGATTTCCTGGGTGCCATCGTCAACATCTATGGCCCGCGCATGCTGCGCTACAAGGGGGTGCTGAACATGAAGGGCACCGATCGCAAGGTGATCTTCCAGGGCGTGCACCAGCTCATGGGCAGCGACCTGGGGCCGCAGTGGGCCGAGGGTGAGGCGCGCACCAGCAAGATGGTCTTTATCGGCATTGACTTGCCCAAGGACATCTTTTTGCAGGGGCTGGAGCAGAGCCTGGTGTGATGCGGTCTGGCTGCGGAGTGACCCCGGTACACCCACGGGTTTGTGTTGTATCTGCAACGTTTCCGTTTGCATCCCCGCAGGTCGATACAATCGCGCCCCGGTAAAACCCCGGAAGGCTTGCCACCCGCCCTTGGCTGCCTGCGCAGCCCGGGCCAGCCCGTTACGCGAGGAGTCCCGTCAGTGAAAGCCGAAACCAGCAAACCCAAGGCCGCCGCAAAAGCGGTCCCAACCGCGGCAAAAAGTGCCGCCGCCCCAGCGGCAACCAAGACTGCTGCAAAGGCTGCTGCCAAGGTCGCCCCAAAGCCGCCAGTCCTGCAGTGACAGAGGAGCCCGCACAGGTTTTGCGGGCCGGCAGCCAAGTACCCGTGCGCAGCACCCGGCCTTCATCCCGGCTGGCCCAATTGACCGTACCATCCATGGCTCAGGCAGTGGCTTCGACCGCTGCCAAAGCCAGTTATCTACACACCATGCCCACGACCGCGCAAGTGCACCCCACCTACACGGCAGCCAAAAAAGACCCCAAGCTGGCGAACAACTGGAAAACCAAGACGGCCGAAGAGCTGACCGACGCCGAAGTGATGGCGATGCCCGACAGCGAGTACATGAACGACAAGCAGATGGCGTTTTTCCGCCTCAAGCTCGTTCAGCTCAAGCAGGAAATCCACAACAGTGCCGGTGAAACCACCGAGCATCTGCGCGAAGACACCGTGGTGGTGCCCGATCCCGCCGACCGCGCCACCATTGAAGAAGAGCACGCGCTCGAGTTGCGCACCCGCGACCGCGAACGCAAGCTGCTCAAGAAGATCGAGCAGTCCATTGCCCGCATCGACTCGGGTGACTATGGTTATTGCGACGAAACCGGCGAGCCCATCGGGGTGGGCCGGCTGATTGCACGCCCCACCGCTACGCTGTCGCTGGAAGCACAGCAACGCCGTGAACTCAAACAGAAAATGTTTGGAGACTGAAGGCCGAGCGGCCTCACAACTCCATGCGCACCCGATCTGACTGCCTATGAGCAAGGAAGAAACCACACCCGGCGGCCTGTTGTCCAAGGTGGTGCGGTTTGTGCGCAACCCCACGGTCAACTGGACGGAGCTCGACTCGATCCAGGCCGACCGCGAGAGCCAATACAGCAAGCAGATGCTCAAGGAGATGATCGAACGCAAGCGGCGCAACGACTTCGTGCGCCGCCGCGAGTTCGATCAGTTGCGCAAGCTGCGCCAGCGCGAGGTGCTGCAGGGCCATCGCGCGGACGACCCTGCGGGCCGCCCGTCGTTCTTTCAGAGCAGCATGGCGTCACCCGACGAGCGCGCCGTCACGCTCAAGAAGATCGACGAGATCGAAGCGCAGATGTCCCAGCAGTGGTGGAAGGGCAAGCAGACGGCAGATGCTCCCACCCAGCCTGCCGACATGCAGCCCCATGACCAAGAGGGCGCCGCCGCGCGAGCCTATGCGCCCACCCGGCCGGGCACTTTGCAGGCGCCGCTGGAGGCCAGGCCCTCGGTGGCGCCCTTGTTTGCGGATGACAGCATGCCCATTGCGGGATTTGGCGGCAAGGATGCCACCTTGCGCGCTGACGCACCCGCGGCGTCTTACAAGCCTGTGGCTCCCGCCGCCGAACGTGAACCCGCAGTCGAACCGGAGGAATTCGTGCACGAACCCGATCTAGAAGAAGCCGCCATACGGTTTGCCAATGGCGACCATGCCGGCGCCGAGTCTGGCCTGCGGGATGTACTTGCCCAGCACGAGCAGGACGACCCTGAGCAGCAGCTGGAAATCTGGATGACGCTGTTTGACCTGTATCGTGCCACCGGCCAGCAGGACCGTTTCGATACCCTGGCGATCGATTTTGCTGCGCGCTTCAGCCGGTCGGCGCCCTTGTGGTTTTCGATGCCCGAGCAACTGGGGCTGGCCTCTGCGGCTGCGACAGAAGCCGCGCCAGTGGCAGCACGGCGTGATTTCAGCTGGGCGGCGCCTTCGACCGTGGCCGTGTCGTCCGTGGCCGCGTTGCAGGCCGCGCTGGCCCGAGCCACCTCGCCCTGGACCCTGGCCTGGGGCCGCCTGGCCGCCATTGACGAGGCGGCCGTGCCGCTGCTGGCCGACCAGTTCACCCAGTGGGCCGATCGCAGCGGACAGTTCGTGTTTTCCGGCGTGTCCGCCCTCAATGCCCTGCTGGAGAGCAAGACCCAGTCGGGCGACCGGTCCACCAGCCCCGAGTGGTGGCGGCTGCGCATGGCGGCCTTGCGGCTCATGGTCAGCCCGGATGAGTTCGAGCTGGTCGCGCTGGACTACTGCGTGACCTATGAAGTCTCGCCGCCCTCGTGGAGTGCGCCGCGCTGTGGCTATTCGGACAGTGAAAACGCGGCCGCGCCCACTGCGCAAGCCGCCGCACGCGATCTGCTGGCCCCCGAGGCGGCAGATGCCACCGTGCCTGCAGCGCTCGAATCGGTTCCCCCTGCGGCGACGCTCAGTGGCCATATTGACGGCGATGCCGCGCCACTGCTGGAGCCTTTCCAGGCGCTGGCGCGACCCGGTGAACCCTTGATCATCGGCTGCGACCGTCTGATCCGCATCGATTTCGGCGCCGCCGGCTCGGTGCTCAACTGGGCTGCCGAGCAGCAGTCCCGTGGCCATGTGGTGCAGTTTCACAATCTGCACCGCCTGGTGGCGATCTTCTTCAATGTGATCGGTGTCAACGAGCACGCCTGGGTGATTCCGCGCAAGAACTGAAGCGGCGGTGGATGATCTGGGGCTGGCGGCTTGCAAACGGCAGCCCCGCCCTCACCTGAACCGGCTATGGACCAATCTAGCCAAACCCCTGTTTTCCACGGCACCACCATCCTGAGTGTGCGCCGCCAGACGCCCCAGGGCCTGCAGGTCGCCATTGGCGGCGACGGCCAGGTCACCCTGGGCAATATCGTCGTCAAGGGCACGGCGCGCAAGGTGCGCAAGCTCTACCACGGCAAGGTGCTGGCGGGTTTCGCCGGTGCCACGGCCGACGCCTTCACGCTGTTCGAGCGTTTCGAGGCCAAGCTGGAAAAGCACCAGGGGCACCTCACCCGCGCCGCCATCGAACTCACCAAGGACTGGCGCACCGACCGCGTGCTGCGCCGCCTGGAGGCCATGCTGGCCGTGGCCGACGCCAGCGCCTCGCTGATCATCACCGGCAACGGCGATGTGCTGGAGCCCGAACAGGGCATCGTGTCCATCGGGTCGGGTGGCGCCTACGCGCATTCGGCCGCCAAGGCGCTGCTCAACCACACCGATCTGTCGGCCCAGGACATCGTCAAGCGCTCGCTGGAAATCGCCGGCGAGCTGTGCATCTACACCAACATGAACCACACCATCGAGACGCTTTGAGCGCGGGTGTTGGGTTGCTATATTATTCATAGCTGTTTGCGCTTGATTGATAAGCGTTGCGGCCATTTTTGACTGTGGATTCATCTATGTCGTCCATGACCCCCCAGGAAATCGTTTCCGAACTCGACAACCACATCGTTGGCCAGGCCAGCGCCAAGCGCGCCGTGGCCATTGCGCTGCGCAACCGCTGGCGCCGTCAGCAGGTCGAGGGCAGCCTGCGCCAGGAAATCACGCCCAAGAACATCCTCATGATCGGGCCCACGGGCGTGGGCAAGACCGAGATCGCCCGGCGCTTGGCGCGCCTGGCCGATGCGCCCTTCATCAAGGTGGAGGCCACCAAGTTCACCGAAGTGGGCTACGTCGGCAAGGATGTGGATGCCATCATCCGCGACCTGGCCGAAATGGCCGTCAAGCAGACGCGCGAGTCGGAAATGAAGAAGGTGCGCACCCGCGCCGAAGATGCGGCCGAAGAGCGCATTCTGGACGTGCTGATCCCGCCGGCCCGCGCCGCGGCAGGCGCCGAGCCGGCCAGCGACAGCACGGCACGCCAGGTGTTTCGCAAGAAGCTGCGCGAAGGCGGCCTGGACGACAAGGACATCGAGATCGACCTGGCCGAGAGCCGCCCCCAGTTGGAACTGATGGGCCCGGCGGGCATGGAGGAAATGACCGAGCAGTTGCGCGGCATGTTCAGCCAGATGGGACAGGACAAGCGCCGCGCGCGCAAGCTCAAGATTGCCGAGGCCCTGAAGCTGCTCATCGAGGAGGAGGCCGCCAAGCTGGTGAACGAGGAAGAGATCCGGGCCCGCGCCATTGCCAATGCCGAGCAGAACGGCATCGTGTTCATCGACGAGATCGACAAGGTGGCGGCGCGCCAGGAGACCAGTGGCGCCGACGTGTCGCGCCAGGGCGTGCAGCGCGACCTGCTGCCACTGGTGGAGGGCACCACGGTGTCCACCAAATACGGCATGGTCAAAACGGACCACATTCTGTTCATCGCCTCCGGCGCGTTCCACCTGTCCAAGCCCAGCGACCTGATTCCCGAACTGCAGGGGCGCTTTCCGATCCGGGTGGAACTTGAATCCCTTTCGGTGCAGGACTTTGAAGCCATCCTCACGCAGACCCACGCCTCGCTGGTCAAGCAATACCAGGCGCTGCTGGCCACCGAGGGCGTGACGCTTGAATTTCTGCCCGAAGGCATTACGCGCCTGGCGCATATCGCCTTCGATGTGAACGAGCGCACCGAAAATATCGGTGCGCGCCGCCTGGCCACCGTGATGGAGCGGCTACTCGACGACGTGAGCTTCGACGCGGCCCGCCTGTCCGGCCAGACGGTGACCGTGGACGCGGCCTATGTCGACACACGCCTGCAAACCCTGAGCCAGGATGAAGACCTGTCGCGCTACATCCTTTGAGAACAATGCTCACGATCTCGCCCCGGCCGCGGGCAGATCGTGAATGCGTTCCAGCCCGGTTTGCCTTCAGGTAACACTTCCATAGGCAGTTCTAAGTGCTTATTGGGTAAAGGATTTTGTCGTTTTCGTTCCTGCGAAATCGCTGCTAAGTCCTTGATTTCATTGCAAAAGTTTGTTGCACACCCCCTTGTTTGGCGCGCTTTTCCTGCTACAGTGCAAAAAAGTGCAATTAAGTGGTGAAAAGTGCCCTTGAACTCCGATATCCGGGTTTGAGGGGCCATCGCCCGAATAGGGGAATCGGTCCGTGTTTCAAGGTGCCTCGTCGCTGAGTCTCGATGCGAAAGGTCGGCTGTCTGTGCCGACCCGGCATCGTGACGTCCTGAGCGCGACGGCTGCCGGCCAACTCACGATCACCAAGCACCCCCACGGCTGCCTGATGGTGTTTCCCCGCCCGGAGTGGGAAAAGTTTCGCGAACGCATCAGCCAGCTACCCATGTCCGCCCAGTGGTGGAAGCGCATCTTCCTGGGCAACGCCATGGACGTGGAGATGGACGCCACCGGCCGCGTGCTGGTGTCGCCCGAGTTGCGCGAGGCGGCCGGCATTGCCAAGGACGCCATCCTGCTGGGCATGGGCAACCATTTCGAACTGTGGGACAAGGCCACGTACGACGCGCAGGAAGCGCAGGCCATGCAGGGCGAAATGCCCGATGTGTTCAAGGATTTCTCTTTCTAAGGCCCGTGGTGACCCCTGATCTGCAACACACCACCGTCCTGCTTGATGAAGCGGTCGACGCGCTGCTGGGCGGTGCGGGCCGCGAGCCCGCCGGCACCTGGGTGGATGCCACCTTTGGCCGGGGAGGGCATTCGCGCCGCATCCTGCTGCGGCTGGGGCCGCAAGGGCGCCTTGTGGCCTTTGACAAGGACCCCGAAGCCATCGCCGAAGCAACGCGCATCACCGATGCGCGTTTTTCCATTCGGCACGAAGGTTTTCGCCATCTGGCGGATTTGCCGCCGGGCAGTGCGGCCGGGGTGCTGATGGACCTGGGCGTGAGCTCGCCCCAGATCGACAGCCCCGGGCGCGGCTTCAGTTTCCGTTTCGACGGCCCGCTGGACATGCGCATGGACACCACGCGTGGCGAGAGCGTGGCCCAGTGGCTGGCCACTGCCGAGGTTCAACAGATTGCGGAGGTGATACGTGACTACGGTGAAGAACGGTTTGCTGGCCCCATTGCAAAGGCGATTGTTGCTCGGCGCGAGGAACGGGGCCCCCTTGCGACCACCGCCGAGCTGGCCGATCTCGTGGCTGGTGCGGTCAAAACCCGCGAGTCGGGCCAGAACCCTGCAACGCGCACATTTCAGGCTTTACGGATTTTCATCAACGCTGAACTTGAAGAGCTGCAACAAGCACTAGAAGCCAGCCTGCATGTGCTGCAGCCCGGTGGCCGGCTGGTGGTCATCAGTTTTCATTCACTCGAAGACCGCATCGTCAAGCAGTTCATTGCGCAGCATTCCAAGGACGTGTACGACCGCCGCGCGCCCTTTGCCCCGCCCAAGGTCATGAAGCTGGTCGCGCTGGACCGCGTCAAGCCCAGCGCGGCCGAAGTGGCGGCCAATCCCCGTTCGCGCAGCGCCATCATGCGCGTGGCCGAGCGGACGGAGGCACCGGCATGACCCGGCTCAGCCTCGTCCTGCTGGTGGCGGTCATGGCCAGTGCCCTGTATCTGGTGCATACGCAGTATGAGTCGCGCCGCCTGTTCACCCAGCTGGACCGGGCCGTTGCCGAGTCGCGCCGGCTGGAAACCGAGCACCAGCGGCTCCAGGTGGAAAAGCGCGCCCAAGCCACGCCGTTGCGGGTGGAAAAACTGGCGCGGGCGCAGTTGCACATGCGCACGGCCACTCCGGCCATCACCCAGTATGTGGCCGACCCTGCCGGTGCCAATGGCTCCACGATCGTTTCGGGGGTGCAGCCATGAGCCGCAGCGTGCTCTACACCTCCAGCCCGCTGCTGGCCAGCAAGACGCCCGTATGGCGCAGCAAGTTCATCGTGGCCATGATTGCGCTGGGCTTCGTGGGCTGGGCGCGCGCGCGGCTTATGTGCAGGTGTTCGGCAACGCATTTTTTCAGCGCCAGGGCGAAGTGCGCTTCGCGCGCACGCTCGAATTGCCGGCCAACCGGGGCAAGATCCTCGACCGCAACGGGCTCATCCTGGCATCCAGCGTGCCGGCGGCCAGCATCTGGGCCATTCCCGAAGACGTCGAGCAGGACAAGCCCGAGGTGCGCGCCAAGCTCAAGCAACTGGCCCGTCTGCTTGACATGCCCCTGGCCGAGCTGAACGCCAAGCTGGCCGACGAAGACAAGACGTTTGTCTGGATCAAGCGCCAGCTCGACTGGGACATTGGCCAGCAGATCACGGCCCTCGACATCAAGGGCATTTACCAGCGCAAGGAATACAAGCGCCAATACCCCGAGGGCGAAGCGGCTGCGCATGTGGTCGGCTTCACCAATGTGGAAGACAAGGGCCAGGAGGGCATGGAGCTGGCCTTCAACAGCGAGCTGGCCGGGCGCGCCGGCTCGCGCCGCGTGATCAAGGACCGCCTTGGCCGAGTGGTCGAAGGCGTGGGCGAGACCGTGCCGCCGGTGGATGGCCGCGACATGCAGCTGTCCATCGACAGCAAGGTGCAGTTTTTCGCCTACCAGAAGCTGCGCGACCAGGTCGCTGCCCACAAGGCCAAGGCGGGCAGCGTGGTGGTGCTCGATGCGCACACGGGCGAGCTGCTGGCCCTGGCCAACTACCCCAGCTACGTGCCCGACAAGCGCCAGAACCTCACCGGCGAGCAGCTGCGCAACCGCGCGCTCACCGATGTGTTCGAGCCGGGCTCGACCATCAAGCCCATCACGGTGGGCATTGCGCTCGAAAGCGGCCGCGTCAAGCCCGAGACCGTGATCGACACCTCCCCTGGGCGTCTCACGATCACGGGCTCCACCATCAGCGACACGCACAGCTATGGCGCGTTGACGGTGGAGGGAGTGATCCAGAAATCGAGCAACGTGGGCACCACCAAGATCGCCATGCAGCTGCCCGCGCGCGAGATGTGGGAAACCTTCTCGGCCGTTGGCTTTGGCCAGAAACCGCAGATTGCATTTCCGGGGGCGGTGAGCGGGCGTTTGCGGCCCTATAAAACCTGGCGCCCCATCGAGCAGGCCACCATGTCCTATGGCTATGGCCTCTCGGCCAGCCTGGTCCAGATGGCGCGCTCATACACCGTGTTTGCCAACAGCGGGCGCGTCATTCCCGCCACCATGCTCAAGACCAACGAGCCCCCGGTGGGCGTGCCCGTGTTCTCCGAGCGCACGGCCGACCAGGTGCGCAAGATGCTGCAGATGGCCGCTGGCCCCGGCGGCACGGGGCAAAAGGCGCAGACGGTGGGCTATTCAGTGGGCGGCAAGTCGGGCACGGCGCGCAAGCAGGTCGGCAAAAACTACGCCGCCGGCAAATACCGCGCCTGGTTCACCGGCCTGGCGCCCATCGACAAACCGCGCATCATCGTGGCCGTGATGATCGACGAGCCCAGCAACGGCCAGGTGTATGGCGGCCTCGTGGCAGCGCCGGTGTTCAGCGAAGTGGTGCAGCAGACCCTGCGCATGATGGGCGTGCAGCCGGACATGGCCGTCAAGCCGCAGATCGTCACCAATGGCGTGGAGGAGTCGCTGTGATGCATACGCTGACCTCGTCCCAAGATGCCGTGCAGTGGTTGCGCGAGCGCGTCACCGGCACCTTGCAGACCGACAGCCGCCTGGTGGCACCCGGCGACGGATTCATTGCCTGGCCCGGCGCCGCGACCGACGGGCGCTCCCATGTGGCCGATGCCCTGGTGCGCGGTGCGGCGGCATGCCTTGTGGAGCAGGCGGGTGTGGAGGCGTTCGGTTTCACGGGCGATCACATCGCCGCAGTGCATGGTCTCAAGGCCGCCACCGGGCCCATTGCCGCGCAGTGGTTCGACCGCCCCACCAGGCAACTCGCCGTGCTGGCCGTGACGGGCACCAATGGCAAGACCAGCACGGCGTGGTGGCTGGCGGGTGCCTGGAATTCGCTATCAAATAAAGAGCTTTATGCGCAGACTGGCTGTGCGCTGGTGGGTACTTTGGGCATGGGGGTGCCGCCCGCCCTCGAATCCACGGGCATGACCACGCCCGACCCGGTGCGCCTGCAGCGCGCGTTTCGCGAATATGCCGACCAGGGGCTGGGTGCTTGCGCCATCGAGGCGTCCTCCATCGGATTGGCGGAGGCACGCCTCGCGGGCACGCAGATTCGCGTGGCCATCTTCACCAATTTCACCCAGGACCACCTCGACTACCACGGCAGCATGGCCGACTACTGGCTGGCCAAGCGCGCCCTGTTCGCCTGGCCTGGTCTGCAGGCGGCCGTCATCAACGTGGACGACCCGGCCGGTGCGCAGCTGCACGCCGAACTGACGGGTGGTGCGCTTGATCTGTGGAGCATCTCCGCTCAGGGGCCGGCGCGGTTGGTGGCGCAGGACATCGCCCTGGGCGACCAGGGACTGCGCTTCACCGTGGTGGAGGGCTCGCAACGGCAGCAGCTGCAGACCCGCGTGATCGGCCACTACAACGTGCTGAACCTGCTGGGCGTGCTGGCCACGCTGCGCAGCCAGGGCGTGCCGCTGGCTGATGCCGCGCGGGCCTGTACCGGCCTGCAACCCGTGCCCGGCCGCATGCAGCGGCTGGTGGCGCCGGGGCAACCGCTGGTGGCGGTGGACTATGCCCACACCCCCGACGCTCTGGACAAGGCCTTGCAGGCGCTGCGCCCGCTGGCCGTGGAGCGCGGCGGCCAGCTGTGGTGTGTGTTCGGCTGTGGCGGAGACCGCGATGCCGGCAAGCGCCCGCTGATGGGCGCCGTGGCGCAGCAGCATGCCGACTGGGTGGTGGTGACCAGCGACAACCCGCGCAGCGAAGAGCCTGTGGCCATCCTGCACCAGATCCTGCAAGGCACGATTGCCGGCGAGACGGTTCGGGCCGAACCTGATCGTGCAGCCGCCATTGCGCTGGCTATCGGCGAGGCCGATGCGGCCGATGTGGTGCTGATCGCCGGCAAGGGCCACGAGGACTATCAGGAAACAGCCGGCGTGCGCCGGCCGTTTGACGACATGGCGCAGGCGCAGGCAGCGCTGGCCGCCCGGGAGCCAGCACATGGGCATGATGAACCTGCAGCAGGCGCTGGAATGGATTCAACGCAGCATTCCCGAGGCCCGCCTGGTGGGTGACGGAGCAACACCCCTGGCACGCGTGCATACGGACACCCGCACGCTGCAGCCGGGCGACCTGTTCGTGGCGCTCAAGGGCGAGCGCTTTGATGCCAACGCCTTCCTGGCGGACGCCCGCACTGGCGGCGCCGTGGCGGCCATCGCCCACGGCGGGCTCGAAGCCGCCGGGCTGCCCGGCATCGAGGTGCCCGACAGCCTGGCCGCGCTGGGTGCGCTGGCTGCCGGGTGGCGTGCCCAGTTCAGCCTGCCGCTGATTGGCATCACGGGCAGCAATGGCAAGACAACGGTGACGCAGATGGTGGCGTCCATCCTGCGCGCCTGGAAGGGCGAAGCCGCGTTGGCCACGCAGGGCAACTTCAACAATGACATCGGTGTGCCCCTGACACTGCTGCGCCTGCGCGCAGAGCACGCCGCCGCGGTGATCGAGATGGGCATGAACCATCCCGGCGAAATCGCCACCCTGGCTGCTATCGCGCGGCCCACGGTGGCCCTCGTCAACAACGCGCAGCGCGAGCATCTTGAATTCATGCACACGGTGCAGGCCGTGGCAGAGGAAAACGGCTCGGTGTTGGCGGCATTGCCTGTCGAGGGCGTGGCCGTGTTTCCTGCCGGCGATGCCTACACCGCCCTGTGGGCTAGCCTGGCGGCACCGCGCCGGTGCATCACTTTTGGCGAGGCTGGCGACGTGCAGTGTCGGCGCGCCAGCTGGCAGCAGGGCGCCTGGGCGGTGGAGATGGCCACGCCGGCCGGTGCGCTGTCGTGCACGCTGCAGATTGCGGGCCAGCACAACGTGACCAATGCGCTGGCGGCTGCCGCCTGTGCCTTGGCGGCGGGGGCTCCGCTGGATGCCATTGCGCGTGGCCTCAGTGCATTCAGCCCCGTCAAGGGGCGCTCACGCGCCCTCAGCGTGCGGCAGTCGGGCCGCGACATCACCGTGGTGGATGACACCTACAACGCCAACCCCGATTCCATGCGCGCCGCCATCGACGTGCTGGCTGCATTGCCCGCGCCGCAGCTGCTGGTGATGGGTGACATGGGCGAGGTGGGCGACCAGGGGCCGCAGTTCCATGCAGAAGCCGGCGCCCACGCGCGTGCGGCGGGCATTGCGCAACTGTATGCGCTGGGTGCGCAATCGGCGAACGCCGCCCGGGCCTTCGGCACGGCGCGGCATTTTGACAACATGGCATCGCTGCAGTCGGCGGTGCTGCAGGCGCTGCCCCAGGTGGGCAGCGTGCTGGTGAAGGGATCGCGGTTCATGAAGATGGAACAGGTGGTGGAGGCCATGGTTGCCGCCGCAGAACAAAAAGAAAACGTCCACCCGGAGGCGCGCCATGATGCAAGCCACTGATGCCCGCCGCACCCCGCACGGAGGTGCCGCATGCTGCTGATGCTGTCGCAATGGCTGCAGGGCCTGTCGCCCGAGTTCGGGTTTTTCCGCGTGTTCCAGTACCTCACCTTCCGCGCCGTGATGGCCGCCATGACGGCGCTGCTCATCGGCCTGGTGGCGGGCCCCAAGGTGATCCGCGTGCTCACCTCGCTCAAGATCGGTCAGCCGATCCGCGGCTATGCGATGCAGTCGCACCTGTCCAAGAGCGGCACGCCCACCATGGGCGGCGTGCTCATCCTGCTGTCGATTGCCATCTCGACCCTGCTGTGGTTTGACCTGTCCAACCGTTTTGTTTGGATCGTGCTGCTGGTCACGCTGGGTTTTGGCGCCATTGGCTGGGTGGACGACTGGCGCAAGGTGGTCAACAAGGACCCTGAGGGCATGCGCTCGCGCGAAAAGTATTTCTGGCAGTCGGTGATCGGCCTGGTCGCGGCGCTTTACCTGGTGTTCAGCATTTCCGAGAGCTCCAATGCCAAGGTGCTGGAGCTTTTCATCAGCTGGGTGCGGTCGGGCTTCTCGCTCGACCTGCCGCCCAAGGCCGGCCTTCAGTTGCCGTTCTTCAAGGAAGTGAGCTACCCGCTCGGTGTCCTGGGCTTTGTCATCCTCACCTATCTCGTGATCGTGGGGTCGAGCAACGCCGTGAACCTGACCGACGGCCTGGACGGCCTGGCCATCATGCCGGTGGTGATGGTGGGCTCGGCGCTGGGTGTCTTTGCCTATGTGACCGGCAGTTCGGTCTATTCCAAATACCTGTTCTTCCCGCACATCCCCGGCTCGGGCGAGCTGCTGATCTTTTGCGCCGCCATGGCCGGTGCGGGCCTGGCCTTTCTGTGGTTCAACGCGCATCCGGCCCAGGTGTTCATGGGCGACGTGGGTGCGTTGGCGCTGGGCGCGGCCCTGGGCACCATCGCCATCATCGTGCGCCAGGAAATCGTGCTGGCCATCATGGGCGGCATCTTCGTGGTCGAGGCCCTGTCCGTGATGTTGCAGGTGACCTGGTTCAAGTACACCAAAAAGCGCTATGGCGAAGGCCGGCGCCTGCTGAAGATGGCGCCGCTGCACCACCATTTTGAAAAGAGCGGCTGGAAGGAAACGCAGGTGGTCGTGCGCTTCTGGATCATCACCATGCTGCTGTGCCTGGTGGGGCTTTCAACCCTGAAACTGCGATGAGCACCGACGACCCCCTCCTGCCCGGCCAACCCCCGGCCGCGCCTTCCGAGGCAGGGGCCGGTGCGCCCGCCATCTCTGCCGCCCAGGCGGCGGCTGATTTTGTGGCACAGATCTTTGCCGAGGTGGCTGCGCCCGAGCCCGGCCCTGCGCAGTTGCCTCAGCAGCCTGCAGACGCTGCAGAGCCGGCGCAAGAATCCGCCGAGCCCGTGGGCCGCCCGGGTGAGGGCATGAAGCCGCTGCAGGACCAGAACATCCTCATCCTCGGCCTGGGCGCGTCGGGCCTGGCCATGGCGCGATGGTGCGTACGCTGTGGGGCCCATGTCACCGTCGCCGACACGCGGCAGGCCCCGCCCCAGCTGGCCGCATTGCAGCAGGAATTGCCTCAAGTGCGTTTCGTGGCCGGGGAATTCGGCGCCCATCTGGTAGAGGGGCAGGGCCTGCACGCGGTGTACCGCTCGCCGGGGTTGAGTCCTGCTTCGGTTGCTCCTGTATTCGTAGCTGCCAGCGCAATGGGAGTAAGCACTGGGGGCGAATTGAGTCTTTATTCCATGGCCCTGGATGCGCTGCGCACAGCGCATGGCTATGCGCCGGCGGTGCTGGCCATTACCGGCACCAACGGCAAGACCACGGTCACCTCGCTCACGGGCCAGCTGGTGGAGCGCGCGGGCAAGACCGTGGCCGTGGCGGGCAATATCGGCCCGACGCTGCTCGACACGCTCAGCGAGCACATCGAC
Source organism: Acidovorax carolinensis (assembly GCF_002157145.1). NCBI lineage: Bacteria > Pseudomonadati > Pseudomonadota > Betaproteobacteria > Burkholderiales > Comamonadaceae > Acidovorax > Acidovorax carolinensis. The sequence goes on from NZ_CP021361.1 coordinate 622,567, forward strand.
GCGGGCACGCTGCCCCAGGTGTGGGTGCTTGAGCTGTCGAGCTTTCAGCTCGACGGCGTGACGGGTTTCGAGCCCACCGCCGCCACGGTGCTCAACATCACGCAGGACCACCTGGACTGGCATGGCGACATGCAGGCCTATGCCGGCGCCAAAGCACGCATCTTTGGCCAGAGCGCGGTGATGGTGCTCAACCGCGACGAACCGGCCGTGATGGCGATGCTGCCGCCGCCGGTGAAGGTCAAGCTGCAAAAGCCGCAGCAGCGCACGCACCGTACTTTTGGCGGCGACATGCCGCGGCGTCCGGGCGACTTCGGCATCGAAATGGTCAGCGGCATGGCCTGGCTGGTGCGCGCCCTGGAGTCGGATGAAACCAGGAAGCGCGGCCGCAATGACGACGCAGAGCTGCACATCCAGCGCCTGATGCCGGCCGATGCACTGCGCATTCGCGGGCGCCATAACGCCATCAACGCACTGGCGGCACTGGCGCTGGCCTGCGAGGCCGGCTGCGCGCTGTCCCTCATGCTGTACGGCTTGCGCGAGTACCGTGGCGAGCCGCACCGCGTGGAGCCGATCGGCATGGTGTCGGGCGTGGAGTATTTTGACGACAGCAAGGGCACCAATGTGGGCGCCACGGTGGCGGCGCTGACCGGCCTCGGGGCGGATCGCCGCATCGTGGTCATCCTCGGGGGCGAGGGCAAGGGGCAGGACTTCTCGCCGTTGGCAGCGCCGGTGGCGCGCCATGCGCGGGCGGTGGTGCTGATGGGTCGGGACGCGCCGTTGATCCGTGCGGCCCTGCAAGGCACCGGGGTTGCTCTGGTCGACGCGCAGACGCTGCCGCAGGCCGTGCAGCTGGCCGCGCAGCACGCCCACCAGGGCGATGCGGTGCTGATGTCACCCGCCTGCGCCAGCTTTGACATGTTTCGCGACTACGAACACCGTGCCCAGGTGTTTTGTGACGCCGTGCGCACGCTGGCCCATGACGCCGGGCAGGAACTGGAGGGCATGCAATGACCACCGCCACCGGTGCATGGCCGCGCGTCACCGCCTGGCTCAAAGGGCTCTCGGGCAAGGCTGCCGATGTGCTGCCGGTGCGCGTGGGCGGCACCGACTACCGCCCAACCCGCAGCACGCCCGCTGCCGTGCTGGGTTTTGACCAGGCCCTGCTGTGGGTGGTGGTGGCGCTGCTGGCCTGGGGGCTGGTGATGGTGTATTCGGCCTCGATCGCCATGCCGGACAACCCCCGTTTCGGCAAGATCGCCGCCACCCATTTCCTGATGCGCCATGTGTTTGCCCTGGTCATCGGTTTTGTGGTGGCGCTGCTGGCGTTCCAGGTGTCCATGGCCACGTGGGAGCGCGTGGCGCCCTGGCTGTTCGTGGTGTCCATCGTGCTGCTGGTGGCGGTGCTGATTCCGCATGTGGGCACGGTGGTCAACGGCGCGCGGCGCTGGCTGTCGCTGGGCATCATGAACTTCCAGCCCTCGGAACTGGCGAAGTTTGCCGTGCTGATCTATGCGTCCGACTACATGGTGCGCAAGATGGATGTGAAAGAGCGCTTCTTTCGCGCCGTGCTGCCAATGGGCGCGGCCGTAGCCATCGTGGGCGTGCTGTTGCTGGCCGAGCCGGACATGGGCGCCTTCATGGTGGTGGCCGTGATCGCCATGGGCATCCTGTTTCTGGGCGGCGTCAATGCCCGCATGTTCTTCCTGATCGCGGGAGTGCTGGTGGCGGCCTTCGGCGTGATGATCGCCACCTCGCCCTGGCGGCGTGAACGCGTGTTCGCCTACCTCGACCCCTTCAGCGAAGAGCACGCGCTGGGCAAGGGCTACCAGCTCTCGCACTCGCTCATTGCCATCGGGCGTGGCGAGATCTTTGGCGTGGGCCTGGGCGGCAGTGTCGAAAAACTCCACTGGCTGCCCGAGGCGCATACCGACTTCCTGCTGGCCGTCATTGGCGAAGAGTTTGGCCTGGTAGGCGTGCTCACGCTCATCGTGCTGTTCGTCTGGATGACGCGCCGCATCATGCACATCGGCCGCCAAGCTATCGCCCTGGACCGCGTGTTCGCCGGGCTGGTGGCGCAGGGCGTGGCCATCTGGATCGGCTTTCAGGCCTTCATCAACATGGGCGTGAACCTGGGCGCGCTGCCCACCAAGGGGCTGACGCTGCCGCTGATGAGCTTTGGGGGGTCTGCGATCCTGATGAACCTTGTCGCTTTGGCAGTGGTTCTGAGGGTTGACTATGAGAATAAATTGCTCATGCGCGGAGGCCGGGTATGACGCAGAAAACAGCGCTCATCATGGCGGGCGGCACGGGCGGCCATATCTTCCCGGGTCTCGCGGTTGCCGAAGAATTGCGCGCGCGCGGCTGGCGCGTGCACTGGCTGGGCGCACCGGGCAGCATGGAATCGCGCATCGTCCCGCAGTACGGCTTTCCGCTCGAACTGATTGATTTTTCCGGTGTGCGCGGCAAGGGCTTGGTGACGCTGGCGTTGCTGCCGCTGCGGTTGTTGCGCGCCTTCTGGCAGGCGCTGCAGGTGGTGCGCCGCGTCAAGCCCGATGTGGTGGTGGGCCTGGGCGGCTACATCACCTTCCCGGGCGGCATGATGGGCGTGCTGTGTGGCAAGCCCCTGGTGCTGCACGAGCAGAACTCGGTGGCCGGCATGGCCAACAAGGTGCTGGCCGGTGTGGCCGACCGGGTGTTCACCGCGTTTCCGGGCGTGCTCAAGAAAGCCCAGTGGGTGGGCAACCCGCTGCGCGCGGCGTTCACGCGCCAGCCTGGTCCCGCCGAACGTTTTGCTGGTCGCAGCGGCCCGCTGCGCCTGCTGGTGGTGGGTGGCAGCCTGGGCGCGCGCGCCCTCAACGACATCGTGCCGCAGGCCATTGCGCTGATGCCTGCTGGACAACGCCCCACCGTGGTCCACCAAAGTGGAGCCACGCAGATCGAGGCGCTGCGCGCCAACTATGCCGCGGCCGGGGTCGAGGCGGAACTGACGCCTTTCATCGACGATACCGCCAGCGCCTTTGCGGCGGCCGACATCATCGTCTGCCGCGCCGGTGCCAGCACCGTGACCGAAATCGCCGCCGTGGGGGCCGCGCCCCTCTTTGTACCCTTCCCGTCGGCCGTGGACGACCACCAGACCACCAACGCGCAGTTCCTCGTGAACGCCGGTGGCGGCTGGCTGGTGCAGCAACGTGACCTGACGCCCGAGGGGTTGTCTGAAATGCTATTGAAATTGGAGCGATCCACGCTGATGGATGTAGCGCTCAAGGCCAAAAACATGCAAAAAATCAACGCCACCCGTGAAGTGGTGACTGCCTGCGAGGAGCTTGCCGCATGAAGCACGCCATTCGCCACATCCATTTCGTCGGCATAGGCGGCGCCGGCATGAGCGGCATCGCCGAGGTGTTGTTCAACCTGGGCTACCGCATCTCGGGATCCGACCTGGCTGACAGCGCCACGCTGCGCCGCCTGCAGGGCCTGGGCATCCAGACCTGCCTGGGCCATGCGGCCGCGCACATCGAGGGCGCGGATGCCGTGGTCACTTCCACCGCCGTCACGGCCGACAACCCCGAGGTGCTGGCTGCCCGCGAAAAGAAGATTCCGGTGGTGCCGCGCGCCCTCATGCTGGCCGAGCTGATGCGCCTCAAGCAGGGCATCGCCATCGCCGGCACGCATGGCAAAACCACCACCACCAGCCTCGTGACCAGCGTGCTGGCCGAGGCGGGGCTCGACCCCACCTTCGTGATCGGCGGGCGACTCAATAGCGCGGGCGCCAATGCCAAGCTGGGCAGTGGCGACTACATCGTGGTCGAGGCCGACGAGTCCGACGCGTCGTTTCTGAACCTGCTGCCCGTGATGGCGGTGGTGACGAACATCGATGCCGACCACATGGAAACCTATGGGCACGACTTCGGTCGGCTCAAGAAGGCATTTGTCGATTTCCTGCACCGCATGCCGTTTTATGGCACCGCCATCCTCTGCGTGGACAGTCCGGCGGTGCGCGACATCCTGCAGAGCGTGACCTGCCCGGTCACGAGCTACGGGTTTTCGCAAGACGCCCAGGTGCGCGCCATCAACGTGCAGGCAGCGGCGGGACAGATGCGCTTCACGGTGCAGCGGCGCAACGGCGTCACGCTGCCCGACCTGGAGGTGGTGCTCAACCTGGCGGGCGAGCACAACGTGCTCAACGCCCTGTCGGCCATTGCCGTGGCCGTGGAGCTGAACATTCCGGACGACGCCGTGCAGCGCGCGCTGGCTGGTTTCAAGGGCGTGGGCCGGCGCTTTCAGCGCTATGGCGAGCTGCCCGCCAAGGACGGTGGCCAGTTCACGCTGATCGACGACTACGGCCACCACCCCGTCGAGATGGCCGCCACGCTGGCGGCAGCGCGCGGTGCCTTCCCCGGGCGCCGGCTGGTGCTGGCGTTCCAGCCGCACCGCTACAGCCGCACGCGCGACTGCTTTGAAGATTTCGTGAAGGTCATCGGCAGTGCCGACGCAGTGCTGCTCACCGAGGTCTATGCCGCCGGTGAAGCGCCCGTGGTGGCGGCCGACGGCCGGGCGCTGGCGCGTGCGCTGCGCGTGGCCGGCCGGGTGGAGCCGCATTTCGTGGACAGCGTGGCCGACATGCCCCAGGTCATTGCCGACAACGCCCGGGATGGCGACGTGGTGATGTGCATGGGCGCGGGCTCGATTGGTGCCATGCCCGCAAAGGTGGTTGAGTTGCTACAAAATAATGAGCTGTTGCCGCAGGCAGGGAGGGCGCAATGAACACATTTGGTTCCAAAATCGATGCGCACGCGCTGGGCAAGGTGGCGGTGCTGATGGGCGGCGCGTCGGCCGAGCGCGATGTGTCGCTGATGTCCGGCCGCGGCGTGCTGCAGGCGTTGCGCTCGCGCGGCGTGGATGCCCACGCGTTCGATCCCGCACACAACGATCTGGGCGAACTCAAGCGCGGCGGCTATGACCGCTGCTTCATCGCCCTGCACGGGCGCCATGGTGAGGACGGCACGGTGCAGGGTGCGCTGGAGCTGCTGGGCATTCCGTACACCGGCCCCGGCGTGATGGCGTCCAGCATGTCGATGGACAAGATCATGACCAAGCGCATCTGGCGTGCCGAGGGCTTGCCCACGCCCGACTGGCGCCTCGTGGCCAGCGGCGAAGAAACCGCCCTGGCCTTGCAGGCGCTGGGCGCACCCATGATCATCAAGCCCGCGCGCGAGGGCTCGACCCTCGGGTTGAGCAAGGTCACGTCGCCCGAGCAGTGCGAGCAGGCCTACCTGCTGGCATCGAAATACGACCCCGAGGTGCTGTGCGAGCAGTTCATCGAGGGCGACGAAACCACCTGCCCGGTGCTGGGTGAAGGCGCCGGCGCCTGCGCGCTGCCGGTGATCCGCATCGTGGCGCCGCAGGGCAACTACGACTACCAGAACAAGTATTTCACCGACGACACCAAATACCACTGCCCGAGCGGCCTGCCCGAGGCGGAGGAGCGCGAGATCCAGCGTCTGGTGGTGCAGGCCTTCCGTTCGCTGGGCTGCCGCGGCTGGGCGCGGGCCGACATCATGATCCGCGCCAGCGATCGCAAGCCCTTTTTGCTGGAGATCAACACCTCGCCGGGCATGACCGGGCATTCGCTGGTGCCCATGTCGGCACGGGCCGTTGGCATCAGCTACGAAGACCTGTGCGTCGGCGTGCTCGCCACGGCCACACTCGACACGCCGCCAGGCGCCACGCTGAGCCCGGCGCAAGGCCAGCCCCAGGAGGCCGTCACGCCATGAACCAGTCGCTGCCCGCACCGCTGGACGTCAAGCTCATGAACCTGACTGCATCGGTCTTGTTCCTGTGCTGCGTGCTGCTGTTGCTGGCAGCGGGGGCGCGCTGGGTGCTGCGCTATCCCGGTTTTTCGGTAGCCCGCATCGTGGTCCAGGGTGAACTGGTGCACAACAACGCCGTGACCTTGCGCGCCAATGTGGCGCCGCAACTGGTGGGCAACTTCTTCACCCTCGACCTGCGCGCCGCGCGCACGGCCTTCGAGCAGGCGCCCTGGGTGCGCAAGGCCCTGGTGCGGCGCGAGTTTCCGGGTGGCCTGCGCGTGGTGCTGCAGGAACACGATGCGGTCGCCTACTGGGGGCCCGACACGGGCGCGGCGCTGGTTAACAGCCAGGGCGAGGTGTTTGAAGCCAATGTGGGCGATGTGGAGCAAGAGGGCTTGCCCCGGCTGGTGGGCCCCCAGGGTAGCTCGGCCCAGGTGCTGCAGATGCATGGCCTGCTGCAGCTGGTGTTCGAGCCGCTGGGCATGGCGGTGGACGAACTGGAGCTCACGGGCCGAGGTGGCTGGCGCGCCACGCTCGACAGCGGTGCCGTGCTGGAGTTGGGGGGCGGCACGCCGCAGGAGGTGGTGGAGCGCACGCAGCGCTTTGCCCGCACGCTGACGCAGGTGGCGGCGCAATACCAGCGCCGCGCCGACGCGCTGGAGTCGGCCGACCTGCGCCATGCCGGGGGCTACGCACTGCGCCTGCGCGGGGTGACCACCGTGACCGCGCAAGCGGCTGCAAAAAAATAGCCGCGGGGAGCGGACGCGACTGGACAGAACAATGAAGGGCAGACACTGATATGGCAAGAGAATACAAAGACGTGGTGGTGGGGCTGGACATCGGCACGGCCAAGGTCATGGCCGTGGTGGCCGAGGTGCTGCCCAATGGCGAACTCAAGCTCGCCGGCCTGGGCGTGGCCCCGAGCAACGGCTTGAAGCGCGGCGTGGTGGTGAACATCGACGCCACCGTGCAGAGCATTCAGCAGGCGCTGAAAGAAGCTGAGCTGATGGCCGACTGCAAGATCCAGCGCGTCTACACCGGCATCACCGGCAGCCATATCCGGGGGCTCAATTCGAGCGGCATGGTGGCGGTGAAGGACAAGGAAGTGACTGCGGCCGATGTGGCGCGGGTGGTCGAAACCGCCAAGGCCATCAACATCTCGAGCGACCAGCGCCTCTTGCTGGTGGAGCCGCAGGAATTCGTGATCGACGGGCAGGACGTGAAAGAGCCCATCGGCATGAGCGGCATCCGCCTGGAAGCCAAGATCCACATCGTGACCGGCGCCCAGAGCGCCGCCGAGAACATCATCAAGTGCGTGCGCCGCTGCGGCCTGGAGGTCGAGCAGCTCATGCTCAATCCGCTGGCATCGAGCCAGGCTGTGCTGACCGATGACGAGCGCGAACTGGGCGTGGTGCTGGTGGACATCGGTGCGGGCACGACCGACGTGGCCATCTTCACCGGTGGCGCCATCCGCCATACCGCGGTGATTCCGATTGCGGGCGACCTCATCACCAGCGACATTGCCATGGCGCTGCGCACGCCCACCAAGGACGCTGAAGACATCAAGGTCGAAAGCGGCTATGCCAAGCAACTGCTGGCCGATCCCGAGGCCCAGGTGGAAGTGCCCGGCCTGGGCGACCGCAGCCCGCGCATGCTGAGCAAGCAGGCGCTGGCTGGCGTGATCGAGCCCCGGGTGGAAGAAATCTTCTCGCTCGTGCAGCAGGTGGTGCGCGAGTCGGGCTATGAAGAGGTGCTGTCCTCGGGCATCGTGCTCACGGGCGGCAGCTCGGTGATGCCCGGAATGATCGAGCTGGGCGAGGACATCTTTTTGAAGCCCGTGCGCCGTGGCATCCCCAAGTATTCCAGCGCCCTGTCGGACATGGTGGCCCAGCCCCGTGCCGCCACCGTGATGGGCTTGCTCGAAGAAGCGCGACTGGCCCGCCTGCGCGGCTACAAGGTGGCGCAAAAGAGCGGGTCCATGAAGACCGCGTTCGGGCGCTTCAAGGATTTCATCGTGGGGAATTTCTGACCATGAAATACCCACTCTGGCTGGCGCGTGGTAGCCCCCATCAGACTTCGCGAGAGCGATGGCGATGTACCGGACCGCCATATGTTCCTCGAAGCCGGCCCCCTTTCCCCCATTGGCAATTGCATACGAATTTAGAAACAGGAGCTCCAACATGACCATCGAAATGATCGAAGCCGAAGAATTCAACCAGGGCACCCAGATCAAGGTGATCGGTGTGGGCGGCGGCGGCAGCAACGCCGTCGAACACATGATTGCCCGCAGCGTGCAGGGCGTCGAATTTGTCAGTGCGAATACCGACGCGCAGGCGCTTACCCGCAGTTCGGCCCACCGCACCATCCAGCTCGGCCAGAGCGGCCTGGGCGCGGGTAGCAAGCCCGACAAGGGCCGCGAAGCCGCCGAAGCCGCGGTGGACGACATCCGCGCCGCCATCTCGGGCGCGCACATGCTGTTCATCACCGCCGGCATGGGCGGCGGCACCGGCACCGGCGCCGCACCCGTGATTGCGCGCGTGGCCAAGGAAATGGGCATCCTCACTGTCGGCGTAGTCACCAAGCCCTTCGACTGGGAGGGCGGGCGCCGCATGAGCAATGCCGACAACGGTCTGGCCGAGCTCGAAGCCAATGTCGATTCGTTGATCGTGGTGCTCAACGAAAAGCTGCTCGAAGTGCTGGGTGATGACATCACCCAGGACGAGGCGTTTGCCCATGCCAACGACGTGCTGAAAAACGCCGTGGGCGGCATTGCCGAAATCATCAACGAATACGGCCATGTGAACGTCGACTTCGAAGACGTGCGCACCGTGATGGGCGAGCCCGGCAAGGCCATGATGGGCACGGCCACGGCCAGCGGCCCGACCGCGCCCGCATCGCCGCCGAGCAGGCCGTGGCCTGCCCGCTGCTTGAGGGCATTGACCTGTCGGGCGCCAAGGGTGTGCTGGTGCTGGTCACCGCCGCCAAGGGCAGCCTCAAGCTCTCCGAATCGCGCCTGGCCATGAGCACCATCAATGCCTATGCCTCGCCCGATGCGCATGTCATCTACGGCGCTGCCTACGACGACAGCCTGGGCGACGAGATCCGCGTGACCGTGGTGGCCACGGGCCTGTCGCGCCCCAACGCACGCCGCCAGCCCATTTCGGTCGTGCAGGGCGGTCTGCGCACCGGCACGGACAACATGGCCTACCAGATGCCCATGGCCACCACCGCTGGCCTGGGCGGTGCCGTGGGTGTGGCCGGCGGCATGGTGGGTGGCTCGCAGGCCGACTACGGCGGCATGTCGGTGCCCAGCGTCTGGCGCACCAACCGCACGCAGGCAGCAGCCCGCGTGGATGCACTGTCTTCCGGCGGCATGGACGATCTGGAGATTCCGGCTTTCCTGCGCAAACAGGCCGATTGATAGAGGACAACCCCCTGTGGCGCTTCGCGCCTTCCCCCTTCTCTCGTCTCGCTGCGCGATGCGGGAAGGGGGACGACGCCAGCGCTGCGGGCGGCCCTTGCGCGGCGTCTCTGGTTGGGGCGCGCGCTGATTTCAGGCGTTCCGTTTTCTATCAGGGTCATAGGAAGGCCCTCGTGCTTCCTGCGGGGCTGGCCCACTAAAATCCTCAGATGCTCAAGCAACGCACCATCAAGACACTGACCCGCGCCGTAGGCGTGGGGCTGCATAGCGGCCAGCGTGTCGAGCTGACCCTGCGGCCGGCACAGCCCGACACGGGCATCGTGTTTCGCCGGGTGGATTTGCCCCAGCCCGTGGACATCCCCATTTCTGCGGCCGCTGTGACCGATACCCGCCTGGCATCGACCATCGGTACAGGCAATGCCAAGGTGCACACCGTCGAGCACCTCATGTCGGCCTGCGCCGGCTTGGGGCTGGACAACCTGTATGTGGACATCACCGCCGAAGAGGTTCCCATCCTGGATGGCTCGTCGGCTTCGTTTGTCTTTCTGCTGCAGAGCGCGGGCGTCGAGTTGCAGAACGCGCCCAGGCGCTTCATCCGCGTGACCCGGCCGGTCGAGGTGCGCGAGGGCGAGGGCGCCAATGCCAAATGGGCGCGTCTGACGCCCTACCATGGCTACAAGCTCAGTTTCGAGATTGATTTCGACCACCCGGCGGTCGATTCCACAGGCCAGCGGGTCGAGTTCGACCTGGGGGCCGGCAACTACAGCCGCGACATCGCGCGTGCGCGCACCTTCGGCTTCACGCGCGACGTGGAAATGATGCGCTCCCACGGTTTGGCGCTGGGCGGCGGGCTCGACAATGCCATCGTGATGGACGACTACAAGGTGCTCAACAGCGACGGGTTGCGCTATGACGACGAGTTCGTCAAGCACAAGATCCTGGACGCCATGGGCGACCTGTACCTGATCGGCAAGCCCCTGCTGGCTGCCTACAGCGCCTTCCGTTCGGGCCATGCCATGAACAACCTGCTGCTGCGTGAACTGCTGGCGCAGCCCGATGCATGGGAAGAAGTGACGTTCGAGGACGATCGCCAGGCACCCAGCGGTTTTCTGCAACCTGTGCGCGCCTGGTAGGACGGCGGGTCCATGCTGCTGTTTCGCTGGCTGGCCATGGCACTGCTGCTGACCGCGGCAGTCTCCTTTGCGTTCTATGCCGGAACGGGCCAAGCGCGCTACAAGCGCTTTGGCCTGGTGGTGCTGAAATGGACCATCATCGCGGCAGTTTTCTTCTTTGCCGTGCTATTCATCGGACGCCTGGCCTGAGAGGCTGAGAGTCTTTCATCCATGCCCGCTTTGCACGCCAAAACACACCGGCTCGTCGTTGCAAATACTCGCCATAGGCCGAGCTATGGCTGCGTTTTGCGCCTAGATCCGATGCGTTTTGACGCACCTTTCGGTCACGGCCGAAAAACTCTCAGCCTCTGAGCCTGTTGATGGCCGTATAGGCATCGCTGTCCTATACTCGCGGCTGCTCCGGGGTGTGCGTAAGCGCTGAGATGCGAGGTGGCTGAAGAAATTCGGCAGGCCTTGCGAACCCGACGAACTTGATCCGGTTCATACCGGCGGAAGAAGAGCCGACCTCCTTGTCCCCGTGCCCGCAGTCCCTGTGGGCACGCCATGCCTCAGTTGCAGCCACGTGCTGCGCCCGAGGGGCGCACAGGTCCATTCCGGAGCAGCACCTATCGCCACCGGAACCAGGAGACCTGCCCCATGAACGCCCCCGATCCCCACGCCAAGCTGGCCAGCACCGAGAAGTTCGCCGACCTGCTCGCACGCACGCGCGAGCCCTTCCCCGCATCGCGCAAGGCCTACCTTCCCGGCCACCTGCACGCCGACCTGCGCGTGCCCGTGCGCGACATTGCGCTCACCAACGGCGAGCTGGTCAGCGTGTACGACACCTCCGGCCCCTACACCGACCCCAAGGCCGTGATCGATGTGCGCCAGGGCCTGGCCAGCGTGCGCGGTGGCTGGATCACAGGCCGCGGCGACGTGGAACACTACGAGGGCCGTGCGCCCGTGGCGCTGGACGATGGACAAAAGAGCGAAGATGCCACGCGCCTGGCCCAGCTGCGTGCCGAGGCTGCCGCCCTGCAGCGCAAGCCCCTGCGCGCCAAGAGCGGTGCCAACCACACCGGTAACGTGACGCAGATGCACTACGCCAGGAAAGGCATCATCACTCCCGAGATGGAATACGTGGCCATCCGCGAAAACGGCAAGCGCGAGTGGATGGAGCAGTACATGGCCGACGCAGGCCGTGAGCAGCGCCTGATGGGCAACCCGATGGGCGCGAGCATCCCGCGCATCATCACGCCGGAGTTTGTGCGCGACGAGGTGGCCCGGGGCCGCGCCATCATCCCCGCCAACATCAACCACCCCGAGGTGGAGCCGATGGCGATTGGCCGCAACTTCCTGGTCAAGATCAATGCCAACATCGGCAACTCGGCCGTCACGTCCAGCATCGAAGAAGAAGTGGAAAAGCTCGTTTGGGCCATCCGCTGGGGCGCCGACAACGTGATGGACCTGAGTACGGGCAAGAACATCCACACCACCCGCGACTGGATCGTGCGAAACTCGCCCGTGCCGATTGGCACCGTGCCTATCTACCAGGCGCTGGAAAAGGTGGGCGGCGTGGCCGAAGACCTCACCTGGGAAATCTTCCGCGACACGCTGATCGAGCAGGCTGAGCAGGGCGTGGACTACTTCACCATCCACGCGGGCGTGCGCCTGGCCTACATCCACCTCACGGCCCAGCGCCGCACCGGCATCGTTTCGCGTGGCGGCTCCATCATGGCCAAGTGGTGCATGGCGCACCACCGCGAGAGCTTCCTGTACGAGCACTTCGAGGACATCTGCGACATCATGAAGGCGTACGACGTGTCGTTCAGCCTGGGCGATGGCCTGCGGCCTGGCTGTGCCTCGGACGCCAATGACGAGGCCCAGTTTGCCGAGCTGCACACACTGGGCGAGCTGACCCAGGTGGCGTGGAAGCACGACGTGCAGACCATGATCGAAGGCCCCGGCCATGTGCCCATGCACATGATCCAGGCCAACATGACCGAGCAGCTCAAGACCTGCCACGAAGCCCCGTTCTATACCCTGGGCCCGCTGACCATCGACATCGCCCCCGGCTACGACCACATCGCCAGCGCCATCGGCGCCGCCATGATCGGCTGGATGGGCACGGCCATGCTGTGCTACGTGACGCCCAAGGAACACCTGGGCCTGCCCGACCGCGATGACGTCAAGCAGGGCATCATTGCCTACAAGATCGCCGCGCACGCCGCCGACGTGGCCAAGGGCCATCCGGGTGCCCGGTCGCGCGACGATGCGCTCAGCCAAGCGCGCTTTGATTTTCGCTGGCAGGACCAGTTCAACCTGGGCCTCGATCCCGATACGGCCAAGGAATACCACGACGAGACCCTGCCCAAGGATGCCTCGAAGGTGGCGCATTTCTGCTCGATGTGCGGGCCCAAGTTCTGCTCCATGAAGATCACGCAGGAAGTGCGTGACTTCGCAAAGCAAAAGGGGGTGGCCGAGGCCGAGGCGCTGGCGGCGGGCATGGAGACCAAGGCCGAAGAGTTCCAGCGCGGCGGTGGCAGCCTGTACGTGCCGATCAAGCCCGTCTGAGCGTCGCTATTAAAAAAGAGCGTCTTGCGCTTTCCGCATAAGCGCTCGAGGCTCTTTTTATTGAATGCCGTCGGCTGCGGCTGGCCCTAACTCCTAACGGGCTGTCAGCAGTGCCTGTTGTTGGTGTGCCGGGCCAATCTGGGGCGACGCCGATTCCGCGCCCTGGCCGGGCAGCACAAACCGGCTGATCAGGGTGGACAGTTCATGGGCCTGGCTGCGCAGGCCGGCCGAGGCGGCCATGGACTGCTCCACCAGCGCCGAGTTGGCCTGGGTCATCTGGTCCAGCCGCGCCACTGCGGTGTTGATCTGGCCAATATCGCGGTTCTGGTCCTGCGTGGCGGAGGTGATCTCGCCCATCATGCGTTCGGCGTCCTGGATCGAGCCGACGATGCGCTGCATGGTGCTGCCGGCAACGCCAGCCAGGCTGGTGCCCTCTTTCACCTGATCGACCGATTCGTTGATCAGCGCCTTGATTTCCCGCGCTGCGGCGGCTGAGCGCGTGGCCAGGCTGCGCACCTCGGCCGCCACCACCGCAAAGCCGCGGCCCTGTTCGCCCGCATGGGCCGCTTCGACGGCGGCATTGAGCGCCAGGATGTTGGTCTGGAAGGCGATGGAGTCGATCACGCCGATGATGGCCACGATCTTGCCGGCTGATGCGTGGATGCCTTCCATGGTGCGCTCCACCTGGGCCACCACGTTGCCACCCTCGTGCGCCACCGTGGTGGCAGTGGCCACCATTTGCTGCGCATCGTGTGCAGCCTGCGCGGACTGCATCACCCGGCTGGTGATGTGCTCCAGCGCGGCCGCGGTTTGCTGCAGGCTGGCGGAGGTTTCCTCGGTGCGGCTTGAGAGGTCGGTGTTGCCGCCGGCGATTTCGGATGCGGCGGCGCTCACGTTCTGCGCCGATCCACGCACCTGCTCGACCAGCGTGCGCAGCGCCTGCTGCATCACCGCCAGCGAGTTGAGCATGCGACCCGCTTCGTCTTTTTCGTGGCCTGCAATGTCGTGGCGCAGGTCCAATGCCGCCACGCGGTCGGCCGTGGCGCCGGCCAGTGCAATCGGGCGCGTGATGCTGCGCACCAGCCAGAGCGCCAGCACGGTGCCCACCAGCAGCGCCATGGCGCTGAAGGCCAGCAACGCGGTGCGGGCCACTGCGCCCAGGCGTTCTACCTCGCGTGCACCGGCATCGATGGCGTTGCGCTGCGACTGGGTCAGCGTGCCCAGTGCGGACAGCAATGCACCAGAAGAGGGCAGGAACCGCTCGGCGTACACCTTGCGAATGCGTTCGGTCACGCCCGAGTCGCGGGCCGCCACCAGCTCGGTGCGGGCTTTCAGGAAGTCTTTCCCGGCGGCATCGATGCTGTCGAGCAGTGTGCGGTCTTCGGCCACCTGCAGGCGCTTGCCCAGCTCGGCAATGCGCGCGTCATAGAGCTGCTGGGTGGCGGCAATGTCCGCGCCCAGGATGTCGCCCACCTCGGGTTCCGAGCTCAGGGCGATGGCCTTGTAGCGTTCGGAGTTGATGGCCTGGTAACGGTAGGCGTCGGCGACCAGGCGCTCGGTGGCCACGCCCTGGCTCACCATGGTTTCGGTGGATTGCTGGATCTGGCGCAGCGACCAGATGCCGATGAGTGAGCCGAGCAGGGTCAGCGTCAGCACCACGGCGAATGTGGTCAGCAGGCGCTTGCCCAGGGTGCCCTGGGATGGCTTGGGGGAGGGAAGGGTGGTGGACATGGTGGCTCGTAAACGGGGTCGGGGCTTTTCAGGTGTTTGCAGAGGGGCTGGCCAGCCCTGCCGGCACGCTGCCGTGGCTTTGGGTGCGTGTGTCGCACGACGCACTCCGGGCGAGGCGCCCAAGGGTTTGCCCGGATTATTTGCTACAAATGTGACAAATTGCTTTCAAGTCCGCACCGCTGGCAAACCGACGGTTCTGTGGGGATGCAGGAGCGGCAATGCCGGTGAATACCCTGTGCCGCAGGGGATGGGGCGGCATTTATATTCTTCCAACGCCCGCTCAGAAGGTGGGCAATGGCATGGCATCAAATTTGCTTCGCCATGTTACTTGTCAAAATATGTAAGGAAGAGCCATGAATGCTCTGGGTCGATTTTCCATTCGCACGCGCCTGTATTTCGCCACGACCTTCTCACTCGTGCTGCTGGTGATCATCGGCGGCATGGGGTTCATCGCACTCGACCGCACCCGCGGCACGCTGGAAACCCTGTTCTCCCAGCGGGTCCAGACGCTCACCGACATGTCCGATCTGCGCACGTCGCTGGGGGACCTGCGCCGCGCCGAAAAAGACATCATCATCAATTTCAATAACACCGTGGAAGTGGCGGCGCTGCGTGAAAGCTGGGGCAAGACGCTGGCGGCGCTGCGCAAGAGCCTGACCGATGTGCGCCAAGTGCAGGCGGGCGATCCGTCCTTTGTGGCGGCCGTCGACAAGTCGCTCGAGGAAATCAAGCAATACGAGGCCGGCATTGTTCCCATCTTCGACCAGATCGAGCGCGCCCAGATCGACGGTGCCGGCGGCGGCGCCTATGCCGACCGGCTCAAATCGCATATGGAGACCACCGACCAGCTGTTCTCTCGCCTGGCCACCGCGGCCCGTGAGCAGATGCAGGAGGCGCGCCAGGGCGTGGACAGCCTTGCCGCCACCATGTCCGGCCTGATCGGCGTGGCGCTGGTGCTGGCCCTGGCGGTGCTGATTCCGCTCACCTACCTGAGCGTGCGCTCCATCACCCGTTCGTTGGCCCAGGCCCGCGATCTGGCCGAGCGCATTGCCGGTGGCGACCTGTCGCGCGATGAACAGGCGCTGAACCATGATGAAGTGGGCCAGCTGGTGGGCGCCATGGGCCGCATGCAGCAATCGCTGCGCGGCCTGGTGCACCAGGTGCAGGATGCGGCGGGCAATATCTCCACCGCCAGCCACGAGATCGCCACGGGCAACCACGACCTGAGCCAGCGCACCGAGCAGACCGCTGCCAACCTCGAAGAAGCGGCCTCATCCATGGAAATGCTCACCAACACGGTGCAGCAAAGCGCGCAGTCCTCGCGCCAGGCCAGCGACTTTGCGGCGTCGGCCGCCGAAGTGGCGGCGCGCGGCGGTGCCGTGGTGTCGCAGGTGGTGAGCACCATGGACCAGATCACCACGAGCTCGCGCAAGATTGCCGACATCACGGGCGTGATCGATTCCATTGCGTTCCAGACCAACATCCTGGCGCTCAACGCTGCCGTGGAGGCCGCCCGCGCCGGCGAGCAGGGCCGCGGCTTTGCCGTGGTGGCCAGCGAGGTGCGCAGCCTGGCCCAGCGCAGCGCGGGGGCGGCCAAGGAGATCAAGGAGCTGATCGGTTCGTCGGTCGAGCGCGTGGAAGACGGCTCGCGCCTCGTGAGCCATGCAGGCCAGACCATGACCGAGATCGTGGGCAGCGTGCGCCGCGTGTCGGGCATCATCAACGAAATCACCGCCTCGGCTGCCGAACAAAGCGACAACATCGGCCACATCAGCCAGTCGGTCACCCAGCTGGACCAGATGACGCAGCAGAACGCGGCCCTGGTGGAGCAGTCCACGGCGGCATCGGAATCGTTGCGCGAGCAGGCCCTGCAACTGACGCGCGCCGTCAGCCAGTTCAAGCTGCACGACGGTGGTGCGGCGGCGGGCGCACAGCTTGGCGCCCTGCCTGCCGCTGCCCCGGCCCGCGCTCGTCTGACACCCGCGGCGCGGCCGGTGCAGGTGGCGTTGCAGGCTCAATAGTGTTTTAGGTCGCTAGCGCTTATGTAGGAAGCGCTAGCAGCTATTGGTAATGTAGCGTTGCAGCGGCTGGCTTCTGTTAGTGATACGCGGCGCAACCTGGTTCAACGCCACCAGCGACCGGCGCGTCCCAGGCCCGCGCCACCATGAAACCGGCTTTGCCGGGCCACGGACGGCGTCCCCCTTGGGGAAAGCGGCGAAGCCGCACCGGGAGGTCAGTCCCTGGTGACCCGCACCACTTCTTCGCGGCTGGTGATGCCGGCGGCAATCAGGCGCTCGCCGTCGTCGCGCATCAGTGCCATGCCGTTGGCCAATGCGGCCGCGCGGATGTCGGCCTCGGAGGCCTGGTTGTGGATCTGGGCGCGGATGGTGTCGGTGGTCACCAGCAGTTCGAACACACCGGTGCGGCCGGCGTAGCCGGTCTGGCCGCAGGCGTCGCAGCCCTTGCCGGCACAGTGCGTGCAGATCTTGCGCACCAGGCGCTGGGCCAGCACGCCCAGCAGCGATGAGCTCAGCAGAAACGGCTCCACGCCCATGTCGGTCAGGCGCGTGACGGCGCTGGCGGCGTCGTTGGTGTGCAGCGTGGCCAGCACCAGGTGACCCGTGAGCGAGGCCTGGATGGCGATCTGCGCGGTCTCGAAATCGCGGATTTCGCCGATCATGATGATGTCCGGGTCCTGGCGCAGGATGGCGCGCAGGGCCTTGGCAAACGTGAGGTCGATCTTGCTGTTGACCTGCGTCTGGCCCACGCCGGGCAACTCGTATTCGATGGGGTCTTCCACCGTCATGATGTTGTTGCGCGTGGCATCCAGGCGCGACAGCGCCGCATACAGCGTGGTGGTCTTGCCCGAGCCCGTGGGCCCGGTCACCAGCACGATGCCGTGGGGCTGAGCGATCAGGTCGGTGAAGCGGCGCAGGGTGTCGCCCTGCATGCCCACGGCCTCCAGGCTGATCTTGCTTTCGCTCTTGTCCAAGAGGCGCAGCACGGCGCGCTCGCCGTGCGCGCTGGGCAGGGTGGACACGCGCACGTCAATCGCGCGGGTGCCCAGGCGCAGGCTGATGCGGCCGTCCTGCGGCAGGCGCTTTTCGGAGATATCGAGGTCGGCCATGATCTTCAGGCGCGAGATCAGCGCGGCGTGCAGCGCGCGATTGGGCTGCACTACCTCACGCAGGCTGCCGTCCACCCGAAAACGCACACTGCTGTGGCGCTCGTAGGGCTCGATGTGGATGTCGCTGGCGCCGTCGCGCGCGGCCTGCGTGAGCAGGGCGTTGAGCATGCGGATGATGGGCGCGTCGTCGGCCGTTTCCAGCAGGTCTTCCACCGCCGGCAGCTCCTGCATCATGCGCGAGAGGTCGGCGTCGGATTCGACCTCGCTCACCACGGTGGCGGCGCTCGATTCGCCCTGCGCATAGGCCGCGCTGATGCGCTGGGCCAAGCCGTGGGCGTCGAGCGGCAGCAGCTGCTGCACGGGGTGCTTGCGCAGCACTTCCGACAGCGCGCTGGCGTTGGGCTGGGGGCCGTGCCACAGCACCAGCTGCTGGCCGTCATCCTCCAGCAGCAACTGGGCGGTGCGCGCAAAGGCGTAGGGCAGGGGATGGCGCATCGCGGTCCGCCTCAGGGCGCGCTGACGGGCGCGGGCGCGTACACAGGCGCGGTCACATCTGCCGGCGGTGTGGCGTCGGGACGCAGCGAAGGCAGCACCGGGGCGCCGGACACCGAGCGCAGCATGGTGCTGGGCGCCGGTTGCGCGGCCTGCTGCAACGCGCGGATGGCGTCGTAGCGGTCGATCATCAGTGCGTCGCTGGCGGCGGCGTCGCGCACCACCACGGGGCGCAAAAACACCATCAGGTTGGTCTTCTTGCGCGATCGGTTCTCGCTGCGAAACAGGTTGCCCAGCACGGGGATGTCGCCCATCAGCGGCACCTTGTCCTCGGCCTGCTGGTAGCTGTCTTCCAGCAGGCCGCCGAGCACGATGATGCTGCCGTCCTCGACCAGCACGTTCGACTCGATCGAGCGCTTGCTGGTGGTGGGCCCGTTCACGTCCTTGAGGGTGTTGCCGTCGATCTTCGAGACCTCCTGGTAGATGGCCATCTTGACGGTGCCGTTCTCGTTGATCTGCGGGCGCACGCGCAGCATCAGGCCCACGTCCTTGCGCTCCACGGTGGTGAACGGATTCACCGAATTGTTGCCGGTGGTGTTGGCATACGAGCCCGTGACGAATGGCACGTTGTTGCCGATGACGATGCGGGCCTCTTCGTTGTCCAGCGTCATCAGGTTGGGGGTGGAGAGCACGTTGGCGTCGCCGCTGTTTTGCAGGAAGTTGGCCAGTGCACCCAGGTAATACTGGCCATTGACGCGCGGCGCCAGCGCAATGTTCAGGCCACCGCCCAGCGCCGTGATCGCGCTGGCATTGCCGGTGGCAATGCCGGCTGCCAGCCCCAGGATGTTGCCGCCCGACACCGCCGAGTTGGTGCCGATGGCGCCCACCACGCCGTCGCCCTTGCTGCCCAGCACGCTTTGCCACTGGATGCCGAACTCGGCCAGCTTGCTGGCCGTGACCTCGACGATCAGGCTTTCCACCAGCACCTGTGCGCGCCGGCCGTCGAGCTTGTCGATCACGGCACGCAGCTGCCGGTATTGGGGCTCGGGCGCGGTGATGATGAGCGAGTTGGTGGTGGGGTCGGCCTGGATCTGCCCGCCGGTTGAGGGCTGGTTGCTGCTGGCGCTGTTGCTCAAGCCCCCGCCTGCGCCCATTCCCAGGCCGCCACTGCTGCCGCCCAGACCGGCGCTGTTGCTGGCGCTGGTGTTGCTGGCCGTGCTGGAAGCAGCCACGGAGGTGGAAAGACCACTCGATCCAGAAGTGCCCGACGACGAGGCGTTGCCGCTGCCGCCCCCGGTAGCCGACATGGCCGCGCGCAGCGTGGTTGCCAGCTTGGTGGCATCGGCATTCTTGAGGTAGACCACATGGATGTTGCCGCTGGCCGCGCTGCTGCCGGGCACGGGCGGCTGGTCGAGCTTGTCCACCAGCGCGCGCACCTGGGCCACGCGGGCCGGGTTGGCGGCGCGCAGGATCAGGGCGTTGCTGCGCGGCTCCGCCAGCAGCGTGGTCTTGAACGAGGTGTCGGTCTGGCCCTGGGCCGCCGCCGGGCCGGCCGCGTTGCCCCCGTCAATGAGCCGCGCCACCAGCGGCGCCAGGTCGGCGGCCACCGCATTCTTGAGCGGGATCACCTCGACATCGCTGGCATTGGAGACATCCATGGCCGCCACGATGCGCGCCAGGCGCTGCAGGTTGTCGGCATAGTCGGTGATCACCAGCGAGTTGTTGCCGGGGTTCACGTTGATGGTGTTGTTGGGGCTGATCAGGGGGCGCAGCACCGGCACCAGGTTGGCCGCGTTTTCGTAGTTGAGCTTGAAGATCTGCGTGACGATTTGTCCGCCGCCGGGCCGGGCGCGCCGCCGCGCGTCACGCTCACGCTGCCGCCCTGCAGCTTGGCATCGGCCTCGGGCACCACCTTGTAAAGGCCGGCGGACTCGACCACCGTGAAGCCCTGCAACCGCAGCGCGGCCAAAAACTGCTGGAAGGCGGCGGCCGGCGTCACGGCGCGCTCGGTGATCAGGGTGAGCTGGCCTTTGACGCGCGGGTCCACCACCACGTTGCGGCCGGTGATGGTGGCCATGGTGCGGGCCACGGCTTCGATCTCGGCGTTGGCGAAATTGAGCGTGACGGGCTCACCAGGGCGCACGCTGCTGGTTCCGGTGCCGATGGCTGTTTGTGCATGAATTTGCCCGTTAGCGCTTGCCATTAAAGCGCAAGCAGCTATCGTATTGAGAGCAAAACGCAGCTGGGGCGAAAGATTGGAAGTCATAGGATCAACCCACGGTGATGATGGAGCGCGCGCCGCTGCGCCGTCCGATGATGTTCAGAAGATTGGCCAGGGCCGCCTCGCGCTCGGGCTTGGCGCTGGCTTCGCCCGCAAAGCGCAGGCGCTGGCCCACCCATTGGCCGCTGCCGCTCAGCTGCAGGTCGCCGTCGAGCGTGCTCAGGCTGAGCGTGGGCACGTCACCACCCTGCAAGACGAGCCGGTAGCTGCCCATGGGGCGCAGCGTGGACAGGCGCGACGACATGGCCCGTGCATCAAGCTGTGCCGTGCCGGTCAGCGCCAGGCGGCCCGCCGTCCACACGGCTTCCAGGCCCTGGGTCTGCACGGCCAGCTGGCCCTGGGGTTGCAGGGTGTTCCACGGCGTTCCCAGGCCCGTCAAAAGGCCGGCGGGGAACTGGCTCTGGCCATCGGCCAGCGCCAGCCGCGCGCCGCCCCAGCGGGCATCCACGCGGGCCTGCAGCGGCGCCGGCATGCAGCAGGCGGCATGCACCTGCGCTTGCAGGCCCCGCATGGTAGGGCGCAAGCGCCATTCCAGGCGCCCGGGCAGGGCGGCCCGGTCCTGGCTGGCGCCGCCACCGGTCAGCACCAGCTGGGCCGATCCGGTCCAGACGGTGCCGCGCGCCTGGGCCAGCAGCAGCTGCCCGCTGCTGGCGTGGTCCACGGCCTGGGCCAGCCACTGCGCTGGCGCAAAGGTGATCACCGCAGGCAAAACGCCCACCAGCACCCCGGCCGCCGCCCAGCCCCAGGGCGCACGCGGTGCCGTCGAGGCGGTGCGCCGGGGGCGGGAACGCGAGGGGGATGGCATGGTGCGGAACACGGCGGCGGCAACCCGTCAGCGGGCGGGCAGGGCCAGCACCAGGCTGCCATCCCAGCGCGGTGCGGTCGCAGCGGGCGCATTGCCAAGGTGGGAGGCTGGCGCAGGGGCGGCAGCCGCCGGGCTGCGCGTAAGCCGGGCTTCAACCGGCACCGCCAGCGCATTGCTGCGCGCCTGGGCCAGCCATTGCGCCAGCGCGTCGGCCGGGGCGCCCTTGAGCGTGACGGTGGCGCGGTCGCCCACCAGGCTGAGCTGGGCGGTGGCGCCCAGGCGCTGGGTCAGCGAGCCGCGCAGGCTGGCCACGGAATCGCCCGGTGCGCTGCGCGGCGCGGCCTGCAGTTGCAGGGCTTCGGCCTGCAGGTTTTGCATGCGCTGCAGCTGGGCATCCAGCGCCGCGTGGCGGGCGGGGGCCGTGCGCAGTGTGTTCAGGGCTGGCGCCAGGGCCAACCACCACAGCAGCGCCAGGGCCAGCACGGTGCCCGCGGCCAGGATCAGGTTTTGCTCGCGCGGGGCCAGGGCCTTCCAGCGCGCTTGCAACGGGGTGTTCTTGATAGGGGAGTTCATGGAGCCACCTCCGCGCGCAGCAACAGGCTGCCATCGTCCAGGCGGGCGCTGTAGCCCGCAGCCTGCAGCCGGGTGACCACGGCGGTCTGCTCCTCGGCGGTCAGTGTGACGCCGCGCAGCCGCAATTCGCCGGTGCTGTATTCCAGCGCGTTGGGCAACTGGCCTGCCGGCAGGGCGGCGCCGGCAGCAGCCAGCAGGGGCTCCAGGTCGCGTGGCGATACGCTGCCGGCGGCCTGGCGCAGCGCGGCCAGTTCGCGTTCCATCTGCACGGGGGCGTCCACCACCACCTGCACTTTGGGAAAGGTCTGCGTGAGCGCATTGCGCACACCGGCCTGCTTGGCGGCGAGCGCGGCGCGTTCCTGCCAGGCCCAGGCGTTCAGGCCGACGAGGTGGGCAGCTGCCAGAAGGCCCGCGCCCCAGCGCGCCGCGCGCCACTGCGGCGCATATAGAAAGGCACTGGCGGCGCTGCCGGCCTTGCGCAGGGCGCGGGTGCGCCCGGTGCTGGCCAGGTCGAACTGTGCCAGGTCCCAGTCGCCGCGCGCTGCATCGAGCGCGCGCTGGCTGGCGGTGTGCAGCACCACGGGGCGGCCCAGCGTGCGCTCGGCCAGCGCCGCCACGGCGGGTTCGGCGCGCACCGGCGGCGCAGCGTCGTCGGTGTCTGCGGAGTTGGTGGCCGGGCCGATCAGGCCCAGGGCCATGGACGACAGGGGCAGCACGGCCACCGCCTGCTCGCCCCCGTGGCCGCACAGCACCAGGTGGGCCTCTTCGGGCGTGCCCAGCGCAAACAGCTCGGGCTGACCGCTGGCGGTGGGGCCCGGTGCAAATTCAGGCACCACGCGCGATACGCGCCGGCCTGCGGCCTCCAGCACCTGCAGTGCTTCACGCAGCCAGGCGCGGTCGCACACAGCCACCCACACGGGTTCGCCCGCACGGGCCGCCGGTTGCAGGGCAAAGTGCAGTTGTGCCGGGTCGTCGAGCAGCTGGTCTTCCAGCAAGCCTTCCAGCACCGAGCGCAGGCGCGGGTTTGCTGGCCTGTGCCCAGCGGCACGCCCTGGGGCAACTGCACGCGCTGCCACGAAAGCGCCTGCGCCGGCACCACGGCCACCACCTCGCCGCCCGGCCGGGCAGGCTCGGGCAGCAGAGCCGTGGGGGCGCTGGCGTGGCGAAGTGCGGTGTGGCCGTCGGCGGTCAGCGTGTAGCTGTAGTCGGCGGTGGGCCCGGACGGGGCCAGGGACAGGAAAAGGATCAGGGTGCTCATGGGCGGGGTTTGCGGGCCATTTTAGGGGGCAGACTTGACAGTGCTGCGGCAAGGGACGCTCAGCGCGTTGCCTGGGGCGCAGTGGTCGCGGGTTCTCTGTCAAAGGCTCCGCGTTCGCGCCACAGCGTGGTCACGGTGGCGCCCTGGCGCATCACCAGCGAGCGCTCGTCCACCATGGTGGCGCCCAGGCGCAATCGCCCGCGCACCTCGAAGTAGCGCGAGGCGATGGCGTGGTCGTCGGCGTTCAGGTCGATGCTGGCGCCCAGCTGGTCGGAAACATCGGTCAGCGCCCGGAAATGGCGCGACTGCCGGGCCTGCACAAGCTTTTGCGCGCCCGCCATGTCGAGGCCGTCGATGGCGGCCGACAGCACATCCACATCGGCGGTGTTCAGGTTCACCGGGGTGCGCGCCGGCAGCAGCGTGACATGGGGGGCCAGCACGGCCACGGTGGCGGGCGGCAGGCCCAGCCAGCCCAGCTGGGCCAAAGTGGGTGGCAGCAGCGGCGCGCTGCTGTCGGCACCCTGGCTGGCCTTGGCCTGGCGCAGCGCCTGCACCAGCTGGTCCAGCTGCTGCGGGGGCAGGCCCAGGCGAGCGAACAGGCGCGAAAACTGGCGCAGGGCGCCGGCCTGCACCTTGTCGCCCTCGATCAGGTTGGTCAGGTTCAGCCGGGCCTGCAGGTCGGTGATCTGGCCGGACAGAAAGGCATCGGTGGTGTCGGTGCTGGCATCGTCCACCTGGGCCACGTTGCGGTCGGCGGCCAGAAAGGTGGACAGGCGCGCCTCCTGCAGCGGCACGGCCCAGGGCTCGGCCAGGTGGTCGGCGCCACCGGTGATGCCGTCTTCGCGCAGGATCAGGCGCGACCAGTCGAGCGCGCCCACCAGAATCCAGGCCGACTGCAACCGGGCGCGCTCAGCCGTCTCGACCTCGACCGCGCGCCACTGCTGCCACAGGGCGGCGGCGGCAAACGTGGCCACCAGCGTCACCGTCAGCATGGCCGCCAGCAAAGCCGCGCCGCGCTGGCGGGCCAGGCCTTGGGTGTGGTGGAAAGAGGTGGCGCCGTGCCTCATGACTTGCCCCCGCCGAGCAAGGGGTTGACCCAGTCGCGCGTGATTTGCCCGGCCAGGGCCTGGCCGGGGCTGATGGTGATCTGCAGGCGCACGCCATCGGGCACCGCGGCGGCGGCATCGCCGGGCGCGGCGTCGCTGCTGGACTGCGGGTTCGACCAGGCGCCCCCGCGGTAATAAAAGAGCTGCCAGTTGTCCAGCGGCAGCAACAGCACTTCGCGGCGCCGCTCGGCTTCGCCGGGGTTGCTGGCCCACAAGGCCGCCTGCTGCCAGGCCTGTTGCCAGTCGGCGCGGGTCCGCACCGGGGCGATTGCCAGCGCAGCCAATGGCTGGCGCCCTGCACGTCGCGCCGGGTCCAGGCCACCACCAGGGCGCCCTCGTCGGGTACGGCGCTGCTGCGCCGCGTGATGCGCAGCACCTGGCCATCCCACTGCAGCGGCGTGGTGTGGGGCAAGGCCAGGAGTGCATCCAGATCGGCACTCCACTGCCCCAGCGCCGCCTGCACCACCAGCAGCTCGTCGGCCCGCTGGCGGGTGGCTTCCTGCGCCCGTGCCATGCCGTCCAGCCCGCGCCAGCCCAGAATGGCCATCAGCGCCATGATGGCTATGCCCACCAGCAGCTCGATCAGGGTGAAGCCGTACTGCGTGCGCGGGTGGCGTGCGCCGCAGTGCGGGGTGTGGGGGCCATCAGCCCGCCGCCCGGCCGCCCGAAGGCGGGCGAGCCCCCTTGGGGGGCAGCGACGACACGCAGTGCGGTAGCGTGGGGGTCATATCAGTACCGCCCTACGATGGTGGACAGGCGCAACACAGAGTTCTCACCGTCGAACACTTGCGCATCGACGCGCCGGAAACTCGGGTTCGGCGTGGGCCGCACGATCACGGCCACGTCGAAGCGGCGCCCCGCCTGCTCGCAGGGCTGGGTGCTGTCGCCCACGCCCGGCATCTGGCGCGACAGGCGCACCTTGACCAGTTCGTTCTCGGCGCACAGCTGGGCCAGCACGATGTCCGATTGCCGCTGCGCATTGCGCGTCAGCGCGGTGGTGGCCTGCAGGCCCGCCATGAGGGCGATGGCCACAATGCCCAGCGCCACCAGCACCTCGACCAGCGTGAAGCCGCGCTCAAGGCAGCGCTTCACGGCAGCGGCTCCACCGTGAAGGGCCTGACTCCATCGGTCACCACGCGCAGCGCGCGCTCGGGGTGGGCCTGGTTCACCAGCAGCACCTGCTGCGGGCCGATCAGCGGCTCGGGCCCCAGTTGCAGGATGGCGGGGCCGCGCACGGCGGTGCCGGCATCCAGCCATCGGGTGGGCAGCGTGTTGGTGGGCAGGCCGTCAAAGCGGAAGCCCTGCGCATCCGCGCGCCAGCGCACCGGCACACCCGTGCCGCGCGACTGGGCACGGCCCGATTCCAGCAGGGCCGCCAGCCGCGCCGCTTCGCGTTCGAGCTGCGTCTGCCCACTGTCACGCAGCGCCAGGCTCACGCCCGCCGTGGCCAGCGCCATGATGCTGATGACGATAAGCAGTTCTAGCAGGGTGAAACCGCGAAAACGGTTCATGGGCCGATGCAGTGCGCGGTTGGAACGGTCACGGAGTTTCCACAAGGCGTGCGGCCGCAGCGCCGGGCCGCCCCAAGCAAGGCCCGGCCCCCCTGGGGGGCAGGGAGCGACACGCAGTGCGCGACCGTGGGGGTCATGTCAGCCCGCCACCCGGCCGCCCGAAGGCGGGCTGGGCCCCCCTGGGGGCAGGGAGCGACATGCAGTGCGCGACCGTGGGGGTCATGTCAGCCCGCCGCCCGGCCGCCCGAAGGCGGGCTGGGCCCCCTGGGGGGCAGAGAGCGACACGCAGTGCGCGACCGTGGGGGTCATGTCAGCCCGCCGCCCGGCCGCCCGAAGGCGGGCTGGGCCCCCTGGGGGGCAGGGAGCGACACGCAGTGCGCGACCGTGGGGGCCATGTTTTACTGCCAGCTGCCGATATCCGCATCCTTGCCTTCGCCGCCCGACTGGCCGTCGGCGCCGAACGACATCACGTCGATCTCGCCCTTGATGCCGGGGTTCAGATACTGATACGGACGGCCCCAGGGGTCGTTGGGCAGCTTTTCAAGGTAGGGCTTCCAGTTGCCCGGAATGGGGGCGGTGGTGGGTTTGGCCACCAGCGCCTGCAGGCCCTGCTCGGCCGTGGGGTAGCGCTGGTTGTCCAGGCGATACAGCTTGAGGGCCTGCATCACATTGGTGACGTCGGTGCGCGCCGCGGTGGCGCGCGCATCGTCGGCGCGGTCGAGCACGTTGGGCACGATCAGCGCGGCCAGCACGCCGATGATGACCAGCACCACCATCAACTCGATCAGGGTGAAGCCCCGCGCCACATGCGTGGCCAGGTTGTGGCGGGCGCGGCGCAGGGGGGAAAGGGCGGAATGGTTCACGGCAGACAGTCTCGGGAGGGGTGGATCGCGTGAATCATAATCTCCTGATGGTGACCAATACACACAGCAAATGGGGCGTGCGCCTGGGGACTCTGGCTCTCTGGGCTCTGGCGGGCGCCAGCGTGGTTTATTGGGGGCTGCGCCTGTCGGCGCGGCCGGTGGGGCTCACGGTGCCGGCCGTGGCCCTGCGCCGGTGGCACCGGATGCCCAGGCCATGGCGCGCCTGCTGGGTGTGCCAGCGGCCGATGCAGCCGCTGCCCGGGCGCCGGTGGCGTCGCTGGCCAGCCGGTTTGCCCTGATCGGTGTGCTGGCGGGCCGCAGCAGCGGCGGCGGCGCGGCGCTGATCGCGGTAGACGGCAAGCCGGCCAAGCCGTTTCGGGTGGGCACCGCGGTGGACGAGGGGCTGGTGCTGCAATCGCTCGACCCGCGCCAGGCCCGGCTGGGCGCCAGCGTGGATGGCCCCGCCACGCTGACGCTGGACATGCCCGCGAAGAACTGACACCGGGGCGCGCCGGTGCACGGCTTGCACCTGCATCAAGTCAGGTGGTGAATTTCCCATGCACCCCAGGCCGGGGCAGGCACGGGCCACTCGTCGGCCCTGGGCATTCGCCCCTCGCCATGCGCCAGCAGCCAGGCCACGCAGCGCGCAACGCCCGCGTGGGTGAACCACACCACATTGGTGCCGCCCTGCACCTGCTGGCGTGCGTCATGCAGGGCGGCGGCTACGCGGGCCAGCAGCTCGGCCAGGTTGTCGCTACCGCCGGGGCGGTGCAGCGCAAAGTCGGCGGTCCAGGCGTCGATGGCGCGTTGGCCGATGCTGTCCCAGGCGCGGCCTTCCCAGGCACCGAAATCCATCTCGCGCAGGCGATCGTCGGAGTTGATGATCAAATCTGGACGCAGTGATTGTGTGGCAAGCGCAAGCAGCTCACATCTTTGTAGCGTCGAATGGCGGGCGATCACGCGTTTGGGCAAGGTCTGCGCCAAACGCAGGGCGGCCGCTTGCGTGGCGACTGCATCGGCGGGCACATCCAGCGCGCCGTAGCAGGTGCCGGCGGCCACCACGGGCTGGGCGTGGCGCACCAGCCACAGGCGGGCGGGGGGGGTGGAACTCATGCCCAGCGCAGGGCCAGCGCCGCGCCCAGGTAAAAGCCGATTTCGCTGACTTGCTGCGTGGCGCCCAGGCAGTCACCGGTAAAGCCCTGCAGGCGCCGCGCAAACCAGCGGCCCATCCAGGCGGCGGCCAGGCCGCTGCAGCCGGCGGATGCTATTAAAAACAGAGCTGACTGCGCTTGCCATACAAGCGCTATAGGCACAAAACACCACAAAACAGCAGCAACCAGCGCCGCGCCGCTGATCTGGTCTGCCAGCGGCTTGCTTTTGGATTTGGCAATGTCGCCCACATGGGGCAGGCTGCGCACGATGAGCAGCGGCCACAGCCGCGACAGCACATGCCCGCCCACCAGCGCAGCCAAAGCGGCCTGCAGGCTGTGGGCCCCCAGCAGCGCCAGCAGGCTGACCTTGGCCAGCAGCGCCAGCACCAGCGCCATGGCCCCGAACGCGCCGATGCGCGAGTCTTTCATGATGTCGAGCGCCCGCTCGCGCTCGTAGCTGCCGCCCAGGCCGTCGGCCACATCGGCCAGGCCGTCCTCATGGAAGCCGCCGGTCATCAGCACCGTGGCGATGGTGCAGAACACCGCCGTGACCACCGGGGCCAGCGGGTTGGGCGCCAGCGCCCAATGCAGTGCACCATAAACGCCCGCCGCCAGCGCCGCCGCCAGCCAGCCTATGCCCGGGAAGTGCGCCGCACTGGCGCGCAGCATGGCCGGGCTGTAGCCCACCCAGCAGGCCAGCCGCCCCGTGACGGGAATGCGGGTGAAAAACTGCACGGCAAGCAGGTAGTGGCGCAGGGCTTGCATGGGCGGTGGCTGGATAGTTATCAACTTTGATAGCTGCCAGCGCTTTTTGGATAAGCGCTGGAGGCATTTTTTCCCTGATTAGCGACTTGTCTCAGTGTTTCGCCCCCATCCGTTCGGGCTGAGCCTGTCGAAGCCAGGGCGCTCCTTGGAAACAGCCCTTCGACAAGCTCAGGGCGAACGGGGTCTGAGCTATGTCGCGAATCAGGTTGTTTTGAGCACTTTCCTGTTATTTGGAGCGCAAAAACAACCGGTAGGCCGGGTTCAGCGTTTCCTCCACGCAGGGGTAGCCCAGCGTGGCAAGGAAGGCGTCGAACGCCGCGGCGTCCTCGGGCGGCACCTGCAGGCCCACGAGGATGCGCCCATAGTCGGCGCCCTGGTTGCGGTAGTGGAACAGGCTGATGTTCCAGGTGGGCTGCATCAGGCTCAGGAACTTGAGCAGGGCGCCGGGCCGCTCGGGGAACACAAAGCGCAGCAGGCGCTCGTCTTGCGCCAGTGCCGAATGGCCGCCCACCAGGTGGCGCAGGTGTTCCTTGGCCAGTTCGTCGTGCGTCAGGTCGAGCGACTCGAAGCCGTGGCGCTCGAAGTTCCTGGTGATTTTTTCCGATTCGCCCTTGCCGTGCGTGGTCAGGCCCACGAACACATGGGCGCGCGTGGCGTCGCTGATGCGGTAGTTGAACTCGGTCACATTGCGCGGGCCGCCGGGCAGGCCGCCCACCACCTCGCAAAAGCGCCGGAAGCTGCCGCGTTCTTCGGGAATGGTCACCGCCAGCAACGCCTCGCGCTCCTCGCCCACTTCGGCGCGCTCGGCCACGAAGCGCAGGCGGTCGAAGTTCATGTTGGCGCCGCACAAAATGGCCGCGTAGGTCTCACCCTTGGTCTTGTTTTTGGCAACGTACTGCTTGATGGCTGCCACGGCAAGGGCCCCAGCGGGCTCGACGATGCTGCGCGTGTCCACAAAGATGTCCTTGATGGCAGCGCACACGGCATCGGTGTCCACTGTGATGTAGTCATCCACCAGGCCCTGCGCCACGCGAAAGGTTTCTTCGCCCACCAGCTTGACGGCGGTGCCGTCGGAAAACAGGCCCACGTCGGCCAGCGTGACGCGCTCGTGCGCGTTGATCGACTGGATCATGGCGTCCGAGTCGTTCATCTGCACGCCAATCACCTTGATCTCGGGCCGCACGGCCTTGATGTAGTTGGCCACGCCCGCCACCAGGCCACCGCCGCCAATCGCCACGAACACGGCATCCAGCTGGTTGCTGCCCAGTTTTTGCAGCTGGCTCAGGATTTCCATGGCAATCGTGCCTTGGCCGGCGATCACGTCGGGGTCGTCAAAGGGGTGCACAAAGGTCAGCCCCTGCTCCTGCTGCAGCCGCACGGAGTGATCGTAGGCATCGGTATAGCTGTCGCCCGCCAGCACCACCTCGCCGCCCAGCGCCTGCACGGCGTCGATCTTGAGCTGGGGCGTGGTGGTGGGCATCACCACCACCGCGCGCGTGCCCAGCTTGCGTGCGCTCATGGCCACGCCCTGCGCGTGGTTGCCGGCCGAGGCGCAGATCACCCCTTTTTGCAACTGCTCGGGCGAGAGGTGGGCCATCTTGTTGTAGGCGCCGCGCAGCTTGAAGCTGAAGACGGGCTGCTGGTCCTCGCGCTTCAAAAGCACCTTGTTGTGCAGGCGGCGGCTGAGGTTTTTGGCGGGCTCCAGGGCCGACTCAACGGCCACGTCATAGACGCGGGCGGTCAGGATCTTTTTCAGGTAATCGAAGGGGGTGAGATGCTGGGTCATGTGAGGCAGAAGGTGCGCCGCCGCAGCGAGGGTGGCGGGGCAATCATCATAGGCGCAACGCCTGACGGTCCAGCGCCGGAGTCGTCACTGAGGCATGGCGGGCCGCACCGGCAAGGCAGCACAGGCAAAAAAAAGCCCCAGGCGGTAAAGCCCAGGGCTGAATCCATCCTTTGAGGAGATGGAGGAGACAATCAGTGCATTGCGGCTGCTGGTGACCTTTTTGGCAACCAACCCTTTCTTCTCAAAAGGGCAACGCATGGCGCTATCTTAGCGCGCACGGTGCTGCAATGCAGCAAAATCCACGACAAATTTGTGAGATGGCCAGCCCATTTCGTGAAAAAAACCACGCACCAACAAGGAGTGACAAACATGGAATGCACAGTCAGCTGGACCGGCGGCGCCGGCACGCGCTCGGGAATGGGCTTTGTGGCCGAAACCGGCAGCGGCCATATCCTGGCCATGGATGGCGCGCCCGATGCCGCCAACCCCGCCAACGGCGGGCTCAATCTGGCGCCCCGGCCCATGGAAACCCTGCTGGCCGGCACCGGCGGCTGCACCGCTTATGACGTGGTGCTGATCCTCAAGCGCGGGCGCCATGATGTGCGCGGGTGCAGCGTCAAGCTCACATCGCAACGGGCCGAGGTGGACCCCAAGGTGTTCACCGCCATCCATATGCAGTTCACTGTGACGGGCAAGGGGCTGGCGCCTGCGGCGGTGGAGCGCGCCATTGCCATGAGCCACGAAAAATACTGCTCGGCCAGCATCATGCTGGGCAAGACGGCACACATCACCACCGGCTTCGAGATCGTCGAGGCCTGAGAACGGGAGCAGGTTCTGAGGCAGTGACGGCCCGGCCACGGGTTGTGCCGGGCGGCTGCGTCGGCTTGCACCGCCATGGTGCATTCGCCGCGCCGCTATGCGCAGGGTTGGCGCGTGCCGCCCCCGGTTTAGACCGTGAACACGTTCTTAAACGTAATGTGCCGTGGTTGTCATGACCTTGGCGGCCATCTTCATCATCAGGCGGGCGGGCGCGGGCAGGGCCACGGCGCCAGCATCGCGCGCGCTGGCTGCGTGGCGCTCTTCATCGTCCTTCATGCGGCTGACCACGGCGCGCGAGGCCAGGTCCTCCTGCGGAAGCCGTGCCAGGTGGCCCTGCAGGTGCTCGGACACCTGGTTTTCGGTCTCCACCACAAACCCCAGGCTCACGCGGTCACTCACCTTGGCGGCCACCACGCCCAGCGCAAACGCGCCCGCAAACCACAGCGGGTTGAGCAGGCTGGGCCGGGCGCCCAGGGCGTCAAGCCGTTGCTGCGTCCAGGCCAGGTGGTCGGTTTCTTCGCGGGCGGCTTCCAGCAGGTGGCTGCGCAGCTGGGCATCTCGCGTCACTGCGGCCTGCGCCGTGTAGAGGGCTTGCGCGCAAACCTCGCCCACATGGTTCACCCGCATCAGCGCGCCGGCCAGGCGCTTTTGGGCCGGGTCGAGGGTTGCCTCGGCAAAGGGCGCTGCGGGAGATGCCTCCACCGCATGGGGTTTGGCAAACAGGGTGCGCAGCGCGGTGTCTGCGGCGCTAAGTAGTGAGTCCATGGCTGATTTTCTCTGGAAGTGTTGGCTCGGTCGGGCACGGAAGATGCTTGTATCAATCTGCCGCGTTGCGTTGCATTGTGGCAAATGGGAGGACTATTGCGATCTCCCCGTGTGTGCATTGTGCGAAAGTGGTAGGGAAACAAAACTGATTACAGACAAGAAAGGTTGTTTCACGGTAATTTGCGACGAATTCAGTTGGGTTGGCATGAGATGCCCTGCGTAGCGCGGCATTTTTGTGTGCACAGGTGGCTTCAAGCCGGTGTCATCGTCCGAAGGCCGGCAAGGGTATGGGGGTGCAATGTTGCAACGCCGCAACGAAATTGACCCTGCGTGCCGATTTTCTTTGCGCAAGCGTGCCCCGTCTGGTGCAATAGATGCAACTTCCCCACCAGGAGGTTGGCCCGGGGAACCGGTAGGACTGCGCAGTAGCTGCGCTCAAGACCTCCGAACCGGTGCCCATGTTTAACCTTGGAGTAATTCGCAATGAAAAAATCCCTGATTGCCCTGGCTGTGCTGGCTGCTTCCGGCGCCGCAATGGCCCAATCTTCTGTCACCCTGTACGGCGTCGCTGAC
The DNA here is from genome assembly GCF_002157145.1 of Acidovorax carolinensis. Lineage (NCBI taxonomy): Bacteria > Pseudomonadati > Pseudomonadota > Betaproteobacteria > Burkholderiales > Comamonadaceae > Acidovorax > Acidovorax carolinensis. The sequence goes on from NZ_CP021361.1 coordinate 655,090, forward strand.
GCTGGCGTGACCTACCTGAACGGTAACGACAACTGGAGCGGTGTGACCTCCGGCAACAACCTGACCAGCCGTCTCGGCTTCCGTGGCACGGAAGACCTGGGTGGCGGTCTGAAGGCTAACTTCGTGCTCGAAGGCGGCTTCAACCTGGACAATGGTGATGGCGCTTCCAGCTACGCTGGTGCCAAGGCTGGCGAAGGCTTCCAATTCAAGCGCCGCTCCACCGTGGGCCTGGCAGGCAGCTTCGGTGAAGTGCGCCTGGGCCGCGAACTGACCGCTGCTTACAACGCTACCGCACGTTACGACGTGTTCGGCAGCGTCGGTATTGGCCAGTCGCGTCTGTGGGCCGATGGCGGCGTGGTTGATACCGTTGCTCCCGCTCTCAATGCAAATGGCAACGCTGTTACGACCAATCAGCGTATCAGCAATGCTCTGACCTATGTGTCGCCTGACTTCAGCGGCTTCAAGGTCGGCGTGAACTACGGTTTCGGTGAAACCACGAATGGCAACAGCGACAGCAGCTACATGGGCGCTGGTCTGATGTATGACAACGGTCCTCTGAGCCTGGGTCTGGGTCTGGAACGTCTGAACAACGGTGCAAACTCGGTTGCTGTCAGCGATATCGACGCATGGAGCCTGGGTGGTTCGTACGACTTCGGCGTGGCCAAGCTGCTGGCTGGCTACCGCGAGTCGAAGGTTGATCGCGCTACTGGCGAGAACAAGCGCCTTGGCTACTACGTGGCTGCAACCGCTCCCGTGGGCGCTGGCACGGTGCGTGTTTCCTACAACCGCTACGAAAACGAACTCGCCAATGTCAAGGGCAAGGCTGACCAGTTCGCTATCGGCTATGTGTACGGTCTGTCCAAGCGTACTTCGGTGTACGGCACCTACGCTTACATCAAGAACAAGGACGGCGCCAATCTGTACACGCTGGGTTCCAGCACCCAAGGTGGCCTGAAGAACAATGGATCGCAGCAAGGTGTGCAAGTGGGCGTCAGCCACGCTTTCTAATGAATGGCTGGCGTAAGCCAGTTTTCATAGAAATATGACAAAAGCCACCCGTCGCAAGACGGGTGGCTTTTTTTTGCCCAACATTTTTGTTAGATGCCTGGTTACAGCGAACCGGCTTGACTGCCCACCTTGCGTTCGGCGAAATTGGGCGTCCTCACCATCGGGCGATGGACGGTGGTGTCAGTTGCGTCTATTGCAAAGCGTTGGCTGCACTCGGTTTTTGATAAGTGAACGGTCGTTCTATTAGGGAAAGCCTGTGTAAGCAATACGCAACAAACGCTTACGCACGGGCGTGCCTTTACTACACTGGATTCGCATCCCATCAACCACGGAAAGTGACGCGACCCATGAAAAAAACCGATATCAAGAAGCTGTTCGCCTTCGGCACCGTTGCCCTGGCTTCGAGCTTTGCTTGCGCGCAGACCGCCACCGCACCGACAAGCAGCGTGCAGCTGTGGGGTATTGTGGATGTGGCCTATCGCCACACCAATAACGAAGGTGCAGGCAAAGATAATCTGTCGAAGATGATTGGTGGCGGCATGTCGCAAAGCCGCTGGGGTATCAACGTGGACGAAGATCTGGGCGGTGGTTCCAAGGCCCTGGTTGTTCTGGAAAATCGTTTCAATGCGGATGACGGCAGTGTTTCCACGCCTTACTTCCAGTTGTCCTACGTGGGACTGCAGGGCCCTTACGGTCGCTTGACCGCAGGTCGTCAATGGAACGTCCTGTTCGACGTTGTGACCAGTACCTACGCCTCTTTCCCCTATTCGCCGTACATGGAAGCCTACAAGCCTGAGCTGGGCATGGCCATGGGGGCGCGTACCAGCAATATGCTGAAGTACACCTTCGCAACACCGGACCGCAGTTTCGTGGGTTCGCTGCAATACTCGTTTGACGAGAACAACGACACCAAGGCACTGGAGGCAGGGCTGCCTGCTTCTGCGGCACAGGTTCCTGCCTATGTGGCGTCCACGCTGGGTGGCGGCGCCTGGCAGACAGCTGGCGGCTACCTGCGCTACGCCGCCAACGGCTTTGCATTGGGTGGGGGTTTCATGCGCACGACGCTGCCTGGTGGCACCGATGTCGATGCCTGGACCCTGGGCGGTTCGTATCGCACCGGCCCCTGGTACTTGAACACCGGCTATGCCCTGAACAAGGCGAAATACGAGACGGTCACTAGCACCATCCAGGGTTTCCGTAACACCGTTGACAGGGCGATCCTGGGCCAGTTCTGGGCTGGCCAGACCAATGGCGGCTTCCAGCCGGGTGATGCCGACAAGCGCCAACTGTTCAAGGTGGGCGTGGGCTATCAGCTGACGCCTCAACTGAACCTGGGTGCGCACTACTTCCGCGGTAAGCAATCGGGCTCGGCCTCGGGCGCATCCAACGGTAAGGCCAACTTCTACGTCGCCGTGGCGGACTACGCCTTCAGCAAGCGCACCGACGCCTACTTCGGCGTAGATCGCACCAGTCTCAGCGGGGGCAGCGCGCTTGTGCTTGACACAGCGAGCCGTGCCCGCAGCCGTACCGGTATCACCGCGGGTATTCGTCACCGCTTCTAAGTCACTGGTGGGAGAAGGAAGAGCACTGCTCCGGCGCGCCGGAGCGGTGCTGGTTTCCAAGGGGGAAGCCGGATCGCTAGCGATAGTGATCCGGTTTTTTTCTTTTCTGCATGGGCATGAGCGGGCTTGTTGCTTCAGGTGCCCGCTGAGCAGCAGCGGTTGGTCTGGTTCCTGCATGCAAGCAGTGGATTGCACGGGCCTTTTTGGGCCTGGTGCACGCGAAAAACATCGTTTGTTGCGAGAAACTTCCCTGTTAGCATGGTCCATCATTCTTTGCTTTACCGATGCTCGCCTTTATTTTGCATCGCCTGATCCAGGCCGTCATCGTGATGATCGCCGTGGCCTTCATCTCGTTCATGCTGTTCCAGTTCGTCGGCGACCCGGTGGTGTTCCTGCTGGGGCAGGACGCCACGCCGGACCAGATCCGCGACATGCGTGCCGCGCTGGGGCTGGACAAGCCGTTCATCGTGCAGTTCTGGCACTTCCTGGTGAACGCCGCGCAGGGCGAGTTCGGCCTGAGCCTGCGCCAGGGCGCCAAGGTGTCGCGGTTGATCGCCGAGCGCTTCCCGGCCACGCTGGAACTGGCCTTGGTGGCCGCGGCGCTGGCGCTGCTGGTGGGTGTGCCCATGGGGGTGTATGCGGCGCTCAAGCGTGGCACGTTCATCAGCCAGGCTTTCATGACCTTGTCGCTGCTGGGCGTGTCGTTGCCGACCTTTCTGATCGGCATTCTTCTCATCCTGGTGTTTGCCGTGGTGCTGGGCTGGTTCCCCAGCTTTGGCCGCGGCGAGGTGGTGCAGATCGGGTGGTGGACTTCGGGGCTGCTCACGGCCAAGGGCTGGCACCACATCACGCTGCCGGCCGTCACGCTGGCGATCTTTCAGCTCACGCTCATCATGCGCCTGGTGCGCGCCGAGATGCTGGAGGTGCTGCGCACCGACTACATCAAGTTTGCCCGTGCACGCGGCCTGTCCAACCGGGCCATTCACTTTGGCCATGCGCTCAAGAACACGCTCGTGCCGGTGATGACGATCACCGGGCTGCAACTGGGCGGGCTGATCGCCTTTGCCATCATCACCGAGACGGTGTTCCAGTGGCCGGGCATGGGGCTGCTGTTCATCCAGGCGGTGACGTTTGCCGACATTCCGGTCATGGCCGCCTACCTGTGCCTGATTGCGCTGATTTTTGTGGTGATCAACCTGGTGGTGGATCTGCTGTATTTTGTGGTCGACCCGCGCCTGCGCGTGGGCAATGCCGGAGGGCACTGATGCTCAATCCACGCTGGAAAGCCGGCGGGCGCGCCTTTGCCCACATTGCGCAATTCCACCCCGAACTGACCGCGCTGCGGCGCGATCTGCATGCCCACCCCGAGCTGGGTTTTGAAGAGCGGTACACCGGCCGGCGCGTAAAAGAGGCTTTGCAGTTGTGCGGTGTGGACGAAATCCACGAAGGTATCGGGCGCACGGGCCTGGTGGCAGTGGTGCGCGGGCGCAGCCAATCAAGCGGCAGCATGGTGGGCCTGCGCGCCGACATGGACGCGCTGCCCATCACCGAGCACAACGACTTTTCCTGGAAGTCGTGCAAGCCGGGGCTCATGCATGGTTGCGGGCACGACGGCCACACCGCCATGCTGGTGGGCGCCGCCCGTTACCTGGCCGAAACCCGCAACTTTGATGGCACCGCCGTGCTGATCTTCCAGCCCGGCGAAGAGGGTTTTGCCGGCGCCCGCGTCATGATGGAAGACGGCTTGTTCGACCGGTTTCCGGTGCAATCCGTGTTTGCCATGCACAACTGGCCGGCCATGAAGCCGGGCACCGTGGGCATCAACACGGGGCCCATGATGGCCGCGGCCGACCGCATCACCATCGAGATCACCGGGCGCGGCGGCCATGGCGCCCACGCCTACCAGACGGTGGACGTAGTGCTGGTGGCGGCGCACATCATCACCGCGGCGCAGAGCATTGTTGCGCGCAACGTGCGGCCCATTGAAAGCGCCGTGGTCAGCCTGTGCGCCATCCAGGCGGGTGACCTGGGCGCTTTCAGCGTGTTGCCGGGCACGGCCACGCTAGTGGGCACGGTGCGCACCTTCGATCCGGCGGTGCAGGAGATGGTGGAGCAGCGCCTCAAAGAGCTTTGCAGCGCCATTGCCCTGGGGTTTGGCGCCACGGCCACGCTGCATTACGAGCGCATGTACCCCGCCACCATCAACACCGAAAGCGAGGCCCTGTTCGCGGCCGACGTGGCCGAGTCACTGGTGGGCGCCGACCATGTGGTGCGCGACCTCGAGCCCAGCATGGGGGCGGAAGATTTTTCGTTCATGCTGCAGACCAAGCCCGGCGCCTACCTGCGGCTGGGGCAGGGCACGGGCGCCAGTGGCAGCGCGCTGCACAACAGCCGCTACGACTTCAATGACGATGTTCTGCCACTCGGGTCGGCGCTGCACGCCAGCCTGATCGAGCAGGCCATGCCCCTGCAGACGCCCTGACTCGCCCGCGACCCGTTTGAAAGCCTGAACGCTTGTCCCAGTCCATTCCCAGGAGATTTGCATGAAATTTCAGCAGAAAACAGCAGTGGCCCTTGTACTGTATGCGCTAGCAGCTACCAATTTGGTAGCAAATGCCCAGACGATCCGGATCGCCAACCAGGGTGATGCGCTCTCGATGGACCCGCACTCGCTCAACGAGTCGCTGCAGCTGAGCACCACGGGCAATGTGTACGAGCCGCTGGTGGGGCGCAACAAGGACCTGAGCCTGGCGCCTGCGCTGGCCACGGCCTGGAAGCAGACCGCGCCCACGGTGTGGCAGTTCGAGTTGCGCCGGGGCGTGCAATTCCATGACGGCACCCCGTTCACGGCAGACGATGTGCTGTTCAGCTTTGCGCGCACCCAGGCCGATGGCTCGGACATGAAGAGCTACACCAACGACTTCAAGGAAGTGCGCAAGATCAACGATTTTCTGGTCGAGATCGAGACCAAGACGCCGTTCCCCATTCTTCCGGACGTGATCTCGCAAGTGGCCATGATGAGCAAGAAATGGTGCGAGACCAACCAGGCCCTGACGCCGGTGGACCGCCGCAAGGGCATCGAGAATGCCGCGTCGTTCCGGGCCAACGGCACGGGGCCATTCCGCCTGCGCGAGCGCCAGCCCAACGTGCGCACGGTGTTCACACGCAATGGCACTTACTGGGGCAAGATCGAGGGCAATGTGGCCGAAGTCATCTTCACGCCCATTGGCAACGACGCCACCCGTGTGGCGGCGCTGCTGTCGGGCGAGGTGGACGTGATGGAGCCCGTGCCGGTGCAGGACATCGAGCGCGTGAACAACGGTGCCAACACCCGCGCCATCACCGGCCCCGAGCTGCGCACCATCTTTCTGGGCATGGACCAAAAGCGCGACGAGCTGCTGTATTCGAGCGTGAAGGGCAAGAACCCGTTCAAGGACAAGCGCGTGCGCCAGGCCTTCTACCAGGCCATCGATATCGACGGCATTAAAAAGACCGTGATGCGTGGTGCATCCAACCCCTCCGCGCTGCTGGTGGGCCCTGGCATCAATGGGTTTCAGCCCGAAGCCAAGCGCCTGCCCTACGACGTGGAAGCCGCCAAGAAGCTCATGGCCGAAGCGGGCTATGCCAGCGGCTTCGAGGTGTCGATGAACTGCCCCAACGACCGCTATGTGAACGATGGCCGCATCTGCCAGGCTGTGGCGGCCAACCTGGCGCGCATCAACGTCAAGATCAACCTGCAGGCCGAAACCAAGGGCACCTATTTCCCCAAGATCTTGCGCCGCGACACCAGCTTTTACATGCTGGGCTGGACGCCTTCGACCTACGACGCACACAACGCGCTCAATGCCCTGATGGCCTGTGTGGACGACAAGGGCGCGGGCCAGTTCAACCTCGGTGCCTATTGCAACCCCAAGGTGAACGAGCTGACCAAAAAGATCCAGGCCGAGACCGACAAGGCCCGGCGCAACGCCATGATCAAGGAGGCGTTTGACCTGCATGCCGCCGATGTGGGGCACCTGCCGCTGCACCAGCAGGCCCTGGCTTGGGGCGTGAGCAAGAACGTCAAGCTCGTGCAACTGGCCGACAACTACATGCCCTTCAAGTGGATGAGCAAGAACTGACCTGCTGCCCACCACGACTTTCACTGTCCCCGTGGGCAGCCAGGCATGGCTGCCCGGTGCGGCGGGCCTGGCTCCCTGTTTTTTGGTTCCTGTGATGAAAAAAACCCTTGCGCGCTGGCTTGACAGCGATGTTGGCTACAGCTTTCGCACCTCGCCCATGGCCATGGTGGCGGCGGCGATTGCCGTGGTGTGCGTGTTCTGCTCGCTGTTTGCGGGCTGGGTGGCGCCGCACAATCCGTTCGATTTGTCCACGCTGGAACTCAGCGATGCACGCCTGCCCCCGGCATGGAGCGCCGAGGGCTCGCGCAAATACCTGCTGGGCACCGATGACCAGGGGCGCGACATTCTCTCGGCCCTGATCTACGGCGCCCGCATCTCGCTGGTGGTGGGCCTGGCGTCGGTGCTGCTGTCGGTGGTGGTGGGCGTGGCGCTGGGTCTGCTGGCCGGTTTTCGGGGCGGCTGGATTGATGCGGTGCTGATGCGCCTGTGCGATGTGATGCTGTCTTTCCCCGCCATTCTGGTGGCCCTGCTGATCGCGGGGGTGGGCCGCGCGCTGTTTCCCAATGCGCACGAATCGCTGGCCTTTGGCGTGCTGATCTTTTCCATATCGCTCACGGGCTGGGTGCAATATGCGCGCACGGTGCGCGGCTCCACCCTGGTCGAGCGCAACAAGGAATATGTACAGGCCGCGCGCGTGACCGGCGTGGCCCCGCTGCGCATCATGCGCAAGCATGTGCTGCCCAATGTGCTGGGCCCGGTGATGGTGCTGGCCACCATCCAGGTGGCGACGGCCATCATCACCGAGGCCACGCTGTCGTTTCTGGGGGTGGGAGCGCCGCCCACGTCCCCATCGCTGGGCACGCTGATCCGTGTGGGCAACGATTATTTGTTCTCGGGCGAGTGGTGGATCACGGTGTTCCCGGGGCTCATGCTGGTGCTGATTGCGCTGTCGGTGAACCTGCTGGGCGACTGGCTGCGCGATGCGCTGAACCCGAGATTGAGATGACCCCCTGAGTCGCTTCGCGCCATCCCCCCAGGGGGACGCCGCCAGTGGCCCGGCAAAGCCGGTTCCACGGCGTCCTCTGGCCTGGGCCGTGCCCTTGCAATGAATCGCTGATATGTCCCTGCTTGAAGTCAAAAACCTCGTCGTCGAATTCCCGGGCCGCCGCGGCACGCTGCGCGCCCTGGATGACATTTCGTTCTCCATCGCCCCCGGCGAGATCCTGGGCGTGGTGGGCGAATCGGGTGCCGGCAAGTCGCTCACGGGCGCTGCCATCATCGGCCTGCTGGAGTCGCCCGGCCGCGTGGCCTCGGGTGAGATCCGGCTGGAAGGCCAGCGCATCGACAACCTCAGCGATGCGCAGATGCGCCATATCCGGGGCCGGCGCATCGGCGCGATCTTCCAGGACCCGCTGACCTCGCTGAACCCGCTGTACACCGTGGGCCGTCAGCTCACCGAAACCATCCAGGCGCACCTGCCGGTAACGGCGGCCGAAGCGCGGCGGCGCGCCATTGCGCTGCTGCAGGACACCGGCATTCCGGCGGCCGAGCAGCGCATCGACCACTACCCGCACCAGTTCTCGGGCGGCATGCGCCAGCGTGTGGTGATTGCCCTGGCCCTGGCGGCCGAGCCGCAACTCATCGTGGCCGATGAGCCCACCACGGCGCTGGATGTGTCGATCCAGGCGCAGATCATCACGTTGCTCAAAGCCATCTGCAAATCGCGCGGTGCGGCCGTGATGCTGATCACCCACGACATGGGCGTGATCGCCGAAACCTGCGATCAGGTAGCGGTGCTCTACGCCGGGCGCGTGGTGGAAATCGGCCCGGTGCACGAGGTCATCAACCACCCAGCGCACCCCTATACCGTCGGCCTCATGGCCTCCATCCCCGACATGGCGCAAGACCGCGAGCGCCTGAACCAGATTGACGGAGCCATGCCCCGCCTGAACGCCATTCCTGCGGGCTGCGCCTTCAACCCGCGCTGCCCGCGCCGCTTTGACCGTTGCACGGTCGAGCGCCCAGACTTGCTGCCCGCCGGGGCCACCCGCGCGGCCTGCTGGCTGCACGCACCGGAGGTGGCGGCATGAGCGCGACAACACCTTCCAGCACCCCGCTGGTGCGGGCGCATGACCTGGCCAAGACTTTCGATGTCTCGGCCCCCTGGCTCAACCGCGTGCTCGAACGCAAGCCGCGCACGCTGCTGCACGCCGTGGATGGCGTGAGTTTCGACATCGAAAAAGGCAAGACGCTCGCCCTGGTGGGTGAATCGGGCTGCGGCAAGAGCACCGTGGCGCGCCTGCTGGTGGGCCTGTACGAGCCCACGCGCGGCGGCCTCACCTTTGATGGGCAGGACGCGCATGCCGCCTTCAAGGGGGGCAACGCCAAGGCCATGCGCCGGCGCATCCAGATGATTTTTCAGGACCCTTATGCCAGCCTCAACCCGCGCTGGCTGGTGGAAGACATCATCGGCGAGCCATTGCGCGAGCATGGCCTGATCACCGACAAGGCCGAGCTCAAGGCCCGCGTGGGCGAGCTGCTGCAATCGGTGGGCCTGTCGCCGCTCGACATGGTGAAGTACCCGCACCAGTTCTCGGGCGGGCAGCGCCAGCGCATCTCGATTGCGCGCGCTTTGGCCACCGAGCCCGAGTTTCTGGTGTGCGATGAGCCTACCAGCGCGCTCGATGTGTCGGTGCAGGCGCAGGTGCTCAATATCATGAAGGACCTGCAGCGCGAGCGGCACCTGACCTACCTGTTCATCAGCCACAACCTGGCCGTGGTGCGCCATGTGAGCGACCAGGTCGGCGTGATGTACCTGGGCCGCCTGGTGGAGCTGGCCGACAAGCACACGCTGTTCGACACGCCGCGCCACCCCTACACACGCATGCTGCTCGATGCCATCCCCAAGATGCACGACACCGGCAAGGCGCGCACCCCCGTGCAGGGCGAGGTGCCCAATCCGCTCAGCCCGCCGCCGGGCTGCGCCTTCAACCCGCGCTGCCCGCATGTGAACGAGCGCTGCCGCGTCGAGCGGCCGCAGCTGCTGAGTCTGGGGGGCATCCGCATTGCCTGCCACGCGGTGGAGGAAGGGCGGATCTGAGTGGTTAAATGCTCCTGAAAAAGGAGCTGCTTGCGCCTATTGGGCAAGCGCTTGCAGCCTATTTGATCGCAGATTTAACTGCAAGGTGCGAAGTGCGAAGTGGGACGGGCGTGATCAAGCGCGGCAGGCCGGGTCACGGCGCCAGCAGGCCCGGCGCTGACGGGTCGGTGGCGGGCAGGGCGCGGCCCAGCAAATACTCGATGCAGGTGCGTACCGCCCGCGTCTGGTGGCGGTCGGGCATGTAGAGCATGAACATCTGCGTGCCAAAGATGCTCAGGCGCCATTCGTCCAGGGTGGTCAGCACCTCGCCGCTGGCCACGGCGTCCTCCACCACATAGTCGGGCACCAGCCCCACGCCCAGCCCGGCCAGGATGCCCTGGCGCAGGAACGGGAAGTGCTCGGAAATCAGCGTTGGTTCCAGCGTCACTTCCTGGCGTTCGTCGCCCCGATAGGCGCGCAGGCGCAACTGGCGCCCGACGACACCCGCCGTGATCAGCGGCGCGGTGCGCAGTGCCTCCGGTTCCGTGGGCAGGCCGTGCGCCTGGGCATAGCCGCGCGAGGCGCAGGCGACATAGTGCACCGCCCCCATATCGCGGGCCACCAGCGTGGGTGGGGGTTCGGGCATGACGCGGATGGCGATGTCCACCTCGTCGCGAATCAGGTCGTCCACCCGGTTCTCGAAGCGCACATCGAGCACGATGCCCGGGTACAGGCGCTTGAAGTCGATCAGCCAGTCGGACATCACCATCTGCCCGTAGCCGCTGGGCACGCTCAGGCCCACGCGGCCTTGCAGGCCCTGGCCCAGCGTGGCGATGGTTTCGCGCGCCGCCAGCATTTCGTTCTGGATGGCGCGGCCATGCTGGTACAGGCGCAGGCCCACCTCGGTGGGCTCGACCCGGCGCGTGGTGCGGCGCACCAGTTGCACGCCCACTGACTTTTCGAGCTGGTTGAGGTGGTAGCTCACGTTGGCACGCGACATCTTCAGATTGCGCGCGGCCTGGCTCAGGTTGCCGGCGTCCAGGATGTCCACGAGGACGGTCAGGGAAGTGAGTTCCATAAATGGGGTGTGAACGGCTGCGTCAAGGATTATTTGACAGTCTGTCAATCGTTAATGTAATTGTCAAGATTGTTTGGCGCATCAACAATACCGGTTCTGTCCAATCTTCCAGGAGACTCCCGCATGGGCGCACCCACCCCCGATTCCGTTGTCACCACCGCCCGCGTGGGCGCCATCCTGGTCGTGACTGTCAACAACCCGCCCGTCAATGCATTGGGCGTGGCCGTGCGCCAGGGCCTGGCCGCTGCCATGGCCGCCGCACAGGCCGACGACGCGGTTGCCGGTGTGCTGCTGGTGGGTGCCGGCAAGGCCTTTATTGCGGGTGCCGACATCCGCGAGTTTGGCAAGCCCGCCATGCCGCCGTCGCTGCCCGAGGTGTGCCGCGCCATTGAAGACTGCACCAAGCCCGTGGTCGCGGTGCTGCATGGCGCCGCGCTGGGCGGTGGCCTGGAGGTGGCGCTGTCGGCCCATTACCGCCTGGCGCTGCCCGCCGCCAAACTGGGCCTTCCCGAAGTCTCCCTGGGCCTGCTGCCCGGCTCCGGCGGCACGCAGCGTGCGCCGCGCCTGATGGGTGCGCGCGCCGCCACCGAGCTGATGCTCAGCGGCAAGCATCTGTCGGCCAAGGCCGCGCTGGCTGCCGGCCTGGTGGACAAGTTGGTCGAGGGCGATGACGCCCTGGCCGCCGGCTTGGCCTATGCCAACGAACTGCTGGACCAGAAGGCCCCCGTGCGCCGCACGCGCGACATCGCCATTACCGAGCCCGCCGCAGCGCTGGCCGACCTGGAACTGCTCAAGACCGAGACCGCCAAGAAAACCCGCGGCCTGTTCTCGCCGCTCAAGATCATCGAGTGCGTGCAGGCGGCCGTTCAGCTGCCTTTTGACGAAGGCATGGCCCGCGAACGCGCGCTGTTTCTCGAGTGCCTGGACAGCCCGCAGCGTGCCGGCCTGATCCACGCCTTTTTTGCCGAGCGCGAAGTGGTCAAGGTGCCCGAGGCCAAGGCCGCCGCACCGCGCCCCTTTGCCACCATCGCCATCATCGGCGGCGGCACCATGGGCGCCGGCATCACCGTGTCGGCTCTGGACGCAGGCTATCCCGTGACCATGATCGAGCGCGACGCCGAGTCCATCGCCCGGGGCCGCGCCAATGTGGAAAAGGTCTACAGCGGCCTGGTCGCCAAGGGCCGCATGACCGAAGAGGCCAAGGCCGCAGTCATGGCCCGCTACACCGGCAGCACCTCGTATGACGATCTGGCCAACGTGGATCTGGTGATCGAGGCGGTGTTTGAAGACCTCGAAGTGAAGAAGGCCGTGTTCAAGGAGCTCGACCGCGTGTGCAAACCCGGCGCGGTGCTGGCCACCAACACCTCGTACCTGGACATCGACGCCATCGCCGCCGCCACCCGCCGCCCGCAGGATGTGATTGGCCTGCACTTCTTCAGCCCGGCCAACATCATGAAGCTGCTGGAGATCGTGGTGCCCGCCAAGGTCAGCGCCGACGTGGTGGCCACGGCCTTCGAGCTGGCCAAGAAGCTCAAAAAAGTGCCGGTGCGCGCCGGTGTGTGTGACGGCTTCATCGGCAACCGCATCCTGGCCGTGTACAAGCAGGCCGCCGACTACATCATGGAAGACGGCGCCAGCCCCTACGAAATCGACGCGGCCGTGCGCGGCTTTGGCTTTGCCATGGGCCCGTTCCAGGTGACGGACCTGGCCGGCGGCGACATTGGCTGGGCCACACGCAAGCGCCGCGCTGCAGCGCGCAAACCGGGCGACCCAAGGCCCGCTACGTCGAAGTGGCCGACCGCATCTGCGAGCGCGGCTGGTTTGGCCAGAAGACCGGCCGCGGCTTTTACCTCTACCCCGAAGGCGCCCGTGTGGGCCAGCCCGACCCCGAGGTGCTGGCCATCGTCGATGCCGAGCGCGCCAGGAAGGGCGTCACGCCGCGCCAGTTCACCGCCGATGAAATCATGCGCCGCTACATGGCGGCCATGGCCAACGAAGGCGCCAACGTGGTGCACGAAGGCATTGCGCTGCGCCCGCTGGACGTGGACGTGACCTTCATCTCCGGCTACGGTTTTCCGCGCTACCGTGGCGGCCCCATGAAGTGGGCCGATATGTACGGCCTGCCCCAGCTGCTGGCCGACATTGAAGCCTTTGCCAAGGAAGACCCGCTGTTCTGGAAGCCCTCGCCGCTGCTGATCCGGCTGGTGCAGGAAGGCAAAAACTTCGACAGCCTGAACCACAGCGCGTGATGGCGGTGCCGTTGTTCAACCCATTGACCGAAAGAACCGAGACACCATGGACCTGAATTTCACCCCCGAAGAACAAGCCTTCCGCGCCGAGGTGCAGGCTTTCCTGCAAGAAAAACTGCCGGCCCGCATCGCCAACAAGGTCAAGGCCGGCCAGCGCCTGACCAAGGAAGACCAGGAGGAATGGCACGCCATCCTCAACGCGCGCGGCTGGCTGGCCAACCACTGGCCCGCGCAATATGGCGGCCCGGGCTGGGGCGCCGTGCAGAAGTTCATTTTTGACAACGAGTGCGCCGTGGCCGGTGGCCCGCGCATCGTGCCGTTCGGCGTCAACATGCTGGGCCCGGTGCTCATCAAGTATGGCAACGAGGCGCAAAAGCAGCACTGGCTGCCGCGCATCCTGAGCGGTGCCGACTGGTGGTGCCAGGGCTACTCCGAGCCGGGCTCGGGCTCGGACCTGGCCTCGGTCAAGACCACGGCCGTGCGCGGTGTGGATGCCCAAGGCGCGCACTACATCGTCAACGGCCAGAAGACCTGGACCACCCAGGGCCAGCACGCCAACATGATTTTTTGCCTGGTGCGCACCGACCGCGAAGCGCGCCCGCAGTCGGGCATCAGCTTTTTGCTGGTGGACATGAACACGCCTGGCGTGGAAGTGCGCCCCATCCGCACGCTCGACGGCGATCGTGAAGTCAACGAAGTGTTCTTTACCGACGTGCGCGTGCCCGCCGAGAACCTGGTGGGCGAGGAAAACAAGGGCTGGACCTACGCCAAGTTTTTGCTGACCTATGAGCGCACCGGCATTGCTGGCGTGGGCTTCTCGGTGGCCGCGCTGGAAAAGCTGAAAGTGGTGGCCAGCAAGGTGCAGCGCAATGGCCGCCCGCTCGACCAGGACCCGCAGTTTGCCGCCCGCATGGCCCAGGTCGAGATCGACCTGGAAAACATGAAGACCACCAACCTGCGCGTGATTGCCGCCGTGGCCGGTGGCGGCGTGCCTGGCGCTGAAAGCTCCATGCTCAAGATCCGTGGCACCGAGATCCGCCAGGAAATCCTGTCGCTGATCCGCCGCGCCGTGGGGCCCTATGCGCTGCCCTTCATCGAAGCGGCCCAGTACGAGGGTTACGCCGATGCGCCCGTGGGGCCCAAAGAGGCCGCCACGGCGGCGGCCAACTATTTCAACTACCGCAAGCTGTCGATTTTTGGCGGCTCCAATGAAATCCAGAAAAACATCATCTCCAAGATGATCCTGGGCCTGTGAGGTTGCAGCCATGAATTTTGAACACACCGAAGACCGCCGCATGCTGGCGGACACCCTGAACCGTTTTGTTGCTGAACAGTACGGCTTTGAAACCCGCAACGCCATTGCCTATGGCGACGTCGGCATGCAGCCCGCTTTGTGGAGCCAGTTTGCCGAGCTGGGCGCCATCGGCGCGCTGTTCCCTGAAGCCGACGGCGGCTTTGGCGGCGCAGGCTTTGACGTGGCCGTGGTGTTTGAAGCCCTGGGCCGGGGCCTGGTGGTCGAGCCCTTCCTGGGCGCGCTGGTGGTCGGGCGCGCCCTGGCCGCTGCGGGCACGCCCGCACAAAAAGAGCAGATTGTCAGCCTGATCGACGGCAGCACCGTGGCGGCGCTGGCGCATGACGAGCCCGGCAGCCACTACGAAATGGCCCGCGTCAGCACCCGCGCGGTGCGCAGCGAAGGCGGCTGGGCACTCACCGGCGCCAAGGCCGTGGTGGTGCAGGGCGACAACGCCCAGCTCTTGCTGGTGTCGGCGCGCACCGCAGGCGCGGTGGACAGTGAGGACGGCATTTCGCTGTTCCTCGTACCTGCCGACGCTGCGGGCGTGGCACGCCGTGGCATGGGTCGCATCGACGGCGGCCGCGTGGCCGAAATCACGCTCGACAATGTTCACGTCGGTGCCGATGCGCTCCTGGGCACCGAGGGCCAGGGCTTTGCCACGCTGGAGCTGGCCGTGGGCTGGGGCGTGCTGGCGCTGTGCGCCGAGGCGCTGGGCGCCATGGAAGTGGCCAAGAAAGACACGCTCGAATACCTGCAGACGCGCAAGCAGTTTGGCGTGCCCATTGGCAGCTTTCAGGCCCTGCAGCACCGCATGGCCGACCTGCTGCTGGAGGTGGAGCAATCGCGCTCGGCCGTCATCAACGCGGCGGCTGCCATGGACAGCGCCGACCGCGTGGAGCGCGAGCGCGCGCTGTCGGCTGCCAAGTTCACCATTGGCCGCATTGGCGCGCTGGTGTCGGAAGAAAGCATCCAGATGCACGGCGGCATTGGCATGACCTGGGAGCTGCCCTTGTCGCACTACGCCAAGCGCCTGGTCATGATCGACCACGAACTGGGCGACGAAGACCACCACCTGGCGCGCTACATGGCGCTGGGCTGAAATGAGCAACCCCCTGAGCCGCTTCGCGCCTTCCCCCTGGAAGGGGGACGACAGCCTCGCTGCGGGGCGGCCCTTGCTTGCTGTCCCTGGCGAAGCAGGCCGGCTACAGGCGGGAAGTGCTGCCTAGAACGGGAGAACGAAGATGAGCGAAGTCCTGTTGACCCACCGCGAGGGCGCGGTGCTGGTGCTGTCCAACAACAACCCGGCGGCGCGCAACGCGCTGTCGCCCGCGTTTTACGCCGCGCTGACCCAGGCCCTGACCCAAGCCGAGGCCGACCCCGCTGTGGGCGCCATCGTGCTGACGGGCGAGGGTGGGCATTTCTGCTCGGGCGGCGACCTGCGCCAGCTGGCCACGCGCCGCGAGCTGCCGATGGAGGAGCGCCGCGCCAAGCTCGAAGGCCTGCACGACCTGGTTCGCGCCGTGCGCGATTGCCGCAAGCCGGTGATTGCCGCCGTCGAAGGCGCGGCTGCAGGCGCGGGCTTGTCGCTGGCGCTGGCATGCGACATGCTGGTGGCGGCAAAGAACGCGGTGTTCTCGGTGGCCTATGTGAAGGTGGGCCTCACGCCCGATGGTGGCGCCACGGCTTTCCTGGCCGAGTTTGTCTCGCGCCAGGTGCTGACCGAGCTGTGCCTGACCGGCGAGCGCGTTTCGGGCGAACGCCTGCACGCGCTGGGGCCGGTCAACTGCCTGGCCGAGCCCGGCGAGGCGCTGGCGCAGGCGTTGGCCCTGGCTACCCAGGTGGCGGCAGGCCCCGAGCTGGCCATGGCACGCATCAAGACCTTGTGCCGCAACGCCTATGCGAACACACTGGAAGAACAGCTGGAGCAGGAAGCCCAGTTCATGGTGCGCTCGCAGGAAACTGCAGAATCACGCGAGGGTATTGGTGCCTTTCTGGAAAAGCGCCCGCCCGACTTCGCTACGCTACGCCAGAGCCAGGCATAGGCGCTGGCATGGAAACAACCCTGTGACAACTACCCATACCCCTTCCCAAAACACACCATCCGCCAACGACGGCGGCATCGACTTTCCACTCGAAGGCGTGCGTGTGCTCGACCTCTCGCGCGTGTTTGCCGGGCCGCTGTGCGGCCAGGTGCTGGCCGACTTCGGCGCCGAGGTCATCAAGGTGGAGCACCCTGGCCGCGGTGACGACACGCGCGACTGGGGCATGCGCATCGGCAAGACCGAGACCACCTACTACAACAGCATGAACCGCAACAAGCGGTCTGTCACCGTGGATCTGCAGACCCCCGAAGGGCTGAAGATCATCCACGAGCTGCTGCCGCAGTGCGACGTGGTCGTCCACAACTTCAAGACGGGCGGCGCCGAGAAGCTGGGCCTGGGCTACGAGCAGCTCAAGGCCATCCAGCCCGGTCTGATCTATTGCGCCGTGGCCGGCTACGACAGCTCGGGCCCCGAGGCCAAGCGCCCCGGCTATGACCTGGTGATCCAGGGCGAGTCGGGACTGATGGCCCTGAACGGCGAGGCAAACACGCCGCCGCTCAAGTTTGGCGTTGCGGTGGTGGACCTGATGACCGGCATGTACGCGGCCCAGGCCGTGCTGGCCGCGCTTTTTCAGCGCACGCGCACCGGCAAGGGGCGCCTGATCGAGATGGCGCTGTACGACTGTGGCGTGATGATCACCGGCTATTACGGGCTCGACGCCATGCTGCTGGGCCACGACCCGCAGCGCTATGGCAATGCCCATCCCTCCATCGTCCCCTACGGCATGTTCGAGGCCGCCGACGGTCCGCTCATCGTGGCCGTGGGCAACAACAACCAGTTCGACAAGTTCTGCCGCCAGGTGGTGATGCGCCCCGACATCGTTGAAGACCCGCGCTACGCCACCAACGTGGAGCGCGCCAAGAACCGCCTGACCCTGCTGCCGGTGATGAAAGAGCTTTTCACCAGCTTTCCGCGCGACGTGCTGCTGCAGCGCATGACGGCTGCCGGCATCCCCTGCGGCAAGGTGGCCGGCCTGCACGAGGCCCTGACCAGCGAGCGCACCCGCCGTGGCGGCCTGCTGCAGGAAATGCCTCACCCGGTGGCCGGCACCACGCATGTGTTTGCGCCGCCCTACCGCCTCGATGGCCAGCGCCTGCCCATTCGCAACGCGCCGCCCACGCTGGGCGAGGGAACCAAGGAGGTGCTGCAACAATTGCTGCAACTGTCCGAGCAGGAGCTGCAGGCGCTGCGCGACAAGGGTGTGTTGACGCTGCCGCAGGCTTGAAAATTGTCAAAAATAATAGCTGTTAACGCTTGATGAATAAGCGCTAGAGCCTGTTTTTATATGTATACCAAAGGAGACTGCCATGAAATTTTTACCCATCTCCCGCCGCACCGTCCTGGCCCTGACTGCCGCGCCGCTGCTGGTCGGTAGCGCCATGGCCCAGCAGGCGGCCTGGCCTGACAAGATGATCAAGCTTGTGGTGCCTTTTCCTGCGGGCGGCCCCACCGATACGGCGTCGCGCATCGTCGGGCAGAAGCTGGGCGAGCGCCTCAGGCAGACCGTGCTGGTCGAGAACAAGGCGGGCGCCTCGGGGTCGATTGCCGCCGCCCAGGTCAGCAAAAGCCCGGCCGACGGCTACACGCTGATGATGCTGGCCACGCCCACGCTGCTGGCGCCGCACCTGTACAAGAAGGCCGGCTACGACACGGTGAAAGACTTCACCCCCGTGGCCACGGTGTATGACCTGCCCATCGTGGTGGTGGTCAACCCCAAGCTGCTGCCCGATGTGACCGACCTCAAGAGCCTCATCGCCAACGCCAAGGCGCAAAAGACGCCGCTCAACTACACCAGTTCGGGCGCGGGCAGCTTTGGCCACCTGAGCATGGAACTGCTCAAGCAGATGGCCGGTTTTGACATGCAGCATGTGCCTTACAAGGGCGGCGTGCCGGCCATCACCGACACCATCGGTGGCCAGGTGCCCATCATGTATGCCGACCTGGTTGCCGCGCTGCCGCACATCCAGGCGGGCAAGCTGCGCGCCATTGCCGTGGGCTCGCCCCAGCGCGTGACCATGCTGCCCGAGGTCAAGACCATTGCCGAGCAGGGCATCAAGGGCTACGACGCCGTATCGTGGGGCGGCCTGCTGGCGCCCCCGGGCACGCCCAAGGCCGTGGTCGAGCGCATCGCGGGCGAGGTCAAGCAGATCCTGGCCGAAAAGGAAATCCAGGACAAGCTGCTCAACGCGGGTGCCATCGCCCATTTCCAGGACCCGGCGCAGATGGGCCAGCGCGTGCAGCAGGACTACACCCGCTGGGGCCAGCTGATCCGCGACAAGGGCATTGCCTCCGAGTAACGCCACCATGAAGACACGCATCACCGAGCTGTTTGGCATCGAACACCCGATCATCCAGGGCGGCATGCACCATGTCGGCCTGGCCGAGCTGGCGGCGGCGGTTTCCAACGCGGGTGGCCTGGGCATCATCACGGGCCTCACGCAGCGCACGCCCGAGCTGCTGGCCCGCGAGATTGCGCGCTGCCGCGCCATGACCGACAAGCCCTTTGGCGTGAACCTCACCTTCTTGCCATCGGTCAATCCGCCCGATTACCCCGGCTACGTGAAGGCCATCATCGACGGTGGCGTGAAAGTGGTCGAGACGGCGGGCAACAATCCGCAAAAATGGCTGCCCGCCCTCAAGGACGCCGGCATCAAGGTCATCCACAAATGCACCTCGGTGCGCCATGCGCTCAAGGCGCAGGCCATTGGCTGCGATGCCATCAGCGTCGACGGCTTTGAATGTGGCGGCCACCCCGGCGAGGACGATGTGCCCAATTTCATCCTGCTGCCACGCGCGGCGGACGAGCTGAAGATTCCCTTCGTCGCCTCGGGCGGCATGGCCGATGGCCGCTCGCTGGTGGCCGCGCTGGCGCTGGGTGCCGAGGGCATCAACATGGGCACGCGCTTCATCGCCACGCAAGAGGCGCCCGTGCATGACAACGTCAAGCGCGCCATTGTGGCGGCCAGCGAACTCGACACCCGCCTGGTCATGCGCCCCTTGCGCAACACCGAGCGCGTGCTGACCAACGCGGCCACCGAGCGCCTGCTGCAAAAAGAGCGCGAACTGGGCGCGGCCATCACCTTTGCGGACATCGCTCCCGAGGTGGCGGGCGTCTATCCGCGCATCATGCAGCAGGGCGAGATGGAGGCCGGCGTCTGGTCTTGCGGCATGGTGGCTGGCTTGATCCATGACGTGCCCACCGTGCAGCAATTGATCGACTCCATCATGGCCCAGGCCAACGCGCTGATCTCCGAGCGCCTGGCGGGCATGCTCCGTTAACCCCCAGCAGAAAGCAAATCACCATGAAAATTCTCGTCCCCGTCAAACGCGTGGTGGACTACAACGTCAAAGTCCGTGTGAAGTCGGACGGCACGGGCGTGGACACCGCCAACGTCAAGATGAGCATGAACCCCTTTGACGAAATCGCCGTCGAAGAAGCCGTGCGCCTGAAAGAAAAAGGCCTGGTGACCGAAGTCATCGCGGTGAGCTGCGGCGTGGCCCAGTGCCAGGAAACCCTGCGCACCGCCATGGCCATCGGTGCCGACCGCGCCATCCTGGTGGAAACCCCTGCCGATCTCGACCTTCAGCCCCTGGCCGTCGCCAAGCTCTTGAAGGCCCTGGTCGACAAGGAACAACCCGGCCTCATCATCCTGGGCAAACAAGCCATCGACGACGACGCCAACCAGACCGGCCAGATGCTCGCAGCCCTGGCCGACCTGCCCCAAGCCACCTTTGCCAGCAAAGTCGAACTCACGGCCGACAGCGTCAGCGTCACCCGCGAAGTCGATGGCGGCCTGGAAACCCTGGCATTGACGCTGCCGGCCGTCATCACCACCGACCTGCGCCTGAACGAGCCCCGCTACGTCACCTTGCCCAACATCATGAAGGCCAAGAAAAAGCAGCTCGACACCGTCAAGCCCGAAGACCTCGGAGTGGACGTCACCCCGCGCCTGAAGACCCTGAAGGTCACCGAGCCCGCCAAGCGCGGTGCCGGCATCAAGGTGGCCGACGTGGCCGCCCTGGTCGAAAAGCTGAAAAACGAAGCCAAAGTCATCTAAGGAGTACAAGAAATGACCACCCTCGTTATTGCTGAACACGACAACGCCACCATCAAAGGCGCCACCCTCAACACCGTCACTGCAGCCCTGGCTTGCGCAGGCGACGTCCATGTGCTGATCGCCGGCCACAACGCCAGCGCCGCCGCCCAGGCCGCCTCCAAAATAGCCGGCGTCGCCAAAGTCATCCACGCCGAAGCCCCCGGCCTGGAACATGGCCTCGCTGAAAACGTCGCCGCCCAGGTCCTCGCCATCGCCAGCAACTACAGCCACATCCTCTTCCCCGCCACCGCCAGCGGCAAGAACGTGGCCCCCGCGTGGCGGCCAAGCTTGACGTCGCCCAGATCAGCGACATCACCAAGGTGATCGCGGCCGACACCTTCGAGCGCCCCATCTACGCCGGCAACGCCATCGCCACCGTGCAAAGCGCAGACAGCGTCAAGATCATCACCGTGCGCACCACCGGCTTTGACGCCGCAGCGGCCACCGGAGGCAGCGCAGCAGTGGAAACCACCGCCGCCACGGCAGACAACGGCAAAAGCCGCTTCATGGGCAGCGAAATCGCCAAGAGCGACCGCCCCGAACTCACCGCCGCCAAGATCATCGTCTCCGGTGGCCGGGCCCTCGGGAGCAAGGAAAAGTTCGACGAAGTCATGACCCCGCTGGCCGACAAGCTCGGCGCCGCCCTGGGCGCCAGCCGCGCCGCGGTCGACGCAGGCTACGCCCCCAACGACTGGCAAGTGGGCCAGACCGGCAAGATCGTGGCACCCCAGCTGTACATCGCAGCGGGCATCTCGGGCGCCATCCAGCACCTGGCCGGCATGAAGGACTCCAAGGTGATCGTGGCGATCAACAAGGACCCGGAGGCGCCGATCTTCAGCGTGGCCGACTATGGGCTGGAGGCGGATCTGTTCACGGCCGTGCCGGAACTGGTCAAGGCGCTGTGAACGCCACTCGATTGCTATAAATAAAAGAGCTGCTGGCGCTTATCGGATAAGCGCCAGGGCCCTTATTCAATCAAAAACAGGACGGAGACCACCCCCATGAGCCAAGACCTTTCCCGCCGCACCCTGGTGCAGGCCGCCACCGCCGTCCTGGCCAGTGCGGCCCTGCCATCGCTGGCGCAGTCCAACTGGCCGAGCAAGCCGATCAGGATCGTCGTGCCCTACACGGCTGGCGGCTTCACCGACCAGATGGCGCGCCTGCTGCAGGTGGGCCTGCAAAAGCAGCTGGGACAGCCCGTGGTGATCGACAACAAGCCCGGTGCCAACAGCATCATTGGCGTTGATGCGGTGGCCAAGTCGGCGCCGGACGGGCACACCTTCGGGGTCGTGATCCCGGCCTTCACGGCCAACACCACGCTGTATCCCAAGCTGCCCTACAACCCGCGCAAGGATTTGGTGGGCGTGTCATTGATGGGCATTTCACCGCTGGTGGCGGCCGTTTCGCTGAATGCGCCGTTCAAGAACACCAAGGAGCTGATCGCCTACGCCAAGGCCAACCCCGGCAAGGTGAGTTTCGCCTCGTCGGGCAGCGGCTCGGCCGCGCACCTGACCAGCGAGCTGTTCAAGACGCTGACCAAGACCTTCATGGTGCACATTCCCTACCGTGGCGCCACACCCGCGCTCACCGATCTGCTCGGGGGCCAGGTGCCGCTGTTCCTCGACCCGCCGCCCAACCTGATCCAGCCCGCCAAGGCCGGCCGCATCCGCCTGATTGGCGTGGCCAGCGAAAAGCGCCTGCCCATCCTGCCCGATGTGCCGACCTTCGTGGAGCAGGGCATTCCAGGCATGCTGGGCAGCACCTGGGCCAGCATGATTGCGCCTGCGGGCACGCCGCGTGACATCATCCAGCGCATGTCCGAGGCGGTGAACCAGATCATTCGCAGCGAAGAAACCCGCGCCAAGCTCGAAGCCATGGGCACGTTTGCCGAAGGCACCACGCCCGAGGCCTGCGACGCGTTCCTCGCGGCAGAGACGACCAAGTGGGGCAAGGTAATTCGCGATGCGGGCGTGACGCTGGATTAAGGTCCGGACAGCGGCTGGGCATCCCTAAACCCCTGACCTGGGCGCGCCCCACACCAGTGCCACCGTGGAACCGGCTTTGCCGGGCTACCGGTGGCGTCCCCCTGAGGGGCAGAGGGCCGCGGCTCCAAGCCTGCCTGCGCAGGCTTGGACGGCCCCGAAGAGCTGCCGCCTCTGGCGGCTCTGCACCTAGACGCGAAGCGGCTCAGGGGGCTTCACGTATACCGCTTGGCGCGCAGGTTGTCTTTCATCTGCTGCAGCACCGGTTGCAGCGATGGCCCGATGCGCAGCGCCACGCAGGTGGCCAGCACGTCAATCACCAGCAGGTGCAGCAGGCGCGACACCATGGGGCTGTAGCGGTCGTAGCCCTCGGGGTGGTCGGCGGCCAGGTGGATGGCGCAGGCGGCTGCCAGGGGCGAACCGCTGGCGGTGATGGCAATGGTGGTCGCGCCGTTCTTGCGCGCGATGTCGGCTGCGTCCATCAGGTCGCGCGTGCGGCCCGAGTTGGAGATGATCACCGCGCAATCGCCCGGGCCGAGCAGGGTGGCGCTCATGACCTGGATGTGGCCGTCGCTGGTGGCGATCGAGGTCACACCCAGGCGAAAGAATTTGTGCTGCGCATCCTGCGCCACGAAGCCGGAGTTGCCCGCGCCGTAAAACTCGATGCGCTTGCCGGCTTTCCAGGTGCTGGTGATGGCCTCGGCCGCGCGTTCGATGGCAACCGTGCTGGCCGCGTTGCGGTATTGCAAGAAGGCGGCCACCGCGTTGTCCACCACCTTCACCAGCACATCGCCGGTTTTGTCGTCTGCGTCCACGCTGCGATGGATGAAAGGCACGCCTTCACTCACGCTGCCGGCCAGCTTCAGCTTGAAATCGGCCAGGCCGTCATAGCCCATGCTGCGGCAAAAGCGCACCACGGTGGGCTTGCTGACCTGGGCGCGCTCGGCCAGTTCGCGCACGGGCAGGCGGGCAAACGCGCGGGCGTCGGCCAGCACCAGCCGGCCCACGCGTTGCTCGGCGGGGGCCAGGGAGGGCAGGGAGGCGGTGATGCGGTCCAGCATGTCAATTCCACTGAAAAACACAGACGATGTAACGCCAATGTAACTCGGTTTCACGCCCGAGGCGGCCTCCGTAACGAGCCGTCTACACTTGCGGGTTGACGTCGCCCTCGCGAAAAATGCGTACGGGCCTGCTTGCCCACTGTTCACCCATGAGACTTTTGCCATGAATCAGCTTGACGCCCTCAAACAGTTCACCACCGTGGTTGCCGACACTGGCGACTTCAAGCAGCTGGCGCAATTCAAGCCCCAGGATGCCACCACCAACCCGTCGCTGATCCTCAAGGCGGTGCAAAAGCCCGAATACGCGCCGCTGCTGCAGTCCACGGTCGCGCAATGGAAAGAGCGCCCCATGGACGAGGTGATCGACCGCCTGCTGGTGGGCTTTGGCTGCGAGATTCTGGCCACCATTCCGGGGCGTGTGTCCACCGAAGTGGATGCGCGCCTGAGTTTTGACACCAGCGCCACAGTGACGCGGGCGGAGCGGATCATCGAGCTGTACCAGGCGCAGGGCATTCACATCGACCGGGTGCTCATCAAGGTGGCCGCCACCTGGGAGGGCATCAAGGCTGCAGAAAAGCTGGAGCAGCGCGGCATCCACACCAATCTCACGCTTCTGTTCTCGTTCTGCCAGGCAGTGGCCTGCGGGCAGGCCAAAGTGCAGCTGATCTCGCCGTTTGTGGGCCGCATCTACGACTGGTACAAGAAGCAGGCCGGCGCCAGCTGGGACGAGGCCGCGCGCAGCGGCGCCAATGATCCCGGCGTGCAGTCGGTCACCCAGATCTACAACCACTACAAGCATTTCGGCATTGCCACCGAGGTGATGGGCGCGAGCTTTCGCAACATCGGCCAGATCACGGCGCTGGCGGGCTGCGATCTGCTCACCATCGCCCCGGAGCTGCTGGCCCAGCTGGCCGCCTCCGAGGCCCTGTTGCAGCCCGCGCTGAATGCCGAGGCGGCCCGCGCCACGGCGCTGCCCGCTGTCCAGTACGACGAGGCCGGTTTCCGTTATGCGTTGAATGAGGATGCCATGGCCACCGAAAAGCTGGCCGAGGGGATCCGGAGCTTTGCGGCAGACGCCGTGAAGCTGGAAAAGCTGATCCAGGCCGTCTGAACCTCTGTCTGTGCGGCGGCGCAGTTGAACCCGGCGCACAAGGTGGGACGCCCGCCCGGGGCGCCTGCGGCGCCTCGCTACACTTGCGCACCCTGCCTGTAGTTCGGGCAACAGGAATCGATCCATGCACTCAGTTGTCATCAGCGGAACCGGCATTTACCAGCCACCGCACACCATCACCAATGCCGAGCTGGTTGAAGCCTTCAACCGCTATGTGGACCAGGAAAACGCGCGCCACGCCGATGCGATCACCGCCGGCGTGCGTGAGCCGTTGACCTATTCCAGCGTGGAATTCATCGAAAAGGCCTCCGGCATCCAGCAGCGCTATGTGCTGGAGAAAACCGGCGTGCTGGACCCTGCGCGCATGTACCCGCGCTTTACCGAGCGGCCCGACGATCAGTTGTCGCTGATGGCCGAGATTGCCGTGGATGCTGCGCGCAAAGCGCTGGATGCCGCGGGCAAGACGGGCGACCAGATTGATGTCGTGCTGTGCTCGGCGGCCAACATGCAGCGCGCCTACCCGGCCATGGCCATCGAGATCCAGCAGGCGCTGGGGGCGGGTGGCTATGGGTTCGACATGAATGTGGCCTGCTCGTCGGCCACCTTTGCGATCGAGCAGGCCGTCAACGCCGTGCGCACGGGCAGCGCCAAGTGCGTGCTGGTGGTCAACCCCGAGATCACCTCGGGCCACCAGGCGTGGAACGACCGCGATTGCCATTTCATTTTTGGCGATGTCTGCACGGCGCTCATCATCGAACGTGCTGACACGGCCACCTCGGCCGACCAGTGGGAGGTGGTGGGCACCAAGCTGGCCACCCAGTTTTCCAGCGCCATCCGCAACAACTTTGGTTTTCTCAACCGCTGCGAGGACAGCGACCCAAACGCGCGCGACAAGACCTTCCGCCAGGAAGGCCGCAAGGTGTTCAAGGAAGTGGTGCCGCTGGCCGCCGCCCACATCGAGGCCCATCTGGCCACGCTGGAGCAGGCGCCTACGGCTGTGCGCCGCTATTGGCTGCACCAGGCCAACCAGGGCATGAACCAACTGGTCATCAAGAAGCTGGTGGGCGCGGATGCCAGCGCCGATGTGGCCCCCCTGATCCTGGACGAGTTCGCCAACACCGCATCGGCGGGCTCCATCATTGCCTTCCACAAGCACCGGGCCGATCTGGCGGCCGGCGACCTGGGCGTCATCTGTTCGTTTGGCGCGGGTTATTCCATCGGCAGCGTGGTGGTTCGCAAGCGCTGATCCTGTTTCAGACTTCCTCGCTCCAGCAAAAGCCATCGCGCGCAATCATGGCGCTGGCGGCGCTGGGGCCCCAGCTACCGGCTGCATAAGGCCGCGGGCCGTGCGGGTCGGTGCGCCAGTGCGCAAGAATGGGCTCCACCCAGCGCCAGGCCTCTTCCTGCTCGTCACTGCGCACGAACAGGTTCAGCCGGCCCGCGATCACGTCCAGCAGCAGGCGCTCGTAGGCGCCCACGCGTTCGGCGCCAAAGCGCTGGTCAAAGTCGAGGTTGAGGTGCACTGGCGCCAGCGCGGGTTCGGTCTGGTGCTGCGCGGCGCCCTGGGCCAGCAAATGCAGCTCCAGCCCGTCCTTGGGCTGCAGGTTGATGACCAGGCGGTTGGCGGCGCCCGCCGGGGTCTTGAAGATCGGGTGGGGCACGGGCCGGAAATTGACCACGATGTGGGCGTTGCGGCTGGCCAGGCGTTTGCCGGTGCGGATGAAAAAGGGCACGCCCGCCCAGCGCCAGTTGGATATCTCGGTGCGCAGGGCCACAAACGTTTCGGTGGTGCTGGCAGGGGCCACGCCGTTTTCCTGCAAATACCCCGCAACGGCGTGGCCCTGGCTGGTGCCGGCCGCATATTGCCCCCGGATCACATGCTGGCCGATGGTGTCGGGGCTCCAGGGCTTGAGCGATTGCAGCACCTTGAGTTTTTCGTCGCGAATGGCATTGGCGCTGGCGTTGATCGGCGGCTCCATGCCGATGGCGCACAGCAGTTGCAGGGCATGGTTTTGCACCATGTCGCGCAGGGCGCCGGTCTGGTCATAGAAGGCGCCACGGGTTTCCACGCCCAGTTCTTCGGCGATGGTGATCTGGATGTTGGCGATGGTTTCGCGCCGCCACAGGGGCTCGAACAGCGCATTGCCAAAGCGCATGGCGAACAGGTTTTGCACCGATGGCTTGCCCAGGTAGTGGTCGATGCGAAACACCTGGTCTTCCTGCAGCACATGGCGCAGGGCTGCGTTGATGGCGCGGTTCGAGGGCAGGTCATGCCCCAGCGGCTTTTCAAGCACCACGCGGGTGGCGGGGCCGTTCAGGCCCACGGCGGCGATCTGCTCGCAGACGGTCGTGAAAAGGCTGGGCGCCGTGGCGACATACATCACCAGCGAATCGGCATTGCGGGCCTTGACCATGTCGGCCAGCCGCGCATAGTCTTGCGGTTGCGACAGGTCCATGCGCAGGTGGTGCAGCAATGCAGCAAAGCGCGAAAACTCCTGGGGTGTCGGGCGCTTGGCCAGTTCCACGTTGTCAAAGCGCGACTGGATCCGGCTGCGGTATTGTTCGTCGGTCAGATCATCCCGCGCCACGCTGATAATGCGGCCACCTTCGGGCAACGTGCCGTGGCGAAAGGCCTGGAACAGGGCGGGCAAAAGCTTGCGCCAGGCAAGGTCACCCGTGCCGCCGAACAGGACGAGGTCAAAACTCATGGGGTCTCCGTGGATGGGGATCGATGCTGCGCTGGGTCGGTAATTGTAATCTCGTTACATTAGCTCATGAATAACGCATTGTTGCTGGTGCATTTTTCTCCTGGTCAAACCGCTAATTGCTGAGTTATTGGTAATTTAGTTACTATTCTGCTTCTTCACGCGCCATCGACATGTCCATGTTTCTTCGTTGCGATCAGACGCCCCAGTGGCCTGGCCTGAAGGCCCGTTTCTCCCATGAAGGCAAGCGTTTTGATCTGCGGCAGGCATTTGCCGATGATGCGCAGCGCTTTGCGCATTTCAGCCAGGCGGCTCCTCACCTTTTTGCCGATCTCTCCAAAAACCTGTGGGACCGGCCCACCGAGGCGTTGCTGCTGGACATGGCGCGCTCGTGCGGCCTGGAGCAGCGCCGCGACGCCATGCTGCACGGCGAGCCCATCAACACCACCGAAGGCCGCGCCGTTTTGCACACCTTGCTGCGCCGGCCGGCGGGGCAGGTGTTGCCGGGCGACCTGCCAGGCATTGCGCCAGCCCTTGCCGAGGTGCACACCACGCTGGACGCCATGCTGGCTTTTGCCGACCGCATGCGCGCCGACGATGGCATCACCGATGTGGTGAACATCGGCATTGGCGGGTCTGACCTGGGGCCGCACATGGCCGTACTGGCACTGGATGCCTGCCGTGCGCCAGGCAAGCGCTTTCACTTCGTCTCGAATGCCGATGGGCATGAGCTGGCGGGCGTGCTGCGGCTGCTGCGGCCGCAAAGCACCTTGTTTCTGGTGGCGTCCAAGACGTTCACCACCGCGGAAACCATGACCAATGCGCGCTCGTGTCTGGCGTGGTTTGCCGAGCAGGGGGGGGCGGATGTGGCACGCCATTTCGTGGCGCTCACGGCCCAGCCGGACGCCGCAAAGGCCCTGGGTATCACCAGGTCGTTTGGTTTCTGGGACTGGGTGGGCGGGCGCTACTCGCTGTGGTCGTCCATTGGCCTGGCGCTGGCCATCTCGATTGGCGCAGCCGGTTTTCGCGGACTGCTGGCGGGCGGGCATGCCATGGACGAGTACTTTCGCACGGCGCCGCTGGCGGCGAACCTGCCCGTGCGTCTGGGCCTGCTCGATGTCTGGTACCGCAATTTCCATGGTTTCACGAGCCGCTGTGTGGCGCCGTACCACGCCGGCTTGCGACGCTGGTCGGCCTATCTGCAGCAGCTGGAAATGGAAAGCAATGGCAAGCGCGTGGACGCGAGCGGCGAGGCCCTGGCCTATGCCACGTCGCCCGTGCTGTGGGGCGAGCCGGGAACCAACGGGCAGCATGCTTTTTTCCAGATGCTGCACCAGGGCTCGGATGTGTTGCCGCTCGAAATCGTGGCTGTGCGCAAACCTGCCCATTCACTTGCCGGCCACCATGACCAGGTACTCGCCAACGCCCTGGCGCAGGCGCAGGCTCTGATGGTGGGCAAGGCCTCCGATGACGGGCATCGGCATTTCCCGGGCAACCGGCCCAGCACCTTTTTGCTGCTGGAGTCCCTCACGCCCGAGTCGCTGGGGGCGCTCATTGCCTTGCAGGAGCATCGGGTGTTTGTCAGCGGCGCCCTGTGGGGCATCAACAGTTTCGACCAGTGGGGCGTGGAGCTGGGCAAGGTGCTGGCGCGCGACCTGCAGCAGCGGCTGGCCAGCGGCGATGCGTTGGGGCTGGATGCCTCCACGGCAGGCTTGCTGCATCGCCTGCGCGGTTGAAGCCCATCGACTTTCAGCCGGGCTGAAAAAAGTTCACGGGCAGACCCGGAATGTCAACCCTCATGCGCAGCAGGCTGCCCGCAGGAATGGCGGCCTCGCATTCGGTGGCCGGCCGCCCGGCACGCGCCGAGGTGATGTAGAGCGTGCGCAGGTCATCGCCACCAAAACACACCATGGTGGGGCATTGCACTGGCGTGGCGATGCGTCGCAGCACATCACCCGCAGGCGACAGCTGAAGAATGCTGGCCCCTTCATACATGGCCACCCAGTAATTGCCGTCCACATCCACGCTGGCGCCGTCAGGGCGGCCTCCGTAGGCTTCGCCCGCAGCCTTGGGTGCGAAGCGCACCCAGGGCTGTCGGTCGCTGATGCGGCCCGTGGTGGCGTCGAACGCAAAGCGGTCAATGCGGTGTTCGGGGGTGTTGGACCAATACATCCAGTGGTTGTCGGGACTGAAAGCGAGGCCATTGGCGGTGAAGTTGTCGCCCGCCATGCGGGCGACGGTGCAGTGGCCCGCGGTGCAGTGCAGGCGCCACAGCGCAGCAGCGGGTTGCGTGCGCGGGCTGATCATGGAGCCGGCCCAGAGCCGGCCGGCGGTGTCGCATTTGCCATCGTTCAGGCGCAGCAGCCGGGTGTCGTGCGCGTCGGCCGGCAGGGTCGCCAGGCACGCCAATGCGCCGGTCATGCAGTCCAGGTGGTAAAACCCGTCGCGTAATCCGATTACTATTTTTCCATCGGCCGATGGAGCGCAGCACCCGGGCTCTGACGGCATTTTCCAGTGCCAGCGGTGGCCGGTGTCGGGCTCCCATGCGTTCACTGCAAAGCCTGCGATGTCGCACCAATAAAGTCGCTTCTCCTGCGGGTGCCAGAATGGTGATTCGCCCAGTTCCGAGGGCGGCAAAGGAAGGGCTTGCAAGGGCATTGCTTGATTGGAATGTGTTATCAAATTACATTCTAGGGCGATACCCGGATGGAGCATCCCATGCATTCAGTAGTAGCGCGCGTGACGGCTCGCATCATTGAGCGCAGCGCAGACACCCGCGCTGCCTACCTGGCCGTTGTGGACGCCATGATCGCCCGCCGGCCCGCACAAGACCGCATGGGCTGTGCCAACCTGGCCCACGCCTACGCCGCACTGCCGGGCGCCGACAAGCTCCGGGTCACCGTTGAAAAAGCGCCCAATGTCGGCGTGGTGACGGCCTACAACGACATGCTGTCGGCCCACCAGCCCTATCAGACTTACCCCGCCATCCTGCGCGACGAAGCCGCCAAACACCACGCCACGGTGCAGGTGGCGGGTGGCGTGCCAGCCATGTGCGACGGCATCACGCAGGGCACGCCTGGCATGGAGCTCTCGCTGTTCTCGCGCGATGCCATTGCCATGGCCACGGCGGTCGCGCTGTCGCACGATGTGTTCGATGGCGTGCTGCTGCTCGGTGTGTGCGACAAGATCGTGCCTGGCCTGCTGATCGGCGCGCTGCACTTTGGGCATTTGCCCTGCGTGTTTGTACCCGCCGGCCCCATGGGAACGGGCCTGTCGAACCATGAAAAATCCAGGGTGCGCGAGCAATTTGCCCAGGGCCTGGTGGGGCGCGACGAACTGCTGAGGGCCGAGTCGGCGGCCTACCACAGCCCCGGCACCTGCACTTTCTACGGTACGGCCAACAGCAACCAGATGCTGCTCGAAGCCATGGGCCTGCATGTGCCCGGCGCCGCCTTTGCACACCCGGGCACGCCAGAGCGCGAAGCCTTCACCCGCCAGGCGCTGCGCACCGTGCTTGACATTGGCAAGCGCGGCACACGCTTCACTCCCATCGGCCGCCTGGTGGACGAGCGCTGCATCGTCAACGCCATGGTGGCTTTGCTGGCCACGGGCGGCTCGACCAACCACCTGATCCACTGGGTGGCGATTGCGCGCAGCGCGGGCATCCTGATCGACTGGACCGACTTTGACGAACTCTCGTCTGCCGTGCCGCTGCTGGCCCGCGTCTATCCCAATGGCGACGCGGATGTGAACCAGTTCCAGGCCGCAGGCGGGCCGCCGTGGATCCTGCGCGAGCTGCTGGGCGGCGGCTTCATGCACCCCGATGTGGGCAGCGTGAACGCCGGTGGCGTTGCTGCAGGCGGGCAGGGCGCACCGGCGGTGTCGGGCGACGAGTCGGTGCTGCGCCCCGTGGCCCGTCCGTTCTCGCCCACCGGTGGTCTGCGCCTGTTGCAAGGGCGCCTGGGCCGCGCGGTGATCAAGGTGTCTGCCGTGCCCGAAGACCGCCATGTGGTGCAGGCCCCGGCCCGCGTGTTCGATTCACAAGAGGCACTGCTGGCCGCCTTTGCCGCAGGCGAGGTGCAGCAGGACATGGTGGCCGTGGTGCGCTTTCAGGGCCCGCAGGCCAACGGCATGCCCGAGCTGCACAAGCTCACGCCGCCGCTGGCCGTGCTGCAGAACCAGGGGTTCCAGGTGGCACTGGTGACCGACGGGCGCATGAGCGGCGCCTCGGGCAAGGTGCCCGCCGCCATCCACGTCACACCCGAGGCGCAGGTCGGTGGCCCGCTGGCCAAGGTGCGCGACGGTGACATCGTGCGCGTGGACGCCGTGGCCGGCACGCTCGATGTGCTGGTCGATGACGCCGAGTGGGCTGCCCGCACGCCTACGCCCTACAACGCGCCCGCCGCCACCGGCTTTGGCCGTGAGCTTTTTGCCAATTTCCGCCGCCATGCCGGCGGTGCCGAACAAGGAGCCTGCACATGGCTTTAAAGGCTGCCCCCCTGAGCCGCTTCGCGTCATCCCCCCAGGGGGACGCCACCGGTGGCCTGGCAAAGCCAGTTCCACGGTGGCCCTCGCTTTGCGTCGTGACAGTTTCAGCCGCCGCGCGCGGCACCCAATACCCAGGAGCGCCACACCGATGAACCCGCTTGATATTGCCAGCCATGGCCCCGTCATTCCGGTGATCGTGATGGACCGCGTGGCCGACGCGCTGCCCCTGGCCGAGGCGCTGCTGGCCGGTGGCGTGAAGGTGCTGGAGGTCACGCTGCGCACCCCTGCAGGCCTGCCTGCCATTGAGGCCATTGCCCGCCATCTGCCCGAGGCCGTGGTGGGCGTGGGCACGGTGCTCAACGCGGACGATGCCCGCCGCGCCAGCGAGGCCGGTGCCCGTTTTGCCGTAAGCCCGGGCTATACATCCGAAGTAGGCCGTGCCTGCCAGGAGCTGCACCTGCCGCTGCTGCCGGGCGTGGCCACGGCGAGCGAGATCATGGCGGCGCTGGCCGACGGGTTCGCGTTCCTCAAGCTGTTTCCGGCGGAGGCAGTGGGGGGCATTCCGTTGCTCAAAGCCTGGGCCAGCCCGTTTGGCCAGGTGAGCTTCTGCCCCACGGGCGGCATCACGCACGCCACGGCGCCCCACTACCTGGCGCTGCCCAACGTGCGCTGCGTGGGTGGCTCGTGGTTGACGCCGCCGGATGCGGTGCGCATGGGCGACTGGGCCCGCATCACGCAGCTGGCGCGTGCTGCGCAGGGCCTGCGTGCAGCCTCCTGATTTCTTGGGCAGCGCTGCAGTGCACCCTGGCTTCAGTGACGGCGCTACCAGCGTACCGTGACGCGTAAGCCGCCCAGCCCCGGACTGCGGTCGGTGTTGACCTGCAAATGGTGCAGACGCGCAATGCGCTGAATGATGGACCAGCCCAGGCCGCTGCCGCTCTGGCCCGTGCCTAGCACCCGAAAAAACCGCTCCCCCAAGCGTGCCTGTTCCTCAGGTGTCAGGCCAGGGCCACTGTCTTCCACGCTCAGCTGCGCATGGTCATCGACGTGTCCGGTAATCTGCAGTTGCACCTCGGCACCCTCCGGGCTGTAGCGCAAGGCGTTGTCCAGTAGGTTGCGCAGCAGCACACGCGCCAGGGGCTCAGGCAGCGGGATGTGCACGCCGGGCGCCAGGGGCTCGCGCAGCACGATGCGCTGCTGGCGACGCTCTGCCGTTGCCTGCAGATCGGCAGCCACCTGGCCAGCCACCTCGGCCAGCGGCGTGCTGCTGCCGCTGTCGTGGGTGGGTTCGGCATCAAGCCGGGCCAGTTGCAGCAGTTGTTCTACCAGCCTGGTGGCGCGGTCGCAGCCTTGTACTGTGGCTTGCAGCGCCGTGGCGCGCTCTTGCGTGTCGGTGGCGCCCTGCGCCACCTGGGCCTGCATGCGGATGCCGGCAATGGGGGTGCGCAGCTCATGTGCCGCATCGGCGGTGAACTGCTGCTCGGTGGCCAGCAGCCGGGCCATGCGCTCGAACAGGTCATTCAGGGCCGTGACCAGCGGAAGCACCTCCGGCGGCACACCTTCAGGGGATAGCGGCGCCAGCGACTGCGGCTGGCGCGCGGCCACGGCGTGCCCCAATCGACCCAGGGGCTGCACCGACCCGCGCACCGCCCACCAGATGCCCAGCGCCAGCAGCGGCAGCGCCCACGCCATGGGCTTGAGGATGCTGATCAGGCTGGCCAGCACGATCTCGCGGCGCACCGACTGCAGCTCGCCCACCACAATGCGCACATCGCGCTCACGCCCTGCGTGACGAAAACGCGCCACGACTTGTCGTCCACCTGGCTGTCAGCAAAACCCCGCTTGCGCCGCTGCGACAGCGGCTCCTGTGGCGCGCTGGCCGAGCGGGCCAGCAACTGGTCTTCGTGCCATAGCTGGAACACCACGCGCGGCTGGTGCTTATCCAGCTCGGGGGCTTCGTTCAGGCGGCTTTCGTCCAGCTCATCGAGCGGTTGCAGGCGCAGCAGGGCGGCGGTCTGCGCCAGGTGGGCATCGAGCAGGTCGCTGACTTCTTCGTCGGTTTCGTGCCAGGCCAGCGCTGCGGCAATGCCCCAAGCCACCAGCACCAGCGTCAGCACCGTGGTCAGCAGTCGGGTCTGCAGCGACCGTGGCGTGCGGTGGGCGTTGGCGCTGTTCATGCCGACTCCCGTGCGATGCGGTAGCCCACGCCGCGCACGGTCTCGATCAGGGCCGCCCCAGCTTGCGCCGCAGGTGGTAGATGTGCACTTCAACGGCGTTGCTGTTGATCTCGCTGCCCCACTGGTACAGGCGCTGCTCCAGCTGCTCGCGGCTGAGCACGCGCCCGGCGTTGAGCAGCAAGGCGTGCAGCAGGTCGTATTCGCGGTTGGACAGCTCCACTGGCTGGCCGTCCGCCAGCACTTGGTGGGCGGCAGGGTCCAGCACCACGTTGCCAGCGGCTAGCCGGGTTTCACTCTGGCCGTGGGCGCGCCGCACCAGTGCGCGCAGGCGGGCGGCCAGCTCGTGCAGATCAATGGGTTTGATCAGATAGTCGTCCGCGCCCGCGTCCAGCCCGGCAATGCGGGCGGGCACGGCGTCGCGGGCCGTGAGCACGAGCACGGGCGTGGTGTTGCGCCGCGCGCGCACCTCGCGCAGCACTTCCATCCCGTCCTGCCGTGGCAGGCCCAGGTCCAGCACGGCGGCCTGGTAGGCGCCGGTGGCCAGCTCGCGCTCTGCGGCCACGCCGTCGCGCACCCAGTCCACCTGGAAGCCGTTTTGCGCCAGGCCGGCGCGGATGCCCGAGCCCAGCAATTCGTCGTCTTCGGCCAGCAGGATGCGCATGAAGGGGCTCTTTCAATCAGTCGTCATGATCACGGTGATTCTCGCTCCCGAGCGTGGCATTGGCGGCGGGCAGCTGGGGCGCCTGGTTCCACTGCCAGGCCCAGAAGGCGAGCACGCAAGCCAGCACAGCCGCGGCGAGCCAGCCATGGTTGCTTTTTGCCAGGTCGGGCCCGGGGCCTTGCACGCGGCCCGTCAGCATGGGCAGGGCCTGGTTCTTGCGGCGCAGCACGCTCAAGAGGGCGATCAGGCCAATGTGCGCCAGCACCACAAACAGCAGGGTGTTGCCAAAGAATTCATGCACTTCCTCCAGCCATTCGCCACCCCATTCGTCCCACACGGCATAGCCGCTGAGGGTGAGCGGCACCACCAGCGCCAGGATCAGCGCCACGGCCAGTGCCATCAGGAGGTTTTGCCCCGGCCTCCAGGTGGCCTGAAGTGCGCTGGGCGAGCGCACGGCAGCAAGGGACTTCAGCCACGCCGGAGCGCCCTGCAGCTTGCGCCACAGCACCGAAAGGCGGGCCTGGCGCGGCCCGAACAGGCCCCACAGCAGGCGTGCAACCACCAGCCCGGCCAGCGTGTAGCCCAGCGTGACATGCACCAGCCGCCAGCGCTCGCCGTCGGCCGTGATGTAGGCCACCGTGAAGCTCAGCGCCATCAGCCAGTGCAGCATGCGCGTGGTGGCGTCGACCACGCGGCGGGTAGCTGGCCGGGGCACTTGCGATTGCGTCTGCGTTTGCGCCGAGGAGGGCGCGGCAGCGGCAGCGGAAGAAGTCGAGGCGGTAGGAAGGGTGTCAGAAGTCATGGTGGTTCTCACTTCGGAATGCGGACGCGGTCGTCGTCAAAGTCGCCCTGGTCGGCGCGGGTGTGGCAGGCGATGCAGTTGGCCCGGCTGCCCACGGCGGCGCGCTTCCAGACGGCGGGTTCCACCTCGCGGTGCTTGCGTTCGAACCAGGCGGATTGGGTGATGCGGTCTTGCGGCGGCGCCTCGCGCACGCGCTTGTAGGTGCCCGCATGGGCTTCGAGCCAGGTGCTGATCTGGCGCACCATCGCCGGGTCGAGCGAGGCGTCGGTGCCGTAATGCTGGTCCAGCCCTTTCATCATGCGGCTCCACGAACTGGCGGGCAGCATGCCGGGCGGGTAGGCCATGTGGCAGGCGGCGCACTCCTGCTTGTAGGCCGGCAGCATGGCGCTGGCGGGCATCTCGCGGCTGTCGGCCCAGGCGGCGGGCAGTGCGCAGGCCAGCGCCAGCAAGGCGGCCGACCGGCGAACGTTGCGCACAAACGGGGTGCGGGCCATGGTGGTTGCGATGGGGTTCATGGTTTGTCCTTGGGAGCCTGGGGCGGGTTTTTGGCATCGAACTGCAGCAGCCAGGCCAGCACGTCGGCCTTTTCGACGGCCGTGCATTCGCGGCTCAACACGTCGTTGCAATTGCGGCGAAACCATTTGTCCACCTTGGCGGTATCGGTAAAGCGCTCGGGGTTGAACGCGGGCGCCAGCGCGGTGATGGTCTTGCCTGTGCTGGCGTGGCGTGTGGAGGTGGTGGGTGGATTGCCATGGCACGAGGCGCACGACCATTCGCCGCCATGGCGGCTGGTGAAAAACACGCGGCCGCGCTCGGCGCTGACGGGCTTGCCGGAGGCGTCGCTCCAGCGCTGCATCTGCGAGGCGGCAGTGGTGTCGCCAGCGTGGGCCGGCGCCAGGGCAAAGACCAGCGCCAGCAGCGCGGTCACGCGGACGAGAGAGGTGGTGTGTGGGGTGTGCATGCCGCCATGGTGCAAGGCGGGCATGAAGAATGGCTTAAGACGCGCGGTGGCGGGGTACGCATGCGTCCAGCGAAGAATCTTGTTGAAAACGGCCGCAACCGCTTATCCATCAAGCGCTAATAGCTATTAAAAAAGAAGCATTCTGGCGCGGGGGGCATGGATTGCGGCAGGGCGCGGGCGACTGGCCTCCTCGCGCGCGCCTGTCGCATGGCTCCCCTATCATGTGCTGGGGCATTCGCTCCAGTTCGCCAACATTCAACCGAGAGAGAGGGACGTCATCATGGATTTTGTTCAGGCAATCAAGTCGTGCCTGGGGCAGTACGCCACGTTTTCGGGCCGTGCATCACGCGCCGAGTACTGGTGGTTTTTTCTGTTCCAGGTGCTGGTGATGCTGGTCGCCAGCATGTTCGGTGACGTGGTTTACGGCCTGGCCTCGCTGGCGCTGCTGCTGCCGGCGCTGGCCGTGGGCACGCGCCGCCTGCACGACATTGGCCGCACGGGCTGGTGGCAACTGCTGTTGTTGACCGGAATCGGTTTCTTTGTACTGCTGTACTGGTGGGTGCAGCCCAGCGAAGGCGCGGGCAATATTTACGGCGAGCCCCCCGCCGCATGACATGAAAAAAGCCCGCAGGTCTTTCGGCCTGCGGGCTTTTTGTGGGGCTGCGCAGCCAGCGAGGCTGCGCAGGGGGCCGGGCAATTACATGCCCATGCCGCCCATGCCACCCATGCCGCCCATGTCAGGCATGCCGCCGCCAGCACCGGCTTCTTCCTTCGGTGCGTCAGCAACCATGCACTCGGTCGTCAGCAGCAGCGATGCCACCGATGCTGCGTTTTGCAGCGCCGTGCGGGTGACCTTCGTGGGGTCCAGAATGCCCAACTCCAGCATGTCGCCGTAGCTGTCGTTGGCAGCGTTGAAGCCGAAGTTGCCCTTGCCGGCCAACACAGCGTTCACCACCACCGAGGCTTCGCCACCGGCGTTGTTCACGATCTCACGCAGAGGCGCTTCGATGGCCTTGAGCACCAGGGCAATGCCATGGTCCTGGTCGGCGTTGTCACCCTTGATGGAGGTGCCAACCGCTTGCTTGGCACGCAGCAGGGCCACGCCGCCGCCAGCCACAACGCCTTCTTCCACCGCTGCGCGCGTTGCGTGCAGTGCGTCTTCCACGCGGGCCTTCTTTTCCTTCATTTCGACTTCGGTGGCAGCGCCCACCTTGATCACGGCCACACCGCCAGCCAGCTTGGCCACGCGCTCTTGCAGCTTTTCGCGGTCGTAGTCGGACGTGGCTTCTTCGATCTGCACGCGCACTTGCTTGACGCGGGCTTCGATGTCAGCAGCTGCGCCAGCGCCGTCGATGATGATGGTGTTTTCCTTGCCCACTTCGATGCGCTTGGCCTGGCCCAGATCGGCCAGGGTCACCTTCTCGAGCGTCAGGCCCACTTCTTCAGCGATGACCTTGCCGCCCGTCAGGATGGCGATGTCTTCCAGCATGGCCTTGCGGCGGTCGCCAAAGCCAGGCGCCTTCACAGCCACGACCTTCAGGATGCCGCGGATGGTGTTGACCACCAGCGTTGCCAGGGCTTCGCCTTCGACTTCTTCGGCAATGATCAGCAGCGGACGGCCCGCCTTGGCAACTTGCTCCAGCGTGGGCAGCAGGTCGCGGATGTTGCTGATCTTCTTGTCGAACAGCAGCACGAAGGGGTTGTCCAGAATCGCGGATTGCTTTTCTGGGTTGTTGATGAAGTAGGGCGACAGGTAGCCGCGGTCAAACTGCATGCCTTCCACGACGTCCAGTTCGGAGTCGAGGGACTTGCCGTCTTCCACGGTGATCACGCCTTCCTTGCCAACCTTGTCCATGGCGTCGGCGATCAGCTTGCCGATGGTTTCGTCGGAATTGGCAGAGATCGAGCCGACCTGTGCGATTTCCTTGGAAGTGGTCGTGGGCTTGGAAGCCTTCTTCAGCTCGGCAACCAGGGCCGTCACGGCCTTGTCGATGCCGCGCTTCAGGTCCATCGGGTTGATACCGGCGGCCACGTACTTGAAGCCTTCGCGCACGATGGCTTGTGCCAGCACGGTGGCGGTGGTGGTGCCGTCACCAGCGTTGTCGCTGGTCTTGGAGGCCACTTCCTTCACGAGCTGGGCGCCCATGTTCTGCAGCTTGTCCTTGAGTTCGATTTCCTTGGCCACGGACACACCGTCCTTGGTCACGGTGGGGGCGCCGAACGAGCGCTCCAGCACCACATTGCGACCTTTGGGGCCCAGGGTGACCTTGACCGCGTTGGCCAGGATGTTCACGCCTTCAACCATGCGTGCGCGGGCTTCGCCGCCGAAAACTACGTCTTTTGCTGCCATTTTGGAGCTCCTGAATATCTAAAAAATCGTTAAACAGATGACTGTGTCGGGAAAAGAATTGCGTAGCGAGCGGTTCACAGGCTAGGCGGACGGAGCGCAGGAACCGCAACGTACTTCCTGTACGTGAGGATTCCGAGCACCGCCCAACGACGCATGCGGGCCGCGCAGTAGCAATTACTTCTCGACAACGGCGAAGAGGTCGTCTTCCTTCATCACCAGCAACTCGTCGCCCTTGACCTTGACGGTCTGGCCCGAGTACTTGCCGAACAGAACGCGGTCGCCGACCTTCACGTTCAGGGCAATCAACTCGCCCTTGTCGTTCTTCTTGCCGGGGCCGACGGCCAGCACTTCACCTTGATCGGGCTTTTCAGCGGCGTTGTCGGGGATCACGATGCCGGAGGCGGTCGTGGTTTCGCTTTCGATACGCTTGACGATCACGCGATCGTGCAGAGGGCGAAGGTTCATTGCATTGCTCCTGTTGACTGACAATAAAAAGCCGGATGACGAAGCGCCCGAACTTTCGGACGCCACCAAACTTCCTCCGTACCAGTGCTTGTTAGCACTCGTTCGGGGTGAGTGCTAATGATACGGGCATTTGTGTCTATTTCAAGACGTCCCCGACCGTTTTGGGGGATTTCGGGTGGAGTTTGCTGCAGGCAGGCCCCATGGACGTGCCGCACAAAGCAGGCTGGATGGCTCCTGCCGGTCGGTAGGTTTGGGTAGGTGTTTTTTGCTATATAAAAAATAGCTGCTTGCGCAATCTCAGAAAGCGCTGGAGCCTGTTTTTATGGATGGATTCAGCGCCCTGGCGATTCAACCGGCTCAGGGCGCCAGTCTGATGACCACCGCTTCCAGCGCCATGGACCGGATGGTGGCGGCAGCGGCCTCGGCATCGGCGCGGTCGCTGTAGGGGCCCACCCGCACCCGCAGCCGGCGTTTTTTGCCCGGGAACACTTCTTGACGGAAGGCGGGCAGTCCTTCATTGAGCAACCGCGCCTGGGCCTTGCGGGCATTGGCTTCGTCGGCAAAAAGTCCCACGTTGATGTAGTAGCCGGGTGCGGTGCCCACCGGTGGCAGGGCGTTGTTGTCTGCGGCCGAGGCTGTGGTGGCCGGCGACGAAGTCGTCGTGTCGGGCGCCAGTGCCTTGGCTGGGGACGGCGAGGGGCGCTTTTCGGGCACAGCGGGACGCGAGGCGCGCTCTGTTGGCGCTGCGGAAGGGGGAGTGACGGCTGCCGATTCGGGTGGAGTCTGTGCCCGTTCGGGCTCTGCCGGCGGTGCCGGGACGGCTGCCGCCTCCTGCGCCGAGTGTTGGGTTTGCGCGGCGGCGTCTGTGGTTGCCGGTGAATCGGTTGCTGTGGGCGCAGATGCCGTTGGCAGGGTTGGCGTGGTGGCCGGCTCGGCTGGGGCGGCAGGCGCCGGACGCATCGGGGCCGCGGGCATGGCCGGGTCTGCGCCTTGCTGTGCCGCCGTGGAGGGAATCGCCAGGTAGGCCCCCGCAGCGGCCAGCGCCAAGGCCAGGTTGCCCGCAGCCAGCCAGGCCAGCCGTTTCCAGGAGCTGGCTTGCCGTGCCAGCAGCGCGCAGGTTTCTTTCAGGGTGTGCGTGGCGGTCAGCGCCCGTGTGATTTTCTTGTGGGTGTCGGCGTGCAGCAGGGCGTTGCCGTAAAGGCCAGGCACGGCGCAGCCGAGCAGAAAAAACGCTCCCACCACGCCCCATTCCACCGCCTGGGGCCATTGCAGCAGTGGTCGCCCCACGCCGAACACCAGCAGCGCCAGACCCTCGGCGGCCGCCACATACACCAGTGCCGCGCCCCACAGCTGGCGAAACACCATCCAGTTCAGGGTGCACAGGCTGGCCGCCCAGTTCCAGCTGGTGGTGGTGCGGCCCGCCTCATCGAAGTGCGCAAAAACGGGCAGGTAACGGGACAGATGGACGGGGCCCAGTGCTGCGCTGTACAGGGCCGTCATGGCGCTGTCGGACCGGGGCTTGGACGGCAGAAGGGCGGTGATGGCTGCAGGATCCGTGGTGGCGTGCATGGCGGATTCTGGCATGTGCCGCTGCGCCCGCCATGGGGTGTCGCGGCACTGTTGCAACGGCGCAGCGGCCGTGCCCGCCACTGCGCGGCGCGCGACGATGCCAATGCAGAGGGAGAGGCGCCGTAGTCGAGGTGAAAATAGCTGCCAGCGCATGTCTTACAAGCGCTGGCAGCTATTAATAACGAAGCATCATGGGGCGAATTGGTGACCCTTGGCGTCTACGCTCCGCGCACCATCGCCAGGATCTGGCCTGCGTCCAGCGTGGCGGCCTTTTGCTGGATTTGCGGCAGGTATTGCGTTTGCAGTTGCTTGGCGGGGCCGAGCAGGTTCTGGAAGGTGTCGCGCAGCATGGCCGTGCTCATTGTCCGGCCGCCCGCATAGTAGCGCCGCGCTACCTGACCGAGCGCGTAGGTGGTGGCAAACGAAAACGCCATGCCGGTGGCGGCACCGCCCATGCGGCCCATGGTTTTGCCCGCTGCCTTGCCCAGCAGGCCACCGAGCAGCTTGCGGCCAAACTGCTCCAGGTATTGCGAGGTGAGGCCCACCCCGGCGGCGGCGATGAACTCCTTGATGTGCCCCTGGTCCAGCTCCACGCCGTGGGCCTTGCCGATGCCATAAACCATCTTCACCTGCAGCGGGATGATGGCCATCGACGCCCAGGACTGCGGCAGCAGTTCCAGCGCGCCGTTGAGCAGCGCGTAGTTGAGGATGGATTTGTCCAGTTCCGCGTCTGACGGGCTTGTGGCGGGCGCAGGGCCCGATGTCGATGCCGCTACTCCTGCTGCTACTGCAGGGGGCAGGGCGGTCGGGAGGGCGTGTTCGGCCACATCCACCAGCGCATCGGCTTCCTGCTCGAACACTGCGGTTTGCTGGTTATCGAGCTGCAGCACCGTCTTGAGCGTCGCCAGAAAATCGCGCTCGGCAGCCGTCTGGCGGCCGTCCACATCGCACACGCATACCGCCATTTCGTAGGCCAGTTGGCGGTGCATGGGTTCGCTCAAGGCGCCGGCAGCTACCTGCACGCTGGTGCGCTGCAGCAGCACGTCCTGGTAGATGCGCGGCAGGTCGGCCATGCCCGCGTCGCCGGCCAGTGACTGGGCGATGCGGCGAATCTCGTCGCGTTCGGTGTCGTCCTTGTTGCCGTCGGCAAACGCGGCCAGAAGGGCAATGGTGAGGATGGATTTTTGCTGGTCCAGTGTCATGCGCTGCAGCTCGCAAAGGAGCGGTAAAAGGGACGGAATGGGCGGGAAGAACGCACGCGGCACAACATCGTTGAGGCGCTGGGCGTGTGCCAGATATATGCAGTCTAGGCAAACACGTTTCAACGCCACAGACTGTGGGGAATTGGCGGCGCCGGGTGACCGGGTGCTTCTGACGCCGCGCCGGTGGGGATTGCGCATGTCTCTTGGGCCCTGCAGCGTCTGCGCACAGCCGCTCGAATCGCCTAAAGTGCCGCATGGCCCACCGCATTCTTCCGTGATGGAACGCACCCGATGAACATTGCCCATCTGCTCAGCCGCAGCGCCCAGCGCTACCCCGATCAACCCGCCGTTTTACACGGCGACCAGGTGGTGTTGAACTACGCCGCCCTCGGCGTACGCACTGCGGCCCTGGCGGCCTGGCTGCGTACACAGGGCGGTGTAGCGCCCGGCGAGCGCGTGGCCATCTACGCCGCCAACTGCCTGGAATATCTGGAGGCGCTGCACGCGGTGCTGTGGGCGGGCGCGGTGTCGGTGCCGGTCAACTACAAGCTGCATGCCAAAGAGCTGGCGCATGTGCTGGCCGATTCCGGTGCGCGTGTGGTGCTGGCCTCGCAGTTGCTGGCCCGGCCGCGCGCGAGGCCGGGCCTCGGAGGCGGGCCTGCTGGTGTTCGGCACCGATGCGTACCGGGTTGCCGTGCAGCATCCACCCATGGAGGTCCACGACCGCGCCCCGCAGGATGTCGCCTCGCTGTTCTACACCTCGGGCACCACGGGCCGCCCCAAGGGCGTGATGCAGACCCACCGCAACCTGCTGGCCATGACGGCCTGCTATTTCACCGACGTGGACGACATCGCCCCGGGCGATGCCATGGTGTATGCCGCGCCCATGTCGCACGGTGCGGGGCTTTACAACTATGCCCAGGTGCTGCGCGGCGCACGCCATGTCGTGCCCCTGTCGGGCGGCTTCGAGCCCGCCGAGCTGGTGCAGCTGGCCGCCTCGGTGGGCCAGCTCACGCTGTTTGCCGCGCCCACCATGGTGCACCGGCTGGTGGAGCATGTGCGGGCCACGGGCGCCGATGTGTCGGGCTTCAAGACCATCGTCTACGGCGGCGGCCCCATGTATGCCGACGACCTGCGCCAGGCGCTGGCCACCATGGGCAACCGCTTCGTGCAGATCTACGGCCAGGGCGAAAGCCCGATGACCATCACCGCCCTCGCACGCGCGCAGCTGGCCGACCGCAAGCACCCGCGCTGGGCCGAGCGCATGGCCTCGGTGGGCGTGGCGCAGTCGCTGGTGGAGGTGCGTGTGGTCGATGCGGCCGGCCAGCCTGTGCCTGCGGGTGAAACAGGCGAGGTGGTGGTGCGCGGCGAGACCGTGATGCCCGGCTACTGGAACAACGCCGACGCCACGGCCCAGACGCTGCGCGATGGCTGGCTCTACACCGGCGACATGGGCAGCCTGGACGGCGACGGCTTTCTCACGCTCAAGGATCGCTCCAAGGATGTGATCATCTCGGGCGGCTCCAACATCTACCCGCGCGAGGTCGAAGAAGTGCTGCTGCTGCACCCGCAGGTGCGCGAGGTGGCAGTGATCGGCCAGCGCGATGCCGACTGGGGCGAGGTCGTGGTCGCCTTCCTCGTGGCGGGCGAGGGCGGGCCGGTGGCAGATGCGGTGCTTGATGCGCTGTGCCGCGACCATATCGCGCGCTTCAAGCGGCCCAAGGCGTATCGCTGGGTGCCGGCCCTGCCCAAGAACAGCTACGGGAAGGTGCTCAAGACAGAGTTGCGGGCGATGCCTGGGTGAAAAAGCCTGGCCTGCAAAGGCCAATGCTTCGGCCTAGCATCGGGGGCTGAATTTTTCTGCGAGCCCGCCATGACCACTGCCAAAACCCTCAAGATCGATTTCGTCTCCGACGTCTCCTGCCCCTGGTGCATCATCGGCCTCAAGGCGCTGGAGCAGGCGGCCGACCGGCTCAAGGACGAAGTCGCGCTCGACCTGCACTTTCAGCCCTTCGAGCTGAACCCGCAGATGGCACCGGAAGGCCAGGACATTGGCGAGCACCTGCACGAAAAATACGGCGCCTCGCCCGAGCAGAGCCAGAAGAACCGCGAAGCCATTGCCGCGCGCGGCGCGGAGTTGGGCTTTACCTTTCGCATGGACAAGCGCAGCCGCATCTACAACACCTTTGATGCGCATCGGCTGCTGCACTGGGCCGAAGAGAAGGGTCTGCAGCCCTCGCTCAAGAAGGCGCTGTTCAAGGCGTATTTCACCGACGGCCAAAGCCCTGGCGACCATGAGGTGCTGGTGCGCTTGGCGGGCGAGGTGGGGCTGGACGCCAACGAGGCGCGCGAGCTGCTGGCTTCAGACCGCTATGCCAGCGCGGTGCGCGAGCGCGAGCAGTTCTATCAGCAGCAGGGCATTCATTCGGTGCCGGCGATCATCAT
Organism: Acidovorax carolinensis; assembly: GCF_002157145.1. NCBI lineage: Bacteria > Pseudomonadati > Pseudomonadota > Betaproteobacteria > Burkholderiales > Comamonadaceae > Acidovorax > Acidovorax carolinensis. The sequence goes on from NZ_CP021361.1 coordinate 699,659, forward strand.
CAACGACCGCCACCTGATCTCGGGCGGGCAGCCGGTGGAGGTGTTTGAGCAGGCACTGCGCCAGATTGCGGCACAGTCCTGACTGGGTGAATTTGCTATTAAATTAATAGCTATTTGCGCTGATGGATAAGCGCTAGAGGCTAATTTCATCGAAAAATCGGGGGTTTTTTGCCCCCGATTCATTTGCGCAGCGGAATCGGCGTGGCGCGGTCCACCGGCACGGCGGTCACGCTGTTCTGGGGCGAACCGTCGATCAGCTTTTCCGAATACGTGAGGTACACCAGCGTGTTGCGCGCGGGGTCCACCATGCGCACGATGCGCAGGCGCTTGAACAGGATGGACATGCGTTCACTGAACACTTCTTCCTGTTTTTTGAGCGGCTGGGGGATGCTGATGGCACCTACCTGGCGGCAGGCAATCGATGCTTCGGCGCGGTCTTCGGCCAGGCCGAGCGTGCCCTTGACGCCACCGATGCGGGCGCGCGAGACATAGCAGGTGACGCCCTGCACGCCGGGGTCGTCGTAGGCTTCCACGATGATGTCGTGGTCGCGGCCGATCCACTGAAAGGCCGTGTCCACGGTACCGATTTTTTCGCCCGATGCGGCCAGCGCAGCACCCGCCAGCAACGTGGTGGCCAGCATGCCCCGGCCACAGTCGCCCAGCGGCGCGCGGTGGTCATGCGACCACCCCGGCTTCGGCGCAGCGCCGGGCCAGGTGCGCCAGGGCTTCTTCCACCTGGTCCACCAGAATCAGGCACAGGTCGCCCGGCTGCAGGCGATCGAGGGCGGCATCGATGGCAACAAACTCGCCGCGGATTTCCTCGACATGCTGGGTGCGCGCAGCGCCGGCCAGGCCTTCGCGCAGCAGGGCCATCACTTCGCCGTCGCCACGGCCGCGCTGGGCGGCGTCCTGGTACAGGATGACGTCGTCAAAGGCGGCGCCGAGGATGACGGTCTGCTCGCGGATGTCCTCGTCGCGGCGGTCGCCGGCGCCGCTGATCACCACGCTGCGGCGGTTGCCGGGCAGGGCCTCCACGGCCTGCACCAGGGCGCGCATGGCGTCAGGGTTGTGGCCGTAGTCGGCGATCACCGTGGCGCCCTTGAAATCCATGAGGTTGAAGCGGCCCGGAGCGTTGTCGCTGTCGTTCACAAAGCCCGAGAGGCCGCGGCGAATGGTCTGCCAGGGCAGGCCCGCGCCCCAGGCAGCAGCCACCGAGGCCATGACGTTCTCGACCTGAAAACCGATCTTGCCGTTGCGCGTGATGGGCACGTCGCGCAGATGGATGGTTTCGCGCCACGAGCCCTCGGCGGCCACGATGGAGTCGCCGTCCACATACACGGTGCGGTGGCCCTGGGCGCGGTGCGTGGCCATCACAGGGTGGTGGCGGTCGCTGGCAAAGTAAATGATCTTGCCGGGGCAGGCCGAGGCCATGGCCGCCACGATCGGGTCGGTGGCGTTGAGCACGGCATAGCCGGTGGTGGCCACGTTTTGCACGATCACGCGCTTCAATACCGCCAGGTCTTCCACCGTGGTGATGTAGTTCAGTCCCAGGTGGTCGCCGGCGCCGATGTTGGTGACCACGGCCACCTGGCAGCGGTCAAAACCCAGGCCTTCGCGCAGGATGCCGCCGCGCGCGGTTTCGAACACGGCCGCGTCCACCTCGGGGTGCAGCAGCACGTTGCGGGCGCTCTTGGGCCACTGCAATCGCCGCTGTCGATTTGGCGGCCGTTCACATACACGCCGTCGGTGTTGGTCATGCCCACGCGCATGCCTTGCGCGGTGAACAGGTGGGCGATCAGGCGCGCCGTGGTGGTCTTGCCGTTGGTACCGGTAACCGCCACCACGGGAATGCGGCCGTTGTCGCCATGGGCAAACAGGCGGTCCACCATGGCCTGCCCCACGTTGCGGGGCTTGCCGTAGCTCGGGGCCAGGTGCATGCGCAGGCCGGGGGCGGCGTTCACTTCCACAAAGCCGCCGCCTTGTTCTTCGAGCGGGCGAAGCACGGTCTCGGCCACCATGTCCACGCCGCAGATGTGCAGGCCCACCATCTGGGCGGCCGCCACGGCGCGGGCTGCCACTTCGGGGTGCACGTCGTCGGTCACGTCGGTGGCGGTGCCGCCGGTGGACAGGTTGGCGTTGTTGCGCAGGATGACGCGCTGGCCCTTGGAGGGCACCGAATCGGGCGTCAAATCCTGCATGGCCAGGCGGGCCACGGCAATGTCATCGAGGCGGATTTTGGTGAGCGAAGTGGCATGGCCCTCGCCCCGGCGCGGGTCGAGGTTGACCTGATCCACCAGCTCGCGCACGGTGTGCTGGCCGTCGCCCAGCACCTGGGGGGGCTCGCGCCGGGCGGCGGCTACCAGCTGGTCGCCCACCACCAGCAGGCGGAAATCGTGGCCGGGCAAAAAGCGCTCGACCATCACGGTGCCGTAGTCGGCCGCGTTGCGGTAAGCCTCTTCGAGCTGGGCACGGTCGGTGATGTTGACCGTCACGCCCTTGCCCTGGTTGCCGTCCTGGGGTTTCACCACCACGGGCAAACCCACCTTGAGGGCCACTTCCCAGGCCTCTTCGACGGTGTCGACCGGCTGGCCCAGCGGCACCGGCACGCCGGCGGCGTGCAGCAGGCGCTTGGTGAGGTCTTTGTCCTGGCCAATGGATTCGGCCACGGCGCTGGTCGAGTCGATCTCGGCGGCCTGGATGCGGCGCTGTTTGGAGCCCCAGCCAAACTGCACCAGGCTGCCGCGGGTGAGGCGGCGAAACGGGATGTCGCGCGCCACGGCGGCGTCCACGATGGCGCCCGTGCTTGGGCCCAGGCGCTCGTCTTCGTCGAGTTCGCGCAGATTGGCAATGGCGGCTTCGGCATCGAATTCGCCCTGACCCAGCGCGGCGTTGATGAGGCGCTGGGCGTCCTCGAAAGCCCGGCGGCCCACGGCTTCTTCGCTGTATTCCACGACCACCTGGTACACGCCGGGATCGGTCGTGGTGGTGGTGCGGGCAAAGGTCACCGGGCAGCCGGCCTGGGCCTGCAGCGCCAGCGCCGCCGTTTGCAGCACATGGGCGAGCGATACATCGCCGCTGCCTCCTTCGGGGTGCAGCACGCCGATGGCCGGAAACAGGGCGCGCAGCCGGTCTTCGAAACCGGCCATGCGGGCGATGGCCCGTTCGGATTCGGCGCAGGCCACCACGGCCTCGATGGCCATGTGGCGGCTCCAGAGGTTGGGGCCGCGCAGGGCCCGGGTGCGGGATACATCCATGGGATTGTCTTTCTGTGGTCCATCAGGGCTGGCAGGCCCCGGTCAGTTCGAAGGCGATGGAATCAACAACGGCTCGGCATCAGGCGGGCAGGGTGCTCACGGGCGGCAGTTCCGGCTCGAACGTCTTGATGCCGGCGCCGATGAGGTCGGGGGCGATGTCCAGCGCCCAGGCAGCGCCGATGGCGGCCAGCAGGGCATCGGTGTCGGGCACGATGGCGTTGCGCCCGAACGTGAGCTCGGACAGCGTGCCCAGCACATGTTCTGCATTGCCGGTGGCCAGCACTACGCGGCTATTGCGCACAATCACGGCGCGACCCTGGTCGCGGGCACGGTGCTCCACGATGGCAGGCAGGCTGGCGTCCTGGGCGTACAGCACTACGTCGCCATCGCATAGCGGGGCCAGGTCGGCCACCTGCGGATCGGTGGCGTTGAGCACGGCGGCGCCACCGTCCAGCACCACGTCCACCTGCGTGCGCAGCACCTTGGTCATCTGCTCGCGGCTCTGGATGTCGAATTCGGCCAGCGTTTCTGCGCCATCCATGTCGGTGACCACGCCCACCTGGCAGCGGTCGTAGGCCAGCCCGTCGCGCAGGATGGTGCGCGCATCGTTCTCGATCACGGCGGCCTGCACCATCTGGTTCATGAGCAGGCGGTGGGCGGCCTCCCAGTGGGCGCTGTCAGCGGCCTCCACGCAGCGGCGGTCGAGAAAAAGGCCATCGCGGCAGGCCAGGCCGGTGTGGCGCCCGCTCAGGTGTAGCAGCCAGGCCACCAGGCGCGCAATGGTGGCGGTGCCGCGCATGCCGGCCACGCCCACCACCGGGATGCGGCCGACGGTGTCATCGTCTTGGTGCTCTTCCGACGGGAACAGGTGCTCGATGATGGCCTGGCCGACGGGCCGGGGCGCACCCTCCGCAGGCTTGAGGTGCATCAACAGTCCGGGGCCGGCGTTCACTTCCACAATGGCGCCGCCCTGCGCGTGCAGCGGGCGGGAGATGTCTTGCGCCACCATGTCGATGCCGGCAATGTCCAGCCCCACCACCTTGGCGGCCAGCGCGGCGATGTAAGCCACTTCGGGGTGCACGTCGTCCGTGCAGTCCACGGTCATGTTGCCGTTGCGCTGCACCACCACCTGGCGACCAGTGGCGGGCACGGAGTCGGCGTCAAGATCCTGGCGCTTGAGTTCAAGCTGAACCTTGGTGTCGGTTGCCAGGTCGATGATTTCGAGGGGGTATTCTTCTTCGTAGCCCCGGCGCGGGTCGGAGTTGATCTGGCTGTCGATCAGCTCCTTGACGGTGGACCGTCCGTTGCCGGTAATGCTGACCACCTCGCCGCGCGCGGCCGCCACCAGCTTGCCGCCCACCACCAGCAGGCGGTGTTCGTCGCCGGGAATAAAACGCTCGACCATCACGTCGCTGCCCTCGGGGTATGCCACATGGTAGGCCGCCTCGATGTCTTCCTTCTTGCGCAGGTCCAGCGTGACGCCGCGGCCATGGTTGCCGTCCGACGGCTTGACCACCACGGGCAGGCCGATGTCCTCGGCGGCTTCCCAGGCCTCTTGCGGGCTGTGAACCACCTGGCCGTCAGGAATCGGCACGCCGCAGGCCTTGAGCAGGCTCTTGGTGAGGTCCTTGTCGCTGGCAATGCCTTCGGCGATGGCGCTGGTGAATTCACTTTCGGCCGTCCAGATGCGGCGCTGGCGCGCCCCGTAGCCCAGCTGCACCAGGTTGCCGTCGTTCAGGCGAATGTGGGGAATGCCGCGGTCCGTGCCCGCCGTCACGATGCAGGCGGTACTGGGGCCCAGGTAGCGGTCATCGACCTCGGTGCGCAGCCGCGACACGGCGGCCTGCACGTCAAACGGTTCGTCGTTGATGGCGGCCATCAGCAGGCGGTGCCCCTGCGCCAGCGCGACGCGGGCGACCTGTTCGTCCCGCGCCCGGAAAACCATGCGGTAAACGCCGCGCACCGATGTGCTGCGGGTCTGGCCGAAACCCGTGGGCATGCCCGAGAGGTTGAGCAGCTCGATGACGACGTGTTCCAGCACATGGCCGCACCAGGTGCCTTCTTGCAGACGCTGCAGGAAACCGCCACGCTCGCCCACGCCGCAGTGGTGCTCTTCCAGGGCAGGCAGCCAGGACGTGAGGCGGTCATTGAGCCCGGGAATGGTGTGGGAGGGATGGTCTTCCAGAACGCCCAGATCCAGCCAGACCTCGAGTGCCGGCCGGTAGGTCCAGATATTGGGGCCGCGCAGGTAGTTGATGCGGAGCAGTTGGATATCGTCGATTTTTGCCATGTTGCGGAGCGGTTCAGGGGCACCGGGCGGGCCGGACAGGGAGTGCAATTGTGCGCCCGGTTGGGCGCCTGTTTTGCCAAGCAATGGGTGGAGGGGGGGTGCAGTTTGCACTGGCGTCCCGGGTTTCGGTCAAAATTCCGGCTTCTGCACCGCATGCGGCTTTGTATCGCCGGCGGTAGAGAACCCAAACATATGCAACATCACCATTCTGTGGACGCCTCCGGTGTCTTTTCTGGCCCCCATGGGGCCGATTTGCGGGCCATGCTCGCTCCCCAAGAGAACGTGCTGGCCGCGTTACAGGTTGACCTGAGCGCGCAATTGCGCTTTGCCGACGGCTGGGTGGTGGTGACCCCGGAGCGCATTCTGGCGTGCGACCCCGGTGCGGCCGCCTGGCGCGCCTGGCCGCTATCGGGCGGTCTGGCGCTGCGCATGCAGGACCACGGCGGGGTGGGCACGCTGGAGCTGCAGGGCCCCGATGCGCGGCTGGCCTTCTGGCGCTTTACCTTGGCGCACCACCCCCAGGCCCTGCGCCTGGTGCAGCGCTTCGAGCAGGCGGTGGCCCGCAGTCTCGTGGCCGGTGCGGCGCAGGATGATGCCGAGGAGCCCACCTGCCCCCTGTGCCATACCCCGCTGCCCCTGACACCGAGGAATGCCCGGCCTGCGCGCGTGCCCAGCCACCGCAAACGTCCACCTGGGTGCTGTTACGCCTGTGGCGCTTTGCGCGGCCCTACCGCACGCAGCTGGCAATGGGCTTTGGGCTGACGCTCGCGTCCACGGCGGCCACGCTGGTGCCGCCCTACCTCACCATCCCGCTGATGGATGACATCCTGATCCCGTTCCAGAATGGCCAGAAGATCGAGCCCGGGCTGGTGCTGCTGTACCTGAGCGGGCTGCTGCTGTCGGCCTTGGCCGCATGGGGGCTCTCCTGGGCGCGCACCTACATCCTGGCGCTGGTGTCCGAGCGCATTGGCGCCGACCTGCGCACGACCACCTACGAGCACCTGCTGCGCCTGTCGCTCGACTACTTTGGCGGCAAGCGCACGGGCGACCTGATGGCGCGCATCGGCTCCGAGACCGACCGCATCAACGTCTTCCTGTCGCTGCATGCCCTCGATTTCGTTACCGACGTGCTGATGATCTGCATGACGGCGGCCATTTTGTTCTCCATCAACCCGTGGCTGGCGCTGGTCACGCTGGTACCGCTGCCTTTCATTGGCTGGATGATCCACACCGTGCGCGACCGCCTGCGCACGGGTTTCGAGAAGATTGACCGCGTGTGGTCCGAGGTGACCAACGTGCTGGCCGACACCATTCCCGGCATCCGCGTGGTCAAGGCCTTCGCCCAGGAAAAGCGCGAAGCCCAGCGCTTTCGCGATGCCAATCAGCACAATCTGGAAGTGAACGACAAGCTGAACAAGACCTGGTCGGTGTTCACGCCCACCGTGTCGCTGCTGACCGAAATCGGCTTGCTGGTGGTGTGGGCGTTTGGCATCTGGCTGGTATCGCGCAACCAGATCACCGTGGGTGTGCTGACGGCCTTCATTGCCTATATCGGGCGCTTTTATGGCCGGCTCGATTCGATGAGCCGCATCGTTTCGGTCACGCAAAAGGCGGCGGCCGGTGCCAAGCGCATCTTTGACATCCTGGACCATGTCAGCAACGTGCCCGACCCGGTTCAGCCCGTGAAGCTGGGCCGGGTCGAGGGCGCTATCCAGATGCGCAACGTGGGCTTTCGCTACGGCAGCCGCGCGGTCATCAAGCACCTGGACCTCGATATCCGCCCCGGCGAGATGATTGGCCTGGTGGGCCACAGCGGCTCTGGCAAGAGCACGCTGGTCAACCTGATCAGCCGGTTTTATGACGTGAGCGACGGCTCCATCCAGGTCGATGGTGTGGACATCCGGCGTTTTGCCGTGGCCGACTACCGTCGCCACATCGGCCTGGTGCTGCAGGAGCCCTTCCTGTTCTTCGGCACGATTGCCGAGAACATTGCCTACGGTAAGCCCGAAGCCACGCGCGAAGAGATCATTGCGGCCGCCCGTGCCGCCCACGCGCACGAGTTCATCCTGCGTCTGCAGCACGGTTACGACTCTCTGGTGGGTGAGCGCGGCCAGGGACTGTCGGGTGGGGAGCGCCAGCGCATCAGCATTGCGCGCGCGCTGCTGATCGACCCGCGCATCCTGATCCTGGACGAAGCCACGTCGGCCGTGGATACCGAGACAGAAAAGGAGATCCAGAAGGCGCTCGACAACCTGGTGCAGGGGCGCACCACCATTGCCATTGCCCACCGCCTGTCCACCCTGCGCAAGGCCGATCGCCTGGTGGTGATGGACCGTGGCGAGGTGGTCGAGGTGGGGCCGCACGACGAGCTCATGGAAAAAGAGGGTGCCTACTGGCGTCTTTATGAGGCCCAGGCCCGCCGCGCCGAAGAAGACGCCCAGGCTGCCGGCGTCATCATCGACAGCGGTCTGCTGCACCCGGCGCACCCCGCTGGCAATCCGTGACACACACCGAAGGAAACGCCATGAACACCACTGCCTTCACGCTTGTGTCTTCGCCTGTATTCACCCTGGTTCGCAATGCCCACGGCCGCCTGGTTCTAACCCTGCCGGACGGCATCGCCCACGAGGGCGTGACGCCCGTGCGCGCGTTCCCCATCGCGGCGCCGTCCGAGGGCCTGTCCCTCATCGGTGCGGATGGCCATGAACTGCTCTGGATTGACCGGCTGGAGCAGCTGCCCGAGGCGGCGCGCCGCCTCATTGACGAAGAGTTGGCGGTGAGGGAGTTTGTGCCCACTATCAGCCAGATCACGTCCGTATCGAGTTTTTCCACGCCCAGCACCTGGACTGTCGTGACCGACAAGGGACCCGCCCAGTTCGTGCTGAAGGCCGAGGAAGACATCCGCCGCCTGGGCGGGCGCACGCGCCTGCTGATTGCCTCGGGGGATGGCATGCAGTTTCGGGTGCCGGATACCACGGTGCTGGACAAGCAGTCCAGGCGGTTGCTGGAGCGTTTTCTGTAAAAGGCGGCAACGCGGGTCGCTGCGACCTGCGGGTCGTCAGGGGCTTCATTGACCAACGGGCCTCTGGTCTCGCCGGTTTTTTCATCACCCGAATGGCGCTGATGGGCATGCTCCTTGCGCGGAGGAGCCGCATCGCTGCATGCGTCTTTTTTAAGGGTAAACCCGTAATTCGGCAGAAAAGGCAAAAAAAGACTTAATTTCCCCTTCTTTTTGCCGTTATGGATGTACGAAGAGGCTGTAAAGCCGTTCCACTTTTCCATTCATGAAGGGCCATTGCCATGCAACTGCCACCTGTCGACCGTTCGCCAAACTGGCGTCCTCAGGGCGCTGATTTGTATTCCACTGGCGCTTCTGGCGCCCCTGCGGTGCGTCCCATCAACGCGCCCAACCCCGTAGAGTCCATGGACCGCCTGGGAGAAGGCGCCATCGTGCGCGAGCCCGACAAGCCGTCCGCCCCGATTCGCCCAATCGCGACTGGACGGAGGTCAAGAAAAAGGAAACGGTCGAGGAGCCGCCCGAGCCGCCCAAGGAACCCATCTCCAAGCAGCTGCTCGAGTTCATCCAGTCCATGTGGCGGGCCAGCGGCAGTGCAGTTGAGCTGGCGCAGGACATCAACAAGATGACCTTGCAGGAGCGCCTGGCCCAGCAGGTCAAGGATGAGCCGCTGACCTACTCAGACCCCAAGATCAAGCGCACCTCCGGCCTGTAAGGCCGCAGGCAGGCATTTTTTCCTTTTTAATCGCTATTTAATTAATAGCATTTCGCGCTTATTACATAAGCGCTTGGCGGTTTTTTGGCGTGAAATGCGCCGCCACCCATCCCGTCAAGGCTTGGCAGCCGGATTGCCCGACACCACCTCTGCCTGGGCGGCCCGCTTGCGCTCGCGTTCGGCGCGGTACTTGGCGGCAAAAACCTGTACCTCGGCGTAAGACACAAAGTTGTCGTGGTCAGTGTCGGCCTCGTCAAAGGCGGCGGCCAGGCGCGGAAACAGCACGACTTCGCTGCGGCTGAGCTTGCCGTCGCCATTGAAGTCGAGCATCTTGAACTCCTGCATGGCCTTGATTTCACCCTTCGAGAGCGGGGCCGCGGCCGGGGTGCTGGCAGCTGCCTTGGCGGGGGCGGTGGCCACTCCGGGCGGGTTGGCGAGCGCCACGCTGCAGCCCAGGACGGCCAGCAGTGCCATAGAAATTTTCATGCGCATAGCTCCTTGGATCGAACGGGTCATGGTGGCACACCTGCGGCCGCCAGGCGGGTTTGCAACGCCGCGCACGCAGGTTTCACCGGGTGTTGCATTCTTTTGCCGGGCGATTACGGCCCGCGCATGGCCCGTTCACGCTGCCTGCACGTCCCTCGTGGGCTTTACCCGCATCATGGGGCAGGCGGGGTGCCCTGGTTGGCGATGCCGCTGCGCACATGGCCCGCGGGGACATGGCGGGCTGCCGAGGTGACGTGGCCGGTCTGGTCGTCAAAGAAGAAGTCGGGCTCGAACTCGCGCAGGAACTCGCCCTTGGGCATGCCGCCCAGAAACATGGCTTCATCGACCGCGATCTGCCAGCTCATCAGCGTCTGGATGGCCCGCTCGTGGGCAGGCGCGCCGCGTGCCGTGACCAGGGCGGTACGGATGCGCATGGACGGTGCGCCGCTTTGCTGCAGGCGATGCAAGGCCGACAAAAAGGGTTTGAAGGGCCCTGGAGGCAGGGGCAGCAGGGCTTTTTCGACCTCGTGGGCCTGGAAGGCGTCAAGCCCGGATGACTGAAACACCCGTTCGGCCTCGTCTGAAAACAGCACGGCGTCGCCGTCAAAGGCGATGCGCACTTCGTGCGGGTGGGCGGCGCTGGCCTGGGCCGACTGCGTGGCCACCTGGGCCGCCGGGAAACCCATGGCCAGCGCCTCGTTCACATCGGCCGCGTTGGCCGAGAGAAACAGGTGCGCGCCCAAGGGCCGCAGGTAGCGAAACGGCGCCGCCCCCTGGGTGAAAACGCCGCGTTGCACCGATGCCAGGCCATGCGCCTTGGCCGAGCGAAACACGCGCATGCCGCTCACCGGGTCGTTGCGCGACAGCACCACCACCTCCACCCGCTGCTGCGCGGGGTCGTTGAAGGCCAGCAGTTTCTTGACCAATGAAAACGCCACGCCTGGCCGCGCCGGAACGTCCAGCCGGTCGAGCTGCAGCTGCATGTAGCTTTGTGGATGGTCCGGGTCGAAGAGGCGGTTTTCCTCTTCGAAGTCGAACAGTGCACGCGACGAGATCGCCACCACCAGTTTGTCGTCCAATGTCACGGCCATAGAAAATCCCTGTCAACTATCGATTGCCTGCGCGAAACCCGCAGCCTGTGACACGGGCGCGCCCCAAGCCAGGGCCGCCGTGCAAGGGCCGCCCGCCGCACGGGCGGCGTCCCCCTGGGGGGAAGGCGCGCAGCGACACAGGGGGGCATCTCATTTCACGAACTGGTTGAGCTGGATGATCGGTAGCAGCACCGCCAGCACGATCAGCATCACGACCAGGCCCATGGCCACGATCAGCAGCGGCTCCAGAATGGTGGCCAGCTGCATGGCGCGGCGCTGCACTTCGGTGGACAGCTGCGTGGCGGCGCGCTGCAGCATCACCGGTAGCTGGCCGGTCTGCTCGCCCAGGCGCGCAAACATAGCCAGCAGGCCGGGAAAACGCTTTTTCTGCGCCAGCGCCGAGGCCAGCGGGGCGCCTTCGCGCACCAGCACCAGCGCGTCGAGCGCGTCGGCGCGCAACGCGCGGTTGTTCAGGGTTTCGGCGGCGGCCTGCAGGGCCTTGAGGATGGGCACGCCTGCACTGGCCAGCATGGCCAGCGTGCTCGCAAAGCGCGCCGCGTTGTAGCCGCGCGCGAGCTTGCCCACCAGGGGCAGGTTCAGCCAGGCGGCATCGAACTTTTGGCGAAAATGCTCGAAAGTCAATGCCCAACGTGCGCCTGCAGCTATCAAAACAGTAGCAATCAGCATCAACCAGCCATAGCTGCGTACCACGGCGCTCAGGCCCAGCATGGCCACCGTGAGGAAGGGCAGGGCGCGCTTGGTGCCGGCAAACACACTGGCCACTTGCGGCACCACATAGCTCACCAGAAACAGCACGATCACGATGGCGATCAGGGTGACGATGGCTGGGTACAGCGCCGCGCCCATCAGCTTGGCCTTCAGGGCCTGGCGTTCCTCAAGATCGTCGGCCAGGCGCTCCAGCACCAGGCCGAGGTTGCCGCTGTGCTCACCCGCACCGATCACGGCGCAGTAGATGTCTGAAAATTCGCGCGGGTGCTGGGCCAGCGCGCGGGCAAAGGTGGCGCCGGCATTGACCTCGGCGCGCAAGGCCGCCACCAGGTGGCGCTGGCGCTTGTCGTCGGCTTCGTCCGACAGCGCGGTGAGCGCGCGCTCCAGTGGCAGGCCCGATGACACCAGCCCCGCCAGCTGGCGCGTCCACACCGACAGGGCCGAGGCGCCAAACACGGGGCGGGTGAAAAGCCTCTGCCCGAGTCCCGACTGTGTGCCGTCGAGCGACTGGCCGGTCTGCACGGGCTCAACGCTCAAGGGCACCAGCGCCTGGGCCCGCAGCAGGCTGCGGGCCGACTTGGCTGTGTCGGCTTCCATCAGGCCCTTGCGGGTCTGGCCCTGGGCGTCCAGGGCTTCAAAAGAAAAAGCGGGCATGTGGGGGTGAACCAGAGGAGCTGTCAGGCGCAATCAGCCAGCCCGTGATGGTAGCCGCTGCCCGCGACGCGGTGCAGCCCGGGTTTCAGGCCATCTCGGCGACGGCCGCCGCCGCAATGTCGAGCGAGCGCAGGCGCAGTGCCGGGTCGAACACGTCGCTGACCAGCATGAGTTCGTCGGCGCCCGTGGTCTTGTGCAGTTGGGTCAGGCCGGCGCGCACCGTCTCGGGCCCGCCGATCACGGCGGCGGCCAGAAAGTCGCCAATGGCCGCGCGCTCTTGCGGTTGCAGCTGCGCGGCAAAGTGCTCGACGGGCGGCAGCAGGCGGCGGCGGTCGCCCGTCAGGATGCCCAGCACGCGCTGGTAGGTGCTGCTGGCCAGGAAATCGGCCTCGGCGTCGGTGGGCGCCGCGATCAGCGGTACGCCGATGGCCACGTAGGGCCTGGGCCACTGGGCCGATGGCCGGTAGAGGTTGCGGTACAGATCAAGCGCCTGGTGCAGCAGGCGCGGCGCAAAGTGCGAGGCAAAGGCATAGGGCAGACCGCGCTCGGCTGCCAGTTGCGCCGAAAACAGGCTGGAGCCCAGCAGCCAGATGGGCACGTTGGTGCCCGCACCGGGCATGGCAATGAGGCGCTGGTTGGGCTCGGCAGGCGCCAGCAGCCGCTGCAACTCGGCCACGTCCTGGGGGAAGTCGTCGGCGGTCTCCACACGGCTGCGGCGCAGCGCGCGCATGGTGGCGGGGTCGGTGCCGGGTGCGCGGCCCAGGCCGAGATCAATGCGCCCGGGGTACAGCTCGGCCAGCGTGCCAAAGGCCTCGGCTACTACCAGCGGCGCATGGTTGGGCAGCATCACGCCGCCCGAACCCACGCGGATGCGCTGCGTGCCCCGGCAATGTGCCCCACCAGCACGGCGGTGGCCGAGCTGGCAATGCCGGCCATGTTGTGGTGCTCTGCCAGCCAATAGCGCGTAAAGCCGAGCGATTCGGCGTGTTGCGCGGTGCGCAGGGCAATCTGCAGCGCCTGGGCGACGGTGCCGCCCTCGCGCACGGCAACCAGATCGAGTATGGAAAGGGCGGGGCGTTGGATGGCAGTCATGGCCCGATTGTCGGCGCAGGGCGCAAAGGCTGCTGCCGGGGCGGCGGGATCTGGTCCTGTGTGCAAGGTCAGTCCGTGGCGCGGGCGACGGGACTGCCAATTTTTGGTAGCCAAAACACCGCTTCGCCAACAAAATGTTTCAAAACCACCGGAGCTGCCTGGCGCGCTATAGGTGGCAGATACCGTGTAATGGGGGAAAAATGGGTTTTTTCAGTCGTCTCTTCAAGATCCGGGAACAGGATCCTTCCAGCCTCGAAACCACCTGGGCGGTGGAAGACAACGGCAGCGAACTGGTGCTGGATGCGGAGTACGCCTCCATGCTGATGACCGAGATCGACATCGACGCGGCCATTGCCAGCCATGAAGGCTGGCGCCTGCAGCTGCAGGACATGGTGCATGGCCGCTCCAGCGAGGTCATGCGGCCCGAGCGCATCTGCCAGGACGACCGCTGCGACCTGGGCCGCTGGCTCAATGGAGCGGGCCGTGACCGGTTGGGGCATTTCCCGGCCTTTGACATGCTGGTGGCGCGGCACCGGTATTTTCACGAGCAGGCCGCAGCCGTGGTCAGCTGTCTGCAGGCGGGAGAGCAGGCCAATGCCCTGCAACTGCTCAATGGCCGCTGCCGCCATGCCTCCAACCAGGTGCTGCTGCTGCTCAAGGAGCTCAAGCGCGGGCTGGGGCGCTGATTCGTGCCACCAGATGCTACTGAATCAATAGCGTTTGACGCTTTCCCTGTCAGGGGTTTGGCCGATTCTTAAGCGGTGCAAAGAGCTCTTCCAGCTGCCAGCCCGTCTCCAGCGCCATGTCTCGCAGGCTGTGCCCCGCCAGGGTGTAGTGGATTTCGGTGCCGGCGGGCGCGCCCAGGGCGGGCAGCAGCGCACGCAGGGCACTGCGGGTGGCTTGCACGTCGTGGGCATTGATGTCGATGCGGATATAGGCCGCAGGCCGTTGCCCATCGGGCCGCCGCTCGCCCAGCGAGTCTCCCCAGCCCACCACCAGCCCCAGGCCCTGCGCGCGCAGCATCTGGTCGATGGTGTCCTCGCGGCGGTGCAAAGGGTCCGCTTCGTCGTGCCGGCGGTTGACCGGAATTTTCACGAAGATGAAGCCGGCGATCGCCTCGGTGGGTGTGGAATGGCCGTGGGATGGTGCGGGCGCCGCGGTGGGCGCAGGGGCAGGTGGGTGGGCCATGGGGCCGATTCTAGGGGCGTGCACGCAGCATGGTTACTCGGCCCCGTGCCGCAGCGCCGGGCTCTTCAATAACTGCGGCCGCCCTTGTACATCGCGTGCTGGCGCCGCTGCAGTGTGGCCGCCTCGCCCAGCCGGGCCATGGCCGCACCCGCGTGCGCGTGCGTGATGGCCATGCCCAGCGCATCGGCGGCGTCGGTGCCGGGCAGGCCGGGCAGTTGCAGCAGGCGGCGCACCATTTCCTGCACCTGGGCCTTGGCGGCACGGCCATGGCCGACCACGGCCTTTTTCATCTGCAGCGCGGTGTATTCGGCCACCGGCAGGTTGCTGGCCACCAAGGCCGTAATGGCGGCGCCACGGGCCTGGCCCAGCAGCAAGGTGGACTGGGGATTGACGTTGACGAAAACGATCTCGACGGTGGCCACGTCGGGCTCGTAGCGCGCCGCCACCTCGCTGATGCCATCAAACAGCACTTTGAGCCGGCCGGGCAGGTCGCCCAGGGCCAGCGCGGTGGTGCGGATGGTGCCGCTGGCCACGTAGCTCAGCCGGTGGCCGTCCACATCGATCAGGCCGAAACCCGTGGTCTGCAGGCCGGGGTCAATTCCCAGAATTCTCATTTGCTATTTAATTAATAGCCGATAGCGCTTATGGGATAAGCGCTGCAGCCCATTTTGTCTATGAACCAGGGTGCCGGCGCACAGGACTGGCGAAAAACGGCCCCGGCGCAAAGGCATGTATCCCGCCGTGCAAGCGTGAGGGCGATGATACGGGGCCGCCGCCGCCGCCGCAGCCGCGTGGCGCCGGCCGGCGCGCCGAAAAGGGCGGGCAGCCAGTCCAGGCCCGGCCAAATCCGGGGAAAATCGCTGGTTTCCTGCATTCATCCCTTCAAAGATTGTCATGACTGAAGCCACCTCCGCGCCCCCGCTGCCCGACCACCTGTCCATTGACCCGCGCAGCCCGCACCATGTTGCCGCCGTGTTCGAGCACGACATCGGCATCCGCCTGAACGACAAGGACCGTTTCGATGTCGAGGAATACTGCATCAGCGAAGGCTGGGTCAAGGTGCCCGCGGGCAAGACGCTCGATCGCAAGGGCAAGCCACTGCTGATCAAGCTCAAGGGCAAGGTCGAAGCGTTCTACCGTTGACGACCGTCCCCGCCACGGCGCCCGCCAGCGACGTGGATGGTGCAGCCTGCGCGATGAATCCGGAGGGCGAACCCGCCACGGGCAGCCTCTGGACCATCTACTGCGACGGCAGCGCCATGCCCAACCCTGGCCGCATGGGAATGGGCGTGGTGCTTTGCGCGCCCGACGGCACCCGCCACACGCTGGCGCAGGCAACCCACACCACGGGCTGCAACAACGAGGCCGAGCTGCGGGCCCTGCTGCTGGCCCTGGGTGAGCTGCAGGCGCGCGGGGCCAGCGCCCTGCGTGTGTACAGCGACAGCAGCATTCTGGTGGAGCAGCTGGGCGGCACGGCGGCTCCGCCCATCGTGCGGCTCAACGACCTGTTTGATGAGGCGCGCACCCTGCTGCAGTCGTTTGCGGTGGTAAGCCTGCAGTGGATTCCGCGCCACCGCAATGCGCAGGCCGACGCCCTGGCCCGCGCCGCGCTGGGGTGTGCACCCAAGCCGCCCGCCAAGGCCTTTGGCAAGCGGCGCAAGAAATAGGTGCTGGAGGGCAAGCGCCAGCCCATGGCATCCCGGCCAAGGCGCATGGCGTTGCTGCGAATCGGGTGGTGTCAGGGCAGTTCGGCGCTGCCCATGCGGGCCACGATGGTGCGCGTGCGTCCCGCCAGATAGGCCGAGCCCGGCGTCTTCTCGAAACGCTTGGGCGCGGGCAGCATGACGGCCAGGCGTGCGGCCTCCTGCGGTGACAGGCGTACGGCCGGCTTCCTGAAGTAATGCTGGGCCGCGGCCTCGGCGCCAAAGACCCCGTTGCCCCATTCCACGCTGTTGAGGTAGATCTCCAGGATGCGCTGCTTGCTCAGCAGCTGCTCCAGCAGCAATGCCAGCACGAACTCCTGGCCCTTGCGCAGCAGCGTGCGCTCGCCCGAAAGCAGCAGGTTCTTGGCCAGCTGCTGGGTGATGGTGGAGCCTCCGCGGATCTTGGGCGCGCGCACGGGTTTGTCGGGCGCGCGGGCCTGGGCCCTGGCGATTTGCGCTTCGGCCTGGGCGTTGCGTTCCCAGGCCTTTTCGATGGCGTTCCAGTCCACGCCGTCGTGGTTGACGAAACTGTCGTCTTCCGCGGCAATCACGGCGCGCTTGAGGTGGTCGGAAATCTGGGCGTAGGGCATCCACTGCTGGCGCCACTGCACCTGCCCCTTGCTGGCCAGCTGGGCCCAGATTTCAGAGCGCTGGAAGGTGGTGGATTCGGGTGCGACCACGGCCATCATCGCGATGCGCGCCACAAAGAACAGTTGCAGGGCCACCAGGGCCACCACCACCAGGCCCAGCCAGCGCAGCACGGCTTTCATGGTTGTGCCCCTCTCACACCGTGGCCTGCAACTCGGCCAGTACCTGGGCCGATGGCGGGCGCACCCCGCGCCACAGGGCAAACGCCTCGGCGGCCTGCTCCACCAGCATGCCCAGGCCATCGCGGGGCACGGCACCGTGCTGGCGAGCCCAGTTGAGGAAGCCTTGCGCTGCCGGGCCATACATCATGTCGTAGGCCAGGCTGCCGGGGCGCAGCACATGGGCCGGCACGGGAGCGGCGTCTCCCGCCAGGCTGCTGGCGGTGGCATTGATGATGAGATCGAAATCGGCCTCTAGCGCTTGTGGGGCAATCGCTAATAGCTCTGTTTTTTGTAGCAATGCCAGATCGACGTGGGCCTGCACCAGTGCCTCGGCCCGGGCCAGCGTGCGGTTGGCCACGGTGATGTGGCGCACGCCCGCCTGCAACAGGGGGCCCAGCACGCCCGCAGCGGCGCCACCGGCGCCCACCAGCAGCACGTCGCGTCCGGCCAGCGGCAGCCCCGCATTGCGCGTGATGTCGGCCACCAGGCCCAGGCCATCGGTGTTGTCGGCGTGGATGCCGCCGGGGGCAAATACCAGGGTGTTGGCGGAGCCCGCCAGCCGCACGCGTTCGCTGCGGTGTGTGGCCAGGGCGGCGGCTTCGATCTTGAAGGGCACGGTGACGTTGCAACCACGCCCGCCGCGCGCGATGAACTCGCGCACGCCCTGGGCAAAGCCGTCGATGGGCAGCAGGCAGCGCTCGTACACCAGGTGCTCGCCGGTCAGCTCGGCAAAACGCGCGTGGATGGCGGGCGAGCGGCTGTGCGCCACCGGGTTGCCCATCACGCAATACAGGTCAGCGGAAGAACTCATGGAACGCGGTGTGAAGAATAGGGGGCGGGCGGGGGCGGTGCCATCCGTTCTGCCAGCGGCCACTGCGGCCGCTGGAGGAGGCCGCTCAGGGGTTGCGGCTCTCGGGGGTGGCTTCGAGGTTGGTCTGCAGCGTCTGGTCGCGCGTGAACTTGAAGCGCGCCACCATGGCGATCTGATCGGCCTGGCGGCGCATCTCGGCATTGAAGGGGCCGAAGGGGCCCGCTGCCCGCGCAATGGCCTCGGCCTGCCGGTCCAGCGTGCGGTTGTCCGACCCTTGCACCACCTCGGTGGCCAGGACGCGGCCATCGTGGTTGACGGTGATGATCATGGTCAGCTCGCCATACAGTTTTTTGCCACCTTGCTCGGGGAAGTTTTCGGTGCCCTTGTCCTCGACCTTGCTGCGCAGCGCCGAGTAATAGACCGCATAGGCTTCTTCGCGCGTGGCGGGGCTGATGTAGCGCTTTTTCGGGCGGGCGTTTTCTTCGTTGATGCGCTTTTCGATCTCGGCCAGAAGTTTCACGAGCTGGCGGCGCTTTTCTTCCTCGGCGGACTGGCTGCCGCTTTGGCTGGGCTTGCGCGGATCGGGTACGGGCAGCGTGGCGATCTGCTTGCGCAGCCGGGCCAGCAGCTGGTTTTGCTGCTCTTGCAGGGTGTCGAGCCGGCGCTGCGACTCCTCGAAATCGTCTCCCACCGCGGTCAGCGCCGAATAGGGCATGGGGCTGGTGGCGCGCCCCTTGTCGGCCTCGCCGCCCCCGGCCATGTTGGCTTGGGCGATGGCCTGGGCCTTGTCGGGCCGTTCGTTGGACTTGGCATTGACCAGGATGACTTCAAGCGGCGTGTCCTGGAACACGCGGTGAAAGCCTTCGGGGTCGATGAAGCGCACCGATAACAACGCTGCGTGCAGCGCCACCGATATGCCCAGCGTGAGCTGCAGTGTGCTGAAACGGGTGAGGAAGGAGAGTGATTTCACGGGGCTGGATTATCGGGGCTGGCGCCCTCGGCCTCGTTCACATCGACGGCAATGGCGATGGGCCCGGCCACGGCTTCGTCGTCCTCGCCGTCCTCGACCGGACCGTCGTCGCTGGTGTCGTCGGGATCGTCCAGGCGCTCGATCACGGTGCCGTGGATGTCCAGCGTGATCTCATCCACCTCGCCGAGCTTGACCTTCAGGCGCGCGCCGCGCGGCAGGTTTTGCGCACCCAGCACGGGGAACACCAGCGGAAGCTCGTCCGCCCGCACCAGAAAGCTGCCGCCCGGGCCTTCCTTGAACACGGTGGCGTTGAGCTCGGTGATGCCGTTCTGCTCCACGTATTTCAGCGTCCAGAAGCGCTCCATGCCGGCCTGGTAGCCGTTGTAGGCGCTGTAGGCCGCGTCAAAGCTGCTGATGATGGAGAACAGCTCGGCGTCCTTGGGCTTGAAGGGGGCCGCCAGGGCCGCGGTCTTGCCGTTGCGCACGCAGGCAATGATCTGCCACTGGTTCACCAGATCGACATAGCGGCGCAGCGGCGAGGTGGCCCACGAATAGCTTTTGACGCCAATGCCGGCGTGCGGCAGCGCCTTGGTGCCCATGCGCACCTTTACGCCCGGCGCCATGCTGGCCTGGCTGCGGTAGATGCCGGGCACGCCGAGCTCGGCCATCCAGCTGCCCCAGGTGCTGTTGGCCACGATGGCGGCCTCTGCCACGATCAGGTCGAGTGGCGCGCCGCGCTGGCGCGTGGTGATCTGCACGGTTTCCGAACCGTTGGGTTCGGCCTTGTCGTTGCCCACGAGGCGAAAGTTGTAGTCGGGCCGGTTGAAGTTCTCGGGCTTGCCGCGCACCACTTCGCGCTGGGCCTTGAGGCTCTTGGCCAGGCGGTGCAAAAAGGATAGCTGATCGCGCACATCCAGCAAGCGCTGCGGGGTGTTTTCGACCTCAATGGACGGGTCGGTCAGCCACGCCTCGGTGACGATGTGGTCGAGCTGGTCGTGGCGCAGGTTGGCCACCACGGGCACGCGCTCGAGCTTCGTCTCGGTGCCGGTGATCTCCAGCGTGGCTTCGTTCACCGTGACGTACAGCGACACCGCCGGATTGGCACGGCCTTCGTCCAGCGTGTAGATCTGCACCACCTCGTCGGGCAGCATGGTGATCTTGTAGCCCGGCATGTAGACGGTGGACAGGCGGCTGCGGCCGAGCTGGTCGAGCGGCGTGCCCGGCACGATGGCCAGGCCCGGCGCGGCAATGTGGATGCCCAGCACCACCGTGCCCGTGCCCAGGCCCTGCACCGACAGGGCGTCGTCGATCTCGGTGGTCTGCGAGTCGTCGATGGAATAGGCCTGCACCGGCGCCAGCGGCAGGTCGGCCGGCGGCTGCGGCGCAGTGAGCGGCGGGAAGCCTGTGCCCTTGGGGAAGTTGTCGAACAAAAAGCGCTTCCAGTGGAACTGGTAGGCCGAGTCGATGGCGCCGGCCTTTTGCAGCAGGTCGAGCGGCGCCAGGTGCGTGGCGCGGCTGGCCTCGACCACGGCCTTGTACTCGGGCGCGTTCTTGTCGGGACGGAACAGGATCTTGTAGAGCTGCTCGCGGATGGGCTGCGGGCATTCGCCACGCCCCAGGGCCTCGGCCCAGTCGCTGATCTGCTGCACGATCAGTTTCTTTTTCTCGATGGCGGCCAGTGCCTGCTGCAGGATTTCGGCGGGCGCCTTCTTGAAGCGGCCCTTGCCGGCGCGGCGAAAGTAGTGCGGCGCCTCGTGCAGGGCGAACAGCGCGCCGGCCTGCTGGGCCAGCGTGGCGTTGTCCGAAAAATAGTCGCGCGCGAGGTCGGCAAAGCCGAAATCGTCCTCGGGCGCAAATTCCCAGGCCAGCGGCAGCTCGATGGTCTGGGCGAGCGCCTGCGCCTGGGCCATCAGCTCCGACGGCGCGGGCTTTTCAAATTTCAACAGGAGGTTCGCCGCCTTCACCTTGACCCGCTTGCCCGAATCGAGCTCGACTTGGGCCGAGCTTTCAGCTTCGGACAGGATACGACCGGCCATGAATTTGCCGGCTTCTTCAAACAATGCGTGCATGGGCGGCATTCTCCCATGGGCGCGGCAGGCCGATTTTCAGCGCGCCGGGGCCCGCTCGGGTGCAGCGGGCCGCGCCGCGCTCCAGCACGCGCACGCCCCTGTCGACGGCCAGTGCTTGTCACCTTTTTGCCGCAATCGGCGTCCAATGACCATAGGCAACCACAGCGAGGTCCACCATGAACATTTCTACACCGCCGCCCTTGGCAGGGGCAGCCACCACTGCGCCGGGTTCCGACGCTGAGTTGATCGGCCATGCCTTGCAGGGCGACCAGGCGGCTTTTGAAGCCATCATGCGCCGGCACAACCGGCTGCTGTTCCGGGCCGCGCGCGGCGTGGTGGCGGACGATGCCGAGGCGCAGGACGTGGTGCAGGAGACCTATCTGCGCGCCTTTACCCAGCTGCAGGATTTTCAGGGCGGTGCATCGCTGGGCACCTGGCTGGCGCGCATCGCCATCAATCTGGCGCTGGATGTGCTGCGCAAACGCGGCCGATCCGTGCCCATGGATGGCACCCAGGACCTGGATCACGAGCCTTCAACGGAGCACATGATGTCTTTCAGCGCACCTCCCGGTGCCTCACCCGAGGCGGCCCTGGAACGCGGCGAGCTGCGCCAGTTGCTGCAGTCGGCCGTGGAGGGGCTGCCGCCCATCTACCGCAGCGTCTTCATCCTCCGCGCCGTGCAGGAAATGAGCGTCGAAGAAACCGCGTTCTGCCTGCAGGTGAGCGATGCCGTGGTCAAGACCCGCTATCTGCGTGCCCGCGCGCTGCTGCGCGACGCGCTGGGCGCCCGGATCGAGGCGCATGCCGAGAGCGCTTTTCCGTTTGCCGGCGAGCGTTGCGAACAGGTGGTGCGCTACGTGGTGGCCGAGTTGCAGCAGCGCCAGCGCATTGCGCGGCGCTGAGGGTTTGTTCGTTTTTTTTCTTCACTTCCCAGGAGAACGTCATGAAGAACTTTTCCATTCAAGTGCCTTCACAGGTTCTGTTCCTCGCGCGCCGCCGCGCCATGTCCATGTCGGGTGCGGCCGTCCTGTCGGCCGGTGCCGTGGCCCTGCTGGGCGGGCGCGACGCGCTGGCGGCCGGTGCCAAGGTCAGCGCAAAGGATCTGGAGGCCGATGTGCGCATTCTCAACACGGCGCTGGGCGCCGAACTGGAGGCCGTGGCGGCCTACCAGGTGGGCGCCGAAAGTGGCCTGTTGAGCAAGGGCGTGTTGCCGGTGGCCGTGCAGTTCCAGGGGCACCATAAGGAACATGCGGCAGCCATCGCGGCCACGGTGCAAAAGCTCGGCGGCAAACCGGCGGTTGCCAAGGGCAAGTACGAGTTTCCGGTAGACAAGCTCAAGGCCGAGACCGACGTACTGCGCTTTGCTGCCGGGCTGGAGCGGGGCGCGATCTCCGCTTACCTAGGGGCCGTTCCCCTGTTTGCCGACCGTGCGCTGGCCCAGGTGGCCGCCAGCATCCTGGGCGACGAAGCCATGCACTGGGCGGTGCTGCGCCAGGTGCTGGGCGAACAGCCGGTGCCGTCGGCCTTCATGTCATGAACCCGCGCCTTGCTCCGGCGGTGGCCTGGCTGGCGGGCGGGCTGCTTGTGGCGGGCGCGAGCGCCGCCCCGGAACCGGCAGTCTTGCAGCGCGGTGAGCAGGTCTACGCGCGCTGCGCTGCCTGCCACGCCATCGAGGGCCACCGCACCGGGCCCCAGCATTGCGGCCTCTGGGGCCGCCGCGCGGGCACGGCGCAGGGCTACACGAACTATTCCAAGGCCTTGCAGCGCAGCGGCATCGTCTGGGATGAGCACTCGCTCGACCTCTTTCTCAAAGACCCGATGAAGGCGGTGCCAGGCACCGCCATGGGCTATGCCGGTGTCAAGGACGATGCGGAGCGCGCCGACCTCATCGCCTGGTTGAAAGAGGCCTCGCAGCCGGGCAAGACCTGTCAGACCAAGCGGTAGTGCGTTGCCGGGTGTCGGTGCGGCACGGTGCGGTGCGGTGCGGTGCGGTGCGCGCCCCCTATGATCCAAGGCTTTCCATGATGGTCGGGTTTGTTTGAAATGCGTCTGGATGCCATTGCTGCACCGCTGACCCTGCTGGCAGTGGCTTTGCCGTTTCTTTTTTCGTATCCCCAGCCCCCCCTGTCCAATTTCTGGCCCCTGGTGGCGGCCTGGACTTGTGGTGCGGGACTGGCACTAGTAGCGGTCTGCCGTGGCTGGGTGCTGCGCCGCGCGCCGGCTGGTGCCCTGGAGCCCGGTGGGCGGGCGTTCCTGGCATCGCAGCTGGCGGTGGGCTTGCTTCTGGCGGCGTTGTTGGCGGGAGTGGTCGGGCTGCTGCAGTACTTTTTGGGTGACCCCGGCCTGGCACCCTGGGTGCAGCCCTCCACGCCGGGGCAGGCCATCGGCAACCTGCGCCAGCGCAACCAGCAGGCATCGCTGATGAGCCTGGGTGTGTGGGCGCTCATGTGGTTGGTGGCGCAGATGCAGGTGCGCCCGTTGGCGGCGGACACTGGGGCGCCGGCAACGCCTCTGCAGCAAGCGCTGCAGGGCGGCGGGCGCGAATGGCCGGCGTGGCTGGTGGGAATGCTGTTGGCGTGGGCGCTTGCGCTGCTGGCGGTGGCCAGCGCAGCCACGGCATCGCGCACCGGGGCGATGCAATGGCTGCTGATCGTGGCACTGCTGGTGCTGTGGCGCGGCACCAGCGGGCGCCTGGTGGTGGCCTGGCGGTGATCGGGCTGGCGCTCTATGCCGTGGCGGGATGGCTGCTTCCGCGTCTCTTGCTGGACTGGACGGGGTTTGCGACCGAGGGGGTTTTCACCCGTCTCGGGGGCGACCCGCAGGCCTGTAGCAGCCGGCGGGTGCTGTGGTCCAACGTGCTGTATCTGATTGGCCAGAAACCCTGGACGGGCTGGGGCTGGGGCGAGCTGGACTACGCGCACTACATGACGCTGTTCCCCGGCGATCGCTTTTGCACCCTGCTGGACAACGCCCACAACCTGCCCTTGCACCTGGCGGTGGAGCTGGGCCTGCCGGTGGCTGCCGTGGCATGCGGCGCCGTGCTGGCCTGGGTGGTGCGCGCGCGGCCTTGGCGCGAGACCGATCCGGTGCGCCAACTGGCCTGGGGGGCGCTGGCCATCATCGGTTTGCACAGCATGGTCGAGTTTCCGCTTTGGTACGGCCCATTCCAGCTGGTCACGGTGCTGGCGCTGGCCTTGCTGTGGCGCGGGGCGCTGCCGGGCTGGGTGCGTTCTGCGCGTTTTCTGACCGGTGCCGCCGTGGTGGTGGTGGCGGTGGGCGTGGCGGGCGCTGGCATTGCGTGGGATTACTACCGTGTCAGCCAGCTCTACCGCCCCTGGGCATCCCGGCCGCAGGCCTATCAGGAGGGCACCCTGGCCAAGGTGTCCAACACCCTGCTGTTCACCAACCAGGTGGATTTTGCGCTGCTCACCACCACGGTGCTTACGCGCGAGAATGCGCCGCAAATCCACACGCTGGCCACGGAACTGCTGCATTTTTCACCCGAGCCCCGGGTGATCGAGAAGCTCATTGAGAGCGCGCTGTTGTTGGGAATGGACGACGAGGTGGCCTTTCAGTTGCGGCGCTACCGCGCGGCTTACCCCGAGGACCATGCGCGCTGGACGCGTGCCCAGCGCCCGGCCCCGCCAGCGCCGCAGTGACCCCTGGTTCGCGCTTGCGGGCTAGGCCAGTTGCAGAAACTCCGCCACGGCCGGCAGGTGGGCGCCAAAGTCGCTCAGTGCATGGTCGCCCCCTTCGAGCAGCGTGAGCTGGGCGGCGGGGTAGCGTGCCACCATTTCCCGCCAGTCCAACACCTCGTCGCCTTTGGCGATGATGGCCATTTCGCGACCCGCGGGCAGCGGGCACTGCGCAGCCAGCGCCTGCAACTGCCCAATGTATTCGGGCAGGAAGAAAAAACGTTCGGCCGGGTCATGCCATGCCGTTTGCTCGCCGATATGGCGCGCAAGGTCTCTTGCGGGGTCCACCGCGGGGTTCAGCAGAACACTCGCGCAGCCCGTATGCCGCGCGACCCAGCTGGCGTAAAAGCCTCCCAGCGAAGAGCCCACCACGGCCATGGTGGCCCGCGGCCAGGCGGCTATGCCTTGCGCCACCTGGTCCATGGCGGCCTGGGGCGAGGGTGGCAACTGGGGGCACCACCAGTGCACGGCAGGGTGGTGTTGCGCCACATAGGCCGCCATCAGCCGGGCCTTGGCCGACTGGGGGGAGGAGCGAAAGCCGTGCAGGTACAGCAGGTGCGTGGTGGTCATGGGGCCTTGGGCGTGGGGAAAGCAGGGCAACTACTGCCGTGGATGAGCGTGGCGCCGGCATAAGATCGGCGCCTCAGGGTGCCGTGCCGTGCGGCGCTCGGCTTTGCCTTGTACACCATGCCCGATTTTGCCCCGCTTTCCATCGCCAAACGCCTGGTTTCGGGGGCTGTGGACAAGCCGCCTTCCGTGCTGGGCCGCTTTGAATTGCTGCGGGTGCTGGGGCGCGGCGCCCAGACCACGGTGTGGCTCGCCTTCGATCCCCGCCTGCAGCGCCAGGTGGCCATCAAGCTGATGCGCCCGGTGCAGGACCAGGATGCTTCGGCGCTGGACCACTGGTTGCGTGAGGCGCGCCATGGGGGTGCGCTGGCCCACCCCTTCATCGTGCCGGTGTTTGAAGCCGATGTGCAGGGGCGCCAGCCCTACGTTGTGTTCGAGTATGTGCCGGGCCGGACCCTGGCGGAGCACCTGGCGCAGCAGGGCCGGTGCGCGCCCCACGACGCCGTGGCGCTGGTGGTGGACTTGCTCGACGGCCTGCAGGCCGCGCATGCGGCCGGCATGGTGCACGGGGACCTCAAGCCGTCCAATGTCATGGTGGACAACCAGCGCCATGCGCGGTTGATGGACTTTGGCATGGCAGCGCCGCTGCAGGCCGAGCCCGGCGTGCAAGGGGACAGCGGCACGCCGGTCTACCTGGCGCCCGAGGCCGCCGGGGGCGCCGCGCCATCGCCCGCCTCAGACCTGTATGCGGCCGCAGTGGTGCTGGTGGAGCTGCTCACGGGTCGTCCACTGATGCACCTGCCAGACGGCTGGCACGCGCTGTACCGCAGCGCTGGCGAGGTTCCGACGCTGCCCGAAGACCTGGGGCAAGGGGTGGATCACACGCTGCGCGCCATATTGCAGCGCGCGCTGGCGCGCAGCCCGGCGGCGCGCTACGCCACCGCTGGGGAGTTTGGCGATGCCTTGCGCGCCTGGGCGGCTCCCGTCAGCGCCCCTACGGCGGCCAGCAATGCCACCCTGGACTTTTTGTTGCGGCGCATGCGCCACAAGAGCGATTTCCCAGCCCTCTCGGACTCGGTGGCCCGCATCCAGCGGGTGGCCAATTCGGAGGACGATAGCATCAGCGACCTGACGCATGAAATCCTCAAGGATGTGGCGCTGACCAACAAGCTGCTGCGTCTGGTCAACAGCGTGCACTATGCGCACGCAAGCCGGGGCACCGTCAGCACCGTGTCGCGCGCGGTCAGCCTGGTGGGTTTCAATGCCGTGCGCAACATTGCGCTCAGCCTGGTGCTGCTGGACCACATGGAAGACAAGGCGCATGCCAGCCAGATGCGTGAGGAGTTCTTGCGCGCCATGATGGCCGGCTCCGTCGCCGCCGAGTTGTGCAGTCCGGGGCAATTGGCCGAAGAGGCCTTTATTGGCGCCATGTTCCAGAACCTGGGGCGGATGCTGTGCGAGTTCTACTTTCCCGAGGAGGCGCAGCAGGTGCGCAGTTTGGTGGCGGCGGGGCGACTGGAAGGCGGGGAGGAATCGGCCGCCGTGCAGGTGCTGGGTCTGGGTTTTGAAGACCTCGGTGCCGGCGTGGCGCGGGTGTGGGGCTTGCCCGAGAGCCTTCAGCGCTGCATGCGCAAGCCCATGGGAACGCCCCCGATGCGCCCGCCCGAGCAGGGTGTGGAGCGTTTGCGCTGGGTGGCCATGGCGGCCAACGAGGTAGCCAGCACGCTGCTGCACAGCGGCGATGCACACACGGAACACCGCTTGCAGCAGACGGCCGCACGCTACGCACGCACCCTGGCACTGACCCACACCGCCATCACCGAGGCCACCTTGCGTGCGCGCCACAAGCTGGTGGCCCTGGCCCAGGCGCTGGATCTGAAGGTGGAGCCGGGCTCTGCGGCGGCCCGTTTGCTGACGGTGCCGGCGCCCCTGGGAGATGCCGTCGCGCCGCCAGACGCACTGGCCCTGCTGGAGCTGCGCGCTGCCGAGACGCCGCCACTGCCTGCAGTGCTGGAGTCGCAGGCGACTGGCACGGTCTCGGCGGCCCAGGTCAATGAAGTCCTGGCGGCCGGCATTCAGGACATCACCAACGCCATGGTGGAGAACTTCCAGCTCAACGACGTGCTGCGCATGATCCTGGAAACCATGTTCCGTGCACTGGGGTTCCGGCGCATGGTGTTTTGCCTGCGCGAGGCGCGCACCGACCAGCTGACCGGGCGATTTGGTCTCGGCGAAGACAGCGAGAGCGCCGTGCGTGCCTTGAGGGTGCCGCTGAAAACGCCCGGCGACCTGTTTGCTGCAGTCTGTGTGCGCGGGGCCGACACGCTGATCAACGACGCCACCCAGTCGCGCATGCAGGCACGCCTGCCGCAGTGGTATGTGCAGGGCATCAATGCGCCGGCTTTCCTGTTGCTGCCCCTGCAGATCAAGGGCCAACCGTTTGCCCTGATCTATGCCGACCAGTCATCGCCGGGAGGGATTGCGGTGGATGACAAGGTCCTGGGCTTGCTGCGCACCCTGCGCAACCAGGCCGTGATGGCGTTCCGGCAGGCAAGCTGATGCGACCCGTGTTCGCCAGCCCTGCTGGCCGGGCCCGATAATTGCGCCATGGCCGCCGTTTTTGACAAACCTTCACTTTCCCAGCGTTTTTTGCCCCTGTTCCAGGGATTTGACTGGCCGCTCGTCCTGGTAGTGGCGGTGCTGGCCAGCGCCGGCCTGCTGGCCATGTATTCGTCCGGCTACGACCATGGTTCGCGCTTCATGGACCATGGGCGCAACATGCTGATTGCCGCTGCCATCCTGTTCATGGTGGCCCAGGTGCCGCCTCAGAAAATCATGGCCCTGGCTGTGCCCCTGTACGCCCTGGGGGTGGCGCTGCTGGTGGCGGTGGCCCTGTTCGGCATCACCAAGAAGGGGGCCCAGCGCTGGATCAACCTCGGTGTGGTCATCCAGCCCAGCGAGCTTCTCAAGATTGCCATGCCTTTGATGCTGGCCTGGTGGTTCCAGAAGCGCGAGGGGCAACTGCGGCCGCTGGATTTTGTCGCCGCGGGGGTGCTGCTGGTCATTCCCGTGGGCCTGATCATGAAGCAGCCCGATCTGGGCACCTCGCTGCTGGTGCTGGCGGCGGGGCTTTCGGTGATCTTTTTTGCCGGCCTTTCGTGGAAGCTGTTGCTACCGCCGGTGTTGCTGGGCGCCGTGGGCATTGTGCTGCTGGTCTCGCTGGAGCCTCAACTGTGCGCCGACGGCGTGCGTTGGTCGATCCTGCATGACTACCAGCAGCAGCGCATCTGCACCTTGCTCGATCCCTCGCGCGACCCGCTGGGCAAGGGCTTTCACATCATCCAGGGCATGATTGCCATCGGCTCGGGCGGCGTCTTTGGCAAAGGGTTCATGGCCGGCACGCAGACCCACCTCGAGTTCATTCCCGAGCGCACCACCGACTTCATCTTTGCAGCCTTTTCCGAAGAGTTTGGCCTGGCCGGCAACCTGTTTCTGATCGTGTGCTTTCTGCTGCTGGTGTGGCGTGGGTTGGCCATTGCGGTGGGCGCGACGACCTTGTTCGGGCGGCTCATGGCGGGGGCAGTGTCGATGATCTTCTTCACCTATGCCTTCGTGAACATGGGTATGGTCAGCGGAATCTTGCCGGTGGTGGGCGTGCCGCTGCCGTTCATCAGCTATGGAGGCACGGCCATGGTCAC
Organism: Acidovorax carolinensis; assembly: GCF_002157145.1. NCBI lineage: Bacteria > Pseudomonadati > Pseudomonadota > Betaproteobacteria > Burkholderiales > Comamonadaceae > Acidovorax > Acidovorax carolinensis. Next base: position 728,496 of record NZ_CP021361.1, read on the forward strand.
GCTGGGGCTGGCGCTGGGCATCCTGATGTCGGTGGCCCGGGCTCAGCGCATCGACCCCAAGGACGCGCGGCCGGCGCTGTGAGCGGGCTGCCCCGCATTGCGTAGCGGTGGGCTTGGGAGTACAACCCGGTTGCCAACCGTGTTTTGGCAATTACCCGGAGGTGCTTCTCATGGCGTCAAGGTTTGAGCTGAAGAAATCCAAGAACGACAAGTTCGTCTTCAATCTGCTGGCTGACAACGGGCAGGTCATTTTGACCAGCGAGCTCTACGATTCCAAGGCCAGTGCCCTCAACGGCATTGAGTCAGTCAAGAAGAATGCCCCGGACGATGGCCGCTATGCGCGGCTGAGTGCCAAGGATGGCTCGCCCTATTTCACGCTCAAGGCGGGCAACGGCCAGGTCATCGGCCTGAGCCACATGTTTTCCGGCGAAAAGGCCCGAGACGATGGCATTGCATCGGTCAAGGCCAACGGCCCAGGGGCGGTAACCGACGACCAGACGGCGTAGTCGTGCAGCAAGGGGGGCGGGCGGCGGCGCGCCCCCTGGCCGCTTGGGTATGCGCCCCTGCGCCTCGCAGGGCATGGCGGTGCGGCCTAAAATGGCCGCATGTCCTCACGCTCCCCCTCTGCCGCGCCCCAGCGCGCGTCCACGCAGCAACGCATTGATGTTGCCAGCCAGTTGCTCCTGACGCCTTTTGGTCTCGACGAAAGCCATCTGGCGCGTGCGCTGGCTGAAATTCGCACCCATCAGGTGGACGATGCCGACCTGTATTTTCAATTCACCCGCAGCGAAGGCTGGAGCCTGGAGGAGGGCATCGTCAAGACGGGGTCGTTTTCCATTGACCAGGGCGTGGGGGTGCGCGCCGTCAGCGGCGAGAAGACAGCCTTTGCCTATTCCGACGACATCTCCGAAGCCTCGCTGCTCGATGCGGCCCGCACTGTACGGTCTATTTCGGCTGTAGCGCAGGTGGGTCGTGCCCGAGTAGCTACTAAAAAAATAGCGAACGGTCGCAGCCTCTATCCCGGCGTCGATCCCATCGCCACGCTGGACAGCACGGCCAAGGTGGATTTGCTGATGCAGGTGGAGCAGCGTGCCCGCGCCAAGGACCCGCGCGTGGCCCAGGTCATGGCCGGTCTGGCCAGCGAATACGACGTGGTGCTGGTGGCCCGTGCGGACGGCACGCTGGCGGCCGATGTGCGGCCACTGGTGCGGCTGTCGGTGACGGTGATCGCCGAACAAAACGGTCGCCGTGAAGTGGGATCGGCCGGAGGCGGCGGACGCTTCGGGCTTGCATATTTCGATGCCGCGCAGATTGCCCAGTATGTGGATGAGGCGGTGAATGCGGCCTTGGTCAACCTGGAATCGCGCCCCGCGCCTGCGGGCGAGATGACGGTGGTTCTGGGCCCAGGGTGGCCCGGCATCTTGCTGCACGAGGCCATCGGCCACGGGCTGGAGGGCGATTTCAACCGCAAGGGCTCCAGCGCCTTCAGTGGCCGCATCGGCCAGCGCGTGGCGGCCAAGGGGGTCACGGTGCTGGATGACGGCACCATCTCGGATCGGCGCGGTTCACTCAACGTGGACGACGAGGGCAACACCAGCCAGCGCAATGTGCTGATCGAAGACGGCATTTTGAAGGGCTACATCCAGGATTCGCTCAACGCCCGCCTCATGGGCGTGGCGCCTACCGGCAATGGCCGGCGCGAAAGCTACGCGCACATTCCCATGCCGCGCATGACCAACACCTACATGCTGGGCGGCGACAAGGACCCGCAAGAGATCGTGGCCAGCATCAAGAAGGGCCTGTATGCCACCAACTTTGGCGGCGGGCAGGTGGACATCACCTCCGGCAAGTTCGTGTTCTCTGCCAGCGAGGCCTACTGGGTGGAAAACGGCAAGATTCTCTACCCGGTCAAGGGTGCGACCATCGTGGGCAGCGGCCCCGACTGCCTCAAGCGTGTCAGCATGATCGGCAACGACATGCGCCTGGACAGCGGTGTGGGCACCTGCGGCAAGGAAGGCCAGAGCGTGCCGGTGGGCGTGGGCCAGCCCACGCTGCGGATTGACGGGCTGACGGTCGGCGGAACGGCCTGAGACCCCGCCGGGCGGCGCCCCGGGCAGGTGCTTTGGCGCACCCAGGCGCCCATCGACCCGCGCGGGGGCGACAGCCCGCGGTGGCGGGCGCACAATCACACCATGCCTGCGTCGCTCTCCAGTTTGCAGCAAACCCTTCAGTCGTTTGGCGACATCAGCCGTTTCCTGCGCGAAGGCGTCGCGGACGAGGATTCGCGCCAGCTGCGGGACAGCCTGGGTGCGCTGTCGATGCATATTGACGAGGCGACGCGGCTGCGCCGGTCTGGCGCGGATGCCAGTGCTATCACTGCGCGTGTGGTGGAGCTGGCCCAGTGCGCACGCGAGCACCAGCTTTTTCTCACGGGTTTGGGTTCCGCCTGGCACACCCTGTACGAGTTTGGCGCCTACCAGCGCGCGCTGCGGGAGTTGCGCGACGCCATTGCCGCATGGCAGCAGGCGCTGGAGCGCCATAGCGCGCGCGAGGGCACCTGCTTTCGGCAATTCGAACTGCTGGCCTGGCGCACGCTGGGCGAGGCCTTGCTGTTGATCGACATGTACGAGCACGACAGCGGACCGCCAAGCGATTTGTCTGAGGCCTTGCCGCCGCGCTTGTCGGCCTGGCAGCGTGTGCAGGCCTGGTTGCGGCACTTGCGCGGATAAAAGCCTGCGCTCGCCAGCCGGGTGCGATTGCCATCCGCCTAGGCAGTTGCCATCACGCCACAATGTCCCAAGCTTGCTGCGGTGCCGCAAACACTGTGCTACATTGATTCCCATGCAAGTTCGCAGCGCGTTTTATTTTTGGTTTTGGATCTCAGTCCCCGGCGGATGAGAGGACAACGCGCAAGCCCGCAAACCTCACCATACCAACCGCCGACGCTGAAGAGCCCGGCGGTTTTTGTTTTTCTGACCTTCTGACATTTCAATCCACGAGGAAGCCACCATGACGGCCCAAGCCACCCCCGCCACCGATTCCTGGTACCGCAGCGTCGAGAAAACCAGCCAGACCGACGACGAACGTATCAAGGACATTACCGTGTTGCCACCTCCCGAGCACCTGATCCGCTTTTTCCCCATCAGCGGCACGCCGGTGGAAGCGCTGATCACCCAGACGCGCAAGAACATCCACCGCATCATGGCCGGCAAGGACGACCGCCTGCTGGTGGTGATTGGCCCCTGCTCCATCCATGATCCGGCCGCGGCACTGGAATATGCCCGTCGCCTGGCCTCCGTGCGCGCACAGTACGCCGACACGCTGGAGATCGTGATGCGCGTGTATTTCGAGAAACCCCGCACCACGGTGGGCTGGAAGGGTCTGATCAACGACCCCTATCTCGATGAGAGCTACCGCATCGACGAAGGCCTGCGCATTGCACGCCAGTTGCTCATCGAGATCAACCGCCTGGGCATCCCCGCCGGCAGCGAATTTCTGGACGTGATCTCGCCCCAGTACATCGGCGACCTGATCAGCTGGGGCGCCATCGGTGCCCGCACCACCGAGAGCCAGGTGCACCGCGAGCTGGCCTCGGGCCTGTCCGCGCCCATCGGCTTCAAGAACGGCACGGACGGCAACATCCGCATCGCCACCGATGCCATCCAGTCGGCCAGCCGGGCCACCATTTCCTGTCGGTGCACAAGAACGGGCAGGTCGCCATTGTCAACACCAAGGGCAACAAGGACTGCCACGTCATCCTGCGTGGCGGCAAGGCGCCCAATTACGATGCCGCCAGCGTGGCTGCGGCCTGCAAGGATCTCGAAGCCGCCAAGCTGCCCGCCACGCTGATGGTCGATTGCAGCCATGCCAACAGCAGCAAGCAGCACGAAAAGCAGCTGGATGTGGCGCGCGACATTGCGGCCCAGATTGCCGGCGGCTCGCGCAGTGTTTTCGGCCTGATGATTGAAAGCCACCTGAACGCCGGCGCCCAGAAGTTCTCGCCGGGCAAGGATCTGCCCGGTGCGCTGGAATACGGCAAAAGCATCACCGATGCCTGCCTGGGCTGGGACGATTCGCTGCAGGCGCTGGCCGAACTGTCGGCCGCCGTGGTGGCCCGCCGCGCGCGCTGAGCCGGCGCCGCTGCGGCGGTGTAAGCTCTAGCCTTTGGTGGGGCCCGCCGGTGTGTGGCCCCGGCCCTTGCATCCCTTTTGCGCCAGAAAGGCAACCCATCATGCACAGCGAAGTGTCCGTCCAGCTGACTGGAAACCAGGAGTTCCGTTTTGATCTGGAGGGCCAGGAGCCCATGGCGCATGAAGCCGGGCGCCGCTGGCTGGACGATCAGTTCATCGCCCTTGATTGCGAACCCCTGCGCGCCAGTGGCAAGGTGCTGCTGGCCGACAAGGTGCTGACCGTGGCGCGCGCCGCAGGCACCTCGTTGTTCAACGATCCCTTGTGGTCGCGCGACTTCGCTCGCGCGGCCAGTGCCGCGCTGGCCAGACCCGTGGTGCGGGTGGACGTGCCGGGCATGGCGGTTTCTTTCTGAATATTCAGCAAAAATAGTCGCTAGCGCTTATGCAGTAAGCGCAAGTTGCTATTATTTTGATAGTGCGCGCAGCAGGCGCTCGTGCACACCGCCAAAGCCGCCATTGCTCATGCAGACGATGTGGTCGCCTGGCTTTGCCGCCTGCTGCACCTGGTTGACCAGGGTGTCGATGTCCGGTGCGGTCTGCGCACGCTGGCCGGGACCCACGCCCAGTGGCGCCAGGGCCGCAGCCGCATCCCAGTCCAGCCCGGCCGTGTGGCAAAAGGCCAGATCAGCGGTCTCCAGCGCCCAGGGCAGCTGGCTTTTCATGGCGCCCAGCTTCATGGTGTTGCTGCGCGGCTCGAACACCGCCAGGATGCGCGCGTCCGGCCCCAGGCTGCGCCGCAGGCCATCGAGCGTGGTGCGCAGTGCCGTGGGGTGGTGCGCAAAATCGTCGTACACGGCGATGCCGCCCACCGTGCCGCGCAGCTCCATGCGGCGTTTGACATTCTGGAAATCGGCCAGCGCCTGTGCGGCCTGCTGCACCGGCACCCCCACATGGTGGGCCGCCGCGATGGCCGCCAGCGCATTGAGCTGGTTGTGCACGCCCGTCAGGCCCCATTGCACGCGCCCCGCGACTTCGCCTCGGTTCAGCACGTCGAAAGCCTGCGGGTCGCCCATGGCAGAAAAATCGCTCACCGCGGCGCCGAAGCTGCTCACCGTGCTCCAGCAGCCGGTGTGCAGCACGCGGGCCAGACTTTCTTCGAGCCCGTTGACCACGATGCGGCCCGAAGGCGGGACGGTGCGCACGAGGTGGTGAAACTGGCGCTCGATGTCGGCCAGATCGTCAAATATGTCGGCGTGATCGAATTCCAGGTTGTTCAGTACGGCCGTGCGCGGACGGTAGTGGACAAACTTGCTGCGCTTGTCGAAGAAGGCGGTGTCGTACTCGTCGGCCTCGATCACAAACAGCGGGCGGGTGTCCGTTTCCAGTGACCCCTCGCCCGCGCCGGGGCGCTGCGGCGCGCCCAAGCGGGCGGATACACCGAAATTCAGCGGCACGCCGCCAATCAGGAAACCCGGCTGCAGCCCGGTGCTCTCCAGAATCCAGGCCAGCATCGATGTGGTGGTGGTCTTGCCGTGGGTGCCTGCCACCGCCAGCACATGCCGGCCCTGCAGCACCTGTTCAGCCAGCCACTGCGGTCCGCTGGTGTAAGGCAGGCCAGCATCCAGGATGGCTTCCATGAGGGGAAATTTCGGACTGCCGTCGGCCAGCCGGGCCCGGCTGACCACGTTGCCCACGACGAACACGTCAGGGCGCAGAGCCAGCTGGTCGGCGCCAAATCCTTCGATCAGCTCGATGCCCAGGGCCCGCAACTGGTCGCTCATGGGCGGGTAAACGCCAGCATCGCATCCGGTGACTTTGTGTCCTGCTTCGCGCGCCAGCGCGGCCAGTCCACCCATGAAGGTGCCGCAGATTCCCAGTATGTGTATGTGCATGGGCGCAGATTCTAAGGTTCAAGCAGAAAAGGCCCTGCAGCGCATGAACGGTAAGCGCGAGAAGCTATTAAAAACATAGTGTCATGAGTGGCCTGTGGAAGCCAATGGCCGTGTCGCCACCGGGCCATGGGGCGCGCAGTGGCTGTCTGTCATGGGTTGGCGCCACAATAGGGCCTCCAACGCCATCCGATGCCGCCATGCCCACACCTTTGAGCGCCGAAATCGCCAGCACCACCGCCCGGCTGGTCGTGGAAGAGGGACTGGAATGGGGCCCTGCCAAGCGCCGCGCGCTGCGTGAACTCGGCCTGCCGGCGCGCACCCCGCTGCCCGACAACGACGCGGTGGAAGACGCCGTGCGCGAGTACATCGCGCTCTTTTGCGCTGACACCCAGCCGCGCGAATTGCGTGCCCTGCGCCAGCTGGCGCTGGTCTGGATGGAGCGCATGGCGGCCTTTCGGCCCCACCTGGGAGGGGCGGTGTGGCGTGGCACGGCCACCCGACTGTCGGATATTTATTTGCAGTTGTTCTGTGATGACTCCAAATCGGCCGAAATCGCGTTGATAGACCATAACGTCGATTACGAGCCGCGCACCGTTGCGGGCTTTCACGGCGATTCTGTGGAGGCCCTGAGTGTGGGCAGCATGTGCCCTGAACTGGGCGAAATGATCGGCGTGCACTTGCTGATCTACGATCTTGATGACTTGCGCGGGCCTTGCGCCCCGATGCCAAGGGGCGATCGCCGCGCGGTGACATCACCGCGGTGCGACGTCTTCTCCAGGAAAATGTTCCATGACCGCGCCCCTGACGGAATCTTCTGCTTCTTCGTTGCCCCCTCACGCCGCAAGGCCGGTGAGCCGGCGCCGGGCCCTGTACGCCGGTGTGGCCGCAGCCGCCGCCGTTGGCGGTGCCGGGCTGGCATGGTGGCGACTGCAACCTCATGCCATGCAGGAGGGCGCAGCGCAGGCGCTTTGGGCGCAGGCGTTTGATACGCCCGATGGGGCGCACCTGGCCATGGGGTCGTTTGCCGGCAAGCCGTTGTTGCTCAACTTCTGGGCAACCTGGTGCCCGCCCTGCGTGGACGAGTTGCCCATGCTTAATAACTTTTACCGCGAGAACAAGGCCAGTGGCTGGCAAGTGGTGGGGTTGGCGATTGATCAGCCGTCTTCGGTGCGGAAATTCCTGGCTCGGCTGCCGCTCGATTTTCCCGTGGGCCTGGCAGGACTGGGGGGCTCGGAGTTGGGGCGTTCGCTCGGTAATTTGACGGGTGGACTGCCGTTTACGGTGGTGTTCAGCGGGGACGGGCGCGTGGCGCATCGTAAAATGGGTCAGGTGACCCCGGAAGATTTGAAAACGTGGAGCGCCCTGCGCTGATCGGGGTCGGGCTGCAACATGGCAATTTGACGTCGCATGGCGTGGTAATGCCCTGATGCGGGCAGTGAAAAATGCGCTCCGAAGACTGAAGTAGGCTGAAATTGGAGTAAATTCGCGCCTTATTCAGTTTTATAGCCGTTGGAGCTCCCATGGATTTGCGAAAACTCAAAACCCTGATCGACCTGGTATCCGAGTCGAATGTGTCCGAACTCGAGATCACAGAAGCCGAAGGCAAGGTCCGTATCGTCAAGAGTGGCGGTGCCGTGGTGCAGCAATATGTTCCTGCCCCCATGCCCGCTCCGGCGGCTGCCGCTGCGCCCGCAGCCGTTGCGGAGTTGCCGGCCCCGGTGGCCGCAGCGCCGACCGGTCATGTGGTGAAGTCTCCCATGGTGGGCACGTTCTACCGTTCATCGAGCCCGGGCGCCAAGGCGTTCGTCGAGGTGGGCAGCCAGGTCAAGGAAGGCGAGACGATCTGCATCATCGAAGCCATGAAGATCCTCAACGAGATCGAGGCCGACAAGTCTGGCACCGTGACGAAGATTCTGGGTGAAAACGGCCAGGCCGTGGAATACGGACAGCCGCTGTTCGTGATCGAGTAACCCCTGCCCATGTTTATGAAGACCCTTGTTGCCAATTGTGGCGTTCTTGCCAGCGGCAAGGCAAAGCAAATTGCCCTGGCGCGCGCCAGCGTGCGGGCGATGAGCCGCGAGACAGCCTATGTTTAAAAAGATCCTTGTTGCCAATCGCGGCGAAATCGCCCTCCGCATCCAGCGCGCCTGCCAGGAGTTGGGCGTCAAAGCCGTGATGGTGTATTCCGAGGCCGATCGTGACGCCAAGTATGTGAAGCTGGCCGAAGAGGCCGTCTGCATTGGGCCGGCGCCGTCGCCACTGTCTTACCTCAACATGCCCGCCATCATCTCGGCGGCCGAGGTGACGGATGCCGAAGCCATCCACCCGGGCTATGGGTTCCTGTCCGAAAATGCTGATTTCGCCGAGCGGGTGGAAAAAAGCGGTTTCCAGTTCATTGGCCCCACACCCGAAAACATCCGCATGATGGGCGACAAGGTGTCGGCCAAGCAGGCCATGATCCGTGCCGGCGTGCCCTGCGTGCCCGGATCTGACGGCGAGCTGCCGGACGATCCGGTGCAGATTCGCCGCATTGCCAAAGCCGTGGGTTACCCGGTGATCATCAAGGCCGCCGGTGGCGGCGGGGCCGCGGGATGCGCGTGGTGCACACCGAGGCTGCCCTGGTCAACGCCGTGCAGATGACCAAGGCCGAGGCGGGCGCTGCGTTTGGCAATCCGGCGGTGTACATGGAGAAGTTCCTCCAGAACCCGCGCCATATCGAGATACAGATTCTCGCCGACAAGCACCGCAACGCCGTGTATCTGGGCGAGCGCGACTGCTCGATGCAGCGGCGCCACCAGAAGGTGATTGAAGAGGCGCCGGCGCCCGGCATTCCCCGCAAGCTGATCGAGCGGATCGGTGAGCGTTGTGTGGCGGCCTGCAAGAAGATCGGTTACCGCGGTGCGGGCACGTTCGAGTTCCTTTACGAAAACGGTGAGTTCTACTTCATCGAGATGAACACGCGCGTGCAGGTGGAGCACCCGGTGACCGAATGGATCACGGGTGTAGACATCGTGCGCACGCAGATCATGGTGGCCGCCGGTGAAAAACTGCCCTTCACCCAGCGGCAGGTGGAAATTCGTGGCCATGCCATCGAGTGCCGGGTGAATGCGGAAGACCCCTACAAGTTCACTCCTTCGCCGGGGCGTATCACCATGTGGCATGCACCGGGCGGCCCGGGGGTGCGCGTGGACTCGCATGCCTACACGAACTATTTTGTTCCGCCAAACTACGACTCGATGATCGGCAAGATCATCGTGCATGGCGACACGCGTGAGCAGGCCCTGGCCCGCATGCGCACGGCGCTGTCGGAGACGGTGATTGAGGGGATCAACACCAATGTGCCGCTGCACCGCGAGTTGATGGTGGATGCCAAGTTTGTGGCGGGCGGCACCAACATTCACTATCTTGAAGAATGGCTGTCGCAGCACAAGCGGTGAAGCCACCCTGCGCATCGTTTCATGCTGGCTCCTGGGAACGGGTGCCAGCATTTCATTTTTTCTGAGAGGCGTGTCCCATGTTTGAGCTGAGTCTGATGTGTCCGGAAGACCGCATTGAGGCGGTGAGCGATGCGCTGGACGCGCTGGATGCGCTGAGCGTATCGGTGGAGGACGCCGATGCGCAGACCGACGCCGAGCAGGCATTGTTCGGCGAGCCGGGTATGCCGCCTCCCAAGGACGGCTGGCAGCGCAGCCGGGTAGTGGCCTTGTTCGCGACGGAAGCCGCAGCGCGCGACGCCCAGCAGCTCTTGACTGTGCAGGATTTTTTCGCGGGCTGTCAGGTGCTGGGCCTGGCGACCGTGCCGGAACAAGATTGGGTGCGGCTGACGCAGTCACAGTTTGCGCCGGTCGACATCACCCCCGACTTCTGGATTGTTCCCACCTGGCACGAGCTGCCCGCGCAGGCACTGCGCAGCATCCGGCTGGATCCGGGGCTGGCCTTTGGCACGGGCACCCATCCCACCACGCGCATGTGCCTGCGATGGATTGCACGCCACGGTGCTGCCAGCGCCGAGGCTGGGAATCCGCTGGGGCGTGTGCTGGACTACGGCTGTGGCTCGGGCATCCTGGCCATCGGTGCGGCCAAGTTCGGTGCTACCGACATTGATGCCGTGGACATTGACCCGGCGGCCGTCGAATCCACGGTGCAGAACGCACAGGCCAATGGCGTACAGGTGCAGGCCGGCCTTCCGGACAAGGCCCTGGGGACTTACCACACCGTGCTGGCCAACATTCTGGCCACTCCGTTGAAGGTGCTGGCCCCCTTGCTGTGCGCGCATGTGGCTTCAGGCGGCCACCTTGTTCTCGCAGGTATCCTGGAGCGCCAGGCGCAGGAGTTGCAGGAGGCCTACGCGCCGTGGATCCGCCTGGAGGTTGCCGATGCCGAGGATGGCTGGATTCTCATGACGGGCTCCCGCTGAATTTCCTGCACAGCAGCCGATTGTCTAAGGGGGCGCCGATTACCATGGATCGCAGATGAGCCAGATCACACGCTGCCCGTCCTGCGCGACTATGTTCAAGGTGGTTGCCGACCAGTTGCGCATTTCCGATGGCTGGGTGCGCTGCGGGCAATGCAAGGAGGTCTTTGACGCGTCAGCCCATCTGCTGCCGTTGGGGCCGCAGGCCTTGCTGCCGGACTTGTCCATGACCGCAGCGCGTCCGCCGCCAACACCTGTGGCGGGTGCCGCCGATGCGGGGCGTGCCTGGGGTGCTTCCACTGCTGCTGACAACCCTGCAGCTTCTTCTGTGCCGTCCATGCCCCCCACTGACTCGTCCGATGCATCGTGGGAGCCCCCTGCGCCAGACGCTGTGCTGGATGTACCGGGTCCGGTGGTTCCAGCATTTCTTGTCGCGGAAACGGCGGTTGTATCTTTCCCAGAGACAGAGACAGAGACAGAGACAGAGACAGAGACAGAGACAGAGACAGAGACAGAGGCAGAGACAGAGACAGAGACGACGCCGCAGCCATCCAGGCCATTTCCCTGGCGGCCTGGTGTGTCTGCAGGCGATACCGACATGGCATCGATATCCGATGCGCTGGCACCGTTCACGCTTATCGGTGAAGGTGAATCGTCAACGGACGAAACTCCTGCGGTCGAGATGCATGAGAGCCCTGCAGGCTACGAACTGCCAACTGCCGAGTTGAGGGACGCGGAGTGGCCTGAAGAGTTGCGGGGCGGAGATCCACCTACCGCAGTCGGTGTGCTGCTTCCACCTACGGGGGTGCTATCCAAGCAATCTGTCGAGGAGCCTGAAACTGGCGATTTCGCCGATCCGCTTGAAAGTGCGCAGGCCCAGGAGGACGGGTCAGAGTGGGGGCCTGGCGAGTCATTCGACGAGCCCTCATCGCCTGAAACTTTGTCCAGTAGGTCGTCGTCTGGCATGGGGCCGGGGGATGCGTTGGAGGGGAACCCTCGTGACGGCATGCCGCATGATCAGGAAGGCGACGACTTGCCCGATGAGGTTTTGGGCGCAGATGACGTGAGTTTCGTGCGCGCGGCGAAGCGCAAGGCCTTCTGGCGGCGCCCATTTGTGCGGGTGGTGCTGGGGGCGGTCGTGTTCGTGCTTTTGTGTACCTTGGCATTGCAGGTGATGTTGCACGAGCGTGATCGCATTGCTGCCATGGATACCCGTATTCGCCCCTGGCTTCAGATGTTGTGCGAACCCTTCCAATGCGCGTTGGCTCCGCTGCGGCGCATATCAGATGTCATGATTGACAGCTCTTCATTCCATAAGGCGCGCGGAGACAGCTACCAGCTGACCTTTGCCATCAAAAACCGTGCAACCGTGCCCCTTGCTACGCCTGCCATGGAATTGACCTTGACCGATGCACAGGACCAGCCTGTGGTCCGGAGGGTGTTTTTGCCGCAGGAGATGGCGGCTCCCACGGAACTGCCGGCCCTGGGAGACTGGTCCAGTTCGGTTGCAGTCATCGTGACCACGGGCGGGGCGCGCGTGGCGGGCTACCGGCTGGTGGCGTTTTATCCCTGATCCTTTTATTTACCTTGTGCCATGGCTGTACTGATTTGCGGTTCTCTTGCGTTTGACACCATCATGACTTTTGAAGGGCGGTTTGCCGAGCAGATCCTGCCCGATCAGTTGCATATCCTCAATGTGTCTTTCCTGGTGCCCTCTTTGCGGCGCGATTTTGGAGGATGCGCGGGCAACATTGCCTACAGCCTGCGCCTGCTGGGGGGCGAGCCGCTGCCCATGGCCATGCTGGGTAGCGACGGTACCGATTATCTTTTGCGACTGAAGGAGTTGGGGATCAGCACGGCGCACGTAGGTCAGGTCCATGACGCCTACACGGCGCAGGCCATGATCATGACGGACCGTGACAACAACCAGATCACGGCATTTCATCCCGGGGCCATGATGCAGGCCCATGCGAACCGGATTGAGCCTCAGACCGATGCGCGTCTTGGCATTGTGGCGCCTGATGGTCGGGACGCAATGCTGGAGCATGCGGCGCAGTTTGTGGCGGCAGACATTCCTTTTGTCTTCGATCCAGGCCAGGGTCTGCCCATGTTCAGCGGAACTGAACTGTCCCGGTTTGTTGAGCAGGCCACCTGGGTCACCGTGAACGACTATGAAGGCAAGATGCTGTGCGATCGCACCGGCTGGTCATGCGCGGAAATCTCGCGAAAGGTGAAGGGACTGATTGTCACGCTCGGGGCACAGGGTTGTGAGGTGTGGGTTGACGGAGAAAAGACGCTGGTCCCTGCCGCAAAGCCGGCCCAGGTGGTGGACCCGACGGGATGTGGCGACGCATGGCGGGGTGCGCTGCTTTTTGGGTTGGAGCGCGGCTGGTCGCTCGTGCGCTGCGCCGAGTTGGGCAATCGGGTGGGGGCTCTCAAAATTGCACAACGTGGACCGCAAAACTACATATTGGACTTCACCCCAGCCTGACGCAGCGTGCATGCCGGAATTCGCTGTCTGCGCTGCCGATAGCGGTCAGGACGTCTGGCCAGCATTGTTCTTGGCATAAAAAAACCCGGTGCGTTAGCACCGGGTTGGGCACTGAGTGTGCCGAGCTTACGGCTTGGTGCCGGTAGGGAAGGGCCAGGCGGCCTGGGGATTCAGCGTGGTTTGCGCAGACGGCGCTGCCGCAGGGGCCTTCACGGCTTTCTTGGCTGGAGCGGCTTTCTTTGCCGGGGCTGCCTTTGGGGCAGGTGCAGCAGCCTTCTTGGCAGGAGCAGCTTTCTTCGCTGGTGCAGCCTTCTTGGCGGCCACTACCTTCTTGGCAGGAGCGGCTTTCTTCGCTGGTGCAGCCTTCTTGGCAGCCACTACCTTCTTGGCGGGAGCAGCTTTCTTCGCTGGTGCAGCCTTCTTGGCAGCCACTACCTTCTTGGCAGGAGCAGCTTTTTTCGCTGGTGCAGCCTTCTTGGCAGCCACTACCTTCTTGGCAGGAGCAGCTTTTTTCGCTGGTGCAGCCTTCTTGGCAGCCACTACCTTCTTGGCAGGAGCAGCTTTCTTCGCTGGTGCAGCCTTCTTGGCAGCCACTACCTTCTTGGCAGGAGCAGCTTTCTTCGCTGGTGCAGCCTTCTTGGCGGCCACTACCTTCTTGGCAGGAGCAGCTTTCTTCGCTGGTGCAGCCTTCTTGGCGGCCGGTTTTTTCGCAGTTGCCATCATGTTCTCCTTGGGTCAATTTGCAAAGAGCACTTCCTGTCTGCAGTGGACAGAAAGCGATCCATGGGGATGGAGAAGAACTCCATCCCCATGAACACGGAAACGCCGCACAGGACAGCGCTTTGCGGCGCTGCTCAGTTGGGGCGTGGTGTAAATATCCATGGTGGTGTGATGTCTGCAAAAAAGGGGCGCTAGTCCCAGGACAGCGCACCACCGGACTGGTATTCAATAACCCGGGTCTCGAAGAAGTTGCGTTCCTTCTTCAGGTCGATCATCTCGCTCATCCACGGGAACGGGTTTTCTTCGTTGGGGAACAGTGTTTCAAGCCCGATTTGCGTGGCACGTCGGTTTGCGATGTAGCGCAGGTAGCCTTTGAACATGGAGGCGTTCATGCCCAGCACGCCGCGGGGCATGGTGTCCTCAGCGTAGCGGTATTCCAGCTCGACCGCCTTGAGGAACAGCGCCTTGATCTCGGCCTTGAACTCTGCCGTCCACAGGTGGGGGTTCTCCAGCTTGAGCTGGTTGATCAGGTCGATGCCGAAATTGCAATGCATCGACTCGTCGCGCAGGATGTACTGGTACTGTTCGGCTGCACCGGTCATCTTGTTCTGGCGGCCCAGCGCCAGGATCTGCGTGAAGCCGACATAGAAAAACAGGCCTTCCATCAGGCAGGCAAAGACGATCAGCGACTTGAGCAGCGTCTGGTCGGTTTCGGGTGTGCCGGTGTGGAAGTTGGGGTCCATGATCGCCTCGATGAAAGGGATCAGGAACTGGTCCTTGTCGCGAATCGACTGGACTTCGTTGTAGGCGTTGAAGATCTCGCTCTCATCGAGACCGAGCGATTCGACGATGTACTGGTAGGCGTGCGTGTGGATTGCTTCTTCAAACGCCTGGCGCAGCAGGAACTGACGGCACTCAGGCGCCGTGATGTGGCGGTAGGTGCCCAGCACGATGTTGTTGGCGGCCAGCGAATCGGCGGTGACGAAGAAGCCCAGGTTGCGCTTGATGATGCGGCGCTCGTCTTCGGTCAGACCGTTAGGGTCCTTCCACAACGCGATGTCCCGCGTCATGTTCACTTCCTGGGGCATCCAGTGGTTGGCGCAGGTGGCCAGGTATTTTTCCCACGCCCATTTGTACTTGAACGGCACCAGCTGATTGACATCGGTCTGGCCGTTGATGATGCGCTTGTCGGCAGCGTTGACGCGGCGATGGGCGGCAATGGTGGTGGCGGTGCTGGCAGCGGGGAGCGTGGCGCTCACCGGTTGCAGTGATGGGGTCTGGAAAGACAGAGGCGGTTGTCCCGCCAGGCGGTTGCTGTTCAGACCGCCGTCCAGTTGATTTTGCGATGAGGGCTTGACTTCTTCGTCCCAGGTCAACATAGATTTTCCAGTGTTCGGATTATGAAAGCAGTGCTGCGAAAAGAAAAGCACTGAAGCGTTGCGCAGCAAGGATTTGTTGCTTCACAGCACATGGACAACGCCTCGGATGGGTCCGAGGCGTTGCTGGTGAAGTCCTTACTGACAGGCTTCGCAAGTGGGATCGTCGATCGCACAGAACTTGATGTCTGTGGCGGGCAGTGCGGCCGCCTGCGCAGCAGCAGCGGCAGCCGCTGCTTCGAGCGCGCTGGGTTGGGTCGGTGCAGCGGCCGACGCGCTGGCTGCGCCACCGTCATTGCCTGACGAAACCGCGTTGAGCTGGCGTGTGTTCACGGTGCTCATCTCGACGTGCGTGGCGCTTTGCGTGCGCAGGTAGTAGGTGGTCTTCAGGCCGCGTACCCAGGCCAGCTTGTAGGTGTCGTCGAGCTTCTTGCCCGATGCGCCGGCCATGTAGATGTTCAGGCTCTGCGCCTGGTCGATCCACTTCTGGCGACGCGATGCGGCTTCCACCAGCCACTGGGGCTCCACTTCAAACGCCGTGGAGTACAGCGCCTTGATGTCCTGGGGCACGCGGTCGATGGAGTGCAGCGATCCCTTGAAGTGCTTGAGGTCCATGATCATCACGTCATCCCACAAGCCCAGGCGCTTCAAGTCGCGCACCAAGCCGCCGTTGATGACCGTGAACTCACCGGACAGGTTGGACTTGACCGACAGGTTACCGAACGAAGGCTCGATCGACGCATCGACACCGATGATGTTGGAGATGGTGGCGGTGGGTGCGATGGCGACGCAGTTGGAGTTGCGCATGCCGTCCTGTGCAATCTTCTTGCGCAGGGCATCCCAGTCCAGCGTGGACGAGCGGTCCACTTCCACATAGCCGCCGCGGGCCTCGGACAGCATGTCCAGCGTGTCGAAAGGCAGAATGCCGCGATCCCACAGCGAGCCCTTGTAGCTGGAGTACTTGCCGCGCTCCCGGGCCAGCTCGGTGGAAGCCCAGTAGGCGTAGTAGCAGATGGCTTCCATCGACTGATCGGCGAATTCCACGGCTTCCTGCGAAGCGTAAGGGATGCGCAATTCGTACAGACTGTCCTGGAAGGCCATGACACCCAGGCCGACCGGGCGGTGGCGCAGGTTGGAGTCGCGGGCCTTCTTGACGGCGTAGTAGTTGATGTCGATCACGTTGTCGAGCATGCGCATGGCGACCGTGATGGTCTTCTTGAGCTTGTCGTGGTCGATCTGGCCATCTTTCAGATGCTGCAGCAGGTTCACCGAGCCGAGATTGCACACGGCGGTTTCGGTGTCGCTGGTGTTGAGCGTGATCTCGGTGCACAGGTTGCTGGAGTGCACCACGCCGGCATGCTGCTGGGGCGAACGCACGTTGCAGGCATCCTTGAACGTGATCCAGGGGTGGCCGGTCTCGAACAGCATGGTCAGCATCTTGCGCCACATGTCGGTGGCCTGCACCGTCTTGGCCGGCTTGATCTCGCCGCGCGCAGCCTTTTCTTCATAGGCGACATAGGCCTTTTCGAAGTCGGCGCCAAAGAGATCGTGCAGGTCGGGCACGTTCGAGGGCGAGAACAGGGTCCATGTACCCTTTTCCATCACGCGGCGCATGAACAGGTCGGGAATCCAGTTGGCCGTGTTCATGTCGTGCGTGCGGCGGCGGTCATCGCCGGTGTTCTTGCGCAGTTCCAGGAACTCTTCGATGTCGAGGTGCCAGGTTTCCAGGTAGGTGCAGACGGCGCCCTTGCGCTTGCCGCCCTGGTTCACGGCCACGGCCGTGTCGTTGACCACCTTGAGGAAGGGCACTACGCCTTGCGACTCGCCATTGGTGCCCTTGATGTGGCTGCCCAGTGCGCGCACGCGGGTCCAGTCGTTGCCCAGGCCGCCGGCAAACTTAGAAAGCAGGGCGTTTTCCTTGATGGACTCATAGATGCCATCGAGGTCGTCGGGCACCGTGGTCAGGTAACACGAGGACAGCTGCGAGCGCAGCGTGCCGCTGTTGAACAGCGTGGGCGTGCTGGACATGAAGTCGAAGCTCGAGAGGATTTCATAGAACTCGATGGCGCGGGCTTCGCGGTCTATTTCATTGAGCGACAGGCCCATGGCCACGCGCATGAAGAAAGCCTGGGGCAGTTCAATGCGGGTTTTCTTGACGTGCAGGAAATAGCGGTCATACAGGGTCTGCAGGCCCAGGTAATCGAATTTTAGGTCGCGGTCGGCCTTGAGCGCGGCGCCCAGGCGCTGCAGGTCGTATTGCAGCAAGCGTTCATCGAGCAGGTCGTTTTCCACGCCCTTTTTGATGAACTGCGGGAAATAGTCCACATAGCTTTGCGCCATTTCGGCCTGGGTGACTTCGCGGCCCAGGACTTCCCGCACGATGGTGTGCAGCAGCAGCCGCGCCGTGGCATAGGTGTAGTCCGGATCCTTCTCGATCAGGGTGCGTGCGGCGAGGATGGAGGCCTTGTAGACCTCTTCCATCGGGACACCGTCATACAGATTGCGCATGGTTTCCGCCACGATGGGCTGGGCGCTAATGTCTGCTCCCAGGCCGACACAGGCGGATGCGATGAGGGACTGGAGGCGCGTCAGGTCCAGCACCACCCGCTCGCCGCCGTCAATGACATGCAACTGGGGGGCGGCAGGCATCTGCTCTTCGGTTTGTCGCGCGCGCTCCTGAGTGCGGCGCTCCCGATAAAGCACATAGGCCCGCGCAATTTCATGGTGGCCGCCGCGCATCAGGCCCAGTTCCACCTGGTCTTGCACGTCTTCAATATGAAAGGTCCCGCCGCCAGGTCGTGAGCGCATCAGCGCACGGATCACGTTTTGCGTCAGCGCATCCACCACCTCGCGCACGCTGGCCGATGCAGCGCCTTGGGTGCCGTGCACGGCCAGGAAGGCCTTCATCATGGCAACGGCGATCTTTTGCGGCTCGAACGGGACGACAGCGCCGTTGCGCCGGATGATCTGGTAGTGCGTCAGCACGTTGGCTGCAGCGGCGCTGTGTGCTGGCAACCCCTGTGGGGTGGCGGCGAGGGTGGCGGGCGGGGTGTTCAAAGCAGCTTGCATGGGTGTCCTCTTCTGTGGGCTGTCCGGGATGGGCTGGCGGGCTGGAAATGCAGTCGCGGAATTCGCAGGGTGCAACGTTTCAATCGACAGCACGCTATATGTGGTGTGTCGAGAGTGTTCAAGACACTACCGGTAGTGTACAGCCGGGAAAACCCTTTCTGCTTCAAACAAGTTCTTGAAGGGGCGCGAAGCAGGGTATCGATAGGTCCAGAAAGCCCCGTGCAGCGGGCTTGTCATGACTGAAATCAAGCAAAATCGGGCGATGCAGGCGGTTTTTCTGGAGCAGGCCGCATGGACATTGCGGCAGACTTTTTTTCACCCGCTGGATGGGCGGGCAAGTGCTGATGTTTGCGTGCTACAGCGGCATCATCGGGTGGCGTCCGCAGCGCCTCGGGTTTCGATGGGAAACCGCGAGAGAGGCCAGGCGAGCAGGCGTTGCAGCCGTGTCCAGTCGAATCCCGGGCCGGGGTCTTGCTTGCGTCCCGGCGCGATATGTTCATGCCCCGCCACATGGGCCACGGGGTAGCGCTGTGCAATGTGGCTGCACAGACGGGCCAACACCGCGTACTGCACCGGCTCAAAGGTCTGTCCTTCGAGTCCTTCCAGCTCGATGCCAATCGAGTCGTCGTTGCATTGGGCGCGCCCACGGTAACTGGATTGGCCGGCATGCCAGGCGCGCTGGTCGCAGTCCACAAATTGCCAGAGGGTGCCGTCCCGCTCTATGAACAAGTGCGAGGACACCTGCAGCCCCCGGATACTTTGGAAGTAGGGGTGCGCGTCCCAGTCGAGGGTGTTGGCAAACAGCTGCTGCACCGCTCCGCTGCCATACTGCCCCGGCGGAAGGCTGATGGAGTGGACGACGATCAGGTCGATGCTGGCTCCGTTGGGCCGTGGGCCAAAATTGGGCGATGGTTGCCTGAGGGCGTCCCGATGCCAGCCCGCGTCCCACAAAGTCCGAGCGGCCGGCTCGTCAGGCAAGGTCGTCATGCACGTCGTTGTCGTTCGGCGCAGCAATATTCAAGCGGGCAATGCGGTAGCGGATCTGGCGCAGGCTGATGCCCAGCCGTGCTGCAGTGGCTGTCCGGTTGAAGTTGGCTTCGCGCAGTGCGCGGACCAGTATTTCCCGCTCCTGCTGGTCGAGCCAGGCCTGAAGGTCATTGGGCAGCGTGGCGCATGGGGGCGGCCCACTGGTCCCTTGCGTGCCAGATGGTAATTTGGCGTCGGACGCTGGCGGGGCGGCGGGTGCTGGCCGGGTGCCAAAGGCCTCGGCGGTGGATGCGGCGCACTCCACATGCAGTTCGTCCCCGTCACTGAGCGCCACGGCGCGGTGCAGCAGGTTTTCCAGCTCGCGCACGTTGCCGGTGAGGGGGTGACTGGCGATGGTGCTCAGCGCACGCTCCGTCAACGCCGGTGGCTTCACGCCCGATTCGCGCCCAATGCGGGTCAGCAAGGCTTCGCACAGGGCGGGCAGGTCCTCACGCCGCTCGCGCAGCGGAGGAATGACGATCTCGATCACGTTGAGGCGGTAATACAAGTCCTGGCGGAATCGCCCCGACAGCACGTCGGCCGCAAGGTCGCGGTGGGTGGCACTCACGATCCGCACATCCACCGTCTCCTCCTGGGTCGATCCTAAGGGTCGCACGCTGCGCTCCTGGATGGAGCGCAGCAGTTTCGATTGCATCGCCAGGGGCAGATCACCGATTTCGTCGAGAAACAGGGTGCCGCCGCGTGCTGCCTGGAAATAGCCGTCGCGATCCTGGTTGGCTCCGGTGTAAGAGCCTTTGCGGGCGCCAAAGAACTCGGCCTCCAGCAGGTTTTCGGGAATGGCACCGCAGTTGACGGCAATGAGCGGCCCGTCAGAACGCTGGCTGCTGGCGTGCAGTGCCTGGGCTACCAGTTCCTTGCCCGTTCCGGATTCGCCATGGATGAGCACCGGAGCCATGCTGCGGGCCACCTTGGCGATGCGCTGCTTGACATTGCGAATGGCCTGCGAATCGCCCACGAGACGGTCCAGCGCCCCCCCGGTGCCAACCGGCTCGGTGGAGGCACTGCCCGGGCGGCCGGGGCTGCGGCTGGAGCGCGGTGCAGGCACACCGTCGGTGCCCTGAATGGCAGACGCCACCACCGAACGAAACTGTTTCAGGTCCACCGGCTTGGTCAAGTAGTCGAATGCCCCTGCGCGCAGGGCTTCGACGGCGTTCTCGGCCGAGCCGTAAGCCGTCATGACCACGCAGCGCTCCCGGCGCTGCTGGTCTCGCAGATCCTGCAACAACTCCATGCCAAAGCCGTCGGGCAGGCGCATGTCGGTGATGACGGCGTCATACCGATGGTCTTGTAGCTGCTGGCGCGCCTCCTGAACGCTGGAGGCGGTTTCCACGCGGTAGCCTTCACGCAGCAGCGTCAGTTCGTACAGGGTGCGCAGATCGGGCTCATCGTCGACGACGAGGATGGAGGCGGCTGGGGCGTTCATGGGTGCAGGGGGTGGTTCAGACCACGATGGTGTCAAAAAGGGTCGCGTTGACGGCCGGGCGTGTGTTGCGGCGGAAACCCACAGTGAATGCATTGCCTCCGATCTCGCCGCGCGCTGTTGTGCGTGCCAGGCGCTGGTAGCCAATGGACGCGCCGTGGCGCTGGCACAGCTCACGGCAGATATACAGGCCCAGCCCGCTGGATCGGCTTTCAGACGAAAAGAAGGGCTCGAACAGGTGGCGCTCCACCGATTTGTCCATGGGCGCGCCATCGCTCCAAACCTGCAGGCTGATCGGCCCCGAGGGGCTGACGCGCGTGGTGATGACCAGCGAATCGTCTTCCTGGCCCTTGTACCGCAAGGCGTTGTCGAGCAGGTTGAAAAGGACACGCCGCAGATGCTCGGTATCGAACTCGATCTGGGCGTCGGGGGCCATCAGTGAAATGGTGGCGCGGCGCTGCGCCGGATTCTGGCGTTGCCAGTCGGTCCAGATCTGGGCCACGGATTCGTCCAGCATCAGCGTGGAGGCGGGCGCATGGCTGATCTGGTGTTGCACCCGCGCAATGTCCAGCACTTCCTCGGCGATGCGTGCCAGGCGCTCCGCGTTCTGGCGCACCATCTGGGCGAGCCGTTTCTGGCCCGCGTCATGCAGGTCCTCCTCGAGCAAGGCATTGGCCTGGACAATGGCCGCCAGCGGGTTGCGTATTTCGTGGGCCACGGCAGCTGACATGCGGCCCATGGAGGCCAGTTTTTCCGTGCGCAGGCGGGCCTCCAGCTCGCGCAGGTCGTGCAGGAACATCACGCACAAGCGCTCACCGGGGTCTTGCAGGGATTCGTGGCGCGCGGCGGTCAACCAGGTGCGCACATGCAGCCCGGTCGGGCTCTGCCCGGGGTGAAGCAGGTCGGCGTCGGCCGTGACGGGCTGGTCATGGCGGAACGTGCGCTGCGCCAGCGTCACCAGCGGCTGCCAGGCGGGGCTGTCGCCCAGGGCAAAGGGTGGCTTCAGTGCGCTGGGGCCGCCCAACAGCAGCAATGCGGCAGGGTTGGCAATCCGCACCATGTCCTGGCGGTCCAGCACCAGCACGCCGTCGGTGAGGTGCTCGATCACCAGCGCGCTCACCTGGGACTGCACTCTAGCGGCCAGCTGGCTTTGCTGGGCCAGCTGCTGTTCGCGCGCCAGCCGCACAGACAACTGGTGTACCAAGTAAGTGATGATGAAAAAGCCGGTGCCGGTCAGGGCGCTCTGGAGATAGCGCGCGGCGTCATCGCCCCCACTGTGCTGGCCCTGCCACCAGGCCCAGGCCAGCAGCAGCAAGGTGACGCCCGCCGTCGTGCCCAGGGCCAGGGTCAGCGTGCCCAGCACTGCCGCCATCAGGATGGGCAGGCCGAACAGGGGCGTGTAATTCATCGTGCCGGCTTGCAGCAATTGCAAGGCGCACACCGCCGCCAGGTCCACGCCGATGAACGGTAGCCATTGCGGGCCAGCTGTGGGTGGGGGAGGGGCCCGGCCTGCCAGGGCGCGCTCGGCCACGGTGGCGGCAAGATAGGCCAGGCACACGGCCAGCACCGCCGGCTCGGCGGCCAGGTTTATGAATTGGCCCAGGCCCTGCAAAAACAGCAGCGCCAGCGCCACCATGACGCGGCCGGTCAGGAACCCCCGCCACAGGCGCACAAAGGGGGCATCGACGGCAGACGGAGAAAAGCCTGAGGACAGGAAAGGCATTGCGTCAGGCGCTGTGTTGGCGCCTGTGCTCGGCGCAGCAGTAGGCGCGCTGCCCCAGCATCAGGGCCTCGACGCGCGGCACATGCACCCCGCAGTAATCGCAGGCCACCATGTCCTGTGGCAGGGCGGGCGAGCGGGGCGCTGTCTTTGCGGCACCGGATACGGGGGGGCGGCGGCTTCGCCAGATGCCTACGGCCACCGCCAGAACAACCAGCAGAACGAGGTATTTCATGTGCTGCGACCCAATACGACTTCCATCACGAAGCGCGAGCCCACATAGGCCAACAGCAATAGCCCCGCACCGGCGTAGAGCATGCGCACGGCATTGCGCCCCCGCCAGCCAAAGCGCGAGCGGCCCAGCAGCAGGGCGGCAAAGGTGATCCAGGACAGCAGCGAGAAGATCGCCTTGTGGTCCCAGCGCCCTGCATGCCCGTAAAGCATTTCTCCAAACAGCCAGCCGGCCAGCAGGGTGGCCGTCAACAGGACAAAACCGGCGGTCACGAAACGGAAGGTGAGCCGTTCCAGCGTGAGCAGCGGGATTCCGTTCTGCGGGTCTGCAGCCTGGCGGATATGGCGCTCAGCGCGTGTCATGAGCCAGGCATGCACGACCGCTGCGGCGAAAAGACCGTAGCAGGCAATGCCCAGGGCCAGGTGCAGCGGCAGCCAGGCCGAAGCGGCCACATGCAGGGGCTGGCCAGGAAACAGCAGGCTCAGCACGATCGCCGCCGCGCCCAGCATCGCAAGGATCCAGCGGGCCTGCAACTGGGGGAACAGCTGCCGCTCCACGGCATACATGGTGAGCACCAGCCATGCGGTCATCGACAGCGCAGGCGCAAAGCCGAAGCGGGGTGTGTCGCCCCACAGACCCCACACCAGCACGGCGGCGTGCAGCACCCACGCCAGCAGCAGCGCATTGCGCGCTGCGGTGGCGCTCAGGCGCGAGGACGCCGCCGCCGACACGGCATACGCGGCAGCGGCTGCCAGGGCCAATAGCCAACTGGCAGGGGAAGCACTGGGTAAAATCATGGCTGACAGTTTAGCCTTTCGCCCACCGCCAGCGCCCTGGCGGGTCCGCGCGCCGATGGCGCTAGTGGGCACTACCGGAATACCCTA
Source organism: Acidovorax carolinensis (assembly GCF_002157145.1). Lineage (NCBI taxonomy): Bacteria > Pseudomonadati > Pseudomonadota > Betaproteobacteria > Burkholderiales > Comamonadaceae > Acidovorax > Acidovorax carolinensis. The sequence goes on from NZ_CP021361.1 coordinate 751,891, forward strand.
TGGCCTCCGCCCTTACCGACAAACTCACGCGCCTCGTCAAGGAGATGCGCGGCCAGGCCCGCATCACCGAGTCCAACGTCACGGACATGCTGCGCGAGGTGCGCATGGCCCTGCTCGAAGCCGACGTGGCGCTGCCCGTGGTGCGCGACTTCATTGCCCGTGTCAAGGAAAAAGCCCTGGGCCAGGAGGTGCTGGGCTCGCTCAAGCCCGGGCAGACGCTGGTCAGCATCGTCAATCGCGAACTGGCTGCCACCATGGGCGAGGGCATATCCGACATCAATCTGGCGGCGCAGCCACCGGCCGTCGTCCTCATGGCGGGCCTGCAGGGTGCGGGCAAGACCACCACCACGGCCAAGCTGGCCAAGCACCTGATCGAAAAGCGCAAGAAGAAGGTGCTGACCGTGTCGGGCGACGTGTACCGCCCCGCCGCCATCGAGCAGCTCAAGACCGTGACCAGGCAGGCCGGCGCGGAGTGGTTCCCCAGCACGCCCGACCAGAAGCCGCTCGACATCGCCCTGGCCGCCCTCGATTACGCCAAAAAGCACTACTTTGATGTGCTGCTGGTAGATACGGCGGGCCGCCTGGCCATTGACGAAGCCTTGATGAAGGAAATCAAGGACCTGCATGCCGCGCTGAACCCGGTCGAAACCCTGTTCGTGGTCGATGCCATGCAGGGCCAGGACGCGATCAACACGGCCAAGGCCTTCAAGGAGGCGTTGCCATTGACCGGCATCGTGCTGACCAAGCTCGACGGCGATTCGCGTGGCGGTGCCGCGCTGTCGGTGCGCCAGATCACGGGTGCGCCCATCAAGTTTGCCGGGGTGTCCGAAAAGCTCGACGGCCTGGAGGTGTTCGATGCCGAGCGCCACGCGGGGCGCATCCTGGGCATGGGTGACATCGTGGCACTGGTCGAGCAGGTGAGTGCGGGCGTGGACATGGAGGCGGCCCAGAAGCTGGCCGCCAAGGTCAAGAGCGGCGATGGCTTCGATCTGAACGACTTTCTCTCGCAGATCCAGCAGATGAAGCAGATGGGCGGCCTGTCCAGCCTCATGGACAAACTGCCGTCACACCTCACGGCCAAGGCTGGTGCGGTGGACATGGACAAGGCCGAAAAAGACATCAAGCGCAAGGAGGGCATCATCCAGAGCATGACCCCGCTGGAGCGCCGAAAACCCGATCTCATCAAGGCCACCCGCAAGAAGCGCATTGCCAATGGCGCCGGTGTGCATGTGCAAGAGGTCAACCGCCTGCTCAAGGAGTTCGAGCAGATGCAGGGCATGATGAAGAAGATGAAGGGCGGCGGCCTGATGAAGATGATGAAGAAGATGGGCGGCATGAAGGGCATGGGTGGGGGCATGCCCAAGATGCCGTTCTGATTTTTAGTGTTTTTGGCCTCAAGCGCCTGTGCAATAAGCGCTAATAGCTATAAAAAGAGAAGCATAAAAAAACCGGCGCAAGGCCGGTTTTTTTGTGGGTTGCGTGTGCAGGTATTCAGGCGTTTTCGCGCACCAGTACCTCGCCGCGCAGCGTGTAGGCCTTGGCTTCGGTGATGGCCACATCCACCATGTGACCCACCAGGCGCGGCTGGCCGACAAAGTTGACCACGCGGTTGCATTCGGTGCGGCCCATCAGCTCGGTGGCGTCGCGCTTGGAGGCGCCCTCCACCAGGATGCGCTGCACCGTTCCCACGCGGCTTTCGCTGATGGACTTGATGTTTGCGTTGATGACAGATTGCAGGTGCTGCAGGCGGCGCAGCTTCACCTCATGCGGCGTGTCGTCCTGCAGTCCCGCAGCGGGTGTGCCAGGGCGGGGGCTGAAGATGAAGCTGAAGCTGTTGTCAAAGTGGATGTCGTCGATCAGCTTCATCATCTTGTGGAAGTCGTCCTCGGTCTCGCCCGGAAAGCCCACGATGAAATCGCTGCTCATGGCCAGGTCGGGGCGGATGGCGCGCAGCTTCTTCACCGTGCTCTTGTATTCCATGGCCGTGTAGCCGCGCTTCATGGCCATCAGGATGCGGTCGCTGCCATGCTGCACGGGCAGGTGCAGGTGGCTGGCGAGCTTGGGGATGTTGGCGTAGGCCTCGATCAGCCGGGGCGTGAACTCGTTGGGGTGGCTGGTGGTGTAGCGGATGCGCTCGATGCCCGGTATGTCCGACACGTATTCAAGCAGCAGCGCAAAGTCGGCAATCTCGGCCAGTCCTTCACCGGCTACACCGTGGCCCATCTTGCCCAGATACGCGTTCACGTTCTGGCCCAAGAGCGTGATTTCTTTCACGCCCTGGTCGGCGAGGCCCGCCACTTCCACCAGCACGTCGTCGAACGGGCGGCTTACTTCTTCGCCGCGCGTGTAGGGCACCACGCAGTAGCTGCAGTATTTGCTGCAGCCTTCCATGATCGACACAAAGGCCGATGCGCCCTCGACCCGTGCGGGCGGCAGGTGGTCGAATTTTTCGATCTCGGGGAAGCTGATGTCCACCTGGGGCTTGTTCAGGCGCGCGCGCTGGTTCAGCATCTCGGGCAGGCGGTGCAGGGTTTGCGGGCCGAACACCACGTCCACATAAGGTGCGCGCTTGATGATCTCGGCGCCTTCCTGGCTGGCCACGCAACCGCCCACGCCGATGAGCACGCCCTTTTCCTTGAGGTGCTTGATGCGCCCGAGGTCGCTGAAGACCTTTTCCTGGGCCTTTTCGCGCACCGAGCAGGTGTTGAACAGGATCAGATCGGCTTCATCCACGTTCTGCGTGGATTCATAACCCTGGGCGGCGCCCAGCACGTCGGCCATCTTGTCCGAGTCGTACTCGTTCATCTGGCAGCCGAAGGTTTTGATAAAGACTTTTTTGGACATGGCGATTTCTCAAACGGGAATGCACGCCATGGCGCACAGGGGCGCCGTGGCGCGAACTGCGCACCACCGGGCATGCCGGCGGTGGCAAAGCTTATTTCTGGGTCGAATCCGACTCGGCGCGGAAGTTGCGCACAACAGAGTCGCTGCCCTTGCGCGGCTGGCTCGCCTCTGCCTTGGTAAGGATCCAGGCAGAAATCAACATGCCCGTGCTGGGTTCGATGACGTAGTTGACCTTGAAGCTTTGCCCCAGGACCGTATGAGCCATGACCAGCGTGTTCTGGGGGCTGAGCAGCCGCATGCCAGGGGCCATGCGGATGGCGTTTCCGTTCAGGGTGGCGTCGGATGTGCCGTTGATGGTGAGATTGCCCCGCAGCGCGGCTTCGGGAAAGTTGCGCACCATCCCCATGCCCGCAGGCACCTGGGCCATGGCGGCGGGGCTGGTGATCAGCACCACTGCCGCCGTGCCCAGCGCCCCCGCAAGGGCGCGCCAGAAGCGGCGGAGAGAAACGGTTGCGTAAAGCGGCTTGGAGCGGCAGCGGTTCATGGTTTGTATCCAGAGGCTGTGGAAGGAAAGGAGGCAGATTTTAGCCGGCTGCCTGGGTGCGGGGCGCACCGGGCCGAACCACAGGTGCGAAAGAGGCACGGCGAAACAGCTTGCGCCATAGAGAAAGCCCGCAACGTGTGACGTTTGCGGGCTTCTGAATTGGTGGTGATAGGTGGATTTGAACCACCGACATCAGCATTATGAATGCTGCGCTCTAACCAACTGAGCTATATCACCGAAGAGCAATATTATAGGGCAAATTTACTGGTGGGTGAAGTTTGCCGCGCGCTTGTTCACAAACGCATCCATACCTTCCTTCTGGTCCTGGGTGGCGAACAGCGAATGGAACAGGCGGCGCTCGAACATCACGCCATCGGACAGGGAGCTTTCAAAGGCCCGGTTCACCGACTCCTTTGCAGCCATGACGGTGATCTGCGAGAAGTTCGCAATGATCAGGGCAGCGCCCAGGGCTTCTTCCATCAGTTTGTCCAGGGCGACCACACGGCTCACGAGCCCGGATCGTTCGGCCTCCACGGCGTCCATCATGCGCGCGGTCAGGGCCATGTCCATGGCTTTGGATTTGCCCACAGCGCGCGGCAGGCGCTGCGTGCCGCCCGCGCCCGGAATGACGCCGAGCTTGATTTCAGGCTGGCCGAACTTGGCGTTGTCGGCGGCGATGATGAAGTCGCACATCATGGCCAGTTCGCAGCCGCCGCCCAGCGCGAAGCCGCTCACAGCGGCAATCACGGGTTTGCGGATAGAGCGAATCGTTTCCCAGTTGCGGGTGATGTAGTCGCCCTTGTAGGCGTCGGCAAAGCTGTACTTGGCCATGGCGCCAATGTCGGCGCCGGCGGCAAACGCCTTTTCACTGCCCGTGATGATGATGCAGCCGATTTTTTCATCGGCATCGAATGTTTTGAGCATCTCGCCCAGCTCGTTCATGAGCTGGTCGTTCAGGGCATTGAGTTGCTTGGGGCGATTGAGCGTGATGACGCCAACCTTGTCCGCTTCGATGCGAACTTCAATGGTTTCGTAGGCCATGAAATCTCCTGGGTTGAGGGGTTGTTCAAACAACTTGGGGGACTATACCGAAGCGCGAGGTTGGGCGGCTGCGCGCAATCGTGGCGCTGCCGCTCAGGACAGCCAGCGCCCTATTGCGGCGCTGTCGGCTGCGGTGAGGCTGATGGTGTCTGGCGTTGCAGCAGGTGCCTTGCGGCCGCGCTGCCCCGCCGGCTTGGACGTGGCGGGGGCAATGGCCGGCAGGGCCAGTGGCAGCTGTAGCAGGCGGCCATCGCGCGCCACCACGGCGGTGAACTGGGTGGCCGGGCCGGCATAGAACGCTACATCCTCCAGTCGGGCAATCCGCCAGCCTTGGCCTTTCACATCCAGGCCCAGCCATTCGTCACCCGCAGCCATGCCCGCCTTGTCAGCGGCCCCCCCGCGCAGCACGGTCTTGATCTGTACGCTGTGGTTTTCGGTGACGCGCAGGCCCAGGCGCTGGGCCAGTTGGGGCTGCTCGGGTTTGAGTGCCACACCGTGGGCGGTCAGTAGCTCGGCGACGGGGAGCTCGGCCGTGCTGTGCACCCACTGGTCCAGTTCCTTGTCAAAAGACCGCCCGGCCAGCGTGGCCAGTTCAGCGCGCAGATCGGCCTCGCTCATGGGGCCGCCCGCGCAGCGCTTCCACAGGGCTCGCATCACGTCGTCGAGCGTGGTCTTGCCTTCACGGCGCAGTGTCAGATCCAGGCACAGGGCAACCAGCGAGCCCTTGGTGTAGTAACTCACCGTGGCGTTGGGGGTGTTCTCGTCCTGGCGGTAATACTTCACCCAGGCGTCGAAACTGGCCTGCGCCACTGTTTGTACATGGCGGCCCGGTGTCTGCAGCACCTGGTTTGTGGCCTTGGCCAGCAGCTTGAGGTAGGTGGCATCGTCAATGAGGCCCGCGCGGCGCAGCAGCAGGTCGTCGTAATAGCTGGTGAACCCCTCGAAGAACCACAGCAGCTGGGTGTAGTTTTCCTGGCTGTAGTCGTAGCGTGAAAACTCCGCCGGCCGCAGGCGCTTGACGTTCCAGGTGTGGAAGTATTCGTGGCTGATAAGTCCGAGCAGGGTGGTGTAGCCATCGCTGGCGCCTGCCTCGCCCGTGCGGGGCAGGTCACGGCGGCCGCAAATCAGGGCCGTGGAGTTGCGGTGTTCAAGGCCGCCGTAGCCGTCCTGAACGGCATTGAGCATGAACAGGTAGTTCTTGATGGGCGGCTTGCCCTTGCCATGCCAGAAACGGATGGCGGTCTCGCAGATCTTTTGGGTGTCGGCCAGCAGGCGCTTGCCGTCGAACGAAGGCGCGGCACCGGCCACCACGAAGCGGTGAGGCACGCCACAGGCAGTGAATTGGCCACTCCAGAAGGTGCCCATTTCAACCGGGCAATCCACCAGTTCGTCATAGTGGCTTGCTACATAAACCCCAAAGCCCTTCTTGTCGATGGACTTCGGTGTCAGGCCCGTGGCGACGGACCAGTGGGCCGTGGCCGCCGTGCTGGCGATGTCGAGCGCATGAATGGCATCTTCCTGCCCGTGCACCCGCAGGCACAGGCTGGTGCCGTTGAAAAAGCCGCGCGAGGCATCCAGCCACGCAGTGCGTACCGAGGTGTCGTAGGCACACACTTCGTAGGTCAGGACCAGGGGGCGGTCGGTGCGGCACGTGGCTTGCCAGCGGTGCTTGTCGAGCTGGGTCAGGGGAATGGGGCGCTGGCCTTGTCGCGCATCCAGGCGTTGAAGGTTCTTGGAAAATTCGCGCACGAGATAGCTGCCCGGTATCCAGACAGGAAGCGACAGCTCCTGTTGCGCCTGCGGATGCGCCACGGTGAGCGTGACGGTGAACAGGCGTGCATGCAGGTCGGCAGCTTCCACGCGGTATTGAACAGGGGCCTGCGTGGTGGGGGTGCGGGTGGTGGGCATGGGGGCGGCTTCGCGGAAAGCGGGGCCTGGCGCCTGTGTGCGCGTCACCCGCTGGGGTCTCGGGGCTCGAAGGGGCTCGAAGAAGGCGCGAGGGCCAGCCCTCGCGTGAACTCAGTTGCTGCTCGGGGTGCTGCCGGCCTCGGCCAGGCGCTTTTCCACATCCTGGGCGCTGATGGCGCCGGGAACGCGTGAACCGTTCGCAAAAATCAGCGTGGGGGTCCCGGTGATCTTGTACTTTTTGCCGAAGGCGAGATTGCGCTGCAAGGCACTGGTGTCGCAGCTGGCCGTGTTGGGCGTCTTGTCGCGCAGCATGAGGTCGTGCCAGGTGGTCGCCCTGTCTTTCGCGCACCAGATGTTGCGGGACTTTTCTGCCGAGTCGGGGCTCAGGATGGGGTAGAGAAACAGGTAGATCGTGATGTTGTCCACGTTCTGCATGTCTCGCTCGAAACGCTTGCAATAGCCGCAATTCGGGTCCTCAAACACCGCCACCTTGCGTTTGCCATCGCCACGCACGATGGTGAAGGCATCCTTCAGAGGCAGCGCCGCAAAATCCACCGCCGTGAGCTTGTTGATGCGGTCCTCGGTCAGGTTGCGGCGCGCCTTGGTGTCGATCAGCTCGCCCTGGATGACGTAATTTCCCTTGGCGTCGGTGTAGAAAAGGTCGGTGCCGATGCGCACTTCGTACAGGCCGGGCATGGCGGTGGTGCGGACTTCGTCGATTTTTTCCATTTGCGGAATGCGTTCCGCCAGCGTTTTGCGGATGGCTGCTTCCTGGGCGGAGGCGGTGAAGCTCAGGGCTAAAGTGGCCGCGGCCAGCAGGGTGGGAATCAATTGCATCGTTTTCTCGTTCAGTGTTGTCGCGCTGCGGCTGCGTTTGCAGCCGCGGGTATCAGTGGGTTCCCATGGCCTGGCGGGCCATCCATTCCTTCAGGGGGCCGCTGTGCTCAAAGCCCTTCATGCCCCAGTTGCGCAGTGCCTGCCAAGGTCCTTCGGCACGCGCAAAAAGCTGCTGCAGGCCGTCGGTGGCCAGCCCCATGGGCAGCATGGCCGCTTTGCGCTCGCGCTCGTAACTGCGCAGCAAGCGCAGGTCGGCCACGCTGCGCCAGTAGTCGCGCCCGTGCAGCACGCGGGCCAAGGCCTGCGCATCGGCCAAGCCCATGTTCAGCCCTTGCCCGGCCAGCGGATGCACGTTGTGCGCCGCATCTCCTGCCAGCACCCAACTGCGTGCCTGGCTGCCCTGGGCCGGCAAAGCGCCGCACCAGCGGTTGGCCTGCGCCTGTTGCAGGGGCCATGCGGCGCGCTCACCCTGCAATTGCAGCGCTCCCAGTGCGCCGTGGCTGGCGGCCTCAAGGCGCTGGGCAAACTCCTGCGGCGCCAGCGCCAGCAACTGCGGCACCTGTTCCTTGAGGACAGACCACACCACCGCCACAGAGTTCCCCTGCGCGCCGTCCAGTGGCAAAAAGGCCAGGATGCCGTCGGGCAGAAACCATTGGCGGGCGATCTGGCCGTGCGGGTGTTCGCACGTCAGCCGGGTGGCGATGGCGTGCTGTTCGTAGGCGGCGACCTCGAATGCCACACCAAACTCTCTGCGGGTGCGGCTGGCGCGGCCCTCGCACACCACGGTGAGGGCTGCCGGCACCGGCTCGGATACCACTTCCACCTGAGGCTGGTAGCGCACGGCTTCCGCCAGGCGGGCTTCGAGTGCGGGCACGTCCACAATCCAGGCCAGGGCGTCAACACCTTGCGTGGCGGCATCAAAGTGCACGGCGCCTCCCTGGTCGCCAAAAACCTGCATCTGGGTAATTGCAGTGGCATGGGCCGGATCGGGCCAGCTGCGCAACGAATCGAGCAACTGGCGCGATGCCGCATTCAGCGCATAGGCCCGCACATCGCCCGCGGGCGCAACCGAAGGAGGGGGCCAGCCACCAGGGCCACGCGCAGCCTCTCGCGGGCGAGCAGCAAGGCCAGGGTGCGGCCCACCACGCCGGCGCCACGGATACAGATGTCAAAGGTTTTCGCCATGGCGGCATTGTAGGAGGGGGGCGCCGGTCGGCAGGCGGGGCAAAATGGCCCATCCGGCCCTGGTGCCGCTCAATGGAGCTTCCCGGCGTGACTTCTTTTCCTGATTCCGATCTGTCGGGCACGATCTCGCGCCTTTTTGTGTACCCGGTCAAATCCTGCGCGGGCATCGCGGTGCAGGAGGCATTGCTCACCGAAACCGGTTTGGACCTGGACCGTGCCTGGATGGTGGTCGACGCAGAGGGGGTGTTTTTGACCCAACGCACATTGCCCCGCATGGCGCTGATCCGCCCTGAGCTCAAAACCTCGGAACTGGTGCTGCGCGCGCCGGGCATGCTGGCGCTGCATGTGGGCATTGATGCCGTGGAAGGCCCCGCTACCGTCACGGTATGGAAGGACACCGTGCCCGCCTGGGACATGGGCCCCCTGGCTGCGCAATGGTTCAGCGACTTTCTGGAGCAGCCCTGCCGCCTGGTGCGGTTTGATCCGGATTGCCGCCGCCTGTCGGGCATGGACTGGACCCGGGGGGTGGAGGCGCCCAATCAGTTTGCGGATGCGTTTCCGTTGCTCGTGACCAGCGAAGCATCGCTGACCGAGCTGAATGCGCGACTGGCCGCCGCCGGGCAGGAGGGCGTGGGCATGGAGCGTTTTCGGCCCAACGTGGTGCTGGCGGGATGCGGGGCACACGATGAAGACCGTGTGGACATGGTGCGTGTGGACGCTGGGGAGCACGAGGTGCACCTGCAACCCGTCAAGCCCTGTTCGCGCTGCCCCATCCCCAACATCGATCCGGCCACCGCACAAAGCAGACCGACCGTGTCCGACACCCTGCAGACCTATCGGCAGGACGCGCGCCTCGGTGGCGCCATCACTTTCGGCATGAATGCCATCGTGCGGCAGGGGGTGGGGCAGGTGCTGCGCGTGGGGCAGCGCGTTGCTGCGGATGTGCGCTTCGAATGAGCTGCGCGGGGCGCGCGAGGGGTGCGCGAAGGACTCGCGCAGAGGGGCTTTGCCCCAGCCCCGTAAAATCAGTGGTTTGTCTCCAGAACACCAGAAAGCCCTGCCATGAGCCTCCAATGCGGCATCGTGGGCCTGCCCAACGTCGGCAAGTCCACCCTCTTCAACGCGCTGACCAAGGCCGGCATTGCCGCCGAGAACTACCCCTTCTGCACCATCGAGCCCAATGTCGGCGTGGTGGAGGTGCCCGATCCGCGCCTGCAGCAGCTGGCCGAGATTATCCAGCCCGAGCGCATCGTGCCGGCCATCGTCGAGTTTGTGGACATTGCCGGTCTGGTGGCGGGCGCCAGCCAGGGCGAAGGCCTGGGCAACCAGTTCCTGGCCCACATCCGCGAAACCGACGCCATCGTGAACGTGGTGCGTTGCTTTGAAGACGACAACGTCATCCACGTCGCGGGCAAGGTGGACCCGATTTCCGATATTGAAGTCATCCAGACCGAGCTGTGCCTGGCGGACATGGGTACCGTGGAGAAGGCGCTCAACCGCTACACCAAGGCCGCCAAGTCGGGCAACGACAAGGACGCCGCCAAGCTGGTGGCGCTGCTCACGCGCATCCAGGCTGCCCTCAACGAAGGCAAGCCCGCGCGCTCGGTGGAAATCACCAAGGAAGAGCAGCCCCTGCTCAAGTCGCTGTGCCTGATCACGGCCAAGCCCGCGATGTTCGTGGGCAACGTGAGTGAAGACGGCTTCGAGAACAACCCCTTTCTTGACCGCCTGAAGGAGTACGCTGCCAGCCAGAACGCCCCCGTGGTGGCCATCTGCGCCAAGATGGAAGCCGAAATGGCCGAGATGAGCGACGAAGACCGCGATATGTTCCTGGCCGAAATGGGCCAGAGCGAGCCCGGCCTGGCCCGGCTGATCCGCGGTGCCTTCAAGCTGCTGGGGCTGCAGACCTATTTCACCGCCGGCGTGAAGGAAGTGCGTGCCTGGACCATCCACATTGGCGACACGGCGCCCCAGGCGGCCGGGGTGATCCACGGTGACTTCGAGCGCGGCTTCATCCGGGCACAGACCATTGCGTTTGACGATTTCATCGCCTACAAGGGCGAGCAAGGCGCCAAGGATGCCGGCAAGATGCGCGCAGAGGGCAAGGAATACGTGGTGAAAGACGGCGACGTGCTGAACTTCCTGTTCAACGTCTGAGCTTCGCCATGCACGCTGTCACCGTCTTGATCAGCCGCCAGGTCAAGCCAGGCTGTGAGGCCGAGTTTGAACGCGTGATGGATCAGATCATTGCCACTGCGGCAACGTTCAAGGGCTATCTGGGCGCGCACCTGGTTCGGCCTGGCGATGAACAGGGTGTGAACGACAGCCTGCACCATGTCGTGATGGCATTTGACAGCGACGCCGGCCTCGAGGCGTGGCAAAACTCGCCGGCCCGGGCCCTAGGGTTGGCGGCAGCCGCCCCCTTCATCGAGGGCCAGGCCCTGATCCGGCATGTTTCGGGCCTGGCGCACTGGTTCCAGCCGCGCGGTGAACCCAGGCAAGCGCCGCCACCGCGATGGAAGGTGGCCGTTGTGACGTGGCTGGGCATCTTTCCTACGGTTTTCGTGCTGTTTTTGCTGCTGGGCGATCTTCTGGCCCCTTGGCCGTTATGGCTGCGCATCCTGGTCATCACGCTGCTGGTGGTCGGCTTGATGACCTGGGTGGTGGCCCCGCAACTGACGCGGTGGTGCAAGCCGTGGCTCTACCCTGACTCCAAGTAGCCAGCAGCATCCACAACAAAACGCGGCAGGGCTTGAAATAGGGGTCAAATAGGCCTCTTGCGCTTATGAAATAAGCGCTTGCAGCTATTGTTTCAGGAGTGACTGCGCGGCCATGGTGGCACCTTGGGCCGTCGGCCGGATGCGCGCTGGGCCCATTGCGTAAGGCTTGCTGGTGCCGCGGCTACCGCTTTGTGCCCCTGCCTTGACCCAGGGTGGTTGACACGTACCAAGCACCGCCCACACTGTGCGGCATTGTCCTGATGTCCGGCGCGCAGCGCTGCCACCCATGCCCGATGCCCTTGTTGTCTCGCCCTTGGCGCCACCTGCGCGGTCTGATGCCGCCGTGGTGTTCCATGCGCGCAATTTGTGCAAGACCTACCAGACGGGCGAGGTGCAGGTGCGTGCGCTGCACGGTGTCAACCTGGACATCGTGCGCGGCGAGTTCGTGGTGCTGCTGGGCGCCTCGGGCAGTGGCAAATCCACGCTGCTCAACATCCTGGGCGGGCTGGATGTGCCGACCAGCGGCGAGGTGCGTTTTGCCGACCACGCCCTGAGCGGCGCCAGCGAGAGCGAGCTCACAGCCTACCGGCGCGAGCATGTGGGTTTTGTCTTCCAGTTCTACAACCTGATTCCCAGCCTGACGGTGCGCGAGAACGTGGCCCTGGTCACCGACATCGCGCCGCATCCCATGCCCATCGACGAGGCGATTGGCCTGGTGGGCCTGACGCCGCGCCAGCACCACTTTCCGGCGCAGCTGTCGGGCGGCGAGCAGCAGCGCGTGGCAATTGCCCGCGCCATCGTCAAGCGCCCCGATGTGCTGTTGTGCGACGAGCCCACGGGCGCGCTCGACTACCAGACCGGCAAGATGGTGCTGGAGGTGATCGCCCGCATCAATGCCGAGCTGGGCACAACGGCCGTGGTCATCACGCACAACGCCGCCATCGCTTCCATGGCTGACCGCGTGGTCTACCTGGTGGACGGCACCATTGCGCGCATCGAGCGCAACGCGCACCGGCTCTCACCATCGGAGCTGTCGTGGTGAGGAAAACAACGCCCCCACGCTTCCCCGCTGCGCGTGGTCCGCTGCCCCCCAAGGGGGCCGCTTTTTGCCTTGGGGCGGCCCGGCGGCAAAAAATATGAAAGCCCTCGATCGCAAACTGCTGCGCGACCTGCGCCGCATGTGGAGCCAGGCCCTCACCATCGCGCTGGTGGTGGCCAGCGGCCTGGGCGGGTTCATCACCACCTTGTCGGCGGTGGATTCGCTGGCGCTGGCGCGCGACCAGTTTTATGCCCAGGGGCACTTTGCCGATGCGTTTGCCGCCGTCAAGCGCGCGCCGCTGGCGCTGGCCGAGGTTCTGCGCAGCGTGCCCGGTGTGGCCGATGTGCAGGTGACGGTGGAACAGGTGGTGCGCGTGGAGATCTCCGGGGTGGTCGATCCCATCATTGGTCAGCTGATTGGCGTGGACCTGCGCCAGCCGCCGCGCATGAACCAGGTCACAGTGCGCAGCGGTCGGGCGCTGGCCCCGCCGGGCGCCGGGCAGGGCCGCAGCGACAGTGCCATTGATGCGCTGGTGTCCGAAGGCTTTGCCCGCGTGCGCGGTCTGCACCCGGGCGACGAGCTGATTGCGCTGGTCAACGGCAAGCGCCGCACCCTGCGCATCGTGGGCACGGCGCTGTCGCCCGAGTACATCTTTGCGGGCCTGGCGGGCATGCCCGACCTGCGCGGTTTCGGTGTGTTCTGGGTGGATCGGGAGGCGCTGGCAGCGGCCTACGACATGCAGGGCGCATTCAACCGCGTAGCCGTGAAGCTGGCGCCGCAGGCGTCAGAGCCCGCCATGCTCGATGGCCTGTCGCGCCTGCTGGCGCCCTACGGCGGCCGCGACGCCCGTGGCCGCGAGGACCAGGCATCGCACGCCATGCTCGACAACGAGATCAAGGAGCAGCGCGTGATGGGCACCTTGCTGCCCGCCATCTTTCTGGCCGTGGCGGCCTTCTTGCTGCATGTGGTGCTCTCGCGCCTGGTGGCCACGCAACGCGAGCAGATCGCTGCGCTCAAGGCGCTGGGCTATGCCAATGCGGCCATTGCCGGGCATTACCTCAAGCTGGTGGCCGTGATCGTGGTGGTGGGGCTGGCACTGGGCGTGGCGCTGGGCCACTGGTTGGGCACCATGCTGACCGGGTTGTACGCCGAGTTCTTTTTCTTCCCGGTGTTCGAACACCGCATTGCGCCCTGGCTGGTTCTGGTGGGCGCGGGGGTGACGGGCACCACGGCCCTGCTGGGCACGCTCAGCGCCATCGGAGCCACCGTGCGGCTGGCCCCGGCCGAGGCCATGCGCCCGCCGGCACCGGGCCAGTACCGCCGCACCGTGCTGGAGCGCCTGGGGGTGCGCCGCATTCCGGCCGGACTGCGCATGATCCTGCGCAACATGGAACGCAAGCCGCTGCGCACCACGCTCACCATCGGTGGCACGGCGGCGGCGGTGGCCATCGTGGTCATGGGCAATTTCTTTCGCGACGCCATCGACCACATCGTGGACACCACCTTTCACCTGGCGATGCGCAGCGATGTCAATGTGTGGATGACCGAGCCGGTGGACGCTCTGGCGCGCCTGCAGCTGGCGCGTCTGCCCGGCGTGACAAGCGTGGAGCCCACGCGCAGTGTGGCGGTGCGCATGGCCTATGGCCACCGCAGCGAACGGGTGGGGCTGCAAGGCGTGGCGCCGGGGGCGCAACTGTTGCGCGTCATCGACGTGGAGGGCCGCCAGAGCGCCGTGCCCGATGCCGGCCTGCTGCTCACAGACCGCCTGGCCGACAAGCTCGGGGTGCGCGTGGGCGACATGGTGCGCGTGGAGGTGCTGGAGGGCCGCCAGCGCACGCTGTATGTACCGGTGCAGGCCACCGTGCGCGAGATGATGGGGCTGAACGCCTATGTGCAGCGCGATGTGCTCAACCGCTGGCTGCAGGAGGGCGATGTGGCCTCGCAGTTCGATGTGGCGCTGGAGCCGGGCTCGGAGGCGCGTTTTCTCGAAGCCACCAAGGCCCTGCCGCGCGTGGCGGGCGCCTTCAGCAAGGCCACGCTGTTGCGCAACATGCAGGACGTGAGCGCGCGCAACGTGCGCATCATGAGCACCATCCTCACGCTGTTCGCGGCCGTGATCGCGGTGGGGGTGGTTTACAACAACGCCCGCATTGCGCTGGCCGAGCGCACCTGGGAGCTGGCCAGCCTGCGCGTGCTGGGTTTCACGCGCGGCGAGGTGTCGGCGTTGCTGCTGGGCGAGCTGGCGATTGGCATCGCGCTGGCGCTGCCGCTGGGCATGGCCATGGGCTGGGGGCTGGTGCACCTGCTGGTGGAACTGCTCAAGAACGACCAGTTTCTGTTTCCGGTCGTCATCAGTGCACGCACCTATGCCTGGGCGGGCCTGTGCGTGGTGGTGGCGGGCGTAGCCAGCGCCCTGGTGGTGCGCAGGCAGATCGATCGGCTGGACATGGTGGCTGCACTCAAGACGCGCGAATAAGCAGCGGCCAACAATGCAGACAATGCAAGCAACGGGGATATGGCAATGCAAAAGAAGACGGTGATGCTGGGCGTGGGCGCGCTGGTGGTGCTGGGCGCACTGCTGGCGTGGGCGTTTGCGCCCCGGCCGCTGCAGGTCGAGGCCGCTGCCGTGGTGCGGGGCCGCTTCGAGGCCGGCATCGACGAAGACGCGAAAACCCGCCTGCGCGACCGCTACAGCGTCTCGGCCCCGCTGGCCGGGCGTCTGGCACGCATCGCACTGCGCGAGGGCGACGCGGTGCTGGCGGGCGACGTGGTGGCGCGCATCACCCCCGCCATGCCCGCCTTGCTGGACGAGCGCAGCCTGCGCGAGCAGCAGGCCCGCGTCACCGCCGCCCAGGCCAATCTGCAGCGCGCCGCTGTGCGCATTGAGCGCAGCAGGGTGGCACAGGATCAGGCCCGCAACGACCTGCGCCGCAGCGAACAGCTGGCGCAGCAGGGCTTTGTGGCCCCCACGCGGCTCGATACCGAGCGCCTGGCGCTGCAGGCAGCCGAAAAGGACACCGACGCCGCGCTGCAAGACCAGCAGGTGGCCCGCGCCGATCTGGCCCAGGCCCGCGCGGCGCTGGACGTGGTGCAGCGCCCCGGCAGCGCACCAGCTGACAAGGCTTTCGAGGTGCTGGCCCCCGTGGCTGGCCGCGTGCTGCGCGTGGCGCAGGTCAGCGAGGGCGTGGTTGCGCTGGGCACCGTGCTGGTCGAGGTGGGTGACACCGCGCAGCTCGAAGTGGTGGCCCCGCTGCTGTCCACCGACGCCTTGCAGGTGCGCCCGGGCAGCCCCGTGCGCATCGAGCGCTGGGGCGGGCCGGGCGTGTTGCAGGGGCGCGTGCGCAGCGTGGAGCCGGCGGCGTTCACCAAGGTGTCGGCGTTGGGGGTGGAAGAGCAGCGCGTGAATGTGTTGATTGACCTGACCAGCCCGCCGGCGCAGTGGGCGGCGCTGGGTGACGGCTATCGGGTGGTGGCGCGCGTGCTTACCCGCGAGGCGCCGGACGCCACCCTGGTACCCGTGAGCGCGCTGTTCCCGCTGCCCGGCAGCGACGCTGCCGCATCGGCCCCCATGGCGGAGGCCGCCGCGCCGCGCATGGCGGTGTTTGTGGTCGATGGGGGCCGGGCACGGCGCACGCCGGTGGTGCTGGAGGCGCGTGGCAGCACGCACGCCTGGGTGAAAGAGGGGCTGCAAGCGGGCGCGCAGGTGGTGGTGTACCCGCCCGCAGCGCTGGTTGATGGCGCCCGCGTCACGGTGCGCACCCCCTGACGGAGCCTTGGCCCATGCATCCTGAATCTCTTGCCGAAGCCTATTGCGCCGCCGAGCAGCGCCTGCGCCAGTTGCAGCGCAGCCCCGAGGCTTTTGGCCACCCCACCGGCACCGTGGAGTGGATCGAAACCCATATCTCCTGGCTGTTGCTGGCGGGTGATTTTGTCTACAAATTCAAGAAACCCCTGAAACTGGATTTTCTGGATTTCAGCACCCCCGCGCTGCGGCGCGCCGCCTGCGAGGAAGAGCTGCGCATCAACCGCCGCACTGCGCCGGCGCTGTACCTGGGTCTGGTGGCGCTGAGCAGCCAGCCGGGCCGCATGCGGTTGCAGAGCGCCGACGTGGCACCGGCGGACGCGGAGCCCGCCGTGCGCATGCGCCGCTTTGCGCAGGAGGCGCTGCTCAGCCACCTGCTGGAGCAGCAGAGCCTGCTGCCCAGCCATATCGACGCCCTGGCGCAGCATGTGGCGCAGTTCCATGCCGGGGCCGCGGTGGCCACGCCCGAGCAAGGCTGGGGCACGGCCCCGGCGGTGCTGGCGCCGGTGCAGGATTGCCTGGCGGCGCTGCAGCCGCTGGTGGCGCAGGCCCTGCCCGAGATGGGCCCCGCGCTGCGCCAGGTGGCGCAGTGGTGTGCCGCGCAGGGCGCTGCGCTGGGGCCGGTGTTTCAGCAGCGCCTGCAGTCCGGGCGGGTGCGCGAATGCCATGGCGACCTGCACCTGGCCAATCTGGTGCTGATCGACGGGCAGCCACAGCTGTTCGATGCGATCGAGTTCAACCCGGCGCTGCGCTGGATCGACTGCGTGGCCGACATCGCCTTTCTGGCCATGGACCTGGAGGCGCGCGGCCGCGCAGACCTGGCCTGGCGCTTTCTCAATGCCTGGCTGGAGCACACGGGCGACTACGCCGGCCTGCAGGTGCTGCAGTACTACCGCGTGTACCGCGCCCTGGTGCGCGCCCGCGTGGCGGGCATGCGTCTCGCGCAGGTGGCGGGCCCGGAGCACGCGGCCAGCCTGCGGGAGCTGCAGCGCTATCTGGCCCTGGCACTGCGCTTCATCCAGCCCCGCACGGTCGAACTGTGGCTCGCCCACGGGTTTTCGGGTGCGGGCAAGAGCACGCAGTCGCAGACGCTGGTTGCCGAGCGCGGCGTGGTGCGCGTGCGCGCCGATGTGGAGCGCAAGCGGCTGTTCGGGCTGGCGCCGCAGGCGTCGAGCGCGGCTGTGCCGGGCGGCATCTATACGGCCGAGGCCTCGCAGCGCACCCACGAGGCCCTGGCGCAGGCAGCCCGCTGGGCGCTGGGTGCGGGCCACACTGTGCTGGTGGATGCCACGTTCCTGAACCCCGCCATGCGCCAGCGCTTCATGGCACTGGCGGCGCAAGCGCAGGTGCGGTGCCGCATTTTGTCGTTCGAGGCGCCCTTGGCGGTGCTGCGCGAGCGGGTGCGCAGCCGCCAACGGGCAGGTGGCGATGCGTCAGAGGCCTCGGTGCAGGTGCTGGAAGCGCAATGGGCGGCTGCCCAGCCGCTCTCGCCTGCCGAAGAGGCGCTGACGGTGCATGTGGACACCACCCGGCCGGTGGACTGGAGTGTGTTGCTGCCGCCAGGCGATGCGGGGGCACCGGTTACATCGCCAGTTGGCCCGGCATGAAATACAGCAGCACGCTGGTCATGAGCAGGTAGCGAAAGAACTTGCCCACCGCCATGTAGGCCAGGCAAGGCCAGAACGGCAGCTTGAGCCACCCCGCCACGGCGCACAGCGGGTCGCCCACCACGGGCAGCCAGCTCAGCAAACAGGTCTTGGCCCCCCATTTGCGCAGCCAGATGCGAGCGCGGCGCTCGGTGCGGCTGAGCTCGCGCGCCGGTTTGGCATCGGCGTCGGGGGGGTGGCCGGCACGCCGGTGGCGCCGGGCCGCATCCCAGGCGCGGTGCGCGCCCAGCCCCATCCACCAGCTCACGCCGCCGCCCAGGGTGTTGCCCAGCGTGGCCACGGCAATAGCAGGCCAGTACAGGTCGGGGTTGAGCTTGATGAGACCGAACACCGCCGGCTCCGAGCCCATGGGCAGCAGCGTGGCCGAGATGAATGACACGACAAAGACCGTGCCCAGGCCGAATTGCGGCAAGGCCAGCCATTCAAGCAACTGGTGCATCCAGATTTCCATATGGCTGCAAGTGTAGGTCGGCAGCGCAGGTGCTGCCGGCCCTGAGGATGCCGTCCTACACGGCGCTGCGCCGTTCGGCCACGGCCCGGGTGCGCCAGGGTTTGTATCGTCAGGTTACTCCAACCCTTGGCAGAAATCGGAAGGCTTGCGATGCACAACACCCCCCAAAAACCGTCATTTCCCTACAGTGGGTATTGGCTCTCCCTCGCCGCCGGCATCGGGCTGGCAGCCTGTGTGCACAGCCCCCAGGCCGCGGTGCCCGCACCAACGCTGCCCCCGGCGCCCATGGCCTGGGATGCCGCGGTGGATGGCTGCGCCGGTGGCGAGCGTCTGCGCGCTGCGGTGGCGAGCGTGCGCAGCGAGTTGCGGGCCCAGGGGCTGGCGCTGAAGACGTCGTGCCAGGTCTCCCAGGGTGTCCTGGCCGTTCAGGTGCAAGTGGTGGACGGTTTGCGTGCCAGCAAGGTGCTGCGCGGCCCCCTGGCCGATGGCGAGGCGGTGGACATGGGCACGCCCGCCGGGGTGGCAAGTGCCAATGCCGCCAGCCACAACACGGATCTTTCGCCCGATGTGCAACACAACCGCCAGTGGTTGCGTGCGCTCATGGCCCGCCACCAGTTCGACAACCTGCCAGATGCCTGGTGGCGTTTTGCCCAGAAGGCGGCACCGCAACCGGCGCTGGCCGAAGTGGACCTGGCTGCGCGCTGAGCCCGCTGGCGTCAGAAGACATGCGTGGATGGAGGGCTATCCAGGCATTGATTTCCGCTATCTGGCGTGACCGTGCATTCCATTTGCTGAAAAATTAAGCAGTTACAATGCTGCCTCCTTTTTCAGCATTCGCTGCACGCCCATTCCTTTCCCCCCATGCAGATCGGCCACATCCCTTTGGCGAACCGCCTGTTCGTCGCCCCCATGGCGGGCGTCACGGACCGGCCGTTTCGCCAGCTGTGCAAGGCGCTGGGCGCGGGCTATGCGGTGAGCGAGATGGTCACCTCGCGCAAGGACCTGTGGAACAGTCTCAAGACCTCGCGCCGCGCCAACCACGAGGGCGAGCCCGGGCCGATTGCCGTGCAGATTGCCGGCACCGAAGCGCAGATGATGGCCGAAGCAGCGCTCTACAACGTGGACCGGGGCGCGCAGATCATCGACATCAACATGGGCTGCCCGGCCAAGAAGGTGTGCAACAAATGGGCGGGTTCGGCGCTGATGCAGGACGAGGCGCTGGCCGTGGAGATTGCCGCCGCCGTGGTGCAGGCCTGCGCGCCGCGCAACGTGCCCGTCACGCTCAAGATGCGCACCGGCTGGTGCCAGCAGCACAAGAACGCCGTCGCGTTGGCGCGGCAGTTTGAAAATGTGGGCATCCAGATGCTCACGGTGCACGGCCGCACGCGCGAGCAGGGCTACAAGGGCCAGGCCGAATACGACACCATCGCCGCCGTGAAGGCCGCGGTGAATGTGCCCGTGGTGGCCAATGGCGACATCACCTCGCCCGAGAAGGCGCGCGACGTGCTGGCCGCCACCGGGGCCGACGCCATCATGATTGGCCGCGCCGCCCAGGGCCGGCCCTGGATCTTTCGCGAGATTGACCACTTTCTGGCCACGGGCGAACACCTGGCGCCGCCGCTGGTGGCCGAGCTGCGGCGCTTGCTGCTGGATCACCTGCACGACCACTACAGCCTGTACGGCGAACTGACCGGGGTGCGCAGCGCGCGCAAGCACATTGCCTGGTACCTGCGGGCCTTGCCGGGGGGCGAGGCCTTGCGGCAACACATCAATACGATAGAAGACTGCACCACGCAATGGCAGGCGGTGGCCGATTATCTGGATGCCTTGGCGCAACAGATGGACCGGCTGCCCGCCCGCAGTGACGTGGATGCGGAACCAGAAGAACAAGAGGGAATGGCAGCATGAGCAAGAAAAACATCGAAGAATCCGTGCGCGAGAGCCTGCAAGGCTACTTTCGCGACCTGGGCGGCGAAACGCCCGACAGCATGTACAGCATGGTGGTCCGCCTGGTCGAAAAGCCGCTGCTGGAAGTGGTGATGCAGCAAGCCGACAACAACCAGTCGCGCGCCGCCGAATGGCTGGGCCTGAACCGCAACACGCTGCGCAAGAAGCTGGTCGAGCACAAGCTGCTCTGACCCGACTGTGTCATTTGCTATTTTATTTGTAGCTTTCTGCGCTTGATGGATAAGCGCTAGAGCCTGTTTTTATTCAAACTCTCCTACCCACGCCATGAACGCACTCCTCTCCGTCTCCGACAAGACCGGCATCGTCGAATTTGCCCAGGCCCTGCACGCGCTGGGCATCAAGCTGCTGTCCACCGGCGGCACCGCCAAGCTGCTGGCCGACAAGGGC
Organism: Acidovorax carolinensis; assembly: GCF_002157145.1. Classification (NCBI taxonomy): domain Bacteria; kingdom Pseudomonadati; phylum Pseudomonadota; class Betaproteobacteria; order Burkholderiales; family Comamonadaceae; genus Acidovorax; species Acidovorax carolinensis. Next base: position 772,284 of record NZ_CP021361.1, read on the forward strand.
TTGCCCGTGACCGAAGTGGCCGAAGTCACCCAGTTCCCCGAGATGCTCGACGGCCGCGTCAAGACTTTGCACCCCAAGGTGCACGGCGGCCTGCTGGCCCGCCGCGAGTTGCCCGAGCACATGGCGGCTTTGAAGGAACACGGCATCGACACCATCGACCTGCTGGTGGTCAACCTCTACCCGTTTGAAGCCACCGTGGCCAAGGCGGGCTGCACGCTGGCCGATGCCATCGAGAACATCGACATCGGCGGCCCCGCCATGGTGCGCAGCGCCGCCAAGAACTGGAAGGACGTTGGCGTGATTACCTCGGCCGACCAGTACGACGCCGTGCTGGCCGAGTTGAAGGCGGGCGGAAAGCTCAGCGACAAGCTGCGTTTTGCCCTGTCGGTGGCGGCGTTCAACCGCATCGCCCAGTACGACGGTGCCATCAGCGACTATCTGTCGTCCGTCACGTTTGAAGAAGAAAAACTGTCTGAAACGTACGTGCCCACCCGCACCCAGTTCCCCGGCCAGAGCAACGGCATCTTCACCAAGGTGCAGGACTTGCGCTACGGCGAAAACAGCCACCAGCAGGCCGCGCTGTACCGCGACCTGCACCCCGCGCCCGGCTCGCTGGTCACCGGCGTGCAACTGCAGGGCAAGGAGCTCAGCTACAACAACATTGCCGACGCGGATGCGGCGTGGGAATGCGTCAAAAGCTTCGAGGCCGCTGCCTGCGTGATCGTCAAGCACGCCAACCCCTGCGGCGTGGCCGTGGGCCTGGACGCCCTGAGCGCCTACAGCAAGGCCTTCCAGACCGACCCGACCAGCGCCTTCGGCGGCATCATCGCGTTCAACCGCGTGGTCGATGGTGCGGCGGCCGCCCAGGTCAGCAAGCAGTTTGTGGAAGTGCTGATGGCGCCGGACTTCACGGCCGAGGCGCTGGAGATCTTCAAGGCCAAGGCCAATGTGCGCCTGATGAAAATCGCCCTACCCGCCACGTCTGCAGCCCATGGCGGCCAAACCGACTGGGAACGCGGCCGCAACGCCATGGACGCCAAGCGCATCGGCTCGGGCCTGCTGCTGCAGACGGCCGACAACCACGAGCTGGCGCTGACCGACCTGAAGGTGGTCACCGCCAAGCAGCCCTCGCTGGAAGAAATGCAGGACCTGCTGTTTGCGTGGAAGGTGGCCAAGTACGTCAAGAGCAACGCCATCGTCTTTTGCAAGGGCGGCATGACCATGGGTGTGGGCGCCGGCCAGATGAGCCGCCTCGATTCGGCGCGCATCGCCAGCATCAAGGCGCAACACGCCGGCCTGACCCTGCAGGGCACGGCTGTGGCGAGCGATGCGTTCTTCCCCTTCCGCGACGGCCTCGATGTGGTGGTGGATGCAGGTGCGACCTGCGTGATCCAGCCCGGTGGTTCCATGCGCGACCAGGAAGTGATTGACGCGGCCAACGAGCGCGGCGTGGCCATGGTGTTCAGCGGCGTGCGCCATTTCAGGCACTAAGTAGCCCCCCTGAGTCGCTTCGCGCCATCCCCCTGAGGGGGACGCACCCAGCGCGGCGGGGCGGCCCTTGCGCGGGTGCGCTGGCATGAGCCTCGCCTGTGCCAACGGCTTGGGCAGTTCTACCAGTCATTGAAATGCAAAAGGCGGCTTGGGCCGCCTTTTTCTTTGCGTGCTGCCGATCAGGCCGCCACAATGCGCCCGCGCCCGCTGGCGCCTGCCAGCACCTTGAGTGACTTGTCGGTGCTGGCGGTGTAGTTGCGGCTGGTGATGGTGCTGACATACACCCAGTCGGCGCGGCATTCGGTGGCGGTGGCGGTGACCACCATGTAGCCACGGCGCGAGGTGTCGCAGTATTTGAGCGGGGTGATCAGCTGCTGGAGCGCGCCCGCCAGCTGCGCCGGGTTTTCCTTGGGCAGGTATTCCTCGAAGCCCGGCGACGACACCGATGAGGTGGCGAACTCCACGCCCACCGCATTGCCGTTCATGTCCGCCAGCTCATTGGCCCAGGCGTTGTGCGTGTCGCCGGACAGCACCACCAGGTTCTTGCCCAGGCTGCGGGCCGTGCCCAGCACGGTTTCGCGGGCGGCCTGGTAGCCGTCCCAGGCGTCGAGGTTGTAGGGAATCGACGGCTGGGCCAGGATGGCTTTCTCAGCTGCGGTCAGCGTGGCGGGGGCCGTTTGGGCTTTGGCCGCGATGGCGGCGTATTGCGACACCGTCACGCCAGCGCCCGGCTGGATGGTCTCGATCAGGATGGGCGCCGGAATATTCATGCGCCCCATCAGCACCTGCTGGCCCAGCACCTGCCAGGTGGCGGTGGATGCGGCCATCTGTTGCTGCAGCCACTGGGTCTGCGTGCTGCCCAGGATCTGGCGAGTGGGGGCGCCCACGGCGGCGGTGAATCCGGTGGCGTCAAAACCGCTGGGGGTGAAGAAACGTGTGTAGTCGGCCTGCTCGTCGCGCCCGATCACGCGGGTGTCCAGCATGTGCAACGCCACCAGGTTGCCGAAGTTGAAGCTGCGGTAGATCAGCTCGGGCTGTGCGTTGCGCGTGGGCATCCACTCGTGGTAGGCCTGCATGGCTGCCGCCTTGCGTGCGGCAAAGCTGCCTTCGGTGGCGGCCTGGTGGTTTTCGGCGCCGTTGGCCCAGGTGTCGTTGGTGATTTCGTGGTCGTCCCACACGGCGATCATGGGGGCGGCGGCGTGCAGGGCCTGCAGGTCGGGGTCGGTCTTGTACTGGGCGTGGCGTGCGCGGTAGTCGGCCAGCGTGAGGATTTCGGTGGCGGGCTGCGACAGCCGGCCCAACTGCTCGGCATTGGCCGAGGCATAGCCGCCGCGGCCATATTCATACAGGTAGTCGCCCAGGTGCACGGTGGCGTCGAGGTCGTTGCGGCGCGCGGCTTCGGCGTACACGTTGAAGTAGCCCGCCGGGTAGTTGGCGCACGAGAACACGGCCAGCTTGACCTGTGCCACGCTGCCCGTGGCCAGCGTGCGGGTGCGCGCCGCGGCAGACCGGGCGGCATAGGCGGTAAAGCGGTAGTGGTAGGCCGTGGCGGGCTTGAGGCCGGTGGCATCCACCTTGACGGTGAAGTCCTTGGCGGCCGTGGCGGTGGTCTGGCCTTTGGCGACCACGGTGGTGAATGCCGCGTCGCTCGCCAGCTCCCACTGCACCGGAATGTCGGCGGTGTGGCCCGCAGGCGGCGTGACGCGGGTCCAGAGCATCACGCGGTCGGCGAGCGGGTCGCCGCTGGCCACGCCGTGGGCAAAGCGCACCTCGGGGACGTCGTCGCTGCCGCCGCAGGCGGCCAGCGGCAAGGTGCCGAGCGCGGTAGCGCCCAGGGCCAGCTGGCGTACGAAGACGCGGCGGCCTTCATCGGCAGGGGCTGCGTCGCGGATGGGGTGGGGGGTGTGGCGGACGGGAGTTTTCATGGTTGTGGCGTTCCGTACAAAACCGCCAAGACTGACAGGCGGTTATGACGGGCGCGTGAACGCATGCACAACGCAAAAACCCCGTGGCAACGGTGTGCGTTGCCACGGGGTTGATAGACAGAAAGTTAGAGTGTTTTTGAATTGCAGCGCTTGGCGGCCTCAATTCCGAAGTGCAACACCGAGAATTGAGGTCAAGATGACAAAGAAGAATTACCAGCAGTTGAGCGAGAGCGAACGCCATGCGATCGCCTTGGGGCTGCAGCAAAAGCAAAGCCTCAGTGCCATAGCGCGGGCCTTGGGGCGCTGCAAGAGCACCATCAGCCGGGAATGCCAACGCAATGCGGGCGCCAAGGCCTACACCTCCAAGTTCGCCCAGCAACGCAGCGACAGGCGCAGATGCTTTGCCCGTCCCCAGCCCAAACTGCACCGCGATGGACCTTTGTTCAAGATCGTTCGCGACTATCTGCTCCGGCACTGGTCTCCCCAGCAAATCGCTGGGCAGTTGAAGAAACTGCACCCTGACAACAAGCGCAAACAAGTGTCCCACGAGAGCATCTACACCTGCATCTACGCCCAGCCCCGCGGAGAGCTCAAGAAGGAGCTGGTGGCCTGCTTGCGCATGGCCCGCGCCAAGCGCTGGCCGCGCTCCAAAGGCGAGGATCGGCGTGGGCAAATCACCGACCTGCTGAGCATCCATGTGCGCCCACCCGAGATTGAGGATCGTCAGTTGCCCGGGCACTGGGAGGGCGACCTCATCAAGGGCAAAGGCAATGCCAGTGCCATTGGCACGCTGCTCGAGCGCACGACCCGCCTGGTGGTGCTGGTCAAGCTGCCGCACCCCAACCCGGCGACAGCGGCACATGTACTGCAGGCCTTCAGCGACAAGCTCAATGGCATTGCCAGCCCGATGCGCCAGAGCCTGACCTATGACCGTGGCAGTGAGATGGCAGAGCATGCCAAGCTCACCGAGAACACGGGCATGAAGGTGTACTTCTGTGACCCCTACAGCCCCTGGCAGCGGGGCTCCAACGAAAACACCAATGGATTGCTGCGGCAGTACTTCCCCAAGGGGACTGATCTGAGCGGCTATAGCCAGCAGTATCTGGATGCCGTAGCCGATGAGCTCAATGGGCGCCCCAGGATGACTCTGGGGTGGAGCAAGCCCATTGAGGTTTATGCCGAACATTTGGCCCGGCTGACCCTACAGCCTGATTCAGTGCATTAATGAATATTTGTTGCACTTGGACTTGAATCCGCCCTTATTCGATAAGCGCAAGCAGCTCTCAATTTGTGAGCGTTTTGAACACGTCGCGCGCAATGGCCACGGTGTCGGCAATGTCCTGCTCCGTGTGGGCGGCACTCACAAAGCCAGCTTCGTAGAGTGCGGGCGCGATGTACACGCCCCGGTCCAGCAGGCCGTGGAACAGCTGGTTGAAGCGCGCGCTGTCGGTCTTGAGGACCTGCGCGTAGTTCTGCGGCAGCTGGGGCAGCAGGAAAAAGCCGAACATGCCGCCCTCGCAGTCGGCACTGAAGGGCAGGCCTTCGGCGGCTGCGGCTGCCGCCAGGCCATCGACCAGCGAACGGGTGCGGGCAGACAGGGCATCAAAAAAGCCGGGCTTCCTGATTTCGCGCAGCGTGGCCAGACCGCAGGCCGTGGCCACCGGGTTGCCCGACAGCGTGCCCGCCTGGTACACGGCGCCAATCGGCGCGAGGTTTTCCATGATGGCGCGCGAAGCACCAAAGGCCGCCAGCGGCATGCCGCCGCCAATCACCTTGCCCAGCACCGTGATGTCGGGCTTGAAGCCCGGGATGCTTTTCGCGTAGACGTTTTGCGCGCTGCCCAGGGCCACGCGAAAGCCGGTCATCACTTCGTCCAGCACCAGCAGCGCACCATATTCGGTGCACAGCTCGCGGCAGCGGCGCATGAATGGCACGCTGGCGCGCACGAAGTTCATGTTGCCGGCGATGGGCTCGATCATCAGGCAGGCGAGTTCCTTGCCATGCAGCGCGAAGGCTTCTTCGAGCTGGGGGATGTTGTTGTATTCGAGCACGATGGTGTGCTGCACCACTTCGGGCGGCACGCCGGCGCTGGTGGCGTTGCCAAAGGTGGCCAGGCCCGAGCCGGCCTTGACCAGCAGTGCATCGGCGTGGCCGTGGTAGCAGCCCTCGAACTTGATGAGCTTGCTGCGGCCCGTGGCGCCACGGGCCAGACGGATTGCGCTCATGCCGGCTTCGGTGCCCGAGCTGACCAGCCGGATCATCTCCATGGAGGGCACCAGGCCCAGGATTTCTTCGGCCAGCTCGATCTCACGCTCGGTGGGGGCGCCAAAGCTGAAGCCCTCCAGGGCGGCCTTTTGCACGGCGTCGAGCACGGCCGGGTGACCGTGGCCCAGGATCATCGGGCCCCAGGAGCCGATGTAGTCAATGAAGCGCTGGTCGTTGGCGTCCCAGAAATACGCACCCTGGGCGCGTTTCACGAAGCGCGGCGTGCCGCCGACGGCCTTGAAGGCCCGCACGGGCGAGTTCACGCCGCCGGGGATGAGCGCCTTGGCGCGTTCGAACAGGGGGATGTTGAGGTCAGTGCTTGGTGTCATGGGGGGGCATCACAAAGCCTTCGATGGCCTGTGTCTCGTCAAGGGGTTCGTCGTCTTCATCGCCATCGTCTTCATCGGGCTGGGCCCAGAACATGCGATCAGGAATGATGTGGCCCATCCCGGGGCGAAACCCGGCGTCCAGGCAGCGGTCCAGGTAGCTCAGCGCCTCGCTGGTGGCTTCGCCCAGGTCGTTGCCGCTGGCCACCAGGGCCGTGAGGGCGGCCGAAAGGGTGTCGCCCGCGCCGGAAAACGTGGCGTCGAACAGTTCGAACTTGCCACTGCCCAGCACGGTCTGGGGTGAGGCCAGCACGTTCTCGACAAACTGTTCCGGCAAGGGAATGCCCGTGACCAGGGTGTAAGGCACGCCCATTTCTGCGGCGGCCCGGGCGATGTCGCGGGCGGTGGGGCTGCGGTCGCTGCGCCACTCGGGTAGCAGCCAGCGCCACAGCGTACTGTGGTTTCCAACCAACACCGAGGTTTGCGGCAACAGCAGCTCTCGGAATGCATCCAGATACTGGTCAATCAGGTCATCCTGCCACCATGAGAGGTTGGGCATGTAGGCGATAACGGGCACTTCGTCGTAATCGGTGGTGATCTCGGCAATGGCGCTGATGTTTTCGGGGCTGCCTACAAATCCCACCTTGATGGCTTGCACGGGCAGGTCTTCCAATATGGTGCGCGCCTGCTCGGTGACGGCCTCGTCATCAAAGCTGAAGTGATCGAAAATCTCGGCCGTGTCGCGGGCGTAAGCGCCGGTAACAACGGCAATCGGGTGCCCGCCGACCGACGCGATGGTGCTGATGTCGGCAGTGAGGCCGCCCGCGCCACTCGGATCGCTGGCGTTGAACACCAGCACACAGGCAGGACTGGCTTCGTCCGCTGCCTCATCGGCAAGGTCCGCTATATCAGAGGATGGGGGGATTTGTGTTGTCATGGGCCGGACTCGGCGGTAAGGGTGGCACGAAAGCTGCAGCCCGGTGTGATGACTAGATACAATCGTTGCATTCTATGTGAAGGCCAATTAAGCTGTGAGCGACTCTAAAACTTGGATGTGTCTGATTTGCGGTTGGATATATGACGAGGCGCAAGGTTCGCCCGAGCATGGCATTCCACCCAATACTCCATGGGACCAGGTTCCCATGAACTGGACTTGCCCTGAATGTGGGGCACGCAAAGAAGATTTCGAGTTGGTTCAGATTTGAGACGCTTCAGCGCCATGTGCTGCTGCGTTGTTTGTTTTCTCCATCGGGAGCAGTGACAATTGACTACAACAGGCGCAACTTTCAAAGTGCTCGTGGTGGATGACAGCAATACCATTCGCCGAAGCGCCGAGATTTTTCTCAAGCAGGGAGGGCACGAGGTCCTGCTGGCAGATGATGGTTTTGATGCCTTGGCCAAGGTGAATGACTACCAACCGCAACTTATTTTCTGCGACATCCTGATGCCCAAGCTTGACGGGTATCAAACCTGCGCCATCATCAAGCGCAATGCCCGTTTTGCCGATACTCCGGTGGTGATGCTGTCATCCAAGGATGGCGTGTTTGACAAAGCGCGCGGCCGCATGGTCGGCTGTCAGGAATATCTCACCAAACCTTTTACCAAAGACCAGTTGTTGCAGGCGGTGCAGCAATTTGGCAATTCCCAACAAGGAGCCATGTAATGCCTATACAGAAAGTGCTGGTCGTTGACGACTCGAAGACCGAGTTGATGTTTCTGACCGACTTGCTGCAGAAAAAGGGCATGCAAGTGCGTACCGCTGAAAATGCCGAAGAAGCTTTTCGGCGGCTGGCCGAAGAGAAGCCTGATCTGATATTGATGGATGTGGTAATGCCGGGGCAAAACGGATTCCAGTTGACCCGCGCCATTACGCGCGATCCCCTGTATGCCGATGTGCCCATCATCATGTGCACCAGCAAGAACCAGGAAACAGACCGTGTCTGGGGAATGCGTCAAGGCGCACGCGGCTACATCACCAAACCGGTGGATCCGGCCGAGTTGCAGGCCAAGATTGACGCGCTGAGCTAAGGCGGTTGCGCGCACATGGCCAATCGCGAAGCACTGCGAGAGCTCCAGACCCGTCTTGCCAGCCGTCTTCAGGCTGCAAAGGGCGAGGGCGTGTCTGTTTCCTCCTGGCTGGCGGTCGAAGCTGCCGGGAAGGCTTATCTGTTGCCGCTGGGCCAATCGGGTGAAATTTTTCCCTGGGTGGCGGTTCAGCGGGTTCCTTACACCCAGAAATGGTTTCTTGGCGTAGCCAATCTGCGTGGCGGCCTTGTGGGGGTGGTGGATCTGGCGGGTCTGCTGGGATCGACCGCCACGCGCAACGAGCAATCCCTGGCCGATGCCAGTCTGCTTGCTTTCAATGCAGCGCTGGAAGTCAATGCCGCCCTGTTGGTGGATCGGCTGGCGGGGTTGCGGGGCACCGATGCCTTCGTCTCGTCGGAGCCTCCGGCCGACGATGCGCCTGCCTTCTTTGGCACTACCTATGTGGATTCGAGTGGGGCTCGCTGGCAAGAGATCAATCTCCAGATCCTGTCCCAAAATCATGCTTTCCTGAGCATCAGTGCTTGAGTATTTCTGTAAGGCTGCACCATGTCCGTTGTGAATCAATTTGGAAAACTGTTCAATCGCAAGCCCGAGGAGCCGGGCACGGGGCTGGGTGCCGACGTTGTCGACAATAGTCAGAATGTCCTGGCGACGGGGGGTATCGAGGCCGTCGCACTGCGCGAGTCTTATCAGACCGATGTCATGAACAGTGTTCAGGGCGATCCGGGTGGCGAATCGTCCGATACTTCGTCGGCGGACGCTGGTCAGGATCTCATTTATTTGCCTTTGCTGGGCAGCAACACGGCGGCCGGGCACCAGCGGACTTTGCTCGCATTGCTGGCCCTTGGTGTGGTGGTGCTGGCACTGATCGCTGGCTGGGTGCTCCAGCAGGCGGATCGCTCCGCACAACAACTGGCCGCTACCGGTCAGTCGCTGATGCAGTCGCAGCGGCTTGCCAAGTCTGTTTCGCAGGCGCTGGTGGGCAGTCCGCAGGCCTTCCCCGACGTGGTGGAAAGCTCCGGGGTGCTGGCCCGCAATGTGCGCGCGCTTAACACGGGTGATAGCGAGCTGGGCGTGCAGGGCCTTGGCGAACAGTTCCAGTCCGACCTGCAAGGTGTGACCCCTCTGATGGAGCGCGCGGAGCGCAACGCCGGCATGGTGATGGGGCAGCAGAAAATCCTGCTGCAGGTGGGTGATGCGCTGCGCACCATCAACCGCCAGTCGTCGGACCTGCTGGAAATCGCAGAAACCGTGTCTTCCCTCAAGCTGCAGCAAAACGCGCCAGCGGCAGAGATTTCGGCTGCAGGTCAACTGGTGATGTTGACCCAGCGTATCGGCAAATCAGCCAACGAATTTCAGACCATGGAAGGCGTGAGTCCCGAAGCTGTGTTCCTGCTGGGCAAGGACTTGAATTCTTTCAAGGAAATTGCCCAAGGGCTGCTGGACGGCAGCCCCGAGCTGCGGCTGGCCGCAACCAAGGATGCGCAGACGCGTGAACAGCTCGAAGCACTGATCAAGCTCTACGAACAGACACGCACACAGGCCAGCGCCATTCTGGGCAACTTGCAGGGCCTGGTTTCCGCCCGTGAAGCCCAGTCCGCGATCATTGCCGACAGCGAGCCGCTGCGTCGCCAGCTCGAAGGCTTGCAGGACAAGCTCTCTTCGCAGACGGGCCTGGGTGCGGGGCAGTTTGCTGCCCTGGCGTTGGCTGGCTTGTTCGTGCTGCTCTGCGGTATCGGCATTTCTCGTGTGCAACTGCTGGACAGCCGGGGTCGTCAGGCGGCTGCTGAAGGGCAACAAAAGGACGCCAAACGCCAAGAGCAGGAGGCCAAGCGCGTGAACGACGCCAACCAGGCTGCCATTTTGCGTTTGATGAACGAACTGCAATCGGTCGCTGAGGGTGACCTGACGCAGGAAGCCACGGTGACGGAAGACATTACCGGCGCCATTGCCGACTCGGTGAACTATACGGTGGAAGAGTTGCGCCAACTGGTGGGTAGCGTTCAGAACACTGCAACCCGGGTGGCGCAGACGACCGCCCAGGTGGACAGCACATCCACCGAACTGCTGGCGGCATCCACCGAACAGTTGCGCGAAATTCGTGAAACCGGCCGGTCCGTTCTGGACATGGCAACCCGAATCAACGAAGTGTCCACGCAGGCGCAGGAGTCTGCCACGGTGGCCCGCCAGTCACTGCAGGCGGCCGACTCGGGCTTGCAGGCCGTGCAGAACGCCATCGGTGGTATGAACTCGATTCGTGACCAGATCCAGGACACGTCCAAGCGGATCAAGCGTCTTGGCGAATCGTCGCAGGAGATCGGTGAAATTACCGAGCTGATTTCTGACATCACGGAACAGACGAACGTGCTGGCCCTGAACGCAGCCATTCAGGCTGCCTCTGCGGGTGATGCGGGCCGAGGGTTCTCGGTCGTGGCCGAAGAAGTGCAGCGGCTGGCTGAGCGCTCAGCTGATGCAACGCGGCAGATCTCGGCCCTTGTGAAAGCGATTCAGACCGACACCCAGGATGCCGTGGCTGCTATGGAGCGTTCCACGCAGGGTGTGGTGGAAGGGGCGCGTCTGTCGGACAGCGCTGGTACCGCGCTGACCGAAATTGACCGTGTGTCACGCCGCTTGGCTGAGCTGATTGAGCAAATTTCGTCGTCGACGTCCCGCGAAGCTGTGCTTGCCAATGAAGTGGCCGACAACATCCAGCACATTTTTGCGGTGACCGAGCAGACAGGTGAAGGCACGCGCACAACGGCGCAACAGGTGCGCGAACTTTCGCACATGGCTGAAGAACTGCGCCAATCGGTAGCACGTTTCAAGATCGCCTGACGCCGCCCGCAAGCAGTCATCAACCAGCGGCTCATTGCAGCCGGGGACGAATTCATGTCATCTATTGATGTCAACAATGCACCGGCCGCGGATGGAATCCAGGGCGATCAGGACTTGGGTCCTCTGGCATGGGTGCTTGACGAACTGCGCAAATCGCTGGATAGCGCTGTCAAGGCAATGCGCCGTTTTGTGCGTGACGCCGAACTGGCGCGTGAGTCTGATCTGGCTTCGCTGGATGCGGGCGCATTGCGTATTGCCCGTCAGCAGCTGCATCAGGCAAGCGGAGCATTGGAAATGGTGGGCATGGGCTCACCGGCGCTGGTCTTGCGTGCCATGGAGTCTGCTGTGCAGAAGTTCGTGCAGCGCCCCGAGCAATGCACGGATGAGGCTGCAGCGGTTATCGAGCGTGCCAGTTTTGCGCTTGTCGAATATCTCGAAAACGTGCTGGGCGGCAAGGCCGTTTCGGCGGTAGCCCTGTTTCCTCAGTATCGTGACGCCCAGACCCTGGCAGGAGCCGAGCGCGCGCACCCTGCAGATCTGTGGCCGGCGGAGCGCCGTTTCCGTGAGCCGGAAGACTCCGTGGTGAGGGCTCCGCTGCCATACGGTACCGAAGCGCGGGCACGTCTGGATTCCGCCGTTCTGAAAATTGTCAAATCGGGCGATCGGTCGGCTGCGGCCAGCATGTGTGAAACCTCTCTGGGTTTTGTTGCAGCACAGTCCGACCGTCAGTCGCGGGCATTCTGGAAGATCTGTGCCGGTTTCTTCGAAGCCCTTGGCAAGGGCCTGCTGGCGCCCGATGTCTATGTGAAGCGGGTCGCGTCACGCGTGCTGATGCAGTACGCCACCCTGGCCAAAGGCGAAAACATCATTGCGGATCGCCTGGTTCAGGACATGCTTTTTTTCTGCTCGCAGGCGAAGCTCGCAGACGGTGACGCGGGTAATGCACCGGCTCTTGAGGCGGTGAGGAAGTCCTTTGGCCTCGAGCGATTCAAGCCGGTAGATTATGAAACCGCGCGTTTTGGCCGTTTTGATCCCGCCTTGCTGGCACAGGCACGCAAGCGCATTGCATCGGCCACGGAAACATGGTCGGCCCTGGCGGGTGGCGATCGCAACAAGCTCAAGCCGGCGGCCGATCAGTTCAGCCTGGTTTGTGATTCGCTGCGCAAGATGCATCCGGGGAGCGAGAGTCTCGCTGCGGGTCTGACGCGAGCCCTTGAGGCCACTACCCGGTCGGGAGAACCACCGTCAGCAGCGCTGGCGATGGAGGTAGCAACTTCAGTGCTTTACCTGCAGGCGGCTTTTGAAGAGCTGGACGCTGCCGACGGACAGATGGAAGCACGTGCAGCACGCCTGGCGCAGCGGCTGGACGCTGTGGTCGCGGGCGCAGAATCAGAGCCGCTTGAACTGTGGATGGAAGAGCTGTACCGGCGGGTCAGCGACAACCAGACCATGGGCAGTGTGGTCGACGAGTTGCGTTCCACACTGGGTGAAGCGGAGAAAGCGCTGGACCAGTTCTTCCGGAATCCCGAGGATGCGGCGGTGTTGGCGGCGGTGCCGGGCCACTTGGCACAGATGCGTGGCGTCTTGTCCGTGCTGGGCCTGGACCAGGCATCCTTGGCTGTGGTGCGCATGCGCGATACCGTGGATCGGTTGCTCATCAATGAAATCCCTGAAGAAGAGCGGCAGCCAGCCTTTGAAAAGTTGGGGAGTAGTCTGGGGGCACTCGGGTTCCTGATTGACATGTTGAGCTACCAGCGCACGATGGCGCGCAAGCTCTTTGTTTACGACGAAGAACAGGGTGAGTTGCGCATTCTGGTAGGCAAAACACGTGCGCGTGCCACGGACGACCTGACAGAAGCGCCGGTCAAAATGGACGAGCGTGTCGCTCCACCCCTGCCTGATGTGGTGCCCCGTTTCCCCGCGCAGGAGCAAGCGCCGGCGACTGAGGCGTTGGTGCAGGGGCTGGATGCCGTTCCCAGTCCCAGCCCTGCTGCAGTCTCGGAAGTTTTGTCGCCCGATTTCTCCTTTGATCTCCAGATGCCGGAGGATCTGTCCTCTGCCGCACCTGGCCAGTCCGCCACTGTTTCAGCTGCTCCCGCTCCCGCTCACGCATCCCAGCCGGAGATGGAAGATGAGTTGCTGGACGTGTTCCTCGAAGAGGCGCGCGAGGTGGTGGGCACCGGTCTGGCCGCCATTGGCGTGTTGGCTGACGAACCTGCCAATCTGAGCGAGCAGACCACCCTGCGCCGTGCGTTTCATACGCTCAAGGGCAGCTCGCGCATGGTGGGTCTCAATGATTTTGGCGAGGCAGCCTGGTCAATGGAGCAGGTGCTCAATGCGTGGCTGGCAGAGCAAAAGCCCATGCAGCCCCATTTGCTGGAGTTGTCGTCGGACTGCCTGCAGGCGTTTGGCCGCTGGGCCGATGACATCGCTGCAGGATCAGCCTCGGCCTGGGGGCCAGAACCATTTCGCAGATCGGCCGATGCCATGCGTCTGGACGGTACGTTCCTTCCGCTCGTGGTGCGGGAGGCCGCGACGGAACCTGCCGCGGCGGAAGCTGCGGTGCATAACGTCCAGTCAGAGGCTGCGGTCCATGCAGCAGATGCGGCCGATGCCGTCTTGCAGTCCGCGCTGTTGCCGCAAGACGAGTCTTTGGTAGCAGCAGACGCCGCAAGCGCTATTGATCTGCTCGAACCGTTGGGTGCGGACTTCGCTGAAACCGAAATGGAGCCAGAGTTTGCCGCGACGGTTCCGGCCGTGGATGCGGCTGCGACGACGGTGACCGAAGACATTGACTTCTCCGTGTTCTCCGAGGCCCTGAACGAAACTCAGGGCACGGCGGAGGTGGCGAGTGCGCACCTGCCACTGGACCTGGAGTTGCCCGATGTCGAGCCCCTGTCTGCCTTGGCCATTGACGCTGCAGCCGCCGATGGACATGTCAACGGTGCCGCGATCCTCGACGGTTCGGGCGATTCCCCTGTGTTGGCCGATACTGAAGTCGAGTCCCTCGATGCGGCTGTGCACGCGCCTGACCTCGCCAATGCGGGTGTGCAGATAGATTTTTCAGAGGGCGTGTTGGAGCCTGTTGTTGCCGACGCCGGTGCCGTTGAGGAAGAGGCGCCGGCCGATGACGCGGTCAAGGTGATTGAAACCTTGCGCATCGGTATTCCGCTCTACAACGTGTACCTCAACGAGGCCGACGAGTGGTCGCGGCGACTCGTTACCTGCCTGCAGGAGTGGTCGCTGGAATTGCATGAGCCCTTGCCTGACCTCGCAGTGGCTTTGGCTCATTCGCTGGCGGGTAGTTCGGCGACCGTGGGTTTCACGGCGCTGTCAGAGCTGGCCAGGGTGGTTGAACATGCGTTGCAGCATGTTCAGTTGCAGTCTGGTGGCACGGTAGAGCAGGCCGGAGCGTTTATCGCGGCGGCGGATGATATCCGTCGTCTTTTGCACCAGTTTGCAGCAGGGTTCCTCAAAGAACCTAACGCGGAAGTGTTGCAGCAACTGCGCCAGATCCTTGAAGCCGAGGTGGCCAACACCCTGTCGCCTCCGGAAGATGAATTCGATGACATCACAGTACCTTCGGATGTCACTCCCGTCACCGATGTCCGTGCTCAGTCCGTGCCGCCAGAGGCGCCGGTTGCAAAAGCGGTGGAACAGGTTGCTGCAGGGTATGTGGCCCCGGCGCTGTCCGTTGTAGGAAGCGACCATGACCAGCATGTCGACGATGCGATAGCACATGCCGTTTCCTCGGGTTCGGATGTAGACGATGACATTGACGCTATCGACGTCATCGATCCTGACCTGTTCCCGATCTTTGAAGAGGAAGCCGCAGAATTGCTGCCCCAGCTGGGTGGCGCGTTGCGTCAGTGGGCATCCCGTCCGGACAACCTCGGTGCACGCAACGAAGTGCTGCGTGCCTTGCACACGCTCAAGGGCAGTTCCCGCCTGGCTGGTGCCATGCGGTTGGGAGAAATGTCCCACCGGTTGGAGTCTGCCATCGAGCAGCTTGATATGGACACCGTCACGGCAGACCAGATCGAGCCGCTGCTTGCGAGTTTTGACGGCCTGCAGGCAAACTTCGCATTCCTCCGGGCTGTGGGTGGACAAGCGCCTTTGGACCCCGTGGTTTCACCCTCCGCAGTGGAGCGCGATCTGACCGACGTTGCGATGGACTCGGGGACAGCCAAGGCGCAGGTGGTGGCTTCCGGCTCGCCATCGGTTCGGCTGCCAGGGCCTTCGCAACTGGCGCCGGTGCGCGTGGCTGCGAACCAGTCGGTGCGTGTGCGTGCGCAACTGCTCGACCGTCTGGTGAACCAGGCAGGTGAGGTGATGATCAGCCGGTCCCGTCTGGATGTGCGTCTGGGCCAGTTCCGCAGCTCGCTGGCCGATCTGTCGGGCAATCTGGATCGCCTGCGCCAGCAGCTGCGAGACATCGAAGTTCAGTCCGAGTCGCAAATGCAGTCGCGCCTGGCTCTTTCGAAAGACTCCGCCGCGGGTTTCGACCCGTTGGAGTTCGACCGTTTCACGCGGGTTCAGGAATTGACCCGCATGATGGCCGAGTCTGTGAACGACGTGGCCACGGTGCAGCGTAACCTGCAGCGCGCCATGGAAGGTGCGGAAGATGATCTGATTGCCCAGGGCCGCCAGGCGCGTGAGTTGCAGCGCGATTTGCTGCGTACCCGCATGGTGGAGTTTGAGGGAATTGCCGAGCGCTTGTACGCTGTGGTGCGCCAGGCATCCAAGGAAACCGGCAAGCAGATCAAACTGGACATCACTGGCGGCTCCATTGAAATGGACCGTGGCGTACTGGACCGCATGACGCCCGCCTTCGAACATCTGCTGCGCAATTGCGTCGCGCATGGCATTGAGGCCCCCGAGGCCCGTGTCGCTGCACGCAAGCCCGCTGCCGGCACCATCACCGTGGATCTGCGCCATGAAGGCAATGACGTGTCGGTTGAGTTCCGGGACGACGGCGCAGGCCTTGATCTGCAGCGTATCCGGGAAAAGGCACTGGCCCAAGGCATCGTGCAAGCCGACATGGACATCAGCGATGCCGAAGCTGCCAACCTGATCTTCATGCCGGGCTTCTCCACTGCATCCGAGGTGACAGGCCTTGCCGGTCGCGGCATCGGTATGGATGTGGTGCGTTCGGAAATCAATGCACTGGGCGGGCGGATCGAAACCTCTACCGAGCCGGGCAAGGGCGCCGCCTTCCGCATGGTGCTGCCTTTGACGACGGCCGTGACACAGGTGGTGATGCTGCGTGCAGGCGATCTGGCGATCGGCGTGCCAGCCAATGTGGTCGAAATTGTGCGCCGCACTTCCGCTGCCGATCTGGAAGAAGCGTATCGCACCGGCTTTTTTGACGACGGCTTCGAGCAATTGCCTTTCTTCTGGGTGGGCGCATTGCTGCAAGCCTCTGCGCGCAGCAATGAAGCCGCTGGCAAGACGCGGCCCGTGGTGATTTTCCGCAGTGCTTCGCAGCGCATCGCCATGCATGTGGATGAAGTGCTGGGCAACCAGGAAGTCGTGGTGAAGAACCTCGGAGCCCAGTTGTCGCGCCTGCCGGGCCTGGCGGGCATGTCGGTGCTGGCCTCTGGTGCAGTGGTCCTGATTTACAACCCGGTGGCGCTGTCCACGGTGTATGGCGATCAGGTCCGTGCAGCCAGCGCTGATTTGCCCGCCATATTGGACGCCGAAGGTCCAGGTATCGGAAAACCTGCCGCGTCGATGCTTGCAGGGCCTACACAGGTGCCTCTGGTGCTGGTTGTGGATGATTCCATTACCGTGCGCCGTGTCACCCAGCGGTTGCTGCAGCGCGAAGGCTACCGCGTGGCGCTCGCCGCCGACGGCCTGCAGGCACTGGAGCGCTTGCAGGAAGAGCGGCCAACGGTGGTGCTGTCCGACATTGAAATGCCGCGCATGGACGGCTTTGACTTGGCGCGCAATATCCGCGCCGACGGTGCACTGCGGGGGCTGCCGATCATCATGATCACTTCCCGCATTGCAGAAAAGCACCGCGAGCATGCGATGGAATTGGGCGTGAATCACTATCTTGGCAAACCCTACTCGGATGAAGAACTGCTCAGTCTCATCCAGCATTACGCCCGGCTGGAGGCGACCGCGGAGGCATGATCTGGGTTGACTGGCCTGGAAGGGCCGGTCATTCCGGGTAGCTTCCATGCTGGTACCGCCTTGAGGATTCCCGAATGATCAAGAGAGCCCATGGATTCGGTAGCACCTGCGGCTGACAATCGTCTGCTGTCCTGCCTGGCGCTGATGGTGCGTGAAAGCGCTTCCGACCTGTTCCTGCTGGCCGGTGCGCCGCCCACACTCAAGCGGCAGGGGGCATTTTTGCCCATCACCAAGGGCCCGGTGACTGCCGACGAGATTCGGACGATGGTGTACTCGATCATGCGCAAGGCGCAGATCGACGAGTTCGAAGCCTCGATGGAATGCGATTTCTCGTTCCAGACGCAGGACCTGTCCCGCTTTCGGGTCAACGTGCACCTGCAGCGCGGTAACGTGGGCGTGGTTGTGCGCCATGTCACGGCGAGGATACCGAGCCTCGATGAGCTGGGCTTGCCACCGGTGCTCAAGCAACTCGCCTTCCTGAAAGGTGGGCTGGTGCTTGCCGTGGGCTCGGCGGGGTCGGGCAAGACCACCACGTTGGCTGCCATGCTCGACTATCGCAATGAGCACACGGCAGGTCATATCCTCACGGTGGAAGACCCCATCGAGTACCTGCACGCGCACAAGAAATCGCTGGTGACACAACGCGAGGTGGGGCTCGATACCGCGTCCTACGACGAGGCCTTGCGCCGTGCCATGCGCGAGGCGCCGAACGTGATCATGATTGGCGAGATCCGCGACCGGGCCACCATGCAGCATGCCTTGCACTACGCCGAGTCCGGCCATCTGTGCGTGTCCACCCTGCATGCCAACAACGCCAACCAAGCCGTGCAGCGCATCCTGAATTTCTTTCCCGAGCAAGCCCACCGCCAACTGCTGATGGACCTGTCGCTGAACCTGCAGGCGGTGGTGGCCCAGCGGCTCGTCAAGAGTGTGCAGGGTTCGGTGGTGCCGGCAATGGAAGTGATGCTGCTCACTCCCTACGTGTCGGAGCTGATTCAGAAAGGCCAGGTCGACGAGATCAAGACGGCCATTGCGCGCAGTGGTGAGCAGGGCATGTGCACGTTCGACCAGTCGCTGTTTGAACTGTACGAGCGCGGCATCATTTCGCCGGCCGAAGCCGTGGCCAATGCCGACAACCGCACCGATGTCTCGCTGCGCCTGCGCTTGGCCTCGGGGGCACCCCTGGGAGTGGACGGGATGCGGATGAGTGACCAGAGCGACCAGGACGCGCCAGCCCACCCGTAAAGACCGCCCATGCCATGCAGGCACGGGCCGACGGAGCGCTCACCCCGCCTTGACTACCGCGTAGCGCTGCAGCGTGCGCAGTCGGGCGCTTTCATGGTCCACCACGGGTTCGGGGTAGGTCTGGCCCAGCACCACCCCGGCCTCCTGCAGTTCCAGCGGGCGGGCGCGCCAGGGGGCATGCAGCGCGGCACTTGGCAACTTGGCCAGTTGCGGGAGGTAGCGCCGGATGAAGCGGCCTTCCTTGTCGAATTTTTCGCTTTGGCTGACCGGGTTGAAGATGCGGAAATAGGGCTGCGCATCACATCCGCTGGAGCTGGCCCATTGCCAGCCGCCATTGTTGGACGCCAGGTCAAAATCATTGAGCCGGGTTGCAAAATATCGCTCGCCCCAGCGCCAGTCGAGCCCCAGATCCTTGACCAGAAAACTTGCAACCACCATGCGCAGGCGGTTGTGCATGTAGCCCGTCTGGTTGAGCTGGGCCATGGCTGCGTCCACCAGCGGATAACCGGTGCGGCCCTCGCACCAGGCGCTGAACAGCGCCTGGGCCGCAGCACCTGTCTCCCACTGGATCGCGTCATAGGGCGGCTTGAAACTGCGATCCACCACATGGGGGTGGTGAAACAGGATCTGGGCATAGAAATCGCGCCAGATCAGTTCGTTCAGCCAGGTGGCGGCCCGGGGTTACCCGCCTGCGCCAGCGCATGGGCCGATCGCGCCAGCAGGCGCGGCGAAATGGTTCCAAAGCGCAGGTGCACGCTCAGGTAGCTGGGACCTTTGACCGAGGGGAAATCGCGCGTGTCGTGGTAGCGCTCGATGCGGTGCAGGAAGTCGTCAAACAAGCGCATCGCGCCGCTGCTGCCTGTCGGGAGCCGGGGCGGGCCGGGTGGCGTCGCTTCGAAACCCAGCGCCGACAGCGAAGGAATGTCCAAACACTCCCCGGCCGGGCGTGGCGCGAGCCGGTGGGCATGGCGCTCGATCGCGTAGCTTTGCATTTGGAACGCGTCGATGTTGCGCAACCACGCATTCTTGTAAGGCGTGAACACGCTGTAGGGCGTGCCCGTCTGCGTCAGGACCTCATTGCGCTCCAGCAGGATGTGGTCCTTGAAGGTGTGAAAGGCGATGCCTGCACCGGCCAGCCGGGTGCGCACCAGGCTGTCGCGTTGCAGGGCCTGGGGCTCATCGTCGTGATTGGCATACACGGCCTGCGCCTGCAGCGCCTGGGCGAGTGCCGGCACGGCATCGCTGGCAATGGCGTGGCGCGCGATGAGCCCGGCGTGGGGGTGCTGGCCCAGTGCACGCAGCGCGGCATCCAGCTCGACCAGCGACTCGCGGATGAACTCTACGCGCCGGTCGGCCTGGGGCAGAAGGTCCAGAATTTCGCGGTCAAAAACAAAGACGCAATGCACCTGCCGACATTGGGTGAGCGCCCGGTACAGGGCTGCATGATCGTTGGCACGCAGGTCGCGTCGGAACCAGACAAGTCCGGTGGAGTAGGAAGGCTCGGGGGAGGGCGCCATGTTCACCGTTAAAATTGGCCTATGTCCTTCGATTCTGCGCCCATCAACCTGACGCATCATTTCCTGATCGCCATGCCCGGTCTGGAAGATGAGTCTTTCGCGCGCAGCGTCGTTTACCTGTGCGAGCACAGCGAACGCGGTGCGCTGGGCCTCATCATCAACAAACCCTCTGACATCACGCTCAAGGGGCTGTTTGACAAGGTGGACTTGTCGTTGCGGCGCGAGGACCTGCGTGCCGAGCCGGTCTTCCAGGGTGGCCCGGTGCAGACCGAACGCGGTTTTGTGCTGCACGAGCCCATGCTGATGAACCGCGCCGAGACCGATGAGTCCGCCTACGCTTCCACCATGACCATCCCCGGCGGTCTGGAAATGACCACCTCCAAGGACGTGCTCGAAGCCCTTTCTACCGGCGCCGGCCCGCGCAGGGTGCTGATCACGCTGGGGTATTCGTCCTGGGGCGAGGGCCAGCTGGAGTCGGAGCTGGCCGAAAACGCCTGGCTCACCGTGGCGGCCGATCTGTCGGTGATCTTCGACACACCCGTGCCGCAGCGCTACGACAAGGCGCTGGCCCTCCTGGGGCTGCAGGCCTGGATGCTCTCGCCCGATGTGGGGCACGCATGACCGGCTTGCCCGTTCAGCCCGCCGTTCCTGCGCATTTTCAGACCTTTCTTGCATTTGATTTCGGCCTCAAGCGCACGGGCGTGGCCACAGGCAATCGCATGCTGCGCAGCGCCACGCCGCAAGCCACCATCCAGGCCGAAGGTGATGCCCGCTTTGTGCAGGTGGCGCAGCGCATCAAGGAATGGCAGCCCGACGCCTTGGTGATCGGCGTGCCCTACCACCCCGACGGTGCGAGCCACGAGAACACCGAGCGCGCGCTCAAGTTCGGCCGCCGTTTGCGCGGGCGCTTTGGCCTCATGGTGTTCGAGGTGGATGAGCGCTACAGCACCACCGAAGCCATTGCGGGTGGTGCCAAGGATGCGGACGCTGCGTCAGCCTGCATCATCCTGGAACAGTTTTTGAGGAATCTTCCATGACCACCCCTTCCTTCGGTCCCGCCGGCAGCCTCGTGCTCGATGCCGAGGCCCTCTACCGTGAGCTGCTGCGTGGCGTGCGCAGCATGCACACCGGCACCACGCGCCTGGCGGGCATTGCCTCGGGCGGCGCCTGGCTGGCCGATCGCCTGCAAAAGGACCTGGGTCTTGAAGGGCCTGCCGGTGTGCTCTCGTCGGTGATGCACCGCGACGACTTTGCCCAGCGCGGCCTCTCGGCCAGCGCGCAGACCTCGCTGCCGTTTGATGTCAACGGCGCCGATGTGCTGGTGCTCGACGACGTGCTCTACACCGGCCGCACCATCCGCGCCGTGCTCAACGAGCTGTTCGACTACGGCCGCCCCGCCAGCGTGCGCCTGGCGGTGCTGGTGGACCGTGGCGGGCGCGAGCTGCCGGTGCAGGCCGATTTTGCCGCCGCCCGCGTGGCCCTGCCGCCATCGCAGTCCCTCGCGCTGGCGCGCGATGCGCAGGGCCGCTTCCAATTCCAAGTCAAAGAGGTGTGACCGTGCTGCACCAGCGCAACCCCCAACTCAACAACCACGGTGAACTGATCCACCTGCTGTCCATCGAGGGCCTGCCGCGCGACATCGTCACGCACATCCTCGACACCGCCGCCAACTTCGTCTCGGTGAACGACCGCGAGGTCAAGAAGGTGCCGCTGCTGCGCGGCAAAAGCGTGTTCAACCTGTTCTTCGAGAACAGCACGCGCACCCGCACCACGTTCGAGATCGCGGCCAAGCGCCTGTCGGCCGATGTGCTGAACCTCGACATTGCGCGCAGCTCGGCCAGCAAGGGCGAGTCGCTGCTTGACACCATCGCCAACCTCTCGGCCATGGCGGCCGACCTGTTCGTGGTGCGGCACAGCGAGTCGGGCGCGCCGTACCTGATCGCCCAGCATGTGGCGCCCCATGTGCATGTGATCAATGCCGGCGATGGCCGCCATGCCCACCCCACGCAAGGGCTGCTGGACATGTACACCATCCGGCACTACAAAAAAGACTTTTCCAACCTCACCGTGGCCATCGTCGGCGATGTGCTGCACTCGCGTGTGGCGCGCTCCGATATCCACGGCCTGACCACCCTGGGCTGCCCCGAAGTGCGCGTGGTGGGCCCGCGCACGCTGGTGCCGTCCGACATGGCGCAGATGGGCGTGCGCGTGTGCCACACGCTCGAAGAGGGCATCAAGGATGCCGATGTGGTCATCACGCTGCGCCTGCAGAACGAGCGCATGAGCGGCGCGCTGCTGCCGTCGAGTCAGGAGTATTTCAAGAGCTTCGGACTCACGCCCGAAAAGCTGCAACTGGCCAAGCCCGACGCCATCGTCATGCACCCCGGCCCCATCAACCGGGGCGTGGAGATTGACTCTGCCGTGGTCGATGGCAAGCAGAGCGTGATCCTGCCGCAGGTGACCTTTGGCATCGCCGTGCGCATGGCGGTCATGTCCATCGTCGCTGGTAACGAGGCATGACGCCCGGAATGAATACTCCTGTTTTCATAGCTGCTAGCGCTTATCAAACAAGCGCTAGCAGCCAATTTGGCTTGAAATCATGAAGATACTGATTCAGAACGGCCGCGTGATCGACCCCGCCTCGGGCTTCGATCAGACCTGTGACATCGCGCTGGCGGCCGGCCGCATCGTCGGCGTGAACCGCGTGCCCCCCGAGTTCGCGCCCAACCGTGTAATCAATGCCGCAGGCTGCATCGTGCTGCCCGGCCTGGTGGACCTGGCCGCGCGTCTGCGCGAGCCCGGACACGAGCATGAAGGCATGCTCGAATCCGAAATGGCCGCTGCCGTGGCCGGGGGCGTGACCAGCCTCGTGTGCCCGCCCGACACCGACCCCGTGCTTGACGAGCCGGGCCTGGTGGAAATGCTCAAGTTCCGCGCCGAGAAGCTGCACCAGTCGCGCCTGTTTCCGCTGGGCGCACTCACGCGCGGCCTTGCCGGCGAGGTGCTGACCGAGATGGCCGAGCTCACCGAGTCGGGCTGCGTGGGCTTTGGCCAGGCGGAGGTGCCACTGGCCAGCACCCAGGTGCTGCAGCGCGCGCTGCAATATGCCGCCACCTTTGGCTACACCGTGTGGCTGCGCCCGCAGGAGATGCATTTGGGCAAGGGCGTGGCGGCCAGCGGCCCGCTGGCCACGCGCCTGGGCCTGTCGGGCGTGCCCGTGGCGGCCGAAACCATTGCGCTGCACACCATTTTTGAGCTGCTCAAGACCACCGGCGCCCGCGTGCACCTGTGCCGCCTGAGCAGCGCTGCGGGCGTGGAACTGCTGCGCCGCGCCAAGGCCGAAGGCCTCAAGGTCACGGCCGATGTGAGCATCAACTCGCTGCACCTCACCGACGTGGATATCGGCTTTTTTGACAGCCGCGCCCGCCTCTCGCCTCCGCTGCGCCAGCAGCGCGACCGCGACGCGCTCCACGCCGCGCTGGCCGACGGCACCATCGATGCGCTGGTGTCCGACCACAACCCGGTCGATGAAGACGCCAAGACCCTGCCGTTTGCCGAAGCCGAGCCCGGCGCCACCGGGCTGGAGCTGCTGCTGAGCCTGGCACTCAAGTGGTCGCAGGACAGCGGCGTGCCCCTGCAGCGCGCGCTGGCTGTGGTCACGTCCGAGCCCGCCCGGGTGTTGGGCAACGCGCTGGGCACACTGCAGGCCAGCGTGGGCCAGATCGTCGAGGGCGGCGTGGGTGACCTGTGCATCCTTGACCCGCAGGCCGCCTGGACGGTGCAAGATGACGCGCTGCGCAGCCAGGGCAAACACACGCCGTTTTCGGGCTACGAGCTGCCGGGCCAGGTGCGCGCCACGCTGGTCGGCGGCCAAATGGCTTTCGAGCGCGGCTGACCCGTGCACCACTGTTGTGTGCGGCCCGCCCCGCGGTCGTGGTGCGGGGATGCAGCATGAATGATCTGCGGGCCTGCTGGCGCCTGGTGCGCGTGCTGGGTCACATTCTCAAGGGCCTGGTGATCGTGGCGGTGCGCTTTCCTGCGCTGTCGCCCGATCAGCAATATGCCCGCGTTCAGGCGTGGTCGATGGAGCTGCTGGCCCGTGCGGGCGTTTCGCTGCGCATCATCGGCACCCCGCCCGTGACGGGGCCAGTAATGCTGGTGGCCAACCACCTTTCGTGGCTGGATATTCCGGTCATGCATGCAGCGCGGCATTGCCGTTTTGTCTCCAAATCGGATGTGCAGGCCTGGCCGCTGATCGGCACGCTGGCCACCGCCGCAGGCACCCTCTATATTGAGCGCAACTCGCGCCGCGACGCGCTGCGCATGGTGCGTTCCATGCACGAGGCGCTGCAGCGCGGCGAGGTGCTGGCGGTGTTTCCTGAAGGCACCACGGGCGATGGGCGGGCCATGCTGCCATTTCATGCCAACCTGCTGCAGGCGGCGGTGACGGCAGACGCCTTTGTGCAACCGGTGGGTCTGCACTTTGCCGACAAGGTCACTGGCGAGACCAGTTTTGCGCCCAGCTACATTGGCGACGAAACCCTGGTGGGCTCCATCTGGCGCACCTTGCGCGCGCCCGCCATCGAGGCCGTGGTGCATTACGGGGTGCCCGAGCAGGCGCAGGGCCGGGACCGCCGCGCCTGGACGCAGCACCTGCACGACACGGTGGACCGCCTGCGCCGGGGCTGAGCCTGATGCACCCTCCACACGCTCGTTGCGTGGTGGTGTTGGGATGAATTTACTATTATTTCAATAGCTTACTGCGCTTGCTTTGTAAGCGCTAGCGGCTGTTTTGGCTTGTATAGCCGCGTCAGGCGCGCGCAAACGTGACCACATGATCGACCTGCGCCCGGATGCCAATCCACTCGCCCACCGCATGGTTGTGGTGGCTGGGCACATGGGCCATCAGGGTGTGGCCGCTGGCCAGGCGCAGCGTGTATAAAAACTCCGAGCCGCGAAACGACTTGCGCAGAATCTGCGCCTGCACCGGTGCGTGGTCGTCGTGCACCACGTCATCGGCGCGCAGCAGCACATCGCATTCGCCGCCGGGATAGCTTGCGGGCAGGGGGCACTCGCTCAGATCGGTGAGGTCGCCCAGGGGGGTCTGCGCCACCACGTTGTTGCCGCGCTGCACCAGCGTGGCGGGGGTAAAGACACCGTGGCCGATGAAGTCGGCCACAAACCGGGTGGCGGGGCGGTGGTAGAGGGTGTAGGCATCGTCCCACTGGTGCAGATGGCCTTCGTGCATCACGCCAATCACATCACCGATCGCAAAGGCCTCGAACTGGTCGTGCGTGACAAACAGCGCCGTGGCCCCGGCGGCCTTCAGGATGTCGCGCACCTCGTGTGCCAGGCGCTCGCGCAGGTCGACGTCAAGGTTGGAGAACGGCTCGTCCAGCAGCATGAGCTGCGGGCGCGGGGCCAGTGCCCGCGCCAGTGCCACGCGCTGCTGCTGCCCGCCGAAAGCTCGTGCGGAAAGCGCGCCCCGCTGCCTTCCAGGCCCACCAGTTGCAGGGCCTCGGCCACGCGCGCGGCCTGCTCGGCCCGCGGCAGCTGGTGGATCCCAAACGCCACATTGCGCTCCACGCTCAGGTGCGGGAACAGGGCGTAATCCTGAAACACCATGCCAATGCGCCGCGCCTCAGGCGGCACGTTCAGGTGCGCGCTGCCCACCAACTGGCGCTTCAGGCGGATCTCGCCGGCCGACACGGGCTCAAGCCCGGCGACGGCGCGCAGCAGCGTGGTCTTGCCGCAGCCCGAGGGGCCGATCAGCACGCCGATATCGCCGGCATGCAGCCCCAGCGTGACGCCCTGGACGGCCGCCTGGGAACGGCCTGCGTAACGCACTTCCAGTTGGGAAACCTCAAGAAACATGGCTGGATTCTAGTGGTGCGGGGCGAATGCTTAAAATTCGCATTTGCATTCCTGGTCGCCCTATGGGTCGGTAGTGCGATTTCTTCATCTGCCGAGCCCCTCGCCTTGCCACGCACCCGCTTATCCTTATCTGCCTTGCCCTTGATCCTGCTGGTGGGCTTGCTGGCCTTGCCCGTGCTGGCGCTGCTGGCGTCGTGGCTGCCCTGGGGTGTGGTGCAAGCCGACACCGGCGCCATCCTGCGCGAGATGGCCAGCACTGTGCTGCCTGGTTACGCCTGGACGACGCTGTGGCTGGGCCTGTGGGTGGCGGTGGGCGCCGCCGTGGTGGGCACTGCCGCTGCAGCAGCAGTCACGCTGTTCGAGTTTCCGGGCCGGCGCACCTTCGAGTGGCTGCTGCTGCTGCCGCTGGCCATGCCGGCCTATGTCACGGCCTATGCCTATACCGACTTCCTGCAATTCAGCGGCCCGTTGCAGGTGGCGCTGCGCGAAACCTTTGGACTGGAAGGGCGCCTGCTGCCCGAGGTGCGCAGCCTCTGGGGCGCGATCTGGGTATTCACCTTTTCGCTGTATCCCTATGTTTACCTGCTCGCTCGCACGGCGCTGGGCGAGCGCGCCGCGCACCTGATGGAGGCCGCGCGCCTGCTGGGCGCGCCGCTCTCTCGGCGCATCACGACCATCGCGCTGCCCCTGGCGCGCCCGGCCGTGGCCGCGGGAGTGGCGCTGGCGCTGATGGAAACGCTGGCCGACTTTGGCGTGACCAGCTATTTCGGCATCCAGACCTTCACCACCGGCATCATCAAGGCCTGGCTGTCCATGGACAACCGCATTGCCGCCGCGCAGCTGTCCACCATGCTGTTGGCCTTGGTGCTGGTGCTGCTGTGGCTTGAGCACCGGGCCGAGCGGCGCATGCGCTTCACCGCCAAGGGCACCGGCCACGCGGGCGCCACCGAGGCCCAGCCCGTGCCACTGCGCGGCCTGGCGCGCGCGGTGGTGTGGGGCGTGTGCACGCTGCCTGTGTTCATGGGCTTTGTGGCGCCGGTCGCGTTCATGCTGCGGCCACTGGCATCCGACTGGTCAGTGCTGCCTTGGGATCGTTTTCTGGAATGGGCCTGGAACAGCGTGTGGCTTGGGGGCATCACCGCCGGCCTGGCCGTGGCCGTGGCGCTGGCGCTGGCCTTTGCCGTGCGCCGCAAGCCTGATCTGCTGACGCGCGGTGTGGTGCGGCTGGCCAGCGTGGGCTATGCCGTGCCGGGCGCCGTGATCGTAGTGGGCCTGCTGCTGCCGGTGGGCTGGCTGCAGGCGCGCGTTCCGCAGTGGGGCGTGGCGGCGCTCGTCACCACCACGGCGGTGGGCATTGTGTGGGCGTATCTGGTGCGCTTTTGCGCGGTGGCGCTGCAGTCGGTGCAAAGCGGTTATGCGCGGATTCCGGCCAGCCTCGACGACACAGCGCGCATGCTGGGCGCGGGCAGCGCGCGCCTGATGGCGCGCGTGCACTGGCCGCTGCTCAGGCGCTCCACCGCCGCCGCTGCGCTGCTGGTGTTTGTCGACGTCATGAAAGAGCTGCCCGCCACCATGGTGCTGCGCCCCTTCAACAGCGACACCCTGGCCGTGGTGGCCTACCAGCTGGCGCGCGATGAACGCCTGGGCGAAGCCGCCTTGCCCTCGCTGGCGCTGGTGGTGGTGGGGCTGGTGCCGGTGATCCTGCTCAGCCGCACACTGCGCGGCCGCGCCTGAAAAGCGCCGCGGTTCTGGGGCATGGCGCCTGCCATGCGCTGTCGCTATGCTTGTGCACCATGCGGCTGCTAGCACAAGATAACGACCCGCCCCGAAACACCATGAACAGGTTGGTTCGCACCATCGGTTGCGCCAAACCGGTCGCAAATTGCCGTATGAAACTGCCGTGCGCATGCATTGCCGCGCCGCAAGGTGCCGCATGACCGGCTTTGTGCTGCTGTCCGGCCTGGGGCACGCCATGGTGGTGGCCGCTGGCCTGCTGGTGTATGTGATGTTCACCCGCATCGACCATCAGCGGCGCCATCCGTCGGCGGCGCTGGCGTGGGTGCTGGGCATCGTGGCCTTTCCCTATGTCGCGCTGCCCTTGTTTTTGCTGGTGGGCTCGCGCAAGTTTGCCCGGCCATTGCGCCGGTCGCACCGGCCCGGCGAAGCCCCGGCTTCTCGCAACGCCGCGGTGGGCGAGGGCCCCCCGTGGGCCACGCGCTTGCTGGCGGGCATGGACCTGCCGCCCGCCGTGCGCAATGTCCGTGTCCACTTCCACGAAGACGGCCCCGAGGCCCTGCTGGCCCTGCTGGCACTCATCGATTCTGCCCAGCACAGCCTGGATGTATGCACCTTTGTGTTTGGCCACGACGCGGTGGGAGAGCGCGTGGCCCAGGCCCTGGCGCAGTGCGCCCAGCGCGGCGTGGCCACGCGGCTGCTGCTCGATGCCGTGGGCAGCTGGCGCACCCCGGCTGCCGTGTTGCGCCACTTGAGGCGCCAGGGCGTGCAGGTGCGCCGCTTCATGCCGATGCTGCACAACCCCATGCGCGGGCGCACCAACCTGCGCAACCACCGCAAGGTGGCCGTGGCCGACGGCGCGCGCCTGTGGAGCGGCGGCCGCAACCTGGCCAGCGAATACTTCATGGACCGCCCCGGCATGCCCGCGTGGCTGGACCTGAGTTTTGACGTCGAAGGCCCGCTGGCCGCGCTGGCCCAGGCGCAGTTCCGGGCCGACTGGCGCGCCGCCACGGGCCGCGTGCGCTTTACCCGCCACCTGCCGCCACCGCGCCATGCGCTGGTTGGCTCGCCCGGCGGTGCGCTCGCCCAGTGGGTGCCCAGCGGGCCCGACCAGCCCGACGACACGGTCTATGCACTGCTGCTCACGGCGGCCTTTCACGCGCAGCGCCGCATCGTGGCCATCACACCGTATTTCGTGCCCGACGAGGCCCTGCTCGACGCCTGGTGCATTGCCTGCCGGCGCGGGGTGCAGGTCCACCTCATCGTGCCTGCCCGTTCCAACCACCGCCTGGCCGACTGGGCCCGCGAACGCGCCCTGCGCCAGCTGGCCGCCGCAGGTGCCCAGGTATGGCTGGCGCCCGGCATGGTGCATGCCAAGGCGGTGGTCATCGACGACAGCATGGCGCTGACCGGCTCGCTGAACCTGGATGCGCGCAGCCTGTTCCTCAACTACGAAAGCATGACGGCCTTCTATGAGCGCGAGCAGGTGCAATGGCTGTCCGGCTGGTGCGCCCGCCAGATCGCCGCCGCCCAGCCCCACCATGCGCGCCAGCCGTCGTGGCTGCGCGACATTGCCGAGGGCGTGGTCCGGGCGGTGGGATTTCAGCTGTAGAAACTCCTGAAAACAGAGCAGCTCGCGCTTGATGGACGAGCAATTGGTGGCGAAATGCCGTGTATTTCCTACGCTCGCTCAATGCCCGTGCGCCAGCAGCGCTGGCGCCAGTTGCGAGCGCTGCAGCCCGCCGCTATCCAGCCAGCGCCGGGTCTGCTCGGTAGCGCGCTCGATCAACGTAGCGGCCTGGGAAAAGTCATAGGGTGAGGCCGACAGCGGGCACAGCGGCGGCACGACGACGATCTGCGCCTGCGTGCGGTAATGCTTGAACTCGTCGGCCAGCTGGTGCGCGATGAGCAAGGTGACAGCATGCAAGGCATTGGCGATGGCGCTGTGCGGCGGCGTTTGGAGCGCGCAGGCAAAGCCTGTGGGCAGCACGATCACGCGCCGCGCGCCCAGACGGACGGCCACGCTGATCGGCGTATTGCTGGCAATCGCGCCGTCAATCAGGAACTGCCCGTCGATGCGCACCGGAGGGAACACGGCGGGGATCGCGCAGCTGGCCAGCACGGCCGCCACGGCCGGGCCGCGCGAAAGTGCCACCGTCCCGCCGCCGAGCTGGTCGGTGGCAACCACATGCACCGGCAGGCGCGCCTGCTCCAGCATCCGATAGGGCAGGCATTGTTCGAGCAGGCCGCTCAGCCCGGACGGATCAACGGCAAACCCGCCGCCGTTGGTGCGCGCCAGCAGATTGCGCCATGCGATCGGAAACACCATGCTGCGGCGCAGCCCGCACCAGATAGCCGCCAGCTGCTGCAGCCCATCCGCATCAGGCGCGCCGGCAAAGTAGGCGCCATTGATTGCGCCCACCGACGAGCCCACCACCAGATCGGGCCGCAGCCCATGCGCGACGAGCGCGTGCAGCATGCCCACCTGGATCGCGCCGAAGCTGCCACCGCCGGCAAGCACCCAGGCGGTCGTGGGGGATAAATCAGCCATGGAAACCTCCAGGACGGCGACGGCCCGGCCCGCAACAGGGGCGCGGCTTGTCCCGGCGCCACGAATGGCTACAGTAGCAGCACGGCGCTGGTCCGTCATCCTGTGCCGGAGCACATGCCAAAGGAGGCCACCGATGGATTCCGAACACACCCCGGGTGCGCAGGTGCGCATCAGCAGAAATGGGCCCTACCTCGTTGCGGGCCAGCTGCCGTTGCGCAAGCAGACCATAGGCACCAATAGCGAAGGCGAGTCGGTCGAATGGGTCGCGGGGGCGTCCTACCCCGACCAGGCGCAGTACGCGCTGTGCCGCTGCGGCCACAGCAGGCACAAGCCGTTTTGCGACGGAACGCATGCCCAAGTGGGTTTCGACGGCACCGAAACGGCCAGTCGCCGCCCCTATCTGGAACAGGCCCAGCGCATACCCGGCCCGGCCATGTCGCTGACCGATGTCGAGGCCCTGTGTGCATCGGCCCGTTTTTGCGATCCCCATGGCAAGGTATGGCAGCAGGTGCGCGAATCGCAAGCGCCCGCAGCGCGCGCGCATTTCGTGCGCCAGTGCGGTGATTGCCCCTCGGGGCGGCTCGTGGCCTGGGACAACGCGACCGGCCAGCCGGTGGAGCCGCAGTACGCGCCTTCGGTCGTGTTGATCCAAGACCCGGCCATGGCCTGTTCGGGGCCGATAGGGCTGCGTGGCGGGGTGCAACTGGTCGGTGCCGACGGCTTTGCATACGAGGTGCGCAACCGCATGGCGCTGTGCAGCTGCGGTGCGTCGAAGAACAAACCGTTTTGCGACGGCAGCCATATCAGCACAGGCTTCAGCGACGAGCGCTGACGATGCGGCCCGCAGGCAGGGGCGCGGTCGCGGCAGGCCCGGGCATACAAAAAAATGCCCGCGAGGCCAAAAAGCGTGCGGGTTTCAAGGTGTTGTGATGCGGGGTGATGCGATCACTTGGTCCCCTCGACAGGAATCGAACCTGTATCTAGCGCTTAGGAGGCACTCGTTCTATCCATTGAACTACGAGGAGCAAGCAGGCGCGGATTGTACGCGCTCCGGTGCTTCTGTATTGATAGCTGTTAGCGCTCTCCGCAAGGGCGCCAAGGCCGTATTTGGCTTGTAAAACGGCGCCCGGATCAGTCGTAGCGCACGGTGTAGATGATGTCCACGGCGCTCTTCTCGCCCGTCTGGCCGCGCAGCGTGAGGCGACGCGACAGGTCGTAGAAGATGTAGAGCGTGCCCAGCGTGCCCGACAGGCTGCGTTCGTAGGTCACATACATGTCCTTGGACAGGCGTTTGCCGAAGGTGAGCGCGGCGCTGGTGGCGTCTTCGCCGGCGCCGGGGCCCTTGAAACCGATTTCGTCGAGTCCCAGGCGGCTGGCCACCTGGGCGGTGGGGCTGGCGCCGCCGCGGCCCAGCAGGGTCAGGGCGGCCTGCTGCAACACGGCGGCTTCGGCGCCGCCGTTGGCCGCATCGCGGCCCAGCACCACCCAGGAGAGCTTTTCGGCGTCGGGCAGTTCGGGGTCGGAATACAGCCGCACGCGGGGCGCCAGGGCCGAGCCGGTGACCTGCACGCCTGCGCGCACGCTGATGTTGGGGCGCAGCGCCAGAATGTCGAGCGCGGGGTTGTTGTAGGGGCCGTTGAAGCGGATCAGGCCCGTCTCCACGTCCAGCACCTGGCCCCAGGCGCGGTAGCGGCCTGCGTCGGTGCGCACTTCGCCCGTCACGCGCGGCGGTGCGCCGGGCACGGTGCTGCTGCGGATGTCCAGCTC
This sequence comes from Acidovorax carolinensis, assembly GCF_002157145.1. Taxonomy (NCBI): domain Bacteria; kingdom Pseudomonadati; phylum Pseudomonadota; class Betaproteobacteria; order Burkholderiales; family Comamonadaceae; genus Acidovorax; species Acidovorax carolinensis. The sequence continues at coordinate 803,998 of NZ_CP021361.1, forward strand.
GCCCATGAGGCGGGTGGTGATTCCCTGGCCCTGCAGCGCAAAGTCGCGTCCTAGGTTGAGGGTGATGGCCACGGCGGGCGGCAGTGCAGTTTCAGCCTGCGCCGCTTTCTGGTTGGCGCGGGCGGCCACCTGGGCCTTGGCCTGGTCGGCGCGGTCTTTGGCGGCTGAGCGCACCACCACGTCCGAGCCCAGGCTGGGCGCCGATTCGTCGGGCAGGATGATGGTGGCCCGGTCGGTGGTGAGCTTGCCGCGCAGGCTGAACTGTCCTTGCTGCAATTGCGCCTGCACCCGGCCCGACACGCTGACCTGCCGGTCGGCGCGCACCAGCACCTGCAGCGCGCGGGCCTCGGCGGCGATGTCCATGGTGATGCCCGACAGGCCCGCCCCGGGCTCGCCCCAGCCCAGGCGGCCCGAGCCGGTGAGGGTGCCGCCGTATTGTGGCGCGGGCGTGCGGTTGCCGCTGAAGCCCGCAATGCGTGCGTTGCTGCCGCGCCCGCCTTGGAGGCGGAACTCGGTGATGTCTAGCTGGTTGCCCCGCAGCGTGGCGCGCAGCTGGCCGTTTTGCAGGTCCACCCCATCGACGATGGAGCGCACGGCCAGGCCATCGGCACCCAGCGTGCCGGCCCAGCGGGGGGCGCTGCGGGTGCCTGACAGGGTGGCGTTGGCGTCGAGCGTGCCGCGCACGCGCCAGCCGGGCGGGGCCAGGGCCGACCATACGCCCACGTCGGGAAGGCGCGCGCGCACGCTGGCGGCCAGCGGTGCATCGGGCGCCCAGGCGATACCCGCCAGCGTGTTGCCTGGGGTGATGCGGGTGCTGGCGCTGGCATCGATTTCGCCGGCCCGATCGCTGGCCCAGAGCAGGCGTGCGCGCAGGGCTTCGCCTTCTGCCTCCAGCGTCAGCTCGGCCTGGCGCACGCCGGCGCGGGTGCCGGGCTCGGGGGCGGTGATGGCCGTGGGGCTGCCCGTGCCGGTGCCCTGGCCAGAGCTTTGCAGCACCGTGACAGGGGCGGCTTCGCCGGTGAGGATGCGCAGGTCGCCGCCGGTGCGCCGCAGGCTGGCCTGGGCGCGCAGGGTGGCGCCGGCGTCCACGTTCCACTGGCCTTCCAGCAGCATGTCGCCGGCGAGGCCCAGGCGGGCCAGCAGCGGCTGCACGGGTTGGCCGGCCACCGCGGGCGCGCCCTCCAGCCCCGGCGCATCCAGCCAGGCAAAGGGCAGGCCCTGCAGGCGGCCCTGGCTTTGCAGGCGTGATGCCGTGCCGGGCCCGGACTGGTAGCGCACAGGTTGCCATTGCAGCGCCACGGTGCCTGGCAGCGGGCCGGTAACGCGGGCCTGACCGGCCGCAGCCTTCACCACCACCATGCCCGATGTGCCGGGCGGGGCGGTGGGCGGGCCCGCTTGCGCCGTCAGGGCCAGGGGCTCGGCGAGCTCCAGGGTCCAGGGGCCGGCGGGGCGGGCGGTGTCTTGCGCCTGCACACGCAAGGCGTTCACCTGCGCCTTCCACAGCGCGGCCGATGCCAGCCCGCCCGAAACACGGGTGTGCAGCGTGGCCCGCAGCTGGCCCGAGCGCAGTTGGCCGTCCAGTGCCAGGCTGGCCTGCCGCAGCGAACCCGACAGTTCTGCCCGCAGCGATTGCAACTGCACAGCGGTCGCCGTCGCTGCGTTGCCCGGTGGAAGAGTCAGGTCGAGTTGCGGCGCGGTCAGCGTGGCCAGCAGCGTGAACGGGGCTTTTTCCGCAGGCGGCGCCGTGCCTGCGCGGGCGGCCTGCAGTTGTTCAGCCAGGCTTTGCCAGCCGCCTGTCCATCGGCTGGTCAGTTGCGCCTGGCCCTTGAGCGTGGCGCCTTGCAGGGCCGTGGCCAGGCCCGGCAGGCTGGTCAGCCAGCGCTGGGTGCGGTCGGCGTCGGTCCACTGCACCTGCAGCTCTCCGGCGCCGGAGCGGGGCGCCAGCGCCCCTTGGCCTGGGCGCTGGCGCCGGGCACGATGAGCTGCAGTTGGCCTTGCACCGCGATGTCGCCCAGCGTTACCCGCAGCGCGGTGGCCTCCAGCCGCGCCTGCATGGCATCGACCAGCAGGCGGTCTAGCTGCACGGTGCCGCCACCATCGCGCGCCTGCCATTGCCCTTGGGCGTGCAGGGCATGGATGCGCAGCGCAGGGGCGGGCTGCGTGCGGGCCTGGTCCGCGCCGACGGGTGGGGTTTTGGCCTGGGCGCCGGGCGACCGCGAGGCAGTGCCGGCCTGAATGTCGGCCGTGAACGCCACGCTGCCGCCACCCTCGGTCTGCGCCACCACGCTGCCAGACAGGGGCGCCGCCGCCAGTGCCGAGTGCAGGGCATCCGGAGGCAGATTGCGCAATTGGGCCTGTCCGTCGATGGCGCCCGTGGCGGGCGTGTAGTGGCCTTGCACCGTGGCCGTGCCCTGGCCCACGCTGGCCGTGGCGGCGGGAATGCTCCAGCGCGTGCCATCCCAGGTGGCGCTGGCGGCCAGGGCGGTGAGTGGCAGGCGCGATTGGTCCCACGGGCCGGCCAGCGCATTCTGGATTTGCGCCTGCACGGCCCAGCCCGAAGCGGCCGGCGCCACCGTAGGGCCCGCTTGCAGCGTGCCGTGCAGCAGCGTGGCGGGGGCCTCGGGCCACAGCGTGGCCAGGTTGACGGCGCGCAGCGTGGCGCGGGCCTGCTGTATTGGCTGGGGTGCCCAGGGGGCCAGCGTGGCCTGCAAGTCGGCCTGCATGGTTTCGGGCGCGGAAACCGGGGTGGATGGGGCGCGCTGCCCGGCAGGCGCGGGCTTGGTGCCCGGTGCAGCGCGTGGTCTGGACGCCGGGGGCGTGGCGGCTTCGGCAGCCTGTGGGTCCGGTGCGTCCGGCGCAAGAGGGCGCAGGCGGGCATCCAGCTGCAATTGCGCCACCGCCGTGGACAGCGTGCCCTTGAGCGTGGCGTGTGCCTGCACCCGCACGCTGGCACTGCTGCCAGGCACGGCCTGGTGCACGCTGCCGTCCACCGTGGCTTCGAGCGCCATGGGGGCCTGGGCGTCCAGGGTGGCGCGGGCGGTGTACCGGCCCTGGGCCAGTGCCACATTGCCAATCGCCAGATGGTGCTGGCGCCCGTCAAAGCGGTAATCGCCCACCAGCCCGAGTGCTTCAACGGCTGGTGTGCCGGCCCATTGCAGGCGGTCGATGCGAAAGGGCAGGCCGATCTGCAGCGGCAGCACCAGTGTGTCGAGCGGGGTCAAAGGTTCGGTGCTGGGCGGGCCCAGCGGGGTGATCGTGACGGTGGCGGCATGCACCTCGCCCAGCTCCAGGCGCCGCTGCAGCAAGGGCGCAAGCTGCCAGCCCACGCGGGCATCGCTGATTTCGACGCGCAGGGTGGGGCTGCTCCAGCGCAGCCAGCCAATGCGGCCACCGCTGCGCAGCGATCCGCTCACCTCGCGGCTGTCCAGCGTCTGGCCTGCGGGCAGGTATTGGGCGGCGCGTGCCAGCAGCGCGGCCAGAGAGTTGTCGCGGCCCGACCACCACCAGGCCAGCGCGCCGGCCGCCAGCACCAGCGCGCACAGGCCCACCAGCAGCCAGCCGGTGAAGCGCAGCGCGCGGCGTCTCCGCAGGCCGCGCACGGGGGCAGCGGACGGCGTGGCGCCACCCGCCGAGAAATCTGCCGAGGGTGCGCGATGGGCGGGTGGCTGGCGGCGCATCAGAAGCTGAACCCCAGGCGCAAATGCAGTCGCAATTGTTTCGCCTGCACGCCATAGGCCAGGTCGGCCTGCAGCGGGCCCACCGGGCTGCGCCAGCGCACGCCGGCACCCACGCCGACGCGAGGGTCCAGGTCGCCTACACGGTCAGCTACAGCGCCGGCATCGACAAACACGGCGCTCTCCCAGTCGGTCATGGCGCCGTTGTAAACGATGGGGCGCTGCCACTCCACACTGGCCAGGCCCAGGTAGCGTCCGCCGTAAAGCTGGTTGTTCTCGGTGCGCGCGCCGATGGCGCGGTAGCCATAGCCGCGCACGGTGGTGTCGCCGCCGGTCAGAAACAGCTGTGTCACCGGGATCTGCGCCGCCTGGCGCGCCAGCACGGCGCCGGCTTCGGCCCGCAGGGCGATGCGGGCGTTGCGTGCGCCACCGGTTTCGGCCTGCACGCGGCCGGCCGGCATGAACGCTTGCCAGCGCAGCAGCGTGCGCACAAAGGGGTCGCGATCGGGGGTGAGCGTGGTGCCCGCTCCCAGCTCCAGCGCCAGCCCGTACCCGCGCGTGGGCGCCACGGTGCTGTTGAAATAGCGGCCCGTCCAGCCGTAGTTCATGCTCAGCGCCGTGGCCGAGGACGGAGCGTTCAGGCCCTGGCTGTTGGCGTAGTCGTATTGCAGAAAATAGTTGCGGTCGATGCGCGTGCCGCTTTTGCTGCGGCCGGAGCGCAGGCGCGCGCTGTTGACCTCGTAGTCGCCGGTGGTTTCGCGCTGCGCCTGGGCCGATGCAAACCAGCGCCAGCCGTTTTCGTCGGGCAGGTCGGTCCATTCGGTGCTTGCCAGTTTGGTCTCGCGGTCCAGCAGCAGCTTGCTGACCGCGCGCCAGCCAATGCCGGGCAGCTGGTTATGGATGTGGTCCATGGAAAGGCGCGGGCCGCTGTCGGTGGACAGGCCGGCGCCAAACACCAGCTTTTGCAGCCGCGCCTCGCGCACCTGTGCCACCACGGGGGCGGTTTGCGTGTCGGCGCCTTCGGTGTCGAGCGTGAGGAAAACGGCGTCGTAATAACCGCTGCTGGCCAGGCGCAACTGCGCATCCAGCAATTGTGCTTCGTCATAAAAGGCTCCGGTGGGCAAGCGGGCCAGGCGCCGCGCGCCTTCGGGGTCGTAGCGCTCGCTGCCTTGCACCTGCAGGGGGCCGAAGCGGTAGGCGGGGCCGGTGTCGTAGTGCACGCTCAGCGCAGCCTCGTGGGTGTCCGCATCGACCTCGGCCCGGCTTTGCGCAATGCGGGCCGTGGGGTAGCGCCGCACCTGCAGCTGGCGCAGGCCGTCGGTCTTGGCGCTGTCCCAGGCCGACTGGGTGAAGGGCTGCCCTGGCTGCAGCGACCAGTTGCGTTGCACCCGTTCCTGCCGGCGTGCGCGGTTGTCGGTGTCGTCGCCGGTGCGCTCCTCCACGGTGATGCGGGTGGTGGCAATGCGGGTTTGCGGGCCGGGCTCTGCCACCACCACCACGGCACGCAAGGCGGTGCTGCTGCCCGGGGTGTCGGTCATCAGCACCGTGATGGTGGGGGCAAAGTAGCCCAGGGTGCCCAGCAATTCGCGCGCGTTTGCGTCGGCGGCGGCCAGCAGGCGCTGCAACTCGCCGTCCTGCAGATCGGGCAAGGCCTTGTAACGCTGCAGTTCCAGGTGGCGCTCCAGTGTCTCGCGCACCCCATCGGGCGCACGCACTTCGAGCGTGAACGCGGGCAATGTGGAACTGTTAGTGACCGGGGTGGAGGCGGTGTCTGCAGCGGCGCTGTGTTCGCCCCGGGGCAACAGGCTGCAGCCTTGCAGGCACACCATGCAGAAAAACAGCAACGCCGGCCATCGGGCCGGCGTTGGGGGGGCGATGGGCATGGGCTTATTTTGACAGCAGCCGCATGGTTTCTTCGAGCCCCTTGAGTGACAAAGGGTACATGCGGTTGCCGATGAGCTGCTGGATGATGCTGATGCTCTGGCGGTACTGCCACACGCCCTGCGGCTCGGGGTTGATCCACGCAAACTTCGGGAACGCGTGCGTGAGGCGCTGGATCCACTCGGCGCCCGGCTCTTCGTTGTTGTACTCCACGCTGCCGCCAGGCTGCAAAATCTCGTAGGGGCTCATGGTCGCATCGCCCACGAAGATCAGTTTGTAGTCCTTGTTGTACTTGCGGATGATGTCCCAGGTGGGAAACTTTTCGGCAAAGCGGCGGCGGTTGTTCTTCCACATGAAGTCGTACACGCAGTTGTGGAAGTAGTAGAACTCCAGGTGCTTGAACTCGGTCTTCACGGCACTGAAAAGCTCTTCCACGCGCTGGATGTGCTCGTCCATCGTGCCGCCCACGTCCATCAGCAGCAGCACCTTCACGTTGTTGTGCCGCTCGGGCACCATCTTGATGTCGAGGAAGCCCGCGTTGGCGGCCGTGCTGCGGATGGTGTCGGGCAGGTCAAGCTCCAGCTCATGGCCCTCGCGCGCAAACTTGCGCAGCCGGCGCAGCGCCACCTTGATGTTGCGCGTGCCCAGCTCCTGCTGGTCGTCGTAGTCCTTGTAGGCGCGCTGTTCCCACACCTTCACGGCACTCTTGTTCTTGCCGGCGCCGCCAATGCGAATGCCCTGCGGGTTGTAGCCGCCGTGGCCAAACGGGCTGGTGCCGCCGGTGCCGATCCATTTGCTGCCGCCCTCGTGGCGTTCCTTTTGTTCTTCGAGGCGCTTTTTCAGCGTCTCCATCAGTTCGTCCCAGCCCATCTTTTCGATGGCGGCTTTTTGCTCGGGCGTGAGCTCGTTCTCAAGGATCTTGCGCAGCCAGTCGGCGGGGATTTCCTTGGTGAAGTCGGCCACCATTTCCACGCCCTTGAAATAGGCGGCAAAGGCGCGGTCGAACTTGTCGTAGTGCTTCTCGTCCTTGACCAGCACGGTGCGGCCCAGGTGGTAGAAGTCGTCCAGGCTCCAGCCGTCCACCGACTTGGGGCCCACCACGCCGGCCTGCAGGGCTTCGAGCAGCGTGAGGTATTCCTTGACCGACACCGGCAGCTTGGCGGCGCGCAGGGTGTAGAAAAAATCGATCAGCATGATTTTGGCCTCCAGCGCTTATGGGTTTTGCGCATGCTGCTCTAAAAGATATAGCAACTGTGCTTTGGCCTCAGGCCATTCGCCCGAGCGCATGCTGTACATCACCGTGTCGCGGATGGTGCCGTCACGGCGCAGTGCGTGGCCGCGCAGCACGCCGTCCTTCCTGGCGCCCAGCCGCTCGATGGCGCGTTGCGATGCAAAGTTGAAATTGTCGGTACGCCAGCCCACCACATGGCAGCCCAGCGTATCGAAGGCGTGGCCCATCATCAGCAGCTTGGCAGTGGTGTTGACATGGCTGCGCTGCACGCTTTTCGCATACCAGGTGTAGCCAATCTCCACGCGCTTCACCGCCGGAACGATGTCGTGGTAGCTCGTGGAGCCCAGCACCTGGCCCGTGGCATCGTTCACCACGGCAAAGGCAAAGCGGTGGCCTTGCTCGCGCATGGCCAGCGCGCTCTCGATGTAGGCGCGCGTGGCCTCGGGCTCGGGCACCGAGGTGATGCGCAGCTTCCACAGCTCGCCATCGGCAGCCGCCGCGCGCAGCCCGGCTTCATGGGCCAGCGCCAGCGGCTCCAGGCGCACGCCGCGCTCGCGCAGGGTGACGGGTGCTACCAGGCTCATGGTCACTGTTCCGATTTGGCCCGACGGCTGGCGCGCCAGCGCCGTGCCGCGTGCAGGCCCAGACCGCCGCCCAGGCCCACCAGCACGATGCCTACCAGGCTGGCGGTACCGTAGCCGGTGGCAAAGATGTCGAAACCCAGCAGCTGGCCCAGCCAGAAGCCGGCCAGCGCGCCGCCCACAAAGCCCACGGCGTCGGAAACGCCTTCCATCAGCAGTCGTTGGTTGTCACTCATGCGAAATATCCATTGCGGTGGCCCGGGCTGTGGGCCTGTTCTGTCGGAGTGCGGCAGCCATCGGGGCGATGCCTGCTGGGTCGCTGCAGGGCGCCGCAGCGCTCATCGGTTTCTCTGGTTCATGAAGACCAGCTTCTCGAACAGGCTCACGTCCTGCTCGTTCTTGAGCAGCGCGCCCACCAGCGGCGGCACGGCCACCTTGTTGTCGGCGCTTTGCAGGGCCGACAGCGGAATGTCCTCGGCCACCAGCAGCTTGAGCCAGTCGAGCAGTTCACTGGTGGAGGGTTTCTTTTTCAGTCCGGGCAGGTTGCGCACGTCGTAGAACGTCTTCATCGCCACGCCCAGCAGTTCGCTCTTGAGCGTGGGGAAGTGCACATCCACGATCTGGCGCATGGTGTCGGCTTCGGGGAACTTGATGAAGTGAAAGAAGCAGCGGCGCAAAAACGCGTCCGGCAGCTCTTTTTCGTTGTTCGAGGTGATGAACACCAGGGGGCGGTGCTTGGCCTTGATGAGCTCGCGCGTTTCGTAGCAGTAGAACTCCATGCGGTCGATCTCGCGCAGCAGGTCGTTCGGAAACTCGATGTCGGCCTTGTCGATCTCGTCGATCAGCAGCGCCACGGGGCGGTCGGCCGTGAAGGCCTGCCACAGCACGCCCTGCACGATGTAGTTGCGGATGTCCTTCACGCGCTCGGCGCTGCCCTCATCATTGAGCTGGCTGTCGCGCAGTCGGCTCACGGCGTCATATTCATACAGGCCTTGCTGCGCCTTGGTGGTGGACTTGATGTGCCATTGCAACAGCGGCATGTCCAGCGCCTGGGCCACCTCTTCGGCCAGCATGGTCTTGCCGGTGCCGGGCTCTCCCTTGACGAGCAGCGGGCGTTGCAGCGTGATGGCCGCGTTCACGGCAAGCATCAGGTCTTGGGTGGCGACGTAAGTCTGGGAGCCTTGAAATTTCATGAGCAAAAACACCGGATCGTTGATGGATGGGCTTGACAAAGCGCTGGCTATAATCGCCGACTGATCAGAGCCCTGAGCTGAACCTTCACACGATTGTGCGCGCAAAATGAACAAGACGTTGACCACGATATTTGCCTTGGCTGTCGCTTCCGTGACGGCGTTGTCCCATGCGCAGGAAGCCAAGGGTGATGTCGAAGCTGGCAAGCAGAAAATTGCGATGTGCATTGGCTGCCACGGCATTCCGGGTTATCAGTCCAGCTTTCCTGAAGTGCATAAAGTGCCCATGATTTCGGGCCAGAGTGGCAAGTACATTGCTGCAGCGCTCACTGCGTACAAGAAGGGCGAGCGCAAGCACCCCACCATGCGCGGCATTGCCGACTCGTTGACCGAGCAGGACATTGCCGATGTGTCGGCCTACTATGAGCAGCACGGCAAGACCGGCGTCGAAGTGGCTGCCAAGCCGGGCCGCGAACCCAGCGTGCAAGTGGCCGAGCTGTTGAAGAAAGGCGCCTGCGTGTCCTGCCACGGCGACAACTTCGCCAAGCCCATCGACCCTTCCTATCCCAAGATCGCCGGCCAGCATGCCGACTACCTATTTGTGGCGCTCAAGTCCTACAAAGTGGAAAAGAACACCAATGTGGGCCGCGGCAACGCCATCATGGGTGGCATCGCCAAGCAGTTCACCAATGCGGAGTTGAAGGCGCTGGCAAGCTATGTCGGTTCGCTCGACGGCGACCTGCACACGGTGCCGCAATCGCGCTTCCGTTGAGCTGACTATGTGACTTTGGGTTGGGGCCTTGCCCCGCCGACCCGCGCCATGCGCAAAGAGCCCGCAGCCAGCGGGCTCTTTTGTTTCTGCCGGCAGACATGGCGTTGGCAGCCCCAGGTGCCGGCATATCTGGCACGCTGCGCAGGGGTTTGGTTGCCCTTTTGGGGGTGCGTTCGTAAAATGCCCCTATGCGCTTTCTGGTTTTTTCCTCCTGTGTCCGTGCCGCCGAGTCGTCCAAGACGGCTGCTCTGCGCGCGCGCATCGTGCAAAGGACGGGTGTTCTGAAACCAGCTTCGCCGGCCGCAGATTCCTAGGCCCGGCGGTTTCTTCTTCCCCCAAGAGCGTCATCGAACCACCGCCGGGCAGTGTTGCCGGACCAACGCACGCGACAGCATGTCGCGTTGCCGCTATTGAGCTTCCGGCCTCCCTTCGCTCACGTTCCGTGGTTTTCCGTTACGTGGGCGCATTGATGGCGCCATCCAGCGCGGCGCCCTGCGCCGGCCGTTCGTACGCTTACCGGGAAGTTTCATGCACCTTCAAACCATTGTTGCCCTCACCGATTTTTCTGCCGCCGCCGAGCAGGCAATGGACCGTGCCGCCATGGTTGCGGCCAGCCACCATGCGCGTTTGCGCATCCTCTACGGCACCGACATGCCCGATCCCAAGTTCACCGATCCGCACGCGCGGCTGGAACAGCGGGCGCGCCAGCTGGCCCGGCGCCACGACATTGCCGTCGTTGCAGGAGGGCAGGGCACTGGTGACGTGGTGGCTGATGCGCTGGCCGCAGCGGCGAGAGCTGACTTGCTGGTGATGGACCGGCGCGCCAGTTTCAGCTGGATGCACCTGCTGCGGGGCTCGCCATGGGCGCGGGTCCTGCGCGGCAGTCGTTGTCCGGTGCTGATCGTGCAGAACACGCCCAAGGTGGCCTATCAGCATCTGCTGGTTGCCGTGGATTTTTCCGAGGCCGCACCGGCGTTGGTGCGGTATGCCGGGGGGCTGCAAGCCGAGGCGCGGCTAGCGCTTTACCACGCCATTGACCGCCGCGACGAGGCCAAGCTGCGCAGCGCCGAGGCGTCGATGCAAGCCATTCAGACCTATCGCGCCGAAGTGCGGGAGCACGCACGCCGCAAGATGCTGCCGCTGGCCACCGCCTTTGACACCCGGCGCAACCGGGTCGCCACGGTGCTGGGCGCCGGAGATCCGGCCCGGCAGCTTGCCGTGCAGCACGAAGCCTCTGGCGCCGATCTCATTGCAGTCGGGTACCAGCGCCGCCCGGCTCCCGTCGATTGGCTGATGGGCAGCGTCGCAGGCCGGCTGGTGGGTGGCGTGCGCTGTGATGTGCTGGTATTCCCCCGCGACTACGCGCTGCGGGAAGGGCATGCGGGGGCGCGGAACTGTGCGGTTTCCGGCCTGTCGGCATGACGCCGGCGCCGGCGCCGGCCCCATGAACCTGCGGACCAGCGCCACGGCGTCCATGAGCTGCAGCGCAAATCCTGCCGTGGCTGTCAACGCCGTGTGGGGGGCTGCTTCAGTCCCGCGTGGCGCGGCGCTGCACGCAGGCGATATAGGCGTCACCATCGGGCGGACGCCCGGCGCGCTGGCTTTCCCACAGCATCTGGCCCAGGCAATCCATGGTGGCGTGGTGCGCGTCGTGCAGGGAATCGAGGCGCGCCGTGAGCAGCTCCACCGCCTGGCGGATGCCACGCGGCTGGTCGATGCTGCACTGCTCGCTGATCGACAGGTGCATCGACAGGTGCAAGAACGGATTGGTTTGCTCTGGCGTTTCGTCGTAGTTGCGCGCTACGGCGGCATCGGCATCGGCCAGCTCGGCGTGGTATTCGGGGTGCTCTGCGATCCACAGGCTGGCCAGGGTTTCGATGGCCTCCATGGGTTGGCCGCTTTGGGTCTTGGCGTGCACCGCGCAGAGGAAGCGGCGCACGTCGGCTTGGGACGGGTTGAACATGGAGCGAGAGCGTAGCACGCAGCTGCTGCGCTGGCAGCGGGCCGCCGTTGCGGTGGTGTTGTCCTACACGCACCATCTGCGCCCGGCCCTACAGTGGCCGGGCACAGGCGGGGAAACCGGGGTCGCTGCTGCGCCGTTGTCCAACAGCCCCGGATTTGGGAGATTTGCCATGAATGCACTGCGTGTGACCGGAGTGATCCTTATCGTGCTGGGGCTGGCCGGATTTTTTACCGGCGGTTTCAGCTTTACCAAGGAAACCACGCAGGCCAAGATTGGCCCGCTGGAACTCACCGTGAAGGACAAGGAGACGGTGAATGTGCCCCAGTGGCTGAGCCTGGGCGCCATTGCGCTGGGTGCCGTGGTGCTGGTGCTGGGCTTTCGCAAGAGCTGAGCCGCGCCGTGTTTGTCGCTGGCAGGCGCCGGTTCAAAGCACTTGTCTTTGACGCACGCGTCAGTTGCGCTGGGTGCCCAACATGCGTGAAATGGTCTGCGCGGCCTGCAGCAGCGCGGGCAGCATGGTGGCCTGCATGACCTCGGCGCTGGTGCGGTTGGCCTGGCCGCTGATGTTCATGGCGGCCACGGTCTGGCCGGCGCGGTTGGTGAGTGGTGCGGCCAGGGAGATCAGCCCTTCTTCGAGCTCCTGGTTGACCAGGCTCCAGCCCTGCGCGCGTACCTGGCGGATGCGCTCCAGCAGCGTGGGCACGTCGGTAATGGTCAGCTCGGTGTGCCGCACGCGCGGGCAGGCTTGCAGGCGCTGCGTCAATTCGTCATCGGGCAGGGCGGCCAACAGCATGCGTCCCGACGAGGTGCACGAGGCCGGTAGCCGCGAGCCCACCCCCAGGTTGGTGCGCATGATTTTGTGCGTGGGCACGCGCAGTACATAGACGATGTCGGTGCCATCGAGCACCGAGGCCGAGCACGATTCGCGCACCTGCTCCACCAGTTCCTCCATCACCGGCTCGGCCAGATCCCAGATGGGCATGGACGACAGGTAGGCAAAGCCGAGGTCGAGGATGCGCGGCGTAAGGCGAAACAGCTTGCCATCACTTTCCACATACCCCAGTGTCTGCAGCGTGAGCAGGATGCGCCGGGCGCCAGCGCGGGTCAGCCCCGTCTTCGCGGCCACCTCGCTCAGCGTCTGCTGTGGCGCGGAGGCGCTGAACGAGCGGATCACTTCCAGCCCGCGCGCGAACGACTGCACATAGCTGTCGCCTGGTCTGGGGCTGGCGGGAGGGGTATTGGTGTTCATGGAGTGCCCGGTTTATAATTCTTTATACGAACATTTGTTCATTATACGAACAAATGAGGGCGCTTTTATTGATACTTCCCGGAAGACTTTCCATGATCAACAAGATAGCGGACTCGGTGGCGCAGGCACTTTCGGGTGTGAAAGATGGCGCCACCGTGCTGATTGGCGGCTTCGGCACGGCGGGCATTCCTGACGAGCTGATCGAAGGGCTGATTGCCCACGGCGCGCGCGACCTGACCATCGTCAACAACAACGCCGGCAACGCCGAGCAGGGCGTGGCGGCGTTGCTCAAGGCCGGGCAGGTGCGCAAGGTCATCTGCAGCTTTCCGCGCCAGGCCGACAGCTATGTGTTTGACGAGCTGTACCGCAGCGGCAAGCTCGAACTGGAGCTGGTGCCCCAGGGCAACCTGGCCGAGCGCATCCGTGCAGCCGGTGCCGGTATTGGCGCCTTTTTCTGCCCCACGGCCTATGGCACCGAGCTGGCCAAGGGCAAGGAAACGCGCGAAATCAATGGCAAACACTACGTGCTGGAATACCCGATTTATGGCGACGTGGCCCTGATCAAGGCTGAAAAAGGCGACCGCTGGGGCAACCTCACCTACCGCATGTCGGCGCGCAACTTTGGCCCGGTGATGGCCACCGCCGCCAAGACTACGGTTGCCACCGTGCACGAGGTGGTGGAACTGGGCGCACTCGACCCCGAAGCCATCGTTACGCCGGGTGTCTATGTGAGCCACGTGGTGAAGATCGCCCGGGTTGCCACGCAGGCCGGTGGTTTCAAGAAGTCTGCATGAAATTGGCCTCTGGCGCAAAAGGAGCAAGCGTGAGCAGCTATCAAAAACGTAGTAAAGAAGAGTTGGCCAAGCGCGTGGCGCAAGACATCCACGACGGTGCCTATGTCAACCTGGGGATCGGCCAGCCCACCCTGGTGGCCAACCACATTCCCGCAGGCCGCGAGGTCATCCTGCAAAGCGAGAACGGCATCCTGGGCATGGGCCCGGCGCCGGCCGCGGGCAGCGAAGACTACGACCTCATCAACGCCGGCAAGCAGCCGGTCACCTTGCTGGCCGGCGGTGCGTATTTCCACCACGCCGACAGCTTTGCCATGATGCGCGGCGGCCACCTCGACATCTGTGTGCTGGGTGCCTTCCAGGTGTCGGCCACAGGCGACCTGGCCAACTGGAGCACGGGCGAACCCGGCGCCATTCCGGCTGTGGGTGGTGCCATGGACCTGGCCATCGGTGCCAAGCAGACCTGGGTCATGATGGACTTGCTCACCAAGCAGGGTGCCAGCAAGGTGGTGGCGCAGTGCACCTATCCGCTCACCGGCATTGGCTGCGTCAAGCGCATCTACTCCGACCTCGCCACGCTGGCCTGCACGCCGCAGGGCCTGCAGCTCATCGACAAGGTCGAAGGGCTGGAACACGCCGAACTCGAACGCCTTGTCGGCCTGCCCATCCAGGCCTGATTTTTTCCCATCCCACAAGACCCCCGGAGACACCATGACCCAAGCCTTCATCTGTGACGCCATCCGCACTCCCTTCGGCCGCTACGGCGGTGCCTTGTCCAGCGTGCGCACCGACGACCTCGGCGCCATCCCGCTCAAGGCGTTGATGGCGCGCAACCCGGGCGTGGACTGGGCCGCCGTGACCGATGTGCTGTATGGCTGCGCCAACCAGGCCGGTGAAGACAACCGCAACGTGGCCCACATGTCCAGCTTGCTGGCGGGCCTGCCAATCGAAGTGCCGGGCGCCACCATCAACCGCCTGTGCGGTTCGGGCCTGGATGCCGTGGGAACGGCCGCGCGCGCCATCAAGGCCGGCGAAGCGGGCCTGATGATTGCCGGCGGCGTGGAAAGCATGAGCCGCGCCCCGTTTGTCATGCCCAAGGCAGAAAGCGCCTTCTCGCGCAACAACGCGGTGTATGACACCACCATTGGCTGGCGCTTTGTCAACAAGCTGATGAAGGCGCAGTACGGCGTCGATTCGATGCCCGAAACGGCCGAAAACGTGGCTACCGACTTTGGCATCGAGCGCGAAGCGCAAGACCTGATGGCCATGAACAGCCAGCTGCGTGCCGTGGCAGCCATCGAAGCGGGCCACCTGTCCCGTGAAATCGTGGCGGTGACGATTCCCCAGAAAAAGGGCGATGCCATCGTTGTGGACACCGACGAACACCCGCGCAAGACCAGCCTGGAAGCGCTGGCCAAGCTCAAGGGCGTGGTGCGCCCCGACGGTACCGTGACCGCCGGCAACGCTTCGGGCGTGAACGACGGCGCCTGCGCGCTGCTGCTGGCCAACGAAGCCAGCGCCGCCCAATACGGCCTGACGCCGCGCGCCCGCGTGGTGGGCATGGCCACCGCTGGTGTGGCGCCGCGCATCATGGGCTTTGGCCCCACGCCCGCCACGCTGAAGGTGCTGGCACAAACGGGCCTCACCATCGACCACATGGACGTGATCGAGCTCAACGAAGCCTTTGCCGCGCAGGGCCTGGCCGTGCTGCGCGCCCTGGGCCTGAAAGACGACGACGCCCGCGTGAACGCCTGGGGCGGCGCCATTGCGCTCGGTCACCCGCTGGGTGCCAGCGGTGCCCGCCTGGCCACCACGGCCGTGAACCGCCTGCACGCTACCGGCGGCAAATACGCGCTGTGCACCATGTGCATCGGCGTGGGCCAGGGCATTGCCGTGATCCTCGAACGCGTCTGACCGTGACAACGCAAGCCATGCAAACACAAACGATCGAAACCCCCGGCGGGCGTTTTCGCGTGCGCCTGGACGGGCCCGCCCAGGCGCCTGTGCTGGTGTTTTCGAACTCGCTGGGCACCACACTGGAGATGTGGGACGCGCAGGCGCAGCACTTCGCACAGACCCACCGCGTGCTGCGTTACGACACCCGCGGCCATGGCGGCAGTGTGGTGTCGCAAGGCCCCTACAGCCTGGAGCAGCTCGGCGGTGATGTGCTGGCGCTGCTGGACGCGCTGGGCATTGCCAAGGCCAGCTTTTGCGGCATCTCCATGGGTGGCATCACCGGCCTGTGGCTGGGCGTGCACGCGGGCGAGCGCCTGAGCCATCTGGTGGTGTGCAACAGCGCCGCCAAGATTGGTACGGCCGAAGGCTGGCAAACGCGGTCTGCGCTGGTGCGTGAAAAAGGCACCGCAGCCATGGCCGAGCTGGCCGCTTCGTCGCCCGGCCGGTGGTTCACCGAGTCCTTCATTGCAGCCCAGCCCGCACGGGTGGCCACGGCGCAAGGCTGGATTGCCGGCATCGCGCCCGAAGGCTATGCCGCCTGCTGCGATGCCCTGGCCCAGGCCGATCTGCGGGAGGCGATTGCCACCATCCGCGTGCCAACGTTGCTGATTGCCGGTGCCAGCGACCCGGTCACCACCGTGGCCGATGCGCAGGCCATGCAGCGGGCCATTGCCGGTGCGCGCCTGGCCGAAGTACCGGCCTCGCACCTGTCCAACCTCGAGGCACCGGCCGCGTTTGACAACGCACTGGCCGCCTTTCTGGCCACGGGTGCCTGAGCCGTTGGCGCACCACGTCATGCACGCAACGCACCCGCAAAAGCCATGACCCGCCCGCACCCCACCCCAGAGCGCGTGCTGATCACGGGCGGCGCCGCCGGCATCGGCGCTGCCATTGCCGAGCGCTGCCGCGCCGAGGGCTACCTGCCGGTCATCATCGACCGCGTGGTGGACTCCGTGCACGGCGGCATCCGCGCCGACCTGTCGGATGCGGCAGACACCGCGCGGGCGCTGCACGAGGCGCTGGCCGGTGGCCCCATCACCCGGCTGGTCAATAACGTGGGCGTGGTGGTGCCGGCCGATGCCGAGCACCAGACGCTGGCCGAGTTCGACCTGGCGGTGTCGCTGAACCTGCGCTGTGCCTTCCAGTGCATGCAGGCGCTGCTGCCGGGCATGAAGACCGGGGGTTTCGGGCGCATTGTCAACATGTCCTCGCGCGCGGCGCTGGGCAAGGAGCTGCGCACCGCCTACGCCGCCACCAAGGCCGGCCTGATCGGCATGACACGCGTGTGGGCGCTGGAGCTGGGCGCGCACGGCATCACGGCCAACGCCATCGGGCCCGGCCCCATCCGCACCGAATTGTTCGACCGCGCCAACCCGCCCGACGCACCGCGCACCCGCGCCATCATCGAGGCCGTGCCCGTCCGGCGCATCGGCACGCCCGACGACGTGGCCCATGCCGCCAGCTACCTGCTGGATGCACGCAGCGGCTTCGTCACGGGCCAGGTCTTGTATGTCTGCGGCGGCATGACCGTGGGTGTGGCGGGGGTGTGAGCACCTGGGAAGCTTTCGCACATGTCTGCCCACACTCTTCCAACCCGGCCCCGCCTGCAAGGCCCCGAACCCGTCTGCTGCGCCAAGGGCAACCAATGCCCGCGCCGCGGACTCTAATCCCGATTTACACAGAGGAAACAACCATGACCACTTCTACCCACTACCGCACGTTTCTGACCGGCCGCCGCAAGGCCCTGGCCGTCCTGGCCAGCCTGGCTGCGGGCACGGCCGTCCTGCCGGGCGCCGCCTTCGCGCAGGCCTACCCCACCAAGCCCGTCACCATCGTCGTGCCGTTCTCGGCCGGCGGCACCACCGACATCCTGGCACGCCTGATGGGCCAATACCTTTCCACCGAACTGGGCCAGCCCGTGGTGGTGGAAAACAAGGCCGGTGCGGGCGGCAACATTGGCGGGCAATATGCCGCCAAGGCTGCGGCCGACGGCTACACCCTGTTCATGGGCACCGTGGGCACGCAGTCCATCAACGCCAGTCTGTACAAGAAAATGCCCTTTGATCCCATCAAGGACTTCGCACCGCTGACGCGCGTGGCCAATGTACCCAACCTGCTGGTGGCCAACCCCCAGCAGCCGTTCAAGACGGTGCCCGAGATGATTGCCTATGCCAAGGCCAATCCCGGCAAGATCAACTTTGGCTCGCCCGGCAACGGCGCCTCGCCGCACCTCTCGGGCGAACTGTTCAATTCGATGGCCAAGGTCGAACTCACGCACATCCCCTACAAGGGCAGCGCACCGGCCGTGACCGACCTGCTGGGCAACCAGATCGCCATCATGTTCGACAACATGCCCTCGGTGATTCCGCATGTGCGTTCGGGCAAGCTGCGTGCCATTGCCATCACCACCGCCAAGCGCTCGCCCGAGCTGCCCGATGTGCCGACCATCGCCGAAGCCGGTGTGCCCGGTTATGAGGCCATGTCGTGGTTCGGCCTGCTTGCCCCCGCGGCCACGCCCAAGCCGGTGCTGGACAAGCTCAGCGGTGCGCTGGCCAAGGTGCTGGCCAATCCCGAAGTGAAGAAAAAGATTGCTGACCAGGGCGGCGAGCCCGTCAATGAGACACCCGCCCAGTTTGCTGCCTTCATCAAGTCGGAATCGGCGAAGTGGGGCAAGGTGGTCAAGTCGTCGGGCGCAAGTCTCGACTGATCCGCAGCCCGGCTGTATTTAAATTGATAGCTGCTGGCGCACATGCCTAGTGCGCCAGCAGCTATTTTTGTTTCAAGGCGCACCGCACACGCAGTGCGCTTTTACACCCGCCAGGCTGGCAACTGCCAGTTGCGCCACAGCGCCAGCACGCGCAGCCCGCCGGTCACCAGCACGCAGGCCAGCAGCGGGGCCCAATCGGGCGCCTGGAACTGGCGCAGGGCCACGTCCACCCAGCCGCCGGCAAAGGCGCACAGCGCATAGGGACGGTGGTCGCTGAAAGCCTGGGGCACCTCGTTGCACAGCACGTCGCGCAGCACCCCGCCAAATACCCCGGTGATCACGCCCATCATGACGGCGATGAGCGGGGGCAGCCCCAGGGCCATGGCCGCATCCACCCCGATCGCCGCAAACAGGCCCAGGCCGATGGTGTCTGGCAGCAGCATGGCGCGTTCGGTGGGTTGGAAGTGGCGCTGGCGCATGAACAGCATGGTGCCCACGCACAGCGCCAGGATGCCCCACACATAGCCGGTGTGGCGCACCCAGAAGAAGGGCCGCTGGTCCAGCAGCAGGTCGCGCAAGGTGCCACCGCCAAAGGCGCCCACAAAGGCCACCACGCACACGCCCACGGCATCCATGCGCTGGCGTGCGGCGGCGATCATGCCCGACAGCGCAAAAGCGACGGTGGCTGCGATTTCCAGCACAAAGCGCAGGGTGTGTATCCACGGGGTTTCGGGCAGGTCCATGGGGCGGATTGTGGGACGGCGGTTGCGATCGGAAAACGCTATTGAATAGTGAGCTGCATGCGCTGATTGTGAAAGCGCCAGAGCCTATTTTTGTTCCGGATTGTCCGGCAAACCTTGAGTTGCGGGGGCATCGGTGGGCGCGGACGCACCGGCCTGGCGCTCCTGTCGTTCCTTGGCCATCTGCTCGGCCAGCTGGTTGCGCCCTTCGCGCGCCACGGCAATCATCCTGGCGCGGTCTTTGTGGTGGGGGTACATGCGGTCGGCCAGCGCAATGTTGTGTGTGCGAAAGCGCTGCGTGATGTCCTGCGCCTCGGTGGGGGGCAGGCCCATGAGTTCAAGCACGCTGCGGGCGCTCAGCAGGCTCGACTCGAACAATTCACGCTGCACATTCGTCACGCCCAGGTCGCGCAACGCGTTCCAGTGCGTCAGGTCGCGTGCGCGGGCCACCACGGCCAGCTGGGGGAAATGCTTGCGCGCCAGCGCCACGATCTTGAGCGACTGCTCGGGGTCGTCCACCGCCACCACCAGTACGCGGGCCTGGCCGGCGCCGGCCATGCGCAGCAGGTCGAGCCGGGTGGCGTCGCCATAGAAGACGCGGTAGCCAAAGGTGCGCGCCACTTCCAGAATCTCGACACTGTGGTCAAGCACCGTGGCGGGCACGCCCTGCGCCAGCATCACGCGGGCCACGATCTGGCCATAGCGGCCAAAGCCGGCGATGAGCACGGGCGCCTCCTGGGGCTCGCAAATCTCGGCCGCGGCGGGCGGCTGCTGGAGGGTGGCGAAGCGGCGCAGCAGCAGCCGGTCGAGCAGCACCAGCAGCAGCGGGCTCAGCAGCATGGACAGCGCCACTGCGCCAATCAGCAGCGAGGCGGTTTCAAATGCCAGCACGCGGGCGCCCGCGGCCGCCTGGAACACCACAAACGCAAACTCACCACCCTGGGCCAGCAGCAGCGTGAACACCGGCCGCTCCTGGTAAGGAATCTGGGCCGCCCGCGCCAGCCCATAGATCACCACCGCTTTAACGGCAAGAAAACCCAGCACGAGGGCGGCCATCTGCCAGGGCGAGCGCATCAGCACGCCAAAGTCGATGCTCATGCCCACGGCGATGAAGAACAGCCCCAGCAGCAGGCCCTTGAAGGGCTCGATGTCGGCTTCGAGCTCGCGGCGGTATTCGCTGTCGGCCAGCAGCACGCCGGCCAGAAAGGCGCCCAGCGCCATCGACAGCCCCACCAGCACCATCAGGTATGCAATGGCCACCACCAGCAGCAGGGCGGCGGCGGTGAAGATTTCGGGGGTTTTGCTTTTGGCGATCCAGCGCAGCAGCGGGCGCAGCAGCAACCGGCCCCCCAGCACAATGGCGCCGATCACGCCGACGATCTTGAGCGCTTCTACCGCAAGCTCGCCGGCGCCCAGTTCGGCGCCCTGGCCGATGGCAGCGGCGCCCAGCAGTGGCAGCAGGGCCAGGATGGGAATGGCTGCCACGTCCTGGAACAGCAAGATGGAAAACGCCGCCTGCCCGCTGCTGGTGCGCAGCAGATTGCGCTCGGACAGCGATTGCAGCGCGATGGCCGTGGACGAAAGCGCCAGCCCCAGCGCGCCCACCAGGCTGATGCGCCAGGGCAGCCCCGCCAGCCAGCCCAGCGCAAACAAAGCGGCGGCACAGCCCAGCACCTGCGCCGAACCCAGACCAAAAATGGGCCGACGCAGGCTCCACAGGCGGCTGGGTTGCAGTTCCAGCCCCACGAGGAACAGCATCAGCACCACGCCGAACTCGGCAAAGTGCAGGATGTCCTGCACATTGCTGACCAGCGCCAGGCCCCAGGGTCCGATGGCAATGCCCGCCGCCAGATAGCCAATGATGGCGCCCAGCCCCAGGGCCTTGGCAATGGGCACGGCCAGCACCGCCGCGCCCAGGTACAGAAAGCCGTAGGTGAGCCAGGTGGGTGCGTGTTCCATGGGATGTGAGCGTAGGCGGGGGAGGCGGCCTGCCAGCGGCGGGCGTGGCGCCGATTCTGGCACTGCTTTCGGTTGCTATATCGTTGATAGCTTGTGGCGCTTTATCCATAAGCGCGGGCACGCATTATTGTTCGTATTCAATGGGTTGGCCGTCCGGTTGCTAAGATGATTGCCCTTCTTGTGTGGGGCTTTTTTTCTCATGGACTTGCAGACCTGGCTGGCTTTTTTTGCGGCGTCTTGCCTGATCGCGGTGTCGCCGGGTTCGGGGGCGGTGCTGTCGATGAGCCACGGACTTTCATACGGCGTGCGCAAGACCGGGGCCACCATCGCCGGGCTGCAGCTGGGGCTGCTGCTGATCTTGCTGATTGCCGGCGCGGGCGTGGGCTCGCTGTTGCTGGCCTCCGAAGTGGCTTTCAGCGTGGTGAAGGTGCTGGGCGCCTGCTATCTCATCTATGTGGGCTGGAGCCAATGGCGCGCGGGCGCCACCTCGCCCATTCAGGGGGACGACGCGGCACCGGCCGGCCCCTGGCAAAAGCGCTTTCTCACGGGTTTTCTGACCAACGCCACCAACCCCAAGGGCATCATCTTCATGGTGGCCGTGCTGCCCCAGTTCATGACCGAGGGCCGTCCGCTGTGGATGCAGCTGGTGGTGATGGCCGCCACCACGGTGGCGGTGGACGTGACGGTGATGCACGGCTACGCTGCCGGGGCCAGCGCATTGCGCCGCCTGATGCGCAGCGCCAGCGCCGTGCGCACGCAAAACCGCGTGTTTGGCGGCCTGCTGATGGCGGTGGGTGCGGGGCTGTTCTTTGTCAAGCGCGGCGGGCAGCATGCCTGAGGTGGCAGTTGCTTTGATTTTGATAGCTGCTTGCGCCTGATGCATAAGCTCTAGCGGCATTTTTCATTCAAATTTCGTTCGACGGTTGATTCCGGGAGGTTGTGTCATGCCAGTGGTCGTTGTTGCCAATCCCAAGGGCGGCGTGGGAAAGTCCACGCTGTCCACCAACGTGGCCGGGTATTACGCCCGCCAGGGGCACCCGGTGATCCTGGGTGACACCGATCGCCAGCAGTCCGCGCGCCTGTGGCTGGGCCTGCGCCCGCCCGCCGCCCGCCCCATTGGCGTCTGGGAAGCCAGTGCCGACGAGATTGCCAAGCCGCCCAAGGGCAGCACGCATGCGGTGCTCGACACCCCGGCGGGCCTGCATGGCCGGCGCCTGAACGATGTGCTCAAGCTGGCCGACCGCATCATCGTGCCGCTGCAGCCCAGCGTGTTCGACATCTTTGCCACGCGCGCCTTTCTGGACCAGCTGGCCGCACACCGGCACGCCGCGGGCGTGCAGGTGGGCATTGTGGGCATGCGGGTGGACGCGCGCACCAAGGCCGCCGAGCACCTGCACCACTTCGTGGACAGCCTGGGTTTCCCGGTGCTGGGCTATCTGCGCGACACGCAGAACTATGTGCACCTGGCAGCCCACGGTCTCACGCTGTTCGACGTGGCGCCCGCGCGCGTGGCGCGCGATCTGGAGCAGTGGCAGGGGATCTGTTCCTGGCTGGATGCCTGATTGACAACCGGTGGGCAACCGGTGGGCAGCAGGGGACGGCGCTGCTGTCACCCGCCTGACAGGCCTTGTGCGGGCAGCGGCGCACCATTGCCCGCATGAAAACCTTTCACTCCTACTCTGAAGTCAGCGCCTGCGTGGGCCAGGAAGTCGCCGTGACCGACTGGATCACTGTCACGCAGGAACAGGTCAACCTGTTTGCCCAGGCCACGGGGGACCAGCAGTGGATCCATGTGGACCCCGAGCGCGCCAAGGCCGGGCCATTTGGCGGGCCCATTGCCCATGGCTTTCTCACGCTGTCGCTGATTCCGCGCTTTTTCGAGAGCGGAATGCGCATCGAAGGCGCCCGGATGGGGGTGAACTACGGACTGAACCGGGTGCGCTTCACGGCACCCGTGCCCGTGGGCAGCCGCCTGCGCGCGCGGCTGCTGCTGCAAGCCACCGAACCCCTGGCGCCCGAGGGGCTGCAGATGACCTGGCTGGTGACGGTGGAACGCGAGGGCAGCGACAAGCCGGTGTGCGTGGCCGAATCGCTGGCGCGCAGTTACGGCGCTGCGCCCTGAAGCGCGTTCAGCCCGTTGCGGTTTCAGCGTCTCACTGGTCGCCGCGGTCCAGTGCGCTGGATGGTGCCGCGGGCATTCCACCGGGCAGCCACGCGCCGGAGGAGGTGACGCCCAGCGGCGCCGGGGCGTTGTACCACTCGCCATCACGGGGCACCGTGCCCGCCTTGCGGGATGCCACCAGATCTGCGATCACGGCTTCGCGGGTCAGCGCGCCGGGGGTCTCGGTCATGGTGAGGGGGAGGCTGGAGCCGTCGCCATCACGGGGCAGTGGAGAGTCCGCCTGGGCGGCAATGGCGCTCAAGGCCAGGGCGGCGACGGCCAGGGTGCGGTAGGTGGTCATGATGATTCCTTCAAACAGTCGGAGCAGTGCCATTTCCTCAGGATCTGTCCGGGTGTCTTGGCACCGGTCTTGTCCTGTGTCGGTGAGTGCTTGCAAGGGTTTCGCTCATCGATGGAACGGACTTTATCGAGGGTAATCCCGTGGAAAAAGAGCCGCGCTGGCAATGAATAATTCGTGAAACTGGAACAATCGAGCCATTGGAAAACATTTATTTACCAAAATGGACAGATTGTTGACCATGCGTGTTTTCCAGGCCGTCGTCGAGGAGGGCGGCTTTGCCGCGGCGGCACGGTCGATGGAGTTATCGCCGCCCGTGGTCACCAGGCTGGTGGCCGACCTGGAACAGCACCTGGGCACGCGCCTGTTGCAGCGCACCACCCGCAAGCTGGCACTGACCGACGCCGGAGAGTCCTATCTGCTGCGGGTGCGCGCCATCCTGCACGAAATCGAAGACGCCGAGGCGGCCGCGGCAGCCAGCACCCGCGATTTGCGCGGCACCATTCGTGTGCTGGCTGCTCCGCTGCTGGCCACGCATTTTCTTGCGCCGATGCTGGCGTCGTGGCATGCGCTTTATCCCAAGCTCATGCTCGATATCCTGGTAGACCCGTTCCCTGCGATGCGGGTGGACGAATTTGATGTCACTTTCATGGTGGCGGGGGACGACTATGACGGCAACATCGTGGCCCGGCCCATGGCCCACTGGGAGGCTGTAGTCATTGCTGCACCGGGGTATCTGCAGCGCAAAGGCGTGCCTGCCGAGCCCGGCGATCTGCAGAACCACGAATACCTGCGTTATTCAGGCCAGCTGGTTCGGTCCCAGAGCGGCGCCGCGCGACGGTTGCGGCTGCAGCCCCTGCACGGCGCTGGTGCGGCGCAGGAGGTGAAGGTGCCCGTGGTATTGCAGTCCGTTAGCGCGGGCGTGCTGCTGCGCGCTGCGGTGGATGGCATGGGTGTGGCGGTGATGTCGCGATTGCTGGCGGCTCCCTATCTGGCCAGCGGTGCACTGGTGCATGTGTTGCCCGACTGGATTTTTTCCCGCTACACGGTGTATGCCGCACTGCCGTCGCGTCGCATGATGCCGGCGCGCACCAAGGTGTTTCTCGATTTTGTGAGCGAGCGCTCACCGCGTCTGGCCTACGGGCACCCAGTGGACTGAGAGTCGCAGGGCGTCAGAGCAACTGCTCCGCCGGGGTCGCGGCGGCCACGCCGGGCATGCCAAAACTGTTCTGGCGCCAAGCCTCAAAGACGGTGACGGCCACCGCGTTGGACAGGTTCAGGCTGCGTTGCCCGGCCACCATGGGCAGGCGTACGCGCTGCGCGGGCGGGAAGGTTTCGCGCAACTCGGGGGGAAGACCCCGCGTCTCCGCCCCGAAAATCAGCCAGTCGCCGGGGAGAAAGCAGGTGTCGTAGACGCTGTGGCTGCCGTGCGTGGTCAGGGCAAACATGCGCGTCGGATCGGGCTGAGCGGTGCGTAGAAAGGCCGTCCATCCCGGATGCCGTTGCACCTGCGTGTATTCGTGATAGTCCAGCCCGGCGCGGCGCATCAGCCGGTCTTCCATGGAGAAACCCAGCGGCTCGATCAGGTGCAGCGTGCAGCCCGTGTTGGCCGCCAGGCGAATCACGTTGCCGGTGTTGGGCGGTATCTCGGGTTCGACCAGAACGATTTGGAACATGGCGCGTATTGTCGTGCGGGCATCCGGACCTGTGCAGCGCCGTCGTAAACAAAGGTTTCTTCAGTTCAATTCGGTGCGAGCCACCACTATGGCCGTGATATGCGCGGCACCGGCCTCGCGCAGTGCCTGGGCTGCGGCATTCAGCGTGGCGCCGGTGGTCATGACATCGTCCACCACAACGATGCGTTGCCCCCGCACGGAGGCGGCGCGGTGCGGCTCGATGGCAAACGCGCTCTGCAGGTTGCGCAGGCGCTGGCTGCGGGGCAGGCCACTTTGCGCCTCGGTGGCGCGCAGCCGCAGCAGCAGGGTGGCGTCCATCTTGGGGCCGGCGATGTGGCGGGCCAGCAGGGCGGCCTGGTTGAAACCGCGCTGCTGGAGCCGTTCACGCGAAAGCGGCACCGGAAGCACGCGGTCGGCGGCGTCCAGCGCCGGTTCCACCCAGGGCGTGCTGCGCAGCAGCGTGGCCAGCGCCTTGGCCCAGCCGGGATCGCTGCGGAACTTGAATTCGGCGATGGCTCCGGCCCATGGGTAACCGTAGTCCACCGCCGCAAAGCAGGCGTCCAGGCCAGGCGGCTCGCGCAGGCAGGCGCCGCATTCCGAGACGCCTTCAGGCACCACCAAGGCGCAGCGCGTGCAGCGCGCGCGGGGTTGCGCAAAACGGGCGGCGCAGCCGTCGCAGACGCGCCGGGCCGGCCAGGCGTGGCACACGGCACACTGGCTCGGCAGGCGGTCGACCAGCGCACCGATGCGCCGTGATGTCCCTGCCAGCATCTTGTAAAGCATTCCATCAATATACTTGCCCGCCCTTCTTTGCAGCTATGTCCACCGAGCATCCTCCCACCATCGATCCCGTTGCTGCCGCCCGCTGGCACGCCGCAGCACCTGCCCAATCGCCCTGGCTGCATGAAGAGGTGGCCCGGCGCATGGACGACCGCCTGCAGTGGATTCGCCACGTTCCCGCAGCCTGGTGCCACTGGGACGCGGTGCGCGGCGGGCTGCAAGGCCACGCCCTGGTCAGTGCCCGTTATCCCCAGGCGCTTTGTCAGGTGACGGAAACATCTCCGCACTGTTTGCCGGTGGCGATGCAGGCGCTGACCCGGCCATGGTGGAGCCCGGCGCGGTGGAGTGCAGGGCGCCCGCGGTTCGGCTTGCCGGAGGACGGGAGCGTGCAGATGCTCTGGGCCAACATGGCACTGCACATGGCGAGCGACCCCCAGGCCCTCATCGCCCAATGGCATCGCGCGCTGGCGGTGGATGGTTATCTGATGTTCTCGTGCCTTGGGCCCGACACCGTGAAAGAACTGCACGCGGTGTATGCAGCGCTCGGCTGGCCACCCGCAGGGCAGTCCTTTACCGACATGCACGACTGGGGCGACATGCTGGTGCACGCAGGTTTTGCCGAGCCCGTGATGGACATGGAGCGCATCCGGCTGACCTTTGCCACGCCGCAGCGCCTGCTGCAGGAACTGGCGGAGCTGGGGTGCAATCTGCATCCCCAGCGCTTCCCGGCGTTGCGCGGACGCCACTGGCGCAGCCGCCTTCACGAAGTTTTACAGGACAAGCTGGGTGATCCGGAACACGATGGACAACTGGCGCTAACGTTCGAAATCATCTATGGCCACGCTTACAAGCCCAAGCCCAGAGTGCGGGTGAGCGCCAGCAGCGCGGTTTCCCTGCAAGACATGCGCGCAATGTTGCGAGAAGGCGGCGACAGGAGCTGAGTCGTAACGTCTTGTCAATGACGTGGGACAAGGAGCGCTACAATTCCCGACGATTGAGAGTTGGGTACCTTCGCACTGCATCAGTGCAGTGGTCGTTTGCAAGGCTTTTGCGTTGACTAGTCTGATTTTTCGCTTTGCCACGGTGTCGGGCCAGCGTATTGACTGGCAGCTGGCCCGTAATGGCTCGGTTGCATACGCGCGGATGGGGTTGTGCGCCTTGTCTTTGGCAATGGCCCTTCTTTTCTGGATGACTGGCGGCCGGTGGGACATGCCTTTTGCCTGGCTGGTCATCGTCGCCGTGGGATTGGGATTCGCCAGGTACGGGCGCCATGCGGCGGATGGCGAGAGGATTTCGCTACAAGGGTCGCGCCTGGTGGTGGAGAGGGAGACGGCAGGCAGGCTGGAGCGCGCTGAATTTGACCGGAGCCGGGTTCGTGTTGAGCCCAAAACCGGACACCGGTCGCTGATCACGCTGTCTGCGCAGGGTCGCTCGGTGGAGGTGGGGCGCTTCGTGCGCCCCGAGCTTCGCCCGGCCCTGGCATCGGAGATTCGCAGGGCCTTGCGCGCTGCCTGACCCCGCGCAGGTGCGCCAAGTGATTGGTTAAATTGAGGCTTAGAAGTAAGTGAGAACTATGAAGAGCATTTCCAACAAGCTGGCTTCTCTGCTGCTGACTGCCGGTGCATGGGTGGGCACCGCGGCCCATGCCGTTCAAGACCTGCCCGGCGGCCCTGCGGTCAATCAGCTGAACCTGCATCCCCCGGTGACGAAGATTGCCGAAGAGCAGCATTTCCTGCACTGGATGATGCTGATCATCTGCACGGTGATCTTCATTGCGGTGTTTGCCGTGATGTTCTATTCGATCTGGAAGCACCGCAAATCCCGGGGTGCCAAGTCGGCCAATTTCCATGAGTCCGTAACGGTGGAAGTGGTCTGGACCATTATTCCTTTCATCATCGTGATCCTCATGGCCCTGCCGGCCACGAAAGTCCTGGTGGCCCAGAAAGACACCACCAACGCCGACCTGACCATCAAGGCCACCGGATACCAGTGGAAATGGGGCTACGACTACATCACCGGCGAAGGTGAGGGCCTGGCCTTCATCTCCACGCTCGACAGCAGCCACCGGGCCATGTCCGACAGTGGCAATGTCAGCGCGGCGCCTGCCAACTACCTGCTCCAGGTGGACAACCCGATGGTCGTTCCCGTCAACAAGAAGGTGCGCATCATCACCACCGCCAACGACGTGATCCACGCCTTCATGGTGCCGGCCTTCGGCATCAAGCAGGATGCGATTCCCGGCTTCGTGCGTGACACCTGGTTCCGTGCTGAGAAGGTGGGCGACTACTATGGTCAGTGTGCCGAGCTGTGCGGCAAGGAGCACGCCTACATGCCCATCCATGTGAAGGTGCTGTCGGCTGAGGATTACAGCCAGTGGGTGGGCGATCAAAAGAAGAAGGCCGCGGCCAAGCTCGACGATCCCGCCAAGGTGTGGGCGCTTGACGACATGCTCAAGCGCGGCGAAAAAGTCTATGCCGCCAACTGCGCAGCCTGTCACCAGGCCAACGGCAAGGGCGCGGGTGCTATCAAGCCGCTGGACGGTTCCGCCATCGTGCTCGATGCCGACCATGCCAAGCAGATCCAGGTGCTGCTCAAGGGCGTGAACAACGGTGCCATGCCCGCGTGGACGCAACTGAGCGACACCGACATCGCTGCCGTGGTCACCTATACCAAGAACAACTGGTCGAACAAGACGGGGCAGCTGGTGCAGCCCGCGGAAATTGTGGCCCAGCGTGGCAAGTAATTACCGCCCCAAAGCATTGAGGAATTCAAAATGAGCGCAGTTCTCGACAGTCACGGGCACGCACACGACAGCCACGACCACCATGCACCAACGGGGTGGCGCCGTTGGGTGTATGCCACCAACCACAAGGACATCGGTACGCTGTATCTGCTGTTCGCGTTCACCATGCTGATGATCGGCGGCGTTCTGGCGCTGCTGATCCGTGCCGAGCTGTTCCAGCCCGGCCTGCAACTGGTGAACCCCGAGCTGTTCAACCAGCTCACCACCATGCACGGACTGATCATGGTGTTCGGCGCCATCATGCCGGCCTTCGTGGGTTTTGCGAACTGGATGATTCCGCTGCAGATCGGCGCGTCCGACATGGCTTTTGCGCGCATGAACAACTTCAGCTTCTGGCTGATGATCCCTGCCGCGCTGATGCTGGTGAGCTCGTTCTTCATGCCTGGTGGCGCACCCGCTGCCGGCTGGACGCTGTATGCGCCGTTGACGCTGCAGATGGGCCCCTCGATGGATGCCGGCATTTTTGCCATGCACATTCTGGGTGCGAGCTCCATCATGGGATCGATCAATATCATCGTGACCATCCTCAACATGCGCGCCCCCGGCATGACGCTGATGAAGATGCCGATGTTCGCCTGGACCTGGCTCATCACGGCCTATCTGCTGATCGCCGTGATGCCTGTGCTGGCTGGCGCCATCACCATGACGCTGACGGACCGGCACTTCGGCACCAGTTTCTTCAACCCCGCCGGTGGCGGTGACCCGGTGATGTACCAGCACATCTTCTGGTTCTTCGGTCACCCCGAGGTGTACATCATGATCTTGCCGGCCTTCGGCATCATCAGCCAGATCGTGCCCGCCTTTGCGCGCAAGAAGCTGTTTGGCTACGCCTCCATGGTGTATGCGACCTCGTCGATTGCCATCCTGTCGTTCATCGTGTGGGCCCACCACATGTTCACGACGGGCATGCCGGTGACCGGCCAGCTGTTCTTCATGTACGCCACCATGCTGATTTCCGTGCCCACGGCCGTGAAGATCTTCAACTGGGTGGCCACCATGTGGCGCGGTTCCATGACGTTTGAAACCCCCATGCTTTTTGCCGTGGGCTTCATCTTTGTGTTCACCATGGGGGGGTTCACCGGCCTGATCCTGGCCATGGCCCCGATCGATATCCAGTTGCAGGATACCTATTACGTGGTGGCTCACTTCCACTACGTGCTGGTGGCCGGTTCGCTGTTCTCCATGTTTGCCGGCGTCTATTACTGGCTGCCCAAGTGGACCGGCGTGATGTATTCGGAAACGCGTGGACAGATCCATTTCTGGACGTCGCTGATCTTCTTCAACATCACCTTCTTCCCGATGCACTTCCTGGGTCTGGCCGGCATGCCCCGTCGCTACGCCGACTACCCCATGCAGTTTGCTGACTTCAATGCGATTGCGTCGGTTGGCGCCTTGGGTTTTGGCTTGGCACAGGTGTACTTCTTCCTGGCCGTGGTGGTTCCGGCCATGCGCGGCAAGGGCGTAAAGGCTCCCGCCAAGCCCTGGGATGGTGCCGAAGGCCTGGAGTGGGAAGTTCCCTCGCCAGCCCCGTTCCATACCTTTGAAAATCCACCCAAGCTGGATGCCACGGCAACCCGCGTGATTGGTTGAATGCCATGCCCATGACCCCCGAACAAAAGAAGAGCAACCTGCGGATGGCGCTGATCTTGGCGTCCGTGGCTGCCGTTTTCTTCGTCGGGTTCATGGTCAAAGTCGTTCTGCTGTCCCGCTGAGCACCGCGCCATGAGCATTCACCGCGAAAACGCCAAGATGGTGGGCAAGCTGGCCGTGATAGCGGCGGGCATGTTTGCCTTCGGCTACGCGCTGATTCCGATCTACAAGCACATCTGCGAACTGACCGGCATCAACATCCTGTCGCTTTCCGAGCGCCAGGTGCCGGGCAACGGGGTTGCCGGCAAGGATGTGAAGGTGCCTGCCAACACGCAGGTGGACACGAGCCGAACCATCACGGTTGAGTTCGACGCCAATGCGCGGGGCCCCTGGGATTTCAAGCCGGCGCAGCGCTCGGTCAAGGTGCATCCCGGTGAACTGACTACGGTGATGTACGAATTCCAGAACGTGCAAAACCGCCGCATGGCCGCGCAGGCGATCCCCAGCTACGCACCGCGGCAGGCGGCTGCGCACTTCAACAAGCTGGAGTGCTTCTGCTTCAACCAGTACATCCTGGAGCCCGGCGAGAAGAAGCAATGGCCTGTAGCCTTCGTGATTGACCCGCGGCTGTCCAAGGACGTGACCACCATCACGCTGTCTTACACCTTTTTCGAGGTGGGCGGAAAAACGCCCCCGGCGCCTGAGTCAACGGCTGCCGTATCTCTTGCGCCGGTGAAGGAGGGGTCATGAGTTCCGTCAATCCATCCGATTCTGTTGCGCCGCGCAAGGGGTCCCTGCTGCGCACGGTGCGTGCGGTCGCCTGGTCACTGATTGGCCTGCGCAAAGGCAGCGAATACCAGCAAGACCTGGAGAAGATCAATCCCCTGCACATCATCGTGGTGGGGTTGCTGGCCATTTTTTTGCTGGTGCTGTCGCTGATTGCGGTGGTGAACTGGGTGGTCTGATCAATCCCCTGCATGCCAACCCAATAACAAAGATTTTGAGATTCAGGAGCTGAAATGAGTGCATCAACCCACGGCGCAACCCCTTACTACTATGTGCCCGCCGAGTCGCGCCACCCTGTGATGGCGGCCGCAGGCCTGTTTTTTGTGATTCTGGGCGCTGCCCAGTGGATCAATGGCCACGACTGGGGCAAGTATTCCCTGGCCCTGGGCATGGTGTGGTGGCTGTTTGTGCTGTACCAGTGGTTCCGTGATGCGGCGCGTGAAAGCGAAGGGGGACTCTACGGTCACAAGATCGACCTGTCCTACCGCTGGAGCATGAGCTGGTTCATCTTTTCCGAGGTGATGCTCTTCGGCGCCTTCTTCACGGCCCTGTGGTGGGCGCGCGCACACTCGGTGCCGGCCTTGGGCAGTCTTGACAATGCCATGCTGTGGCCCGATTTCAAGGCGGTGTGGCCCAGCGTTGCCGCAGGTGCCACGGCGTCCCCTGCCGGCATCGTGGAGCCCTTCCAGACCGTGGGCCCCTTCTGGCTGCCGACGATCAACACGGCGCTGCTGCTGAGTTCGGGCGTGACGCTGACGATCGCCCACCATGCGCTGCGTGAAAACCACCGCGGCAAGACGATTGCCTTCATGTGGGCCACCGTGCTGCTGGGCTTTGTCTTCCTGTGCGTGCAGGGCTACGAGTATTTCCACCTGTATACCGACCTGAACCTCAAGCTCAGCTCGGGCGTGTTTGGTTCCACGTTCTTCATGCTGACGGGTTTCCACGGCTTTCACGTGTTCCTGGGCATGGTGATGCTGCTGGTCATTACCTTGCGCCTGCAAAAGGGCCACTTCACCGCCGACAAGCATTTCGGCTTTGAGGGTGCCGCCTGGTACTGGCACTTTGTGGATGTGGTGTGGCTCGGCCTGTACATCCTGGTGTACTGGATGTAAGACGGCCCTGCAGAAGAAAAAAAGCGCCGCAAGGCGCTTTTTTTGTTGCAATGCAGCGGTGTCTTATCGCGTGGCGGGCAAGCCCGTGGGCTGGATATATCCCAGTTGCCATGCGACCAGGATGCAGATGAACAGAACGATCGAGATCCCCACCCGAAATGCCAGCGCCTTGGCCATGTTGCTGCCCTTGGCCTTGTCGTTGCGTCCGTTACGCATCATGAAAAAGAGGGCGGAGGCCAGGCTGGCGAGAATGGCAAGAAACGCCACAGCGACAAGATATTTCATGGAGCACATTATCCCGTGACATCTGCCCAACCTGCCTGGGGCCTGCGCTTCTGGCTGATCACACTGGCTGCCGTGGCCAGCATCCTTGTCACCGCCTCACTGGGGCGTTGGCAGCTGTCGCGTGCCGCGCAAAAGCAGGCCCTGCAGTCGCTGCTGGACCAGCGGGCAGCGTTGCCGCCACTCGACAACCGCCAGCTGCGCGGGCAGGCGCTGGCTGACGCCACCAGTGCGCAGGACCTGACGCATCGCGCGGTGCGGCTGCAAGGGCGCTGGCTGACGCAGTACACGGTGTACCTGGACAACCGGCAGATGCAGGGCCGGCCGGGTTTTTTTGTGCTCACGCCGTTGCGGCTGGAGGATGGCGACGACGCGGTGGTGCTGGTCCAGCGCGGCTGGGTTCCCCGCAACTTCCAGGACCGCAAATTGCTGCCCCCGGTGGAGACGGACCCCGGTGTGGTGCAGATTGCCGGCCGCATCGCACCGCCGCCGTCGCGCCTGTATGAGTTTGACAGTGCCGATGGTTCGCTGGGGTCTTCCCGCATCCGGCAAAATCTCGACCTTGCAGCTTTTGGTACCGACACGGGGCTGGCATTGATGAACCTGTCGGTGCTGCAGACCGGGCCCGCCAGCGAGGGCCTGCAACGGGACTGGCCCGTGATCGGCGCCGGCGTCGACAAACACTACGGTTACGCATTTCAATGGTTCGGGCTCAGCAGCCTGATTGCACTTCTCTATGTCTGGTTCCAACTCGTCCGACGCTTCCTTCGCCCGCGCCCCCGGTCACTCGACTGAGGCGCCGGGGGACCATCCCCTGGGCCTTACGGTGCACAACCTGCCCGAGGCCGGCAGCGCCGTGGCCCATGCCCAGAACGCCCGCCATGGGCGCTGGAAGATGCTGGCAGTACTGCTGGTCTGCGCAGCCCCGGTGATCGCCTCGTATTTCACCTATTACGTGGTGCGACCCGACGGTCGCCGCAATTACGGTGAACTGATCCAGCCGCAACGCCCTGTGCCCGATCTGGCCACCGCCGCACTCGATGGTGCGACGGGCCAGCTGCCGGCACTCAAAGGCCAGTGGCTGCTGGTGAGCGTGGCAGGCGGGGCGTGCGAAGCCCTGTGCCAGCAGCACCTGTATCTTCAGCGGCAACTGCGCGAAAGCACAGGCAAGGAGAAAGACCGTGTGGACTGGGTCTGGCTGGTGACCGATGCAGCCCCTGTGCCGGCGGACATGGCTCAGGCCCTGCAGAAGGCCACGGTGCTGCGGGTCGATGGCGCAGCGCTTGCGCAGTGGATCGAGCCCGCTGCGGGCCATACGCTGGCTGAGCACCTCTATCTGGTGGACCCCATGGGCAACTGGATGATGCGTTTTCCTGCCGGCATGGATGCCGCCGGGGCCGCCAAGGCCAAGCGCGACCTGGAGCGGCTGCTGCGCGCTTCGTCATCGTGGGATGAGGCCGGACGGCCAGGGCAGCCCGGATGATGGATACCCAACCGCTCTACGACCTGGCGCCGTTGGTGCAGTTGATGCTGTTGGGCATCATGATCGCGCTCGGGCCCCTGGCCTGGGTAGCCTGGCGCGCCCGCGGCGGCGTCCCGGGGCGCCGCCTGCAGGCGCTGACGGTGCTGACCCTGTTCCTGACCTTTGATCTGGTGCTGTTCGGTGCCTTCACCCGGCTGACAGATTCCGGCCTCGGCTGCCCCGACTGGCCAGGTTGCTATGGCAGCGCCAGCCCGGTCGGCGCGCGGGCCGAAATCGCGGCAGCGCAGGATGCCATGCCCACCGGCCCTGTGACGCATGGCAAGGCCTGGGTCGAAATGATCCACCGCTACCTTGCCACGGGCGTCGGCGTGCTCATCATCGTGCTCACCGTGGCCACCTGGGTGCAGTGGCGGCAAGCCCAACGCGGCACCGGCGCTGCCCCGGCCGTGAGCCCGTGGTGGCCCACCTTCACCCTGGTCTGGGTCTGCCTGCAGGGCGCGTTTGGTGCCCTCACGGTGACCATGAAACTGTTCCCCGCCATCGTCACGCTGCATCTGATCGGCGGCCTGGTGCTGCTCGTGCTGCTGTGCGTGCAGGCCGTGCGCCACACCCAGGCGGTGCGGGGCGTGCCGCCCGCCGAGCTGGCCGTGCCACTGCGCCGGGGCGTTGCCATCGCTGGTGCGCTGGTGGCACTGCAGATCGTGCTGGGCGGCTGGGTCAGCACCAATTACGCCGTGCTGGCGTGCACGACCTTTCCCACCTGCCAGGGCAGCTGGTGGCCCGTGATGGACTTTGCCCAGGGGTTTGAATTGTGGCGGCCGCTCGGGCTGCTGCAGGACGGCAGCCACATCAGTTTTGCCGGCCTGACCGCCATCCACTACGCGCACCGCCTGATGGCTTACGCCGTGCTGCTGGCGCTGGCCTGGCTGGCGTGGCGCCTGCACCGGGCCGATGCCCTGCGTGTGCAGGCGCGATGGCTTGCGGGCCTGGCGCTGCTGCAACTGGCCACCGGCCTGAGCAACGTGGTGCTGGGCTGGCCCCTGCTGGCAGCGGTGCTGCACACGGGGGCGCTGCCGCTCTGGTGGTGGTGCTGACCTGGACGGCATCGTCCAGCCGCCCCGCCCTGGCACCCCATGGGTCTTTTGCACCATCCCGCGCACCGAGAGTTTCCGCATGAGTGTTGCCTCCACCCTTCCAGCGCCATCGCGCTTTTCGCAGTTCTACGCGCTGACCAAGCCGCGCGTGGTGCAGCTCATCGTTTTCTGCGCGCTGATCGGCATGGTGCTGGCCGTGCCGGGCCTGCCCACGCTGGCGCAACTGGGGCAGATGGCGCTGGCCAGTGCCGGCGTGTGGCTGGTGGCGGGCGCTGCCGCAGCCTTCAACTGCATCGTCGAGCAGGGCATTGATGCCAAGATGAAGCGCACGTCCTGGCGGC
This sequence comes from Acidovorax carolinensis, assembly GCF_002157145.1. NCBI lineage: Bacteria > Pseudomonadati > Pseudomonadota > Betaproteobacteria > Burkholderiales > Comamonadaceae > Acidovorax > Acidovorax carolinensis. Next base: position 839,101 of record NZ_CP021361.1, read on the forward strand.
CCACGGCCAAGGGCGAGCTGTCCAACACGCAGACGCTGCTGTTCTCGGCCCTGTTGTGTGCGGCCGGCTCCGCCTTGCTTTATGTCTGGGTCAACCCGCTGACCATGTGGCTCACGTTCGCCACCTTCGTGGGCTACGCCGTCGTCTACACCGTCATCCTCAAGCCGCTGACGCCGCAGAACATCGTGATCGGCGGTGCCTCGGGCGCCATGCCCCCCGTGCTGGGCTGGGCCGCCATGACCGGTGAAGTGGGCCCCGAGGCGCTGATCCTGTTCCTGATCATCTTCCTGTGGACGCCACCGCATTTCTGGGCGCTGGCGCTGTACCGGGTGGAGGACTACCGCAAGTCGGGCCTGCCCATGCTGCCGGTCACGCATGGCAACGAGTTCACGCGCCTGCAGGTTTTTCTGTACACGCTGATCCTCTTTGCGGGCTGCCTGATGCCGTTCATCTATGGCATGAGTTCGTGGATCTATCTGGCAGCGGCCGTGCTGCTGAGCGCCGGGTTCTGCGGCTATGGTTTTGCGCTGTGGCGCAATTACTCCGACGCCCTGGCACGCAAGACTTTCCGTTTTTCCCTCATTCACCTGAGCGTGCTGTTTGCTGCGCTGCTGGTGGACCACTATGCGCTGTGAAACCCATGCAGAAAAGAAACGCTCTTAAATTAATAGCTGTTAGCGCTTTATCCATAGGCGCTAGCGCCATATTGGGTGCTTGCTCTGGTAAAAAGACCGAATTTCGCGGGGTGGACATCACCGGGGCCGACTATGCCCGCGATATTCCGCTGACCGACCACAACGGCCAAAAGCGTAGCCTGCAGGACTTTCGTGGCAAGGTGGTGGTGGTGTTCTTTGGCTACACCCAATGCCCCGACGTGTGCCCCACCTCCATGCAGGAACTGGCCGAGGTCAAGCAGATGCTGGGCAAGGACGGCGACCGCCTGCAGGGCATCTTCGTCACCGTCGACCCCGAGCGCGACACGCCCGAGGTGCTCAAGGCCTACATGGCCAACTTTGACCCCAGCTTTTTGGCGCTGTCGGGCACCCCCGAGCAGATCGCCGCCGTGGCCAAGGATTTCAAGATCTACTTCAAGAAGGTCGATGGCAAGACCCCCACCAGCTACACCATGGACCATTCGGCGGGCAGCTACGTGTATGACATGGCAGGCCGTTTGCGTGTGTACAACCGCTATGGCAGCGGCGCGCAGGCCCTGGGCGCCGATGTGCGGGCACTGCTGCAGGAAGCGGGCTGAGGCGCGCAGCGCGGGGCTGCGGCCCTAACTTTCCTGCATTGGCCCCTTATTCGGCTTTGATCTTTTGTGAATTGATCACCGCGCCCAGCACGCGCGTATCGGTCTGGATGCGCTTGGCCAGTCCCTCGGCGGTCGTGCCCGTCACCTGCCAGCCTTGTTGAAACAGCTTGTCGCGCACCTCGGGGTTGCGGGCGATTTCGCTGAACAGCGCCGACAGGCGCGCCACTACGGGCTTGGGCAGCGACCGGGGCGCGGCCACCGCGTTCCAGATTTCGAGGTTGAAGTCTTTCACGCCCGCCTCGGCCAGGCTGGGGACTTCGGGCACCAGGGTGCTGCGTCCGCTGGAGGTGACGCCCAGCACGCGCAGCTTGCCCGCGCGGGCCTGCGCTGCCGCCATGGCCGGAGGCAACAGGGCCAGCTGGATCTGGCCGCCGATGATGGCGTTGATGACCTGCGGATTGCCCGGATACGGCACATGCACCGGGTGGATGCCGGCCTTGGCTTTGAGCAGTTCCATGCCGATGTGCGCCACCGTGCCCACACCCGGCGTGCCATAGCTCCAGCGGTCGCCGCTGGCGCGTGCGGCGGCTAAGAACTCGTTTGCGGTTGCCCCCGGCGCGTTGGCAGGGGCCGCCAGGGCCAGCGGGGCCGTGGCGATCAGGCTGATGGGGCTCAGGTCCTTGAGCGGGTCGTAATTGATCTTGGGGTTGATGAGTTTGGCAATCGTCAGGTTGCCATTGATCATGATGCCCAGGGTGTGGTCGTCGGTGGCGTTGGCCACGGCGTCGGCGGCAATGTTGCCACCCGCACCCACCTTGTTTTCCACAATCACCGGTTGCCCCAGGGCTTTGGCCAGTGGCTCGGCCAGGGTGCGCGCCACCAGGTCGGGTGACGACCCACCCGGAAAACCCACCACGAGCTTCACCGGCTTGCTCGGCCAGCCCGGTGTTGCTTGGGGCAAGGGGGCTGCGTTGGATTGGGCAAGGGCAGGGCCGGACGCGGCGGCGAGGGCCAGCACCAGTGCAGCGCGACGCAGGGGGGATGGGGTCATCAGAAACTTCTCCGGTCTGGGCGGGTGCTCGAAGCATTGCGGGCACCCAAAAAAAAAGCGCGCAACCGCAGTTGCGCGCTGAATTATCCCTGCCGCCCGCGCTTGTGTATGCACTCGCGAGCGGGCACCGCTCAGGCGTAGTCGGCCAAGGCGGTTTTCATTTTCTTCATGGCGGCCACCTCGATCTGGCGAATGCGCTCGGCGCTCACGCCATAGACAGCGGCCAGGTCGTGCAGCGTCATGCCGCCGCTGCCATCGTCGTTCACCTTGAGCCAGCGCTCTTCCACGATGCGGCGGCTGCGCTCGTCCAGGCTGGCCAGCGCCGTGGCAATGCCATCGGTCGCCAGTTCATCGCGCTGGCGCGACTCGATCATTGCGGTGGGCTCGTGCGAGGCATCGGCCAGGTAGGCAATGGGGCCAAAGGCCTGCTCGCCATCGTCCGATGGGGCGGGGTCGAGCAGCACATCACCGCCCGCCATGCGGGTTTCCATCTCGATGACTTCTTCGCGCTTGACGTTCAGTTGCGCCGCGACCGAGTCGATTTCGTGGTCAGAGAGGGTGTCTCGGTGCGTGCCGGCATCGGCTGCCGCCGCATCGGCCTTGAAACCCTGCTTCATGGACCGCAGATTGAAGAACAGCTTGCGCTGCGCCTTGGTGGTGGCCACCTTCACCATGCGCCAGTTCTTCAGGATGTATTCGTGGATCTCGGCCTTGATCCAGTGCATGGCGTAGCTCACCAGGCGCACGCCCTGGTCGGGGTCGAAACGCTTGACGGCCTTCATCAGGCCTACGTTGCCTTCCTGGATCAGGTCACCATGGGGCAGGCCGTAGCCAAGGTACTGGCGCGCGATCGATACCACGAGGCGCAGGTGCGACATCACCAGCCGGCCGGCGGCATCCACATCGTTGTTGTCGCGCAGCTGGCGGGCATAGGTCTGCTCTTCCTCATGGGTGAGCAGGGGCAAGCGGTTGACGGCCGAGATATAGGCGTCCAGGTTGCCCAAGGGGGGCACCAGCGCCCAAGGGTTGGCGGGTGCCAAAGTCGTCGTTGCGGTTCCAGATGGAAGTTTCATTCCGGGAATCCTTTCCTCTAAGCCTTCATGTTAGCACTCCGTTGGAGGGAGTGCTAAGCCCGGAGTTCCCGTCCGGTTGTTCCGAAGTGCGTTGTTTCAAAAATATGATTCAAAATGTCACTTTATGCAATGCCATCAAGCGCTATAAGCTATTTATAAGTGAGCGAATAACGCCCTGTTTACACTGCCTTGAGTCCCTTTGGCAGGCAGGAGTTCCAAGGAGTCGCCTATGGCAGAACAGATCGATGCCCAGGCACTGAACATGGTCACCACCACCGTGGCCAGCGCGGCGGATGCGCGCCGGCTGGCGCAGGCCATTGTGCAGGCGCGGCTGGCGGCCTGCGTGCAGGTGGAAGTCATCACCTCGCATTACCACTGGCAGGGCGCCTTGCAGGAGGAGCAGGAATGGCGGCTGGTGTGCAAGACCCTGCCGCGCGCCACCGGGGCCTTGCTGGCGCTGCTGGAGTCGCTGCACCCTTACACCGTGCCACAACTGGTGGTGCAGACCCTGCAGGCCACGCCGGCCTATGTGCGCTGGGTGCACGGCGAGGTGACCACCGGGGACGGGGTTGCGCACGCGGCAGGCGGCGGGTGAAGCGCGGAAAACCGCAAGGGCTCCTTGACCCCGGTGCCGCCCGCTCGTTTCGGGGCGGGTGGCATGCACGGGCGTGGGCCTCAGGTCAGCAGGGCCTGCGCAAATTCGCGGGCGTTGAAGGTTTCCAGGTCTTCGAGCTTTTCGCCCACGCCGATGAAATACACCGGAATGGGCCGTTCCTGCGCAATGGCCGCCAGCACCCCGCCCTTGGCCGTGCCGTCGAGCTTGGTCACGATCAGGCCGGTGAGCTGCAGCGCGTCATCAAACGAGCGCACCTGGGCCAGCGCGTTCTGGCCGGTGTTGCCGTCAATCACCAGCAGCACCTCGTGCGGGGCAGTGGCATCGGCCTTGGTGACCACGCGGCGGATCTTCTTCAGCTCTTCCATCAGGTGCAACTGCGTCGGCAGGCGGCCCGCCGTGTCCACCAGCACCACATCCTTGCCGCGCGCCTTGCCGGCGGTGACGGCGTCAAAGCTCACGGCGGCGGGGTCGCCGCCTTCCTGGCTGACGATTTCGACCGTATTGCGATCGGCCCAGACGCCGAGCTGTTCGCGCGCCGCAGCACGAAAGGTGTCCGCCGCGGCCAGCAGCACGCTGGCCCCTTCGTTGGCCAGGTGCCGGGTGAGTTTGCCGATCGAGGTGGTCTTGCCCGCGCCATTGACGCCCGCCACCATGATCACGGTGGGTGTGTGCTCGCCGATGACCAGGGCCTTCTCCAGTGGCCGCAGCAGGTCGGCCAGTGCATCGGCCAGCAGCCCTTTGACGGCGGCGGGATCGGTGGTCTTGGTTTCCTTGACGCGGCGCTTGAGGTCGGTCAGCAGCCACTGCGTGGCCTTGACGCCGGTGTCGGCTAGCAGCAGGGCCTCTTCCAGCTCTTCATACAGCGCATCGTCGATCTGGGTTCCGGTGAACACGGTGGCGATGCTCGAGCCCGTCTTGCGCAGGCCCGCCTTGAGGCGGTTGAGCCAGCCGGTGCGTTCAGCAGGCGTGGGCGGTTCTGCTGCCGGTGACGGTGACGGTGACGGGGCCGCCGGCAAGGGCGGTGCGGTTACGGCGATGGGCTTGGCCGCGACCACCACCACCGGCGGCGCGGGCGTCGGCTCAGGCGCAGACACCGGCACGGTGGCCGGTGGCGGCGCACCTAACGGGCTGGCTTGCGGCGCGGGCACGGGCGGCTTGGCAGCGAAGGGGTTGCGCAGCCAGCCCAAGCCTCCGCTGGCCGCCGGTGGGGCCATGGGGGCCGCTGGGGGCGCGGTGGTAGAGGCGGGCTCGGGCCATGGCGCCGGCGCGGCAGCAGCCTGCTGCGCGGGCGCTATGGCCGCCGGTGGCGCGGACGGAACATCCGGCACAGCAGGGGTTGCAGGCGCAGCCGCAGCGGGCTGCGCGGGCGTGGGGGCGGGTTTTTTCTTGAAAAAACTGAACATTGGCAGGTACTTAGAATCACTCCATTCTATGAAACGTGCTTTCACCCTCCTGGGCCTGCTGGCCTGCCTGAGTGCCGGGGCGCAAACCCCTGCTTCCACCACCCTGTCCACAACCGCTTCAGCCAGCCCGTCGACGGCCCTGCCTGCACAGGCGGCCACCGCATCGGGGCGCAGCAATTCACGCTGTCCAACGGCATGCAGCTCATCGTGCAGCCCGACCGGCGCGCGCCCACGGCCATGCACATGGTGTGGCTGCGCGTGGGTTCCATGGACGAGGTCGATGGCACCTCGGGCGTGGCCCATGTGCTCGAACACATGATGTTCAAGGGCAGCAAGACCGTGCCGCCGGGCGAGTTTTCGCGCCGCGTGGCGGCCTTGGGTGGCCAGGAGAACGCCTTCACCAGCCGCGACTACACCGGCTACTACCAGCAGATTCCGGCCAACCGGCTCGAAGACGTGATGCGCCTGGAGGCCGACCGGTTTGCGCACAACCAGTGGCCCGACGCCGAGTTCAAGAAAGAAATCGAGGTCGTCAAGGAAGAGCGCCGCATGCGCACCGAAGACCAGCCCCGTGCCGTGCTGGCCGAGCAGCTTTTTGCCGCCACCTACCTGGCCTCGCCCTACCGCCGCCCGGTGGTGGGCTGGATGAGCGACCTCGATGCCATGACGCCCGATGATGTGCGCAATTTCCACCGCCAGTGGTATGTGCCCGGCAACGCGGCGGTGGTGGTGGCCGGCGATGTGGATGTGGCCCAGGTCCGCAAGCTGGCCGAAAAATACTATGGCCGCCTGCCGGCCCGCGCCGTGCCTGCGCGCAAACCGCGCGCCGAACCCGCCCAGCAGGGCCTGCGCCGCATTGCCGTCAAGGCACCGGCCGAGCAGGCCTATGTGGCCCTGGCGTTTCGCGTGCCCAGCATGGACCGGGTCGAGAAACTCACCGACGGCGATCGCGATGCCCTGGCGTTGATGGTGCTGTCGGCCGTGCTCAGTGGCTACGACGGTGCACGCCTGGAGCGCGCCCTGAGCCAGGGCCCGCAGCGCGTGGCCGACAGTGCCGGCAGCTCGGCCATGGTGACGGGGCGTGGCCCCAGCCTGTTCCTGCTCAGCGGCGTGCCCGCCGAAGGCAAGACGGCGCAGCAGGTCGAGGAAGCCCTGCGCGCCGAAGTGGCCCGCGTGGCCCGCGAGGGCGTGAGCGAGGCCGAGTTGTCGCGCGTCAAGACCCAGTGGATTGCCTCCACCGTGTACCAGCGCGACTCGGTGCACGGTCAGGCCCAGGACCTGGGCAGCAACTGGGTGCAGGGCCTGCCGCTGGATGCGGAAGAGCGCCTGCTGGCCCTGCTGCGCACCGTGACGCCCGAGCAGGTGCAGCAGGTGGCGGCCCGGTATTTTGGCGACGACCAGCTCACGGTGGCCACGCTGCTGCCGCAGCCGCTCGATGCCAAGCCCGCACGCCCCGCGCCGGCCGCCGGCGCCACGCGCCACTGAATCCGCACCGTGAGGCATTGCATGATTACTATGAAAAAAATAGCTGCTAGCGCTTTATTGATAAGCGCTGGTGCCCTGTTTGGTGCCAGTCCTGCCTGGGCCTTGCTGCCCATCCAGCACTGGACCGAAGCCAATGGCGCCCAGGTCTGGCTGGTGGAAAGCCCCGTCATCCCCATGGTGGATGTGCAGATCGACTTTGACGCCGGCAGCCGCCGCGACCCGGCCGAACAGGCCGGCCTGGCCAGTGCCGTGGCCTCGATGGCCTCCAAGGGCGTGCTGGCCATGGCGGGCGAGGGTGCTGCGCCGCCGCTCGACGAAAACGCGCTGGGCGAGGCCTGGGCCGACCTGGGCGCCAGCTTTGACGCCAGCGCCGGCAGCGATGCGCTGCATTTTTCGCTGCGCTCCCTGACCGACCCCGCGCTGCTGCAACGCGCCGCTATGCTGGCCGCCCGCCAGATGGGCGAGCCCAGCTGGCCGGCCGATATCTGGCAGCGCGAACGTGCCCGATGGAGCGCCAGTATCAAGGAATCGCGCACGCGTCCCGCCACCGTGGCGGGCGAAGCCTTTGCCAGCGCGGTGTATGGCAGCCACCCTTACGGCTACCGGGCCACCGAGGACACGCTGGCGCGCATCGACGTGGCCGACATGCAGGCCTTTCATGCGCGCAGCATTGCCGCCTGCCGCGCCCGCGTGAGCATCGTGGGTGCCGTCAACCGCGCCCAGGCGCAGACGCTGGTGGCCACGCTGCTGTCGCGCCTGCCGCCGCGCACGGTGGCCGAATGCGCGCCGCTGCCGGCCGTGCCCGAAGTGGCGGCGCTCGCCGCACCGGCCGAGCAGCGCATCCCCTTTGCCTCGGCCCAGGCCCATGTGCTGATCGGCCAGCCAGGCTTTGCGCGCCGCGACCCCGACTTTCTGGCGCTGCTGGTGGGCAACCACATTCTGGGCGGCGGCGGCTTCACCTCGCGCCTGACCAGTGAGGTGCGCGAAAAGCGCGGCCTGAGCTACAGCGTGTACAGCGGCTTTGCGCCCGGCCTGCATGCGGGTGCCTTCACCATCGGCCTGCAGACCCGGCCTGACCAGGCCGCGCAGGCCGTGCAGGTCTCGCGCGACGTGCTGGCCCGCTTTGTGCGCGAAGGCCCCACCGAGGCCGAGCTGCGCGCCGCCAAGGACAACCTGATCGGCGGCTTTGCGCTGCGCATCGACAGCAACCGCAAGTTGCTGGGCAACGTGGCCAACATCGCCTGGAACGGGCTGCCGCTCGACTACCTGGACCACTGGACAAAGCGGGTCGAGGCGCTCACCGTGACCGACATCCGCGCCGCCATGGCGCGCAAGCTGCAGCCCGAGCGCATGGTTACCGTGGTCGTGGGAGGCCAGCCATGAGCCGTTCCAACCTGCGCCTGGAATCCCTGCCCGGCGGCCGCCTGGCCCGTCCCGCCAGGAACATCCCAGCGGCAGAGCCCGACGCCAAAGAAACCAAGAACAGCGTCAAGAAAGACGCAGCCCCCAAGGGTGCGGGCGAAATCCGCATCATCGGCGGCCAGTGGAAGCGCACGCGCCTGCCCGTGGCCCAGCGCCCGGGCCTGCGCCCCACGCCCGACCGTGTGCGCGAAACCCTGTTCAATTGGCTGGGCCAGGACCTTACCGGCTGGCATTGCCTCGATGCGTTTGCCGGCACCGGCGCACTGGGGCTGGAGGCCGCCTCGCGCGGCGCCACCGCCGTGCAGCTGGTCGAAAACGAGGCCGCCCTGGTGGCCCAGTTGCACAAGCTGCAGCAACGCCTGGCGGCCACTGCGGTGCGCGTGCAGCGCGGCGACGGCATTGCCGCGCTCAAGCATGCCGCCCCTGGCAGCCTGCACCTGGTGCTGCTGGACCCGCCATTTGACAGCACCCTGTTCGAGCCCGCCCTGCAGGCCGCAGCCCAGGCGGTGGCCGAGGACGGCTGTGTATATCTGGAGGCCCCGCTGGCCTGGACCGACGAGGCGCTGGCCCCGTTAGGGCTGGCCGTGCATCGCCACCTGAAGGCTGGCGCGGTGCATGCGCATTTGCTAAAGCGGCGACCGAAAGAGTGACTTTGCAGTGCCAGTTTGCTATCGTATAAATAGCTGATTGCGCTTATTGGATAAGCGCTAGAGCCTCATTTGGCACAAAGTCAAGGGGTGCGGGCACTGCGGCGCTTTGGCGTGCTGCAGTGCACTGCATAATGCGCCCACGCGGCCCGGCAGGCCTGCCGTGGCGATGACCATGTCCACCAGCCGGGGCCAACGTTCCTCTGCCCACCAGAAAGCCCCAGCCCATGGCCCACAATGTGCTCGCCGTTTACCCCGGAACTTTCGACCCCATCACCCTGGGGCATGAAGATCTGGTGCGCCGCGCGGCGCAACTGTTCGACCGGGTGATCGTGGCCGTGGCCATTGCCCACCACAAAAAAACAATGTTCAGCCTGGATGAGCGCATGGACATGGCGCGCGAGGCGCTGCGCGACTGCCCGCAGGTGAGCGTCGAGCCTTTCGATGGCCTGGTGACCGCGTTCACCGCCGCGCGCGGCGGCACGGCCATGCTGCGAGGCCTGCGCTCGGGCACCGATTTCGACTACGAATTTCAGCTGGCGGGCATGAACCGCGCGCTGGTGCCGCACATCGAGACGGTGTTCCTCACACCCGGCAGCCAGCACCAGTTCATCAGCAGCACGCTGGTGCGCGAAATTGCCACGCTGGGCGGCGATGTGGCGCAGTTTGTTTCGCCCGTGGTGCACGAGCACCTGATGCGCAGGCTCCAGCGTACAGCCGCCGTCTGATTCCATTTGTAGTTCACCCGCGTAGGTGGTGGTTCGCCAGATCGTGCTGCAGCACTGCCTGCGGGTGCGTGCCTGGACACGCGTGATTTGGAAACGGAATGAGCGTCTCAGCCTGCGGGGGCCTGCACCAGGTCGTGCACAAACCGCAGCTTGCCCATGGCGCCCGACGACAGCGCAAACGGATAGGCGTCGTTTTGCCCCAGGCTGCGGTTCAGGCTGTTGAGCATCAGGGTCAGGGGCACCCACTGGCGCACCATGTCGTCAAACGACGGGCGTGGGTTGGCGAAGGGGTCGGTGACCTGGTAGCGCTGGGCAGCGTTCGGGTCGGGCACGGTCACGCTGGTCTGGTAGCTGGCTGCCGTTTCGAGCAGGTCCACCATGTGCAGGTAATGGGCCCAGGTTTCGGCCCAGTCTTCCCACGGGTGCGAGGCCGCATAGCTGCTGACATGGTGCTGGCGCCAGTCGCCCAGGTCGTTGCCTTTGCCGTAGTGGGCGCTTAAAGCGCTGGCGTAATCCTGGCGCTCATCGCCAAACAGGCTGCGAAACGCCTCCAGGCAATGGCCGTCGCGCACCAGCTGGTCCCAGTAAAAGTGCCCCGATTCATGGCGCAGGTGGCCGATCAGCGTGCGGTAGGGTTCGCCCAGCGCCACGCGGCGCTGCGCGCGCTCGCCATCGTCAGCTTCGGCCACGTTGAGTGTGATGGTGCCGCCGTGGTGGCCCGTAAGGATGGTCGGCCCGCCGGGCCAGTCGGCCAAAAACTCGAACACCGGCCCGGCCCGGCCCGGTGCGGGCTCCAGCCCCAGGCGTGCCAGGGTGTAGAAAAGCTGGCGCTTGGCCGATTCGATCTGCTTCCAGCGGCCCAGATTGGCGGGCTCGGAGAGGTCGGGCAGCACGCGCGTCTGGCGGCACGATGCACACAGCGGCGAGAAATCGTTGGCCGGCACGGCGAAATTGCAGGCATCGTAAGCGGTGTGGTTATGGCACATGCGATAGAGCCTGCCGCTGTAGTCGGCACCGCCGCGTTGACCCATCCGGCGCCACAGGTCGGGTCCGTCCTGCGGCGCCGGGGCCAGCGCCGCCATGGCCAGCAGTTCGGGCACAAAGGCGAGCGTGCTGCCGCAGTGCAGGCACTGCACGCTGTCAAAAAAAACGAGGTGACCGCAATGGTCGCAATTGAATACCCGCATGGTGTTGCAGCTTAACCCCTGCGGTGGGGCGCACCGCGGGCAAAAGTGAGAAAGCGTGGCGGCCAGTGAAAAAGGGCACAAGCGCCTGACCCGCTGGTCCGGCGCTTGTGCCCTTTTTCAGCCACGTTGCTGCCGCACGGCGTGCACCGTGCCTGACAGCGTCGGGCGTGAACGCTCAGGGGCGCACAACAATGCTGTTGCGCACTTCCTTGACGTTCTTGGTGTTGCGCGCAATGACTCCAGCCTGGTCCTTCTCAGCCTGCGACTTTGCAAAACCCGACAGCTGCACCGTGCCATTGAGCGTTTCAACGCTGATGGAGGTGGCCGAAACGGTTTTGTCTTCGGCCATCTTGGCCTTGACGGCGGCGGTGATGCCGGCGTCATCGATGTAGGAGCCAACCGACTCCTGGTTGCGCGCTACAGCGCAGCCCGTGGCGGTAACAACGGTAATGGCTGCAGCTGCGGCAAAGGCAAGGGCACGTGCGTATTTCATGGTGTATTCCTTCATAGAGTTGGGACGCGGGTGCTAGGGAAAATCACAGTCTGCCGGTTTATTGCACCCTCCGTAACCGGCTGGCTGTTGTGATGCTGAAAGCGGGCGCGCTAGGCTTCCAGCAAATCCTTGAGTTCGTCGGCATGCTCTTCTTCGTCGGCCAGTATGCCTTCGAGCATGCGTTTGGTGGTGGGGTCTTTGTCACCAATTAATGCAATCATCTGGCGGTAGGCTTCCACCGCAATCCGCTCCGCCACCAGGTTGGCTTTCACCATGGCCTTGAGATCCGACGAGGTGTCGTAGTCGGCGTGGCTGCGGGCAAGCAAGGTGTCCGGTGCAAAGTCAGGTTCGCCCCCCAGCTGCACGATGCGCCGGGCAATCAGGTCGGCGTGCGCCGCCTCCTTGTTCGCATGCACCATGAACTCTGCTGCAATGGCCGGCGACGCCATGCCATGGGCGGTGAAATGGTGGCGCTTGTAGCGCAACACGCACACCAGTTCGGTTGCCAGGGCATCGTTGAGCAGGCGCACGATGTCATCGCGGTGCTTGCTGAAGGCCGGCGTGACAGCCCCTTCGTCCAGATGGCTGGTGGCTGCGGCCTTCAGGGCCTTTTCGTCGAGCGTCATGGCGGAGCCATGGGAGGGCAGATGGCTGATCTTTTGCATGGGGCACCTTCAAATTGGCGGAACGCTCCGACGTTTATCAGCGGTTGCGGCGGCTTGACAGCAACAGCAAGGCGGCGGTGACAGCAGCGCCGGCGGCAGCGGCAATGGCAACGGATTTGCCCGGTTGCTGTACGACGTAACGGGTGGTGGCGTCAGCGGCTTGCTGTACTTGGCGACGTGCGCGGGCACCGGTGTCGGCGCAAAAATCGATGCTGCGCGTGGCAAGGTCCTGCGCGCGGGTGGCCAGATCGTCGATCACGGGGCTGGCTTCGCGGCGCAGTTCGCGCACGCTGGTTGCGGCTTTGTCCAGGGATTCGTTGGCCACGTTGCGTGTGGTCTGCACGGCGTCCTGGGCACTTTGCAGCACGTTGTCTGCGATATTGCGGGCGCCGTTGGCAACTTTGTCGGTGGTGGACTCGATATTCATGGGTTTTCTCCGGATATGGGGGTTGGAGCGCAGTGGCTGCAAAAGGGCGGCCATGCGGTTGGATCAGCGCTTGTTCATCAGGCCCAGCACAAAGGTCACGATGGCCATGATCACGAACACAAAGAACAGGATCTTGGCAATGCCTACGGCGCCTGCCGCAATGCCGCCAAAGCCGAACACGGCGGCGATGAGTGCGATAACCAGAAAGACAACGGCGTAGTGCAGCATTTCCATCTCCTTACGGGGTCGGCGTGACCGACAGTTGGGTGGCGCCAGAAAGCCGAGCGCCTGAGATGTACTGTATGCAGCGCGGCCTGCCACGGATGCCGGTGGCTGACGCGGCCCCGTGTCAGCGCGGGGATGGCCGGCGTGTAGGACGCCGCTGATGCACCCCTGCAGACCGATGCACCCTCACCCGAGCGCGCAGGCCACCCAACGCGCAATGCGCATGGGCGAAGGGCGGGGCGCAGTGGGATCAGCGTGGCTGGGGCAGGACGGCCGATACCAGGGTGCCGTTGCCGGGACGGGAGGTGATGGTCAGACGCCCGCCCGCGGCCTCCACCCGGTGGCGCATGCCAGCCAGTCCGTGCGACGCGGGGCCCACGGCAGCGGGGTCGAAGCCCGCGCCATCGTCGCGCACCTGCACTGCCACATGGGTGGGATAGCTGTGTACGGTGACCAGCACCTTCTTCGCCTTGGCGTACTTGCTGATGTTGGTGAGGGCCTCCTGCACCAGCCGGTAAACCGTCAGCTGGGTGGCCTCATTCAGGTGCACGGCCTCCAGGTTGGTCTCGACCTCGATACCGGCGCCCTCGGCATGTTCGCGGGTCAGGATTTCGAGGGCTGCCGTCAGCCCGAGGTTGGACAAAGAGGACGGGCGCAGGTCTTCGATGATGCGGCGCTTGAGGGCAATGCCGCTGTTCAGTGTTTCGTTCAGGTGCCTGAGGCGCTCGGCAATGTCGGGCGCCTGGTGGTCGATCTTGGACTTGAGCCGGGCCACGTCGAGCTTGGCGGCGGTCAGCAAGGCCCCCAGTTCGTCGTGCAGCTCGCGCGCAAGGTAGCCACGCTCGTCTTCGCGCACTTGCTGCAGATGGCTGGCCAGCTCGGACAGTGACGCGGTGCGCTCGCGCACCAGGCCTTCGAGTCGCTCGCGTTCGCGTTCAAGCACTTCCTGTTCGCGCTGATTCACCTGCTGCAGGGTTCGCGCCTGGCGCAGGTACATGTAGAACGCCAGCAGCCCAACGGCTGTCACGGTCGCAATGCCGATGCGCGACAGCATCAGCGACTGCACAATCTGGCGGCGGCTCTCCTGCACCTTCTGGGCGCTGCGATCAATCAGCGCGTGGGCCTGGTTGCGAATCGACTGCATATGCTCCTTGCCCACGTCGGTATGGAGGATGAATTTCCATGCATCCTCGTTGCCCTGCCGGCGCAGGCGCAGACTCAGCTCCATCTCGGCCAGCTTGCGGGAGACCTCGCGTGACAGGTTGGCAAACTGCTGCAGGTCATCGGGTGACTTCAGGAACCTGGTGCGCAATTCGTCCAGGTTGGCGTGCACGGTGGTAACGGCCTTGTCGTAGGGTTCCAGATAGGTTTCGTTGCCCGTCAGAAGGTAACCGCGCTGGCCGGTTTCGGCGTCCAGCATGCTTTGCAGCAGGCGGTTGAGTGCATTGCGGGTCAGCTGCCCCTCATTCATTGCTTCCACGGCTTCCTGTGAGCGCATGTGCCCGGCTTCGTTGATGCCAATGAGCACCAGCGCGGCCAGCAGGGCGAAAGGCAGGCTGACGGCCATCGTGCGGCTTTTCCTGAGCCAGTGCCTGGATTGATCTTTGAGGGTCATGCGAGATATTCGGATAATGGCGGTGAACTGCTACGCTGCCAGCTGCGGTGCGCAGGGCTGCGCAAATATTTGGAACAACAACGACCCGGGGGTGGCATGGCCGCCCCCGAAAGAGGCTCATGATCAAGATCGGCATTGTGGATGACCATGCGATTGTCCGTACCGGGCTGCGGCAGTTTCTGTCGGAGCATGTGGACTTGCGCGTGGAGGGCGAGGCGGGCAATGGCCGCGAAGCCATCGATCTTGTGCGCAACCATGAAATCGATGTGTTGCTGATGGACCTGTCCATGCCCGGCCAGAGCGGGCTGGATGCGCTGGCCATGCTGCGAGCCAAGGCACCCGACATGGGCATTCTCATCCTGAGCGGCTATCCCGAAGAGCATTACGCCATCAACCTGATCCGTCAGGGCGCCAGCGGCTACCTCAACAAGGAATGCGAGCCCTCCGAGATCGTCGAAGCCATTCGCACCATCGCATTGGGACGGCGTTATCTCACGCCTGCCGTGGCCGAGTTGCTGGCGCAGCAACTGAACCGCAAGGACGACGCACCGCCGCACGAGCAATTGTCGGAACGGGAATTCCAGGTGTTCCTGAAACTGGCCAAGGGCGAAACGGCCGGCGATATTGCCAAGGCCTTGTCGCTGAGCGTCAAGACCGTGAGTACCTACCGCACGCGGCTCATGGAAAAAATGGGTCTCTCGTCCAACAGTGACCTGACCTACTACGCATTGAAGAACCGGCTGATCGACTGACGGGCGGGTCTTTTGCCCCGCTTGCGGTGCACCGGCTCCGCCCTGTCAAAGCTGCCCCGGCACGGCCTGCGCAGGGGAAGCGGCTTCACGGCACGTCCGACCGTGGCTGTGGGGGCGCAGCGTTTTGCGCCTTGCTGCTGTGCTCGATGCAATAGTCCACCAAGGCATCGATTTCATTGGACTTGTCGAATACCGCATCAACACCGAGCTGCGCGCAGCGCATGCGCACATCGGGGGTGGCGTAATTGCTCAGCACCACCATTTTCTGGCCCGGCTGGCGTGCGCGGCAAGCTGCCAGCACACCGAGACCGCTGCCCTGGCGAAGAAACAGATCCACTATGGCCAGATCCCACTGCGCGCTGTGGGCCGTCAGCCACTCCTTGCCTTCGTCTTCGGTGGCGCTGGCACCGACTGCCTCCACACATGCAAGTTCTTCCAGCGTGCCAATCAGATTTTCCCGAATCGTGGCGTTGTCTTCAACAATGTAGGTACGGAGTTTCACAGCCTGATCCATGGGGTGCGACCGGTGCAGATGTGCTGTGGCCGAGCCTTTAATTTAACGGGGTCGTTGGTGCAATTCTGCCAGCCGTCACACGCTGGGGCTGTAGGACGCCGCTTACTTCGATGATGCGCACACCGGGCAATCGGGGTGCCGGTTCAGGTGCATGGTGTTCCATTCCATGGCGCGGCCGTCCAGCATGAGCAGGCGGCCTGCGAGCGACGGCCCCGCGCCAGACAACAGCTTCAGCGCCTCGGCCGCCTGCATGGCGCCCACCACACCCACGAGCGGTGCAAACACCCCCATGGTCGAGCACTGCACCTCTTCGAATGCCGCGTCGGGGGGAACACGCACGCATAGCAGGGCGAAGCTGCATCGCGCGGCTCCACCACGGTGATCTGCCCGTCAAACCGGATCACCGCCCCGACCACGAGCGGCTTGCCATGCCGCACGCAAGCCGCGTTCACCGCGTGGCGCGTGGCGTAGTTGTCGCTGCAGTCCAGCACCACGGTGGCCTGGGGCACCAGTGTGTCGAGCAAGGCGGCATCGGCGCGTGCCTGCAAGGCGGTGACCTGGACGTCCGGATTGATCGCCGTGATGGCCTGCGCCGCCGACTGCACCTTGGGTTGCCCCACGCGGGCAGTGGTGTGTGCAATCTGGCGCTGCAGGTTGGTCAGGTCCACCACGTCGTTGTCGACCAGCGTGATGTGCCCGACACCGGCCGATCCCAGAAACAGCGCCGCCGGCGAGCCCAGTCCCCCTGCGCCGATGACCAAGGCGTGGCTTGCCAGAATGCGCTCTTGCCCCTCGATGCCCACTTCGTCGAGCAGGATGTGGCGGGAGTAGCGCAAGAGCTGGTCGTCGGTCATGGTGGATTCGATTTTTGGCGCGTGGCGCGTGAAAAAGGCCGGGCTCCGTGGGGAGCCCGGCCTTGGTGGAACGAGAACGGTCTCAGTTCTCTTTCTTTTCTTCCTTGCGCTCGGTCAGCGTCTTGCTGACGAGGACGGGGCGGCCCTTGAACTGGTTGAGGGCCTGCGTCAGCTGGAAGTCCTTGTCCGAGCCGAACTCGGGGATCTTGCGTTCCGCCACGGGCTTCTTGGCTTCTTCTTCCAGCCGCTTGCGGGCTTCTTCGCGGGCTTTTTCGCGGCCTTCGTCCTTGGGTTCATCGCCCTGTCCGCTGCCCAGGTGCTTGTCCAGGTCGGCCTCGCGCATGCGCAGCGCCGCGAACACATTGCCTTCTTCCGACTCGTCGATCATCACGTCGGGCACGATGCCCTTGGCCTGGATCGACTTGCCGCTTGGGGTGTAGTAGCGGGCCGTGGTGAGCTTGAGGCCGGTGTCCGGGCCCAGGGGGCGCACGGTCTGCACCGAGCCCTTGCCAAAAGTCTGGCTGCCCATGATGGTTGCGCGCTTGTGGTCCTGCAGCGCACCGGCCACGATCTCGCTGGCCGAAGCGGAGCCTTCGTTGACCAGCACGATCAGGGGCACCGTCTTGAGTGCCGCAGGCAACCGCTTGAGCGGGTCGCCGCTGCCGCGGCGCTGGTAGAACTCGGGCGCGGCCTTGTAGGTGGCCTTGCTTTCGGCCAGCTGGCCGTTGGTGCTGACCACGGTGACGTTTTCCGGCAGGAACGCTGCCGAGATGGCAACGGCCGCATCGAGCAAACCACCGGGATCGTTGCGCAGGTCCAGCACCAGGCCCTTGAGATGGGGGTCCTGCTTGTAGATCTCTTCGATCTTGCGCACGAAGTCATCGACGGTGCGCTCCTGGAACTGCGACAGCCGCACCCAGCCGTAACCCGGCTCGATGAGCTTGCCCTTGACCGACTGGGTCTTGATTTCTTCGCGCGTGATGGTGACGGGGAAGGTCCGGCTTTCTTCCTTGCGGAAGATGGTGAGCGTGACCTTGGTGTTGGGCTCGCCGCGCATCTTCTTGACGGCGTCATTGAGCGACAGGCCCTTGACGGCGGTTTCGTCAATTTTGGTGATCAGGTCGTTGGTCTTGAGCCCGGCGCGGAAGGCGGGAGAGCCCTCGATGGGCGAGACAATCTTGATCAGGCCGTCTTCCTGGGTGATCTCGATGCCCACGCCCACAAAGCGGCCCGAAGTGCCTTCGCGGAATTCCTTGAAAGACTTCTTGTCGAAATACTGTGAGTGGGGGTCCAGGCTGGCCACCATGCCCGAGATGGCGTCGGTGATGAGCTTCTTGTCATCTACCGGCTCGACATAGTCGGTCTTGACCAGGCCAAAAACAGCGGAAAGCTGCTGGATCTCCTCCAGCGGAAGCGGCGTCATGGCGCCGCGCGCCACCGTCTGCAGGGACACCGTCGTTAGCGCTCCCGCCACCACGCCAATCGATACCCACCCTGCAATTTTCAGTTTGTGGCCCATAGAACACCTTTACCGCTTCAATTCAATATACATCTTGGAAGGCCTGCGCCCGCTGCGGTTCCGCGCGGGCGCTCACTTTCGCAGGATTATTCGGGTTTTGGCCCGGCTTTACACCGACTTTACGCTTTGCCCTGCGACGCAACAGCGGCTGCCGCCCTGGCTGCGGCCTCGGCATCGCCCAGATAGTAGTGGCGGATGGGCTTGAGGTCGTCGTCGAGCTCGTATACCAGTGGAATGCCGTTGGGAATGTTCAGCTCCACGATGTCGTGGTCGGAGATGTTGTCCAGGTACTTGACCAGCGCCCGGATGGAGTTGCCGTGCGCGGCAACCACCACCCGCTGGCCCGAGCGGATGGCGGGGGCCATGGTGTCGTTCCAGAACGGCAGCACGCGCGCCACGGTGTCCTTGAGGCATTCGGTCAGCGGAATGTCTAGCGGGTTCATGCCGGCATAGCGCGGGTCGCTGCGCTCGCAGCGGGGGTCGGTGGCTTCCAGGGCCGGAGGCGGCGTGTCATAGCTGCGGCGCCACACCAGCACCTGCTTGTCGCCATATTGCTTGGCCGTCTCGCCCTTGTTCAGGCCTTGCAGCGCGCCATAGTGGCGCTCGTTCAGGCGCCAGCTTTTTTGCACGGGCAGCCAGGTGCGGTCCATTTCATCGAGGCAGTACCACAGGGTGTGGATGGCGCGCTTGAGCACGCTGGTGTAGGCAATGTCGAACTCGTAGCCCTCGGCCTTGAGCAGTTTGCCGGCGGACATGGCCTGCGACACGCCGGTGGGCGTGAGGTCCACATCGGTCCAGCCGGTGAAGCGGTTTTCAAGGTTCCAGGTGGATTCGCCGTGGCGAATCAGAACGAGTTTGTGCATGGTGTCCCTAGGGAAAGCGGGTCAAAACCATACATTCTAAAATTACGGGGTTTGCCAACCCAAGGAACCCTCGTGAAATTCGTTATCGACAACTGGTATTTGATCCTCGTGGCACTCGCCTCGGGCGGCATGTTGCTGTGGCCGCTGCTCAAGAGCGCCGGTGGTGGTTCGCTCACGCCGACGCGTGCCGTGCAGCTCATCAACCGGGAGAAGGCCGTGGTCATCGACGTATGCGAGACCGAAGAATTCGCGGCCGGCCATGTGGGCGGCGCCAAGAACGTGCCGCTGGGCCAGCTCGAAGAGCGCCTGCCCTCCCTGGTGAAGAACAAGGCCCTGCCGCTGGTGCTGGTCTGCGCCAGTGGCGCCCGCGCCAACCGCGCCGTGGCCATGGCCAAGAAGCTGGGTTATGACAATGCCCAGGCCATGGCCGGCGGCCTCAAGGCCTGGCGCGAGGCCAGCCTGCCGGTGGAAAAAGCCTGAGAAGGTGTGAACGAACCCGCCATGCCCGCTCGTCCCGCAAAAACGCACCCCATCGGCGTTGCAAATGCTCGCCATAGCACAAGCTATGGCTGTGCTTTGTGCCTTGATGAAGCACGTTTGTGCGGCCCGCTCGGTCACGGCGGGTCCATTCACACCTTCTAGCCCCCATTCCGCTTTCTTAGAACTTTGTCCCGTTGCTGTCAGGAAAGATCACCATGCAACCCGTGAAGATGTACACCACTGCCGTCTGCCCCTATTGCGTGCGGGCCAAGCAGATCCTCAAGTCCAAGGGTGTGGAGCAGATCGAAGAGATCCGCATCGACACCGACCCCGCCGCCCGCAACCACATGATGGAGATCACCGGCCGCCGCACGGTGCCGCAGATCTTCATTGGTGACACCCATGTAGGCGGCCACGACGACCTGGTGGCGCTGGACGGCCGGGGCGGGCTCATGCCCCTGCTGGGCGCGGCCTGATGCGTCACCCGGGCGCTGCATAATGCAGCCCCATGTGCCCGCTGCGGGAGCTGCTCCCCGGCGGGTTTTGTTTTGCTGAAACCCCAATTCGCAGAGAGACTTTTCCATCATGGCCGATCAAGAAAACCCCGTGTTCCAGATTCAGCGCGTGTACCTCAAGGACATGTCGCTGGAGCAGCCCAATTCGCCCGGCATCCTGCTCGAACAAGAGCAGCCGAGCGTGGACATCCAGCTTGGCGTGGAAGCCACGCCCGTGGCCGAAGGCATCTATGAAGTGGCCGTGACCGCCACGGTGCAGACCAAGATCAAGGACAAGACCGTGTTCCTGGTCGAAGCCAAGCAGGCGGGCATTTTCGAGATCCGCAACATCCCCGAAGACCAGATGGGCCCCATCATGGGCATCGCCTGCCCGCAAATCGTGTACCCCTACCTGCGCGGCAACGTGGCCGACATCGTGAACCGCGCTGGCTTCCCGCCCGTGCACCTGGCCGAAATCAACTTCCAGGCCATGTACGAGCAGCAGCAGGCCCAGGCAGCCGGCGAGCCCTCGCCCATCATCACGCAGTGATGCAGGTCAGAGGTCTTTAGAGCCTGCTCAACGTCTTTTTGGAGTCGCACAAGTACCTTGCCGGGATGGGGTGCAAGGCGCGGAGCGCAGTGGATAGCCCGGCTATCCACAAGCGCCGCAACGCCGCAGACCGCCCGGCAAGGCACTTGCCCGAAGGGTTGGAGTGAAATCGGGCGATTGCACCCCCCGGCTGCTTGCATGGGCACGAGCCCATGCGGCCCATCCGAGGCTTGCACTCATCTCGATTACTCTCCAATGCGATCTCCAAAAAGACGTTGAGCAGGCTCTTAGGCCTCTGGCGCTTTATCCATAAGCGCAAGCAGCTATGAAAATAGTAGTACTTGGTGCCGGTGCCTGGGGCACGGCGCTGGCCATGGGAGCCGCCCAGCAACCGGGCGGACACACCGTCACGTTGTGGGCCCGCGATGGCCAGCAGGTGGCCGACATGCAGGCGCGGCGGCAGAACGCGCGCTATCTGCCCAGCATTGATTTCCCCCCGGCGCTGTTGGTGTCCGGCGCAGATCCGCTGGCGTTGGCGCGCTCTGCCGATTTGGTCATCGTGGCCACGCCCATGGCGGCGCTGCGCAGCATGCTGCTGGCCTTGCGCGGCTGCCCGGCCCCGGTGGCCTGGCTGTGCAAGGGCTTTGAAGCGGTGGCATCGGCGGATTCCGGCTCTTATGGCCTGCTGGCGCACGAAGTGTGTGCGCAGGTAGCTCCTGATTTAATAGCTGGCGTGCTCAGCGGTCCCAGCTTTGCGCAAGAGGTGGCGCGCGGCCAGCCCACGGCGCTGGTGGCGGCCAGCCGGCATGCCTTGGTGCGCGATGCGCTGGTTGCCGCCTTCCATAGCCCCAGCCTGCGCGTTTATGCCAACGACGACATCGTGGGCGTGGAAGTGGGCGGCGCGGTGAAGAACGTGCTGGCCATTGCCACCGGCCTGTGCGATGGGCTGAGCCTGGGGCTCAATGCCCGGGCGGCCCTCATCACGCGCGGTCTGGCCGAAATGACGCGCCTCGGGGTGGCGCTCGGCGCACGGCCTGACACCTTCATGGGGTTGTCGGGCATGGGCGATCTGGTGCTGACGGCCACCGGCGACCTGTCGCGCAATCGCCGCGTCGGCTTGCTGCTGGCGCAGGGCCAGACCCTGCAGCAGGCGGTGGACTCCCTGGGCCATGTGGCCGAAGGCGTGTACTGCGCCCGCACCGTAGCCCAGCGTGCGGCGGGGCTGGGTGTGGACATGCCGATCACCCAGGCGGTGGTGGCGCTGCTCGATGGCCGGCTGGCCCTGGCCGATGCCGTGGGGCTGCTGATGGGGCGGGATCCGGCCTCGGAACTGCGCTAGGGCAGGGTATACCGCGGGCCGCGGGCGCGGCCTTGCGGGTTCACAGGCCCAGTTCCAGCGCCAGCAGTTCTTCTACCGTCTGGCGGCGGCGGATCAGGCGGGCCTGGCCGCCATCGACCAGCACCTCGGCAATCAGGGGCCGGGTGTTGTAGTTGGAGGACATCGAGGCGCCATAGGCGCCCGCGTCGTGGATGACCAGCAGGTCGCCCACCTGCGCATCCGGCAGGTTGCGCGGCAGCACCACGCCGCCGTCGCCCTGCGTGAACACGTCGCCCGATTCGCACAGCGGCCCCGCCACCACGCTGGGCCGGTGGGCCGCCGTGCTGCCGTCGCGGCGCAGCACGCTCATGGTGTGGTAGCTGCCGTACATGGACGGGCGCATCAGCTCGTTGAAGCCGGTGTCGAGCAGCATGAAATGGTTGTTGCCCGCATCCTTGGTGGCGCGCACCTCGCCCAGCAGCACGCCCGATTCGGCTACCAGGTAGCGGCCGGGCTCGATCTCCAGGCCCAGCGGGTGTTGCACGATGGCCTCGGCCTGCTGGCGCGCGGCGTCCCACAGACCGTGGTAGTGCTGCGTGTCGATGACGGGCTCGCCATCGCGGTAGGGGATGGACAGGCCGCCGCCGGCCGAGATGGCGTGCAGGTCATGGCCCGCAGCGTGCGTGGTGCGCACCAGCTCCACCATGGCGCCGCACACCTGCTCCAGGTGGCGGTAGTCCACGCCCGAGCCGATGTGCATGTGCAGCCCCACGAGCTTCAGGCCATGCTGGCGGATGGCGGCCAGTGCGGCGGGCAGATCGGTGTGCCAGATGCCGTGCTTGCTGTGCTCGCCGCCCGTGTTGGTCTTGTTGCTGTGGCCGTGCCCAAAGCCGGGGTTGATGCGCAACCACACGGCATGGCCGGGCGATGCCGCGCCCAGCTGGTGCAGCATGTCGATGGAGCCGGCGTTCACCGGTACCTCATGCTCCACCACGCAGGCCAGCGTGGCCGCATCGAAGAGGTCGGCCGTGAAGACGATCTCGGAAGGCGCATCCCCTTTCTGGCCCGCCTGGTAACCGGCGGCCAGCGCGCGCAGGATCTCGCCACGCGAGACCGCGTCCACCTTCACGCCCTGCGCACGCATCAGCGCCAGGATGTGGATGTTCGAGCAGGCCTTCTGCGCAAAGCGGATGGTTTCAAAGTTGGACAGCTGTGCAATGCGCTGGCGGATGGTGGCGGCGTCATACACCCACAGCGGGGTGCCGAACTGGTCGGCCAGGGACCACAGTTGCGCGGGCGAGAAGGGGTTGGACATGGGGCGATCCGGTGCTGAAAAACACCATGATGCCGTGGATTGGTCATTCGATCCAATGCTTTGATGTTTGCTTAGCATTCATTCTGGATATGCTCTTGTGCCATGACATCGCACCTTGATTCCACGGCCAGTTCCCGCATCACCCACCGCCACATCGAGGTGTTCCGCGCCGTGATGACGGCGGGCAGCGTCACCGGCGCGGCCGACCTGCTCCACAGCTCGCAGCCCACCGCCAGCCGCGAACTGGCCCGGCTGGAGTCCTTGCTGGGCTATGCGCTGTTCGAGCGCCTGCAGGGCCGGCTGCGGCCCAATGCCCGGGCGCTGGCACTGTGGGACGAGGTGCAGCGCTCGTGGCAGGGGCTGGAGCGCGTGGTGGACCGCGCTGTGGCGCTGGGCCGATCGGACGCGGCGCAGCTGGCGGTGCTGTGCCTGCCGGCCTTGGCGCACGCGCTGGTGCCCGGCGCAGCGGCGCGGTTGCTGCAGGCCTGCCCCCACGCCCGCCTGTCGGTCACCCCGCAGGAGTCGCCCCTGCTCGAAGAATGGATGAGCGCCCAGCGCTTTGATCTGGGCCTGGGCGAGCAGACGGCCACACCGCCCGGCACGCAGGCCGAGGTGCTGCTCACGCTTGACGAGGTGGCGGTGCTGCCCGCAGGACACGCCTTGGCGATGCGGCCGGTGCTGGAGCTCGATGATTTCGCCGGGCTGCCGTTTGTGAGCCTGTCGGCCGACGATCCCTACCGGCGCCAGATCGATGCACTGTTTGCCCAGGCCGGCGTGCAGCGCCAGTTGCGCCTGGAAACCCACAGCGCCGTGGCCGTATGCGCCATGGTGCAGCAGGGGCTGGGCGTGGCCATCGTCAACCCCTTGACCGCGCTGGCCGGCGTGAATGGGGCGGGTGGCGGGCTGGTGCTGCGGCGGCTGGCGTTTTCGGTGCCCTTCAGCGTGAGCATGGTGCGGCCCCTTTTTCGGGCGCCGTTGCCCGAGGTGGCGCCCATGGTGGCGGCGCTCAGGCAAGAGGCCGCAGCGCTGCTGGCGCGCTGGCGCGAGATGGTTTGATTCTTGACTGAAATCGGGCTGTAGCGCCTGTGTAGAAAGCGCTAATAGCTATTTAATTGATAGCATTTTGGGCTGGCGCTGTATGGATCAGCGCCAGAATTCGATAGGCTCCAACGCCGTGGGCCGGGCTCAGAACTCCCGGTTGTCAATCAGCCGCGTGGCCCCCAGGCGCGCGGCACCCAGCGCCACCAGGGTTCCGGGCGCGTCGTCGGGCGTGGCCGGCTGCAGATCCAGGCGCCGGCGCACAGTGAGGTAGTCGGGCAGCCAGCCGCGCGCGCGCAGCTGGTCCATCGCCTGCTGCTCCAGGTCGGTTGTCTGCAGGGTTCCTGCGGCGTGGGCTGCGGCCCAGTGGTCAGACAGTTGCTCGAGCGCCTGCGCCAGCGCCACAGCCTCCTGGCGCTCTTGCGGGCTCAGGTAGCCGTTGCGCGAACTCAGGGCCAGGCCGTCGGGGGCGCGGCTGGTGTCGCCCGCCACCACGTCGATGGGCAGCGCGAACTGCCGCACCATCTGGCGGATCACCATGAGCTGCTGGTAGTCCTTGCGGCCAAACACCGCCGTGCCGCCGCCGTTGGCGCCAAACACGCAGCTGAACAGCTTCATCACCACCGTGGCCACCCCGATGAAGAAACCGGGGCGGAACTGGCCTTCGAGCAGATCGGCCAGTCGCGGGTCGGGGTGCACCTTGAAGGTCTGCGGCTCTGGGTAGAGGTCGGTCTCGCGCGGGGCAAACAGCACATCGCAGCCCGCGGCCTGCAGCTTGGCGCAGTCGGCATCCCAGGTGCGCGGGTAGCTGTCGAAGTCTTCGTGGGGCAGAAACTGCAGCCGGTTTACAAAGATGCTGACCACGGTGGTGTCGCCCAGCGGCCGGGCTTGGTGCACCAGCGACAGGTGCCCCTCGTGCAGGTTGCCCATGGTGGGCACAAAGGCGGGGCGGCGCCCAGCCAGGGCGGCGCGCAGTTCGGGAATGGAGTGGGCGATGAGCATTTTGGGATGTCGGGGTGAAAGAGGCCTTACCAGGCGTGCAATGTGTTGTCGGGGAACCGGCCCTGCTTGACGGCCTGCACATAGGCCTCCATGGCGCCGCGCACGCTGCCAGCGTCCTGCATGAAGTTGTGCACAAACTTGGCCATCTTGCCCAGGTTCACGCCCAGCATGTCGTGCAACACCAGCACCTGGCCGGCCGTGCCGTTGCCCGCGCCAATGCCGATGGTGTGGCAGTGCGGCAGCTCGGCGGTGATTTCGGCGGCCAGCGCCGCGGGCACCATCTCCAGCACCAGCATGGCGGCGCCGGCGTTTTGCAGCTCCAGGGCCTCCTTGCGCAGCGTGCGGGCGGCGTCCTCTGTTTTGCCCTGCACGCGGTAGCCGCCCAGGGCATGCACGGTTTGCGGCGTCAGGCCCAGGTGGGCGCACACGGGCACGCCGCGCTGCACCAGAAACTCCACCGTCGGCGCCGTCCAGCCGCCGCCTTCGAGCTTGACCATGTGCGCGCCCGCCTGCATCAGCGTGCAGGCGCTGCGCAGGGCCTGTTCGCGGTTTTCGGCATAGGTGCCATAGGGCAGGTCGGCCACCAGCCAGGCCGTGCCCTGCACCCGGTGCAGGCCGCGCGCCACGCTGGCCGTGTGGTAGGCCATGGTGTCCAGCGACACACCCACGGTGCTGGGCAGGCCCTGGCAGACCATGCCCAGCGAATCACCCACCAGGATGCATTCCACACCGGCCGCATCGGCCACGGCGGCAAAGGTAGCGTCGTAGGCCGTGAGCATGGTGATTTTTTCGCCGGCCTCGCGCATCTGCGCCAGGCGCGGCAGGCTGACGGGCCTGCGCTGGGGCAGGGGCGAGGCGGGCGGCAGCGTGCCATACGGGGTGGCCGGGGTGGCTTGGGGGGTGGCCTGGAGCTGGGCAGGATCAGTCATGAAGGTCCCATGGGCAAAAAGTGCCGCGAGTCTATGCCATGTCCATGCCGTCGGGGCGTGCGGCGCCCCTGGATCGAGGCCGCAACAAGCGCTGTTCCACGGGCCGCAGCGCGGTGTAACAAGTTGCGGACGCAACCATTAGGGTAAGTATCTAGTTGCGTACGCAACCAGATTCTGTACATTTACTGAGCCAGATCAATGCCGCATGTGTCTGCCCGGTGGTGGTTTTGGTTTCGTTGTTCCAGCTCAATCCACCCTGCCCGATTTCGAGGTTTTCATGCGCGCTTTCCTGCCCACCACCCGCCGCCTTTTTGCCCTGGCTGTACTCACCGCCTGCACGGCTGTGGCCGCCCAGACCTATCCGTCCAAGACCATCGAGTGGGTGGTTCCGTACCCCGCTGGCGGCGGCACCGACGTGGTGGCCCGCACGCTGGCCGAGTCGATGGGCAAGCTGCTGGGCCAGCCCATCATCATCAACAACAAGCCCGGCGCGGCCACCAACATCGGGGCGGAGTACGTGGCCCGGGCCAAGGCAGACGGCTATGTGCTGATGTCCGCCGACACCGCCACGCTGGCGGCCAACCCGTCGCTCTACACCAAGCTCAACTACAGCGCCGAGAAGGATCTGGCGCCGGTGGGCCTTACGGTGCGTTTTCCCATGATCCTGGTGGTCAACCCCAAGGTGCCCGCCAAGACGCTGCCCGAGTTTCTGGCCTGGGCCAAGTCCCAGAGTGCTCCCAACTACGCCTCGCCTGGCCCGGGCAGCCCGCACCATCTGGCGGCCGAGTTGTTCCGCGAGAAAACCGGCAACCAGTTCACCCATGTGCCGTATCGCGGCGCGGCGCCTGCGGTGCAGGATGTGGTGGCCGGCCAGGTGCCGTTCATGTTTGTGGACACGGCCAGCGGCTTCCAGTTTGTGGCCAGCGGCAAGCTGCGCGCCATCGGCATTGCCAGCCCCAAGCGGGTCAAGAACTTCGAGGACATCCCCACGCTTCAGGAGCAGGGTCTCAAGGGCTTTGAGGCCTATGCCTGGCAGGGCCTGGTGGTGCCCGCCGGCACGCCCAAGGACGTGATCGCCAAACTCAATGCCGCCTTGCTCGCAGCCATGGACTCCACGGCAGTGAAGGCGCGCATGCAGACGCTGGGCCTGGAGTCCATTCCCAGTTCGCCCGAGCAGATGGCCCGCTATTGGGCCGATGAGCGCACCAAGTGGGGCCAGGTCATCAAGGCTGGCGGCATCAAGCTGGACTGATCCCATGGCCCGGCCACCGCGCTCTGCCTCCCAGGCCAAACCCGCCACCGACCCGGTGCAGACGGGTGAGCCGTTCGAGGTGCCGCTCAACCGCTCGTTCACCTACCGGTTTCACCACCTGAGTAAGCTGTCCGACCCGGTAAGCCACCAGGCTTACCTGGAGGAGGCGGGGCTGTCGCTCAGCGATGGCCGCTGTCTCACCACCATCGGCACTTTCGAGCCGCTGTCGGTTAAGGATCTGGCGCGCCTGTCCAACCTGAACAAGAGCCAGGCCAGCCGCGCTGCCCAGGCGTTGGTGGACCAGGGGTTGGTGGTCAAGCAGGGCAGCGAGGCCGACGGGCGCGGCGTGGTGCTGATGCTCTCGCCAGAAGGTCGAGCGCGCTGGCAGGCTGCCAATCAGCTCGTCGTTCGTCGCAACCGCGAGATCTTTGGCTGCCTGAACGCGCGCGAGCTGGCGCAACTGAGCAAACTGCTCGACCGCCTGGTAGTGCACAACGAGCGCAACTGAGCCGGCGACCCATTTGTTATTTTTCGACTGATTGACGACCCACCATGCACCAGCCCACCACGCAAGCGCGCCCTCTATCTACTACCCCTACCAGGTCCACGCCCCGTGGCTGGCCTCGCAGCATGCGGCCCAGGGCCGGCACCCGGTGGCCATCGTCGGCTCCGGCCCCTCGGGCATGGTCACGGCGCTGGAACTGGCCCGCCACGGCGTGGCCAGCGTGGTGCTCGAATCCGAGCTGCAGGTCTCCCAGGGCAGCCGTGCCATCGTGTTCACGCGCCGTTCGCTGGAGATCCTGCAGCAGGTCGGCGTGGCCCAGCGCATGATGGACAACGGCCTGCCCTGGCGCTTTGGCAACTCGTACTACCGTGGCCAGCGCGTGTTCCGCATGGAAGCGCCGCACGACGCGGACGACCGGTTTTTCCCCATGCTCAACATCCAGCAGCAGTACATGGAGGAATACCTCTTTGATGCCTGTCAGGCCGAGCCACTGGTCGATTTTCGCTGGGGCAACAAGGTCACGCAGGTGACGCAGGACGCCACCGGCGCGACGCTTGAGGTGGACACCCCCGAAGGGCCCTACACATTGCACGCCGACTGGGTGGTGGCGGCCGACGGTGGCCGCTCTGCCATCCGCACCGCGTTCGACCTGCAGATGGAGGGCGCATCGTACGAGGGCCGCTTCGTGATTGCCGACATCCGCATCGACCTGCCGCTGCCCACCGAGCGCCTGGCCTTCTTTGACCCCGACTGGAACCCCGGCAACACCGTGCTGATGCACCGAGAACCGCATGGCATCTGGCGCGTGGACTATCAGCTCCCCGAGAACGAGACCCCCGAAGACGCGCTGCAGCCCGCCGCGCTGGCCGCCCGCATCAACGCGCTGCTGGCGCAGATCGGCCACGGCGACAAGCCCTGGGAGATAGACTGGAGCTCGGTGTATTCGGCCCGCACGTTGACGCTGCCCGACTACCGCCATGGCCGCGTGCTGTTCACCGGCGATGCGGCCCACCTGCTGCCGATTTTTGGCGTGCGCGGTGCCAACACCGCTTTCCAGGACGCGCAGTCGCTGGGCTGGCACCTGGCCTTTGCCGTCAGGGGCATCGCCAGCGACGTGCTGGTGGACAACTACAGCCGCGAGCGCGTGGGCGCCGCCCGCGAGATCATCGAAGAGGCGGGCAAGAGCACGCGCTTCATGACGCCGCCCACGCGGGGCTTTCGTCTGCTGCGCGATGCCGTGCTGTCACTGTCGCTGTCGCAGGAGTTCGTGCGCCCGCTCTACCACTGGCGCACCTCGCGGCCGCACGAATACACGCAGTCCATGCTCAACAGTCCCGGCGACGACAACGCCCTGTTCAAGGCCGGCCCGGCCCACGGCGCGCCGCCGCAAAACATCCGCCTGTCGGCCAATGACTACCTGCTCGACCACCTCGGGGGAGGCTTTGACCTGCTTTATTTCACTGAAGGCGCAGCCATGCCTGAGGCGCTTCAATCCGTGGTGAACGCCGCCCGCGCCAAGGGCGTGCCGCTGCGCGTCACCGCCGTGGGCGCCGCTGCCCCGGTGGCCGGTGCCGACCAGACTCTGGCCGATGGGGACGGCCACTTCCGCGCGCGCTACGGCGTGCCCGCCAGCGGCGCGGCCTATCTGCTGCGCCCCGACCAGCATGTGTGCGCCCGCTGGCTCACGCTCGATGCCACCCGCCTGCAGGCGGCCCTGAACCACGCATTGCCCCAGTAAGGAGACCGCACCGTGTCCACCATATCTTCGTCCACGCCCGCAACGTCTTCGAACGCGCTCGGCATCGCCGGCCTCGAGCAGGTCTATGACCAGCTCGCCACCGCCATCGACCAGGCCGGTCCCGGCAAGGCCGAGCTGTTCCTCGTCAAGCTCGCGCTGCTCAACGCCCAGGCGCTGGGCGATGCCGAGGTGTTTGGCCGCCATTTGCAGGCGGCCCTGCAAGACCTGTAATTTCCTTCAAAATTTGCCTTCCCCACGCCCCAAGGAGACCACCATGCTGGTTCAGAAAATTCACCACGTTGCCTACCGCTGCAAGGATGCCAAGCAGACCGTGGACTGGTACGTCAAGCACCTGGACATGAAGTTTGTGCTGGCCATTGCCGAAAACGAAGTGCCCTCCACCAAGGCCCCCGATCCCTACATGCATGTGTTCCTCGATGCCGGCAACGGCAATGTGCTGGCATTTTTCGAGCTGCCCGGCCAGCCGCCCATGGACCGCGACCACAACACCCCGGACTGGGTGCAGCACCTGGCGCTCAGCGTCGATTCGCTCGATACGCTGATCGCCACCAAGGCCCGCTTGGAGGCCGCCGGCATCGAAGTCGTCGGCCCCACCGACCACACCATCTTCAAGAGCATCTACTTCTTCGACCCCAACGGCCACCGCCTGGAGCTGGCCTGCGACATCGGCACGCCCGAGATGTACGCCAAGCTCGATGCGGTGAAGTGGGAGATGCTGCAGGAGTGGAGCGAAACCCGCCGCGCCCCCAAGCACGCCGCCTGGATGCACGACGGCAGCATGGCGCAATGACGCAGGGACGAACCGCATGACGCTCCTGAACGAAACCCACGACCCGCTGCTGCGCTGCTGGCTGCCTTCGGCCCATGCGCAAGGCGCCGACTTTCCGATCCAGAACCTGCCGTTCGCGGTGTTCCGCCGCAAGGGCCGCACCGAGCCCTGGCGCGGCGGCGTGGCCATTGGCGACCAGATCATCGACCTGGCCGCGCTGGCCCGTGCGGGCGTGTTCTCGGGCCAGGCGGCGGTGGCCGTGCAGGCCGGTGCCGGTGACAAGCTCAACGCCTTGATGGCCCTGGGCCACGGCGTCTGGAACGCGCTGCGCCTGGCGCTGTCGCGCGCCCTGCGCGAAGGCGCGCCCGAGCAAGCCGCGCTGCAAGCCTGCCTGGTGCCCCAGGCCGAGGCCGAATACGACGTGCCCGCCCGCATTGGCGACTACACCGACTTCTACACCTCGTTGCACCACGCCACCAACATCGGCCGGCTGTTCCGCCCCGACAACCCGCTGATGCCCAACTACAAATGGGTGCCCATCGGCTACCACGGGAGGGCGTCCAGCATCGGGGTGTCGGGCCAGGCCTTTCCACGACCCAAGGGCCAGACCCTGCCGCCGGGCGCGCACACACCCTCGGTCGTGCCCAGCAAGCGACTGGACATCGAACTGGAACTGGGCATCTTCGTGGGCGAGGGCAACGCCCAGGGCGACGCCGTGCCCATCACGGAGGCCGAGCAGCATGTGTTTGGCATCTGCCTGCTCAACGACTGGTCGGCCCGCGACATCCAGGCCTGGGAATACCAGCCCCTGGGGCCCTTCCTGTCCAAGAACTTCGCCACCACCATTTCGCCGTGGATCGTGACGCTGGAGGCGCTCGCACCTTACCGTGTGGCCTTCACCCGCCCCGAGGGCGACCCCGAGCCGCTGCCCTACCTCGACAGCCCCGCCAACCGTGCGGGCGGCGCGTTCGACATCCAGCTGCAGGTGGGCCTGCGCACCCCGCGCATGGCAGCGGCCGGGCAGGGCGATGCCAGCATCTGCCGCACCAGCTACCGCCACGCCTACTGGACCGTGGCGCAGATGCTGACCCATCACACCGTCAACGGCTGCAACCTGCAACCTGGCGACCTGCTGGGCAGCGGCACCCTGTCGGGCCCCACGCTGGACCAGGCGGGCGCGCTGATCGAGCTGACCACCGGCGGGAAGAACCCGCTGCAGCTGCCTGGCGGCGAGCAGCGCGTGTTCCTGGAAGACGGCGATTCGGTGGTGCTGCGCGGCTGGTGCGAGAAGCCCGGCGCGGCGCGCATCGGCTTTGGCGAGTGCTGGGGCACCGTGCTGCCTGCGCGCTGACGTCACGGCCCGGGGACGGCGCAGGGGCGCCCTCTGTGCCCGCACCGGGCCGGGCGCCAAGCCCTTGCATGGACGCTGTCCGGGCCAATGCCGCTATGCTTGCCGCCCATGACATATTTGACAGATCACTCCACAGACGAGACTGTGGTCGCCCTTGCCCGCGCTGACGTGGCCCGCGCCCTTGAAGAAGACGTGGGCAGCGGCGACCTCACCGCTGGCCTGATCGACCCCCAGCGCCGCACCCGTGCGCGCATCCTGGCCCGCGAAGCCGCCGTGATCTGCGGCGCGCCCTGGGCCGAGGCCGCGTTGCGTGCGCTCGACCCTTCCGTGCAGCTGACCTGGCGCGTGGCCGAGGGCCAGCGCTGCGCTCCCGACCAGGTGGTTCTGGAGATAGAGGGCAATGCGCGCGCGCTGCTTAGCGCCGAGCGCACCGCGCTCAACTTTCTGCAACTGCTGAGTGCCGTGGCCACCAAGACCGCCACCTACGTGGACGCCGTGCGCGGCACCCGGGCGCACATCGTGGACACCCGCAAAACCCTGCCCGGCCTGCGCCTGGCGCAAAAATACGCCGTGCGCGTGGGTGGGGGCACCAACCACCGCATCGGCCTGCACGATGCCGTGCTCATCAAGGAAAACCACATCGCCGCGGCGGGTGGTGTGACGGCGGTGCTGCGCGCTGCAGAGAAGGCGGCAGCGCAGGCGAAGTTCATCGAGATCGAGGTGGAAACGCTGGAACAGCTCGCCGAGGCGCTGGATGCCGGGGCGAAAATGGTGCTGCTGGACAACATGCCGCTGCCCATGCTGCGCGAGGCCGTGCGCATCAATGCGGCGCATCCGGGTGGTGGTGCGATTCTGGAAATCTCGGGCGGCGTCACGCTGGCAGGTCTGCGCGAACTGGCCGAAACCGGCGTGGACCGCATCTCCATCGGCACCCTCACCAAGGACGTGAAGGCCACCGATTTCTCGATGCGTTTGCAGGAGCTGTCATGAACACCACCATCACCCTCAAGGAAGTCGATTACGAGCAGCCCGAAGGCGGCGGGGTGTGCGCTACCCGCCATGCCTGGGCGCGTGTGCCCCCCGAGCTGTCGCAGGATGAGCGCGCAGCACTCAAGGACAAGATCCGCCGCCTGCTCAAGGAAAAGAACGCGGTCATGGTGTCGCACTACTACGTGCACCCCGACCTGCAGGACCTTGCCGAGGAAACCGGCGGTATCGTCAGCGACTCGCTGGAGATGGCGCGCTTTGGCCGCGACCACGCCGCGCAAACGCTGGTGGTGAGCGGCGTGCGCTTCATGGGCGAGACGGCCAAGATCCTCTCGCCCGAGAAAACCGTGCTCATGCCCGACCTCGACGCCACCTGCTCACTCGACCTGGGCTGCCCCATCGAAGAATTCAGCGCGTTTTGCGACGCGCACCCCGACCGCACCGTGGTGGTGTACGCCAACACCAGCGCCGCCGTGAAGGCGCGGGCCGACTGGCTGGTCACATCGAGCTGCGCGCTCGACATCGTGCGCGCCCTCAAAGATCAGGGCCAGAAGATCCTGTGGGCGCCCGACCGGCACCTGGGCGACTACATCCGCCGCGAAACCGGCGCCGACATGGTGATGTGGAACGGCGCCTGCATCGTGCATGACGAGTTCAAGGCGCTGGAGCTGGAGCTGCTCAAAAAAGAGCACCCGCAGGCCAAGGTGCTGGTGCACCCCGAAAGCCCGGCCGACGTGATTGCCCTGGCCGACGCCGTCGGCTCCACCTCCGGCATTCTGAACGCCGCGCGCACCATGGACGCCCGCGAGTTCATCGTGGCCACCGACAACGGCATGATGCACAAGCTGCGCACGCTGAACCCCGGCAAGGTCTTTTACGAGGCCCCCACCGCCGGCAACAGCGCCACCTGCAAAAGCTGCGCCCATTGCCCCTGGATGGCCATGAACGGCCTGGCCGATGTGGCCCGCGTGCTGGAGACCGGCGCCAATGCCATCCAGGTGGACCCCGCCATCATCCCGCGCGCGCGCCAGCCCATCGACCGCATGCTGGCGTTCACGGCCGCGCTGAAAAGCGGCCATCCCACCAGCGGCCTGGTGCCCAACATCGGCGCCGCCTGAGCGGGGCGGGCGGGGCAGGTCAGGCCTGGGGTGGTGTCAGGTCGAGGGTGCAGCCGTCCCCCAGCGCTTCGCGCCACACCCGCACCCGGCTTGGCGGCGGTTGCATGCCCGACAGTTGCTGGGCGATGAAGGCGCACAGGTTCTCCAGCGTGGGCGTGCCCAGCCCCGGCACTTCGTCGAGCAGGTGGTGGTCGAGCTGCTCGCGCACCACGGCGAGGCGCTGGCGCAGGAAACCCAGGTCGATCACCATGCCATTGGCGGGGTTGCGCGGGCCCTGCACCCACACCTCGGCGTGGTAGGTGTGGCCGTGCACGCGGCGGCTGCCTTCGGCCTCGATCTCGCGTTGCAAGGTATGGGCGGCATCAAAGAAAAAACGCTGGCTGACGGTGAATTGCATGGGGTGCGAACAATGGGACCTATCGGATGCCGGTGAGCTTGTGGGTCTGCAGGCTCAGGCGCCAGGCGGGTCGTTGCAGGCACAGATCGATGCACAGCGCGATGTGGCGGGCCTGGTCGGGCCCGTCCATGGGCTGCAGAAAGCGGTGCAGGAACTGGCCGGTGGTTTCCAGCACATCCAGGTCCAGCCCCGGCTGCGGCCACACCACTTTCAACTCCTGCCCCTGGCGCTGCACCCAGTCGGCGCCGGCCTTGGGGCTCACGCACAGCCAGTCGATGCCTTGCGGGGCCGCCACGGTGCCATTGGTCTCGACGGCGATGCGAAAGCCCTGTGCATGCAGGGCCTCGATCAGCGCGACATCCACTTGCAGCAGCGGCTCGCCGCCCGTCAGCACCACCAGCCGGTGGTGTGCGTCGTCCGCAGGCCACAGGGCGGCAATCTGGCGCGCGAGGGTCGGCGCGTCGGCAAACTTGCCACCCAGGGTGCCGTCGGTGCCCACAAAATCGGTATCGCAAAAGCGGCAGATGGCGGTGGCGCGGTCCTGTTCGCGGCCGCTCCAGAGGTTGCAGCCCGCAAAACGGCAGAACACGGCCGGGCTGCCCGCCTGGCCGCCTTCGCCTTGCAGGGTGTAGAAAATTTCCTTGACGGAGTAAGTCATTGAGTCGGGTGCTGAGCGGCGAGCGGGGTGGGGGATTATCTTCGCTTGTACCAGAGACCGCTTTTTTGGCCGGCATGCAATGCCTTGCAGGCGGGGCATTGGGCTACGATGCCGCGCGTGCTGTGGCTGCCATCAATCCTTTTTTCAAAGCTGTTTGCGCTGATTCTGCATGCCCTGGAGGCCCATTTGGTTCCAACCGCACTGATCGATTTTGCCGACCCGAACGACCCCGGTGCGCCGCGTCTGCGCCATGCCTTTGGCACGCCGCGCGCCTTGCTGGTGGCGCGCGAGCCGGCGCAGGTGCGCGCGGTGCTGGACGCCGTGCAGGCCGCCGCCGAGGGCGGCGCCTGGTGCATCGGCGCGCTGCGCTACGAAGCCGCGCCGGCCTTTGATGCCGCCTTGCAGACCCACCCCGCCGATGGCCCGCTGGCCTGGTTTGCCATCCATGACGAAGCGCTGCCCTGGCCCGGTGCCGAGCCGCCGCCCCAGGATGCGCCCACGCTGAACTGGCACCACTTGCCGGGGCGCGCGCAGTTTGATGCGGCCCTGGCCGCCATCCACCAGGCCATCGCCCGGGGCGAGTATTACCAGGTCAACTACACGGAACAGACCGTTGCCACCGTGCAGGGCGGCGGGCCGCAATCGGTCCGCGCCCTGTTTGCGGCCCTGCAGCGCGCGCAGCCGGGCGGTTACGCGGCCTTCCTCGACATGGGCGACGAGCAGGTGCTCAGCGTCTCGCCCGAATTGTTTTTCGACTGGCACAGCGGGCCGGGCGGTGGTGAAGCCGGCCACATTCTCACCCGCCCCATGAAAGGAACGGCGCCGCGCGGTGCCTCGCCAGCGCAGGATGCCGCCCACGCCGCCGCACTGCGCGCCTCGCCCAAGGAGCGCGCCGAGAACGTGATGATCGTCGACCTGCTGCGCAACGATCTCTCGCGCATTGCCGAGCCGTTCAGCGTGCGGGTGCCCCGGCTGTTCCACACCGAGGCGCTGCCCGCCGTGTGGCAGATGACGTCGGACGTGCAGGCGCGCACGCGGCCCGGCACCTCGTTGTCCGAGGTGTTTGCTGCCCTGTTCCCCTGCGGCTCGGTCACGGGTGCGCCCAAGGTGCGCGCCATGCAGGCCATTCACGCGCTGGAGCCGGGCCCGCGCGGCATCTACTGCGGTGCCATCGGCGTGGTGCGGCCCGACGACCGGGGCGGTGTCCGCGCCACCTTCAACGTGCCGATCCGCACGGTGGAGCTGCGGGACGGCCAGGCACGCTGCGGCATTGGCAGCGGCATCACCTCGGGCGCCACGGCCGACGCCGAGTGGAGCGAATGGCGCCACAAGCGCGCTTTTGTAGAACGCGCCAGCGCACCGTTTGATCTGCTCGAAACCTTGGCGCTGGTGGACGGCCAGTTCCGCCACCGGGCCGAACACCTGGCGCGCCTGGAGGGCGCGGCTGTGCATTTCAACGTGCCGTTTGACGCCGCTGCCGTGCAGACCAGCCTGCAGGCGCTGGCGGACAGCCACCCCACGGGGGCCTGGCGCGTGCGCCTGCTGCTGGACGGGCGCGGCCAGCCCCGCGCCGAAGCCTTTGCCCTGCAACCCACCCCCGAGCCTGTGCGCCTGCAACTGGCGCGTCGGCCGCTGTCAGAGGCCCATGGCGAATTCGTGCGCTACAAGACCACGCGCCGCGCGCATTACGCCGCGCTGGCGCCCACCACGCCCGGGGTGTTCGACACCGTGCTGTGGAACGAAGCGGGCGAGATCACCGAAACCACGTTCGGCAGCATTGCCATGCTGCTGGACGGCCGCTGGGTGACGCCGCCGCTGGCCTGCGGCCTGCTGCCCGGCGTGGGCCGCGCCGTGGCCCTGCGCGAGGGGCGCCTGACCGAGGCCGTGGTGCGCGTGCAAGACCTGCCGCGCGTGCAGGCCTGGGCGTTTGTCAACAGCCTGCGCGGCTGGCTGGCCGCCGAATTGGTGCCATAAACTTCAGGTTGTTTTGGTATAGGGCGCCTATCTGGCAAGCGCTTGTAGCTATGTTTTCGATAGTTTTTTCGGCGACCCAGCGGTTTGCCATTGCGATGGCTTTGCCGCCCATGCCGCCGCTACCGGCCCTGCCAGGCCGCTTGCTGTGCCACAAACCCGTCGAAGGCGCTGAGCAGGGGCTCGAACGGTTCGGCGCTGCCTTCAAGCTGCGCCAGCGCGGCGCAGGTGGCCTCCAGCGTCGAAAGCTGGTGCGGCTGGCGTGCCGCGCGGATGCGGTAGCGCGAGGCCGGCAGTTCGCGCAGCGGCAGGCGCGGCAGCTGCTGCAGCAACGGGTTCAGGTGCAGCATCTTGCGGCTTTTGCGCCAGGTGCCGTCCAGCACCACCAGGCGCAGCCGCTCTGGTGTTTGCAGCCAGGCCGGGTCCAGCGGTGGTGGGGTGGCAATGCCCAGGGCAGCGCCTTGCGGGGCCTCGGGGTAAAGCAGCAAGGCGTGGCGCGGGGGATCTGTTGCGTCTGTTGCTTCAAAGGGCGCGGTCAGCCATTGCTGCAACGTGCTCGCGTCTAACCGTTCGCCCGTCACCATGCGGCTGTGCGGCAGGCACAGGTGCAGCAGCCGGGCCGTGCCCTTGGCCTCGTGCACTTCCAGCGGGTGCTGCAGGATCAGCACTTCGGTGCGGTGCGCCACGGGCGTGGCCCAGCGGCAGATGCAGGCGCTGGGCGGGCGCAGGCAGGCGGGGCAGCGCGGGCGGCTGGCGCTGGGCGGTGTCACTATAAAAAAAGGAGCTGCAAGCGCTTGCTGTATAAGCGCTGCAGCCCTGTTTGGTTTAAAAAAGCGGCGATGCGGGAGGCTTACAGCCGCTCTTTGACGTAGGAGCCGCGGTCCATGTCGACGATTTCCACGCTGAGCTGCACCATCACGCCCGCTGGCTTGGGCGACAGGCGGCGCAGCACCTCGGCAATGCGCTCGGACAGGTCTTTCTTGGCCTCGGGCGTGCGGCCCGACAGCAGGCGCAGCTGCGCGTGCACAAAGGCGCGGTTGGCGGGGGCGGTGCCCACTTCAAAGCTGTCCACCAGCACGAAGCGGCTTTTGAGGTCGGCCTCGTCCAGCACTTCGGGGCTGCTGGTGACGGCCTGGTTCAGCTCGGTCAGGGCTTGCGCCTCGGGGAAACCGGCAAGGTTTTGCGAGTATTCGACGATCAGGTGGGGCATGGCGTGCTCTCGGGTGGTGTGAATGGATGGGTGAAGCGGGCGTTACAGCGCCTGGGTAGGCACGTGGTGGCGCAGTTCGGTCTGGCGGTTGTGGCCATCGACAAACACGAGTTGGGGCTCGTGCGTGGCGACCTGGTCTTCGGGCACCTGGGCAAACGCCGCAATGATGAGCAGGTCGCCCACGGCGGCGCGGCGGGCCGCCGAGCCGTTGACCGAGATCATGCCGCTACCGCGCTGGCCCTTGATGGCGTAGGTGATGAAGCGCTCGCCGTTGTTGATGTTCCAGATGTGGACCTGTTCGTTTTCGCAGATGTTGGCGGCGTCGAGCAGGTCTTCGTCGATGGCGCAGGAGCCTTCGTAGTGCAGCTCGCAGTGGGTGGCGGCAACGCGGTGGATTTTGGACTTGAGCAGGGTGCGGTACATGGTGGTGCGGGTGGGGTAAGGGCGGTGTCGGGGGCTGGGTTCAGTGGCGCGCCACCGGTGGCACCAGGATGGTGGGCGCTGCGGGGCGGCAAGCGCCGGGTAGTCGCGGCTGTAGTGCAGGCCGCGGCTTTCGCGGCGCAGTTGCGCGCTTTTTACGATGAGGTCGGCCACCTGCACCAGGTTGCGCAGCTCCAGCAGGTCGCGCGTGATGTGAAAGTGGGCGTAGAACTCCTGGATCTCGGCCTGCAGCAGGGCGATGCGGTGGGCGGCGCGTTCCAGGCGCTTGTTGGTGCGCACGATGCCCACGTAGTCCCACATGAAGCGGCGCAGCTCGTCCCAGTTGTGCGAGATGACCACCGACTCGTCGGCGTCCTGCACGCGGCTGTCGTCCCAGCGCGGCAGCGGCGGGATGGGCGTGCGCGGCGCTGCCGCGATGGCGTGGGCCGCCGCGCGGGCGAACACGATGCATTCGAGCAGCGAGTTGCTGGCCAGCCGGTTGGCCCCGTGCAGGCCGGTGTAGGCGGCCTCGCCCACGGCAAACAGGCCGGGCACATCGGTGCGGCCGGCCAGGTCGGTCAGCACGCCGCCGCAGGTGAAATGGGCCGTGGGCACCACGGGAATGGGTTCCTTGGTGATGTCGATGCCCAGCGACGCGCAGTGCGCGAGGATGTTGGGGAAATGCTCTTGCAGAAATGCGGGGCTCTGGTGCGAGATGTCGAGCAGCACGCAATCGAGACCGTGCTTCTTCATCTCGTAGTCGATGGCGCGGGCCACCACGTCGCGCGGGGCCAGCTCGCCGCGGGCATCGTGTTCGGGCATGAAGCGTGTGCCACCCGCCGATGGTGGAAGCAGCAGCCGCCCGCCCTCGCCGCGCACCGCCTCGCTGATCAGGAACGACTTGGCATGCGGGTGGTACAGCCCTGTGGGGTGGAACTGGATGAACTCCATGTTGCCCACGCGGCAGCCCGCGCGCCAGGCCGCGGCAATGCCGTCGCCGGTGGCGGTGTCGGGGTTGGTGGTGTACAGGTACACCTTGCCCGCGCCGCCCGTGGCCAGGATGGTTTGTGGCGCGTGGAAGGTGACGACCTCGTCGGTGCCCGCGTCCAGCGCATACAGGCCCAGGCACTGCTGCGGGCCCGC
Organism: Acidovorax carolinensis; assembly: GCF_002157145.1. Lineage (NCBI taxonomy): Bacteria > Pseudomonadati > Pseudomonadota > Betaproteobacteria > Burkholderiales > Comamonadaceae > Acidovorax > Acidovorax carolinensis. Next base: position 878,558 of record NZ_CP021361.1, read on the forward strand.
CAGGCCGAGCTTGTGGCTGGTGATGACGTCCACCAGCGTGTGCTGCTCGAACAGCGTGATGCCGGGCGTGCCGCGCACCACATCGATCAGCGTGCGTTGCACGGCGGCGCCGGTGGCGTCGGTCACATGGGCAATGCGGCGCGCGCTGTGGCCGCCTTCGCGCGTGAGGTGCAGCTGGTCGCCTTCCAGCGAAAACGGCACGCCCAGCTGGCGCAGCCAGGCGATGGCCTCGGGGGCGTTTTCCACCACGAAGCGCGTGGCGGCCAGGTCGCACAGGCCGGCGCCGGCCACCAGGGTGTCCTCAATGTGCGCGGCAAAGCTGTCGTCGTCGGCCAGCACGGCGGCAATGCCGCCCTGGGCCCAGGCGCTGGCGCCGTCCTGCAGCTGGCGTTTGGTGATGACGGCCACGCGGTGCGTGGGCGCCAGGTGCAGGGCGGCCGAGAGGCCTGCGAGGCCGCTGCCTACGATGAGAACGTCAAAGTCGTGGGATTGCATGGAGGCTTTCTGTGGTCTGAGCAACGGGCGCTGCACTGCGCCAGTGCCGCCGTGGAACTGGCTTGGCCAGGCCACGGGTGGCGTCCCCCTTGGGGGAAGACGCGAAGCGGCTCAGGGGGGTCATGCGGGTGTATAGGCCAGCCGGACGTAGATGGGGGCGAAGGCCTCGGCCTGGGTGATCTCGATCAGGGTCTCTTTGGCCAGCTCCAGCAGCGCGATGAAGGTCACCACCAGCACGGTGCTGCCGTGGCTGGGGTCGAACAGCTCTTCAAACTCGACAAAGCGGCGCCCCTTGAGGGTTCGGAGCACCATGCTCATGTATTCGCGCACGCTCAGCTCCTCGCGGGTGATCTTGTGGTGCTGCACGAGGCGGGCGCGCTTCAAAATGTCATACCAGGCTTCCTGCAGATCGACCACATGCACATCCGGAAAGCGTGGCTGCAGGCTCTGCTCGATGGTCACCTGCGCCTTCACAAAGTCGCGCCCATACTGCGGCAGTTGCGCCAGGCGCATGGCGGCCATCTTCATCTGCTCGTATTCGAGCAGGCGGCGCACCAGCTCGGCGCGCGGGTCTTCGGCTTCTTCGCTGCCTTCCTGCTTTTTGGGCGGCAGCAGCATGCGCGACTTGATCTCGATCAGCATGGCTGCCATCAGCAGGTATTCCGCGGCCAGCTCCAGGTTGCGGCTGCGGATCTCGTCCACGTACACCAGATACTGGCGCGTGAGGCCGGCCATGGGGATGTCGAGGATGTTGAAGTTCTGCTTGCGGATCAGGTACAGCAGCAGATCGAGCGGGCCTTCAAAGGCCTCCAGAAAGACTTCGAGCGCGTCGGGCGGGATGTACAGGTCTTGCGGCAGCGCAAACAGGGGCTCGCCATACAGGCGGGCCAGCGCCACCTGGTCCACCACGTCGGGCATGGTGCCCGGGGTGATGGCAGTGGCCTCGGCAGGGCTTGCGCTGCGCATGGATTGCTATGCTATCAATAGCTGCTTGCGCTTGCTGGTAAAGCGCAAGAGGCCATTCTCATGCTCAATCCGCGTTGGTCTGGTAGACGTAGGGCTTTTGCGGCACCTGGGCATCGCGGTATTCGCCCCAGATCTTGCGGTCGACCTGCTTGTCCCACAGCAGGGCGCGGCCCGCACGCTGCTGCGCATCAAGCTCGGGCCTTTGTGCCTTGAGCTGCTCGATGAACTGGGTGGCTTCGGACTGGTAGTCGGGGCGGCGGAAAATGGACATGGACTGATAACCTCTCTTTCTTGATTTTACCGGGAGCCTTCCATGACCTTTCATTTCAGTGCCCTGGCCTTTGCCGCGGCGGCCCTCGGCCTGGTGGCCCTTGCCGGGTGCGACGCGCAGCGCATCAGTGAACTGCAGCCCGGTGTTTCCACCGAGGCCGACGTGCGCGACCGCTTTGGCGCCCCCGAAACCATCTGGGACGAGGCCGATGGCGCGCGCACCCTGGAATACAACCGCCAGCCCGCCGGCCAGATCAATTACATGATCACCGTGGGTGCCGATGGCCGGCTGGTGGCCGTGCGCCAGGTGCTCACGGCCGAGAACTTTGCCCGCATCACGCCCGGCATGGACATCGCGCTGGTGCGCCGCAGCCTGGGCAAGCCGGCCAAGGTCATACCCTACCGGCTGAGCGGGGAAACGCACCACGACTGGCGCTTTATCGAGCCGCCCAACGTTCCCAAGGTGTTCACCGTGGTGACCAAGGATGGCAGCACGGTGCTGCGCACGCAGATCGGCCCCGACATGGACGCACCCGAGAACAAGGGCGGGCGCTGATTTCCGCACCCGGGCGCGGCGCCTCGTAGGCGCTTACGGGGCAATCTTGCGCTTCAGCGCCCGCGCCACCGCCGGTGGCAGGCTCGGCAGCGAGCGCAGCAGCCAGGGCAGCAGCTTGCGCTTGAGCCCGCTGAGCGACTGCGGCACCATCGCCTCGATCAGGTGCGGCCCGGGCGTGGCCAGGGCGTGCTCCAGCGCCCGCACAAACTCCTCCGCCGTAGTGGTGCGCACGCCGTGCACGCCCATGCCCTGCGCGAGCTGGGCGAAGTGGATCACCGGGCCCGTCAGGTGCAGTTGCGACCGGGCCTTGGCGCCCACTTTTTCGGCGCCCACACGCTCCAGCTCCACGTTGAGCACCGAATACGAGGCGTTGTTGAAGATGACCGAGACGACATTGAGCTTCTCGCGCGCCATGGTCCACAGCGCCTGGATGGTGTACATCGCCGTGCCGTCGCCGATCAGCGCGAGCACCGGGCGTGTCGGGCAGGCGATGGCCGCGCCGATGGCGTTGGGCAGGCCCTGGCCGATGGCGCCGCCCGTGAGGGTGATGAGGTCGTGGCGCGGCGCGCCGGCGGTGAAGGGCGCGAGCATCAGCCCCGAGGTGATGGCTTCGTCGATGACGATGGCGTTCTCGGGCAGCAGGTGGCCCACGGCCTTGCACACCTTCTCGGCGGTGAGCTTGCCGCGTGGTCGCCCAGGGCGGGCGGGGGCCTGCAGCGCGGGCTGGGTCTGGGCGGCACCCAGGGCCTGGGCGAGTTTTTCCAGGCTGGCGGCAGCGTCCTGCGCGGGCGTGGAGAGCGGGTGCACGGTGCAGCCGTCGGGCACCAGGTCGCTCTTTTTGCCCGGGTAGGCAAAGAACGACACCGGCGCCTTGGCGTCCACCAGAATCAGGTGCTCAATGCCCGCCAGCTGCACCCCGGCCAGTTCGGCCAGGTAGGCGATGCGCTCAACAAAGGGCAGGCTCGCGCCGCGCTCCAGCCGGGTGGGAAACACCTCGGCGAACACCTTCACGCCGCTGTGCGCCGCGATGCGCGCAGCGGCCCGCAGGCCGGGCTCGCGCAGCGCCTGCCCGCCCAGCAGCAGCGCGGCCTTGCCGCCCGCACGCACTGCCTGAGCGATGGCTTGCACCGTGGCATCGTCCGCCGCCCCGGGGCGCGGCGGCGGCGGTGGCGCGCAGGGCACGCCGCCCTCGCCCCACGATACATCGGCCGGCAGGATCAGCGTGGCCACCTGGCCGGGCAGGCCGCGCGCGGCGGCGATGGCGTCCACGGCATCCTTGCAGAGCCGGGCCGTGCTCTGCGAGGTGCGCACGAAGCCGGGCGACACATTGCGCGCCACGGTCTCAATGTCGGACTGCAGCTGCGCGTCGTACTGCGTGTGGGTGGTGGCATGGTCGCCCACGATGTTGACCACCGGCACCTTGCCCTTGCGCGCGTTGTGCAGGTTGGCCAGGCCGTTGCCCAGGCCGCAGCCCAGGTGCAGCAGCGTGGCGGCGGGCTGGCCGGCCATGCGCGCGTAGCCGTCGGCCGCGCCCGTGGCCACGCCCTCGAACAGGCACAGCACGGCACGCATCGCGGGCGCGCTGTCGAGCGCGGCGACGAAGTGCATTTCTGACGTGCCGGGGTTGGTGAAGCAGGTGGTGATGCCGGCATCGACCAGTGTTTGCATCAGGGCGTGGGCGCCGTTGGGCATGGGGTCTCCTGGGGTTTCGCTATTTTTCAGCCAGCGTTGATGGAGCGCGCGGTGGCCCGCGCGGTCAGGATGCAGCCGGGCAGGAAGGTGCCCTCCAGCGAGCGTTTGCCGCTGGCGCCACCGCCGCCAAAACCTGCCGCCTCGCCCACGCAGTACAGGCCGTCAATGGGCTGGTCGACGCCGTCGAGCACCCGGCTCGCCAGATCGGTCTGCAGGCCGCCCAGGCTTTTGCGCGTGATGAGCTGCATCTGGATGGCGATGTACGGCCCGGCACCGGGCTTTTGCAGTGGCGCGGGCACGCAGGTGCGCAGCTTGTCGGGCCCCCACTGGCGCGCGTGCAGGATGCGGCGGATCTGGTCGTCGTTGTGCAGCTTGTCCTGGTTCGCAAAGTTGGCGTCGAAGGTGTCTGCCGTGGCCTGCAGCACCTCGGGCTGCACATCCTGCGAGCCGGTCAGCGCGTTCATCTTGGCGGCCAGGCCAGCGAGCGTGTCGTCCACCAGGAAATGTTTGCTCTCGGCGGCCATCTGCTTGACCAGCCGATGGTTGCCCAGCAGCGTTTCCTTGAGGAACGCGGGGAACTGCATGTCGCGGATGCGCTGGTTGTGCTCGGCACCCGAGATGGCGAACTCCTTGGCTGCGATGCGCCAGTTCAGCAGGTGCCAGGTCCAGGGCTTGTCCTGCGCCGCGACGCGCTGGCACAGCCAGTGGGTGTCAAAACCCGTCACCAGCGGCTCGGGGCCGATGCGCCGGCCCTGGTGGTCGAGCCACAGTGCCGATTTGCACGGAATGGTGGACAGGCCATGCCCCTCGAAATGCGGGAACGGGTGCGGAAAGCCGGCGGCGTAGTTCCACATTTCGCCCGCGTGCGTGATGCGCGCGCCGAGCGCTTCGGCCACCCAGTGGTGCATGCGGCCGTCGGCGAACGGGTGGGCGCCGTTGAGCATCGTTGCGGGCATGGGGCGGTCCTGGGGCCAGTTGGCGCGGGTCTGCGCGTGACTGCCGTTGATGCCGCCCATGGCCAGCACCACCACGGGGGCCTGCAGCCGCACTTCGGCGCCGGTCTCTTCGTTGGCCGCCAGCACGCCCGCCGTGCGGCCCTGCTGCAGGTCCAGCGCACTGGCGCGGTGGCGGTGCAGCACGGTGAGGCGCCCGCCCGTGCCGGCCTGGTGCATCGCGGCGATCATGCGGCGCGTGAGTTCGCGCGCCGTGCCCCAGACGATGTGGTAGCGCGGCACGCTGTTGCCCTCGCCAAAGCGCCCGCGCTCCACCCAGTTCACGGCGGGCATGAACGTCACGCCTTCGCCGATCAGCCAGTCGTACACGTCGGCGCGCGAATGCTCCACGTAGTGGCGTGCCCACTGCAGGGGCAGCGTGTCATGGGCATCGAGTTCGCCAAAGCGCACCCAGTCGCGCAGCGCGGCTTCGGGCGTGTCGGGGATCTTCATGCGCGCCTGCAGCGGCGTGCCTACCAGCGCCATGCCGCCAAACGCCCACAGGGCCAGGCCGCCCAGGCGCTCTGGCGAGTCGCGGTCCACCAGCGCGACGCTGCGGCCCGCGCGCAGGCATTCGAGCGCGGTCACGATGCCGGCCAGCCCGCCGCCGACGATCACCACGTCATGGCGCTGTGCTCCCATGGTTTGTCTCCTCTCGGTTCTTGTTGTGGTTCCCGGCGCTGGCCGCCTGCGCCGCGTTCTGCTCGGCCAGCCGGGCGCTGAAGCCCGAGCGTTCCATCAGCGAGCGTGGCTGCTCCTGCGCATCCACCACCCACAGCACGCCGCCGCGCTGGCCCACGGCCTTGAGAATCTGCTCCAGGCCTTCGAGGCCCGTGGTATCGAGCGCGAACAGGTCGCGTGCGTCCAGCACCACTTCGGGGCCCTCGGGCCCGGCCTCCACGGCCTGCACGATGGGGTCGATCTTGGCGGCCGCGCCAAAAAACAGCGCACCGTGCAGGTGCCAGGCCATGCGGGGGCGGGGGCCGGGCTCCAGTGCCAGCCCCTGTGCGTCCGCGGTGGCAGGGGTGGATGTAAGCGCGCGCTCGGCGCGGAACAGCGCGCTCATGCGCCGCACAAACAGCACGCACGACAGCACCAGCCCCACCTCCACCGCCACGGTGAGGTCGAACACCACGGTCAGCAAAAACGTGCCCAGCATCAGCAGCCGGTAGTGGTTGCTGAAATGCTTGAGGCGCGCAAACTCGTGCCATTCGCCCATGTTCCAGGCCACATGCAGCAGGATGCCCGCCAGCACCGCCAGCGGAATGTGCAGCGCCAGCGGCGCGGCCACCAGCACGATCACCGCCAGCGTGGCCGCATGCACCATGCCGGCAATGGGGCTGGTGGCGCCTGCGCGCAGGTTGGTGACGGTGCGGGCAATGGTGCCGGTGGCCGGCATGCCGCCGAAGAACGGCACCACGAAATTGGCCACGCCCTGCGCCATCAGCTCCTGGTTGGGGTCGTGCTTCTTGTAGTGCGGGTCGGTGGCCACCTGGTCGGCCACGCGCGCGCACAGCAGCGACTCGATGGCGCCCAAAAGCGCAATGGTGACCGTGGGCGTGACCAGCAGGCGCACCGTGTCCCACGAAAAATCGGGCAGCGCAAACGCCGGCAGTTGCTGCGGAATGCCGCCAAACTTGCTGCCGATGGTCTCCACCGGCATCTCCAGCCAGCGCGCCAGCGCCGTGAGCGTGACCAGCGCTACCACGGGCGCCGGAATGCGCGCAAAGCGGCGCACGGTGTGGCCCTCGGCCACGCGCAGCACCGGCGAGCCCTGCACAAACAGCCGTGGCCACAAGAACAGTCCGCCCAGGCAGGCGGCGCCCAGCGCCAGCGCATGGGGGTTGAAGCTGCCGATGTGCAGGGCCAGCGTGTGCACCTGCGAGAAGAAATTGCCCGGCATCTTGTCGATGGCCAGCCCCAGCCAGTCCTTGAGCTGCGACAGCCCGATCAGCACCGCGATGCCGTTGGTGAAGCCGATGACGATGCTCACGGGCACGAAGCGCACCAGGTTGCCCAGCTTGAACATTCCGAGCAGGAACAGCAGCACCCCCGCGCAGGCCGTGGAGATCAGCAGGTTGGCCACGCCATAGCGCTCGACGATGCCGTACACGATGACGATGAAGGCCCCCGCCGGCCCGCCAATTTGCACGTTGGTGCCGCCCAGCAGCGCGATCAGAAAGCCGCCGATGATGGCCGTCCACAGCCCCGCCTCGGGCTTGAGCCCGCTGGCGATGGCAAAGGCCATGGCCAGCGGCAGCGCCACGATGCCCACCGTGACACCCGCGCCCACATCGGCCAGCCAGCGGCTGCGGCTGTAGCCGCGCAGCGCATCCAGCAGGCGGGGGCGGAAGGCAAACGAAAAACGCATGGATGGATGGAGTGGATGCGGGTGAAGAACGAAAAAGGCCCGGGCCGGTGCGCCAGTGTAGTGAGCCAGTGACGAAGTGCAACCGTGGCGGCCGCGACCCGATCGCCTGCCGTCCATTTCGACGCTATTTTTCTAATAGCTGATGGCGCTTGATTGGCAAGCGCTACAGGCCGATATGATTGAAAATCGTGCGGCGGGCCCCGTGGGCGCAGCGGTCAGCCGCCCCGCCGCCTGGCGCGTTGCTTGCTTGCCTCCACCCCCATGAATCCACCCATGCCTGTCGCCTCCACCCCGCCACCCTCCTTGCGCCACGGCCGGTTTGAAGATGTGCAGGCGCTGTTTGCCGGCACCTTGTTTGTGGCCATGGCGCTCATGCTGTTCAACCAGGCGGGCCTGCTGGTGGGGGGCACGGCGGGCGTGGCGTTCTTGCTGCACTACGTCACGGGCATCTCGTTCGGCAAGCTGTTTTTTGTAGTGAACCTGCCGTTTTACTGGTTCGCCTGGACGCGCATGGGGCGCGAGTTCACGATCAAGACCTTTGTCTGCGTGGCGCTGCTGTCGCTGCTGACCGAGCTGTTCCCGCATGTGATGCATGTGGACTACCTGAACCCGTTGTTCGCCTCGTTGCTGGGCGGCTTGCTGCTGGGCACGGGTTGCCTGTTTCTGGCGCGGCACCGCTCCAGCCTGGGCGGAGCCACGGTGGTGTCGCTGTACCTGCAAAGCCGCTATGGCATGCGGGCCGGCAAGGTGCAGATGATCATTGACGGCACGGTGGTGCTGCTGGCGCTGTTCATCGTGCCGGTGGAGCGCGTGGCGTATTCGGTGCTGGCCGTGCTGGTGATGAGCGGATTTCTGTGGATCAGCCACCGGCCAGGGCGCTACACGGCAGAGTGAGCGGGCGGGCTGTCGAGAGGTTTGCAACCACCAAAAAGAAAGGCCCCGAAGGGCCTTTGCATGGTCGCTGCGTGCGTGACAACGTTCAGCGCACGCGCATGCCCGGCGTGGCACCCGGCCAGGGGTTGAGCACGTAGATGCCGGGGTTGGCCTTTTCGTCGCCATGGCTGGCGGCCAGCACCATGCCTTCGCTTACGCCAAACTTCATCTTGCGCGGCGCCAGGTTGGCCACCATCACGGTGTGCTTGCCGATCAGGTCGGCGGGCTGGTAGGCGCTGGCGATGCCGCTGAACACGTTGCGGGTTTTGCCCTCGCCCACATCCAGCGTCAGACGCAGCAGCTTGGTCGAGCCTTCCACGGCCTCGCAGTTCACGATCAGCGCAATGCGCAGGTCGATCTTGGTGAAGTCGTCGATGGTGATGGTGGGGGCCAGTTCCTCGCCGCCGGGTGCCGCGTTTTCTGCAGCTGCTTGCGCTGATTCTGCCTGGGCTGGGGGCTCAAACAATGCTTCAAGCTGTTTGGCATCCACGCGCTGCATCAGGTGCTTGTATTCACCGATCACATGGCCCTTGCCGAGCATGGTGGTGGCGTCGGCAAACGTGAAGGGCTGCACCTTCAGGAAAGCCTCGACCTGCGCGGCCAGCGCCGGCAGCACCGGCTTGAGCAAGATGGTGAGCAGGCGGAACGCCTCGATGCAGGTGGTGCACACGTCCTGCAGGCGGCCTTCCATGCCGTCCTGCTTGGCCAGTTCCCAGGGCTTGTTCTGGTCCACGTAGGCGTTCACGCGGTCGGTCAGCAGCATGGTCTCGCGCAGGGCCTTGCCGTATTCGCGCTCGGCCAGCAGTTCGATGATGGAGGGCGCCACGGTGCGCAGGTGGTCCAGCAGCGCGTCGCCATCGGCCGACACTTCGCCCAGTGCGCCACCAAAGCGCTTGGCGATGAAGCCCGCCGCGCGCGAGGCGATGTTGATGTATTTGCCAATCAGGTCGCTGTTGACGCGGGCCATGAAGTCATCGGCGTTGAAGTCGATGTCCTCGTTGCGGCTGCTGAGCTTGGTGGCCAGGTAGTAGCGCAGCCACTCGGCGTTCATGGAGAGGCCCAGGTACTTGAGCGGGTCCAGGCCCGTGCCGCGGCTCTTGCTCATCTTCTCGCCGTTGTTTACCGTGAGGAAGCCGTGCACGAACACCGAATCGGGCACCTTGCGGCCGCTGAACTTCAGCGTGGCGGGCCAGAACAGCGTGTGGAAGGTGACGATGTCCTTGCCGATGAAGTGGTACTGCTCCAGCTGCGGGTCGGCCATGTAGGCTTCGTAGTCCTCGCCGCGCTTGTCGAGCAGGTTCTTCAGCGAAGCGAGGTAGCCGATGGGCGCATCGAGCCACACATAGAAGTATTTGCCCGGTGCGTCGGGCATCTCGATGCCGAAATAGGGCGCGTCGCGCGAGATGTCCCAGTCGCCCAGGCCCTCGCTGGTGCTGCCGTCGGGGTTGGTGCGCACGGTGAACCATTCGCGCACCTTGTTGGCCACCTCGGGCTGCAGGCGGCCGTTTTGCGTCCAGTCTTCCAGAAACGCCACGCAGCGCGGGTCCGACAGCTTGAAGAAGAAATGCTCTGAGCTTTTGAGCAGTGGCTTGGCACCCGACAGCGCGGAGTAGGGGTTGATGAGGTCGGTGGGCGCATACACGGCGCCGCAGACCTCGCAGTTGTCGCCGTACTGGTCCTTGGCGTGGCACTTGGGGCATTCGCCCTTGATGAAACGGTCGGGCAGGAACATGTTCTTCTCGGGGTCGAAGAACTGCTCGATGGTGCGCGTCTCGATCAGGCCATTGGCTTTGAGGTCACGGTAGATGTCTTGTGCCAGCTGGTGGTTTTCGGGCGCGTCGGTGCTGTGCCAGTTGTCGAATTCGATGTGAAAGCCATCGAGATACTGCTTGCGCCCGGCGGCGATGTCGGCCACGAACTGCTGGGGCGTCTTGCCGGCCTTTTCGGCGGCAATCATGATGGGCGCGCCGTGCGTGTCGTCGGCGCCGACAAAGTTCACCGCGTTGCCCAGCAGCCGCTGCGTGCGCACCCAGATGTCGGCCTGGATGTATTCCATGATGTGGCCGATGTGGAAGTTGCCGTTGGCATACGGCAGGGCGGTGGTGACAAAAAGTTTGCGTGCAGACGACATGAAAGCGACTTTCTCGGGCGGAACCCGCGATTTTAGGCGCTTCGGGGGCGTTTTGCCGACCCCGCGTCAGCGGTGCAGGCCGGTTCGCAGTTCGGTGCCGGTGTCTTTCCAGCCAAAGAATTGGCATACCTCGGCCCGCCGGGCCAGGGTGTCCTTGCGGCCCAGGGCCATCAGCTCCTGGGTGTAGCCCCGCTCGAACAGCAGGTAGCTGGCCAGCGCCGCGCCGCGCACATCGGCCATGTTCGTGGTCACGCCCAGGGCGCCCAGCATGGCGCGCACGGGGCCGGGCAGGTCGCCCACATGGCGGGCGGCGATGGCATCGAGCCGCTGCGAGGGGGCGATGACCAGCAACTCGACGGGGCGCAGCGGGCTGTGCAAGCGCTTTTCTTCAGGAATCAGCGACAGTGTGTGGTTGATGCGCTTGACCCGCTCCACATCGACCGACAGGGCATCCAGAAAGATGTTGGCCAGCGCATGCCCGGCAATCTGTGCCAGCGAGGGGTAATTGGCCGTGGGCGCGGCGGCACTGTCTCCCTGGGGCTCGTGCATGCGGCCCGCCCCGATGACCAGCACGCGCTCGGCCCCCAGGTGGATGGCCGCCGCGATGGGGGCCGACTGGCGCATGGAGCCGTCACCAAAATATTCGGTGTGGCCGTCGATGGCCAGGCCCTTGGCGGGAAAGACGAAGGGAATGGCCGAAGACGCCAGCAGGTGCTCGTGCGTGATGTGGTCGCGCACCGCCTTGCGCTGCGAGCGCACCCAGGGTTGCACGGCCTGGGCCGACTCGAAGAAGGTGACATGCTCGCCCGAGCTGTAGCTCGACGCCGTCACTGCCAGCGCGGTGAGGTGCCCCTTGTGCATGAGCCGGGGCAGGCGCATGAGCGGCACCATCTTGGCCAGCAGCTTTTCAAGCGGTGCGTTGTCCAGCAGCGACCGCGGCCGCAGGCGCCGCCAGCGCGCCAGCGCCCAGCCCAGTGACACCAGCGTGAGCCAGCGCGCACCGCTGCGCATCACGCTGAACGGATCGGCGCCATACACCTGGCCTGCATGGAACTGGCGCCACACGCGGGCAATGCGGCGCACGGTGCGGTCGAAATCATCGGCGCCACAGGCCAGCGCGGCAGCGTTGATGGCCCCGGCCGAGGTGCCCGTGATGATGGGAAACGGATTGGGCTGGCGGCTTGCGCCGCAGGCGTGGCGCAGGTCGGCAATCGCCTCCAGCACCCCCATCTGGTAGGCGGCCCGTGCGCCCCCCCGGTGAGTAGCAGGCCAGTGCGGGGCGATGGGGCCTGGGGTGCTTGGGCGGCGGCTGGCATGGCGCGAAGCGGCGGGCTATCTTGCTGTAGCGTGGCGTTTCTCAGGGCTTGGTCAGCAGCAAAGCGGCCAACGTGTCATCCTGAACGATGGTGATGCCGTGGTCGCGCGCATACAGCCGGGCGTTGTCGCTGAGGCTGCCCTGGGCCAGCACATACAAACCCGTGGCGGCCCCGCGTTGCTCCATGGCGGCGCGCAGCTCGCGCAGCGGCTCCACGCCGTGGGTGGCGGCTTTCCACCGGCGGGCGCTGGCCAGCGTGGTGCTGCCGCTCTTTGCCAGGCAGAAATCGGCGGCGCCGTTGCCGGGAACGCGTTCGACGGTGTAGCCCGCGCGCGTCCAGGCGGCCGCGAGCGTATTGGCAAAGTCACGCCAGGGCATGGTGGCGACAGCGCCGAGCATCTCGGTTACTTTGGCGGGATGGGGTGCGCGCAGTTGCTTCCAGGCGGCCACGCAGCCCACCACAAAGATGGGAAAACCGGCCAGCGCACCCACCACGAAATACTCCTTGGGCAGCAGCGCACCTGCGGCCAGGACGATGAGGCCCACCACCACAAAACTGACCCACCAAGGCGAGCGCAGCAGCATGGCAAACAGGGATTTCTCGGCCATCTTGAATTTCACGGAGGTCCTTTTTGTTTCGAATTGAGGGGGGTGCCGGCTGCGGCAAAGCGTGCGTATTGTCCTTTACGCGCCGGGGGAACAGCGCTTGGATAGACTACCCGTCTCTTCTGGAGTTTATTGAATGGCAGTCACCGAACAGGGCCTCTTGGCCGCACTTTCCAGCGTGCTGGATCCCCATACCGGCAAGGATTTCGTCAGCACCCGCGCTCTGCGCAATGTGCAGATCACTGGTGGCGATGTGGCCTTTGACGTGGAGCTGGGCTACCCCGCCAAGAGTGTGGTGCCCGAGCTGCGCCGCAGCCTGGTGGCTGCCGCCAAGGGCGTTGCGGGCGTGGAGAACGTGTCGGCCAACATCACCACCAAGGTGATTGCGCATGCCGTGCAGCGCGGCGTGCAGCTGTTGCCGCAGGTCAAGAACATCATTGCCGTGGCCTCCGGCAAGGGCGGCGTGGGCAAGAGCACCACCGCTGCCAATCTGGCCCTGGCCCTGGCGGTCGAGGGCGCCAGCGTGGGCGTGCTGGACGCCGACATCTACGGCCCCAGCCAGCCCATGATGCTGGGCATCAACCGCCGTCCCGAAAGCGACGACGGCAAGACCATGGAGCCGCTGGAGAACTACGGCGTGCAGGTCATGTCCATCGGCTTCCTGGTGGACCAGGACGAAGCCATGATCTGGCGCGGCCCCATGGCCACGCAGGCGCTGGAGCAGCTCTTGCGCCAGACCAACTGGAAGGACCTGGACTACCTCATCATCGACATGCCCCCCGGCACGGGCGACATCCAGCTCACGCTGAGCCAGCGCGTGCCCATGACCGGCGCCGTGATCGTCACCACGCCGCAGGACATCGCCCTGCTGGACGCCAAGAAGGGCATCAAGATGTTTGAAAAGGTGGGCGTGCCCATCCTGGGCATCGTCGAGAACATGGCCGTGCATGTGTGCAGCAACTGCGGCCAGGTGGAGCACATCTTTGGCGCCGACGGCGGCAAGAAGATGGCGGCCGAATACGGCATGGACTACCTGGGTGCGCTGCCGCTCGACATGAGCATCCGCTTGCAGGCCGACAGCGGCAAGCCCACCGTGGTGGCCGACCCCGACGGGGACGTGGCCAAGATCTACAAGAAAGTGGCGCGCGACGTGGCGGTGAAGATCGCGCAGCAGGCCAAGGACTTTTCAAACAAGTTCCCGACGATTTCGATCAGCAAGAACACCTGATCCTTCTGAGCTGCCGCACTGCGCCATGAACCTGCTCGCGTCCCTGCGCTACCTGGTGGCGCTGCACGAGCATCGGCACTTCGGCCGGGCGGCGCAGGCCTGCCACATCACGCAGCCGGCCCTATCCAACGCGCTGCGTGCGCTGGAAAAAGAATTTGGCGTGGTGGTGGTGCGCCGTGGCCGCAGTTTTGAGGGCTTCACGCCCGAGGGCGAGCGTGTGCTGGCCTCGGCCCAGCGGATGCTGCACGAGCACCAGGTGCTGCAGCAGGATCTGAGCAGCGACGCCGCCCACCCGCGCGGCACGCTGCGGCTGGGGGCCGTACCCACGGCCATGCCTATCCTGGCGCGGTTTGCGGCGCAGCTGCAGGCACGGCACCCGGGCATCGTGCCTGTGGCGCTTTCGATGAGTGCGCAGGCGCTGGAGGCGGGGTTGGAGAATATTTCGCTGGACCTTGCGCTGGGCTACACCGAGCGCATGCCCGCACGCGGCGGGCAGCTGCGGGCCTGGCCGCAGTATGTGGAGCACTACTTTCTGCTGCGCCGGGCGCTCTGGCCACCCCAGGGCGCAGGGCGCGGACTGCAGATCGGCCCGCCCATGGCCTGGGCCGATGCAGCGGCCTTGCCGCTGTGCCTGCTCACCCCGGAGATGCACAACCGCAGCCTGGTCGATGGCGCCTTCCGCACGGCAGGCGCCACGGTCATGCCCGCCATGGAAACCGATTCGGTGCTGACCCTGGCGCTGAGCGTGGTGGCAGGCCAGGTGTGCAGCGTCTTGCCCGGTGCGCTGGTCGATGCGGTGCGCGGCCATGACGGGCTGGAGGCCTTGCCCCTGACCAACCCGGTGCTGACCACACCTATCGGATTCATGTCGCACCGGCAGGTGCAGCCTACCCGGGCGCTGGATGCGGCGCTGGCGCTGGCGCAGGCCCCCGACTGGCTGCAGCACGCCGCGGCGCACAGTGGGTCGCTGGCGGCGGGTTGACGTTTGCACGCTGCGGCATGGAGGCTGCAGGTGATTTGCGGCGCGCAGTCTTTTACGCCGTTTCATTTGTTTTTGTGATCGCCCCATGTGCATCAGCAATTTGACGCACGCGGCAGCCGTGCCCGACACTGCCACGGCGCGCCGGGCCTATGCAGGCGCCTTCATACAACAACCATGTACCCCATGCCCCTTGCTGAAGCCCCCACCGTCGCCACCGTGTCGGTCAACGACATGCGCGAACGCATCCGCCGCAAAAGCCGCCTCAAGGGCCGCCAGCCTGAAGACGCCGCGATGGCCGACGTGGCGCGGCTGCTGGGCCCGCGCCCGGCCGAAGGCTTCCGGCGCGACCTGCTCATTGAGTACCTGCACCGCCTGAACGACCACTTCGGCGTGCTGCACGACCGGCACCTGGTGGCGCTGGCAAAGCAGCTGAACCTGCCCATGGCCGAGGTGTATGAGGTCGCCAGCTTTTATCACCACTTCGAGATCGTGCGCGGCGAGGAGGCGCAGGCGCCGCGCCTGGTGCTGCGCGTGTGCGACAGCCTGAGCTGCAGCCTGGCGGGTGCGCGCGAGCTGCTGGCCGCGCTGCCGGAGCGCCTGCGCGCGGCTGGTCAGGGCGATGTGCAAGTGCAGGCCGTGCCCTGCGTGGGCCGCTGCGAGCAGGCGCCCGTGGCCGTGGTGCATCAGTGCCCGGTGCCGCACGCCACCGTGGACACGGTGCTGGAAACAATCCGGTTGAAGCCCAATCGGGCCCTGGCGCTTCACCTACCAGCGCTGGCAGCTATCAATTTTGATATTGCGGCGCTGGCCGAACACAGCGTGCCTGCGCAGGCAGACCCGATCAGCCCCGCCCACACGGACCTGGCCACCTACCGCGCCCATGGCGGCTACCAGACGGCCGCCGCGCTGGTCAGCGGCGAAATGGATGCCGAGGCCGTGCTCGCAACCATGGAAGACTCGGGCTTGCGCGGCCTGGGCGGTGCAGGCTTCCCGGCGGGGCGCAAGTGGCGCATCGTGCGCGATCAACCCGCGCCGCGCCTGATGGCGGTGAACATCGACGAGGGCGAGCCCGGCACGTTCAAGGACCGCACGTATCTGGAGCGTGACCCGCACCGCTTTCTGGAAGGCGTGCTCGTCGCCGCCCAGGTGGTGGGCACCGAGGCGGTCTATATCTATCTGCGCGACGAGTACCACGGCTGCCGCGCGCTGCTTCAAAAGGCGCTGGATGATCTGCGCGCTCAGCCACCATGCCCCTTGCCACACATCGAGCTGCGACGTGGTGCGGGCGCCTACATCTGCGGCGAAGAGTCCGCCATGATCGAGAGCATTGAAGGCAAGCGTGGCGAACCCCGCATGCGCCCGCCCTACATTGCCCAAGTGGGCCTGTTCGGCCGGCCCACGCTGGAGCACAACTTCGAAACCCTGTACTGGGTGCGCGACATCGTCGAGCGCGGGCCAGCCTGGTTTGCCAGCTTCGGCCGACACGGGCGCAAGGGGCTGCGCAGTTTCAGCGTGAGCGGCCGCGTGAAGCACCCGGGCGTCAAGCTCGCGCCTGCGGGCATCACCGTGCAGGAGCTCATCGACGAATACTGCGGCGGCATGCTGGACGGCCACCAGCTCTACGCCTACCTGCCCGGCGGGGCCTCGGGCGGCATCCTGCCCGCGAGCCTGAACCACATTCCGCTCGATTTCGACACGCTGCAGCCCTATGGCTGCTTCATCGGCTCGGCCGCCGTCATCGTGCTCAGCCAGCACGACAGTGCGCGTGAAGCCGCCCTGAACGTGATGCGCTTTTTTGAACACGAAAGCTGCGGCCAGTGCACGCCCTGCCGCGTGGGCACGGCCAAGGCCGCCGCGCTGATGGAGGCGCGCCAGTGGGACGCCGACCTGCTCGACGACCTGGCCCAGGTGATGGCCGACGCGTCCATCTGCGGCCTGGGCCAGGCAGCGGCCAACCCCATCCATTGCATCCACAAATACTTTCCGCACGAGGTGGGCGAAGCGCCGTGGCCGGGCGACCTGCCCAAGCCGCGCAACAGTCCGCTCACCGAGCAATTGCCTGGAGCGTTGAAGCCATGAGCGCCGTATGGACCTCTGCCGTTGTGCAGCCCGGCGTGGCCTTCGAGCTGGACGGCCAGCCCGTCACCGCCCACCCTGGCGAAACCATCCTGAAAGCCGCGCAGCGCCACGGCGTGGACATCCCGCACCTCTGCTATTCCGACAGCCTGCGCCCCGATGGCAACTGCCGCGCCTGCGTGGTCGAGATTGCGGGCGAGCGCACGCTTGCCCCCAGCTGCTGCCGTGCGCCCACCGAAGGCATGAAGGTGCAGGCGGCCAGCCCGCGCGCGCGCAAGAGCCAGCAGATGGTGGTGGAGATGCTGCTGTCCGACATGCCGGATGTGGGCTACCGGTGGAACGATGGAGATAGAGAAACTCCTGAATTGATAGCTGGTAGCGCTTATCCCTTAAGCGATGGAGCCCAATTTGATTCAAAAACTGCTGAAACGATAGGCCAGCACGGCGAGCTGAGCGCCTGGGCTGATCGTCTGGGCGTGGCGGTGCGCCCAGCCCTCAAAGCCCTGCGCCGCCAGCAGCCCGCTGCCGACCTGAGCCACCCGGCCATGGCCGTGAATCTGGACGCCTGCATCCAGTGCAACCGCTGCGTTCGCGCCTGCCGCGAAGAACAGGTCAACGACGTGATCGGCTACGCGCTGCGCGGCGCGGACTCCAAGATCGTCTTCGACCTGGACGACCCCATGGCCGATAGCACCTGTGTGGCCTGCGGCGAATGTGTGCAGGCCTGCCCCACCGGCGCGCTCAGCCCCAAGACGCACATCGGCTCGCAAAAGGTGGACCGCAAGGTGGATTCGGTCTGCCCGTTTTGCGGCGTAGGTTGCCTCATCACCTACAACGTGCGCGATGAAAAAATCATCAGCGTGGAGGGCCGCGACGGCCCGGCCAACCACGGCCGCCTGTGCGTGAAGGGGCGCTTTGGTTTTGACTACGCCCACCACCCCGACCGCGTCACGGTGCCGCTGATCCGCAAGCCCGGCGTGCCCAAGGAGGTGCGGCCCTACGGCGCCGACTGGCGCGACACGTTCCGCGAAGCGACGTGGGACGAGGCGCTGGATTTGGCCGCAGGCCAGCTCAAGAGCCTGCGCGACACGCACGGCCCCAAGGCGCTGGCGGGCTTCGGCTCGGCCAAGGGCAGCAACGAAGAGGCCTACCTGTTCCAGAAGCTGGTTCGCACCGGCTTTGGCAGCAACAACGTGGACCACTGCACGCGGCTGTGCCATGCGTCCAGCGTGGCCGCGCTGCTCGAAGGTGTGGGCTCGGGCGCGGTGAGCAACCCGGTCAATGATGTGGAGCATGCCGAATTGATCTTCGTGATCGGCTCCAATCCCACGGCCAACCACCCCGTGGCAGCCACCTGGATGAAGAACGCAGCGCAGCGTGGCGCAAAAATCGTGCTGGCCGACCCGCGCGTCACCGACATTGGCCGCCACGCCTGGCGCACGCTGCAGTTCAAGGCCGACACCGACGTGGCCATGCTCAATGCGCTGATCCACACGGTGATCGACGAGGGCCTGGTGGATGAGGCCTTCATTCGCGACCGCGCCAACAACTTCGAGGCACTCAAGGCCAACGTGATGGGCTGCAGCCCCGAGGCCATGGCGCCGGTGTGCGGCATCCCGGCCGAGACGCTGCGCGAAGTGGCGCGTGCGTTTGCCACGGCCAGGGCGTCCATGATTTTGTGGGGCATGGGCGTGAGCCAGCACATCCACGGCACCGACAACGCGCGCTGCCTGATCGCGCTGTGCGCCGTCACCGGCCAGATCGGCAAACCCGGCTCGGGCCTGCACCCGCTGCGCGGCCAGAACAACGTGCAGGGCGCGAGCGACGCGGGGCTGATCCCCATGATGTTCCCCAACTACCAGCGCGTGGACAACGCGGGGGCACATGCGTGGTTTGAAAGCTTCTGGGGCACCAAGCTGGACGAGACACCCGGCTACACGGTGGTCGAGATCATGCACAAGGCCCTGGCGCCCGACACGGACCCGCACAAGGTGCGCGGCATGTACATCATGGGTGAAAACCCCGCCATGAGCGACCCCGACCTGAACCACGCGCGCCACGCGCTGGCCAGCCTGCAGCACCTGGTGGTGCAGGACATCTTTTTGACTGAAACCGCCTGGCTGGCCGACGTGGTGCTGCCCGCCAGCGCCTGGCCCGAGAAGACCGGCACGGCCAGCAACACCGACCGCATGGTGCAGATGGGCCGCCGCGCGCTGAACCCGCCTGGCAATGCGCGGCCTGATTTGTGGATCATCCAGCAGATGGCGACGCGGATGGGCTTGCAATGGAGCTACGAAGGCGAAGAATCTGGCGTGGCCGCCGTGTATGAAGAGATGCGTCAGGCTATGCACGGCAGTATTCAGGGCATCAGCTGGGAGCGGCTGGAGCGCGACTCCAGCGTGACCTACCCTTGCCTCACGGCGGACGACTCGGGCCAGCCCATCGTCTTCACCGAAACATTTCCCACCCCCACAGGCCGTCTGCACCTGGTGCCCGCCAGCATGATCCCCGCCGCAGAGACGCCTGACGCCAACTTCCCGCTGGTGCTCATCACCGGGCGCCAGCTGGAGCACTGGCATACCGGCAGCATGACGCGGCGCAGCGCCGTGCTGGACGCCATCGAGCCCATGGCTACGGCGTCGATGCATGGTGACGAGCTGGCGCGGCTGGGCGTGCAGCCCGGTGCGCTGGTGGGCATCCGCTCGCGGCGCGGCATGGTGCAGGTGCGCTTGCGGCGCGACGACGGCATGCCCCGCGGTACAGTGTTCATGCCCTTTGCTTATGTCGAGGCGGCGGCCAATCTGCTGACCAATGCGGCACTGGACCCGTTTGGCAAGATTCCGGAGTTCAAGTACTGCGCCGTGGCCATCACCGTGCTGCCGCCGCAAGGACAATGAGGGTGTTGGGGGCATTGCGCCGGGGTAAAGTCAGGCCATGTCCAACCGTCCCACTTCTGAAGTCGCCGTTCTGATGCGCCGCGAACGCATCGACAACCGCTGGCAGCCCTGGCGCTGGTCGCTGGCCGATGTGGTGCCCAACGAGCCCGCCTTTGGCGTCGAACCACGGCTGCTGCGGCAGGATGAGCGCGAAGAACAATGGTTGTTCCCCGGCTTTGCCGTGGAGCTGTTTCGTGACGATGCCGAGGGTTACCACCTCAACTTGGCATCGCCCGCGCCCTGCTGGTTCGTGATGTGGCGCATGGATGAAGACACGGGCACCGGCCTACCCCTGGCGCGCCCTGTGGAGGTGAGCCTGAGCTACCACGATGCGGGCCGCTGGCTCGATGCGCAGGAGTCCGTGGAGCAGGTGCCCGCCCCGACCGAGGTGCTCGAAGGCTTGCGCGCCTTTGTGGACGCAAATTACCAGCCCGAACCCAAGCGCCGAAAGCGCCCCGACAGCTTCCGGTCGCTGCAGGATCGGTTTGGCAACCCCGCGTCGGTATCCACCGAAAAGCTGCGCGGGGGTGGAGGAGGAGGGGGTCATGGCTGACGGATTTCTGGGGCGCTGGTCACAGCGCAAGCGGGACGCCCGCGAGGGCAAGCCGCTGCAAGAGCCCGCGCCCACCCCCACCCCTGTGCCGCCGGAACAGGCGGCAGCACCGCGCGGCGGCCAACAGCCAGTGAATGCGCAGGCTGCACCGGCCCCCGTGTCGGCAACACAACCACCCGTAGCGGCTGAGCCGCCGCCACCGCCCACGCTGGCAGACGTCCAGGCGCTGACTACCGATTCCGATTTCACGCCCTTCGTGGCCCGTGGTGTGGCCCCCGAGGTGCGCAATGCGGCCATGAAGAAGCTGTTTGCCGACCCCCACTACAACGTGATGGATGGGCTCGACATCTATATCGGGGACTATTCCCAGCCCGACCCGTTGCCCGCTGCCATGCTGCGCCAGATGGCCAGCGCCCAGTTTCTGGGTTTTTTTGACGACGAGAAGAAGCCGCAAGAGGCTGCGCCCGGCGCAGAGGCGCCGCCAATGGCCCCTGGCGCTGGTCAGGCTGGGGATGATGCGCAGGCAAGCGCCAGCGAAGGCGTGGCACAGTCGGGGGTATGCACGGAATTTCCTAGCACGCCGGTAACGGCCACGCGTTCGCACCCCGGCGAAGCGGCCGTGCCTGCCAGCCAATACCCACATGACCACGCTGATCTGCGACTGCAACCAGACGATGCCCCTCAACGCGAAAGCGCTGGGGGAAGCACTTCGTGAAGACCTGACCCTTCATTCCACCCTGTGCCGGCGTGATGCCGGTGCATTCCAGCGTGCGATCCAGAGCGGTGAACCCGTCGTGGTGGCGTGCACGCAGGAGCAGCGGCTGTTTGCCGACCTGGGGCAGCAGACCGAAGGCGCGCTTTCGCCCATCCGTTTCGTGAACATTCGCGAAACGGGCGGCTGGAGCCGCGATGCTGGCAAGGCCAGCCCCAAGATCGCGGCGCTGCTGGCCGCTGCCCATCTGCCCGAACCGGCACCGGTGCCGACGGTCACCTTCAAGAGCGCCGGGCGGCTGCTCATCATTGGCGCCCTTGATGCGGCGGAGCAGGCGGCCGCCCTGGTGTCCGATGTGCTGGATGTCACGCTGTTCACGCAGGGCCCCGGCAATGCCGGCGGGGCGCAGGCCCGGCGCTTTCCGGTGCTGGGCGGGCGCATCACGGGCCTCACGGGGTGGCTGGGCGCGTTCGAGTTGCAGTGGGCGGCCGACAACCCCATCGACCTCGATCTGTGTACGCGCTGCAATGCCTGCGTGGCGGCTTGTCCCGAGAATGCCATCGGGCTCGATTACCAGATTGACATGGCGGCCTGCCAGTCGCACCGCGCCTGCGTGAAGGTGTGCCAGGTGGCGGGCGCCATTGATTTCACCCGCGAGGCCGTGGCCCATCAGGAGCGTTTCGACCTGGTGCTGGACCTGCGCCCGGCAGACGCCACCCCCACCTTTTTGCAGCACGCGCTGCCGCAGGGCTACTTTCGCGGGGACGGCCGGGACATGGGCATGCTGCTGCGCCTGCGCGAGCTGGTAGGCGAGTTCGAGAAACCCAAGTTCTTTGCCTACAAGCAAAAGCTCTGCGCCCACAGCCGCAACGAAACCGTGGGCTGCAATGCCTGCGTGGACATCTGCTCGGCCGAAGCCATTGCCAGCGACAAGAGCCGCCAGCAAATCAAGGTGAACCCCAACCTGTGTGTGGGCTGCGGCGCCTGCACCACCGTGTGCCCTACGGGCGCGCTGACCTACGCCTACCCCGGCGCCACCGACCAGGGCCTGAAATTCAAGACCCTGTTGTCCACCTACGCGGCGGCAGGCGGCAAGGATGCCGTGCTGCTGTTGCACAGCCAGGAAGGTGGCCAGGCCCTGGTGGAAGAACTGGGCCGCGCGGCCCAGCTCAAGCTGGCGCACGGGGTCCCGGCGCATGTGCTGCCGGTGGCCTTGTGGCACACGGCCAGCACGGGGGTGGACTTGTGGCTCAGTGCCGTGGCTTTTGGCGCCGCGCAGATCGTGGTGTTGGTCACCAGCGAAGAGTCGCCGCAATACCTGGAGGGCCTGGAGGCGCAAATGGCGGTGGCGCAGGCCATCCTCCATGGCCTGGGCTATGCGGGCACCCATCTGAAGCTGCTGCGCGCGCGCAACCCGATGGATCTGGATGCCGGCCTGCAGGCCCTCTCGCAGACGCGCCAGACCGTGCCGGGGACGGCGGCGCGCTTTGCCGTGGCGCAGGAGAAGCGCAGCACGCTGGAGATGGCACTCGACCACCTGATTGCCCAAGCCCCGCTGCCCGCGGCGCAGCGGCCCGAAGCCATTGCGCTGCCTGCGACCGGCGCGCCGCTGGGCACCATCACGGTCGACAAGGACCGCTGCACCCTGTGCCTGAGCTGCGTGAGCGCCTGTCCGGCCAGTGCGCTGCAGGACAACCCGCAGCTGCCGCAGCTGCGGTTCATCGAGCAAAACTGCGTGCAGTGCGGCCTGTGCGCCACCACCTGCCCCGAAGACGCCATTGCGTTGCAGCCGCGCCTGTTGCTTACGCCCGAGCGAACCCAGTTGCGCGTGCTCAACGAAGCCAAACCCTGGGCCTGCGTGCGCTGCAGCAAGCCCTTTGGCACCGTCAAAGCCATCGAGGCCATGCTGGGCAAGTTGTCGGGCCACCCCATGTTCCAGGGCGAGGCGCTGGAGCGACTCAAGATGTGCAGCGATTGCCGCGTCATCGACCTGTATTCCTCCCAAAGCGAAACGAAAGTGACCGACCTGTGAGCGATTCCCTTTCCCTGAACGCGGCCGGCAGTTCGGCGCTGGACGAAGAAACCGCGCGCGCCGAGTTGTATGGGCTGCTGGCGCAGCTTTACTACGCCAGGCCCACGCCGGAAACCCTGGCTGCACTGCGCGTCGCGGTCACCGAAGCCCCCATGGAGGGCGGATTTTTGCAGGAGCCCTGGCAGCAGCTGGTGGGAGCCGCACGGGCCCAGGACGACGCGGCCATTGCCGCAGAGTTTGACCGCCTGTTTGGCGGTGTGGGCAAGCCTGAAGTGTATTTGTATGGTTCTCACTATCTGAGCGGATTTCTGAACGAAAAGCCGCTGGTGCGCTTGCGCACCGACCTCGCAGCGCTGGGCCTGGCGCGCACCGAGGCGATGCCGGAAACCGAAGACCATGTGGCCTACCTGTGCGAAGTGATGCGCTACCTGGTCGCGGGCGATGACATGGCTGTCTGCAACCTGACGGCGCAACGCAACTTTTTTGCGACACATCTGCAGCCCTGGATTTTGCAGTTGTGCGATGCCTTGCAGGGACAGCCGACCGCGCACTTTTATGCCGCGCTGGCCCATTTCACGCGGGCTTTCGTGGCAGTGGAGGCCCAGGGCTTCGACATGCTCGAATGACGGTGCAATCCTCTCGACGGTCTGTTTGTCCTGCGGTTCTTTCGGGCCAGGATGTGTCAGTCAATTGCAGGGATTTACACACTGTCTTAGACTGTATGCAAATACGTTCATAACTGCTAGCTACCTGGAGACATGTATGCCGGATCGCCAGCCCAATTCTTCCCGCCGTAAATTCTTTGCCGGTGCCGCCACGGCAGGCGCCGCCGCTGCTGCCGTGGCCACGCTGCCCCGCGTGGCCCCGGCCGATGCCGTGGTAGCCGAGCCCGCCCGTGTGGCCCCTGAAAAAGGCGGTGGCTACTACGTGTCGGCCCACATCAAGCAGTACTACAAAACCACCCAACTCTGACAGCGGGGCACGCCATGTTGCTTACCAAGAAGTCTTCGCACGCCCCTCAGGGCAATCCGTCATCCGTTTCGCCGTTCGTGCACAGCCTGCGTCGTGGTTTGTCACAGGCCCTGCCCACCATGGACCGGCGCTCTTTCCTGCGCCGTTCGGGCCTGGGTGTGGGTGTGGGTATTGCCGCCACGCAGCTCACGCTGGTCAAGAAGTCCAATGCCGCAGAAGGCGCCAAGGCGGGCATGGGCGACAGCAAGATCGAGGTGCGCCGCACGGTTTGCTCGCACTGCTCGGTGGGCTGCGCTGTGGATGCCGTGGTGGAAAACGGCATCTGGGTGCGCCAGGAGCCTGTATTCGACTCGCCGATCAACCTGGGCGCACACTGCGCCAAGGGTGCGGCCCTGCGCGAGCATGGCCACGGCGAATACCGTCTGCGTTACCCGATGAAGCTGGTCAACGGCAAGTACGAGCGCATCAGCTGGGACACGGCCCTGAACGAGATCACGGCCAAGATGCAGGAGCTGCGCAAGGCCAGCGGCCCTGATAGCGTGTACTTTATTGGCTCCTCCAAGCACAACAACGAACAGGCGTACCTGCTGCGTAAGTTCGTGAGCTTCTGGGGCACCAACAACTGCGACCACCAGGCACGTATCTGCCATTCCACTACCGTGGCGGGCGTGGCCAACACATGGGGCTACGGCGCCATGACCAATTCGTACAACGACATGCAAAACAGCAAGGTCGCTCTGTACATCGGCTCCAATGCGGCCGAAGCCCACCCGGTGTCCATGCTGCACATGTTGCACGCCAAGGAAACCGGCTGCAAGATGATCGTGGTGGACCCGCGCTTCACGCGCACGGCGGCCAAGGCCGACGAATACGTGCGCATCCGCTCCGGCACCGACATCCCCTTCCTGTTCGGCCTGCTGTACCACATCTTCAAGAACGGCTGGGAAGACAAGAAGTACATCAACGACCGTGTCTATGGCATGGACAAGGTGCGTGACGAAGTGCTGGCCAAGTGGACGCCTGACAAGGTGGAAGAGGCCTGCGGCGTCAAGGAAGACCAGATGTTCAAGGTCGCCAAGATGCTGCACGACAACAACCCCGGCACCATCGTCTGGTGCATGGGCCAGACACAGCACAGCATCGGCAATGCCATGGTGCGCGCCTCGTGCATCCTGCAGCTGGCTTTGGGCAATGTTGGCAAGAGCGGCGGCGGCACGAACATTTTCCGGGGCCACGACAACGTGCAGGGCGCCACGGACGTGGGCCCCAACCCCGATTCGCTGCCCGGCTACTACGGCCTGGCCGAAGGTTCGTGGAAGCATTTCGCGGCCGTGTGGGGTGTGGACTTCGAGTGGATCAAGAAGCAATTTGCATCGCCCGCAATGATGTCCAAGAATGGCATCACGGTGTCGCGCTGGATTGACGGCGTGCTGGAGAAAAACGAGCTGATCGATCAGGACTCCAACCTGCGCGGCGTGTTTTATTGGGGCCATGCTCCCAACTCGCAAACCCGTGGCCTCGAAATGAAGCGCGCGATGGACAAGCTGGATCTGCTGGTGGTGGTGGATCCTTACCCGTCGGCGACCGCTGCCATGGCGGCCATGCCGGGCAATCCAGACGACCTGAACAAGGACCGAGCGGTTTACCTGTTGCCTGCGGCCACACAGTTCGAGACCAGTGGCTCGTGCACGGCGTCGAATCGTTCGCTGCAGTGGCGCGAAAAGGTGATCGAGCCTCTCTGGGAAAGCCGCAGTGACCACATGATCATGCACCAGCTCGCCGAGAAGCTGGGCTTTGCGGCAGAGCTGTCCAAGAACTACAAGATGCAGAAGGTCAAGGGCATGGATGAGCCCATGGTGGAGGACATCCTGCGCGAAATCAACCGCAGTGTCTGGACCATTGGATACACCGGCCAGAGCCCCGAGCGCCTGAAGGCCCACATGAAGAACATGCATTTGTTCGATGTGAAAACCCTCAAGGCCAAGGGCGGCAAGGACAAGGAAACGGGGTACGACTTTGCCGGCGACTACTTCGGGCTGCCCTGGCCTTGCTATGGCACACCCGAGCTCAAGCACCCGGGTTCCCCCAACCTGTACGACACCTCCAAGCATGTGATGGATGGTGGCGGTAACTTCCGCGCCAACTTTGGCGTCGAAAAGGATGGTCAGAACCTGTTGGCCGAAGATGGATCGCACTCGCTGGGTGCTGAAATCACTACCGGCTACCCCGAGTTTGACCATGTGCTGCTCAAGAAGCTGGGCTGGTGGGACGATCTTTCCGATGCGGAAAAAGCCAAGGCCGAAGGCAAGAACTGGAAGACCGACCCCACGGGTGCCATCATCCGCGTGGCCATGAAGCATGGTTGCCACCCGTTTGGCAACGCCAAGGCCCGTGCCGTGGTGTGGAACTTCCCCGATGCCATTCCGCAGCACCGCGAGCCCCTCTATGGCACGCGTCCTGACCTGGTGGCCAAGTACCCCACGCACGACGACAAGAAGGCCTTCTGGCGCCTGCCCACGCTTTACAAGAGCCTGCAGGACAAGAACGTGGCCGACAAGGTGTACGAGAAGTTCCCGCTCATCCTGACTTCCGGCCGTCTGGTCGAATACGAAGGTGGTGGCGAGGAAACCCGCTCCAACCCCTGGTTGGCCGAGCTGCAGCAAGAGGCGTTTGTGGAGATCAACCCCAAGACGGCTGCCGACCGGGACATTCGCAACGGCGAGCGTGTGTGGCTGAGCTCCCCCACGGGCGCGCGCCTTAACGTGCAGGCGCTGGTGACCGAACGCGTCGCACCAGACACGGTCTGGATGCCATTCCACTTTTCTGGCCGCTGGCAAGGCGCCGACATGCTCGCGCACTATCCGAAGGGGGCCGCCCCGGTTGTGCGTGGCGAGGCTGTGAACACGGCCACTACCTATGGTTACGACAGCGTGACCATGATGCAGGAAACCAAGACCACGATCTGCAACGTGGAACGGGCGTGAGCACGCGGCACTGACCAGGAGACAGAACAATGGCACGAATGAAATTCATCTGCGATGCAGAGCGCTGTATCGAATGCAACGGCTGCGTCACCGCCTGCAAGAACGAGCACGAAGTACCGTGGGGCGTGAACCGCCGCCGCGTGGTCACCCTCAATGATGGTGTTCCCGGCGAAAAATCCATCTCGGTGGCCTGCATGCACTGCAGCGATGCGCCTTGCATGGCCGTGTGTCCCGTGAACTGCTTTTACCGCACGGACGAAGGCGTGGTGTTGCACGACAAGGATGTCTGCATCGGCTGCGGTTACTGCAGCTATGCCTGCCCGTTTGGTGCCCCCCAGTTTCCGTCGCAAGGCACATTTGGCGTGCGCGGCAAGATGGACAAGTGCACTTTCTGCGCTGGCGGTCCCGAGGCCAATGGCAGCCAGGCAGAGTTCGAGAAATATGGCCGCAACCGCCTGGCCGAAGGCAAGCTGCCCGCCTGTGCCGAAATGTGCTCTACCAAGGCCCTGCTGGCCGGTGACGGCGATGTGGTGGCGGACATCTTCCGCAACCGCGTGATGCAGCGCGGCAAGGGCGCCGAAGTGTGGGGCTGGGGCACGGCCTACGGCACTCATAAGGGTGCCCAGCCACCTGCAGGAGCCAAGTCATGATGCGTATTTCCATTACCCTGACTGCGGTGCTGGCCCTTGCCGGCCTGGCCGCCTGCTCCGAAAAGCCGCAAACCGGTGGTGGCATCAAGAACGATGCAGCGCCCTACGCGGGCACCGGCAGCAATTTCACCCAGCCGGGCTGGAAGGCGGGCGACAAGACCAGCTGGGAGCAGCAGCTGAAGGCGCGCCAGCAATACGGCCAGAACGAATACACCCGCACCCAATCCAAGTGAGGCCCACCATGAAACGCATCATGTGGTCCCTGGCCTTGACGGCGGGTCTGGCGTGGGTGCCTGCCCATGCGCAGGCACCGGCTGGGTCAGCGGCGCCGACCGCGACATCACCCGCGCCTGCCGCAGCGCCCGGTGGCATTCAGAGCCAGAACATTTTTGAGATCAAGCCCGATGCCAGCGCTGATCCCCAATATGGCGATCAGACCAATGGCGAGCGCGCCAAGGTGCAACCCGGCAACAACGCGCCCATGTGGCGCCAGGTGGGGCAGGGCGTGACTGGCTACAGCAGCCTGCCCCGGACCCAGGCCCCAGAGGCTGGAAACCTGATCCAGCCGATGGTGGCATACCCCGGGGCTCGGGTAACCAACGCGGGCGAGGGCTGGCGCCAGGTGCGCAACCAGCGGATCATTCCCTATGGCGCTGCCTTGCTGGGCCTGGTGTTGCTGGCCTTGGCGATTTTCTATTTCACCAAGGGCCCCATGGGGCACGAGCACTCCGCGTCGGACCGCCGGATCGAGCGTTTCACGCCTTTTGAACGGGCGGCGCACTGGGCCAATGCCGGCGCCTTCATCGCGCTGGCTATTTCGGGCATCGTCATGGCGTTTGGCAAGTTCTTCCTGCTACCGGTTATCGGCAGCACGCTGTTTGGCTGGCTGGCCTATGCGCTCAAGAACGTGCACAACTTCATGGGCCCGCTGTTCGCCGTTTCGTTGCTGGTCATCATCCTCACTTTCGTGAAGGACAACATTGCCAACCGCGCCGATTTCGTCTGGCTCAGCAAGGGTGGCGGCATGCTGGGCAGTGGCGACCATCAGGTGCCTTCGCACCGCTTCAACGCGGGGGAAAAGGGCTTGTTCTGGTGGGGCATCACGATTCCCGGCATTTTTGTGGTGGCCACGGGCCTGGTGCTGGACAAACTGATCCCCGGCTTTGGTGATGTGCGTAGCGACATGCAGATTGCCCACATGATCCACGCGGCCCTGGCCATCTGGATGATGGCGCTGATCTGCGGTCACATCTACATGGGAACCGTGGGCATGCGAGGCGCCTACAAGGCCATGAAGACGGGTTACGTCAGCGAGGGCTGGGCCAAAGAGCACCATGAGCTCTGGTACGACGATGTCCAGGCAGGCAAGATTCCCCGGCAACGCAGCGCCAGCCAACCGGCTGCCGGTGCTGCCGCAACACCATCAGCGGGCCAGCCCGCGCAGGTATGAGGTTTCGCACCATGATGATGCAATTTTCCCGTTCCTCGTTGCTGGCGCTTTGCGCGGCCAGCGCTTGTACGCTGGCATCGGCCAAGCTGCCCGTGCCCTCGCCCGAAGCGGCTGCCAAGGCGGCAGAAGCCGCCGCCAAGTCCGCATGGGCTGGCAAGGTGGACAACTACAAGCTGTGCCAGTCGCAAGACCGCGTGGCAGCGCACTACCGCAAAACGACGCCGTCGGCAAAGCCAGCCACCGCTGTCGGCGCGGGATGCACCGACCCCGGCCCCTTCGCCTACACGCCGCCCGCTGCCAAGCCCGCTGAGGCGGCCGGCGCGCATTCGCCACCCGGCACCGCCAGCAGCCCGCCGAGCACGCTGGTGCCCGCAGCGGCAACTGCGTCCGCGCCCAAGTCCTGAAGGCAGCTATCGCCTGGATGAAAGCCGTACCCACTTGGTGGGCGCGGCTTTTTTTGTGGCGTGACCGACGCCTTGCGGACAAGGCGCGGAGCGCCACAGTGCCAGCGCAGCCAGCCAGCCATCGAGAGTCCCCGCGCTATGCTGCATAAGCCGCCACTGCGTATATTGGCCCCATGAAACGTTCTTTGCACCCTGCTTCTGTTGTGCCTGCCCTGCCGCGTCTTACGCAAGCCCAGGCGCCCCTCACCCACGGCGTGGAGGTTGTCAATGAACTGGGCGAGCGCGAGCAGGTGCAGATTCCGGCGGAGCGGCCGCTCACGATCTACGTGGACAAGCGCGAGCTCGTCACCCTCATGACGCTGGGCGCGCAGCCCGAATTGCTGGTGCTCGGCTATCTGCGCAACCAGCGGCTGGTGGAGTCGGTCTTTGACATCGAATCCATCACCGTGGACTGGGAGGTAAACGCCGCTGCCGTGCGCACGCGCCATGGCATCGCGCGCATCGAAGAACGCACCGCCAGCAAGGTGGTGACCACAGGCTGCGGGCAGGGCAGTGTGTTTGGCGGGCTGATGGACGAGGTCGATCGCATCGAGCTGCCGGCAGCACAGCTTACCCAGGCGCAGCTGTACGGCATCGTCAATGCCATCCGGCTCAAGGAAAGCACTTACAAGTCCGCCGGCTCAGTGCACGGCTGTGCGCTGTTTCGTGGCGAGGAGTTGCTCACGTTCGTGGAAGACGTGGGCCGGCACAACGCCATCGACACCATCGCCGGCTGGATGTGGATGCAGGCCGGTGACATGACCGGCGGCAATAAGGTGTTCTACACCACGGGCCGGCTGACGAGCGAGATGGTCATCAAATCGGCCCAAATGGGCGTGCCCATTGTGGTGTCGCGCAGCGGCATGACGCAGATGGGCCATGCCGTGGCGCAGCAACTCGGCCTGTGCGCCATTGGCCGCGCAACCAACCGGCGCTTCGTCTGCTACAGCGGCGCCGACCGCTTGCTGCTGCAGCCCGAACTGGCGCTGGCGCGTCCGGTCGCGCCGGTACCCATCGGATAAGGGGCCACGCCGCAGCGGCTGGGGCAAATCCCTAAAGCCGCTTCGGGCGTGCAATTGCGCTAAGGTCCGTATCCATGAATCTGTCCTTTTTTCGCCTGGGTCTGCGTACCCTGGCGCGTGACCTGCGTGCCGGAGAGTTGCGTCTGCTCATCGTGGCTGTCACCCTGGCGGTGGCGGCGCTGACATCGGTGGGGTTTTTTGCCGATCGCTTGCAGGGGGGGCTTCAGCGCGACGCCCTGCAGTTGCTGGGCGGCGATGCCGTGGTGGCCAGCGACAATCCTACGCCTCCCGCCTTTGCCGAGCGCGCGCGGGCGCTGGGCCTGCAGGTGGTGACCACCATGGGCTTTCCCACCATGGGCCGTGCCAGCGAGTTGCAGGGCGGGGCCACCAAGCTCGTGGCCCTCAAGAGCGTGGAGCCAGGCTATCCCTTGCGTGGCAGCCTGCAGGTGGCCGATTCGCCCGATGCCGTGGCCCAGGTGACGCGCGACATACCTGCGCCGGGCGAGGTGTGGGTGGATGCCCCCTTGCTGGAGGCGCTGGGGCTGTCGATGGGCGACATGCTGCTGCTCGGTGATGCACAGCTGCGCATTGCCCGCATCATCGTGGTGGAGCCCGACCGGGGCGCGGGCTTCATGAGCTTTGCGCCGCGCGCCATGCTCAACCAGGCCGATGTGCCGGCCACCGGCCTGGTGCAGCCGGCCAGCCGCCTGACCTACCGCTTCGCCGTCGCCGGATCGCCCGCTGCCGTCAAGGCCTTCAGCGAATGGGCTGCCGCCGAGGCAAAGAAGCCTGATGTGCACGGCGTGCGCGTCGAGTCGCTCGAAAGCGGCCGCCCCGAAATGCGCCAGACGCTGGACCGCGCCCAGAAATTCCTCAACCTGGTGGCCCTGCTGGCGGCGCTGCTGTCGGCCGTGGCCGTGGCGCTGGCGGCGCGGGGCTTTGCGGCCGACCATCTCGATGCCTCGGCCATGCTGCGCGTGCTGGGCCAGAGCCAGCGCGCCATCGCGGGCGCCTACACCACCGAGTTCGCGCTGATCGGCCTGTTTGCCAGTGCCCTGGGTGTGGCACTCGGCTACCTGGTGCACAACGTGTTTGTGCTGCTGTTGGCCGGGCTGGTGGAGTCGGCCCTGCCCGCGCCCAGTCTGTGGCCCGTGGCGTTTGGCCTGGGCATGGGCCTGACGCTGCTGCTGGCCTTTGGACTGCCGCCGGTGCTGCAGCTGGCCCAGGTGCCGCCGCTGCGCGTGATCCGGCGCGACATCGGCGGCCTCAAGCCCGTTTCGCTGGCTGTGCTGGCGGTGGGTGTGGCCGGTTTTGCAGCCCTGCTGCTGGCCGTGAGCAGCGACCTGGTGCTCGGCCTGATTGCCGTGGGCGGTTTTGCCGGGGCCGTGGCGCTGTTTGCGCTTTTGAGCTGGGTGGCGGTGAAGCTGCTGCGCAAGAGCGTCAACGAGTCCACGGCGCCGCGCTGGCTGGTGCTGGCAACGCGGCAGATTTCGGCACGCCCGGCCTATGCCGTCGTGCAGGTCAGCAGCCTGGCCGTGGGGCTGCTGGCGCTGGTGCTGCTGGTGCTGTTGCGCACCGACCTGATTGCCAGTTGGCGCCAGGCCACGCCGCCCGATGCGCCCAACCGTTTCGTCATCAACGTCATGCCCGACCAGGCCGAGGCCTTCCAGCAGGTGCTCAAGGACGCCGGCGTGGCCCGCTACGACTGGTACCCCATGATTCGCGGCCGCCTGCTGGCCGTGAACGGCCGGCCCGTGGGCCCCGACAGCTACGTTGAAGACCGCGCCAAGCGCCTGGTTGACCGCGAGTTCAACCTGTCCACCGCCGTCGAGCCGCCCGGCCACAACCAGGTGGTAGCCGGCCAATGGACGCCGGGCGAAGAGGGTGCCATCAGCGTGGAAGAAGGCATTGCGCAAACCCTGGGCCTGCAGCTGGGCGACCGCCTGCAGTTCGACATGGGCGGCGTCCAGAACGAGGCCCGCATCACCAGCCTGCGCAAGGTGGACTGGGGTTCCATGCGCGCCAATTTCTTCGTGATGTATCCGGTAGCCAGCCTCAAGGATGTGCCGGTGACCTACCTTGCCGCCTACCGTGCGCCCGACAAGGCGGGGTTCGACAATGCGCTGGTGCGCCAGTTTCCCAACATCACCAACGTGGACATGGGCGCCACCATCGCCCAGGTGCAGCGCGTGCTGGAGCAGGTGATCCAGGCGGTCGAGTTTTTGTTTGCCTTCACGCTCGCTGCCGGGCTGGTGGTGCTGTTTGCCGCCGTCACGGCCACGCGCGAGGAGCGTGCGCGCGAGTTCGCCATCATGCGCGCCGTGGGGGCGCGCGCCAGCTTGCTGCGCCAGGTGCAGCGTGCCGAATTGGTGGGAGTGGGCCTGCTCGCCGGCTTTCTGGCCAGCTGCGTGGCCGTGGCCGTGGGCTGGGCCTTGGCGCGCTATGTGTTCGATTTCACCTGGACCGCCGCGCCCTGGGTGCCCTTGGCCGGCGCGTTGGCCGGCGCTGTGCTGGCACTGGCGGCAGGCTGGTGGGGCTTGCGCTCCGTGCTCAATACTCCGGTGATGGACACGCTGCGTCGCGCGGCAGAGTGAGCGGTTCGCGAGAGGTGAGAACGGGCCGCCGCTACATCAATGGCGACCACCCCCGCCGGGACCTCCACCGCCACGGAACCCGCCCCGACCACCACCGCGACCACCCCTACCCCAATAGCCGAAGCCGAAGTTGAGGGAGACCGGCGGCCCGATGTATGCCGGGCCGTAGTACGGGGTGGCATAAACGGGCGGAACTGCATATACGGGCGGCGCCGCGTAAACGGCCTGAGCGTTGGCGTCGGCACCGTAGTAGCCATAAGGGCCGGGGGCAGGCGCATATACCGCGCATCCACCCAAGGCGGACAGTGCCAGCAGCGAAAACGTCACGCGATTCACCGTGCCTTTGAGGGATTTGGTCATGATGAGCTTTCCGGTCTTGGGAAGTGATGCGAGTTAGAGCGGAAATTTCTCACCGCAGTTCAGTGGAAATGGGACTGAGGCGGCGGCGCGGCGCGTAAAGTTCTCGTTAATATGGTCGACCTGCGCCTCGCGGAACCCGCCGGAGAGGTGCGCCCCAAACTACCGTGCACAGGGCAGCACAGGCTGTTATCGACACTCCCAAGCCCTTTTTTCACCACGTTTCTGATGCCCATCGAAGAAAAGCAGCCCGACCATCCAGCCATTGAAACGCCTTATGCCTGGATAGGCGGGGAAGAGCGTGTTCACGCCCTGGTCAATCGCTTCTACGACCTCATGGACCTGGAGCCCGCCTACGCCCAATTGCGCGCCACGCACGGCAGCACCCTCGACGATGCACGCCAGAAGCTGTTCTGGTTCCTGTGCGGCTGGTTGGGCGGCCCGGACCATTACCAGAGCCGCTTCGGCCACCCCCGGCTGCGTGCGCGCCACATGCCGTTTGCCATCGGCATCAAGGAGCGCGACCAGTGGGTGGCCTGCATGGACCAGGCCATGGGC
Organism: Acidovorax carolinensis; assembly: GCF_002157145.1. Taxonomy (NCBI): domain Bacteria; kingdom Pseudomonadati; phylum Pseudomonadota; class Betaproteobacteria; order Burkholderiales; family Comamonadaceae; genus Acidovorax; species Acidovorax carolinensis. The sequence continues at coordinate 912,434 of NZ_CP021361.1, forward strand.
GAAACCGGCGTCCCGCAGGATCTGCGCGCGCGGCTGAAAGAGAGCTTCATGGGCACGGCCGACTGGATGCGCAACAAAGGCGTGTGAGGGTGCAGGATGTGTGTGCTATTGTTTGTATAGCTACCAGCGCTTTCCCAGTAACGGGTTGATGCTGTTTTTATGCGTATTTTGCGTGCGCGGTGCTGTGGCGGCTGCGCACCATGCACTGCGGCCGTCATGGGCGGTTCCAGCCAAGCCATCTTCGGCCGTTAAGATGCGCCCATTCAATCAAATGGGAGGTGGGATATGTCGGCAACTGCGTGGATTGTTCTGGCGGTGATCGCCGCGTTGGTGGTTTGGGCCATCGCCGTTTACAACCGGCTGGTGCAGTTGCGCAACCGCATTGCCAACGCTTTTGGCCAGATCGACGTGCAACTCAAGCGCCGCTACGACCTGGTGCCCAACCTGGTGGAAGTGGCGCGCGGCTACCTGTCCCACGAAGCGGCCACGCTGGAGGCGGTGATCAAGGCGCGCGGCCAGGCGCAGGGCGCTGCGGCCGCTGCGCGGGCGGCGCCTACCAGCGCCGGCGCCATGGGTGCGCTGGCCGTGGCCGAGCAGGCCCTGGGCGGCAGCCTGGGGCGCCTGATGGTGGTGGCCGAAAGCTACCCCGAACTCAAGGCGGACGCCACCATGCAGTCGCTCAGCGAGGAACTCACCAGCACCGAGAACCGCCTGGGCTTTGCGCGCCAGGCCTACAACGACCAGGTGCTCGACTTCAACGACCAAGCCGCGCAGTTTCCGGCCATCGTGGTGGCACGGCTGCTGGGTTTTCCCACGGCGCCCATGCTCGAAGCCACGCGCAGCGATGAAGAGCGTGCCGCGCCCCGGGTGCAGTTCTGACGACAGATTGCCTGCGTAAGTTTTCCCCATGAGGTTCTGGGACCATCAGCTCAGCGCCCGCAGCGAAACGCGGCGGCTGCTGCTCGCCTTTGCGCTGGCCGTGGCCGTGCTGGTGGCGGCCGTGCATGGGGCGCTGGTGGTGGCCTGGCTGCTCATGGTGGCGGTGCTGCCGGTGCATCTGCCGTTTCCGGCTGGTTTTCTGGCGGTGAACGTGGGGGTGTCACTCATGCTGGTGCTTGGCGGTTGGTGGGTGGAAACGTCCAACCTGCGTGCGGGTGGCGTCAAGCTCGCCCAGCGCATCGGCGCGCGCGAGGCCCGGCCCTCCGTGTCGCATGCCGAGCAACGCCTGTGCAACATCGTTCATGAACTGTGCATCGCCGCCCACATGCCGCAGCCGCAGGTCATGGTGCTGCCGCGTACCGATGCCATCAACGCCTTCGCCGCCGGATGGGATGCGAGCGACGCCGTGGTGGCCGTCACCCAGGGAGCGCTTGACCACCTCACGCGCGAGGAGCTGCAGGGCATGGTGGCCCACGAACTGAGCCATCTGCACGAAGGCGACACGCGCCTGAAGATGCGCCTGGCAGGCATGGTGTTCGGGCTGGAGCTGGTCTACAACTTTGGCGATGAAGTGCGCGAACGCCGTGGCCTGGCATGGCTGTTTGGCTCGGCCATCATGCTGGCAGGGTTCGCCGGCTGGCTGGCCGGCCGCATGCTCAAGGCCGCCGTGTCGCGCCAGCGCGAATACCTGGCCGACGCCCGCGCCGTGCAATGGACGCGCAGCCGCGACGGCCTGGGCGGCGTGCTGCGCAAGGTGATGGCGCAGCGGCGCGACACCCCCGCAGGCTACGAGCGCGTCACCCACCAGGGGCTGGCGCACCCCGCGGTGCAGCATATGCTGCTGGTGGACCTGCCGGGTGCGGGCGCCATGGAGCGCTGGCTTGACTCGCACCCCACACTGGCAGAGCGTGTGCAGCGCATCTATGGTCGCAGCATGCAGCCGCTGCCGCTCACACCGGTCAACGAGCCGCCCGAGGCCGCCCGCCGTGCGGGCACCGTGGCACCGGGCGCCGTGACGCTGGCCTCGCTGGTCGATCCGTTCGCCCGTCTGTAGATCCACGGGCAAGGCGCCACGGCGCAAGCCCTTGCCCCTTTTTCTGGTGGCGCCTAGTGTCCTGAGTTAAAAATTCATTGAATTATTTTCTGCCAATGCAATCAGTCGTGTGGTGTCATTGCACGATGAGGTGGCCATGAGCGGAAGACCAAAGACTCCATTGGTGTTGAGCGTGACGGAGCGCGAACAGCTGATCGCGCTGACCAAGCGTCGCAAGACGGCGCAGGCTCTGGCGTTGCGAGCGCGCATCGTGCTGGCCTGTGCCGAAGGTTCGGATAACAAAGTGGTGGCAGCGCGCCAGCGGGTCACGCAGCAGACGGTATCGAAGTGGCGCGGTCGGTTTGTCCAGCTGCGGCTGGACGGTCTGCTTGACGCACCGCGCCCGGGTGCACCGCGTACGATCGACGATGCCCGAGTCGATGCCGTCATCGCCAAGACGCTGGAGTCCGTGCCCGCTGGTGCCACGCACTGGAGCACGCGCAGTATGGCGCGCGCCATGGATGTGTCACAGACGGCTGTGAGTCGAATCTGGCGGGCTTTCGGCTTGCAGCCGCACCGCCATGAAACCTTCAAACTCTCCAGTGATCCGCTGTTCGTCGAGAAGGTGCGCGACATTGTCGGCCTGTACATGGATCCGCCGCTCAAGGCGATGGTGTTGTGCGTGGATGAGAAGAGCCAGATCCAGGCGCTGGACCGTACACAGCCGATCCTGCCGCTGGCACCGGGCATCCCCGAGCGGCGAACCCACGACTACATGCGCCATGGCACGACGACGCTGTTTGCGGCGCTGGACATTGCCACGGGCGAAGTGATCGGGGAGTTGCATCGGCGCCATCGCAGCACGGAGTTCCTGCAATTTCTGCGAACCATCGAAGCCAACGTGCCTGCTGGCTTGGACGTGCATCTGGTGATGGACAACTACGGCACGCACAAGACCCCCTCAATCAGGGCATGGTTCGGCAGACATCCCAGGTTTCACGTGCACTTCACGCCCACCTCTGCATCCTGGCTGAACCAGGTCGAGCGCTGGTTCGCCACCCTGACCGAGAAGTGCATCCGTCGCGGCACGCACAGATCAACAAGACAGCTCGAACAAGCAATCCGCGAATACCTCGAACTCAACAACGCGGATCCAAAACCATTCGTCTGGGCCAAGTCCGCCGACGACATCCTTGCAAGCATCGAAAGATTTTGTCTGCGAATTTCTAACTCAGGACACTAGCCCACCGCGGGCGCGGATTTTTGCAGCATCCCCCGGGTCTCGATGAACTTCACCACGTCGGCCACGCCCGCCAGGGTCTTGAGGTTGGTCATCACGAATGGCTTGAGGCCCTGGGTGGTGGTGCGCATGCGGGTGGTGTCGGCGTGCATCACGTCCAGGTTGGCGCCCACGTGGGGGGCCAGGTCGGTCTTGTTGATGATGAACAGGTCGCTTTTTGTGATGCCGGGGCCACCCTTGCGGGGGATTTTTTCGCCAGCGGCCACGTCGACGACGTAGATGGTGAGGTCGCTCAGCTCGGGGCTGAAGGTGGCGGCCAGGTTGTCGCCGCCGCTTTCCACAAACACGATGTCGGCGTTGGGGAACTCGCCCAGCATGCGGTCGATGGCTTCGAGGTTGATGGAGCAATCCTCGCGGATGGCAGTGTGCGGGCAGCCGCCGGTTTCCACGCCCAGGATGCGCTCAGCGGGCAGCGCGCCGCTCACGGTGAGCAGGCGCTGGTCTTCCTTGGTGTAGATGTCGTTGGTGATGGCGATGAGGTCGTAGTCATCGCGCATGGTCTTGCACAGCATCTCCAACAGCGTGGTTTTGCCAGAGCCGACGGGGCCGCCGATGCCCACGCGCAGAGGGGGCAGGTTTTTGGTGCGGTTGGGGATGTGGTGCAGGGCGTTGGTCATGGTGCTAGTGGTGGCGTCATTTGCTACTAAATAAATAGCTACCTGCGCTTGTATTGCTTGCGCTAGGAGCGAAAAAGCCTTGAATATTGCACTTCGTGCTGCGCGCTCAGAATGGCGAGCATGGGCGAGAACGCCTGGCGCTCGCTGTCCATCAGACCAGCGGCGTGGTCTGCAGCGAGCGGGATGGCGGCGGCCAGCCGGGCCAGGATGCGCTGGCCTGCGCTTTGGCCCAACTGCATGGATTTGAGCGCGGCCTGCACCATGTTCTCAGCCCAGCCAAAGGCGTAGGCCAGCAGCACCTCGCGCACGCTGGCCTGGGTGGGCGATGCGGCCTGTGCGAAGGCCACAGGGTAGGTGGGGGGCAGGGCGGCCAGGTGGCGCACGGCGGGCATCAGGGCTTCGTCGCCCTGGTACTGGTTGCGCAGCCATTCGGCCAGCGAGCGGCCCATTTGCTCGGTCTGCAGGCGCAGCTCGCTCGTCTCACGGGTGTGCAGCACCCAGTCGTTGAGTTCTTTCACATGCTCCAGGTCGCCTCGGCGCCAGGCGCCCACGGCCTTGGAGATCAGGGCCATGTCGCCACGCGCCTGGGTGATGTGCAGCTGGTCCAGCAGCCAGTCGCCCACGGCGGCTTCGCTGGCGAGGCCCGCGTTTTCAATGGCGCTTTCCAGCCCTTCGGAATACGAGAACCCGCCCACGGGCAGCGCGGGGGAGGCCAGCCACATCAGCTGCAAGAAGCTGGCGGCGGGCAGAGGCGTGGGGCGGTCCAGGCGCATGAAGCGGGGGGTCAGTGGTCGTGGTTGCAGTCGTGGCCGTGCACATGCCCCTGGGCCACCACGGGGATGGACACGGTGCGCCCACGGGCCGGGGTTGTGGTTGGTGCAGCTGCATGGCTGTGTTCGTGGGTATGTCCATGATCGTGGGTATGGTCATGGTCGTGTGAATGGCCGTGGCGATGGTCGTGTCCATGTCCCCCATGGCTGTGTCCACCACCATGCCCCGCTGCATAAGCGCCGCCTTCGGGCTCAAACGCCAGGTTCTGCTCGGTCACGATCAGGTGCATGGCGCGCAGCATGTCGGCCAGCACGTGGTCGGGTTCGATCTTGAGGTGGTCAGGCTGCAGCTCGATGGGCACATGGCGGTTGCCCAGGTGGTAGGCGGCGCGGGTCAGGTCAAACGGCGTGCCGTGGTGTTGGCAGTGGGTGATGACCAGCACGGGCTGCGGTGCGGCGATCACGCGGACCATGGAGCCGTCTTCGGCCACCAGCACATCGCCGCCGCGCACCAGCGTGCCACGGGGGAGGAAGATGCCCAGCTCGCGCCCGGCCGAGTCGGTGGCGGCGAAGCGGCTTTTTTGGCGCACGTCCCAGTCCAGTTCAACGGTGGTGGCGCGTTTGAGCAGGACGGGCGCGAGGCCCTGGCCTTGGGGGAGGAGTTTGGAGACCTGGATCATGGCGAAGGAGGATTACGGTGCCGGCAAGGCGAGGTCCACATTGTGGCCTTGGCTGCAGGGTGGCACGGGCTGGCTCTACAGCGCGCGGCTCATGTACCGGCTGTGGGGGTCAAGCTGGTAGCTGCCGAACGGCGCGCAGTCGGTAAAGCCGTAGCGCAGGTAGAGCTGGTGAGCGGGTTCAAAGAAGGGCTGGGTGCCCGTTTCCAGGCTGATGCGCTGGTAGCCCAGATTCACGGCCTGGCCCAGGATGTGTTCAAGGATGGCCCGGCCCACGCCGAGGCCGCGCAGGGACTCTGCGGCACGCATGGATTTGAGCTCGACGTGGTCGGCGCTCAGGTGTTTGAGGGCGCCGGTGCCCACCAGCCGACCGGGCGCGGGTTCGGTGTCGTCCGGCAGCCACGCCGTCCAGAAGCGGATTTCTGGGCGGCGCAGCTGGTCCATGTCCAGCGCATGCACGCTTTCGGGCGGCGAAGTGGCGCGCATGTCCTGCAGATGCTCTTCCATGAAGGTGGCAATGCGCGGGTCGCTCAGGTCATCCAGGCGCAGGGAGAGGCTGTCCAGCAAGCTGCTCATCGTGGGGGAGTGTCAGAACAAAAAGTAGCGCTGCGCCATGGGCAGCAGGGTGGCGGGCTCGCAAGTGAGCAGCTGGCCGTCGGCGCGCACGGTGTAGGTCTGCGCGTCCACCTCCATCTTGGGCGTGTAGCTGTTGTGCACCATGTGCTGCTTGCGCACGCCACGGATGTTGCGCACGGCGCTGAGCTGCTTGCGCAAACCAAAGCGTTCGCCAACGCCTGCATTCAACCCGGCCTGCGACACAAAGGTGAGCGAGGTCTTGGCAATGGCCCCGCCGAACGCGCCGAACATGGGGCGGTAGTGCACGGGCTGCGGTGTGGGGATGGAGGCATTGGGGTCGCCCATCGCAGCCATGGCGATCAGCCCGCCCTTGAGGATGAGCGCAGGTTTGACGCCGAAGAACGCAGGCTTCCAGATCACGATGTCGGCCCACTTGCCCACCTCCAGCGAGCCCACCTCGTGGGCAATGCCGTGCGCAATGGCGGGGTTGATCGTGTACTTGGCCACGTAGCGCTTGATGCGGAAGTTGTCGTTGCGCTGCAGGATTTCGGCCAGCTCGTCGCGCCCTGCAGTGGGGGCCAGCCAGCCGCGCTGCACCTTCATCTTGTGCGCCGTCTGCCAGGTGCGCAGGATGACTTCGCCCACGCGGCCCATGGCCTGGCTGTCGCTGCTCATCATGCTGATCGCGCCCAGGTCGTGCAGGATGTCTTCGGCGGCGATGGTTTCCTTGCGGATGCGGCTTTCGGCAAAGGCCAGGTCTTCGGCAATGCTCGCGTCCAGGTGGTGGCACACCATGAGCATGTCCACATGCTCGTCCAGCGTGTTCTGGGTGTAGGGCATGGTGGGGTTGGTGGACGAAGGCAAGAAGTTGTCCTCACCCACCACGCGCAGGATGTCGGGCGCATGCCCGCCACCCGCGCCTTCGGTGTGGAAGGCGCAAATGCCGCGCCCGGCCACGGCGGCGATGGTGTTCTCCACAAAGCCCGATTCGTTGAGCGTGTCGCTGTGGATGGCGACCTGCGTGTCCGTCTCTTCCGCCACGTCCAGGCAGTTGCTGATGGCCGAGGGCGTGGTGCCCCAGTCTTCGTGCAGCTTGAGGCCAATGGCGCCCGCGTTGATCTGCTCGTGCAGCGCATCGGGCAGGCTGGCGTTGCCCTTGCCGAGGAAGCCCAGGTTCATGGGGAACGCGTCGGCCGCCTGCAGCATGCGCTCCATGTTGAAGGGGCCCGACGTGCAGGTGGTGGCCAGCGTGCCCGTAGCGGGGCCGGTGCCGCCGCCCAGCATGGTGGTCACGCCGCTGGCCAGGGCTTCTTCCACCTGCTGTGGGCAGATGAAGTGGATGTGGCTGTCGATGCCGCCCGCGGTGACGATGTTGCCCTCGCAGCTGATGACCTCGGTGCCGGGGCCGATGATGATGTCCACGCCCGGTTGCGTGTCGGGGTTGCCGGCCTTGCCGATGGAGGCGATGCGGCCCGCGCGCAGGCCGATGTCGGCCTTGAAGATGCCGGTGTGGTCTACCACCAGGGCGTTGGTCAGCACTGTGTCCACCGCGCCGCCACCGGAGGGGCCTGTTCCAGTCCCGGCGTTGCTGCGCTGGCTTTGTGCCATGCCGTCGCGGATGGTCTTGCCGCCGCCAAACTTCACTTCTTCGCCGTAGCTGCCCGCGCGCAGCGTGTGATCGGCTTCGACCTCCAGGATGAGTTCGGTGTCGGCCAGGCGCACGCGGTCGCCCACGGTGGGGCCGAACATTTCGGCGTAGGCGCGTCGTCCAATGGTTGCCATGGGGTGTGCTCCGCGAGAACTGATAACTATTATTTTGATAGCTGCTAGCGCTTATCCATCAAGCGCTAGCGGCTGTTTTGGCTATGAATTGCTAGAGTGCGCCCTGCGTCAGGCCCTGAAAGCCGTACACCCGGCGGTCGCCCGCGTAGTCCACCAGCTCCACGGTGCGCTCCTGGCCGGGCTCAAAGCGCACGGCGGTGCCCGACGCAATGTTCAGCCGCATGCCGCGCGCAGCCGCACGGTCAAAGCCCAGGGCGTTGTTGGTCTCGGCAAAGTGGTAGTGCGAGCCGACCTGGATGGGCCGGTCGCCGGTGTTGCGCACCACCAGCGTCAGGGTGCGGCGGCCGGTGTTGAGCAGGTGTTCACCGGGTTCGGTGAGAAGTTCGCCGGGGATCATGATGGCTCCTTGCAGGGAATGCTCAGGCCATCTGCGCCAGCAGCGCGCCACCGAACGCAGCCACGCCAGCACCTGCAGCGCGGGCCAGCCACACATGGCGGTGGCGCAGTGCCCAGCCAGCGGCCAGGCCTGCGCTGTGCAGCAGCACGGTAGCCGTGAGCATGCCCGCCAGGGTCAACCAGGCGCTGTCGCTGCCTGCCAGCTCATAGCCATGGGCCACGCCGTGGAAGACGGCAAACGCGCCCACACCCAGCGCCGCCGCCAGCCCGGGAACGCGCAGGCGCGACACGACCAGCAGGCCGGTGACCAGCAGCGACGCGGCAATCATGGGCTCCACCGCTGGCAGCGCCACACCCTCCAGGCCCAGCACGGCGCCCACCAGCAGCATGGCCGCAAAGCCCACGGGGCCCCACAGCAGGTCGCGCCCCGCGCTGCGTGCGGCCAGGGCGCTCCACAGGCCCACGGCCACCATGGCGGCCAAGTGGTCCAGACCGAACAGGGGGTGGGCAAAGCCGCTCAGAAAACTGTTGTGGATGTGCGATTCAGCGCCGGTATGGGCGCTGGCGCTAGTACCAATTGCGCTGGCAGCTATGAAAAGAAGAGCGGCTGTGTGGCGGTGTGAGAGGGCGATGCGCATGGGGGCTCCACAGAGAGAAATACGAACGGGGGGTTAAACGATGGGTTGGTGGACGGTGACCAGCTTGGTCCCATCGGGGAACGTGGCCTCGACCTGGATGTCCGGAATCATCTCGGGGATGCCTTCCATCACATCGGCGCGGGTCAGCACGGTGCGGCCTTCGCTCATGAGCTGGGCCACAGTCTTGCCGTCGCGCGCGCCTTCCATCACGGCGGCGCTGATCAGGGCCACCGCCTCGGGGTAGTTGAGCTTCAGTCCCCGGGCCTTTCGGCGCTCGGCCAGCAGGGCGGCGGTGAAGATCAGTAGCTTGTCTTTCTCACGAGGGGTCAGTTCCATGTCGTTCTGCTCAATGTAAGGAGAGGTGGGCTCGTGTAGCGGGTTGTTCAGGCCGGACACACGGCGTAATCGTCAACGATGGCCATGCGGTCCGAAGGGCAGTGGATTCATCATAGGCAGCAAGCCCCGTGCCCGCCATACGCCAGAGGGCGAAGGTGCACCGCATACAAAGGCAACCCGTGGCATGGAAACTGCACTTGCAGGGGCTGTCGCCGCCCTTTGCCCATGCCTCCCTCCAACACCCCCTTTGCCCCGCCCGACGCCAGTTCGGCCCCTGTGCCAGGGCCGGATGCCGACGCACAGGCGCCCCAGCAGGTGGTCAAGGTCCGGCGGGACTACAACAGCTGGGTGGCCACCGAGACCATGGAGGACTATGCGCTGCGCTACACGCCCCAGCGATTTCGCAAGTGGTCCGAATGGCGGGTGGCCAACACGGCCTTTGGCGCCGCATCCTTCCTGATCCTCGAAGCCGTGGGGGCCACGCTGCTGGTGCAGTATGGCTTCATCAACGCCTTCTGGGCCATCGTGGCTACGGGGCTCATCATCTTTCTGGCGGGGCTGCCCATCAGCGTGTATGCGGCGCGCTATGGGGTGGACATGGACCTGCTCACGCGCGGCGCGGGCTTTGGCTACATTGGCTCCACGCTCACCTCGCTGATCTACGCGAGCTTCACCTTCATCTTCTTCGCGCTCGAAGCCGCCGTGATGGCCTATGCGCTGGAGCTGGCGCTCGACATTCCACCCACCTGGGGGTACCTGATCTGCGCCATTGTGGTGATTCCGCTGGTCACGCACGGCGTGTCGGCCATCAGCCGCCTGCAGGTGTGGACGCAGCCGCTGTGGCTGCTGATGCTGGTGGTACCGTTTGCCTATGTGCTGCTGCGCGATCCTGGTGCGTTTTCTGGGGTGGTGCACTACGGTGGTGAATTAGCGCGCAGTGCCACGTTCCAACTGCCCTTGTTTGGTGCGGCGCTCACCGTGGGCATTGCGCTCATTACCCAGATGGGGGAGCAGGCCGACTATCTGCGCTTCATGCCCGCCCGCACCGCCACCACGCGCGGCCGCTGGTGGCTGGGGGTGCTGGTGGGTGGGCCGGGCTGGGTGGTGCTGGGTGTGCTCAAGATGCTGGGCGGTGCGCTGCTGGCCTACCTAGCGCTCACGCACATGGTGCCCGCCGAGCGCGCGGTGGACCCGAACCAGATGTACCTGGTGGCCTACGAGTATGTCTTCCCGCACTATGGGTGGGCGGTGGCGGCCACGGCGCTGTTTGTGGTCGTCTCGCAGATGAAGATCAACGTGACCAACGCCTATGCGGGGTCGCTGGCATGGTCCAACTTTTTCTCGCGCCTCACGCACAGCCACCCGGGGCGGGTGGTGTGGGTGGTGTTCAACACGCTGATCGCCTTCATGCTGATGGAGATGAACGTGTTCCGCGCCATGGGCGAGGTGCTGGGGTTGTACTCCAACATCGCCATCGCCTGGATCATGTCGGTAGTGGCGGACCTCGTCATCAACAAGCCGCTGGGCCTGTCGCCCAAGGGCATCGAGTTCAAACGTGCGCACCTCTACGACATCAACCCCGTGGGCGTGGGATCGATGGCGCTGGCGTCGGTGCTGTCCATCAGTGCGCACCTGGGGCTGTTTGGCCCGCTGCCGCAGGCGTTCTCGGCCGTCATTGCGATGGCGGTGGCCTTTGTGACGGCGCCGCTGATCGCCTGGGCCACGCGCGGCAAGTACTACATCGCGCGGCAGAGCGAGACGGTGGCTGTGCCTGTGGCGGGACCTGTGCCCGGCGCGCGGGCTTCCGACATGGGCAGCTACCAGCGCTTCACCGTGCAGCGTTGCGTGATCTGCGAGCGCGAATACGAAGCGCCCGATATGGCCCAGTGTCCCGCCTACCGGGGCGCCATCTGCTCGCTGTGCTGCACGCTGGACGCGCGCTGCGGCGACCTGTGCAAGCCGCACGCGAGCATGGCGGTGCAGTGGTCGGCCGCGCTGCGCTGGGTGCTGCCGCGTGCCATCTGGCGCTATCTGGACACGGGCCTGGGCCACTTCCTGCTGCTGATGCTGGTGATTGCGCCGCTGCTGGCGTCGGTGATGGGCCTGCTGTACCACCAGGAGCTCAACACCATCGCCCAGGCGGCCACGGACACCGAGGTGATGGCGGCACCCGAAGTGGCGTTGCGCTCGGGCCTGCTCAAGGCGTATCTCGCGCTGCTGGTGATCTCGGGCATCGTGGCCTGGTGGCTGGTTCTGGCGCACAAGAGCCGCCAGGTGGCGCAGGAGGAATCCAACCGCCAGACCGGCCTCTTGGTGCGCGAGATCGAGCTGCACCGCCAGACCGACGAGGCCCTGCAGACCGCGCGCAGCGTGGCCGAGCAGGCGCGCCAGGTGGCCGAAACGGCCCAGCGCGCGGCCGACCAGGCCAACCAGGCCAAGAGCCGCTACATCAGCGCCATCAGCCACGAGATCCGCACGCCGCTCAACTCCATCCTGGGCTATGCGCAGCTGATGGGCGAGGATGCGGGCGTGCCGCCGCACCGCAAGCAGGCGGTGCACGTCATCCGCCGCGGGGGTGAACATTTGTTGTCGCTCATCGAAGGCACGCTGGACATCGCGCGCATCGAGTCTGGCAAGCTCACGCTCGATGTCACGCCCATGCGTTTTGCCGACGGCCTGCACGAGATGGCCAGCCTGTTCGAGCTACAGGCTGCCGCCAAGGGCCTGGCCTTCCAGTTCGATGTGCTGGGGGTGATTCCCGAAGTGGTGCGTGCCGACGAAAAGCGGCTGCGCCAGATCCTCATCAACCTGCTGGGCAACGCCGTCAAGTTCACGGCGCAGGGCACCGTCACGTTGCGCGTGCGCTATGCGCGCGAGATGGCACGCATTGAGGTGCAGGACACGGGGCCGGGCCTCAGCGCCGATGAGATCGAGCGCATCTTCGAGCCCTTTGCGCGTGGCGGATCGGGCGGTGGCAGCACGGCGGCCGCGCCGGGGGCTGGGCTGGGCCTGACCATCGCCAAGATGCTCACCGCGCTCATGGGCGGCGAGCTGACGGTGAGCAGCACACCGGGTGTGGGCTCGGTGTTCCACGTCAAGCTGTTCCTGCCCGAAGTGCATGGCGAGGCGCTGGGCAAGGCGGCGACAGCGCCCGCCGCATGGGCCGCACGCACCCAGCGCGCGCGCAGGGGCTACGCGGGCGAGCGCCGCCGCATACTGGTGGTGGACAACGAAGAGCCCGACCGCGAGCTGCTGGTGCAACTGCTCGTACCTCTGGGCTTTGCGCTGCGCCAGGCCGCCAGCGGCCACGATGCGCTGGACCTGCTGGCCACTGGGTACCGTCCGCACGTGATCTTCATGGACCTGGCCATGCCGGGTATCGACGGATGGGAAACGCTGCGGCGCGTGCGGCAGATGCACCTGCCCCACGTGCAATGTGCCATCGTTTCCGCCAATGCTTTCGACAAGGCGCTCGACAACGACGTGGACATCCGCCCCGAAGACTTCATCGTCAAGCCCGTGCGCCACAGCGAGCTGCTGGACTGGCTCGAACGCCGCCTGGGCCTGCAGTGGCAATACGACGAGGCCACTACAGCGCCCGCGGGTGCTGAACCCGCCGTGGTGTCTGCGGCGCCCGCACCCCTCACTTACCCCGATGCCGCTGCGTTGCTGGCTCTGGCACAGGCGGTGTCCTTGGGCTACTACCGGGGCATTCTCAACACGCTGGATGACATTGAGCGCAGCCAGCCCGCACACAGCGCTTTTGTCGGCACCATGCGGCAACTGGCCCAGCAATTCCAGTTCGATGCCATGGGCCAGATACTGGAGCAGGCACCCTCGTGATGACCACTGCCAACCCCTTTCCCTCTCACCCTCCCACAGCGCCCGCCAGCGCGCTGGACCGCAGCGACAGCGATGTGGTGCTGATCGTGGACGACGTGCCCGACAACCTGGCCGTACTGCACGACGCGCTGGATGAATCGGGCTACACCGTGCTGGTGGCCATGCACGGCGAGGCGGCGCTGCAGCGTGCGGCCCAGGCCCTGCCCGACATTGTGTTGCTCGACGCCATGATGCCGGGCATGGACGGCTTTGAAGTCGCCCGGCGCCTCAAGGCATCGCCCGCCACGGCGCACATCCCCATCATCTTCATGACGGGCCTCACCGAGACCGAGCACCTGGTCGCCGCGCTCGAGGCCGGCGGCGTGGACTACGTCACCAAGCCCATCAAGCCGCGCGAGGTAATGGCCCGCATGGGCGTGCACCTGGGCGCTGCCCGCAAGGCCCGGCAGGACGCGCGCCAGGCGCGCGAGGCGCGCAACGCGCTGGATGCGTTTGGCTACGCCAGCATCACCGTGCGCGCAGCGGATGGCCGCATCGTGTGGCAGACCCCGCTGGCGCGCGAGCTGTTGCAAAGCTACTTTGGCGAGGTCGGCCCCGATGGTATGCCCACCCCGTTTGGCCAGTGGGCACCCGAGCCCGTGCAGGCCTGGCTGCGCCGCCATGTGCTGGCCGACAACGCGGCCGAGCTGCTGGAGGCTTCGCTGGCCGAGCCGCCGCGCCTGGCGGTGGAGCAGGGCGCACGCCGCCTCACCTTTCGCTTGCACCAGCAGGCGGGCGACAGCGCAGGCGGTGGCGACTGGCTCATCGTGATGCGCGAGGTGTCCGACGCGAAGATCATCGAATCCATGATTCTGTCCTTCAAGCTCACAGCGCGCGAGGCCGAGGTGCTGTACTGGGTGGTCAAGGGCAAGATCAACCGCGACATCGGCGACATCCTGGGGGCCAGCCCCGCCACAGTCAAAAAGCACCTGGAACGCGTGTTTGCCAAGCTGGGGGTCGAGACGCGCACCGCCGCCGCCGCCATGGCAATGAACCGCATCCGGCAGTTCCATCCGCAGTTTGAAGGCTGATTTCATGCATTTTCTGGCGCCAGCGCTTGTCTATAAAGCGCTAATAGCTATCGAACTCATAGCATTTGCTGGCTTCGACTGGCCCCCGTTCACACGCCGGTGACTTGACCGGCGGGGCCGTTTCGTCCTGGCTGGGGTGTTGCAGCGCTTGCCGCAATGGGCGCACCGTCGCACAGCTGCTGTAGTGCCTGCCGTCCCGGGCCGTTAAAGCGCAGGCGCCCTCCAGACGATGTCTTTTACCTGGATCTTGCGCGGGATGATGCCCAGCGCTTGAAAGGTGTCGGCCAGTTGCTGCTGCTGGGCTATGTGCGACTCCGTCACGGGGCCCAGCGAGAACTCGGCGCGCGCGAACGCGGTGGTCCAGGACTTCACGTCAATGCCCGTGGCTTCGGCGGCCAGTGCAGCCAGCTCCGCGCGGTGGTGGCCTGCCCACACGGTGGTCTTGCCGATCTCTTCGAGCGCGGCAGACAGGGCTGCCGGGTATTGCGTGGCAAAACTGCGCGATGCGATGTAGTACGACGAACTGGTCAGGCGCTTGTCCGACGTGTCGGCGATCACGCGGGCGCCGTACCGCTCCACCGCGATGGCGTAATAAGGGTCCCACACCACCCAGGCGTCGATGTTGCCGCCGTTGAAGGCCGCCGTGGCGTCGGCCGGGGACAGGTAGGTGGGCACGATGTCGTCGAACTTCAGGCCCGCCAGGGCCAGCGCCCGCACTGTGACGTTGTGGGCGCTGGAGCCTCTGCCAAACGCCACCTTTTTGCCCCGGAGATCGGCCAAGGAATGGATGGGCGAGTTGCGCGGCACCAGCACCGCACTGTGGCTGGAGGGCGAGGCGGCGGCGTACACCAGGTTGGCGCCACCCGCCTGCGCGAAGATGGGCGGCGTGTCGCCGACCGAGCCCAGGTCGACGGCGCCGGCGCCCAATGCCTCCAGCAGGGGCGGACCGAACTGGAATTCAATCCACTTGACGCTGGCGACGCCCAGCGCTTTGAGCCGGGCTTCAATCACCTGCTGCTTCTTGGCCAGCACCAGGATGGCCGAGCCTTTCTGAAAACCGATCCGGACTTCCTTGGGAAGGGCAACCTGGGCTCGCGCACGCAGGCCCGACAGGGTGGCGAGTGCCGCGAGTCCGGCACCGAAGGTACGGCGATTGAGCATTTGCTGCATGGAGAGGGTTCCTTGTTGGCGGTAGGTGCACTCCCAGGGGAGGTGCGTTCAAGAATGGCTGTCTGGTTGCCGGTGCCCGTTGGATGGCGCATGTTGGGCTGCAAGCAGCTCGGCACAGGTATGCAGCGTAGGCGCGCGGGGAGCCGGTGTCGAATGCGCAAAGTGCAGATGCTTATGCGAAGTGCGGTTTGAATCCTGTTACGAGCACCACGGGTGCAGGTGCCCTGCCCAGCAGGGCTTGGGCGCGTGCCGGTGCCTGCGGCATACGCCACCCGGCGTATTTCCGATCGGGGGTGCAGTCTCCAGAATCCATTCCATCGACCGACCAAAACCCCCTTCGGGGCCATCGGGCGAAGCGGTTTGAAACCACCCACTGGAGAAGCACACATGCAACGTCGTTATTCCCTCAAGGCCCTCGCGGCCGTCGCTGCGCTCGCTGGCCTGTCTGCGCTGCCAGCCCACGCCCAGGAGACCATCAAGGTCGGCATCCTGCACAGCCTGTCGGGCACCATGGCCATCTCCGAGACGGTGCTGAAAGACACCGTGCTGATGGCGATTGACGAGATCAACGGCAAGGGCGGCGTGCTGGGCAAGAAGCTCGAGCCCGTGGTGGTGGACCCCGCGTCCAACTGGCCGCTGTTTGCCGAAAAGACCAAGCAGCTGCTGGGCCAGGACAAGGTGGCGGTCATCTTCGGCTGCTGGACCTCGGTGTCACGCAAGTCAGTGCTGCCGGTCGTGGAAGAAATGAACGGCCTGTTGTTCTACCCCGTGCAGTACGAGGGCGAAGAACTGTCCAAGAACGTGTTCTACACCGGCGCCGCGCCCAACCAGCAGGCCATCCCTGCGGTGGACTACCTGATGAGCAAGGACGGCGGCGCGGCCAAGCGCTGGGTGCTGCTGGGCACCGACTACGTCTACCCCCGCACCACCAACAAGATCCTGCGCGCCTACCTCAAAGCGAAGGGCGTGAAGGATAGCGACATCGAAGAGAAGTACACCCCGTTCGGCCATTCGGACTATCAGACCATCGTGGCCGACATCAAGAAGTTCAGCCAGGGGGGCAAGACGGCCGTGGTGTCCACCATCAACGGCGACTCCAACGTGCCGTTCTACAAGGAGTTGGGCAACGCGGGCCTGAAGGCCAAGGATGTGCCCGTGGTCGCATTCAGCGTGGGTGAGGAAGAGCTGCGCGGAGTGGATACCAAGCCGCTGGTGGGCCACCTGGCTGCCTGGAACTACTTCCAGTCCATCAAGAACCCGGCCAACACCGAGTTCATCAAGAAGTGGAGCGACTACGCCAAGGCCAAGGGCATTGCCGGCCACAAGGACAAGCCGCTCACCAACGACCCGATGGAAGCCACCTACATCGGCATCAACATGTGGAAGCAGGCGGTTGAAAAGGCCAAGAGCACCGACACCGACAAGGTGATCGCCGCGATGGCCGGCCAGACCTTCAAGGCGCCGAGCGGCATCGTGAGCAAGATGGACGAGAAGAACCACCACCTGCACAAGAGCGTGTTCATCGGGGAGATCAAGGCCGACGGCCAGTTCAACGTGGTGTGGAAGACGCCCGGCCCCGTGAAGGCCAAACCCTGGAGCCCGTACATCGAAGGCAACGACAAGAAGAAGGACGAACCCGAGAAGAAGTAACTCCCCTGAGGCGCTTTGCGCCTTCCCCCCGCTCTCGCATCGCTGCGCGATGCGGGCAGGGGACGCCCCCAGCGCGGCGGGGCGGCCCTTGCGCGGGGGCGCTGGTATGGGCTGTGCGCGTGGCACAGGCCGACCGCCTTTTGACCGACTGGCCCTTCCATGCTTTCCTCACTATTTTCACGGCTGCTTGCCTGCATACTGTTGTGTGCCACGGTTCAAGCGAACGCCCTCACTGCCGAGCAGGCCCTGGCCATGGCCGCTGGCGAAACCGACGACCGTGTGGCCGCCGTGCAGCAGGCCGTGGTGGAGCCCAGCGAGCGCACCGCCGCCTTCTTGCAGGCGCTGGCCGACGACGCGGTGAAGGTTGCCGATGGCAAGGCGCTGATCGTGCGCGATGACAAGGGCATCGACCCTGTCACTGGCGCCGAGGTCCCTGTGCCCGCCGATGCCGAAGACATCATCAACAACAACCGCATGCGCGGCGAGATCGACACGGCCCTGGCGGGCCTGGCGCTGTTTGGCAAGGACGAAACCCAGCGCATGGCCGCCGCCAAGGCACTGACCAAGGAACCGGATGCAGGCCGTCTGCCTCTGCTCGACAAGGCACTGGCGCAGGAGACCAACGACAAGATCAAGAACCAGCTGGAGCTGGCGCGCGCCGCCACGCTGCTGGGCAGCGACGACCCCGCGCAACGTATCGCAGCCGCCCAGGCACTGTCGCTCAGCGCCACACCTGATACGCGGCTGCTGCTCAACGAACGCGTCACCGTCGAAGAAGACGCCAAGGTGAAGGCCGCACTGCAGGCCGCCCTGCGCGCCATCGACGGCCAACTGGCCTGGGGCGAGCGCCTGGGCGCGGCATTCTCGGGCATCAGCCTGGGCTCCATCCTGCTGCTGGTGGCGCTGGGCCTGGCCATCACCTATGGCCTGATGGGCGTGATCAACATGGCCCATGGCGAGCTGATGATGATCGGCGCCTACGCCACCTATGTGGTGCAAGGCGTGTTCCAGAAGTATTTTCCGGGTGCATTCGACTGGTACCTGGTCGCTGCGCTGCCCCTGGCCTTTGGCGCCTCGGCCGCCGTGGGCGCGGTGCTGGAGCGCGGCGTGCTGCGCTTTCTGTACGGCCGCCCACTGGAGACGCTGCTGGCCACCTGGGGCATCAGCCTGGTGCTGATGCAGCTGGTGCGCACGATTTTTGGCGCGCAGAACGTGGGTGTGGAAAACCCCGCCTGGATGAGCGGTGGCGTGCAGGTGCTCTCCAACCTCACGCTGCCCTACAACCGGCTCGTCATCATCGGCTTTGCCATTGCCGTGCTGCTGGGCATGGGCTACCTCATTGGCCGCACACGCCTGGGTCTTTTTGTGCGCGGCGTCACGCAAAACCGCCCCATTGCCTCGTGCATGGGCGTGAACACGGCGCGCATCGACACCATGGCCTTTGCCCTGGGCTCGGGCATTGCAGGCCTGGCGGGCTGCGCGCTGAGCCAGGTGGGCAACGTGGGCCCCGACCTGGGCCAGAGCTACATCGTCGATGCCTTCATGGTGGTGGTGCTGGGCGGCGTGGGCCAACTCGCAGGCACCGTGTATGCGGCGCTGGGTCTGGGCATTCTCAACAAGTTCCTGGAAGGCTGGGCGGGTGCCGTGCTGGCCAAGATTGCGGTGCTGGTGTTCATCATCATCTTCATCCAGAAGCGGCCCCAGGGCATCTTCGCGGTCAAAGGGCGTACGGCCGACTGAAGCCACAAGAGACGACAGACCATGACTACGCCAACCTCTCCCAACATCCAACTGCCCGCACCGGCGCCGCTGCTCACGCGCGGTGGCTGGTCGGCCTTTATCGTCGCGCTCATCGTGGTGTGCGCCGTGGCGCCCGTGCTCAACCTGTGGGTGCCTGCGGGCAGCATGTTCCACCTGTCGGACTACGCCGTGGCGTTGCTGGGCAAGATCATGTGCTACGCCATCTGTGCGCTGGCCATGGACCTGATCTGGGGCTACACCGGTATCCTCAGCCTGGGCCACGGATTGTTCTTTGCGCTGGGTGGCTATGTGATGGGCATGTACCTCATGCGCCAGATCGGCCGCGATGGCAACTACAAAAGCGACCTGCCGGACTTCATGGTGTTCCTGGACTGGAAGGAGCTGCCCTGGCACTGGGCACTGTCCGACAGCTTTGTCGCCACGCTGATCCTGATCGTCGCAGTGCCCGGCGCCATTGCGTTCGTGTTCGGCTACTTCGCCTTCCGCTCACGCATCAAAGGCGTGTACTTTTCCATCATCACGCAGGCCATGACGTATGCGGCCATGCTGCTGTTCTTCCGCAACGAGACGGGCTTTGGCGGCAACAACGGTTTTACCGACTTCAAGCGCATCCTGGGCACCCCCATTGCCACCCCGACCATGCGCATGACGTTGTTTGTGCTCACCGGCCTGGCGCTGCTCGGCTTCTTTTTGCTGGCGCGCTGGCTGGTGCGCAGCAAGTTCGGCCGCGTGCTGCAGGCCGTGCGCGATGCCGAAACGCGGGTCATGTTTTCGGGCTATTCGCCGCTGCCCTACAAGCTCACCATCTGGACCATCAGCGCCATGATGTGCGGTGTGGCGGGCGCCTTGTACGTGCCGCAGGTCGGCATCATCAACCCCGGCGAGATGAGCGCTGCCAACTCCATCGAGATCGCCGTGTGGGCTGCGGTGGGTGGCCGCGCCACGCTGATCGGGCCCATCGTGGGCGCGTTCATCGTCAACGGTGCCAAGAGCTGGCTGACAGTGACGGCGCCAGAGTTCTGGCTGTACTTTCTGGGCGCGCTGTTCATTGCGGTCACGCTGTTCTTGCCCGACGGCGTGGTGGGCCTGGTGAAGAAGCTCAAAGCGAAGACGAAGACAACAACGAAGGGAGATGTGCCATGACGCCCGACCTGATGGAAGAAGGCGCACGGCGTCTTCAGGAACGGCACGCGCCGGTGGCGACGGGCCAGACCGAATCCGGTGGCCGTGCCGCGGGCTTCTCGCGCGTGGCAACGCCCGGCGAGGTGGACATCACCCACGGCCGCATCCTGTACCTCGAAGATGTGAACGTGAGCTTTGACGGCTTCAAGGCGATCAACAACCTGAGCCTGGATATTGCGCCCGGCGAGCTGCGCTGCATCATCGGCCCCAATGGTGCGGGCAAGACCACGATGATGGACATCATCACCGGCAAGACGCGGCCCGACAGCGGCACCGTGTACTTTGGATCGACCATCGACCTGCTGCGCCACAACGAGCCTGAGATTGCCAGTTTGGGCATTGGCCGCAAGTTCCAGAAGCCCACGGTGTTCGAGCAGCTCAGCGTTTTTGAAAACCTGGAGCTGGCGTTGAAGACCCACAAGGGCGTGAAGTCGAGCATGTTCTTCCGTCTGGACTCCGCGCAGTCGGACCGGTTGGCGGAGATCCTGCACACCATTCACCTGGAGGGAAGCGTAACGCGCATGGCGGGGAACCTGAGCCATGGGCAAAAGCAGTGGCTGGAGATTGGCATGCTGCTGATGCAGGACCCGAAGTTGCTGTTGCTGGACGAGCCGGTGGCGGGGATGACGGATGAGGAGACGGCGCGGACTGCGGAGCTGTTTCTCACTTTGAAGGGCAAGCACTCGCTGATGGTGGTGGAGCATGACATGGGGTTCATTCGTACCATTTCGGAGATCGTTACTGTGCTGTGTGATGGGGCTGTGCTGGCGCAGGGGACGCTGGATCAGGTGCAGGGGGATGAGCGGGTGATTGAGGTTTATTTGGGGCGGTGATGGTGGCTGCGCGCTCTTTGCTCTGTGACCGTGCAGCGGAACCTCGACCGTTCGGGCTGAGCCTGTCGAAGCCTGGGCTTGTGCGCTGGTTTGGGCGGTGTGCTTGTGTTGAGTGCGGAGGCCGGGAGTCGCCCGGCGTGCGAGTAACTTTCTTTTGCGTCGCCAAAAGAAAGTCACCAAAGAAAAGGCGACTCCCAGTCTGCGACCCCACGCGGTGCGTGGGGGCAAACCTGCGTCGGGGCGGTTGCGGGGTGCGCCGTGGAACTCGCTTTGCGCTGGCGCGCGCCGCTCGGACAACCACGGCGAGTCAGTTCACGAGGCATGGGCGCTGCGACGCCCATGCTCACCCCACAACCGCCCCGCCGCAGGCGCAGCCAGCAGGGGTGGGACAGCCGAAACATCCGAACAGCCACACGGGCCATTGCTTCGCTCGGCTCCGGTTGCGCCGCGCGTGGCGCTTGCGCCCGCGTGTTCGTGGCCGAGCGCAGCAATGGCCCGTGTGGATGTTCGGTTGCGGGTTCCCTTCTGTGCGTGCCGAGAAGCGCAGGGCAGGGGGTGCGTGCGTGTGCCGCAGGACACACGCACTTCGTGCACTGACTCGCCGCAGTTGTTTGAACGGAGCGCGCAGCGCGCAGTGAGTTCTGCGGCGCACCCCCTGACCGAGCATCGCAGGTTGCCCGTAGCGCAGCGAAGGGACACGCACAGTAGGGTCGCCTTTTCTTTGGTGACTTTCTTTTGGCGACGCAAAAGAAAGTTACTCGCACGCCGGGCGACTCCCGGCCTCCGCCCTGCGCTGAAGCACGTCGCACGCTTAGCGTCCCAGCTCCCGCCACTCAGCACAAGCATGCTAAATGCTACAAAATTTATAGCTTATAGCGCTTGCTGAATAAGCGCTAGAGGCCAAAAAAACTCAAATAAACCACCATGCTCACCGTCCAAAACATCAACCAGTACTACGGCGGCTCCCACATCCTGCGCGACGTGAGCCTCACCGCTGCCCCCGGCAAAGTCACCGTGCTGCTCGGCCGCAACGGTGTGGGCAAGACCACGCTGCTCAAAAGCCTCATGGGCCTGGTCCCCATCAAGAGCGGCTCCATCACCTTCGACGGCCAACCCCTCGATCAGGCCAAGCCCTACGACCGCGCCCGCGCCGGCATCGGCTTCGTCCCGCAAGGCCGCGAAATCTTCGGCCGCCTCACCGTGGAAGAGAACCTGCGCATGGGTCTGGCCTATAAAAGTGGCTCCACCCCCGTGCCACCGCACCTGTACGAGTTGTTCCCCGTGCTCAAGCAAATGCTCAAGCGCCGTGGCGGTGACCTCTCGGGCGGGCAGCAGCAGCAGCTGGCCATCGCCCGGGCTCTTACGCCCGGCCCGCGCCTGCTGATCCTGGACGAGCCCACCGAAGGCATCCAGCCCAGCATCATCAAGGACATCGGCCGCGTGATCCGCATGCTTGCCGACAAGGGCCTGAACGGGGAGAAGGTTGCCATCCTGCTGTGCGAGCAGTACTACGACTTTGCGCAGGAGCTGGCCGACGACTACCTGGTGATGGAACGCGGCGAGGTCATCGCGTACGGGCCGGGCAGCGAGATGGGGGCCAAGGGCATCCGCAAACTCGTGGCGATCTGATCGTTGGCACCTTTTTGGACGCTGTTCCAGCGCCCGCTGCATGGCAGCCTACGTTGACCAGATGCGGGGTGGTTCGGCGCCAAGCTGCCACAGGGCTGCACGCCACGCGGCCCGCACCTGCTTGAGCAACTGCATGGCCGGCTCCACCTGCGGGGCCAGCGCGCGCAGCACCACCACCTGCCCGTTGGGGCTGGTGGCGCCTGCGGTGGCTCTGAACGCATGGGCGTCCATCACCGCGCGGGCGGCGTCCAGCGCGGTGTCACGGCGGGCCTTGTCCAGCGGGGTGCCCGTCACAAAGAACAGGCTGGCGATACAGCGCTCCCCGGCCAGTCCCAGCGGGCTCTGCAGCAGGCGGTGGTCGGCCGCGTCGATCACGCCGCGCTCCAGCCACTGGCCGGGCACCTCGATGTGCTGCACGAAGCGACCGGTTTCAAAGGGTTGCCCGGCATGCGGCAGGCCCAGCGCGGTCACGTCCCAGCCCATGCATTCGGCGCCGGGGGCGAGCTTCAGCGTGAGGTGGTTTTCGGCATGGCAGGCGTTGTAGCAAAGCGCCTCCAGCGGCAACCATTCCAGGCGGGCGTTGTCTTCGAGCGTGAGGTGCGTGTGCTGCAGCGCGCGCGCTCCGGCAGATCGGTAAAAGCGCGTTGCGCCCGGCGTGGTGACCAGCCCGTGTGCGCCCGGTCCTACGGTGGCACTGATGTCCAGCGTGTCGCCGCCCACCAGACCGCCCGGTGGGTGCACCAGCACGTTGTGGCAGATGGCGTCGCCCTCGGGGTACAGGCTTTGCAGGATGCGCAGCGGCCCGCTGTGCTCAAAGCGCGCCACGGTGCGGGCGTTCTCCACCGTGTAGTTCAGCTGCAGGCGGGCGTGCCAGGGCATATCGGATGATTCGGTTTGCTACTAAATAAGTAGCTAATTATGAAGGTTGGTCGGGCGCAGCCACATGGGCGACCTGGGGGCGATGGATGGTGCGCGCTTCAGGCAGACCAGAACCCGGTGTGTGGCGCGCTGGATTCCTCCAGCAGCGCGGGGCCCAGGCATTCGACGGGGTGGGTTGCGGTGGCCAGCACGTCGCGGCACGACAGGTCCAGGTCTCGCTGGGCATGGCGGTTGCTGTGGAAGCTGCGCAGCCGCTGGCTGTCGATGCCGAAAACCACGCGGCCGATGCCGCTCCAGAAAATGGCGGCAGCACACATCGCACAGGGCTCGGCCGACGTGTAGAGCGTGGCGTGGGCGCGGGCTTCCCGCGTGAGATGGCGGCTGAGCTGCCGCAACGCATTCATTTCGGCGTGGCCTGTCGGGTCGCCAGATTCGGTGGTCGTGCAATACGCCTGGGCCAGCAGCATGCCGTCGGCCCCGGCGACTACCGCCCCAAACGGGTGATTGCCGCGCGCCCGGGCGGTGCATGCCCAGGCGATGGCCTGGCGCAGGAAGAGGGTGTCGGTTTCGCCCAGCGGCGTGGGCTCATCGAATGCGGGCGGGTAGGCCGACATGAAGGTGTGCATGGTTGTCTCCTGCAGTGTGCCGGGTGTGCGCGCGTGGCGCAGGCCTGCTCACTGCCTGTCGTCACTGGGCCGCCACCCGCGCCATTGCCATGCATTTGGCGTGCCAACAACAATGTGTGACATATCGCAGGAACGCCGGTCTCCGCCACTCAGAAAACATGCCGGGCCTGCACGCTGCAAGACCCAGGGCCCGCCTCAAAGCCAGGGCTTGAGCCATCCCAGCCCGTCCGATGTGGCGTGGGGTGCCGTGCCGCGCGCCGGGCGGTATTCGCAGCCGATCCAGCCGTCGTAGCCCAGGCTGTCCAGCAGCTTGAAAAGGTAGGTGTAGTTGACCTCGCCCACATCGGGCTCATGGCGCTCGGGCACGCCCGCGATCTGGAGGTGGCCCACATTGCCCGTGGGCAGGCACTGGCGGATCTTCATGGCCAGGTCGCCTTCCACGATCTGCGCGTGGTACAGGTCCATCTGCACCTTGACGTTGGCGGCGCCGATCTCGGCAATCAGCGCGTGGGCCTGGTCCTGGCGGCTCAGGAAGAAGCCCGGCATGTCGCGGCCATTGATGGGCTCCAGCAGGATCTGTATGCCGTGCGGTGCGGCCTGCTCGGCGGCGTAGCGCACGTTGGTGATGTAGGCGGCGCGCACGGTGGCCGCATCGGCACCCTGTGGCACCAGCCCGGCCATGACATGGATCCGCGGGCATTGCAGCGCCTTGGCGTAGTCAATGGCCTTGGCAATGCCTTCGCGGAACTCGGCCTCGCGGCCAGGCAGGCAAGCCAGCCCGCGCTCGCCCGCGTCCCAGTTGCCGGGCGGGGCATTGAACAGCACTTGTTGCAGGCCGTTGGCCTGCAGACGTGCGGCCAGTTCGTGGGCGGGGTAGGCGTAGGGGAAGAGGTATTCCACCGCCTTGAAGCCATCGCGGGCGGCGGCGGCAAAACGGTCGAGAAAGTCCACATCGTTGTAGAGCATGGACAGGTTGGCGGCAAAACGGGGCATGGGTTTCTTTCTGTCTGGGGTGAAGGCTTGGCCTCACCACTGCGCGCCAAAGGTCTGGCGCAGTTCTTCAATCTGGGGCCCGGTAAGCGGCGTGGGGCGGGCTGGCACAGCAGCCACAGGCGGGCGGTTTCTTCCAGTTCCTCAAGTACGGCCATGGCAGCAGCCGGTGTGTCGTGCCACACGTTGGGGCCCAGTCGCGCCAGCATCACGGCGCGTACCGGGCTGCCTTGCGCGGCATAGCGGCCGATGGTCTGGGCCACGAGTGCCGCCGCTGCGGCATCACCGGGGCGGTGGTAGGGAATGTGCGGCACGCGGCCCACCTTCATCACAAAGTAGGGGGTGATGGGTGGCAGCAATTGCGCATCCGTTGCCAACTGACCACCTGCAGCGGCATCGGCTTGCAGTGAGCACCCCACCAGGTGCGTGCTGTGGGTGTGGATCACGCAGCGGGCCGGCGCGGTCGTCGATGCCGATGCATCGTAAATCTGCCGGTGCAGTGCAATGGTCTTGCTGGCGCGGTCGCCCGCCACCTGCTGGCCTTGGGCGTCCAGGCGCGCCAGCCGCTCGGGCTGCAGTGTGCCCAGGCAGGCGTCGGTGGGGGTGATGAGGTAGCCATCGGCCAGTCGCACGCTAATGTTGCCAGCGGTGGCATGCACATAGCCGCGCTCAAACAGGCTGCGGCCTACGCGGCAGATTTCGTCGCGGGCTTCGCTCTCATCCATGAAGGCGGTGGTGGTGCTCATGCCGACAATTGTGCAAAAGCCTTGGTGAAGAAGTCGGTACTGCCAAAGTTGCCCGACTTCAGCGTGATGTGCAGGCCGTCTGTTGCATCGGGTGCCACGGCGTGGCACCACGGCACGCCGGGGTCGATCTGCGCGCCAATGCGCATTTGCGTGATGCCCAGGGCTTGCACGCAAGCGCCCGAGGTTTCACCGCCCGCTACGATGAGTTGGCGCACACCGCGCTGCACCAGGCCGCGCGCAATGGCGGCAATGGTTTCCTCCACCATGGCGCCTGCCTTGTCAGAGCCGAGCTTGCCCTGGATGGCGCGCACGGCCGAGGGCTCGGCGGTGGAGTACACCAGCACCGGGCCCTGGGCGATGTGGGCTTCGGCCCAGGCCAGCGCCTCGGCAGCCACGTCCATGCCCGCGGCAATGCGCAACGGGTCGATGGCCATCGCGGGTTTGCCGGCCTTGATGAAATCCATCACCTGCTGGTTGGTCGCCACC
This sequence comes from Acidovorax carolinensis, assembly GCF_002157145.1. Taxonomy (NCBI): domain Bacteria; kingdom Pseudomonadati; phylum Pseudomonadota; class Betaproteobacteria; order Burkholderiales; family Comamonadaceae; genus Acidovorax; species Acidovorax carolinensis. Next base: position 938,363 of record NZ_CP021361.1, read on the forward strand.
GAGCAGCTGCCCGACACGATGGCCTGCAGCCCTTGCGCGGCAGGCAGGCGTGCGGCCTCGTTGCTGGGGGCCACGCCAAAATTGCCCGGCAGGCCCATGGCCACGCCCGACCCGGCGGTGACCAGCGGCATGCCCTTGAGCGCTGGGCCCAGGCGCAGCAGGTCGGCATTCGAGACGGCATCGACCACGGCCATGCGCACACCCTCGGCCTGGAGCTGGGCGATGCGCGCGCGGATGGCGGCCTCGCCCTGCGCGACCACGCTGTGGTCGATCAGGCCCACGCGGCTTGGCGTCTGTGCCTGCAGCACGCGCACGAGGTTGGGATCCGTCATGGGCGTGAGCGGGTGGTTCTGCATGCCGCTTTCATTGAGCAGAACATCGCCCACAAACAGGTAGCCCTTGAACACGGTGCGCTTGTTGTCGGGGAAGGCCGGGGTGGCGATGGTGAAGTCGGTGCCCAGCGCCTGCATCAGCGCATCGGTCACGGGCCCAATGTTGCCTGCCGCTGTGCTGTCGAAGGTGGAGCAGTATTTGAAGTAGATCTGCTCGGCACCCTGGGTATTCAGCCACTGCAGCGCGGCGCGCGACTGGGCAATGGCGTCGGCCGCCGGGATGGTGCGCGACTTGAGCGCGACCACAATGGCATCGGCCTCGGTATCAAGCGGCGCGGTGGGCACGCCCATGGCCTGCACCACGCGCATGCCGGCGCGCACCAGGTTGTTGGCCAGGTCGGTGGCGCCGGTGAAGTCGTCAGCGATGCAGCCCAGCAGTGCGCGTGTCATGCCTTCTCCTTACCCTCGGGCAGTGTGATGCCAGGGAAGATCTTGATCACGGCGCTGTCGTCTTCCTTGGCAAAGCCCGCGGTCGATGCCTGCATGAACATCTGGTGCGCGGTGGCGGCCAGCGGCAGGGGGAATTTGCTGGCGCGAGCGGTGTCCAGCACCAGGCCCAGGTCCTTCACGAAGATGTCCACTGCCGACAGGGGCGTGTAGTCGCCCGCCAGCACATGGGCCATGCGGTTTTCAAACATCCAGCTGTTGCCCGCGCTGTGGGTGATGACCTCGTACAGCGCGGCGGCGTCCACGCCTTCGCGCAGGCCCAGGGCCATGGCTTCGGCGGCCACGGCAATGTGCACGCCGGCCAGCAGCTGGTTGATGATCTTGACCTTGCTGCCCGCACCGGCCTGGTCGCCCAGGCGGTACACCTTGCCGGCCATGCCGTCGAGCACGGCGTTGGCGGCGGCATAGGCTTCGGGCTTGGCCGAGGTCATCATGGTCATCTGGCCCGAGGCGGCCTTGGCTGCGCCGCCGGAGATGGGGGCGTCTACGTAGTGCAGGCCCAGTGCGTTCAGGCGGGCTTCCAGCGCGACGGACCAGTTTGGGTCCACCGTGGAGCACATCACGAAGGTGCTGCCGGGGCGCATGGTGGCAGCTGCGCCGCCCTTGCCGTCTTCGCCAAACAGCACGCTTTCGGTCTGCGCGGCGTTGACCACCACCGACACCACCACGTCGCTCACCGCTGCCAGGGCGGCTGCGGTGGGGTGGGCGGTTCCGCCATTGGCCGCAAAGGCCTCGGCCACGCCCGGACGCACATCGCACACATGGATGGTGAAGCCGTTGGTGCGCAGGGTTTTGGCAATGCCAGCGCCCATGGCGCCCAGGCCGATGATGCCTACGGTGGGTTGGGTCATAGTTCAGTCCTTCAGTGAATCAGGGGGAAAGTGTCTTAGGCCACCAGGGCCCACAGCAGAGCCGTGAGCGCAAAGCCCGCCAGCCCCAGCACGGTGGTCAGCACCGTCCAGGTGCGCAGGCCATCGCCCACGCTCAGGCCCAGGTAGCGGGTCACGATCCAGAAGCCCGAATCGTTGACGTGCGAAAGGCCCAAGCTGCCAAAGCCAATGGCCACCGTGAGCAGTGCCACTTGCATGGGGGAATACCCGCCGCCCGCAATCGCATCGGCCAGCAGGCCGCAGGTGGTGATGATGGCCACGGTGGCAGAGCCCTGCGCGGCGCGCAGGGCCAGCGAGATGATGAACGCCAGCAGGATCAGCGGCAGGTGCGTGGCCGTCAGGCTTTGCGACAGTGCCGTGCCAATGCCGCTGGCGGTGAGCACCTTGGCAAACACGCCGCCGGCGCCCGTCACCAGAATCACGGTGGCGGCCGGGGGCAGGGCGGATTCCATGATGGCGTTGGTGCGCTCGCGGTTCCAGCCCTGGTTGCGGCCCAGAAGGAACATCGCCAGGCCCACAGCCACCATCAGTGCAAAAATGGGCGAGCCGATGAAGCCCAGCACATTGCGCAGACCGTCGCCCTTGGGCAGCAGCGTGGCGCCGGTGGTGCCCGCCATGATGAGTGCCAGCGGGATCAGGATGAGCGCCAGGACAGAGCCCACGCCTGGAGCGCGGCGGGTGCTGGACGAGGCGTCTTCCTTGCTCTGGCCGAATGCGGCAAATTGCTCTGCCGTGGTGGGCAGCATGGGGTAGCCCTTGCGGTTGAGCCAGCCCGCCACGTACTGCGAGATCACGGCCAGCGGGATGCAGATGGCCAGGCCAATGATGGTGATCCAGCCAATGTCGCCCTTGACGATGGCTGCACCACCCACGATGCCGGGGTGCGGCGGCACCACCACGTGGGCCGCCAGCATGATGCCCGCCACGGGCAGGCCGAACTTCACGGGGTTGACGCCCGCCGCCTTGCAAAAGCCATAGACGATGGGCACCAGGATGATGAAGCCCACATCAAAGAACACGGGAATGGCGAGCACCAGCGCGGCGGCCGTGAGCGCCATGGGCACGCGCGTGGGCCCCAACAGTTGGGTGAACCGGTTGGCCAGGCTGGCTGCGCCGCCTGAGACCTCGATCATGCGGCCCAGCATGGCCCCCAGCGCCACCAGGATGGCTACCGAGCCCAGCGTGCCGCCCATGCCGGCAATCAACGTGCTGATGATGTCGGCAATGGGCATCTGCGTGGCAAACGCCACCAGAAAGCTCACCAGCATCATGGCCACGAAGGCGTGGACCTGCCAGCGGATGATGAGCAAAAGGAGCAGGGCGATGCTGCCGGCGCCAATGCCGAGGAGTGCAAGGGTGGACATGAAGAATTTCTCCGGATGGAAGGGCAACAGCGCTCGGCTGTGCATTTTTTGGTGTGTTTATATGGTTATCATACAAATTTATTGCAGCATTTCTTTTGCGTGTTAACCCTGAGGCCATGTCGGAATGGCGCCGCAGGGGTGAAATGGCTGCTGCTCACGGGGTAGGCATTCACCCCGGCGCAGGGCTTAAAAAAGCAGCGGTGGTGATTCCTGCACCAAGGGCTGTGCCAGCCGGGCGCCGTCCTGTGCCCAGAAGGCCGGATCGGCCTGCTCGATGCGGGACAGCGCATTGCGCATGTGCTCGGCGGCCGCGTGCCGGGCTGCGGGAGCGTTGCCCGCTTCAATGGCCTGCACGATGCGTTCATGCTCTTGCGTCACGGCCTGGGCGAAGTCGGTGCGCCGCGCTTCGTTGGCACGGGTCACCCGCGTGGCACCCTTGAGGAACTTGGCCAGATAGTCCAGGGTGCTGATCATGAAGGGATTGCCCGCGGCCTGGGCAATGGCGCGGTGGAACAGCACGTCTTCCTCCACGCCGTCACGCCCGCTTTGCACGGCCTGTGCAATGCGGTGCATGGCATGGCGGATGGCCGCCACGTCGCCGGCGCTGCCACGCTGTGCAGCCAGTTCGGCCACTTCGGATTCCAGCGCCTTGCGCACTTCCACGATCTGCATCACGGCCTCGCGCGAGGCCGCGTGCGGCAGGTCGAAGTTGAGCGGCTCGATGCCCGGCGCCTGCACATACACACCACTACCCTGGCGCGAATCCACCAGCCCCAGCGACTTGAGGCGCGAGACGGCCTCGCGCACCACGGTGCGGCTCACCTGGAACTGCTGGGCCAGCGCCGCCTCGGTGGGCAGTTTTTCGGCCGCCTGGATGCGGCCCGCGCGGATCTCCGCCTCCAGCGCGCTGGCGACCTGATCGGCCAGCTTGATGCCGGGTTTGATGGCGGAAAAAGGTGACGACATGGGTGAAGCGGGCAATGGGATGACGGCGGCAGTGCGGGCGTGCGGCAGTCGGGGTGATCGCCAGACTGTACCGCAAGCCCAGGGGCTTGCGGTGAGGCCGGTATGGGGCACGCCCCCACTGGCACCGGCGCCATGCGGGCTATTTCGGCGTTGCGCAGGAGTCGTCGAGCTGAGCCAGTCCCGCGAGCTTTTGCAGGCGGCTGCGGTTGTCCAGGCAGGTCTGGTATTGCGTCTCGGCCACCTTCTGTTGGGCCAGGCGCGCGGCCTTGGCGCGCTCGGCCTGCAGCTGGGCCACGCGTTCGCGGATCTGCGGCATGGCGGCCAGCGCGGCTTTTTCGCCTTCCACCATGGCGCTGGTGCGCTGGCTGAAATCGGCCGGGCCGATGTCCAGCACCTGGGGGGTGATGATCACATCGGCGCGCGCCAGCTCGGCCTGACCGAGCTTCTGGCCCATGATGGCAATCGACTGGTTCAGCGCGCCCAGCAGGTTGGCGGGCGACTGGCCCCGGGCCTTGTTGGAGATGTCCACGGCAATCACGATGTCGGCACCCAGCTGGCGCGCGGCATCCACCGGCACAGGGCTCACGATGCCGCCGTCCACAAAATGGAATTTGCCGATGGTGACCGGCTGGAAAACACCCGGCACGCTGCTGGATGCGCGCACGGCCTGGCCCGTGTTGCCGCGCGCAAACACGGTGCGCTCGCCGTCTTCGAGCCGCGTGGCCACGGCAACAAACGGTTTGGCCAGCTGTTCCAGCGGTTTGCGGCGCACCTGCTCGTTCACATAGTCTTCGAGCTTTTGGCCCAGCACCAGTCCGCCTGATGACAGTTGCAGGTCGCGGATTCTGGTTTCGTCCAGCGCCACGGCCTTTTCCTGCATCTCAAACGCATTCATGCCGGTCGCGTACAGCGCGCCGACCACGCTGCCCGCACTGGTGCCCGACACCACCGCAGGCGCCAGGCCATTGGCTTCCAGCATCTTGATCACGCCAATGTGCGCAAAACCCTTGGCCGCGCCGCCGCCCAGCGCGATGCCGATGCGAAGGGGTGCCGGAACGGGCGGCTGCGCATCGGCGGCCGCCGTCGGCCGGGCCGGTGCCGTGCCGCCGCAGGCCACCAGGCCCAGGGCGGCGCAAAGTGCCAGGGAGTGCAAAAGAAGCGACGGGCGCATGCCGGGAAATCCTGCTATCTGGAAGGGGCGGGCAGTATATGCCGCGGTGCGGCGCGTGGGCAGCTGATCCTGAAGAGGAGCTGCCGGCGCGTCCCTTGCGCTGTCAAGCGTCTCAATCTTCGAAACCGTCGCGGCCCAGGCGAGAACCGCCGCGCAAGGACCGCTCCGCCGCGCTGGCGGTGTCCTTTCCCGAATCGCGCCAGCGATTCGAGAGAAGGGGGAAGGCGCCGAAGGCGACCCAGGGGGATGTACCCTGCCTACTCGCCCTGCGAGCCCCGGTGCGCCCAGCCCGTAGTGCGCTTTTCAATCGCGCTGAACAGCTCGTACATGGCCATGGCCATGGCGCCCACCACCATCAGGCCGGCAAATGCCAGACCCATCTGCATGGACGAGCCCGCGCTGATCAGCAGGTAGCCAATGCCTTCATTCGCCGCCGTCATCTCCGACACCGTGGTGCCCACAAACGCCAGCGTGATCGCCACCTTGAGCGACCCAAAAAAGTAGGGCATGGAGCGCGGCAGGCCGACCTTGGTCAACACGTCCCAGCGCTTGGCGCCCAGCACGCGCAGCACGTCTTCGAGCTCGGGCTCCAGCGTGGCCAGGCCCGTGGCGATGTTCACCATGATGGGGAAGAAGCTGATGAGGAACGCGGTGAGGATGGCCGGGCCCACGCCAATACCGAACCACACCACGAGGATGGGCACGAACGCCGCCTTGGGCAACGCATTGAAGGCCGTCATGAGCGGGTACACGGCGGCATAGGCCAGGCGCGAGCTGCCAATCACAAAACCCAGCAGCACGCCAACGACGATGGCAATGCCAAACCCGGTCATGGTGACCCAGTAGGTGCGCCAGGCATGGGCGGCGATCACGCCGCCAAATTCCACCAGTTGCGTGCCGATGGCCCAGGGGCTGGGGAAGATGAATTCAGAGACATTGAAGGCCGAGCAGATGATCTGCCATAGCAGGACGATCGCCAGCAATAGCAGCCAGGGTGACCAGCGTTCTACGGTCTTCTTGTGCATGGGTGTGGCTTGGGTCTATTGCGGCATGGGCGCGCAGGCCTTGCCTGCAGTTTGGCGAATGGCGCCGATATGGCCGCGCAGCTCGTGCACGATGTCGGTGAATTCCTTGGTGTAGGTCACCTCCAGATCGCGCGGGCGGGGCAGCTCGATGTCCTTTTTCACCACAAAGCGGCCGGGGCTCTCGCTCATCACGTACACGGTGTTGGCCAGAAAAACCGACTCGCGCAGGTCGTGCGTGACCAGGATGACGTTGAATTGCTGCTCGGTCCACAGGTCGCGCAGGATGCACCACAGCTCCTCGCGCGTGAAGGCGTCGAGCGCGCCGAAGGGCTCGTCGAGCAGCAGCATCTTGGGCTCGTGGATCAGCGCGCGGCAGATGCTGGCACGCTGCTGCATGCCGCCCGATAGCTGCCAGGGGAACTTGTCTTCGTAGCCGCCCAGGCCCACCTTCTGCAGCAGCTTGCGGGCACGCTCTTCGTATTCCTTGCGCTTTTGCTTGAAGTGGCTGCGGTAGGGCTCGACGATTTCGAGTGGCAGCAGCACGTTGTCCACCGCGGTGCGCCAGGGCAGCAGCGAGGGTGCCTGAAAGGCCATGCCCGAGACCTTGAGCGGTCCCGTCACCGGCTGGCCGTCGATGAAGATCTTGCCCATGGAGGGCATTTTCAGGCCGGTGGCCAGTTTCATGAAGGTGGACTTGCCGCAGCCCGAGGGGCCGACGATGGCGATGAACTCGCCCTGGCGAACCTGCAGGTCGATGGCCTCCACCGCAAACTGGTTTTGCGCGCGCAGCTCGTCGTTGTAGGCGAGCCAGACGTCGCGGAAATCCACAAAATTGGAATCGGCAGCCTGCATGGGGTATTTTTAGATAAAAATGGCCTGTAGCGCTTATTGAACAAGCGCTAATAGCTACTAAATTAATAGTAAATCGGCAGCGCTTTACTTCTTGGGCAGGATGTTCAGCTCGGCCGCGCTGGGCAGAAAGCTGGCGTTCCACACGTCGTCGGCATTCACGCGCGTCTTGGTGTTGAACGCATCCGACACCTGCGAGGCCATCAGCGACAGGCGGCCGGGTTGGGCCTGGCCAAAACCTTCGGCGCGTGCGTCGGGGCTGTTGATCACGGTGTCGATGGCCAGTTGCAGGCGGCGGGTTTCGAGCGGCACGTGCACGATGCCGTCACGCGCCTTCACATGTTCGATGGCAGCGGCCGGGTTGGCGATGACCTCTTTCGCGCCCTTCGTGAAGGCCGCGAGGAAGGCCTTGATGGCGGCCGGGTTCTCTTTGATGAGCTTGGGAGACGCGATGATCACGTTGCCGTACAGCTTCACGCCGAAGTCGGCATAGGGCAGCACCACCACGTCGGCGGCCTTGGCACCACGGGCTTCCAGGTTGAGCAGTGAAGTGAAGGTGAAGCCGGTGATGGCGTCCACATCGCCGCGCACGAGCATGGTTTCGCGCAGCGGGGGGTCCATGGCGGTCCACTGCACGCTACCGATGCCGTTGGCTTTCTGGAAGATCGGGAATGCGCGGCGGCCCGCATCGAACACCGGCGCACCCAGCTTCTTGCCGGTCAGATCGGCGGGCTTGGTGATGCCGCTCTTCTTGAGCGCCATGACCGATGCGGGCGTGTTGTTGTAGACCACCATCACCGCCACGGGCTTGTTCTGCGCATCGGGGTTGTTGGCGTGGAACTCCATCACGGCGGCCAGGTCGGCAAAGCCCATGTCGTAGGTGCCCGAGGCCACACGCTGCACGGCGCCGCCTGAGCCGTTGCCCGCGTCCACCGTCACATCCAGTCCAGCGGCCTTGAAATGACCTTTGGCCACGGGCTGCAGGAACAGCGCTGCGGGGCCTTCAAAACGCCAGTCGAGCTGGAACTTGATGGGGGTGGGCGTTTGCGCTTGCGCCAGCGAGAAGGTGCTGGCAACGGCCAGCAGTGCGGCGGTTTGCAGGAACGAACGTTTCTTCATGGGGACTCCAGGGGATAGAGGCGTTGAAAGGTGCCGTCTTCACGGCCGCTTGGCCATGAACTCAGCAAAATTAATGCCCGCTTTCGCCGCAGTAGAACCGGGCATGAAGCCATTCTTCCCCGAAGTGGTGCACGGGGGGCATGCAGGGTTTCCCGACATGGCGCGAAACCCTGCGCGCCTGCCCCGCCCTGGGCTGCAGCGCGCATTGCGCCCTTGCTCTTGCCTTTACCTGGGGCGTGCTGCCGCGCTGGCCACGGCCAGGGCCGTCATGTTGAGCACGCGGCGCACGGTGGCGGCTGGGGTCAGGATGTAGGCTGTGGCAGCAGCGCCCATCAGGATGGGGCCCACGGTGACGCCACCGCTGGTGGTCGTCTTGAGCACGTTGTAGAGGATGTTGGCGGCATCCAGGTTGGGGCAGATCAGCAGGTTGGCCGAGTCCGTCAGGGTCGAGTCCGCCATGTAGGCGTTGCGGATGTTTGGCTCCAGCGCGGCATCGCCGTGCAGCTCGCCATCGCACTCGATCTCGGGGTGGGCGGCCACGAACAGGTCGCGCGCCTCGCGCATCTTGCGGGCCGATGCGCGTTTGGACGAGCCATAGCTCGAATGCGACAGGAAAGCGACCTTGGGCGGCAGGCCAAAACGCTGTACTTCCTGCACCGACATCCAGGCGATGTCGGCCAGTTGCTGGGCCGTGGGGTCTTCGTTCACATAGGTGTCGGCAATGAAGAGTGTGCCCCGGCTGGTCATCAGCGCGTTCAGCGCGGCGTAGTTGTTGGCGCTTTCCTGGCGGCCGATGATGCTGTGGATGCGCTCCAGGTGCGTCTCGTAGATGCCCACCAGGCCGCAGATCATGGCGTCGGCATCGCCCAGCTTCACCATTAGCGAGGCGATGATGGTGTTGGAGCGGCGCACGGCGGCCTTGGCCACTTCGGGCGTGGCACCATTGCGCTTCATGCGCTGGTGGTAGTGCTCCCAGTATTGGCGAAAGCGTGGGTCGTCCTCGGGGTTGCACACTTCCACATCCTTGCCCAGCTGCATGCGCAGGCCCGCCTTGGCGATGCGGGCGGCAATCACGGCGGGGCGGCCGATGAGGATGGGCGCAGCGATCTTGTCGTCGATGGCCATCTGCGCGGCACGCAGGGCGCGCTCGTCCTCGCCGTCGGCATAGGCCACGCGCTTTTGTGCATCGGGCAGGGCCTTGGCCGCGTTGATCACGGGGCGCATCAGCATGCCGGTCTGGTAAACGAAGCGCGACAGGGTTTCCTTGTAGGCCTCCATGTCGGTGATGGGGCGCGTGGCCACGCCCGATTCGGCTGCCGCCTTGGCCACGGCGGGCGCGATCTTGAGGATCAGGCGCGAGTCGAACGGCGTGGGAATGAGGTAGTCAGCACCAAATGTCAGTTCTTTGCCGGCATAGGCGCTGGCCACTTCTTCGCTGATGTCGGCCTTGGCCAGGTCGGCAATCTGGCGCACGCAGGCCAGCTTCATGGCCTCGGTGATCTTGGTGGCGCCGCAATCGAGCGCGCCCCGGAAGATGTAGGGGAAGCACAGGACGTTGTTGACCTGGTTCGGGTAGTCCGAGCGGCCCGTGGCGATGATGCAGTCGGGCCGGATGGCCTTGGCCAGCTCGGGGCGGATTTCGGGCTCGGGGTTGGCCAGCGCCAGGATGATGGGCTTGGCGGCCATGGTCTTGACCATCTCGGCCGTGAGCACGCCGGGAGCCGAGCAGCCCAGAAACACATCGGCGCCGTTGACGGCATCGGCCAGCGTGCGCGCGTCGGTCTTCTTGGCATAGCGCGCCTTCGATTCGTCATAGCCGCCGGGGCGACCTTCGTAGATCACGCCCTTCGAGTCGCACATGAAGATGTTTTCTACCTTCACGCCCAGGCCCACCATCACGCCCACGCAGGCAATGGCGGCAGCACCGGCGCCCGACACCGCGATCTTGACGGCACCGATGTCCTTGCCCACCAGCTCCAGGCCGTTGAGCAGCGCGGCGCTGGAGATGATGGCCGTGCCATGCTGGTCGTCATGGAACACGGGGATGTTCATGCGCTTGCTCAGCTCCTGCTCTATGTAGAAGCATTCGGGCGCCTTGATGTCTTCGAGGTTGATGCCGCCCAGCGTGGGCTCCAGCGCCGCAATGATCTCGATGAGCTTGTCGGGGTCGCGCTCGGCCAGTTCGATGTCGAACACATCGACGCCCGCAAACTTCTTGAACAGGCAGCCCTTGCCTTCCATCACTGGCTTGGAGGCCAGCGGGCCAATGTCGCCCAGGCCCAGCACGGCCGTGCCGTTGGTGATGACGGCCACCAGGTTGCCGCGCGAGGTGTAGTCGAACGCCTTGGACGGATCGGCCTGGATGTCGAGGCAGGGGTAAGCCACGCCGGGGGAATACGCCAGCGACAGGTCGCGCTGGTTGGACAGCGGCTTGGTGGGGTTCACCGAAATCTTGCCCCGGGTGGGGTTGCGGTGGTATTCGCGCGCGGCGTCGCGCAAGGCCTGTTCGGCGGCGGAAATGTTCTGTGTCATACGAAAATCCTCGAAGTCCTCGGCGGAATGCAAAACAAGCGTACCCGATGGCGTGGTTGGCTGGTATGCCGGTTTAAGCGCGTGCGGCACAAAGCCAAAACTCCGTGGCAGCTTCTTCGGCAGCGGGCAGGGGGATGCGAGTGGGCGTCGGCCTGGCGTGCGGCGTGGACAGCGGCGGAGGTGTCGCGGCTGGCGCCATGGAAGAAACCGTTCAGGACCACAGCCGTGATCGAGGGCAGCAGGATACTGGATTCAAGGGGGTGAGCGGGCGTTGTACCCGGTGTTTGGGCAGAGGCCGGGGAGATAACCCGGTCTCCGCCCTTCACAAAAACACACTGTCAACTGCAAAAACAATAGCTGCCAGCGCTTGATGGGTAAGCGCTAGAGGCCAAAAAGGCCAAAAAGACCAAAAACTACCCCGCCAACAAATCACACAACGCTCGTGCCACCACCTTCGTCGCGCGGCGCAGGTCTTCCAGGTCCAGCCGCTCATCGGCCCGCTTGGCGTGCGATTCGAGCACGCTGCGTGGGCCGGCGCCATAGATCACGCCCGGAATGCCGCGTTCCACATACAGGCGCACGTCGGTGTACAGCGGTGTGCCCACGGCGGGCACCGGTTCGCCCATCACCGCCTGCGCGTGTTTCTGGATGGCTTGCACCAGCGGCGCATTGCCCGCCAGCGGCGTCATGGCGTTGGCCAGCAGCAGGCGCTTGATGTCCACGCTGATGCCGGCGCGCTCGGCTGCCGCCTGCTCGATCACGCGGCGGATGGTGGCCTCGACCTCCACCGGGTTCTCCTCGGGGATCATGCGGCGGTCGAGCTTGAACATGACCTTGCCGGGCACCACGTTGGTGTTGGTGCCGCCTTCAATGCGCCCCACATTCAGGTAGGGGTGCTGGATGCCTTCGACCTTGGACGTGACCTTCAGATACTCGTGGTTCTGCGCATACAACGCGTTCAGGATGTGCACCGCGCCCTGCAGGGCATCGACGCCGGTGTGGGGCACGGCGGCGTGGGCCATCTTGCCGTGCACGGTTACTTCCATCTGCAGGCAGCCGTTGTGGGCGGTGACCACTTCGTAGCTGAAGCCGGCGGCAATCATGAGGTCGGGCTTGGTGAGGCCGTTTTTCAGGAGCCAGCCGGGGCCGAGCTCGCCGCCAAATTCTTCGTCGTAGGTGAAGTGCAGCTCCACCGCACCTTGGGTGGGTTTGGCCACGGCTTCGAGCGCGCGCACCGCAAAGGTGAAGCTGGCGAAATCGCTCTTGCTCACGGCCGTGGCGCGGCCATACATCTGGCCGTCGACGATCTCGGCGCCATAGGGGTCGTGCGTCCAGCCTTCGCCAGGCGGCACCACGTCGCCGTGGGCGTTCAGCGCAATGGTCTTGCCGCCGCTGCCATAGGGCCTGCGCACGATCAGGTTGGTGATGGATTCCATGCCATAGGCCTGCACATCGGCGGCGGGCACGGCGTGTTTTTCCGCCACGTAGCCAAAGTCCTGCAGCAGTTCGGCAGTGCGCTCGGCATGCGGTGCATTGTTGCCGGGGGGCGTGTCGGTGGGCACGCGCACCAGGGCCTGCAAAAAGCGCACTTCTTCGTCAAAGTGCTGGTCGATCCAGGCGTCGAGGTCGGCGTAAGGGGCCTGTGTGGGGGTGGTCATGGCTGGATTTCCTCGGCAAGCTGGTGCAGTATCTGCGTGAAGGCATCGACTGCAAGCTGGATGTCGTTGTTGGTGGTGGATTCGAGCGGGTTGTGGCTGATGCCGGAGTTCTGGCCGCGCACAAACAGCATGGCCTGCGGCATGATTTCGTGGAGTTTCATGGCGTCGTGCCCGGCGCCGCTGGGCATGCGGAACACGGGCACACCGAGCGTGTCCACGGCGCGTTCCCAATGGTGCTGCAAAGCGGGTGCGCTGGGCGCAGCGGCCGCGCGCATGGATTCTTCCAGCATGTAGCGCAGGCCGCGCCGTGCGGCAATCTGGGCGAGCTGTTCCAGCACGTCGCGCACCAGCGCATCGCGCTGCGCGTCGGTGGGGGCGCGCAGGTCGAGGCTGAACTGGCAGCGGCCGGGCACTACATTGATGGAGCCGCCTGGTACGTTGAGCAGGCCGATCGTGCCCACCGAGTCGCCGTCCTGCGCGGCGCGCTGCTCGATGTACAGCGCAAGCTCGGCCACGGCCACGGCGGCATCGCGGCGGCGGTTCATGGGGGTGGTGCCCGCGTGGCTGGCGGTGCCGATCATCTCGCCCACAAAACGCACGCCGCCGTTGATGGAGGTGACCACGCCCAGGGGCAGGTCCAGCTCGTTGAGCACTGGGCCCTGCTCGATGTGCACCTCGATGAAGCCCAGGTACTGGGCGGGGTCGCGCTGCAGTTTTGGAATGTCGTCGATGCACAGGCCCGCGTGTTGCATGGCCGCGCGCATGGTCACGCCATCGGCATCCTTCTGATCGAGCCAGGCGGGGTTGAAGTGACCGATGAGCGCGCCCGAACCCAGGAAGGTGGCCTTGTAGCGCTGCCCTTCTTCTTCGGCAAAGGCGATGACCTCGATGCCAAACGGCAGGCGGCGACCTGCGCGGTGCAGCTCGCGCACGCAGGCCATGGGCACGAAGATGCCCAGGCGCCCGTCGTACTTGCCGCCGTTGCGCACGGTGTCGTAGTGGCTCCCGGTCATGAGGTAGCGGGCACCCGCGCTGGCCGGGTGGTAGCGCCCTACCACGTTACCCACGGCGTCCACCTCGACCTCGTCAAAGCCGCAGTCGCGCATCCAGTGGCTGAGCGCTTTGGCGCAGGCGCGGTGCGCGTCGGTGAGGTAGGTGACGGTGAGCTGGCCTTTTTCGGCAAAGCCGGGGTCGGAGTGCTCGGCCAGCTTTTCGTGCCAGTCCCACACGTCGTTGCCCATCAGGGGCTGGGCCGCGAACTTGTCGTTCAGGCGGATCTCGGCGATGCGGTGGATGTTGCGCAGGGCCTCGGCGCGCTCGAAGTCCGCGTGGTTGCTTAGCCGCCGCGCAAAGGTGTCGATGATCTGCTGCTTGCTCAGCCCCGTGCCGCGCGGTCCGCGCACCGCCAGGATGAACGGGAAGCCAAAGCGTGCGTTGTAGTCGGCGTTGAGCTGCTGGATGCGCGCAAATTCTTCGGGTGTGCACTGCGTGAGGCCCGCCTTCGATTGCTCGTGGGTCGATTCGGCCGTGAGGCTTTGCGCCACCATGGCCTTGCCCGCCAGCTCGGGGTGGGCGCGGATCAGGCCCAGCTGCGCCTCGGTGCTGGCGGTGCGTACGGTCTGGGCCAGGGCGTGCTTCAGGTGCGCCAGCGAGCGAAACGGCCGCTGCGCCAGCGCCTGCTCGGCAATCCAGGGGGAATGCTCGTACACGCCGTCGAGCTGCTGCAGTGCCTCTGCAGCGCTGGCGGTGTTCAGTTGTTCCAGGGTCAGGGGCATGGTGTGTGCTTCAAAAAAGTGAGCTGCTCGCGGTTGTTCAATAAGCGCTAGCAGCCGATTTGACTCAAAATCGTGGCGCCGGAAACCGTTGCGCCCAATGGCGGGCGATGTCGATGCGGCGCGCCACCCACACCTTGTCGTGCTGCGCGATGTGGTCCAGAAAACGCTGCAGCGCCGTGATGCGCCCCGGGCGGCCCAGCAGGCGGCAGTGCATGCCAATGCTCATCATCTTCGGGCGGTCCAGGCCGGACGGGTCGCCCTCGGCGTAGAGCGCGTCAAAGGTGTCCTTCAGGTACTGGAAGAACGGTTCGGCGTGCGAATATCCCTGGGGCAGGGCAAAGCGCATGTCGTTGCAGTCGAGTGTGTAGGGCACGATGAGCTGGGGCACGGCGGTGCCGTCGGTGCGCTGCACCTTCATCCAGAAGGGCAGGTCGTCGCCGTAGTAGTCGCTGTCGTATGCAAAGCCACCCAAGTCGGCCACCAGGCGGCGGGTGTTGGGGCTGTCGCGGCCGGTGTACCAGCCCAGGGGCCTTTGGCCGGTCATGCGCTCGACGATGGCCATGGCCTCGGCCATGTGCGCGCGCTCCACCGCTTCGGGGATGTGCTGGTAGTGGATCCACTTGAGGCCGTGGCAGGCGATCTCGTGGCCCAGTGCAACAAACGCCTGGGTCAGGTCGGGGTGACGCTGCAGGGCGGTCGATACGCCGAACACCGTGAGCGGCAACTGGCGCTTTTCGAACTCGCGCAGGATGCGCCACACGCCCGCGCGCGCGCCGTATTCGTAGATGCCCTCCATGCTCATGTGCCGCTCGGGGTAGCTGGCGGGGTTGAACATTTCCGACAAAAACTGCTCGCTGCCGGCGTCGCCATGCAGCACGGCGCTCTCGCCGCCTTCCTCGTAGTTCAACACGAACTGCACGGCTATGCGGGCGCCGCCGGGCCATTGCGCGTGCGGCGGGTTCTGGCCGTAGCCGATCAGGTCACGCGGGTAGGGCAGGGTGGCGTCGTAGATCATGGATGGCGGCAAATGTCAGGGCGTCAGGGAATCACGGGGCCAGCGTCTCTGCCAGATTGCGGGCGCGGCGCCGGTGGGCACAGCCTGGGCAAGCAATTGACAGGCCAGCCCGGCGCGGGGGCGCGGGCGCTGGTGGCGCCGGCACGCGCCAAGGCCTCGGCGAGGGGGCTCGCAGGCGACAAAAACATGGACTGGATGATAGGTTGAACGGTGCACAGTGCATACACTTTGGGCAGCATTCGGCCCCTTTGCGGCCTTCCTTCTTCAGGAGACTTACCCATGGGCTTGAGCACCCACGTTCTGGACACCATGCATGGCTGCCCTGCGGCCGGCATGGCGGTGTCGCTGTTTTCCACCCGGGGTGACGAGTCCACGCTGCTCCAGCGCCTGGTGCTCAACCACGATGGCCGCACCGATGCGCCGCTGTTTGACAACGCCAGCCTGCGCAAGGGCACCTACCGCCTCACGTTCGATGTGGCGGCCTATTTCAAGGCGCGGGGGGTCGTTTTGCCGGAGCCCAATTTTCTCGACCGGGTGAGCCTGGATTTCGGCATTGCCCATGCCGATCAGCACTACCACGTGCCCCTGCTGGTGAGCCCCTGGAGCTACTCCACTTACCGGGGGTCGTGAGGGGCTGCTCCTGAAAAAGGAGCTGCTTGCGCTTTATCTGCGCCGATTTTCAGTAAATAGGCTTGCACCCAAAGCGGCTCAATCGCCGGCCGCTCTTCTTTATGGGTGAGCGCCGGTTTTCAGAGCTGGCCTTCGGTCAGCGTGTCGAGCTGGAAGTGCCCGCTTTTGTCCCACAGCCAGGTGTCGGTGTAGGTGACGCGGCCCATGCGCGCGGGCACCGGAAACGGAGCGGCGGCGCGCACGGTGCGCTCGATCTCGGCAATGACTTCGGGCGCGTGGCGCGGTGCGCGCATCCAGTGCAATTTGGTGATGCGGCCGCTGCGGTCGATGTCCACTTCCAGCACGCCAATGGCGTACAGCATGGGCGGCAGCTTGCCCTTGAAAACGCGCTGGTTGTTCAGGTTGTAGAGGTGGGTTGCCGCGTCGCGGCGATAGGCCCGCGCAGTGCTGGCAGCCGAGGGACCGGGCGCGGTGGACTTGCCCAGTGAGTGCGCGGCACCGTCGTCGTAGGGCGAACGGCTTTCCGGCGGCAGGGGCACGTTTTCCGGTGTGGACTTGCAGGCGGCAACAAGAGCGCCCACGGCAGCCATGAGTCCGGCCAGCAGCCAATGGCGGCCAGCCCGGGAAGAATGTTGGGACGAAGTGGGTGGCATGGTGTTGTCGCTATGCTGGTGGGCACGATCCATGCGGGCGGTGCATGGCGTGCAATGAACCTGTTGGAAGTTAGCGTGGCTGATCTGTTGTTACTGCTGGAGGGCCTGAAGGCGGCCGCCCCGGCTTGTCTGGTGACCGTGGAGTCTACCCAAGGCTCTGCGCCGCGGGAAGCCGGGGCCTGGATGGCGGTGTTCGCTGACGGCCTGGTGGGCACGATCGGCGGCGGGCATATCGAGCACCAGGCCATTGCCGAGGCCCGGCGCCGGTTGCGTGGTGTACAGGGGGCAGCGCAGCTGCGTTACGCGCTCGGTCCGGCCCTGGGACAGTGCTGCGGAGGCGTGATGCACCTGGGGTTCGAAGTGGTGGGGGCGCAACATGTGGCAGATTTGAAACAGCGCCTCGCACCGACGCGCCACCCGGTGGCCTTGTTCGGCGGCGGGCATGTCGGCCATGCGCTGGCGCGCGTGCTGGCGCCCCTGCCGTTTGCGCTGACCTGGATTGACAGCCGCGATGGGGTCTTTCCACCGCATCCGCCAGGCGACGTGGCATGCGAACACTCCGACCCGGTGCACAGCGCGGTGCCAGGGCTGGCGCCCGGCAGCCGGGTGCTCATCATGAGTTTCAGCCATGCCGAAGACCTGGATGTGGTGGCCGCGTGCCTCCAGCGCCAGCGCGCGCAGGGCGACCTGTCCTTCATCGGGTTGATCGGCAGCCAGACCAAATGGGCCACCTTTGCCAACCGGCTGCATGGGCGGGGTTTCGCGCCGCACGAGCTGGCGCAGGTGACCTGCCCCATCGGGGTGCCGGGCATACGCGGCAAGGAGCCCGAGGTGATTGCGGTGGCGGTGGCCGCGCAACTGCTGCAGACCGTGCAGGATGCTCGCGTGCCCCGGCCGATGCAAGCGCCGGATCAGGCCGTGGATGTGCGCGCGCAGTAATCGCCGCGGCCGGTACCAGCGGGTGGGGTGGCACCGGGAACAATTCCTGCATACACTTTTTGCCGAACCATGAGGGTTCTGGGTCGCAGCGGTGCCCCGGCAGATGTCTGCCACGGTGCGCGGCCTCTTTGTCTGCTCAGAGCGCCCGCAGTGGTGAGCAGGTTTGCTGTTGCAGCGCATGCGCGCTGCCAAGGTTGAGATATGGAAAGCTATTTTCTCGACTGGGCCAACCTGCTGTTGCGCTGGGTCCATGTCATCACCGCGATTGCCTGGATTGGCTCGTCGTTCTATTTCGTTTTTCTGGACAGCAGCCTCACGCCGCCGGAGGATGAGGATCTGAAAAAGCAGGGCGTGAGCGGCGAGCTGTGGGCCGTGCATGGCGGCGGGTTCTACCACCCTGTCAAGTTTGCCGTCTCTCCGCCGCAGCTGCCCAAACACCTGCACTGGTTTTACTGGGAAAGCTACAGCACCTGGCTCAGCGGCTTTGCGCTGTTCACGGTGTCGTACCTGTGGAGCGCCAGCACCTATCTGATTGACAAGTCGCGCATGGACTGGGCGCCCGCCGAGGCCATTGCGGTGGCGCTGGCGTTTCTGGTGGTTTTCTGGCTGCTGTACGACGGGGTCTGCCGCCTTTTTGGCCACAAGAAGCACGGCGACGCCATCGTGGGCGCTCTGGTGCTGGTGCTGGTGTGCGTAGCGGCTTGGCTGGCCTGCCACTGGTTTGCCGGGCGCGCCGCCTTTTTGCTGGTGGGTGCGATGATGGCCACGGCCATGAGCGCCAATGTGTTCTTCTGGATCATCCCGGGCCAGCGCACCGTGGTGGCGCAGATCAAGGCCGGCCAGCCGGTGGACCCGATTCATGGAAGGCGCGGCAAGCAGCGCAGCGTGCACAACACCTATTTCACGCTGCCGGTGCTGTTTGCCATGCTCAGCGGGCACTACAGCTTCACCTGGGGCCATCCGCAGAACTGGCTGGTGCTGATCGTGATGATGGTGGCCGGGGCTGCCATCCGCCAGTTCTTCGTGCTGCGCCATGGTTACAAGCTGGGGCGCAATAGTCATCCGCTGCCCTACGCCGTGGTGGGGGTGGCGCTGGTGGTGGCGGTGGTGGTTTGGCTGCGGCCGGTATCCATTGCTATTGATTCAGGAGCTGCTGGCGCAGGTACAGAAAGCGCTAAAGTCCGAAATGACTACATATCCGTGCAGGCGGTGCTGGCCCAGCGCTGTTATCAGTGCCATGGCGCGCAGGTGCAGATGAAGAACCTGCGGCTCGACTCGGCTGACAATGTGAGGCAGCACGCCCAGGCCATCTACCAGCAGGCTGTGGTGCAAAAACTCATGCCCATGAACAACGCCACGCAGATGACCGACGCGGAGCGGGCGCTGATCGGCCGATGGTATCTGGCCGGGGGCGCCACCGAATGACCCGGCGGTGTTCAGGTGGGCACGCTGTCCTGCAGGCCCAGTCCGGCCAGATACACGGTGAGCGCCGCGCGGCCGTTGGCCAGCAGGTCAAAGGCCCCAGGGTTGAGCAACCATTGGTGCACCAGCCCTTCGACCAGCACCTGCAAACCCCGCGCCGCGCAGTCCAGCGCCACCGGCGGGGGCTGGTTGCGGGCCGCGAAGGCCCGCTCCAGCGCGACATGGTTGCGCGCCAGGCAGCCGTCGTGCACGCTCAGGTGGCGTTCCAGCACGGCGCCCATGTCGGCGGTGTATTCGACCTGGTGGGTGGCGATTTGCAGCACGCGGTGCGTTTGCGCGTCGGTGGCGATCAGGCGCAGCGCCTCCAGCATCGCGCTGCGGATCTCGGCCACTGGGTTGGCCGCCTGCTCTACATAAGCCACCACCAGCGTCTGTTCCAGCGGCAGGGTCACGCGCTCCATCATGGCGTTGAACAGGTCGGCCTTGTCCTTGAAATGCCAATAGATCGCCCCCCGCGTGGTGCCTGCGGCCACCGCAATGTCATTGAGGGAGGTGTGTGAAACGCCACGCAATTGAAACAATTGTTCCGCAGCATCCAGAAGGTTGTTGCGCGTGGTCTGTGCGTCTGCCTTGGTGCGTCGGGCCATGGAATACCTCACTTATTGGCGGTGTTTTTCCGTCACTATACATACATTCTTGAATGTATGTATGTTTTAATGCAGCACTTCGTTACCGTGCCGTGGGCCTGCGCGCAGCGCGCCGCGTCACACTAAACTGGCCCAATTTGCGGCGCGCCGCGATCCATTCATTACTCCAAGGAACACCATGTCTGCCTTGCGCCATGTCAAGACTGTCCCCGTTGTTGCCTCTGCCTCGTCACCTGCGCGTGTGCGCCTGGGCGTTGCGGCGGGTGGCCTGTCCGTTGTATTGCTGTTGGCGGCCTGTGGCAAGTCCGAGGCGCCAGCGGCTGCGGCCGGTGGTGGCATGCCGCCCCCCGAGGTGGGGGTGGTGGTGGCAACGCCAGGCGATGTGGGCCTGGTCACCGAGTTGCCCGGGCGCCTGGAGGCCTCGCGCGTGGCGCAGGTGCGGGCCCGTGCGGCAGGCATTTTGCAAAAACGCCTGTTCCGCGAAGGCAGTGACGTGAAGGCCGGCCAGCTGCTGTTTGCCATTGATGCCGCGCCCTATGCGGCCGCCTTGCAAAGTGCCGAGGCCACGCTGGCCCGGGCCCAGGCCAACCTGACCCAGGCCGCAGCGCTGGCCGGGCGCTACAAGCCCCTGCTCGCCGCCAACGCGGTCAGCCAGCAGGAATACGCCAATGCCGTGGCGGCGCAAAAGCAGGCCGAGGCCGATGTGGCCGCAGGCAGGGCCGCTGTGCAGACCGCCCGCATCAACCTGAATTACGCCAGCGTCACGGCGCCGATTTCGGGCCGCATTGGCCGCGCCCTGGTCACCGAAGGCGCACTGGTGGGGCAGGGAGAGGCCACGCAACTGGCAGTAGTCCAGCAGATCGATCCGGTGTATGTCAACTTCACCCAGTCCGCCGGCGAGGTGATGAAGTTGCGCAGGGCCCTGGCCGATGGTCAGCTGCAGCGGGCGGCAGGCAGCGAAGCCGCCAGCGTGCGCGTGGTGCTGGAGGACGGCAGCGAATACGCCCGTGCGGGCAAGCTGCTGTTTTCCGACCTGACGGTGGATGCCACCACGGGCCAGATCACGCTGCGCGCCGAGGTGCCCAACCCCAAGGGCGACTTGCTGCCGGGCCTGTATGTGCGCGTGCGGCTGGAGCAGGCCCAGGTGGCCAACGCCATCTCGCTGCCGCAGCAGGCGGTCACGCGCACCCAGCAGGGCGACAAGATCACGGTGGTGGGCGCCGACGGCAAGCTCAGCCAGCGCACAGTGAAGGTGGGTGCCGCCCGCAACAACCAGTGGGTCGTGCTGGAAGGCCTGAAAGAAGGCGAGCAGGTCATGGTTGATGGCTTCCAGAAACTACAGATGATGCCGCCCGGCACGCCGGTGAAGGCGGTGCCATGGCAGGCCCCGGGCAGTGCCGCAGCATCGGCTGCTAACCCGCCTGCAGCTGCATCGGGTGCTGCGCCAGCGGCCAGTGCCCCTGCTGCAGCCGCCAGCGCCGGCCAGAAATAAGGAGCCAGCCCCATGGCCAAATTCTTTATCGAGCGCCCCATCTTCGCGTGGGTGGTCGCCCTGTTCATCATGGTGCTCGGCGCGGTGTCGATCACCCAGCTGCCGATCTCGCAGTACCCCACCGTAGCGCCGCCGACCATCGTGGTCACCGTCGCCTATCCGGGTGCTTCGGCGCAGACCCTCGAAGACAGTGTGCTGGCCGTGATCGAGCGCGAAATGAACGGCGCGCCCGGCCTTGCCTATATGGAGGCGGTGAGCCAGGCCAATGGCACGGGCACCCTCACGCTGAGCTTCGAGCCGGGCACGAACCCCGATCTGGCCCAGGTCGAGGTGCAAAACCGCCTGTCGCGTGCTACACCACGTCTGCCGGCGGTGGTCAACCAGCAGGGCGTGCGCGTGGAGAAGTCGCAATCGAACTTCCTGCTGTTCACCATGCTGTCGTCGTCCGATCCCAAGTTCGATGTCAATTCGCTGAGCGACTATGCCGCTCGCAACGTGGTGCCCGAACTGCAGCGCCTGCCAGGCATCGGCCAGGTGCGGTTGTTCGGTGCCGAGCGCGCCATGCGCGTGTGGATCGATCCAGCCAAACTGCAGGGGGTGAACCTGTCCGCTGCCGACGTGGCCAGCGCTATCCAGGCGCAGAACGCGCAGGTGTCGGCCGGCAGCCTGGGCGAGTTGCCCAACCTGAGCGGCCAGAGCATCTCGGCCACCGTGGTGGTGCCCGGGCAAATCAGCTCGACCCAGGAGTTTGGCGACATCGTGCTGCGCGCCAACGCTGATGGTTCCGCGGTGCGCCTCAAGGATGTGGCGCGCATCGAACTGGGCGCCCAGTCGTATGCCACCAGTGCGCGTCTGAACGGCAAGCCGGCCACCGGCATGGGGGTGCAGTTGTCGCCATCGGGCAATGCGCTGGCCGCAGCCACGGCGGTCAAAACCCGCATGGCCGAGCTGGAAAAATACTTCCCGCCCGGCATGAGCTGGACCATTCCTTACGACAGCTCCGAATTCGTCCAGATTTCCATCAAGCAGGTCGCAGTGACCCTGCTCGAAGCCATTGCGCTGGTGTTTCTGGTGATGTATCTGTTTTTGCAGAACTTCCGCTACACCGTCATCCCGACCATCGTGGTGCCGGTGGCGCTGCTGGGCACCTTTGGCGCGCTGCTGGCAATGGGCTTTTCGATCAACGTGCTGACCATGTTCGGCATGGTGCTGGTGATCGGCATCGTGGTGGACGACGCCATCGTGGTGGTGGAGAACGTCGAGCGCATCATGAACGAGGAGGGCCTGCCGCCGCTGGAGGCCACGCGCAAGGCCATGAGCCAGATTTCGGGCGCCATCATAGGTATCACCGTGGTGCTGATCTCGGTGTTCTTGCCGCTGGCGTTTTTTGCCGGTTCGGTGGGCAACATCTATCGCCAGTTCTCGGCCGTGATGGCGGTGTCCATCGCCTTTTCGGCGTTCATGGCGCTGTCGCTCACGCCGGCACTGTGCGCTACCTTGCTCAAGCCGGTCGAGGCCGGGCATGGCCACGCCAAGAAGGGCTTTTTTGGCGGCTTCAATCGCGGCTTCGCCCGTAGCGCCAAGGGCTATGAGGGCTGGGTCGCCAAGCTGCTGCGCCGCAGTGGCCGCATGATGGTCATCTATGTCGCGCTGATCGCCGCCGTGGGCGTGCTGTACATGCGCCTGCCCACCTCTTTCCTGCCCAACGAAGACCAGGGCAACCTGCTGGTCAACATCCAGTTGCCGCCCGGCGCCACGCTGGAGCGCACCCAGGCCGTGGTCGAGAAGGTCGAGGAATTCATGCTGCAGCAGCCTGAAGTCAAGAACATGGTTGCCGTGCTGGGCTTCAGCTTCTCCGGCCAGGGACAGAACGCCGGCCTGTCGTTTGTGACGCTCAAGGACTGGTCCGAGCGCAAGGGCGCCGGGCAAACGGCTGAGGCCATTGTCGGCCGGGCCATGGGTGCGCTGTCGGGTGTGCGCGATGCGTTCATCTTTGCGCTGAGCCCCCGCCCATTCCCGAGCTGGGGGTCAGCTCCGGCTTCACCTTCCGCCTGCAGGACCGCGGTGGCAATGGCCATGACGCGCTGGTAGCAGCACGCAACCAGATGCTGGGCATGGCTTCGCAAAGCAAGGTGCTGGCCGGCGTGCGACCCGACGGCCTGGAAGACGCGCCGCAACTGCAGGTCGATATCGACCGCGAGAAGGCCAGCGCACAGGGCGTGGGTTTTGCCGCCATCAACAGCACCATTTCTACCGCGCTGGGCTCGGCCTACATCAACGATTTCCCGAACGCCGGACGCATGCAGCGTGTGGTGGTGCAGGCCGAAGCCCAGGCACGCATGCAGCCGGACGACATTCTGAAGCTCACGGCGCTGAACAGCCAGGGCAAGGCCGTGCCGCTGTCGTCGTTTGCCACCACGCGCTGGGTCAGCGGTGCCATGCAGACCGTGCGCTACAACGGCTATTCCGCCATGCGCATCGCCGGCGGTGCGGCGCCTGGCTACAGCACCGGCGACGCCATGGCCGAGATGGAGCGTCTGGCAGCGCAGTTGCCCGCCGGCTTCGGCTTCGAATGGACGGGCCAGTCGCGCGAAGAAAAGCTCGCCGGCTCACAGGCGCTGGTGCTGTATGGCTTTGCCATCCTGGCGGTGTTCCTGTGCTTGGCGGCCCTGTATGAAAGCTGGTCGATTCCGCTGTCGGTCATTCTGGTAGTGCCGCTCGGTGTGTTGGGCGTGCTGCTGGGCGTCAGCCTGCGCGGCATGACCAACGACGTGTACTTCCAGGTGGGGCTGATCACCATCATCGGCCTGTCGGCCAAGAACGCCATCCTGATCATCGAGTTTGCCAAGGACCTGCAGGCGCAGGGCAAGGGCATCATCGAGTCGGCGCTGGCGGCTGCCCATCTGCGTTTTCGCCCGATCATCATGACCTCGCTGGCCTTCATTTTGGGTGTGGTGCCACTGGCCATTGCGTCGGGCGCCAGTTCGGCGAGCCAGCGTGCCATTGGTACCGGCGTGATTTCCGGCATGGTGGTGGGCACCTTCCTGGCCGTGTTTTTCGTGCCGATCTTCTTCGTGGTGGTGCGCAGCCTGTTCAAGGGCAGCGCGCGCCAGCGGCAATTTGATACCCAGCATTCGCACCAGGCGGACACAGGGAATACCCATGCTTAATCTTTTCACCTCCCGCCGGGCCGCCGGCGCTAGCGCGGCCCGCCTGCCCGCTGCCACGGCGCTTGCCGCGGTGACGCTGCTCGCCGGCTGTTCCATGATCCCGACTTACGAGCGGCCAGCGGCCCCCGTGGCGGCGCAATGGCCTGCCTTGGGCGCCAGCACCGCAGCCAACGCCACCACGGCGGCCGCCGATCTGCCCTGGCAGGATTTTGTGGGCGACGCGCGTCTGCGCGAGCTGGTGGAGCTGGCGCTGCAAAACAACCGCGACCTGCGCGTGGCGGTGCTCTCCATCGAGCAAGCCCGCGCGCAATACCAGATCCGCCGGGCCGACCAGTTGCCAACCATCAACGCTGCCGCCACGGGCAACCGCCAGCCGGCCTCCGATGGCAGTGACAGCATCACCAGCGCCTACACCGCTGGCCTGGCCCTGGCATCCTGGGAAATCGACTTCTTTGGCCGTGTGGCCAGCCTGAAGGAAGCGGCCCTGGCGCAGTTCCTGGCCACGCAGGAGGCGCGCAGCGCGGTGCAGACCAGCCTGGTTGCCTCGGTGGTCAGCACCTGGCTGAGCCTGCAAACCAACGAGGAACTGCTGGCCCTGACGCAGCGCACGCTGGCCACCCGGGACGACTCGCTGCGGCTCAACCGCTTGCGTTTTGACCAGGGCGTGACCTCGGCCCTGGACCTGCGCCAAGCCGAATCGCTGACGGCGGCCGCGCGTTCCACCCTGGCCCAGCAGCAACGCTTGCGCGCGCTCGATGTGAACGCGCTCACGTTGCTGGTGGGGCAACCACTGCCCGAGCGGCTGCTGCCCACCGCGCAGGCCGATGGCCAAGTCGTGGCCCTGCGCGACGTGCCCGAAGGTATGCCGTCCGACTTGCTGGAGCGCCGCCCTGACATTCGCCAGGCCGAGCAGCAGCTGATCGCCGCCAACGCCAACATCGGCGCGGCGCGGGCAGCGTTCTTT
The DNA here is from genome assembly GCF_002157145.1 of Acidovorax carolinensis. Taxonomy (NCBI): domain Bacteria; kingdom Pseudomonadati; phylum Pseudomonadota; class Betaproteobacteria; order Burkholderiales; family Comamonadaceae; genus Acidovorax; species Acidovorax carolinensis. Next base: position 963,483 of record NZ_CP021361.1, read on the forward strand.
CCGCGCATTTCCCTCACGGCCAGCGCAGGCACCGCCAGTAATGCGCTGTCGGGCCTGTTCAAGAGCGGCTCGTGGGGCTGGACGCTTGCGCCCCAGGCCGTACTGCCTATTTTTGATGCCGGGCGCAATCAGGCCGGGCTGGACTCGGCCCGTGCCGAGCGCGAGATTGCGGTGGCCCAGTACGACAAGGCCATCCAGAGCGCGTTCCGCGAGGTGGCCGATGCCCTGGCCGGCCGTGCCACCCTGGGCGAGCAGGTGCTGGCCCAGCAGCAGCAGGCCACCGCCGAGGCCGACCGCTTTCGCCTGGCCGACTTGCGCTACCGCAATGGCGTGGCCAGCTACCTCGATGTGCTCGATGCCCAGCGTGCCCTGTTTGCCACGCAGCAGGCGCTGGCCCAGTCGCAGCTGGCGCAGCGGCAAAACCAGGTGGCGCTGTACAAGGCGCTCGGTGGCGGCTGGCGCGATGCGGCCGAGGGCGCAGCACCCGCTGCAACGCAAAACTGAGGTCCACTGGCCAGGCTTTGCGCCGCCCTGTGCAGTTTTTTAAGCCAGCGGCGTATCGCTCCCGAGGGTTGGGAAGAGGGGCCTGCGCCATGTCGCCTGCGGCGGCTTTGCGCAGCGCAGGCTGCGGCGACAATGTCTGCCATGCAAGCACCTTCTGACCTTTTGGGCGCGAGCCCGCCGGACTTTCGCACCCAGCCGCGCGCATTTCTGCGCGCGCTTTTCGATGCTGCCGTGCGCAGCGCCCAGCCGCTGCACGGCATGCGCGCCTGGCTGCCCGAGCCGCCGCGCGGGCGCACCCTGGTGCTGGGTGCGGGCAAGGCGGGGGGCTCCATGGCCCAGGCGCTGGAGGCCCTGTGGCCTGCCGACGCGCCGCTGTCGGGCCTGGTGGTCACGCGCTATGGCCATGTGCCGCCCCGGCCAGAGGGCCTGGCGCAGCGTATCGATGTGGTTGAGGCAGCGCACCCCGTGCCCGACGCGGCAGGCATGGCGGCGGCCGAGCGCATGCTGGCGCTCACTGCGGGGCTGACGGCCGACGACCTGGTGCTGTGCCTGGTGTCGGGCGGCGGCTCGTCCTTGCTGACGCTGCCGGCCGAGGGCCTGGCGCTGGCGGACAAGCAGCGCATCAACCGCGCCCTGCTCGAAAGCGGGGCCAGCATTGGCGAGATGAATTGCGTGCGCAAGCACCTGTCCCGCATCAAGGGCGGGCGCCTGGCAGCGGCCTGCGCGCCGGCGCGGGTGGTCACGCTCACCATCAGCGATGTGCCGGGCGATGACCCGTCGGTCATTGCCAGCGGCCCCACGGTGCCCGACACCACCACCTGCGCCGATGCGCTGGAGATTCTGGCGCGCTACCGCATCGAACTGCCGCCGCCCGTGCTGCAGGCATTGCAGGATGGCACGCTGGAGACACCCAAGCCGACCGATAGCGTCTTTGCCGGGCATTCCGTGCATCTGGTGGCCACCCCCTGGCAGGCGCTGGAGGCGGCTGCGGCCGTGGCGCGCGGGGCGGGGCTGGCGGCCTACATCCTGTCCGACGAAATGGAAGGCGAGTCGCGCGAAGTGGGGCGGGTGCATGCGGCGCTGGCGCGCAGTGTGGCGCTGCGCGACCAGCCGTTCGAGAAACCCTGCGTGATCCTGAGTGGTGGCGAAACTACCGTGACGGTGCGCCCGCGCCGCGAGGGCGCTGCCCCGGCCGCGGCGGGCGTGCCGGCGAGTTCTGCCTGGGCCTGGCGCAGGCGCTGCAGGGCGTTGGCGGCGTGTGGGCGCTGGCGGCCGACACCGATGGCATCGACGGCATCGAAGACAACGCGGGCGCGTTGGTCACGCCCGACACGCTGGTGCGCGCCGAAGCGACGCATTTGCGCGTGGCCGACCACCTGGACCGCCACGATGCCTATGGCTACTTCAAGGCGCTCGGTGACCTGGTCATCACCGGGCCTACGCATACCAATGTGAACGACTTCAGGGCGCTACTTGTTTTATAGCTGCTAGCGCTTATTGGATAAGCGCTAGAGGCACTTTTTGCTTGAATTCGTTGGGTGACGGGCAAAAGCGCCGCGCATGAAAAAAAGGCACGGCAGATTGCTCTGCCGTGCCTTTCTTGCCTGCGCCCGGGGGCGCGGCGATCAGAAGCGGTGGCGGATGCCCACGCCGAAGCTGTTGCCGTTGGTCTGGCTGGTGATCTTGTCGTTCATGTACATGGCGTACACATCGGTGCGCTTGGACAGGTTGTAGTCGTAGCCCAGCGTGAAGGTCTTGCGGCTCACGTCGGGGGTGGACCACTCCGTCTTCACCCATTCGGCGAGCAGCTTGCCATTGCCCAGCGGCGCCGAGGCGCCGACCTGCACCGTCTTGCCCTTGGTGGAGGCGGTGTCGTCGATCTTCTTTTCGCCATAGCTCAGGTAGGGCTTGACCACGCCGAAGTCGTAAGCGCCCAGCAGCATCCAGTATTTCTGGTTGTTGGCCAGCAGCGTGTTCACCGGGTTGCCGATGTCGGCGTTTTCATAGAAGCCGGTCAGGGTCAGCGGACCGCCAAAATAGAAGAAGTTGACGCCCACGTTGTTCTTGCCGTTCTTGCCAGCCTGTTCGCCAAATTGGTACTGCAGGTTGGCCTTGAAGCCACCGATGTCGGGCGTGGAATACACGATCTGGTTGCTCCAGCCCGTGTCAGCGGGGGTCATGGAGCGCCAGCCGGTGCCGTTGAACAGCGGCACATCCTTGTGCAGGATCAGCGGAGAAAACACAAACGAGTCACCCAGCGGGTTGCCCACCACCGAAGGCAGGAAGTTGGGCGCCATCCAGCGGCCCAGCAGCACCGAACCGAAGCCGCCCGACAGGCTGACGTTGGCATCGCGCGAAAAGAACGTGTCGTTGGCAAAGCGCCCTTGCGTGCCGGCGTCCACCTTGATGAACGAGGTCAGGTTGAAGTGGGCCTTGATGCCGCCGCCCAGGTCTTCGGTGCCCTGCACGCCAAACCACGAGGTGGTCAGGCCGCCGCTATCGACCACCGACTTGCTCTTGGCATCGCCCGCCATTTTCATGGAGCCGGCAAACACGTCCATCAGACCGGTGAGCTGGACAGAGCTTTGGGCATGGGCCCCGGCGGCACACAGCAGCGCGGCGCTCAGGGCGATCAGGTTTTTTTTCATTGAAACTCCTGCAGGGGTTGAAAGTGCCGGTTATCCCGGCCTGAAAGGGCATGACACCGTCATGACAGTGCATAGCGCGCTCCATGATCGTGTCCCCAACAACTTGTTGCAAGTTCCATGCCTCATGCCGCAACCGGATGTTGTTTTCCGTGCTTTTGACCAGGCGCAGAGGGTGGGCGCAGCCCGTGGCAGGGCCCGGCTTCCTTTTGATCTTCCTCAAAACGCGCCGCGCTATCGCACGGCAAAGTGGGCCGCATGTTGCCATCCACATTCTTCTCCCTCCCTGCCCAGATCGAAGTGATCGCCGCTGGCGAAGTGCTTCGCAGGCGCAATCAGGCCCTGACTTCGGTGCTGCACCTCGAAAGCGGGCGGGTGCTGCGCGGCGTCTATGAAGACGGGCGCATGCGCCACCAGCTGGGGGTGGTGGAAGGGCCCTTCTGGCTGGATGCGGCGTCCGCGCTGCTGGAAAAACCTTTTCCGGTAGATATGGTGACAGAGACGCGGGTGCAGGTGCGTCGCCTGCCGATCGAGGAGTTCCGGCGCGGATGTGCGTCGCTGCCTGCCGTGGCCCAGGGCATTTTGCGGGACATGGCCACCGGGTACCGGCAGCAGTCCGAACTGGCGGTGAGCCGGCTCGCGCAGGATGCTGAGGCGCGGTGCGCCCAGTGGCTGCTCAACCACGCCCAGCCCGACCACAGCGGCGCCATGAGCGTGACACTGCACCAGCGCAAGCGCCTCATCGCCGCGCAACTGGGCATTGCCCCGGAAACCTTTTCGCGCGTGCTGCGCCACCTGCGCGAGCACGGCCTGATTGCCGGCACTGGCAACGTGCTCAATCTTCCGCAGCCGCACGCGCTGCAGTCCGTGGCGGGCTGCTGAAGCCTTCGGGCAACCCTGTGGCTCAGGGTTACTCCTTGGGCTAAAGCGAGGGTTCCACCCAAGCGCCCGGGGCGGGGGGCTGCGTATATTTGCCTGAGAACTCTTTGGCAAAGCCGGCTCCCATGTTGCCTCCTGATCTTCTTGCTGTCTTGAACCTGTCGCGCGCGGGGTGCCGATGACCCCGTTGGCGCACGCACAGGCGCAGGCGGAGTCGTCGCCCACCTGGTGGCCGCCCGGATCGCTGGTGCTGCGCCTGATGCTCGTGGCCATGCTGGCCGTGGCCGTGTCGGGGGTGTTGTCTGCGTGGCTGGCTTCGCGTGCCTCGGAACGCGAGGCCATCCGCCGCGTGGTGGGCCAGCAGACCGAAGAGGTCGAGGTGATGGCGCGCCTGCTGGCCAGCAAGATCGAGCAAAGCCAGAAAGTGCTGCGCACCGTGGCCGAGGGCATCACGCCGGAAATGCTCAATTCGCCATCGTCGCTGGAATGGCTGTTGCGTCAGGGCCTGCCGGCCGTGCAGTTTTTTGATTCGATGCAGGTGGCCCGCCCGGATGGGGAGCTGCGTGTCAACCTGCATTCCGGGCGGCTGGAAGATGCGGCCAACCTGGACCCCGCCGAGCGCGATGCCCTGCGGCGCACGCTCAGTGGTGGCAAGCCCCTGGTGTCCGAGCTGGTGGGAGGGCGCACCGCCGAGGCGCGCGTCATGTTCACCATGCCGCTGCGCCGCGAGGATGGTCCGGTTCTGGGGGTGGTGGCCGGGGCGCTCAAGCTGCATTCGCAAGGATTGCTGCCGCCGTCCATGACGTTGCCGGCGCGGGATGATTCACGCCTGATCGTCTTCACCCGCGAAGGCACCATCCTGTCGCATCCCGATCCCCTGCGTCTGCTGGGCAACGTGCGCGACGAAGCCGGGCTGGGGCCGGTTTACGCCCGGTGGCTGCAGCAGGCGCAGCCCGTGGCCGGGCGTGGCACCACCGTGGTGCAGCCGGCGCATATCGTGAGCATGGCCGGAATGCCGCTGCCTCAGTGGCTGGTGGCCCGTGTGAGTGATTCGCGCGCCATGATGGCGCCCCTCGAAGGTGCGCAGCGCAACGCCTGGTGGCTTGCCGCCGCGGTGATGGCCGCCAGCATGGCCCTGCTGGCGGCGTTCATGGTGTGGATGGCGCAGCCGCTGGAACGGCTGTGCCACAGTGCGCTGCAACTGGCGCATGGGGTGCGCAGCGACGCCATCCAGTGGCCCCGCGCCACGGGCGAGGTGGGGGCGTTGGTCAAGGTGTTTGAGGGGCAGGTGCAGCAAAGCGCGCAGCAGCACCAGCAGCGCGCCCAGCTGGAGGGGCAGTTGCAGGCCATTCTCGACAACGCCTCCGTGGGTATCGTGATCACTCGCCAGGGCATTCTCGAAGTGGTGGGGCGGCAGGCCTGCCAGATGCTTGGCTACTGCGACGAGGAGCTGCACGGCCGCCCGGCACGCACCCTCTATGCGTCGGACGCAGACTACCAGCGGCTGGGCGAGCGGGTGCAGGACGCATTCCGGGCCCATGGCGCGTTTGACGAGGATGTGTGCTTCATGCGCAAGGATGGCAGCCCCGTCTGGGCACGGGTGCAGGGCCGGGGGGTGCGGGCCGATGACATGGCGGGCGGCACCGTCTGGATTCTGGAGGACATGACTGCTGCGCGCGAAGCGCAGCAACAGCAGGACTGGGCCGCTGTCCACGACCCGCTCACGCAGCTGTGCAACCGGGATGCGTTTGTCCAGCGCATGGGCGTGCTGCTGGCCGAGCGTTCGGCGCGGGCGCGCACGCCCGGCACGGCAACCGTGGATGCCGCCGCGGCCGGGTCCGAGGGCGACGGCGTGATGCTGTTCCTGGACCTGGACCATTTCACCGTGGTCAACGATGTCGCCGGCCATGATGCCGGGGACGACGTGCTGCGCCATGTGGCGCGACTGGTGGAGTCGCAGGTGCGCCAGATCGGCTGGGCCGCTCGGCTGGGCGGCGACGAGTTTGCCGTGGTGCTGCCGGGTTGCTCGCTCACGCGGGGGCAGGTGGTGGCCGAGCAGTTGCGTGCCGCCGTGCAGGCCTGGGAGCCTTCGTACCAGGGCCGCAGCTTCACGCTGGGCGTGAGCATTGGCCTGGTGGTGCTCGATGCCAGCCTGCAGGATGTGCCGTCGGTGCTGTATGCGGCCGACATGGCCTGCTACGACGCCAAGCGAGCGGGGCGCAACCGGGTGGAGACGCGCCATGCCAGCCAGGCTGCGGCCTCGGGGCGGATGCCGTTGGGGCCGGTGTAGGGGGTGGGTTTTCAGCCTGCTTGCTGGGGCGTGTTTTTTTATATTTGATGTTTTTGGGTTGTGGCGCTTGGCGGCCTCAGTTCCGAAGTGCAACACCGAGAATTGAGGTCAAGATGACAAAGAAGAACTACCAGCATTTGAGCCAGAGCGAACGCCATGCGATAGCCTTGGGGCTGCAGCAAAAGCAAAGCCTCAGCGCCATAGCGCGGGCCTTGGGGCGCTGCAAGAGCACCATCAGCCGGGAATGCCAACGCAATGCGGGCGCCAAGGCCTACACCTCCAAGTTCGCCCAGCAACGCAGCGACAGGCGCAGATGCTTTGCCCGTCCCCAGCCCAAACTGCACCGCGATGGACCTTTGTTCAAGATCGTTCGCGACTATCTGCTCCGGCACTGGTCTCCCCAGCAAATCGCTGGGCAGTTGAAGAAACTGCACCCTGACAACAAGCGCAAACAAGTGTCCCACGAGAGCATCTACACCTGCATCTACGCCCAGCCCCGCGGAGAGCTCAAGAAGGAGCTGGTGGCCTGCTTGCGCATGGCCCGCGCCAAGCGCTGGCCGCGCTCCAAGGGCGAGGATCGGCGTGGACAGATCACCGACCTGCTGAGCATCCATGTGCGCCCACCCGAGATTGAGGATCGTCAGTTGCCCGGGCACTGGGAGGGCGACCTCATCAAGGGCAAAGGCAATGCCAGTGCCATTGGCACGCTGGTCGAGCGCACGACCCGCCTGGTGGTGCTGGTCAAGCTGCCGCACCCCAACCCGGCGACAGCGGCACATGTACTGCAGGCCTTCAGCGACAAGCTCAATGGCATTGCCAGCCCGATGCGCCAGAGCCTGACCTATGACCGTGGCAGTGAGATGGCAGAGCATGCCAAGCTCACCGAGAACACGGGCATGAAGGTGTACTTCTGTGACCCCTACAGCCCCTGGCAGCGGGGCTCCAACGAAAACACCAATGGATTGCTGCGGCAGTACTGAACCGCCCCGGTTTTTGAGGAGGCTCTTTTCTCTGAGAGGATTGAGCCATGAAGAAGTCAAACAAGTTCTCACCCGAAGTCCGTGAACGTGCGGTGAGATTAGTGCAGGAGCACCGGGGGGAGTACCCATCGTTATGGGCTGCCATTGAATCCATCGCCCCCAAGATTGGCTGCGTGCCGCAAACGCTGCATGAATGGGTCAAGCGTGTCGAAGTCGATACAGGCGTGCGCGAAGGCGTCACCACTAGCGAGGCGCAGCGGGTCAAGGATCTGGAGCGCGAGGTCAAGGAGTTGCGCCGGGCCAACGAGATACTGAAGCTGGCCAGCGCGTTTTTCGCCCAGGCGGAGCTCGACCGCCGACTCAAGTCCTGAAGGACTTCATTGACAAGCATCGCGATACCTTCGGGGTCGAGCCGCTCTGCAAGGTCTTGCAGATTGCCCCGTCGGCTTATCGAAGACATGCTGCGCTGCTGCGCGAGCCCCACAGGCGTTGTGAGCGGGCTCTGCGCGATGAGCAGTTAGTGCCGCAGATTCAACGCGTTTGGCAGGCCAACATGCAGGTCTACGGCGCTGCCAAGGTGTGGCGCCAACTGGGGCGCGAAGGTGTTGTCGTGGCTCGCTGCACGGTCGAGCGATTGATGCGCAAGCTGGGGCTGCGCGGCGTGATGCGTGGCAAGGTCGTGCGCACAACTGTCGGTGATGCCAAGGCGCCATGCCCGCTGGACCGGGTCAACCGGCAGTTCCGGGCCGAGCGGCCGAACCAGTTATGGGTCAGCGACTTCACCTATGTCTCGACCTGGCAGGGCTGGCTGTACGTGGCCTTCGTCATCGACGTGTTTGCCCGTCGCATCGTTGGTTGGCGAGTCAGCAGTTCGATGCGAACGGACTTCGTGCTCGATGCGCTGGAGCAGGCGTTGTACGCACGCCAACCCGAGCAGGGCAGCAGCCTGGTCCATCACTCGGATCGCGGCTCGCAATACGTCAGCATCCGGTACAGCGAACGCCTGGCCGAGGCGGGCATAGAGCCCTCGGTGGGCAGCAAGGGTGACAGCTATGACAACGCGCTGGCCGAGACGATCAACGGGCTCTACAAGGCCGAGCTGATACATCGCCGCGCCCCCCTGGAAGACCAAGGAGGCCGTGGAGCTGGCCACGCTGGAATGGGTGGCCTGGTTCAATCATCACAGGCTGCTCGAACCCATCGGGTACATCCCGCCTGTAGAAGCTGAGGCAAACTACTACCGGCAACTCGCCAGTCAGACTGCCATGATGGTGGCCTGACTTAAACCAACTGGCCTCCACGAAAACCGGGGCGGTTCACCCCGCAACCGCCCCGCCGCAGGCGCAGCCAGATGGGGATGGACAGCCGAAACAGCCCAACAGCCAAACGGGCCATCGCTGCGCTCGGCCCCATTTCGCGGGCGCAAGCGCCGCGCGCTGCGCAGCGGGCCGAGCGCAGCGATGGCCCGAAGGGATGTCCGGCTGTGGGTTCCCTTCAGGATGCGCCGAGGAGCGCAGGTTTTGGCGGATCAGGGCTCGCGTCTGTTTGAGTGACGCGAAGCGGCGCGAGTTTAGCGAGACCCCGCCAAAACCGAGCACCGCAGGTTGCCCGCAGCGAAGCGAAGGGACGCAGCGTGTAGGGTCGCCTTTCTTTTGGGTACGTTTCTTTGGCGAAGCAAAGAAAAGTACCTCGCCCGCCGGGGCGAGACCCGGCCTCCGCCCTGATTTCAGGCTCAAAACCTGATCATCGTCCAGGCTTCGACAGGCTCACCCCGAACGGTTGAATGAAAACCGAAGCTCCAAAAACAATAGCTGCCCACGCTTGATACACAAGCGCTACAAACAAAAAACCCTCAATCCCTCACCCGCCCCAACGCCCGCAGCACATTCTCCGCCGTCGCCGGCGCCGTCAACACCACCGGTGCCGTGGCGCCTGCCCCACCGCGCCCCGCCGCCACCGCATTGCGCAGCGCCTCATACACGCTGATCGCCAGCATGAACGGCGGCTCGCCCACGGCCTTGCTGCCGCCCACGTTGTCCTCGCGGTTGGCCTCGGGCCACAGGTCGATCTTGAAGTGCGCCGGAATGTCGCCCGTGGCCGGGATCTTGTAAGTGCTGGGCGCGTGGGTGGCCAACGCACCCTGGTCGTTCCACACCAGTTGCTCGGTGGTGAGCCAGCCCATGCCCTGCACGAAACCGCCCTCGATCTGGCCGATGTCGATGGCCGGGTTGATGCTGTGGCCCACGTCGTGCAGGATGTCCACCTTGAGCACCCGGTTCTCGCCCGTGAGGGTGTCGATCACCACTTCGGTGCAGGCCGCCCCGTAGCTGAAGTAGTAAAACGGCCGCCCGGTGAGCGTGGCCTTGTCATAGTGGATCTTGGGCGTGCGATAAAAACCGTCGCTCCACAGCTGGATGCGGTTGGCATAGGCGTCTTTGACCACTGCCTCGAAACTGCGCACCGCCTTGGGCGAGATGACCTGCCCGTCGGCAAACCGGATCGCGCCAGCGCCGCAACCGTCGAGCCCGCAGACGAATGCGGCCAGGTTGTCGCGCACATGGCGGGCCGCAAACTGCGCGGCACGGCCATTGAGGTCGGTGCCGCTGCTGGCCGCAGTGGCGCTGGCGTTGGGCACCTTGCTGGTGTCGCTGGCCGTGACCAGCACGCGGGGCAGGGGCACGCCCAGCTCGTCGGCCACGATCTGCGCCACCTTGGTGTGTAGGCCCTGGCCCATTTCGGTGCCGCCGTGGTTCACCTGCACGCTGCCGTCGGTGTACACATGCACCAGCGCGCCCGCCTGGTTGAACAGCGTGGCCGTGAAGCTGATGCCGAACTTGACCGGCGTGATGGCGATGCCGCGTTTGAGCACCGGGCTTTGCGCGTTCCACGCGGCAATCTCGGCCTGGCGCTGGCGGTAGCCTGATGTGCGCTCCAGTTGTGGCAACAGCTCGTGCAGGATGTTGTCCTCCACGGTCATCTGGTAGTGGGTGACGTTGCGGCCCTCGCTGGCGTTCTTGCCATACAGGTTGGCCAGGCGCACATCCTGCGCATCGCGGCCGAGCGCCCGGGCGATGTCGCCCAGAATGGCCTCGATCACGATCACGCCCTGCGGGCCGCCGAAGCCGCGAAACGCCGTGTGGCTTTGCGTGTTCGTCTTGCAGCGGTACGACGCGATTTCTACGTCGCTGAGGTAATAGGCGTTGTCGGCGTGGAACACGGCCCGGTCGGCCACGGGGCCCGACAGGTCGGCGCTGAAACCGCAGTTGGCGGCCATCTGCAGCTTCAGGCCCGTGATGCGGCCGGTGTCGTCAAAGCCCACGTCGTATTCATAGGCAAACGGGTGGCGCTTGCCGGTGACCATGAAGTCTTCGTCCCGGTCCAGCCGCAGCTTGACGGCGCGGCCAAACTTGTTCGCGGCCACGGCGGCCCACACGGCCAAATGGCCGGCCTGCGTTTCCTTGCCGCCAAAGCCACCGCCCATGCGGCGGCATTCAACGCGCACGGCGTGGTTGTCGATGCCCAAAGCGTGCGCCACCCAGTGCTGCACTTCGCCGGGGTGCTGCGTGCTCGAATGGATCGACCACTGGTTCTGCTCCAGCGGCAACGCATAGGCGATCTGGCCTTCGAGGTAGAAGTGCTCTTGCCCACCCACCTCGAACGCGCCTTGCAGACGGTGCGCCGATTGCGCAAGGCCCGTGGCGGCGTCGCCCCGGCGCACGAACACGGGGGGCTGCACGTAGCTTTGCGCCTTCAGCGCGTCCTGCACCGTCAGCACGGCGGGCAGCGACGTGATGTCGAGCATCACGGCGCGTACGGCGCGGCGCGCCTGCATGACCGAATCAGCCACCACCAGGCCGATGACCTGTCCGATGTGCTGCACCGTGTCGACGGCAAACACGGGCTCATCGTGCGCAAAGGCGGCCAGCAGGGGGGCGCCGGGCACGTCGGCCGCCAGCACCACCCCACGCACGCCGGGCAGGGCCAGGGCCGCGTCAGCATGAACGCCATTCAAGGTGCCATGCGCCACCGTGGACAGGATGGGCGCCGCGTACAGCGTGCCTTTCACCTCGGGCAGGTCGTCGATGTAGTGGGCGGCACCCGCCACCTGGGCGCGGGCGCTTTCGTGGATGTGCGACTGGCCCATGGCGCGGGTGCTGGCGGGGGCACTGGCCTTGGATGGTGTGCCCAAAGGTGCCGCGGCGTGTGCGTCAGCGGTGGCCGCCACTGGGCTTGCCATGGCGTCGCGGCTGACGGGAAGGGATTCACGCTGGTTCATGCTGTTTTCTCCAGGCGCAAGTCCTCCACGCTCACCGCGTCTTCGCCTTGGCTTTCGAGCCAGAAGCGCTGCAGCAGGCTGGCCAGCACCGTGCGGCGGTAGGCGCCGCTGGCGCGCATGTCCGAGATGGGGTTGAACTCGCCTTGCAGCACTTGCGCGGCGCGGGCAATGGTGTCGTTGTTCCACGGCTGACCGGTCAGTGCGGCTTCGGTCTGGCGTGCGCGGGCCGGGGTGGCCGCCACACCGCCCGCGCCGATGCTGGCGCGGCGCACCATGTTGGCTTCGATATCCAGGTTGATGACCAGGCAGACGGCCGAGATGTCGTCATCAAAACGCTTTGAAATTTTGTACGCGCGCAGCACTTCGGTAACCCCTGGCCTGGGCACCACGGTGCGCACCAGCAGTTCGTCCGGCGCCATCACGTTTTGTCGGTAGCCGGTGTACATGTTTTCCAGCGCGAGGGTGCGCTCGCCGCGTGTGCTGGCCAGCACCACCTGGGCGCGCAGCGCGATCAAGAGCGGCATCGAATCGCCAATGGGCGAGCCGTTGGCCACGTTGCCGCCCAGCGTGCCCGCGTTGCGCACGGGCAGCCCGGCAAAGCGGGTGACGAAACGGTGCAGCTGCGGCCATTGCGCGGCGAGGGCGGCAAAGGCGTCGGTCAGCGTGACCGCTGCGCCGATGTGTATGTGGTGCGCGTCCTGCTGCACCGCGCGCAACTCGGCCGCGCGCGTCACGTCCAGAACCTGTGCGTATTGCTTGTGCAGCTTGGTCACCCACAGCCCCACATCGGTGCAACCAGCCACGACCTGGGCGCCGGGGTGCGCGGCCCGGGCGGCCAGCAGGGCGGGCAGTGTGGTGGGGGAAATATAGGAAGAATCGGCCTCTGGCGCCTGTTTGGTATGCGCTAGAAGCTCTAGTTTTTGTAGCAAATCGGCTTCGTTGACGGCCATGGCCGGCAGCGCTGCCATGTGCTGCGCCGCATCCAGAATGGGGCGGTAGCCGGTGCAGCGGCACAGGTTGCCAGAGAGCTCTTCCTGCGCCAGTTCGCGGGTGATGGGCTGGCCGTGGCAAACATGGTCGAGCGCCGACGGGCCGCCCCGAGGCGCGAGGCCCCCCTCGGGGGGCAGCGTACCGCACGCAGTGGGGAGCGTGGGGGCAATGTACTTCTGGTACATGCCGAACAGGCTCATCACGAAGCCTGGGGTGCAAAAGCCGCACTGGGAGCCGTGGCACTGCACCATGGCCTCCTGAACAGGATGCAAACCTACTGCGCGAACGGGGGGCGTCGTTGCGCGGTGCTCGGAATCCTCATGGACCTGCATGTCCATTCCGGTTCCTGCGCTCCGTGCGCCTAGCCCGCCGTCCGCTCGCGACGGTTTGTGGAGTAGCTCTACCGGCTGAATCAGCGGGTCTGCGGTCAGGTCCTCCACTGTCCACAGCGCCATGCCGTCGATCGAATGCGCCAGGCGGATGCAGCTGTTCACGGCGCTGTAATGCACCTTGCCATCGCGTGCCTCGCCCAGCACCACGGTGCATGCGCCGCAGTCGCCCTCGCCGCAGCCCTCCTTGGTGCCGGTGCAGCCCAGGTCCTCGCGCAGCACCTGCAGCAGCGTGCGGTCGGGTGGTACATTGCCCAGCGCCACCGGTTGGCCGCGGCGCAGAAATTGCAGGGGTCGGGTTGTCATAGGAAAAATGCCACGTCGATGCGCGGAGATCGTAAACAGGTTGTTGGGGTGCAGCGCACCAGTGCGCACCGGGCCAAGGCGCCAGTGCAAGCTTATGCCGCCCGGGCAAGCACCGCAATTTCCACGCCAGATGAAGGGCGTGCCGTGGCAGGCGCACAGGCACCGTTTCGTGGTGGCTTTGCTGCTAAAAAGATAGCTGCTAGCGCATATGGAACAAGCGCAAGGCCCTCATTTGAATCCAATTGCCGTTCATGAAAACTGAGAGACAATCGCCTGCATGAGTTCCACCCCCATCTCCCGCCCGCCGGGCTCTTCGGGCATGTCCGGCGCAGTGCCGCCCCGGCTGCAGCTGGTGGGCATTACCAAGCGCTACCCGGCCGTGGTGGCCAACAGCGCTGTCTCGCTGACGGTGCAGCCCGGCGAGATCCATGCCGTGCTGGGCGAAAACGGCGCCGGCAAGTCCACGCTGATGAAGATCATCTACGGCTCGGTCAAGCCCGACGAAGGCAGCGTGCACTTCAACGGCCAGGCCGTGCAGGTGCGCAACCCGCAGGAGGCGCGGGCGCTGGGCATTGCCATGGTTTTCCAGCATTTCAGCCTGTTCGACACCCTCACGGTGGCCGAGAACGTGTGGCTCGGTCTGGACAAGCGCATCACGCTGTCCGAGGTCACCCAGCGCATCACCGCCACGGCGGCCGAGTACGGCCTGGGCATCGATCCCCTGCGCCCGGTGCACACGCTTTCCGTGGGCGAAATGCAGCGCGTGGAAATCATCCGCGCCCTGCTCACCCACCCCAAGCTGCTCATCTTGGACGAACCCACCTCGGTGCTGACGCCCCAGGCGGTCGAAAAGCTGTTTGTGGTGCTGAAAAAGCTCGCGTCCGAGGGCTGCAGCATCCTCTACATCAGTCACAAGTTGCACGAAATCCGTGCGCTGTGCACCGCCTGCACCGTTTTGCGTGGCGGCAAGGTGACGGGCGTGTGCAATCCGGCCGAAGAGTCGAATGCATCCTTGTCGCGCCTGATGATCGGCGCCGAGCCGCCCGCGCTGGAGCACCGTGCCGTGCAGACCGGCGCCACCGTGCTGCGTGTGCAGGGCCTGTCGCTGCCGCGCGCCGACCAGTTTGGTGTGGACTTGATCGATATCCAGTTCGAGGTGAAGGCGGGCGAGGTGGTAGGCATTGCCGGGGTTTCGGGCAACGGGCAAAAAGAGCTGCTCTATGCACTGTCGGGCGAAGACCAGCGCGCCGAACCCGCCAGTATTCAGGTGGCGGGCCAGAATGCGGGCCGCATGGGCCCGGGCCAGCGCCGCGCCCTGGGCCTGCACTTTGTGCCCGAAGAGCGCCTGGGCCGGGGCGCGGTGCCCACCATGGGCCTGGCGCACAACCTGCTGCTCACGCGAACCAACTCGGTCAGCGGCAGTGGCTGGATCAAGGTAGGCGCGTTGCAAAAGCACGCCCAGAGCATCATCGAGCGCTTCAACGTGAAGGCGGGCGGCCCCAACGCGGCAGCCAAGTCGCTGTCGGGGGGCAATCTGCAGAAGTTCATCGTGGGGCGCGAGATCGATGCCAACCCCGCGTTGCTCATCGTCTCGCAGCCCACCTGGGGCGTGGACGTGGGTGCGGCCGCGCAGATTCGCGGCGAAATCCTGGCGCTGCGCGACGCCGGCTGTGCCGTGCTGGTCGTGAGCGAGGAGCTGGACGAATTGTTTGAAATCTGTGACCGCCTGCATGTGGTGGCCAAGGGGCACCTGTCGCCATCGGTGCCCCGCGCCGACGCCACGGTGGAGCGCATTGGCGAATGGATGAGCGGCCTGTGGCATGCCGACGTGCAGGCGCATCTGGCCCGCAACCGCGAGCAGCTCGCGCAACTGAACCAGGGGGCGCAGCATGTTCCGACTTGAACCGCGCCCGCAGGCGTCGCGCTGGTGGAGCTATGGCTCGCCGCTGCTGGCCCTGGCCGTCACGGTGCTGATCGGCATCGCCCTGTTTGCCGCGCTGGGCAAGGACCCGGTGCGCGGCCTGCAGGTGTTCTTCTGGGAGCCGGTGCGCTCGCCCTACGCGGTGGGCGAGCTTATGGTCAAGGCCACGCCGCTGCTGCTGATTGCACTGGGGCTGGCGGTGTGCTTTCGCTCCAATGTCTGGAACATTGGCGCCGAGGGCCAGTTTGTCATTGGTGCCGTGGTGGCCGGTGGCGTGGCGCTGCTGGCCGACAAGACCACGGGCCCCTGGATCGTGCCCGTCATCTTGCTGGCCGGCGTGCTGGGGGGCATGGCCTGGGCGGGCCTCACGGCGCTGCTGCGCGACAAGTTCAATGCCAATGAAATCCTGGTCAGCCTGATGCTGGTGTATGTGGCCACGCTGGTGCTGGGCTACCTGGTCTATGGGCCCTGGAAAGACCCCATGGGCTACAACTTTCCGCAGACCAAGACCTTCGAGAAGGTCACGCAGATTCCGCGCCTCATGCAGGGCTCGCGGGTGAGCATTGGCCTGTTGCTGGCGCTGGCGGCCGCGGGCGCACTGTGGGTGTTTTTGTTTCGCACGCGCGCGGGCTTTGCCCAGCAGGTGGGCGGGCTGGCGCCGGCGGCGGCACGCTATGCCGGTTTTTCTTCGCGGCGCGCGCTGTGGACGGCGTTGCTGGTCTCGGGCGGTGCGGCGGGCCTGGCGGGTGCGCTGGAGGTGGCGGGCCCCATCGGTCAGCTCACGCCCTATGTGCCAGCGGGCTACGGCTTTGCGGCCATCATCGTGGCCTTTGTGGGGCGGCTGCACCCGGTGGGCATGGTGTTCTCGGCCATTCTCATGAGCATGTTTTATATCGGCGGCGAGCTGGCGCAGTCGCGCCTGGGCTTGCCCAAGTCGCTCACCGGCGTGTTCCAGGGCTTGCTGCTGTTCACGCTGCTGGCCTGCGACACGCTGATCGCCTACCGCGTGCGCTGGGCTGGCACCCGCCGCACACACCAGGGAGGCAAGTGATGGAGTCGTATGCATTGCTGATCGGCGCCACGCTGAGCGCGGGCACCGTGCTGGCCCTGGCGGCCCTGGGCCTGCTCATCAACGAAAAGGCCGGCATTGTCAACCTGGGGGCCGAGGGCATGATGCTGTGTGCCGCCATTGCGGGCTTTGCCACCGTGGTGCACACCGGCAACACCTGGCTGGGCTTTGCCGCTGGCATGGCGGCGGGGGCGTTGCTGGCCGCCATCTTTGGCGTGCTGGTGATCTGGCTCAACACCAACCAGTACGCCACGGGCTTGGCGCTCAGCCTGTTTGGCGTGGGGTTTTCGGCCTTTGCGGGCATCAGCTATGTGCAGGCCAAGCTGCCCGAACTGCCCAAGTACGCCATTCCCGTGCTGGGCGATGTGCCGCTGCTCGGGCCCGCGCTGTTTCAGCAGCACCCCTTGGTGTACCTCACCATGGCGCTGGTGGCGGGGCTGATATGGTTCCTGTACCGCTCGCGCGCTGGGCTGGTGCTGCGTTCGGTGGGCGAGTCGCCCGAGTCCGCCCATGCGCTGGGCTACCCGGTGCGCCGCATCCGGCTGGCGGCCGTGATGGCGGGCGGCGCCCTGTGCGGCCTGGCGGGCGCCTATATCTCCACCGTGTACACGCCGCTGTGGGTGGAGGGCATGGTGGCCGGGCGCGGCTGGATTGCGCTGGCCCTCACCACCTTTGCCACCTGGCGGCCGGCACGCGTATTGCTTGGTGCTTACCTGTTTGGTGGCGTGACCATGCTCCAGTTCCATTTGCAGGCCACCGGCGTGCAGGTGGCCAGCCAGTTGCTGAGCATGCTGCCTTACGTGGCCACCATCGTGGTGCTGGCGCTGATTTCACGCAATCCGGCGTGGATCCGGGTGAACATGCCGGCGTCGCTGGGCAAGCCGTTCTATCCTGGCGCCTGAAGTTTTGCGTACATTGTTGCAACCCGCTTTCTCATTCCTAAGGAACCTACATGACTGATCTCCAGAAACGCTCTGTGCTCAAGCTGGCCGCGCTGTCCGCCGTGGCAGCTGCCGCGCTCGTGGGATGCGGCAAGAAGGAAGAACCGGCACCGGCCCCTGCGCCCGCACCGGCGCCCGCCGCCGAAGCACCAGCACCCAAGCCCGAGCCACTGAAGATCGCATTTGCCTATGTTGGCCCCGTGGGTGATGGCGGCTGGTCTTACGCGCACGACAACGGTCGCAAGGCCCTGGAAAAGGAATTCGGCGACAAGATCGTGACCAGCTTTGTCGAAAGCGTGCCCGAGTCGGCCGACGCCGAGCGCGTGCTGCGCGACATGGCCGGCCAGGGCAACAAGCTGATCTTCGGCACCACCTTCGGCTACATGGAGTCCATGCTCAAGGTGGCGGCCGACAACCCGGGCGTGAAATTCGAACACGCCACCGGCTACAAGACTGCCGACAACATGCGCACCTATGACAGCCGCACCTACGAAGGCGCGTACATGGCTGGCGTGATCGCTGGTGCCATGACCAAGACCAACACCCTCGGTGTGGTGGGCTCGGTGCCGATTCCGGAAGTGATCCGCAACATCAACAGCTTCACGTTGGGCGCGCAGTCGGTCAATCCCAAGATCAAGACCAAGGTGGTCTGGGTGAACGAATGGTTCAGCCCGCCCAAGGAAACCGAAGCTGCCACCTCGCTGATCAATGGCGGCGCCGACGTGCTGTTCCAGAACACCGACTCGCCTGCGGTGCTCAAGACCGCCCAGGAAAAGGGCAAGCGCGCCTTCGGCTGGGACAGCGACATGACCGCCTACGGCCCCAAGGCCCACCTGGCCTCGGCCGTGATCAACTGGGGCCCCTACTACATCAAGGCCACCAAGGACGCACTGGACGGCACCTGGACCACGGGCCAGAGCTGGTGGGGCGTGAAAGAAGGCGCGATCGACATTGTCTCCGTCGCCGACGACGTGCCGGCCGACACCAAGACGAAGGTCGAGTCCATCAAGGCAGGCCTGAAGGACGGCAGCTTCAGCATCTGGAAGGGTCCCATCGTGGGCCAGGACGGCAAGCCTGTGCTCGAAAAGGACGTGGTGGCCGATGACAAGTTCCTCGGTGGCATCAACTTCTACGTCAAGGGCGTGGAAGGCAAGATCCCGGGCGGCGACAAGAAGTAAGCCCCATCACGTTGTCCTGACCGCCACCATTGAAAAGCTGAAAAAATGTCCAACGACCTCGGAAAACTGGTTCTTCGCCTGACACTGGGCATCCTGATGCTGCTGCATGGCATCGCCAAGCTGTCGGCCGGTGCTGATGGCATCGTCGGCATGGTGGCCAGCTATGGCCTGCCGGGTGTGCTGGGTTACCTGGTCTATGTCGGTGAAGTGCTGGCGCCACTGCTGCTCATCGTCGGTCTCTGGACCCGTCCGGCGGCGCTGGTGGTGGTCATCAACATGGTTGTTGCCATCTTGCTGGCGCACATGGGTCAGCTGGGGCAGTTGGGCAAGTCTGGCGGCTGGGCCCTTGAGCTGCAGGGCTTTTTCCTCTTCACGGCGGTGGCCGTCGCATTGCTGGGCGGGGGCGGTTCGGCCTGGGCGGTCGGTTCAACTGATCCATTCGCCCGGTCAAACACTGCACCTTGGCATTACCTCTGGAGCCTGCCGATGTTTAAAGTGCCCCCAGTCACCGCAGAGCGTCTGCAGCTGCTGCTGCGCGCCATGCCCAAGGCCGAACTGCATATCCACATCGAAGGCTCGCTGGAGCCCGAGCTGATCTTTGCCCTGGCGCAGCGCAACGGGGTGTCGCTGCCCTATGCCAGCGTGGAGGATTTGCGGCACGCCTACGCCTTCACCAACCTGCAGAGCTTTCTCGACATCTACTACGCGGGCGCCAGCGTTCTGCTGCATGAGCAGGATTTTTACGATATGGCCCGCGCCTATCTTGCGCGAGCTGCTATGGATAACGTAGCGCACGCTGAAATCTTCTTCGACCCGCAGACCCACACCGCCCGCGGGGTGGCGATGGAGACCGTGATCAACGGCCTGCACCGCGCCTGCGCGGACGCGCGCTCCGAGCTGGGCATCAGCGCCACGCTGATCCTGTGCTTTTTGCGGCACCTCAGCGAAGCATCGGCCTTTGAAGCGCTGGAGCAGGCGCAGCCTCTGCTCGACAAGATCGTGGGCGTGGGGCTGGACAGCAGCGAGCTGGGGCATCCGCCGGAAAAATTCGCGCGTGTCTTTGCCCGCTGCCGCGCGCTGGGCCTGCATCGGGTGGCCCATGCGGGCGAAGAGGGGCCGCCCGCCTACATCTGGAGCGCGCTCGATGCGCTCAAGGTCGAGCGCATCGACCACGGCGTGCAGGCCATGCACGACGCCGCCCTGATGCAGCGCCTGGCGCAAGACCGCATCCCGCTCACGGTGTGCCCGCTGTCGAACCAGAAACTGTGTGTGTTTCCCGACCTGAAGAACCACAACCTGCGCCAGTTGCTGGACGCTGGCCTGTGCGCCACCGTCAACTCGGACGACCCGGCCTACTTTGGCGGTTACATCAACGAGAACTTCACCCAGGTGTTTGCGGCCACGGCCATGACGGCCCGGCACGCCTACCAGTTGGCATTCAACAGTTTCGAGGCCAGCTTTGTCAGCAATGCCGACAAGCGCGTGTGGGAGCACCGCCTGAAGGAAACCTTCGAGCGCTTCGTCGAGCACGACTAGGGGCTGCGCACGACGGTCAGCCTGCAGCCAGGGCGGTGCGCAAATGCTGCGCATAACCCTGCAGCACCTCGGCCGCTGGGTCTTTGCGCGGCCACGACAGCGCAATGCCGTCGCCTGCATGGCGCGGCACCACATGCAGGTGAAAGTGAAAAACGGTCTGGTCGCCCTCGCGGCCATTGGCCTGCAGCAGCGTCAGCCCCGGTGGGTCGAAGACCGCCTGCACGGCACGGGCGACCCGCTGGGCCGTCTGCATGACGGCCGCCGCCTCGTCGGCGGTGATGTCCAGCAAGGTGGCCGCATGGCGTTTTGTGGCCACGAGCACATGGCCGGGGTTGACCTGGCCGATGTCCATGAAGGCGATGGTCAGCGCATCCTCGTACACGCGGGCCGATGGAATTTCGCCCGCCACCAGACGGCAGAAGATGCATTGGCCGGGAGGGGATGTGTCGACAAACATGGGCATTGCGGGGCTCCTGAGGGTGATCGTGCGGTGGTTTGCGGTGTGGCTTTTGCCGCGGGCTGCCTGCGGCCGTGCCGCATCGTTGGCAAGGCTGCACAGGCCTGGCTGCATTCTGCCGCTGCCACCGGCTCAGCCCGTGGGTCGCTGCCATGGTGCGTGGCTGTGTTCGCTAGCGCACCGACATGCGGGTGATAAAGGCATAGCCTGTCAGGGCACTGTCCGGACACATTCAAGTCCGGCCAGTTGACTCACGCGGGCGCTTGGCCTTGCGTGCACCCCTTGTGCATTTCAAAGGAATTCCATGAGCACCCTGCATTTCACCGCCGCGCTGCTGACGGCAATGGCCCTGGTCGCGTGCGACAAACAACCTGTCGTGGTCACCGTGCCCGCGCCTGCGGTGGCCGTCCCTGTGCCGGTGCCCGGACCTGCGGGCCCACCCGGTGCGCCAGGTGCGACGGGTCTGGACGGCAGCCAGGGCGCGCAGGGAGCGACCGGCAAGCCGGGCGAGGGCACGACCGTGATCGTGATGCCGCCGGCCTCGGCGCCGGCCAATTGAACGTACGCCCCGTACCGCGCCAAGGAGAAATCTCATGAGCCTCGGAACCGTGCTGTTGATTGTGTTGATCCTGCTGCTGATCGGCGCCATTCCGTCATGGCCGCACAGCAAGAGCTGGGGCTATGGGCCCAGCGGTTTGCTGGGTCTGGTGGTGATCGTCGTGCTCGTGCTGCTGGTCATGGGGCGGTTGTGACGGGCGCTGCCGAACAGCGATGCCGAGTGCAGCGCGCGCAGCACCCTCCATTTCGCCTATGCGCTGTAGCGCACAGAGCAAAGACCGCAATGGGCGTAGCCTCATAACCCTGGTTGATGCGGGCCTGCCGGGCCCGTGGATCCATTTCCGAGGATTGCACGCACGCAGGTGGGTGGTTCTCTCTACCCACCTCGAAGGAGATTTTCATGAAATATGCACATCTGATTGCCGCCACCCTCATGTCGCTGGGCTTGAGCGCATGCTTTTCGCTGCCACCCGGCCCGGCCGGCCCGCAAGGTGCCACCGGTGACACGGGTGCCCAGGGGCGCACCGGCTACACGGGCGCTACCGGAAACACCGGAAACACGGGCAATGTTGGCGCCACGGGCTACACCGGTGCGACGGGCGCGACCGGTGTCACCGGGGCCACGGGCTATACCGGTGAAACGGGCGCCACGGGCAATACCGGCAATACCGGAAGCACGGGCAAGACCGGTGGCACCACGGTGATTGTTCCGGCGCGCTGAACTGGCTGGGGCAGGCCGGCGGGTACGAGACCGGCCTGATAAAATCCCACGCAAAGACCGCTGTCCCGGCGGTCTTTTGCTTTTTGCACGCCGGGACCATGTAGAGGAACACCATGTACAAAAACCTCGCCACCGCACTGCGTGCGGCTTGTGTGAGTGCGCTTGCGGGCGCCTGTTTGATCTCTCCCGTTTTTTCCCAGACCCCCACCCAGACCGAGGCTCCGGCCAAGGCGGCCCCGCTCCAGGTGGTCAAGGCCGGCTTTGTCTATGTCACGCCGGTCACCGAGGCCGGCTGGACACGCCAGCACGACGAGGGCCGCAAGGCCGTCGAGGCTGCGCTGGGTGCCCATGTGAAAACCACCTTTGTCGAAAACGTGCCCGAAGGGGCCGATGCCGAACGCGTGATCCGCGACCTGGCGGCCACGGGCCACCAGATCATCTTCACGCCCAGCTTTGGCTACATGGAACCCACGCTCAAGGTGGCGCAGGACTATCCGGGCGTGAAGTTCGAGTCCATCACCGGCTACAAGACCACGGCCAATGTGGCCACCGCCAATGCGCGCTACTACGAAGGCCGATACCTGGCGGGCATTGCAGCCGGCCGCATGAGCAAGACCGGCGTGGCCGGCTTTGTGGCGGGTTTTCCGATCCCCGAGGTGCTGCAGGGCATCAACGCGTTTGCCCTGGGCATGCGTTCGGTGAACCCGAAGGCCCGGGTCAAGGTGGTGTGGCTCAACGTGTGGTTTGACCCGCCCAAGGAGCGCGATGCCGCCATGGCACTGTTCAACCAGGATGTGGATGTGATCGCCTTTCACACCGGCTCTACCGCAGTAATGGCGGCGGCGCAGGAGCGCGGCAAGATGGCCGTGGCCTACCACTCGGACATGCGCCGCACCGGGCCCGATGCGCAGATCGTGGCCATCACCCACCAATGGGGCAACTACTACACCGAGCGCGTGCGCGCCGTGCAAAACGGCAGCTGGAAAAGCGGCAATGTGTGGGGCGGCGTGCGCGAGGGCATGATCCGCGTGGGCGACTTTGGCAGCCGGGTGCCCGCAGCCGTGCAAAAGGAGGTGCTGGCCGCGCAAAAGGCGGTGGGTGCCGGCAGGCTGCACCCCTTCCGCGCGGGCAAGTCACCCGTGCGCGACAACGAGGGCCATGAGGTCATCCCCGCCGGGCAAACGCTTTCGGACCCACAGATTTTGCAGATGAACTGGCTGGCCGAAGGGGTGCAGGGCAAGCTGCCGCGCTGATACGGCTTCGCAATCCAGGAGATAACTGTGTTGCTCCGCCTTGCCGTGCGATAGCACTGTCTGCGGCTTCGCGCCTGGTTCTCGCATGGATTGCAAATCCTTATGACACAGGTCGAGCACGGCAGCGCTGGCTGCCGCTAAGCTAACAGCCATGCCTGTATTTCGCTCCGCCCTTTTGCGCTTTGCCGACGACGGCACGGCCGTGTATGACGCCGATGGCCTGCTGGCCGTGGGCCCCGATACCCAAGGGCGCCAGCGGGTGCTGGCTGCGGGGGCCTGGTCTGACCTGGCGCCGCGCTTTGGCGGCGGGCCTGTCGAGCACCTGCCGGGCCGCATCATTGCCCCGGGGTTTGTGGACATGCACATCCACTTTCCGCAGACCGATGTGATCGGCTCGCCTGCCGATGGCCTGCTGCCCTGGCTGGAAAACTACACCTTTCCCCATGAAAAACGCTTTGTAGCGCCCGAATACAGTGCGCAGGTAGCTCAGTTTTTCATAGCAGAGCTGCTGCGCAACGGCGTGACCACGGCGCTGGCGTTTGCCACCTCGCACCCCGCGTCGGCCGAGGCGCTGTTCGTGGAGGCGCAGCGGCACCAGATGCGACTGATCACCGGCAAGGTGCTGCAGGACCGCCACTCGCCCGACGGCGTGCGCGACGACACCGAGCAGAGCCTGATCGACACCGAGGCCCTCGTCCAGCGCTGGCATGGCGTGGACCGCCTCGGTTATGCCATCACGCCGCGCTTTGCGCCCACCAGCACGCCCCCGCAACTGCGTGGCGCCGGGGAACTGGCGGCGCGCTACCCCGATGTGTGGATCCATTCGCATGTGGCCGAAAACCTCGATGAAATCCGCTGGGCACGCGAGCTGTTTCCCGCGTCGCGCAGCTACCTGTCGGTGTACGACGACTTCGGCCTGCTGCGCGAGCGCGCCGTGTACGCCCACTGCATCCACCTGGACGAACCAGACCGCGCCCTGCTGCGCGACACTGGCGCGGTGGCAGCCATCAGCCCCACCAGCAATTTGTTTCTGGGCAGCGGATTTTTCGACTACGCCGAGGCCGACCGGGTGGGCGTGGGCTACGGGCTGGGGAGCGACGTGGGCGGCGGCACCAGCTTCAGCCCGTTTCACACCATGATGGCGGCGTATTACGTGGGCCGGGAGGGTCAGACCAAGCGCGGCCTGAGCCTGTCGCCCGCCCATCTGTGGTGGCAGCACACGGCCGGTGCCGCCAGGGCGCTGGGCCTGGCCGGCGTGGTGGGCAATTTGCAGCCCGGTTGCGAGGCCGACTTTGTGGTGCTCAACCCCCAGGCCACGCCGCTGCTGGCGCGCCGCACGGCCCAGGCGGACAGCTTGGACGAGCTGCTGTTCGCCATGATCGTGCTGGGCGATGACCGGTTGGTGGAAAAATCGGTCATTTCTCAAGCAAAATACGGCTCTTGCGCTTGATGGTCAAGCGCTGATAGCTATCAAAAACATAGTACTGGCGAGGAGCCCTCCACCATGAGCATCAAAAGCGACAAATGGATCCGCCGCATGGCGGCCGAGCACGGCATGATCGAGCCTTTCGAGCCTGGCCAGGTGCGCGAGGTCGAGGGCCGAAAAATCATCAGCTACGGCACCAGCAGCTATGGCTACGACATCCGCTGCGCGCCCGAATTCAAGGTGTTCACCAACATCCACAGCACGGTGGTGGACCCGAAGAATTTCGACGAAAAGAGCTTTGTCGATTTTCACGGCGACAGCTGCATCATCCCGCCCAACAGCTTTGCGCTGGCGCGCACGGTGGAATACTTCCGCATCCCGCGCAATGTGCTCACCATCTGCCTGGGCAAGAGTACCTATGCACGCTGCGGCATCATCGTCAACGTCACGCCCTTCGAGCCCGAGTGGGAAGGCTATGTGACGCTGGAGTTCTCCAACACCACGCCACTGCCCGCACGCATCTACGCCGGTGAGGGCTGCGCGCAGGTGCTGTTTTTCGAGAGCGACAAGGACGATGTCTGCGAAGTCTCCTACAAGGACCGGGGCGGCAAATACCAGGGCCAGGTGGGCGTCACGCTGCCCAAGGCCTGAAAGCAGACACGGCGCGGCGTATCTCCATGCGCCTTGCCACGGCGGTGTTGGCGGTGCCGCCGCTCAGGTTTCCACGCAGACCCTGTTGCGCCCCTGGCCCTTGGCCTCGTAAAGGGCTCGGTCTGCGCGGCGCAGGATGTCGGCGCCGCTCTCTTGTCCGCGCATGGTGGCCACGCCCACGCTCACGGTGATGGTGCCGACCACCGGGTCCTGCTGATCGGCCATGGTGGTGACCAGCGCCTGGGCTATTGCCTGGGCCCCGGCCAGGTCGGTGTCGGGCAGCAGGGCTACAAACTCTTCGCCACCGAGCCGCGCGACCACATCCGAGCCGCGCAGCCGCGATTCGAGCGTGCGCGCCAGGCGGCGCAACACCTCGTCGCCAGCCTCGTGGCCGTAGGTGTCGTTCACGCGCTTGAAATGGTCTACGTCCACGGTGATCAGACTCAGCGGCCGGCTGCTGCGCCGGGCCAGCGCGAGGGCAAACGCCATCTGCGATTCAAACCCGCGCCGGTTGAGCAGGCCGGTGAGGGCGTCGGTGCGGGCCTGCAGGTCGAGCGCGCGGTTCGCGGCCTCCAGCTCCAGCGTGCGCAGGCGCACCTTTTCCTCCATGGCTTCGCGCGCGGCGAGCAGGCGGTGGGTCATGCGGCCGAGTGCCTGTGAGAGCTGGCGCACTTCGCGGTTGCTGTGCACGGCCGGAATGTCGCTGCCGGGGCGGCCGGCCTCCACGGCGCTGGCGGCATCGGCCAGCGCATACAGGTCCACGCTCAGCCGGCGTGCTGCAAGCCACGCCAATACCGACGCGAAAAGGGCCGCCGCCAGGCCGATGAGCAGGGCCAGGCGCACCGTGTGGTCGGCCTCGGCAAAAGCCAGTTCGACCGGCTGGCGCGCCACGATCCGCCAGCCCAGGTCACTGGCCGCATTGCGGGGCTGCAGCTGCGTGGCGGCGGTCAGGTAGCGTTTGCCGTCCTGCCACTGCACCACGGCGCTCTGTGTGTGCCCGCCACCGCGGTTGTTGTTGACGTGGGTTCCTGCGGGCAGGCGCTGGCCGGCGGCCTGCAATGCACTGGCGCGGCCATGGGGGGCTAGAATCATCTGGCCCTGGCGATCGAAGATGAAGAGCTCCACGGCGCTGTTTTCGGATGTGGGCGGGGTGAGGGTTTCCAGCACCTCGCGCGTCCACTCCCAGCTGCCGTGGATGCCCAGCACGCCCACGGTGGTGGGGCCGATGCGGATGGGCGCTGCGAAGTCGACGAACCGGTAGGGCTCGCCGGACGCCATGGGGGGCAGCAGCTTTTCCAGCAGTTTGGCGGCGTGCACATCGCCCACATGCACCCCTCGCAAGCCACTTTGGAACCACGGGCGCGCGGCCACGCTCTGGCCTGCCAGCAAGCCGCCCGTCGCGTTGCGGACCACGCCTTGGGCGTCGGCCACACCGATCCAGACATTGGTCGGCTGCATCGCCTGGCTGCGCGCGAGCATGTGCTGGGCCTCGGGCGAGTCAAGTCCTTTGGACCACACCATTTCGGCGCCGGCCAGCACCTCGGCCTCCAGGCTGCGCTGCATCAGCCCGATGGCCAGAAGCTTGCCAGCGTTCTCGGCGACCACCTGCAGCGACGCCCCCGCATCGCGCTGGATGCGGTGCTTGAGCAACTCGCCAAACCCCAGCGACAGCAGCACGGCCAGCCCGACGACCAGCGCGCCAAAAACCAGCGCAATCTGCGTGCGCAGTCCGCGGTCGGAGAATCGCTTGAAAACGTTCATGCGGGCACTCGCTCGGCCGCTGCGGGCATCGGGGGCTCTGCCGCAGCCCGGCGCATGGCCAGCCGCGCGGCGGCCAGATCCCAGCCAGCCCAGCCACAGCTTTTGAACAGCACCGGGCCTTTGCCGGCCCGCGTGCCGTGGGTCCATGGGCCGCACACCGCGTTCCTCAGCATGGGCATGGTGGCCACGTCGAGCCCAGCCTGCAGCAGGTCACCCGCTTCGTGGCCGGCATCGCCGGTGTCCACCACGATGGTTCCGTGCAGCGCCACATGCTGGCACAGTGCGGGCGCCAGCTCCACCATGGTGGGGGTGAAGGCACCCACGGCTGCAATAAAGGCGTCCGACCGGGGGGTGGCGGACAGCACCACGGCCTGGGCCGGGGTGCAGGTGGCGACCAGCGGGCAGTGGGGCAGGGCGGCGTCGGTGTCGGCCACCACGCGTGCTTGCGCACCCAGGGCGTGCACCTGTGCGGCCAGGGCCTCGGCGCTGGCGGCGCTGCGCGAAGCGATCCACACCTCTTGCACCCCCAGCCCCACTACAAACGCCTCGGCATGGGCCCGGCCCTGCACCCCGGCGCCCACGATGAGCAAGGGCCCCTGAGGCACCGGGGCCAGATGGCGGGCCGCCAGTAGTGACACGGCCGCGGTGCGGCGGGCGGTGACCGTGGGGCCGTCCAGCACCAGCCGGCGCTCGCCCGTGGCAATGTCGAACACCACCACATCGCCCTGGATGGACGGGCGCCCGGTGCCTGCGTTGCCGGGAGTGAAGGTGATGAGTTTGGTCATGGCCACGCTGCGGTCAGTGGCGGGCATCACAAACAGGCTGCCGCCTTGCGCCAGCGGCAGCACGCTGCGGGCCGGAACGGACACGGTGCTGTCCCACAGCAGGGCGGCGATTTCATCGGCCAGCGCCGACCAGGGCAGCAGAGCCGCCGTGGCCGCCGCATCCAGCGAGCCCGGGGCGTCGGAAAAGGGTGCACATGACATGGCCCGCACTGTACACACAGCGCCGGACCGCTTCGCGGGCGCACAAGCCCGCACCGCGGGATTGGCCCATGCCATCCGGCGGCTTAATGGGTGGCGCCCGCCTGCAGGGCAATGTCCTGCGGCGCCAGCACGGCCGCCCACAGCGCCGCATGGATGCCGCGCACCATGTCGCGCAGCGGCAGGTGGGGTGTGCCCTGGCCGCTGGCCCAGGGCACATGCACAAACCCGCCGCGCGCCCCGGCCGGGCCCGCGCCCTGCGCCAGCAGGTGCATCAGCCCATACAGCACATGGTTGCAGACAAAGGTGCCTGCGGTCTGTGAGACCTCGCAGGGCACGCCCGCGCGCTGCACGGCACGCAGCATGGCCTTGATGGGCAGGCTGGCAAAGTAGGCGGCAGGCCCTTCGGGCACCACCGGCGTGTCGATGGGCTGCATGCCAGTGTTGTCGGGAATGCGCGCGTCGTTGATGTTGATGCCAATGCGCTCCATCGACAGTGCGCCGCGCCCGCCCGCCTGGCCCAGGCACACCGTCATCACGGGCTGATGCGCTTGCACCAGCGCCGCCAGCCGGTGCAGCGACTGCCCGAACACCGTGGGCAGCTGCGCTGCCACCACGGTGTGGCCGGCAATGCGCTGGCCATGCAGCGCCTGCGCGATGAGCCAGCTGGGGTTGAGCGTGTCGCTGCCAAACGGATCGAACCCGGTGAGCAGAATTACGCGTTCTGCGCGCGGTGAGAGGGGGTGGGGGTCGTGGATCATGAACTGGGGCTGCATGGTGCCGGTAAAGGGGCAAAAAATGAATCGGCAAGTGCAGGGGCGGGTGCACTGGGGCAGTACATCGGTGCACACGGTCACATGGTAATTCGCTGCCCGAATCGCTGCACGGCGCGTAACATGCGGGCTTGGCCCTTCAACGGTGGAGGGCGCTGGAGACATGCAATGAAATGGGAAGGCAACCGCGAATCGGACAATGTGGAAGACCGCCGCAGTGGAGGTGGCGGGATGCCCGTGTTCGGGGGGCGCAGCATCGGCATAGGCACCATCGTGATCGCCTTGCTGGGTGGCTGGGCACTGGGCATCAACCCGCTGACCATCTTGAGTTTGCTCAGCGGCGGCGGCGCGCCCACGGCACAGGTGCAGCAGGGACCCGCCCAGCGCCCACCCGCCGATGACACCATGGGACGCTTTGTATCGACGGTGCTGGCTGACACCGAGGATGTCTGGCAGGCGGTGTTTCGCCAGGGCGGCGGCACCTACCAGCAGCCGCGTCTGGTGCTGTTCCGGGGCGCTACGCCCACGGCGTGCGGCACGGGCCAGGCCGCCATGGGGCCCTTTTATTGCCCGGCCGACCAGAAGGTGTACATCGATCTCGGGTTTTATGAAACGCTCAAGAGCCGCCTGGGGGCGCCGGGCGATTTTGCGCAGGCCTACGTCATTGCCCATGAGGTGGGCCACCATGTGCAGAATCAGCTGGGTATCAGCGCCAAGGTGGACCAGATGCGCGGCCGCGTGAGCCAGGCCGAGTACAACGCCCTGTCGGTGCGGCTGGAGCTGCAGGCCGACTGTTTTGCCGGCGTGTGGGCGCACCACGCACAAAATGCGCGCCAGATTCTGGAGCAGGGCGATGTCGAAGAGGCCATGAACGCCGCCGCCAAGATCGGCGACGATGCCCTGCAACGTTCCAGCGGGGGCGCCGTGGTGCCAGAAAGCTTTACCCACGGCAGCAGCGCCCAGCGCCAGCGCTGGTTCAACAACGGGCTGCAAAACGGCAATGTCAAGGGCTGTGACACGTTTTCCAGCCGCAATCTCTGATTTTGGGGTGCCACGTGGGGGCGCCGCGGCGGCGCCCTGGGTGCCCGCGGTGCGAAAGCGAAACACCGCCAATATGGCGCTGGCGCTTATGGATAAAGCGCTAGCAGCTATATTAATAATAGCTATTGGCGGGGCGCAGCGTCGGTGTTGGGCGCCCGTCGTGCAGGGGCAACGCGCAAAATAGCGCCACTTTTGCCACCGGTGCGACAATAGCGGGCTAAATGACAAGTTCTTTTTCCAATCTATCGCTGGCCGAGCCGCTGGCGCGCGCCGTGGCCGAAATGGGCTACGAGTCCATGACGCCCATCCAGGAGCAGGCCATTCCGGTGGTGCTTACCGGGCAAGACGTCATGGGCGCAGCCCAGACGGGCACCGGCAAGACAGCGGCGTTCTCGCTGCCTCTGCTGCAACGCCTGCTCAAGCACGAGAGCAGTTCCACCTCGCCCGCACGCCACCCGGTGCGCGCCTTGGTGCTGCTGCCCACGCGCGAACTGGCCGACCAAGTGGCACAGCAGATTGCGCTGTATGCCAAATACACCAAGCTGCGCAGCACCGTGGTGTTTGG
Organism: Acidovorax carolinensis; assembly: GCF_002157145.1. Classification (NCBI taxonomy): domain Bacteria; kingdom Pseudomonadati; phylum Pseudomonadota; class Betaproteobacteria; order Burkholderiales; family Comamonadaceae; genus Acidovorax; species Acidovorax carolinensis. Next base: position 993,576 of record NZ_CP021361.1, read on the forward strand.
AGGCATGGACATGAAGCCCCAGACCATCGAGCTGAAAAAGGGCGTCGAAGTGCTGGTGGCCACGCCGGGACGCCTGCTCGACCATATCGAGGCCAAGAACGCGGTGCTCAACCAGGTCGAATACGTGGTGCTCGACGAGGCCGACCGCATGCTGGACATCGGCTTTCTGCCCGACCTGCAGCGCATTCTTTCGTACCTGCCCAAGCAGCGCACCACGCTCTTGTTCAGCGCCACGTTCTCGCCCGAGATCAAGCGCCTGGCCGGCAGCTACCTGCAAAACCCGGTCACCATCGAGGTGGCCCGCCCGAACGAAACAGCCTCCACGGTCGAGCAGCGCTTTTACAGCGCCAACGACGATGACAAGCGCCGTGCCATCCACCAGGTCCTCAAGACCCGCGGCATCAAGCAGGCGTTCATCTTTGTAAACAGCAAGCTCGGTTGCGCGCGCCTGGCCCGCAGCCTGGAGCGAGAAGGCCTCAAGACCACCGCGCTGCATGGTGACAAGAGCCAGGACGAGCGGCTCAAAGCCCTGGACGCTTTCAAGCAAGGCGAGGTCGATCTGCTGGTGTGCACCGATGTGGCGGCCCGTGGACTCGACATCAAGGACGTGCCGGCCGTGTTCAACTTCGACGTTCCGTTCAACGCCGAAGACTACGTGCACCGCATTGGCCGCACCGGCCGCGCCGGCGCCTCGGGCCTCGCCGTCACCCTGGTGTCGGGCAGCGATGCCCGTCTGGTGGCCGACATCGAGAAGCTGCTCAAGACCAAGCTCGATATCGAGGCCCTTGAATACGACGAAGACAAGCCCCGTGGTCGCATCAACGACGGCCGCCGCGCCTGGCGCGAAGCGGGTGAAACGGGCGACCCGCGCGATGCGATTCCCCCGCCGACGCTTCGCGAGCGCAGTGAGCGCCGGGAACACAGGGAACACCGGGAACCGCGTGAAAACTACCGGGGCTTTCGTCCTGCGGTGGCCTCGCGCGATCCGTTCTTCGAAAAGCCGTATGAAGCGAGCAGCGTCGAAACCGCTCCCGCCTGGGAGGCCGCAGCCAAGTCGCCCGCGCGCAGCAGCGTGTCAGCCAACATCAAGCCCAAGCGCAAGGTGGCAGCCCTGTTCAAGGCCGTGCAGCCGGAAACCTCGGACCAGTGATTCGCTGACAGAGCGGCGGCGGTGCAGGCCTGGATGGCACCGCCAAGCCGGTCTTTTCTTTATGAACCACAATGGCTGCTAGCCCTTATGCAGCAAGCGCAAGCTGCTATCAAAAGATACTGTTCTGCGTGGATGGGTGCGTGCGGTGCGCTGCACTTCGCCCGGGCGCAAGCCGCTCCAGCAGGGTGGCATCGACACCGTCGAACGCGATCACGCGCCCGCCCCGCCGCCCGCTATAGCGCTGCGCTGCTCCGGCCGAGGCGAATGCGGGCAGGTTGCCTGCACGCATCGGCCCGCGCGCGGACGAGCCTTCCACATACATTGCTGTCTGGGCCGCAATCCATTCGCTCGTTTCGGTGTCGGTGACATAGCGGGCCACCAGCTCCTGCGCCGTGCGCCCGGCGCTGTACTGCCCCACGTTGGCCAGATACTGGAACAGGCTCAGCGGGGAGTCAAAAAAATGCGCATCGCCGTTGGCGAAGATGGCCTGGGCCGCCCATTCGGGTGACTGTGCCGGGTACATGCCGCACACCGGGCAGCGTGCATCCACCGGGATGGCCCGTGGCGCTTCCAGGCGCTGACCAGCAGCGGGGTCGAAAGGTGTGGGGAGCGCCACCACGCACACATCCTCGGGCAGGACTCGCCCGGCCGCACCATGGCCTGCGTCCGATGAATGGAACTTCCACGTTGCTGCGCCCGCCAGCGCGCCCACCCCTGCCAGCCCGGCGAACAGCGCCTGACGTCGGGTGTGTGGCGTTTGCAGCAGGCGCATGGGCTTACATGCGGGTGTCGTGCAGGGCACCGCCGCTCAGGTCCACCATGTCGGCCGTGATCTCGGCAAAGCGCAGCACCTTGCCGCCGTATTCGGCGGCGAACTTCTTTGCGTCGGTCTCCTGCGCAAAACTGCCGATGGTGGGGCCCATGGAGCCGTGGCGCTTGCCGCCCACCACATACACGGCGGTCTTGGCGTCAATCCAGTGGCCGCGCGGCGCGTTCCAGTCGGCCTGGCCCATGTCCTGCACATACACGGCCCGCACGGTACGCACCTGTTCGCCCGCCAGCAGCGTGCTGAACAACTCGACCGTGTCGCAGAAAAACGAGGGCTGGCTTTGCCCGGCGAAGTGCACTTGCGCCTTGGGACCGGGGTAGTCGGCCAGCAGCATGCCGTCGAGCTCGCAGCTGGTGGAGCGGTCGATTTCCACCGGGGCCAGCGCCTGCGCGGTGCTGGAAGGGTCCGAGCAGCCAGACAGCGCAGTAAGTCCCAGCGCGCCCAGCGATGCCAGGGCGGCCCGGCCCAGCAACCGGCGACGCACGCCGTTGATGGCGCCGGCATCGGCGTGGCGACGGCAGGTACACAGGTATGAGGTCATGGTTTGAATCTCCAGCTTGCCAGGCCCAGTGGCACCACGATCCAGCCGACCATCACGGCGCCCATCAGCCAGGGCTTGGCCAAGGGGGCGGGGACGATGGTGGTGAGGCCGTACAGGGTGCGCACGTCTTCCAGCGAAAACACGTTGAGGATACGGAACACGTCCGCGGGGTTGAGCAGCAGCAGATAAGCCATGGTGGCACCGCCATAGGTGCCACCGGTGGCTACCAGGGCGCCCAGCAGCAGCAGGTCAAACACCAGCACAAAGAAGAACCAGGCGGCAATCGCCAGGCCCGAAGCGCGCGTGCGCTCGCGCGCCAGCACCGACAGCAGCACGGCCATGCTCAAGAATGCCAGGCCCAGCAGCACCGAGCTGAGCATGAAGCCGCCATAGTGGAACAAGCCTGCCCAGCTGAACTGCCGGTACAACAGCACGGCGACGAGCCCGAAGCCGGCCAGCGTAGACAGAGTGAGCGCCGCGGCCAGGCCGAGGTATTTGCCGAGCAGCAGCTCCAGCCGCGTGATGGGCAGCGACAGCAGCAGGTCGAGCGAGCCGCGCTCGCGCTCGCCCACGATGGCGTCAAAGCCCAGCAGCAGTGCGATCAGCGGGATCAGGTAGATCACCAGGCTGACCAGGCTGGCAATGGTGAACTCGATGGAGCGAAAGCCCACGGTGCCCTGCTGTGCGCCACCGAAGTAGGCGATGGCCAACGAGAACACGGTGAACACGAGTGCTACGGCCAGCACCCAGCGGTTGCGCATGCGGTCGCGAAACTCTTTGCCTGCGATGGTGAGGATTTGTCGGAATTCCATGGCTAGCCCTTGCGCAGGTCGAAGTACACGTCTTCCAGGGACGGCTCCTGGATCTGCAGGTCCTGCAGCGCTGCGCCCAGCGGCGCCAGCGCACCCAGCACGGCCATCTTGCTGCCGCGTGGGCAGTTCACGTGCAGGCCCTCCGGCGTTTCCGCCTGGGTGATGCCGGGCACTGCAGCCAGCGCCCGCAGGGCCGCAGGCCGGTCCGCCGCAGCCAGCGTGAGATTGATGGTCAGCGGCATGTTCGCCTGTTCACGCAGCGCTTGCACGCTGCCCAGTGCCTGCAGTTTGCCGGCAGCGAGGATGGCGAGGCGATCCACGCGTTCCTGCAGCTCGGCCAGGATATGCGAGGTGATGACGATGGTCACGCCACCCGCTTGCAACTCGCGCAGCGTGGCGTAGAAGTCGCGGATGGCTTGCGGGTCCAGGCCGTTGGTGGGCTCGTCGAGCAGCAGCACCTGGGGCTCGCCCAGCAGGGCCTGCGCAAACCCCAGTCGCTGGCGCATGCCCTTGGAATACTCGCGCACGGCGCGGTTGCCCGCGTCGGCCAGGCCCACCCGTTCCAGCAGCGTGGGGCATTGTTTCAGGGGCGCACCCTTGAGGCGGGCAAAAAAGCGCAGTGTCTCCAGCCCGTTCAGATTGTCGTAGAGCACCACGTTCTCGGGCAGGTAGCCCACGTGGCGACGGGCGGCGCGAAAGTCGTGGCCCTGCACCGAGGCGCCGCCCACGCGGATGTCGCCGGCCGTGGCGGAGACCAGGCCCAGGATCAACTTGAAGAGCGTGCTCTTGCCCGCACCGTTGTGGCCGATGAGGCCACAGATTTCACCGCGCTCCACGCGCAGGTCAATGCCGTCCACGGCGTGCAGCGCGCCGTAGTGCTTGTGTGCGCCCCGCACTTCGATCGCGGGTGGATCGGAGAGATCAGGGTTTTGAGGGTTGCGTGTCACGCCAGTGGCTCCGTTGGGGGTTGCTCGGTTGCATGCGGGGTTTGGGGTCCACCACGGTAGGGACGCGCAGCACGGGAAATTGCTGGCCCACCAGGCGCAGTGCCTGCACCGCAGGGCTTGCCAGCAGCAGCTTGATGGTGGGGTGCCGCCAGGTGAGGCGGTCTACCATGTCGTTGGCTTCGTAAGGCACGTCGCCCACGCCATTGCCGTCGCGGTCCCAGCCCAGGTAGTTGCTCCAGTAGTTGCCGCTCTGGGTGCCCCAGCGTTCGTCGCGGGCCCCCACGTAGCGCACCTGCTCGCGGTTGCCGACAAAGTCGTTGCCCTCCACCTCGTTGCGGGTGGAGCCTGCCGACAGGTGCACGCCCACCGAGTTGCCGGTGACCAGGTTGTTGCGCAGCTTGACGTATTCGACGTCGTAGATGAAGAAGCCGCGCCCGTTGTCTGCCACGACATTGTTCTCGATCACCGAATCCTGCATGGTGCGCAGCATGATGCCGTGGTCCGAGTTGCCCCAGGCGCGGTTGTTGCGCACCACCTGGTCGCGCACCTCCATGAGCGCCAGGCCACCCCGGTTGAGGTAGGTGTCATTGTCTTCCCACAGGTTGTAGTAGGAATTCATGTAGTGCGTGCCGTAGCGGCTGTGGTGCAGTCGGTTGCCACGAAATACCGCGTGGTGCGACACATCGACATACAGGGCGTCGCGCACGAAGCTGATGTGGTTGCCTTCGATGCGTGCGCCCTTGGTGTTGTACAGCTGCACGCCATTGCCGCGCTGCGACGAATTGACGTCGCGCAGCCCCGTGATGATGTTGGAAAGCACCTGCACGTCGTTGGCCTTCTCGATCCACAGGCCGAACAGGTTGTAGGTGAGGTCGTTGTGGCGCACCACGGCCCGGTGCGCGCCAGGGTAGAGGTAGATGCCGGCGTTCTGGTCCTTGAGACTGGTGCCCGAATCGCGCACGATCAGCCCCTCGATGACGACATCGGGCGCCGTGACGCGGATGGTGTCGCCGGTCTGCCCGCCGCTGAGCGTGGGGCGGTCCACGCCGCGCAAGGTGAGGGCCTTGTCGATGCGCAGGTTCACGCGGTAGAAACCGCGTTGCACTTCCACCACATCGCCGGGCGCGGCCGCAATGATGGCGGCCTGAAGATCCTGCCCTGGGCGAACTTGCACCGTAGCCGCCCACAATGGGTTGCCCAGCAAGGCGAGGGCTGCGGTCACTGCGAACGCCAGGTGGCCTCTCACAGCACCATCCAGCCCATGGCCTTGAGTGCAAGGAACAGCGCGGCGCCAATCAGCAGGTTCTTGAAGCCCACATAGCTCATCATGTCCATCACGCCCGCCACGCGGAACCGGTCGCGCCACCAGGGGCCGTCTTTCACATAGCGTTTGCCCGACAGGCGGATCAGCACCTCGTACACGCTCCAGCCAAACCACCAGCCGATGATGGCGCCCGACGACAACGTGCCCATGGCGGTCATGACCCAGGCCACACTCGCGGCCACGGCCAGCGAAAAGCCTGCGATCTGCAGCGCCTTGCGTGAAGCCCAGCCCTCGCGGCTCCAGGGCCACAGGTGGTCTACCAGCTCCAGCCACAGCCAGCGCAGGCCGTGCGCGCCAGCCTTGTGGATGGGGTGTGCAGGCGCCGTGGGCATGCGCGGATCGGGGCCTTGTGCTGCCTTGGCGCTGATCTGCTCGGTGAAGCTGGCGGCCGGGTGGATCGGGATGAAATAGCCGTTGTCGCCAATCGGCGTGATCTCGAGGCCGTCTTTCTCGCGGCGCTTGCGCTCCTTGGCCAGGGGTGGGCAGCCCTTGGTGTCGGTGTAAAGGATCATGCAGTCAAGGCAGTGCAGGCATTCGCGGTGGTCGATGCGCCCGTCGGCATCAATGGCCTGTGCGCCGCAGCCCACCGCACAGGCCTTGCAGCTGTTGCAGTCCTGCTTGCGCTTCAAGCCAAACCAGCGGAACGTGCTGGGCATGGCCAGCGATGCGCCCAGCGGGCACAGGTATTTGCAGTAGGGCCGCTCGATGAAGATCGACAGGCCCAGGATCGCTGCCACAAACAGGCCGAAGGGCCAGGCGCGGTTCTGGATGCCGACCAGGAACGTGGTCTTGAACGGCTCGACTTCCGAAAGCTTCTCGGCCAGCCCCATCGAGAACATCGACACGGTGATGAGCCCGAAGAAGATGGCGTACTTGAGCCACTTCAGGCGGTCGTGCCATTTTTGCGGCAGCTGCGTCTGAAACCGCTTGAACCCCACCACGCGCGCCACCTTGTAGATGGCTTCGGAGAGCGAGCCAAACGGACACATCCAGCCGCAAAACAGCCCACGACCGAACAGGAACACGGTGGCGATGATGAAGATCCAGAACAGGAAGATGAACGGGTCGGACAGGAACAGCGACCAGGTCCACTGGAACAACAATGCGTGAAACCAGGTCAGCACCTGCGTAATGGAAGGCTGCGCCATGGCGCCAAAGCCGACAAAGCCGATGCTCAGCGCCCAGGCCGTGTACTTGAAGGCGTTGACGGGCCATTTGTTCTTGTGGGTGGACAGGCGCGTGAGTTTCTCGCGATAGGCGTAGACCACCGTGACAGCGACCAGCAGCAGGGCAAAGAGTGCAATCTCGACGGCCCGCGATTTCCAGACGCGCACCCACGGGGCATCGGGCTCGTCGATCTTGGGGCGGCCGCCTTCCAGTGCGGTGGCGGGCAGCCAATAAGGTGTATCGAAGCTGGTGAAGCTGCGCGCGCCGGTCGCTCGGTCCACGCGGTTACCCAGAAAACTGAGCTTCCAGGGATAGGCGGCTGAAAACGCGGGTGAACGGATGATGAAGATCGCCGATTCATTGAACGAAGGGGCGCCTGCCGCCTCGATGCCATACAGGTTCATGGCATCCAGATCGCGGAAGGTGAAAGCGTCGGCGCCCTGGCGCACCTGCACGCGGTCATAGATGCCGCCGCGCACAAACCCTGAGCCCTTGAAGGATTCCTTGCCCGCCGTGCGGATCACGAAGAGCGCGTTTTCACCTTCCTTGAGCTGAAGGCGCAGATTGTTCCAGCTGTTTTCGCCCAGCACGCTTTTGCCTATGTCGGGGTGGTTCAGGTCGCCGAACCACAATTCGATGAATGGTTCGGGGCTGCGCTCGAGACCCACCTGTTCTGGCAGTACCCGCAGGCGTTTTACCAGGCCTTGATCTGCCAGTTCGGCCCAACTCAGACGTTTGGCGCCGACCGCAAAGCGGGCCGGCTCGCGCACGGTGGGGGCAAGAATGCCCACCTGGCGTGCCACCGCGGAGCCCGAGGCCATCATGACCTGGTTCTGAGCGATCACGGTGACCGTGGCGCCCGAGATGGCGTCCAGCCCCAGCACGTTCTCATCGGGGCGTGACTGACCCACCTCGATCTTGTCGGTCACCGACTTGCCAAGGTACTGGTCGTTGAATTTGAGCAAGGCGGATTCGGGGATGCCCAGCAGCAGGATGGGCTCGGAGTGCTTGAGAACCTTGACACCGACAAATTTCCCGGTCTTGTCCATGCCGATCAGGGTCACCACGGGCTTGCCTGAATACGCAGGCGTGTCGGTGATGTCGGTGGACAGCATCACATAGCCCAGCAGTTTTTTGTCTGCGGTGGCGTTGTCGTAAGCCTCTACGTAGGGCGGCTGGCCCTTGCGCTCGGAAAAATGCGTGGCGCCCGGAAAGACATCGGCGCAAGGCAGCAGCGCACACATGTCCTTGGCGCTTTGCAGGTCAGCGGGCAACTCGGCCTCGTAGGCGCCCGCCTGGGCCCTGGGCACAAAAAGCGCCAGTGCCAGAAAAAAAGCGACCCCGAGGATCGCGAGCCGTTGGCGAAGCAAAATCATCACGCTTTCCCTTGAGCGGGTTGCGCAGCACCGCTGCCGCGCAACCCAGTGAACCTTCTATCAGCCTTCAACAATCATGCGCGTGCGCATTTCAAGGTGAAGAGCATGGCAGAAGTTGGTGCAATAAATCCAGTACACGCCAGGTTTGTCGGCCACGAAGTTGACCGAGGCGGTCTCCAGCGGGTTGACGACAAATTGCACGTTGTACTTGGGAATGGCGATGCCGTGCGTCAGGTCTTCGATCTTGTCCAGGTTGGTCAGGATCAGTGTGACCTCGTCGCCCTTCTTCAGTTTGAATTCGCGCAGACTGAACGCCGGGGCTTGCGAGGTGAGCTTGACCGTGACCTTCTTGCCATTGCGGAACACGCCGCTTTCCTTGGGGTCCTTGATGGCCAGCGGGAAATCGTCGTGCGAATAGACCTGCTTGGGGCGCACCAGTTCGCGCTTGAAAATGATGAAGTCATGTGGCTCGCCGCGCACCGGATGGTCGGCCAGCATCACCATCTTTTCGCCCGAGATGTCGAACAGCTGTTCGTTCTCGGGGTGCAGCGGGCCCACGGGCAGGAACCGGTCCTTGGAGAACTTGCAACCCACGGCCAGGTACTTGCCGTCGGCAGCCTTGGTTTCGGACTGTGAGGCGTTGATGTGGCCTGGCTGGTAGTGCACATCGGCGCGGTCCACCACGTACTTGGCGTTCTTGTCGCCCGCATGGAACTTGATGGCGGCCTCCACGTTCCACTTGACCACTTGGCTGTCGAGGAACAGCGTGGTGTAGGCGTTGCCGCGGCCATCAAAAGCGGTGTGCAGCGGCCCCAGTCCGACTTCGACCTCGGCCACGATGGCGTTGTCGAGCTTTTCGGACTTGCCGTCGAACCAGTCCAGCACCTTGGCCAGCTCGATCACGGTGCAGGTGGGCGAGAGCTTGCCGGCGCAGATGAAGTACTTGCCGTCGGGGCTGGCGTTCACGCCGTGCGGGTTCTTGGGCGTGCTGACATAAGCGACCAGCGCGGTCTTGGGGTCTTTGTTGGCTTCGCGTGTGCCATCGACCACGGGCACCTTGGAGTCGCCATAGGTCTTGAACTTGCCGGCTTTCACGGCTTCTTCGATGCGGGCGATGTGGAAGAACGCACAGGCATCACGCTCTGCCGACATCATGTCTTCGTAGTGCGCGCCGCCTTCGATGTTGTACTGGTTGGTGGCTGCGAGCTTGCCGTCATAGGATGTGGCAGTCAGATCGCAATTGCCGTCAATCAGCACCTGCCAACGCACTTCCATGCTTTCGGCGTCCACGCAGGTGAACATGGTGCGGTATTTTTCGGGGGAGTCGACATCCTTGCCGTTGTTGGGCAGCGGGATGTGGAATTCAGCGCCGCAGAACACGCGCGTGGTGTAGTTGATGGCGGGATCCACCGGGTCGGCCTTGTCCGGGAAGATGCCGTGAAAGCCCTGCACATTGGGCAATTCGGTGATCTTGTCGCAGATGAAGTAGTCGAGGCGGATGCGGGCAATGCGGCTGTTGATCTTGTCGTTGATCCAGGCGTAGCGACCGTCGTAGTTGCCGTCCTTGTATGAGGCGTGGGTGTGGTGGGTGTCGCCCACCGTGTAGCGCAGGCTGCCATCGGGCTTGGTGCCCATGATTTTCTTGGATTCGTTGGTGATGCCCCAACCGACCAGCGCGTCCGGCACGAAGCAGGGAATGCGGTGGATTTCACGGCCGGACGGCAGACCCAGCACGCGCATGTCGCCGTTGTGGCCGCCGCTCCAGAGACCGTAATAGGTGTCGAGTTCCCCGGGTTTGAGGTGCGTGGCGTTGGCCGCGTCGGTGTGGGCGGCAGCAGGTGCGGCAGCAGGGCCCGAGGCGGCTGTTGCGGGCGCGTTGGCCGGCTTTTCGGTGCACGCGGCCACGCCAGCCGTCAGGCCTGCGAGGGCTGCGGTATTGATGAAACGACGACGGCCCATGCCGGCGGTTTCTGGATTCACTTCTATCTTGTTGCTCATGGTTTACCTCTTTAGGATTGGCTCAGAAAAAAACGGGGGTGCCCGCGCCGGTGGCGGCGCTGCCGTAGCGGCAACAGCGCGGGGAGTTGGATGAAACAGGGGAAGATTCGTGACTGCCACCGTGGCTGGCAGCAGCGAAAAAGCGGCAAGGGGAGGTGCTCCGCCCACCAGGCACTGGGGGCAGTTGAGCGTGGCTGAATCTGGTTCCACCGTCCCGTCGTCGTTGAGTGCAAAAACCTTGAGAGCACCACCTGTGGAGCACACAACATCCAGCATCTTCCTGGGCTGAACCATGGGGGAGGTGGTGGCTACACCCAGGGACATCAAAAACCACGCCAGGATCCACCAGCGGACTCGGACCATGGATTGGGAGGTGTGCATGGCGCTGACTATAGATTCATTCAAAATGAATCAAATTGATGTAGGTCATATATTGGCAACCGAAACCAAGGGTCCTGTCAAGCTTTCGGACCTATATTACGCATGTTGCGTGAATCATTGCATCCTGCTTATGATGCTTTCCAGGTATGCCGTTCCCTTGGGTGTGAGTGAGAACTGGATGCCTTGGAGCGAGTGAGCGATTCGCGCGGTTGGTGGTGCACCAGAAGGCGGCGCCTTGGTGGATAGGGCGCCTTCATGACCGCTGGAAAACCTTCTCCTTTCTTCTTTTTATTGACGTTCAGTACAGGAACATCCCCATGAAAAAACTAACTGGCCTGCTTGCCATCGGTGCAATCTCTTTGGCGCTCGGCGCCTGCGGCGACAAGAAATCGACGGAGGCGGCTGCGCCGGCGCCCGCTCCTGCCCCGGCAGCGGCTCCTGCTCCCGCTCCTGCTCCTGCTCCTGCGGCCCCAGCACCAGTAGCTGAGAACTCCGTCGGCAAGGGTGTGTACGGAAAAACCTGTGCCCTGTGCCATGCCGCCGGCGTGGCGGGCGCTCCCAAGCCCGGCGACAAGGCCGACTGGGGCCCGCGCATTGCGCAGGGCAAGGACACGCTCTACAAGCATGCAATCGAGGGCTTCACGGGCGCCAAGGGCATGATGCCGGCGCGCGGCGGCGGCGCCACCTTGACCGACGACGAAGTGAAGGCCGCTGTGGACTTCATGGCCGATCAGTCCATTTGATGGCGACGTGCCATGAAATCCGCTGAATCGACGGTGTTCAGCCCGACCAGGCGCCGGATGGCCATGGCACTGCCCTTGCTGGGATGCGTGTCGTGGGCCTCGGCGGCCCCGGTTTCCCGGGCGCCGCAACGTGCATCGCGTGCCTTGATGGGCACGCAGGTCGATATCGTGGCCGATGGTGAAGACGGGTCCGTTCTGCGTCGTGCCATCGATAAAGCCTATGCAGAAATGGCGCGGCTGGAAGCGCTTTTCAGTCGCTACCAGCCTGACAGCGCAGTCAGCCGCATCAGCCGTGCTGCCGGTATCCAGCCAGTGGCTGTCCCGGCAGAAGTGATGGCTGTACTGAAAACGGCGCAACAGATGTTCCGGCTCAGCGATGGTGCATTCGACATCACGGTGGGTTCCCTCAAGGGGTGGAGCTTTGAAGCAGGCCAACACACAGTGCCTCCAGCCAGCCTGGTGGCCAGACAGCGGCAGTTGGTGGATGCGCGGCGGCTCGTGCTTAATGAGTCGGCGGGTACGGCCTATCTCACCCGCCATGACATGGCCCTGGATCTGGGGGGTATCGCCAAGCTGCCGATCCTCGAAGCCGGCATGCGCGTTTTGCGCCAGCAGGGCGTGAGCAACGCACTCATCAACGGCGGTGGCGATGTGTTGGTGGTGGGGCAACTGCAGGGTCGCCCGTGGCGCGTGGGCCTGCGCGATCCGCGTGCGCCCGAGCGGCTGCTGGGCGCGCTTTCTGTGCAGGGGCAAGCGGTGGTGGCATCTTCCGGTGATTACGAGCGTTACTTCTTCGCTGCCGGTAAGCGCGAGCACCATATTCTGGATCCCCGCACGGGATACCCCACTGTGGGCGTGCATGGCGTCAGCCTGCTGGCCCGTGACGTCGCGCAAGTGAATGGGCTGGGCGCTGCGATGATGGTGCAGGGCGCCAAGGCCGGGCAGGCGCTGGTGGCGCGCCAGCCGGGGGTGGATGCGCTGGTGGTCGCGGGCGACGGCGGCGCATGGTATTCCGCTGGCATGGCGGTAGCGCTGGGCCGTGGGGCCGGGTGAAGACGACTTTTTCAGGTGCCTGGTGCTTGCGCCTGTTCGCAGTGCACCTGCAGCAGTTCGCGGTCGTCCAGCGAGCCGCCAAAGCGCACTGCGCTCAGGCAGCCGCCCCACACGCAGCCGGTGTCCAGCCCGAGCAGATCGCGGCGGTTGAGCCAGCCCAGTGTGGACCAATGCCCGAAGGCCATCAGCGTGCCGGCCGTGCGCCGGCCCGGCACATCAAACCAGGGCAGAAGGCCGGGTGGCGCCGCACTGGCGCTCTCGGTGCTGTCGAAATCCATTACTCCCTTTTCTGAACAGAAGCGCAGCCGGGTAAGCGCATTCACGACCACGCGCAGGCGGTCCGGTCCGGTCAGTGAATCGTCCCAGTGGTCCGGCGTGTTGCCATACATCTGCTGCAGGAAGGCGGGCAGATCGGCGCCCCGCAAAACACGGTGCACTTCGTCGGCCAGATCCAGGATTTCGGCCGCAGTCCAGGAAGGCAGCACGCCGGCATGCACCATCAGCAAAGCTTGTCCGCCGTGCACATGCTGGCGGGCCAGCGGCTGCAGGCGTAGCCATTGCAGCAGCGCATCGCGGTCTGGCGCATTGAGCACGCTGGCCAGCGTGTCGCGCCGCGACGGCGGGCGGGCGCCATGGGCGGCTGCGAGCAGGTGCAGGTCATGATTGCCCAGCAGGGGGCGCAGGGCATCGCCGTGCGCCATGCAGCGGCGCAGCACGGCATCGGAGTCCGGACCCCGGTTGACGAGGTCGCCCAGAAGATAGACGGTATCGCGGCTTGCAGAAAAGCCGATCAGGTCGAGCAGGCGCGCCAATGCGCTGTCGCAGCCCTGTATATCGCCAATACAGTAAAGTGCCATGGTGTTCTTCTTACCTTTTGATTCATGGATTTTCTGCTGATCGCGCTGCTGACACTGCTCAATGGCGTGTTCGCAATGTCAGAACTTGCCTTGGCGTCCAGCCGCAAATCCCGGCTGGTTGCCATGGCGGAGGGTGGCGACAAGGGTGCGCAGGCTGCCCTGACCTTACTCGACAATCCCACGCAGTTCCTGTCGTCGGTGCAAGTGGGCATCACATCCATCGGCATGCTCAACGGCATCATTGGCGAAGCCGCTTTCAGCAGCGACCTGGGCTTGTGGCTGCAGACCCTGGGCGTGCCCGAAGGTGCGGCCAGCGTGAGCGCCACGGCCATCGTGGTCACGATCATCACCTTCATCACGATTGTTTTTGGCGAGCTGGTGCCCAAGCGCATTGGCCAGCTGTATCCGGAGGCTGTCGCCCGGTTCGTGGCGCGCCCCATGACCTGGGTGGCCCAGGGGGCCAAGCCCTTCGTGCGTCTGCTGTCGCTGTCTACCCAGGGGGTGCTCAAGCTGCTGCGGGTGGACAACGACGCAGGCCGGATGGTCACCGAAGAGGAAATTGCCGCCAGCCTGGAAGAAGGGCGTGATGCCGGTGTGATCGAGCACCACGAGCACCAGATGGTGCAGAACGTGTTTCGTCTTGACGACCGGCCGCTGACGTCACTGATGGTGCCGCGCACCGACGTGCATTGGCTCGATGCGGATCTCTCGGTGCTCGAGGGCCTGCGCATGGCGGGTTCTGGCGGCGACCGTGGCGCCCATTCCTGGTACCCCGTGTGTCGCGGCTCGCTCGATGAAGTGGTGGGCGTGATCAGCGTGGCGCGCATGCTGGAACTGGGCCCCGAGGCGCCCGGCAGCGTGGAGTCGTATGCGCAGCCGGCAGCCTTCCTGCCCGAAACCCTGAGCGGGATGGAATTGCTGGAGCAGTTCCGTGCGCGGTCTGGGCGCATGGTATTCGTGGTGGATGAATATGGCGTGGTGCAGGGCATCATGACCCCGCGCGATTTGCTGGAAGCCATTACCGGGGAATTGCAGCCGGGCGCATCGGCCGATGCCTGGGCCACCCAGCGTGACGATGGCACCTGGCTGCTCGATGGTTTGATGCCCGTGACCGAACTGAAGGCTCGGCTCGAAATTCGGGATTTACCCGAAGAAGACCGTGGACGCTATAACACGCTTGCGGGCCTGTTGATGGCCGAATCCGGCCATTTGCCCGCAGTGGCCGAGCGTATTGCCTGTGCGGGGTGGATATTCGAAATCCTGGATCTGGATGGCAAGCGCATTGACAAGGTGCTCGCGCGGCCAGACCCCCAGGTTGGGCAAGTTTGAATATTGGGCGTAGCGCCCGCGCCTGAAAATCAGGGGTGGATTTGGCTGCTAATACGCGGCGGCGTGCACAACGCGCGCATTATTCCTATAATGCAAGTTCCTTTGCAATTACTTTTAATTACACACCATGTCCAGCTACAAAGAACTCCTGAAGCAGCGTGAAGCCCTTGAGCAGAAGATCAACGAAGCCCGGCGCAATGAGCTTTCCGAAGCAGTTGCACAGGTTCGTGCGCTGGTCGCGGAGTTTGGCCTGACCGCCCAGGATGTATTTCCCGCTGGCCGGGCGCGCAGTGCCAGCGCTGGCTCGAAGGTGGCCCCCAAATACCGCAACCCCGCCACGGGACAGACCTGGACCGGCCGCGGTAAACCACCAAAGTGGATTCAGAACGAGAGCCGTGAGAAGTTCGCCATTTAACCCACGCTGCGCATCAGCCATCAAAAAAGTCCGCATTAGCGGACTTTTTTGATGGTGCATTCATCGGATCACCATGCCGGCATGATTGTGTCCTGTCTCGGCGTTCGTGTTACAGAGCTTGCCAGATATTGGGCGGTGAATCATGGTCTCAAAAGCATGATTCCTCAGCCAGTTCATGCCCGGTGATGTTGGCGTTTTCCCAATACCATCGTGATCCAGATGAATCGCCGCCCGCCGCCGCCCGTATGACCGCAATGGGGCATTATCCCGCCAGGCATTTGTCTGTCCGCCATGACGGGCACCGTTTCCACGCGGAATGAAATGGCACAAGCGTGCTATTTGGTGCTGTTTCCAGGGTGTCGCCTATCTCCGCCGCAGAAATGCCATGCACCATGGCAGTAGTGGGGTAATGCGGATGCTGGCCCGGCGTGGGGTTGAATCCTGCGTCCCATATCCACCCACAACAGCAGTATTTCAACGCTGCGCATGACCCCACCATTGCACCGCCATATGGGACTGCCAGAATAGGCCCTGTTGTCTCTTACAGGAGTTCGCCATGGCCTCATCGTTCAAGCCCGCCCGCCACGCTTTTGCATCCACGCTGAAGAACTTCAAGACTGCGTCCGGAAAAACGGGGCAGTTCTATTCGTTGCCCGCGCTGGCCAAGGAGTTTCCGCAGATCAACCGCCTGCCGGTGTCGATCCGCATCGTGCTCGAATCGGTGCTGCGCAACTGCGATGGACGCAAGGTCACGGCCGAGCATGTGCGGCAGCTGGCCCACTGGGCGCCCCAGGCTGCGCGCAAGGATGAGATTCCGTTTGTGGTCTCGCGCGTGGTGCTGCAGGATTTCACCGGGGTGCCGTTGCTGGCCGACCTGGCCGCCATGCGCAGCGTGGCCGCCAAGCTGGGCAAGAACCCCAAGAAGATCGAACCGCTGGTGCCGGTAGATCTGGTGGTGGACCACTCCATCATGGTTGATCACTATGGCAAGAAGGATTCGCTCGACCTGAACATGAAGCTCGAATTCCAGCGCAACCGCGAGCGGTACGAGTTCATGAAATGGGGCATGCAGGCCTTTGACACCTTTGGCGTGGTGCCGCCTGGCTTTGGCATCGTGCACCAGGTCAATCTCGAATACCTGGCGCGCGGCGTGCACAAGCGCAAGGACGGTGTGTATTACCCCGACACCCTGGTGGGCACCGACAGCCACACCACCATGATCAACGGCATTGGCGTGGTGGGCTGGGGTGTCGGTGGCATCGAGGCCGAGGCCGCCATGCTGGGCCAGCCGGTGTACTTCCTCACCCCCGATGTGGTGGGCATGGAGCTGACCGGCCAGTTGCGCGAAGGCGTCACCGCCACCGACCTGGTGCTCACCGTGACCGAGATCCTGCGCCAGCACAAGGTGGTGGGCAAGTTCGTCGAATTTTTTGGCGAGGGCACGCGCACCCTGGCGCTGCCCGACCGCGCCACCATCGGCAACATGGCACCCGAATATGGCGCCACCATGGGCTTTTTCCCCGTGGATGAGCGGACGATGGAGTACTTCAAGGGCACGGGCCGCACCAAGGGCGAGATCGAAGCCTTTGAGGCCTACTTCAGGGCCCAGGGGCTGTTCGGCGTGCCGCTGGCGGGCGAGGTGGATTACTCGCAGGTCGTGAAGCTTGACCTGGGCTCGGTCACCCCCAGCCTGGCCGGCCCCAAGCGCCCGCAAGACCGCATCGAGCTGGGCAAGGTGGCGGGCCAGTTTGCCGACCTGTTCAGCAAGTCCAATGCCGACAATGGCTTCAACCGCCCGGCCGAGTTGCTGCACACGCGCTTTCATATCCACCGCCGTGATGAGATTGCCGGCGTGGTCACGCCCGATGGCAAGCCCACCCCGGCAGGCGCACCGCGCTCCGTGGTCGAGATGGAGGCCAACAAGCCGGCCCTGGCCACCGCGCACGAAGAGGCCAGCACGGCCACGCTGCCCGCCAAGGGGGTCGACCCCACGGTGGGCAATGGCGATGTGCTGATCGCTGCGATCACCAGCTGCACCAACACCAGCAACCCCAGCGTGCTGCTGGCGGCCGGCCTGCTGGCCAAGAAGGCCGTCCAGGCGGGGCTGCGGGTCGCGCCGCACATCAAGACCTCGCTGGCGCCGGGCTCGCGCATCGTCACCGAATACCTGACCGAGACGGGCCTGCTGCCGTACCTGGAAAAACTCGGCTTTGCGCTGGCCGGCTACGGCTGCACCACCTGCATCGGCAATGCCGGCGACCTCACGCCCGAGCTCAACGACGTCATCACCGGCAATGACCTGGTGTGCGCCGCCGTGCTGTCGGGCAACCGCAACTTCGAGGCGCGCATCCACCCCAACCTCAAGGCCAATTTTTTGGCCAGCCCGCCGCTGGTGGTGGCCTATGCCATTGCCGGCACGGTGCTCAAGGACCTGATGACCGAGCCCGTGGGCCAGGGCAAGGGCGGCAAGGACATCTACCTGGGCGACATCTGGCCGAGCAGCGACGAGATCTACGCGCTCATGAAGTTCGCCATGAAGGGCAAGGCCTTCCGCGAAAACTACGCCAAGGTCAAGACCGAGCCCGGCAAGCTGTGGGAAAAAATCAAGGGCGTGAACGGCACCACCTACACCTGGCCCGCCAGCACCTACATTGCCGAGCCGCCGTTCTTTGCCGATTTTGCGCTTGAAAAAGGTGCGGATGGCGCAGGCCAAAATGGCCCGGTTTCGGTGCAGGGTGCCCGCATCATGGCGCTGTTTGGCGACTCCATCACCACCGACCACATCTCGCCCGCCGGCTCCATCAAGGAAAGCTCGCCCGCCGGCCAATGGCTGCTGCAGAATGGCGTGCAAAAGGCCGACTTCAACAGCTACGGTGCCCGCCGCGGCAACCACGACGTGATGATGCGCGGCACCTTTGCCAACGTGCGCATCAAGAACCTCATGATCGCGCCCACGGCCGACGGCTCGCGCGAAGAGGGCGGTGTCACGGTGTTCCAGAACGAGGGGCCGCTGCAGGGCGAGAAGATGTTCATCTTCGACGCGGCCATGCAATACATGGCGCAAAAGACGCCCACCGTGGTGTTTGCCGGCGAGGAATACGGCACCGGCTCCAGCCGCGACTGGGCCGCCAAGGGCACGCAGCTGCTGGGCATCAAGGCCGTGGTGGCCAAGAGCTTTGAGCGCATCCACCGCTCCAACCTCGTGGGCATGGGCGTGCTGCCGCTGCAGTTCAAGGGCTCCGACTCGTGGCAATCGCTGGGCTTGGTGGGCAACGAGATCATCGATGTAGTGCCCGATGCCGCACTCACCCCGCAAAGTGACGCCACGCTGGTCATCCACCGGGAAGACGGCACGCGCCAGGAGGTGGTGGTTACGCTGCGCATCGACACGCCGATCGAAGTGGATTACTACCAGGCGGGCGGCATCTTGCCGTTTGTGCTGCGCCAGCTGCTGACGGGCGCCTGATCGAGCCGCTGAACCCGCGAGCCGCGCCCGCCCGTCTGCCCGTCTGCCCGCCGGTTGCGCGCGGCACAATGTGGCCATGAGAAAACAGGTGTTGATCGCGGGGGGCGGCATTGGCGGGTTGGCAGCGGCCCTGGGGGCTTCGCGCGCCGGGTGGGAGGTGCGGCTCTACGAACGGGCTGCTGCATTCAGCGAGGTGGGCGCCGGCGTGCAGCTGGGGCCCAACGTGGTGCGCCGCCTGCAGGCCTGGGGCCTGCAGCGCCCGCTGCAGGATGTGGCGGCATTTCCGGGGCGCTTGCAGGTGCGCAGCGCCCTCACGGGCAAAGAGCTGGCGGCCATGCCCCTGGGCAGCACGACCGTGGAACGTTACGGCGCGGCCTACGCCACCATCCACCGCGCCGACCTGCATGGCCTGCTGCTGGCCGCCGTCAGCAAATACACCGACACGCAATTTCATCTCGATCATGCGATCGACCGCTTCACCGACGCCGAGGGCGTGGTGACGGTGCGCACCAGCCGGGGCAAGGAAGTGGAGGGCGATGCCCTGGTGGGGGCCGACGGCCTGTGGAGCCGCACCCGCGCGCAATTGCTGGGCGAGCAGCGCCCGCGCGTGACAGGGCACCTGGCCTACCGCGCCCTGGTGCCGCAGCATGCGTTGCCCAAGGTGCTGCGCACCCGCCAGGTCACCGCCTGGCTGGGGCCGCGCCTGCATGTGGTGCAGTACCCCGTACGCCGGGGCGAGTTGCAGAACCTGGTGGTCATCGTGCAGGGCCCCGCGCCGCACGACCTGGAAAACTGGGACCATGCGGCCAATGGCGCAGACCTCGAAGCGGCGCTGACGGGCACCTGCACGGCGCTGCAGCAGGTGGTGCGCGGGGTGGTCGATGCGGGCGCTGGCTGGCGCCTGTGGCCGCTGTGCGACCGCCCCCCGGTGCGCGGGCCGGCCGAGATGGCGCGGGGCGTGGTGGCCTTGCTGGGCGACGCCGCCCATCCCATGCGCCCGTATCTGGCGCAGGGCGCCGGCATGGCCATTGAAGACGCCGCAGAGCTGCAGCGCGCGCTCGCCATGCACGACCTGGATGTGCCGCTGCGCCTGCGCCGCTATGCGCTCAACCGCTGGCAGCGCAATGCGCGCGTGCAGGCCCGCTCCACCCGCAACGGCCGCATCTTTCACGCCACGGGCCCCGTGCGCTGGGCGCGCGACTTGTCGCTGCGCCTGCTGGGCGAGCGGCTGCTGGACGTGCCCTGGCTTTACCGGGGCGACGGCTCCAGCGCCAGTTCGCTCTGATTGCTATTGAAGATATAGCTGTTAGCGCCTGATTTATAAGCGCTGACATGCTTTTTTATGCAGATTCTTTGCTGGGCTCCACGGGTTGCTGCAGCAGCGGTGATGCCGGCAGCCAGCGAAACGCGGTCGAGCCCAGCGCCAGCAGTGAGGCAATCGCGCCCATCACCGCGCTGTAGGGCTCCAACCCCTGGCCCTGCGCCCAGTTGGCGACCCAGCCGGTGAGCGACTGCACCAGCCCCACGCCCAGAAACATGGCCATGGTGAACACCGACAGCGCGCGCCCCGTCAGGTCGGGCGGGTAGGACGAGCGCACATCCGAATACTGCAGCACCGAATAGCCCGACACCAGTGCAATGCACACCACCAGTGCCAGGTTCAGCGTGGCATGGTGCACCAGCCCCAGGGCGAGGTACAGCGCGGCCACCAGCAACGAAAAGTTGGCCACCCAGGCCCGCCGGCGCGCCGGGCCGGGGTCGATGCGGCCAAAAAAGGCGGGGGTGAACAGCGAAATCAGCGACATGCCCAGGGCCATGTTGCCGCTCTCGACCAGCGTGAATGCGTAGCGGTCGATCAGCATCGGCCCGATCCACAGGCCGCGCAGCGCCAGAAACGAGGCGTAGCCGACCATGCCCAGCAGCAGGATGCCCAGCGTGTGCGGCAGCATGAACAACGCGCCAAAGCGGCGCACGGCGGTGCCCCAGCGCTCGCGCGCGGGCGCCGGGCCGGCGAGGGCGGGCTCGTGCACGCAGCGCCAGATCAAGAGCCACGCCAGCGCCGACAGCACGGCCAGCAGCACTAAGCCGCTGCGCCAGCCCGAGCGCTGCACCAGCCAGGCCAGCGGCGTGCCGGTGAGCAGCAGGCCCAGCCCGCCCACGCCCAGCCCCACGCCCGACATGAAGGCAAAGCGCGAACTGGGGAAATGCCGCGCAATGAACACCGTGCAGGCCAGGAAGGCCGGCGCGCAGCCCACGCCAATGAGCAGCTGGCCGAACATCAGCCAGCCATAGTGGGGCGCCCACGCCGACACGGCGGCGCCGGCAATGGCCAGCGGAAAGGCGCTGAGCACGGTGCGGCGCAGGCCATACAGGTCCATGCCGATGCCCATGAAAAACTGCGTCACGCCAAACGACAGGCCAAACAACCCGGCAAACGCGCCCAGCGACGCCGGCGAGAGGCCAAAGTCAGCCTGCAGGCCCGTGGCCATGATGGCGGTGACGGTGCGGTAGGCCTGGCTCAGCGCAAAGGCCGAGAGCAGCGCCAGCAGCATGAACCACAGCGTGGCCTGGGGTGGCGGGACGGGTGCCACGGGCGAGGCGGGCGGCAAGGCCGCGGGGTGCGGCGGGGCGGCGGTGGGGGCGGAAGAGGAGGAGGGCACGGGGTGAAGCGGGAGATTCAGCTCAAGAGGGTTGCGGGGGCAAGGCGGGCATTGCCTGGAGCCAGCAGCCTACCAGCAGGCGCGTGCGGGCGCTGTCGCGGTGGGATCACTTCGTATTTGATAGCTGCCAGCGCTTTCTGCACAAGCGCTGGATGGCTATTTGATCCCAATTTTACAGGTCGGTGCGCAGCTTCCAGATCTCGGGGAACAGCACCACATCGAGCATCTTGCGCAGGTAGCTCACGCCGCCGGTGCCGCCCGTGCCGCGCTTGAAGCCGATGATGCGTTCCACCGTGGTCACATGGCGGAAGCGCCAGAGGCGAAACGCGTCTTCGAGGTCGGTGAGCTCCTCCCCCAGCTGGTACAGGTCCCAGTGCTGCTCGGGGTTGCGGTACACGGTGAGCCAGGCGCGCTCTACCGCATCGCTTTCGGCGTAAGGCAGCGTCCAGTCGCGGTCGGTGTGGCTGGCGGGCACAGGAAGGCCACGCCGGGCCAGCAGGCGCAGGGCTTCGTCGTACAGCGATGGCGCCTCGAACGCGGCCTGCACCTGGGCCAGCAGGTCGGGGCGGTGGGCGTGGGGCTGCAGCATGGCGCGGTTCTTGTTGCCCAGGGCGAATTCGATGCAGCGGTACTGGTAGCTTTGGAACCCGCTGGAGCTGCCCAGATAGGGCCGCATGGCGCTGTATTCGGGCGGGGTCATGGTGGCCAGCACGTCCCAGGCGTGCACGAGCTGCTCCATGATCTTGCTCACGCGCGCCAGCATCTTGAACGCGGGCTGCAACTCGTCGCCTGCAATGTGGCCGATGGCTGCGCGCAGCTCGTGCAGCATGAGCTTCATCCACAGCTCGCTGGTCTGGTGCTGCACGATGAACAGCATCTCGTCGTGCGCGGGCGACAGCGGCTTTTGCGCCGTGAGCACGGCGTCGAGCTGCAGGTAGTCGCCGTAGCTCATGCTCTGGCTGAAGTCGAGCTGGGCGCGCTCGGCATGCACGATGGCTTCGGGCCGGGCGGATGCGGGCGCGGGCGTTGCGCTGGCAGGGTTTTGGGAAAAAGGGCACATGGCGGGTTGGTTCCTTCGCGGTCAGGTCACTGCGTGCTGCCGGTTGAATTCGGGGCGCTGCCACTCGGCTGTGTCGAGCACCTGGCGCAGGTGCTCCACGGCATTCCACACGTCTTCAAAGCCGATGTACAGCGGCGTGAAGCCAAAGCGCAGGATGTCCTTGTGCGGGCCATTGCCCCCATCACCCTTTCGGAAGTCGCCAATCACGCCGCGCGCAATCAGCGCCTGCACGATGGCATAGGCGCCGGAGTCACCGGCGACGGGCCGCCCCAAGGCGGTGACAGCCCCCTCGGGGGGCAGCGACCCGCGCAGCGGCGGAGCGTGGGGGCCATACTCACGGGTCAGACAAACCTGCGAGCCGCGCCGGGCGTGCTCGCGCGGGGTCGCCAAGCCCAGGCCGTGGCCTGCGCAGCGCTCTTCCACCAGCGTGATGAACAGGTCGGTCAGCGCCAGTGACTTGGTGCGCAGCGCGGCCATGCCGCCCAGTGCCTCGGCGGCGGTAAACACATCCAGCCCGCATTGCAGGGCCGACAGGCTGATGATGGGCTGCGTGCCGCACAGGTAGCGCATGATGCCCGGCGCGGGCTGGTAGTCGGGTGTGAAGGCAAAGGGCGCGGCGTGGCCCCACCAGCCCGACAGCGGCTGCATGAACTTCAAATCCGGCCGGGTGGCGTGGCGCGGGTGCACCCACGCGAACGCGGGCGCGCCCGGGCCGCCGTTCAAATACTTGTAGCCGCAGCCAATCGAAAAGTCGGCGTCGGCGCCGTTCAAGTCCACCGGCACCGCTCCCGCGCTGTGCGCCAGGTCCCACACGCACAAGATGCCCTGCGCGTGCGCCGCTGCGGTGATGGCGGCCATGTCGTGCATGGCGCCGGTGCGGTAGTTCACATGCGTGAGCATCAGCACGGCCACGTCGCTGGTGAGGGCTGCGGAAATGTCGTCCGGCTCCACCAGCAACAGCTCCAGCCCGCGCTCCTTGCACAGGCCTTCGGCAATGTAGAGATCGGTGGGGAAGTTGCTGCGCTCGCTCACGATGCGGCGGCGCGCAGGGCTGTCTTCGCGGGCGATGTTCAGCGCCGCGCTCAGCACCTTGTAGAGGTTGATGGAGGTGCTGTCGGTGCACACCACTTCATTCTGGCCCGCGCCGATCAGCGGGGCCAGCTGGTTGCCCAGGCGCTGGGGCAGGTCGAACCAGCTGGCGGTGTTCCACGATTGGATGAGGTCGGTGCCCCATTCGCGGGTGACCACATCGGCCACGCGGGCGGCGGTGGCCTTCGGTGCCACGCCCAGCGAATTGCCGTCGAGGTAGATCACGCCGGGTGGCAGCGTGAAGTGCGCGCGCAGCGGCGCCAGCGGGTCTTGCGCGTCCAGGGCGCGGCAGTCTTGCAGGGTGGTGGTCATGGCAGTCAGGAATTTTTACTTTTATTTTGATAGCTGCTGGCGCTTTCCGGATAAGCGCTAGAGGACAAAAATGCTTGAATGCATTGCATCACAGTGCGCGGAGCACGGCGCGCACCGGCGAGGCATCGGCGGTGGTCAGCTTCAGCGGCAGGGCGATCAGCTCGTAGTCGCCCTCGGGCACGTCGTCGAGCACCAGGTTTTCCAGCACGCGCAGGTTGCGGCGGCGAATGACCTGGTGGCTCTCGAGCGTCTTGCTGTCGGCCGGGTCGATGCTGGCGGTGTCGATGCCCACCAGCAGCACGCCCAGGTCGGCCAGGCGCTCAATCGTTGCCGGTGCGTAGGCGGTGAGCTCTGCGTCCCATTGCGTGGGGGCTGTGGCGTAAGTGCGCACCAGCACCCGCTGGGGCAGGGTGGCGTTCACCGCGTGGGCAATGTGCTGCCACTCGATCAGCGGGCCGCAGTCGATGGCATGGACCACGCGGCAGGGGCCCAGAAACGCGTCGAGTGACACATCGCCCATGGCGGCGCCGTGCTCGTCGTAGTGCAGCGGTGCATCGGCGTGGGCGCCCACATGGGGCGACAGCGTGATGGCGCTCACGTTCACCGGGCAGCCCGGGGCGATGGTGGCGCTCCACTGTTGCTGGTAGGGCGTGTCGCCGGGAAACACCGGTGTGCCGGGGTGGACAGGGGGGAAATGTCCCAGAGCTTTTGCATGGGTGAAAAGGTAGCGCGCTGGCCGATGCGTGGTGTCGCTTTATGGCAACGCGTGGGCAAAAAACCCGGCGCTGCGGCGCGACCGCAGGAATTGCGCCGCATCAAGAAAACACGGGTTGCCAGTGGGTGCCGCCCCCCGTTTTATCGCTCAAGCAATAAAATGAGAATTGTTTTCATTTGAAGGCTAGTGAAACCTTGACCGATCTGCCCCGCCCCGATGCAGTGGCCACAACCCGCGATCTCCCTGTTGGCCTGGCCGATCTGCCGCTGCGCGTGGACGCCTGGGTGAGCGGGTTGCGCATGGACGCCGCGCCCCAGGACGGCGATGTGCTGCTGCGGCTGCTGGAAATCGGCTTTTTGCCGGGCGAGCGCGTGCGCGTGGTGGCGCGGGCCTTTCCGGCGGGCGACCCGCTGGCGGTGCGCGTGGGCCGCACCACCTTTGCCTTGCGCCGGCGCGAGGCCGCCCTGGTGCAGGTGAGCACCACGGCGCCCGTGGGTGAGGTGGTGGCATGACGACGCTGGCAACCCCCCTGAGCCTGGCGCTGCTGGGCCATCCCAACAGCGGCAAGACGGCCTTGTTCAACCTGCTCACCGGCAGCCGCCAGAAGGTGGCCAACTACGCCGGCGTGACGGTGGAGCGCAAGGAGGGCCTGCTCACCACGCCCTCGGGCCAGCGCGTGCGCGTGTTCGACCTGCCTGGCGCTTACAGCCTCAATGCCCTGAGTGCCGACGAAGCCGTCACGCGCGACGTGGTCACCGGCCAGCGCGCTGGCGAGGCCGCGCCCGACCTGCTGGTGTGCGTGGTCGATGCCACCAACCTGCGGCTGGGTTTGCGCATGGTGCTGGAGACGCAGGCGATGGGTATACCGATGGTGCTGGCGCTCAATATGAGCGACGCCGCCCGCCGCGCGGGCATCACCATCGACCGCGATGTGCTGGCGCGCGAGCTGGGCATGCCCGTGGTGGAAACCGTGGGCATCCGCAAGGGTGGGGCGCGCGAGCTGCTGCAGTTTCTCGATGGCTGGCGTGCCCAGGGCGCGGTGCAGTCGCAGCCTTGGCAGCCCCAGGGCACGGAGCAGGTGCTCAAGACGCAGCAGGAGGCCCGCCGCATCCTGCGCCTGGCGGTGCGCGAACCGGCAGAGTTGATGCGGATGGATGACGCCATCGACCGCGTGGTGCTGCACCCGCTGTGGGGCATGCTGCTGCTGTCGGCCACCATGTTCTTGATGTTCCAGGCAGTGTTCAGCTGGGCGGCGCCACCCATGGAGGCCATCAAGGATGGCGCTGAGGCGCTGGGCCATTGGGTGCATGCCCTGCTTCCCGATGGCGTGCTGCGCAGCCTGCTGGTCGATGGCATCCTGGCTGGCGTGGGCGGGGTGCTGGTGTTTTTGCCGCAGATTTTGATTTTGTTCCTTTTCATCCTGGCGCTGGAAGACTCGGGCTACTTGCCGCGCGCGGCCTTCCTGCTGGACCGCGTCATGGGCACGGTGGGTCTTTCGGGGCGCTCGTTCATCCCGCTGCTGTCGAGCTTTGCCTGCGCCATCCCGGGCATCATGGCCACGCGCACCATCACGCACTGGCGTGAGCGGCTGGTCACCATCCTGATCGCGCCGCTCATGACCTGCTCGGCGCGCCTGCCGGTGTATGCGCTGCTGATCGCTGCCTTCATCCCCGCGCGCACCGTGTGGGGCGTTTTCAGCCTGCAGGGGCTGGTGATGTTCGCGCTGTACCTGGGCGGCATCCTGAGCGCCATGGCCGTGGCGGCCGTGTTGAAGATCTGGCGCGGCCCGATGCGGGCCACGCCGCTGCTGATGGAGCTGCCACCCTACCGGTTGCCCCACCTGCGCAGCCTGGCGCGGGGGCTGCATGAGCGCGCCATGATTTTCTTGAAGCGCGTGGGCGGCATCATCCTGGCGCTGACGGTGCTGCTGTGGTTTCTGTCGTCGTATCCGGCTGCGCCCGAGGGGGCAGCGGGTCCGGCCATCCAGTACAGCCTGGCCGGGCAACTGGGCCGCGCGCTGGAGGTCGTCTTCGCGCCCCTGGGCTTCAACTGGCAGATTGCCGTGGCGCTGGTGCCCGGCATGGCCGCGCGTGAGGTGGTGGTGAGCGCGCTGGGCACGGTGTACGCCCTGTCGGCCTCGGGGGACGACATGGCGGCGCAGCTCGGGCCGCTGATCGCCCAGCAGTGGTCGCTGGCCACGGCGCTGTCGCTGCTGGTGTGGTTTGTGTTCGCGCCGCAGTGCCTGTCCACGTTGGCCACCGTGCGGCGCGAAACCAATTCCTGGCGCCTGGCCTTGCTGATGGTGGCCTATCTTTTTGCCCTGGCCTATGGAGCGAGCTGGACGACCTACCGGCTGGCGCTGTGGTGGGGAGGCGCCTGACCATGTGGCAAGACATTGCGGTGGGCGCCATCGTGGCGCTGGCGGTAGGCTATGCAGCCTGGTATTGGCTGCCGGCAGCGCTGCGCAAACGCCTGGGCACTTTGCGGCCAGGTCTGGGCAAGGCGCCGTCCTGCGGGGCCTGCAGCGATTGCGGGGGCTGTGCCACGCCCGTGCGCACCCCCGATGCGCACGCGCCAGAGCACAAGGCGGTATGGGTGGCGCCGAAACGGTGATGGGGTTGGGGGCCGTGCACCGTAGTTTGGCCAGTTCGAAGGTTCGGACTGCCGCTGGGAATTGTTGTTACAGTGCGAAACAACTTCAGTCCCCGCTCGCGAGGCGATCACAGATGGGACGGTTCTCCTGGTACCCATTTCCGAGCGCTTTCCCGCCATCGTCGCACCCCATCCATGACCGCCGTACCTGCCGCGACAACCCACTGGGTGGTCCGCATGAATCACCGCAATCGCAGCGCGTCCTGGCTGATCTTCGTTGCCGTGCTATCGCTTCACTTCCTGGAGCATGGTTATGGCCCCTGGACTTGGGGGCTCATGGTGCTGCAGTTTTTGGTGTATCCGCATGCCGTGTACCTGCGGGCCCGCCATGCCAGGGATCCGCTGGCAGCAGAAATCCAGAACATGCTGCTCGACAGCTTCTGTTTTGGCCTGTGGGCGGCGGCGCTGGGGTTTCCGCTCTGGATTGTTTACACCCTGGTCATTTGCGGCTGCATCAACATGACTGCTTTTCGGGCGCTCAAAGGGGTGCTGCAGGCATTGGCATGCGCAGCAGCGGGGGCGGTGCTGGTGGTGGCCGTGGACGGGTGGCGCTTTAGCCCCGACACCTCGCTGCGTGTCAGTGCCTTGAGCATGCTGTGCCTGTCGGTCTATCTGGTCCTGTTTGCCCGCGACGCCCATACCCGTACCGTGACGCTCAGCACGACGCGGGCCAGGCTGCGCCAGAGCGAAGCGGCGTTGCAGGGCCAGCTGCAGGCCGTCCAGTCCTTGCAGGCCCAGCTGACCGAGCAGGCCCACCGCGACCCCCTGACCGGTCTGTACAACCGCCGCTACCTGAATGCTGCGATGCAGTGGGAAATTGACGGTTGCGCACGCGAGGGCGCCACGCTGGCCCTGTTGCTGTTCGACCTGGACCACTTCAAGCAGATCAACGACCGCTTTGGCCACGCCGCCGGAGACGAGGTCCTGTGCCAGATCGCGGCCTTGCTGCAGCAGTCCATGCGACCGAGCGATATCTGTTGCCGTTATGGCGGAGAAGAGTTTTTGCTGCTGCTGCCCGGCATGGCGCTTCAAACCGCCGTTGAGCGGGCGCAAGCCTTGCGCCAGCAGGTGGCACAGCGGCGCTGGCTGGCCGAGGGGCAACCGGTGGATGTCACCCTGTCGGTGGGTGTGGCTTGCGCGCACGACGCCACCATAGCGCCGGCTGCGCTGATCGCCCTGGCAGACCGGGCGCTCTACCAGGCCAAGGCCGAGGGGCGCAACCGGGTGTGCGTGGTTGGGGCTACACCGGCGGCAGAGGCCGAGGGCGTTTCAACAACGCCCATGGTACCGGCCGCGTAGCGCCGGAGGGCTTGCCAAGCCGTCAGGCAAAAGGCGCTTCGACGGGATAAGGCGGCAGGCCGTGCCGCATGCGTGCGCGGTCGCAGGCTTCGCTGCCCGCCACAAACTCGCGGCAGGGCGATGGGCGCCACTCGTAGATGCCGCAGGCCGCCTGGGTGCCCACCGTGCCCGTGAGTGCCGCGCAGCGCGGAGGGCTGTGGTCGGTGCCGCGCATGCGGCAGTTGGCGCCGGTGACTTCCACCACCAGACCATCGGGCACGTCGCCCCCCATTTCCTGCGTTTCATGCACCGAAAAGTCCACGCGGAAACTCGCGCAGCAGGCGCAGCAGGCGCCGCAGGTGAGGCAGGGATGCGTCATACAGCTTTCATGCAACCCGGCCGAGCAAAAGGTACTCCATGAGTGCCTTTTGCACGTGCATCCTGTTTTCTGCCTCATCCCAGACCACGGACTGCGGCCCGTCGATCACATCGGCTTCCACCTCTTCGCCACGGTGCGCCGGCAGGCAGTGCATGAAGAGGGCGTCGGGCTTGGCGGCGGCCATCATTTCGGCGTCCACGCACCAGTCGGCAAAGGCCTTCTTGCGTTCTTCGTTCTCTGCTTCATAGCCCATGCTGGTCCACACGTCGGTGGTGACCAGGTCCGCGCCCCTGCAGGCTTCCAGCGGGTCGCTGAAAAATTGATAGCTACCAGCGCTTGTCCCGCCTGCACCAACGGCCAATTTCTCATCAATTTCGTAGCCACGGGGCGTGCTCACATGCACCTTGAAGCCCAGCAGTGCAGCCGCCTGCAGCCAGGTGTTGGCCATGTTGTTGCCATCGCCCACCCAAGCCACCGTTTTTCCCTGGATGGAGCCCCGGTGCTCGATGAAGGTGAAGATGTCGGCGAGGATCTGGCAGGGGTGGTACTCGTTGGTCAGGCCGTTGATGACGGGCACGCGCGAGTTGGCAGCAAAGTCCTCGATCTTTGTCTGCTCGTAGGTGCGGATCATCACCAGGTCGACCATGCGGCTGATGACCTTGGCGCTGTCTTCGATCGGCTCGGCGCGGCCCAGCTGGCTGTCGCCCGTGGTCAGGTGCACCACGCTGCCGCCCAGCTGGTACATGCCGGCCTCAAAGCTCACGCGCGTGCGCGTGCTGGCCTTCTCGAAGATCATGGCCAGGGTGCGGTCCACCAGCGGGTGGTGCTTTTCGTAGGCCTTGAACTTCTTCTTGATGAGCGCGGCGCGCTCGAACAGGTAGGCGTACTCGTCGGCGGTGAGGTCGTTGAACTGCAGGTAATGTTTCATGGCACTCTCGTTGCGGGCTGGCTTATTCCGCCAGCAGGGCTTTGACCAGAGGGGTGAGCGTGGCGACGATTTCGTCGGCCTCGGCGATGGTGAGAATCAGTGGCGGCACGATGCGGATCACGCTGTCTGCCGTGACGCTGATCAGCAATCCGGCTTCGGCCGCGCGGCCCACCAGCACGCCGCAGGGCTTGGCCAGCTCCACGCCCAGCATCAGGCCCTGGCCGCGCACTTCTTTCACGCCGGGCAGGCTGCCCAGTGCGTGTTGCAGTGCCGTCTTGAGGTGCAGGCCCACCGTGGTGGCGTTGTGCAGCAGTCCGTCTTCTTCCATGATGCGGATGGTTTCATTGCCCGCACGCATGGCCAGCGGGTTGCCGCCAAAGGTGGTGCCGTGGTTGCCCGGTTGCAGCACGTTGGCGGCCTTGGGGCCTGCCACCACGGCGCCAATCGGCACGCCCGAGCCCAGGCCCTTGGCCAGGGGCATCACATCGGGCACGATGCCGGCCCACTGGTGGGCAAACCACTTGCCGGTGCGGCCCATGCCGCACTGCACTTCGTCGATCATCATGAGCCAGTCGCGCTCGTCGCACAGCTTGCGCAGTTGCTGCAGGTATTCGACGCGCATGGGGTTGATGCCGCCTTCGCCCTGGATGGTTTCGAAGAACACGGCCACCACGTTGGGGTTGCCTTCGGTGGCCTTCTGGATCGCGTCGATGTCGTTGAGCGGCACGCGGATGAAGCCCTCCACTAGCGGGCCGAAGCCCATATTGATCTTGGGGTTGCCGGTGGCCGACATGGTGGCGATCGAGCGCCCGTGGAAGGCCTTTTCATACACCACGATCTCGGGCTTGGCGATGCCCTTGTCCACGCCGTATTTGCGCGCGATCTTGAGCGCGGCCTCGTTGGCCTCCAGGCCCGAGTTGCAGAAGAACACGTTGGTCATGCCCGAGCGCTCCACCAGCCGGGTGGCCAACTGCTCCTGCCCCGGCACATGGTAGTAGTTGGACGAATGCATGATCTTGCCGATCTGGTCCTGCAGCGCGGGCACCAGCTTGGCGTGGTTGTGGCCCAGCGTATTCACCGCAATGCCGCCCAGGGCATCGAGGTATTGCTTGCCGTTCACGTCCCACACGCGGCAACCCTGCCCATGTGACAGCGCAATCGGCACGCGGCCATAGGTGTTCATCACGTGGGGCGAGGCGGCCTCAATGAAAGCGGTCATGCAGTGGACTCCAGACGGTGGGGTGAAGGGCCGACCCGTGCTGGCCGCAACCCGAAAAAGCGAAGCACGATTCTAGGGCGAGCGCAGGCGCCCGAAGATGACGATTGCGCATCACTGCAATGCCTTGGCGAAAGCGCGGGCCGGCCAGCTCTTATATAAGAGTTAGAATGTGAGGCGCGGCGTAGCAAGCAGTGATCCTGCGGTATCCGCCCTCTACCTATCACACCCCGATGGTTTCCCCCACCTCCAAAGAAGTCTTCATCCAGGGCATCACCCACGCAGGGAAAACCTTTCGTCCCAGCGACTGGGCCGAGCGGCTCGCCGGGGTGATGAGCAGCTTTCGCCCTGGGGGGGCCAAGCCCGGCAGCCACCTGAGCTACTCGCCCTGGTGCATTCCGACCACGCTCAATGGCGTGAAATGCGTGGTGGTCAACAGCGACCTGCGCGACCACGAGCCCATGGCCTGGGATTTCGTCATCAACTTTGCGCGCGACAACGACCTGCAGGTCGCCGAAGCCTGTCTGCTGCCCGACCCGTCCCTGCCCGTGCAGCGCTAACTGCCGCCCGCTGCTGATAGAGCAGCTGGGGCTGCGCCCCAACATCCCATGAAGTGTCAAGGACAGAGCAGTGTCGGCTGTGCCGACCATGGTCTGTCCCCGAAGCAGCAGGGTGCCAGCAAACGCGCGCTGTGCCCGCTTGGGCTTTGCCCAACAAAAAACCGCCCGAAGGCGGTTTGTTGCTTTGCTGGCAGCGCACCCGTTACAAACGGCGAACGGTATGACCCGTCCGGGCTGTTTGCCTGCCGGGGCAGGCGGTGAATTTAGGCTGCGAGTGCCAGGGCTTTCACCTTGGCAGACAGACGGCTCTTGTCGCGAGCAGCCTTGTTCTTGTGGAAGATGCCCTTGTCGGCCACGGTGTCGACCACGGCCTGCATCTTGGCGAACAGTTCGCTCGCCTTGGTCTTGTCGCCAGCCAGAACAGCCTTTTCGACGTTCTTGACAGCGGTGCGGTATTTGGAACGCAGCGAGGTGTTCGCGGCGTTGATCTTGACGTCCTGACGGACGCGCTTGCGGCCCGACGCCAGGCGCGGGTTCTTTTTCTTGGGTTTAGCGGATGCCATTGATGTGTTTCCTTGTGTCTGAGGATGATGCCAGCGAAGCCGGCGATTATAGCCCAGCCCGCCGCACCTGCCCATCCCCTCCTTGACCCGACCCCTCGTGAGGTGGCGGAGGCGTAAGAGCACGTCACCGCGCATCTGTATCCGCTGTCAGCGTACGGGCAGTGCACGGGCAGCGAATACACTCCCTGCGGTGTCCCTGTTCAAAGCCGCTTCCACCGTCTCCCTGCTGACCCTGGCCTCTCGTGTGACGGGCCTGGCGCGCGACCTCCTGATGGCCTCGATGTTTGGTGCCAACGCGCTGACCGATGCCTTCAACGTTGCCTTCCGCATTCCCAACCTGTTCCGGCGCCTTTTTGCCGAGGGCGCTTTCAGCCAGGCGTTCGTGCCGGTGCTGGCGGCCTCCAAGGCCCAGCATGGCGAGGCCGCCACGCGCGTGCTGATTGCCAGCGTGGCCACCGCGCTGGCCTGGGTGTTGCTGCTCACCTGCGTGCTGGGGGTGCTGGGCGCGCCGCTTCTGGTGTGGCTGCTGGCCAGCGGCCTGCGCCAGAGCCCGACCAGCTTCGACGCCGCCGTGCTGATGACGCGCTGGATGTTTCCTTACATCGGCTTCATGTCGATGGTGGCGCTGTCGGCGGGCGTGCTCAACACCTGGAAGCGCTTTGCCGTTCCGGCGGCCACGCCGGTGCTGCTGAACCTGTGCATGATCGCCGCGGCCTGGCTGGGCGCGCCGCAACTGGCGGCCCGCGGCATCGAGCCCATTTACGCCATGGCCGGTGGCGTGATGCTGGGCGGTGTGCTGCAACTGGCGGTGCAGGTGCCCGTGCTGTATCGCCTGGGCCTGCTGCCGCGCATCGGCGTGACCTGGGGCGCCGTGCGCGCCGCCTGGGCCGAGCCCGGCGTGCGCCGCATCCTCACGCTGATGGCGCCCGCGCTGCTGGGGGTGGGCGTGGCGCAGATTTCGCTCATGATCAACACCCAGATCGCTTCATATCTGGCGCCGGGCAGTGTCACCTGGCTGTTTTACGCCGACCGGCTGATGGAGTTCCCCACCGCCTTGCTGGGCGTGGCCCTGGGCGTGGTGCTCACACCGCAGCTGGCTGCCGCCAAGGCGGCGGGCGACGCGCAGCGCTATTCGGCCATGCTCGACTGGGGCCTGCGCATCGTGGTGCTGCTGGCCGTGCCCTGCGCGGTGGCGCTGCTGACCTTTGCCACGCCCCTGGTGGCCACGCTGTTTCACCACGGCGCCCTGCTCGACAGCGATGTGGGGCAGATCGCCATCGCCCTCGCCGGGTACGGGGCCGGCCTGCTGGGGCTGGTGGCCATCAAGGTGCTGGCGCCCGGGTATTACGCCAGCCAGGACATCCGCACGCCCGTGAAGATCGCCATTGCGGTGCTGGTCATCACGCAGTTGCTCAACGTGGCCCTGGTGCCATTCATGGCCCATGCGGGGCTGGCGCTGTCGATCGGACTCGGCGCGCTGGTCAATGCGCTGTGGTTGCTGGTGGGGCTGCTGCGCCGCGGCAGTTACCGGCCGCAGCCCGGCTGGGCGCGCTTTGCCTTGCAGGTGGTGGCTGCCAGCGCCCTGCTGGCGGTGCTGCTGGTTTGGGCGGCGCAGTATTTCCCCTGGGTGCAGATGCGCGCGCACGCCGGCCAGCGGGCGGGCCTGCTGGCCCTGGTGCTGTGTGCTTCGGTGGCGCTGTATTTCGGCGCGCTGTGGGCCGCCGGACTCAAGTTGCGCCAGATGCTGCGGCGCTAAGAACGTGAATACGTTCTGAGGCCGCCGCGCCGCATGCGCGGCAATATGACCCTCCACCCTGCGCTTTGTGTGGCTTGACGCGACACGGCGCCCACCGTACAACCCCGTCATGTCTCTCAGCTATTCCGTTCCCACCGCACTGGAATACTTTGCCGCGCTGGTGCAGAGCGACGAGCATTTTCCGCTGCTCGAAGCCGCCGCCAGCCTGGCGCAGGACGAATACATCGACCTGGATGTGCAGCAGCTCTTGGGCGACGTGGACCAGCTGCTGGCGCGCCTGCAGCGCCGCATGCCCGCCGATGCGCCCGCGCTGCAGCGCCTGCGCACGCTCAACCAGTTCTTCTTCACCGACCTGGGTTTCGCCGGCAACGTCAACAATTACTACGACCCCGAAAACAGCTATCTCAATGCCGTGCTGCGCACGCGCCGCGGCATCCCGATATCGCTTGCCGTGCTGTGGATGGAGCTGGCCCAGGGCCTGGGGCTGCAGGCGCGCGGCATTGCGTTCCCCGGGCATTTCATGGTCAAGGTGCTGCTGCCCAAGGGGCAGGTGGTGATGGACCCGGTGTCGGGGCAATCCCTCAGCCGGGAGGATCTTTCCGAGCGGCTGGAGCCATACAAGCGCCAGAGCGGTCTGGTGGATGACTACGACGTGCCGCTGGGCCTGTACCTGCAGGCGGCCACGCCGCGCGACATCATTGCGCGCATGTTGCGCAATCTCAAGGAGGTGCACCGCACGCAGGAAGACTGGCAGCGCCTGATCTCCGTGCAGGACCGCCTGATCGTGCTGCTGCCCCAGGCCTGGAGCGAATGGCGCGATCGCGGGCTGGCCCATGCCGAGCGCGGCAACGTGGCCCAGGCGGTGGCCGATCTGCAGACCTATCTGGCGCATGTGGAAGATGGGCTGGATGTGGCTGCCATCGCCGAACGGATCAGCACCCTGCGCAGCGCCGGCAGCTGAATGCACGTCTGAAATGCAAAAAGCGCTTGCCAGGCAAGCGCTTCATGCTATTGATTAAGTAGCAAACTGTCAGGCGCCCGCAGCCTTGACGCACAGGACGGGGCACGACACCGTCATCAGCAGTTCCTGGGCCACGCTGCCCAGAATCAGCTTGCCCACGGCGGTGCGCCTGCGCAGGCCGATCACGAGGACCGAGATGTCACGCGACTCCACCAGGTCGTTGATTTCATCCACGGCGCTCTTGCCGCGCACGAACTGCTTGAACTCGGCGGTAATGCCTTGCGCGGCCAGCAACTCTTCCACCCGCTCCACCTCGTAGCCGGCGGCCAGCGAGGTGTCGTCCTGCTGGCCACCGGGGCCGGCGTTCACCACCATCAGGGGTTCCTGGCGGCGCTTGGCGATTTCGATGCCCTTGTCCAGTGCGGCCCGGCCCTCGGGGCGGGGTACGTATGCGACGAGGATGGTCATGTCTTGTGTCTCCTGGGTATTTTTGGGATGGCGGCTCGCCCAAGGCTTGGGGCGGCCGTGCGTGACCGGGTGCAGTCTGCGCCCGCAAATGGTAACGCCTGGCGCAGGGGTTTGGGCGGTGCTGCTTTGGCGCTCAACGCGACCGGTTGCCTCCCTCCGAGGGTGTTCCCTGCTGCCCGAAATGGTGCCAGGCCCGGCGCAACTGCGTATCTGAACTGAAACCCGCCAGCGCCGCCGCCTGGGTGACGTTGTGCCCGGCCCGCAGCGCCGCCTCGGCAGCGGCCAGGCGGATGCGGCGCAGGTACTGCAGCGGGGCGATGCCCGCATGTTCCAGAAACAGCCGCGTCAGATGCCGGGGCGAGGTGTGCGCCACCTGCGCCATGGCCGGCACGTTCCAGGCGGCTTGCGGCTGCTGGCCCACGGCATCCTGTACGCGGTGCAAGGCGGCGTGCAGGTGGTTGCGGTGGAGCAGGAAGGGCGAGCGTTCGGGGTCGTGGGGGCCGCGCCGCAGCGCCACCACCATGGTTTGCGCCACCTGGGCTGCCACGGCGGGGCTGCAGGTGTCGGCAATGCGCTGCAGCATCAGGTCGATGCCCGTGGTCACGCCCGCGCTGGTGTGCAGCGGGCCGTCGGCCACGAAAACGCGGTTGCTCACCACATCGCAGCGGGGCTCCACGGCGGTCAGTTCATCCAGGTGCTGGTGGTGCGTGGTGGCACGCCGGCCCGCCAGCAGCCCGGCGTGCGCCGCCAGCACGGCGCCAGCGCACACGGTGACCAGCTCCAGCCGCCCACTGGCCAGCCGCAGGCCGCGCAGCCAGTGCAGCAGGGCGCGTGCGTCGTCGTGGTCCACATCAATGCGCTGCCCTGGCAGCCCCACCAGCACCACCCAGGCGGGGGTGGGCAATGTGGCGGGCAAGGGCGCCAGCCCCGTCAGCACCACGCCCACCGAGGTGGCCGATTGCGGGCTGGGGCTGACAAAGTGCAGCGCAAAGCGTGCGGGCTGGCCCTGCGCCAGCAGCACCTGGTTGGCGATGCGCAAGGCCTCGGCCGGGCCCGCCCAGTCCAGCACGAGGCTGTCGGGCAGCAGGGCAAAACAGACGTGAATGGGCAGGTCAGGCACTCATGGCTCCTTGCTTTGCACGCCATCGCACCATTCGACTCGGCCCAGACCCGTGCCACCGTGAAATGGGCTCCGCCGGGCCACGGGAGGCGTCGCTCTCCGGGAGAAGTCGCGCAGCGGCACAAGGGGGCTTCAAGGTCGTGGGTTCCATGGCGTGTCCATCTGGCGGGCGGTGCGTTCGGCCAGCGGCAGTCCGGCCAGGCGCGCGACCAGGTGCAGGCACATGTCGATGCCGGCGCTGATGCCCGCCGAAGTAACCCTTGCGCCCTGGTCCACCCAGCGCACTTTCTCCTGCACCGTGAGGTGCGGAAACCGCGCGCGCAGATCGGCAAGATCCTCCCAGTGCGTGGTGACGGGCCCCTGCGTCAGCACGCCGGCTGCCGCCAGGATGAAGGCGCCGGTGCACACCGACGCGCTGATCTGCGCCCCCGCGCCGCGCCCGCCACCCAGGCCCGTGTGGCGGGGCAGGCTGCGGCGGCATCCACCACACCGCCCGGCACGATGAGCACATCCGGGGCCGATGCGGTGGCAAAGTCGGCATCGGGCAGCACCTGCAGGCCCGCCCGGGCGCGCACCGGCTGCAAGGTGCGTGCCACGCACTGCACGGCAAACAGGGCCGGGCTGCCCGGCTGCAGGCGCTGTTGCATGCGGGTGGCCGTGGTGAAAACCTCGTAGGGGCCGCCCAGGTCCAGCAATTCCACCTCGTCAAACACCAGAATCGCCACCTGCAGCGGGCCGGAGCGGGGGGCGGCGGTCATGCGGCAGCGCCTGTGGCGGCTTCGCTGGCGCAACGGGCCAGTGCCTCATCCACCGTGCACAGGGTGGCAAACCGCCCTTGCAGCACCGTGGCGGTGCGGGCCTTGATGTCGGTTGCGGCCAGGGGCTGGCCATCGGGCTGCACCATGTCCCAGGTGTGGGTGGCGTCGGTTACAAAGTCCACCTGCCAGCCCAGGTCGAATGCGTGGCGCGAGGTGGTTTCGCAGCATTGTTCGGTGCGGATGCCGCTCACGATAAGGCGGCCGATACCCTGCTGCGTGAGCCACACCTCCAGCCCCGTGCCCACCAGAGCGCTGTGGCGCGACTTGGTGAAGGTGGCGGCGGCGTCAAACCCTGCCAGCCCGGCCAGCGGGCGCACCTGGCCGGATTCGGCGGAAAAGGGATTGGCCGGCACGGCCGGGCCCTCGCGGTGGAGCACGCGCACCACGGGCACACCTCCGGCCACGCAGCCCGCAATCAGTGCGTTCTGCGCCGCCAGATAGGCGGGCAGGCCCTGCTCGGTGAAAAACGGGCGGTGGCGGAAGGATTCTTGTGCATCAATCACTATCAGACATGATTTCATAAAAATGCTTTCTCAATGAAATAGAGATAGCGCTTATCGTGACTTCGATACAGGCGGTCGTCCAATCCGCAGCAGCCATATATCGATCAATTCAGGCCATTTTTAGTTAGTAGGGTGCAAGGAGTGCCCAAAACCGTGCAGACAAAGGCGCCGGAGCACGATGGCTGGGTGTTTGATTTCAACGCCCGACAGGCGTTGAACGTAGGTGCCTCCGCCACCGGTTGCTACTGAATCAGGAGTGAATGACGCGTTGGCCCGTAAGCTGCTATCGTGAGCAGGGTTTTCCCTGATGAATGGCACCCCGTACCCATGTCCCGCCGCTCACCCCTGTTCTCCCTGTCCGCGCTGACGCGCGCCTATCGGCGCAACCTCAAAGCCTTTGCGCGCGCCACCAAGCCCGTGCGGGCTGCTGCCACCAAGCCGGTGCGTGCCAAGGCAGTAGCGGTTTCCCGCGCGCGGCCCCAAGCGGCGCCCGTCGCGCGCACGCCGCGCAAGCCGCTGCCGGCCAGCGGCGAGTGGATTGCCGGCATTGCCCCGGCCCCGCAGGCGCGCGGCGCTTTCACCTGTATGTTCCGCCGGGACTCGCGTTGCGGTCGGGCGAAAAGCTGCCCCTGTTGGTGATGCTGCACGGCTGCGGCCAGACGGGGCGCGAACTGGCCGCCAGTTCGCGCATGAACCGCCTGGCGGTGCGCCATCGCTTTCTGGTGCTCTATCCCGAGCAGGAGCGCCTGGCCAACGCCCATGGTTGCTGGAACTGGTTTGATCGCCGCAGCGGCAAGGCCGATGCCGAAGCCGCCACCCTGCTGGCCGCGATCGACCTCGTGGCCCGGCGCCACCCGGTGGACATGGCCCGCGTGGCCGTGGCGGGCCTGTCGGCCGGGGCCAGCATGGCGGCGCTGCTGGCGGCGCGCTACCCTGAGCGGTTCTGTGCCGTGGCCATGCATTCGGGCGTGGCACCCGGCTCGGCCGAATCCGCCGCCACCGCCATGGCCGCCATGCACGGGCGGCGGGAAGGGCACCTTCCCGACCCGCCGCAGGCGCTGGCGGCCAATGGGGCGGTTCCTGCGCCACTGCCCCCCTTGCTGATCCTGCATGGCGACGCGGACCATGTGGTCTCGGTGCGCAACGCGGCCGCGACGGCCGAGTTGTGGGCCCAGGCCCTGGGAGCGCGCGCCGGCCCGATGCGCACCTTGCAGCGCGGCAGACGCCATGCGGTGCGGGTGACCGAATACAAGGCGCGCGGCCGCATCCAGGTCACGCTGCGCGAAATCGTGGGCTTGGGCCATGCCTGGAGCGGCGGCGCGCCCGGCCTGCATTACAGCGACCCGGCGGGGCCCGATGCGTCAGCCCAGGTCTGGGCATTTGTGGCGCGGCAGTTCAAGAAAGTCTGAGACAAAATGGCCGCTGATGCTTATAAATTAAGCGCGAGGTGCTATCATTTTTGGTGCGCGGTGCCCGCAGCCGGCCTAGGGCCCGTTGCCCCGGAAAAGCCGGCGGCGACCCCTCCCGCATCGCTCGCCAAGGACTGGCGGGCGACCCAGGGCACCAGGCGCTCAGGCCAGTCGCAGCGGTGCAGCGCCGGCCGAACGAGCGGCGTGTGCCTTGTGCGAGGCGTCCAGTTGGAAGGTGGCCACCACCTGCGTCAGGTCGTGCGCCTGCTGCTGCAAGGCAGCGGCGGCCGCTGCGGCCTCTTCGACCAGCGCGGCGTTCTGTTGCGTGCCCTGGTCCATCTGCGACACCGCCTGGTTGATCTGCTCGATGCCACCGGTCTGTTCGCGGCTGGCCTGGCTGATTTCTTCGATCATGGTCGACACCCGCAGCACGCTGTCCACCACCGCCTGCATGGTGGTGCCGGCCTCCTGGGCCAGTTGCGTGCCGGCCTTGACCTGTTCGGCGGAATTGCCGATCAGGGCCTTGATTTCCTTGGCGGCCTCGGACGAGCGCTGCGCCAGGCTGCGCACCTCGGTGGCCACCACGGCAAAGCCCCGGCCCTGCTCGCCGGCGCGCGCCGCTTCCACGGCGGCATTGAGCGCCAGGATGTTGGTCTGAAAGGCAATGCCTTCGATCACCCCCGTGATGTCGGCCACCTTGCGCGACGACGCTTCGATGGAGCCCATGGTCTGTACCACTTTTTCGACCACCGTTCCGCCCTGGCGGGCCACGTCGGAGGCCGACTGCGCCAGCATGCTGGCCTGGTGCGCGTTGTCGGCGTTCTGCTTGACATTGGAGGTCATTTCCTCCATCGAGGCGGCCGTCTGCTCCAGTGCGCTGGCCTGGGACTCGGTGCGGCTGGACAGGTCGTGGTTGCCGGCCGCGATCTGCTGCGACGCGCTGGCGATGTGCTCGGTGCCGCTGCGCACCCGCTGCACGATGCGGTGCAGGCTGTCACGCATGGCCTGGATGTCCAGCATCAGGCTGGACTGGTCGCCGGGCCGGGTGGTCACCGCTACCGCCAGGTCGCCCTGGGCGATGCTGCGCGCAATGCTGCGCGCATAGTCGGGCTCGCCGCCCAGCTGCCGCAGCAGGTTGCGCGAGACCAGGGTGCCCAGCACCAGCAGCGCCACGCCCAGCACCAGTGCCACCGCGCCAAAGCCCAGGGCGCGTTGCCAGATTGCGGTGTTGACGGTGTCGATATATACGCCCGAGCCAATCACCCAGCCCCATGGCTCGAAGCCCTTGACGTAGGAGGTTTTCTCCACCGGTGTGTCACTGCCGGCCTTGGGCCACATGTAGGGCACGAAACCGGCACCGTGGGCCTTCACGGTGCGCACGAATTCCATGAACAGCGGCAGACCGTTGGGGTCCTTGTTGCCGCTGAGGTCCTGCCCGTTCAGTTCAGGCCGGACGGGGTGCATCACCATGCGGGGATGCATGTCGTTGATCCAGATGTATTCATTGCCGCTGTAGCGCAGGGCCTGGATGGCCGCCGCCGCCCGTTGCCGGGCTTCTTCGTCGGGCATGGCGCCCTTGCTGCTCAGTGCCTGGAAATGCACTGCAATGCCATGCGCCACCTCGACCACCTGCCGCACCCCGGTTTGTCGTTCTTCAAGGATCAGCTTGCGTTCGGAAACCAGGAACCAGGCCGTCATCACCACCATGCCAAAGAGGGCGCACAGCACCAGGAGGGCCAGTTTTCTTGCGATAGTCATAGGGAACGCTTGACCTGAAAGGAGAGATAAAAAATCCAAGCCCTCTTGCAAAAGGCTGCAGATCGTGTTTGTTACACGCTGATTCTAATCTTTGACGTTTGAAACACCCTGCGGAGATGCCTAGCCGCTCTGCCGTTGCACCCTGGTGTTGCACGAGCGTGACAGATGCAGGACGGGCGCACGCAAGCCGCCCCCCGGATGCGGCGGCCCGGGGCTACACCAGCCGCGCGGCCACCAGTTCTTTCTTGAGGTAGGCGTAAAAGAGCGGCGCTGCCACCAGCCCGGCCGGGCCAAAAACGGCCTCGGCCACGAACATCACGCTGAGCAGTTCCCACACGCCCATCTGCGTGCGACTGCCCACCACCTTGGCATTGATCACGTATTCGGCCTTGTGGATCAGGATCAGGAACCCCAGGCAGGCGGCCGCTGCCATGGGCGACACCGACAGCCCCACGATGGTGATGACCACGTTGCACAGCAGGTTACCCACGATGGGCACCAGCCCGGCCACGAAGGTGAAGGTGATGAGTACCGGCGTGTAGGGCAATTGCAGGCCCCAGTAGGGCAGCACGAACAGCAGGAACAGGGCCGTGAGCAGGGTGTTGAAGGCCGCAATCCAGAACTGCGCCGCAACAATTTGTCGAAAGGCCTCGCCGAACCGGCTGATGCGCTGCGCCAGTTGCTGCGCCAGGGGCCGCGCGCCAGTCCGGGCGGGCGCACGGCGGCCAGCGCCCCGATCAGCAGGCCGACATAGGCAAACAGCAGGCCCGCCAGCCAGGCACGCCCCGCCATGGCCAGCGCGCCGGCCTTGGCGCCCAGGTAGCTGGCGATGGCGCGCTGGATTTCGGCGGCACCCTCGGGCAGGTGCACTGCCATGTCGGCGGGGAGCTTCAGGCGCAGCTCCAGCACCGTGCGCGCCATGTAGTCCAGCAGTTCGCGGTATTGCTGCGGCAGTTCGACCACATAGCTGCGCGACTGCGTCAGGCCCACCGCCAACAGCACCAGCGGGCTGAGCATGACCAGCGCGGCAGCGGCCACCTGGGCGCTGCGCGGCGCCACGCCGGCATGCGACGGCGGGCGCCGCAGCAGGGCAAACCAGCTGCTGAAGGCCCGCGTCAGCAGGAAGCCCAGACACACGCACAGCAGGCCGGGCAGCAGGCCGCGCCACATGATCAGCAGCAGGGCTGCGGCCATCAGCAGGTAGCTGGCGGTCTCGATGCTGCGCGCTGTCGTGCGGGGGGAGGGTGCCGCCAGGGCGATGGCTGTGGTGTCGGAACGGGAACGCGCTGCCATCGGAGGCTGTGGGGTGTCAGCGCACGACCACGGCGGCGCCATCACCACGCGGTGCGATGGTGCCAATCGTGTAGACCTGCTCACCGGCTGCGCGCAGCGTGGCGGCCGTGGCCTCGGCATGGGCCGCATCCACCACCACCACCATGCCGATGCCGTTGTTGAAGGTGCGGTTCATCTCGATGTCGTCGATGCCCGCCGTTTTCTGCAGCCAGGCGAACAGCTCGGTCTGGGGCCAGCTGCCTTTTTGCAGATGGGCGGCCGTGCCGTCGGGCAGCACGCGGGGGATGTTCTCCAGCAGGCCACCACCGGTGATGTGGGCCAGGGCTTTAATGGGGTGTGCGGCCAGCGCCGCCAGCACGTTCTTCACGTACAGGCGCGTGGGTTCCATCAGGGCTTGCTTGAAGGGCTTGCCATCCAGCGTGGCAGGGGCGGCATCGCCTGCACGCTCGATGCACTTGCGCACCAGCGAGAAGCCGTTGGAGTGCACCCCGCTCGAAGCGAGGCCCAGCACCACGTCGCCGGGCTGCACGTCCTTGCCCGTGAGGATCTTGGACTTTTCGACCGCACCCACGGCAAAGCCGGCCAGGTCGTATTCGCCAGGGGGGTACATGCCGGGCATTTCGGCGGTTTCGCCGCCGATCAGCGCGCAGCCACTGAGCTCGCAGCCCTTGGCAATGCCGCCCACCACGGCAGCGGCCGTGTCCACGTCGAGCTTGCCGCAGGCGAAATAGTCGAGAAAGAACAGCGGCTCGGCGCCCTGCACCAGCACGTCGTTCACGCTCATGGCCACCAGGTCGATGCCCACGGTGTCGTGCATGTTCCATTCAAACGCCAGCCGGAGCTTCGTGCCCACGCCGTCGGTGCCGCTGACCAGCACGGGCTCCTTGTAGCGCTTGGGCACCTCGAACAGCGCGCCGAAGCCGCCAATGCCTGCCAGAACGCCCTCGCGCATGGTCTTTTTGGCCAGCGGCTTGATGCGCTCGACCAAGGCGTCGCCCGCGTCAATGTCAACGCCGGCGTCTTTGTAGGACAGGGGGGTGGGAGTGGATGCAGAGGAGCTCATGGCAGGGATGGCACGGACCAGCGTGCGCGGCAGACTAAAATTTGCGCAGATTTTACGGGTTGCGCACCGCGCACCCTCCGTTCACCCTTACTTCCCGCCCCGTTTTGCCATTCAAGCCCATGCTGTTTCCTGTCTTTCATCCCTGCGCCGGCCGTTGTGCCTGCGGGCTGCAGCCATGAAGCAACTGGCCCTGGACATTGGCCTGGCGACGGGGCCCACGCTGGAGCGTTTCTTTGCCGGCCCCAACGAGGCCGCGCTGCAGCACCTGCGGCTGTGGGTGGGCGAGGGCAGCCAGCCCGGCACCCGTTCGCCGGTGCCTACCTACCTGTGGGGCGAGGCGGGTAGTGGCAAGAGCCATCTGCTCAAGGCGGTGCACCAGGCCTTGAGCGAGCAGGGAGCCAGCGTGGGCTGGCTCGATGCCTCGGTGGCCATGCCCGCTGAGTTTGACGAGCGCTGGGCGGCCGTGATCCTGGACGATGTGCACCTGTACAGCACCGCCCAGCAGGCCATGGCCTTCAACTGGTTTGTGAATGCCATCAGCCCCGCCAACGGTGCGCCGCGCTGGGTGCTGGCGGCCGGCAACCTGCCGCCGGCAGACCTGCCGCTGCGCGACGACCTGCGCAGCCGCCTGG
The DNA here is from genome assembly GCF_002157145.1 of Acidovorax carolinensis. Lineage (NCBI taxonomy): Bacteria > Pseudomonadati > Pseudomonadota > Betaproteobacteria > Burkholderiales > Comamonadaceae > Acidovorax > Acidovorax carolinensis. The sequence goes on from NZ_CP021361.1 coordinate 1,037,157, forward strand.
GCTGGGGCCATGTGTTCCAGCTGCAGTTGCTCGACGAAACCGCCCGCCGCGCGGTGCTGCGCCAGGAGGCCGATGCCCGGGGCGTTTTTCTGGGCGACGAGGTGATGGACTTCATGCTCAACCGTTTCTCGCGCGACCTGGGCAGCCTCATGCAACTGCTCGATCAGCTCGATGCCTATGCGCTGCGCACCCAGCGCGCCATCACCATTCCGCTGCTCAAGGCCATGCTGGAGTCTGAGTGAAGAGCAACCCCCTGTGTCGCCTTCGTCGCCTTCCCCCCTCTATTGAATCGCTGCGCGATTCGGAGAGGGGAAGCTCCCGGCGCACGCAAGCGAAGCGCCGCATACGCGGCTTGGCTGCCCTTGCGCGGCGGCCTCGGCCTGGTCCGCGCCAATTGCTGCTGCAGGTAGGGTCTATCGCATGCCAAAGAATCAATGACTGATACCCAGACAAATCGCCCCCGGCTCACGCTGTTCGACCTCGACCACACGCTGCTGCCCATTGACTCCGACTACGAGTGGGGCGAGTTCACGATCCGCATCGGCTGGAACGACCCGGTCGAATTTGCGCGGCGCAATGACGAGTTCTATGCGCACTACCAGGCCGGCACGCTGGATGTGCATGACTATGTGCGTTTTGCCACCGAGGCCGTGCGCCAGCGCGGGCCCGAGGCTGCCGCTGCCGCCCATGCGCAATTCATGCGCGAAGTGATCGAACCGGCCATCCACCCGCAGGCGCGCGATTTGCTGCGCCAGCACCAGCAGGCCGGCGATGATGTGCTCATCATTACCGCCACCAACGAATTCGTGACCCGGCCCATTGCGAAGGCCCTGGGGGTGCAGCAGCTGCTGGCCATGCAGCTGGCCCGCGACGCGCAGGGCTGGTACACCGGCGAAATCGACGGCATTCCCACCATGCGCGAAGGCAAGGTGCGGCGCATGGAACAATGGCTGGCCGAGCGGCGGCTTTCCTGGGCGGATGTGGAGAGCACGTTCTACAGCGATTCCATGAACGATGTGCCGCTGCTGGAAAAAGTCAACCACCCCGTTGCCACCAACCCCGACGCCCGGCTGAGGGTGCTGGCTCAAGAGCGTGGCTGGCGCATACTGGATCTGTTTCCGACCGGCACAAACCAGAATGCGCAGCCTGCTCCAGTGCAGGATGCCGCACCCTGAAACCGCACCGTGACCGCATGTTTGCGCCGCTCCATCTGTTTACTGCATACCCATGATCAAGAAGTTCATCGACAAACTGCTCGGCAAATCCACGCCCGGCACCTCGCGCGGCAAGCCGCATTTTGGCAAGCGTGAAGAGGTGCCCGCCTCGGTGCATGGCATCAATCCCGAGCTGGTGGACCGCCGCGCCGCCGATGTGGTGGCCACGCTCAAGCAGGCAGGTTTTGAGGCCTATATCGTGGGTGGCGCTGTGCGCGACCTGCTGCTGGGTTTGCGTCCCAAGGACTTTGACGTGGCCACCAACGCCACGCCCGAGCAGGTCAAGGGCCTGTTTCGCCGCGCCTTCATCATCGGCAAGCGCTTTCGCATCGTGCATGTGGTGCATGGACGGGGACGCGAGCACGAGGTGATCGAGGTATCCACCTTCCGCGCCTACCTCGACAACGCCGCCGCCGGCCAGGTGGCGGGCAACGAAAAGACCAGCAAGGCCCAGCTGTCGGGCATGCAGCATGCCGTGGATGCCAGTGGCCGCGTGCTGCGCGACAACGTATGGGGCCCGCAGGACGAAGACGCCACGCGCCGCGACTTCACGGTCAATGCCATGTATTACGACCCGGTCAGCCAGATCGTGGTGGACTACCACAAGGGCCTGCAGGACGCCAAGAAAAAGACGCTGCGCATGATCGGCGACCCCGCCACGCGCTACCGCGAAGACCCGGTGCGCATCATCCGCGCCGTGCGTTTTGCCGCCAAGCTCGGCGCGCTGGGCTTCAGCATCGAACCCAAGACCGCTGCGCCCCTGGTGCAGTCGCAGGCCTTGCTGGCCGAGGTCCCGCAAAGCCGCATGTTCGATGAAATGCTCAAGCTGCTGCAAACGGGGCATGCCATTGCCACCATCGAGCAGCTCAAGAAGCTGGGCATGGCCACGGGCATCTACCCGCTGCTGGACGTGGTGGTGGAACGGGCCGGCACGCCCTTCGTGAATGCCGCCCTCACCGACACCGACCGCCGCGTTGGCGAAGGCAAGCCCGTGGCCCCAGCTTCCTGCTGGCCTGCGTGCTGTGGGAAGATGTGCACAAGGGCTGGATGGAGCGCCAGAACCAGCGCCAGCACCCGCTGCCCGCGCTGCAGGACGCGATTGATGACGTGTTCGACAAGCGCATCGGCGACGTGTCGGGCCGCGGCAAGCTGGCCGCCGACATGCGCGAAATCTGGGTGATGCAGCCGCGCTTTGAAAAGCGCGTGGGCAGCGGCCCCTTCGGCATGGTCGACCAGCTGCGTTTTCGTGCCGGATTCGACTTCTTGCGCTTGCGCGCTGACGTGGGCGAAGTGGAAGAAGCCCTGGCCGAATGGTGGCAGGACTTCCAGAGCGCCAGCGATGACCGCCGCGACGACCTCATGGACCAGGCCCGCGAAGAGCAGAAGGCGCGCCAGAAGGCCCAGCCCGTGGTCAAGCGCGTGCCGCGCGCGGCTCCCGCTGCAGGGGCTCCCCGTGACGCAGCGGCCGGCAAGGCAGCGATGCACGACGACGCTGCTGCGCCGCTGGCTGATGGAGAGGCGCCCAAGAAGCGCCGCCGCCGTCGCAAGCCCGGTGGCGGCAGCAGCGAAGGCGCTGCCTCCGCAGCCGCCGGCGAATAAACGGAGATTTTGCGATGCAGGGTGCGATCGCACCTGTGGCCCCCGTGGCCCCTGGGGCCGTGTCTGCCTGGATCGGCCTGGGTGCCAGCCTGGGTGACCGGCTGGCCACCTTGCGCACCGCGCTGTCGGCCATTGGCGCCTTGCCGGGCACGCGCGTGCAGCGCGTTTCATCCCTGTATGGCAGCGCGCCGGTGGATGCAGGCGGGCCCGACTACCTGAACGCCGTGGTGCAGTTGTGCACCACCCTGGCGCCGCACGCCTTGCTGGCGCAACTGCAGGCGATCGAGTTGGCGGGCGGGCGCGAGCGGCCCTACCGCAACGCCCCGCGCACGCTGGACCTGGACATCCTGCTGTATGGCGACCAGGTGATCGACACCCCCACCCTCACGGTGCCGCACCCGCGGCTGCATGAGCGCGCGTTTGTGCTCTATCCCCTGGCCGAGCTGGCGCCCGAGCTGGTGCCTGCGCAGCAGTTGGCGGCCGTGGCGGTGCAGCGCATCGAACGTATCGCCGAACCCGTCTGGGCCGATGGCGTAGCGTAGTTCGAGGTGGGTGCGGCGCTGCAGGGGTGGCGTTCGCTGGGCTATGGGTCTATTTTTCCGCTTGGGGCCGTGGCCTTAAGGCGAGGTTAAGTGGTAGCACTGCAAACTTGCGCGTCGCCTCCTTTCCAGGGGCCGGGAATGTTTTGTGAATCACCTGATGCTTGCCCGGGAATCGATTGCGTCGCTGGGCATTTCTGCCGCGGCCAAGACCACTGGCATAGAGGCGGTGCCGCGCGCGTTGGAGTCGATCTCCTGCGTCGTGCCTTGTTACAACGAGTCTGAGAACCTTGAGCGCCTGCTGCCGCAACTGAGCGCAGCGCTGGCGCTGCTCGCGCCGCAATGGGAAATCGTGCTGGTGGACGACGGCAGCACCGACGCTACCGGTGCGCACCTGGCCCAGTGGACCCGTCAGCCGGGCGTGCGCGCACTGCAGTTGTCGCGCAATTTCGGCAAGGAGGCTGCACTCACCGCCGGCCTGCAGGCGGCGGCGGGTCAAGTCGTGGTGATGATGGATGCCGACCTGCAGCATTCGCCTGCCATGCTCGATTCCTTCGTTCGGCATTGGCGCGCAGGTGCCGATGTGGTGTATGCCATGCGCACGCACCGTGAAGCTGAAAGCGGATTCAAGCGCCTGGGGGTGCGCTGGTTCTACGGCCTCATCAACGGGGCCGACCGCTTCGAGGTGCCGCCCGGCGCTGGCGATTTCCGGCTCATGGACCGCAAGGTGGTCACGGCGCTGCTCGCGTTGCCCGAGCGCAACCGGTTCATGAAGGGGCTGTACGCCTGGGTGGGTTTCGAGGCGGTGGCCGTGCCCTATGTGCCAGATGAGCGTGCCCACGGCCAGAGCCATTTCAGCCCGCTGCGCATGATTGCCCTGGCGCTGGATGGGCTTACGGCCTTTACGGTCTGGCCGCTGCGCGCAGTGGTTGCGCTGGGCTTTGCGCTGGCGCTGCTGGCGTTCGGCTACGGGACTTACCTTGTCGTGGACTATCTGATGTACGGCCATGACGTGAATGGCTGGACCACCATCGTCGTAAGCCTGATGTTTTTCGCGGGCGTTCAGCTGGTGTCGCTGGGCGTAGTGGGTGAATACGTCGGCCGAATCTACGGAGAGGTCAAGCAGCGGCCGCTGTATGTGGTCAAGCGCGAACTCGGTCGAGGCCTGCAGGAGGACGCATGACCGAGCAGACCCCGCGATCGGCCTGGCGCGGCGGCCTGGCCGTGCTGGCGCTTGTCATGGTGTGGCTGGCGGCCACGGCCTGGATGCGTCCGCTGGTGCTGCCCGACGAGGGCCGCTATGCCGCCGTGGCCTGGGAAATGCTGCGCTCGGGCGACTGGTTCACGCCCACGCTCAATGGGTTGCCGTTCTTTCACAAGCCGCCGCTGTTCTACTGGATCACGGGCGCGGCACTTTCGGTGCTGGGGCCCACCGAGATGGCGGCCCGTGCCGCATCGCTGGCGGGGCTGCGCTGGCGGCCTTGTCGTTGTACCTGTTCACGCGCCGCTGGTGCGGCCCGCAGGTCGCCCGCCGGGCCTTGTGGGTGCTGCTGGTGCAGCCGCTGTTCTACGTGGGCGCCCAGTTTGCCAACCTCGACATGCTGGTGGCGGGCTGCATCACGGCCACCACGCTGGCGCTCGCACATGCAGCGCTGTGCTTCGAGCAAGGTCAGCCGCACCGCCGCGTGTTGCTGCTGGCCTATGGGCTGGCAGCGCTGGGTGTGCTGGCCAAGGGCTTGATTGGCTTCGTGATCCCGTCGATGGTCATAGGCCTTTGGCTCGTTCTGCGCTGGCGCTGGCGTACCGCGTTGGCGCTGTTGTCGCTGCCGGGCCTGGCGCTGTTTCTGCTGGTGGCAGCGCCTTGGTTCCTGGCCATGCAGCAGCGCTTTGAGGGGTTTTTGCACTACTTTTTTGTGGTGCAGCATTTCCAGCGTTTCTCGGCGGGCGGTTTCAATAATGCGCAGCCGTTCTGGTTTTACCCTGCGGTGCTGGCTCTGCTGAGCCTGCCCGCACTGCTGTGGGCACGCGGGCTGTTTGAGCGCGCCTATTACACCGATTCGGCGATTCCGCAGCATGTGGCGGTCCGCCAGTTCATGGCCGTAGCGGTGGCCTGCGTGCTGGTGTTTTTTTCGCTGCCGCAGTCCAAACTGATCGGCTACATCTTGCCGGCCGTGGCGCCATTGGCCTGGCTGATGGCAGATGCGAGCCAGAAGGCCAGCGCAGCGCCGTCACGCCAGCGCTGGTGGTGGGCCACCCTGGCATTGAGCGCCTTGCTGGGCCTGGCCGTGGTGGTGGGGCTGACGGTAGACCAGCGCCATTCGCGGCGCAGCCTGGGCTTGGCGCTGGGTGAGCGGCATGTGCCAGGGCAGCCGGTCTTCATGCTGAAAACCTATCTGTACGACGTACCGTTCTATGCCCGCCTGCAAGAGCCCGTGTTCGTGGTGGATGACTGGAACAACCCCGAGATCGCGCTGCGCGACAACTGGCGCAAAGAAGTTGCCGATGCGGGTCAATTTGCCCCCAAGCTGGCGGCGCGGCTGCTGTTGACGCCCGAGTCGCTGCCTGCGGCGCTGTGCCGTGTGCCCGTGAGCTGGGTGATCGCGGCAGGAGATCTGCGCGAACGCTACCCGTTTCTCGCACTTGCCGAGGTGGTGAACACGGCCCGTGGGGAAACCCTCTGGCGTATCGATTCGCGCCAGAGTGCGCAATTCACGGCCCTGAACTGTGCAGGAACGCCCAATGGCGACTCAGCAGGTAAGTAGCGCCGGCCACGCCGACGAGTACGCCGGCCAGCAGCAGGTCGTAGCGCGCGGTGGTCCAGTGCAGCAGCAGGGCGTAGGCACCCTCGTTGACGAGAAAACCGCCGGCGGAGATGCCGAAGAATCGAAGCCCTGCGCGGCCGATGGGCCCGCCATGGCCGCGGAAACTGAGCTGGTGATGCCCGGTGAACGACACGCCCAGCGCCACCAGCCAGCCGACCACGTTGGCCTGCAGCGGTGCCCAGCCGCCCAGGGCAACCAGGGCAGCGGCCACGCTCCAGTGCACGGCGGCCGCGGCGCAACCGACCACGATGAACCAACCAATGCGGCCACGCTGCCGATGGCGGCGGGGCGGGATGGGGTGGGTGCGGCGCGTTCGAAGCATGAGGCGCCGCAGCATAGCAGTTGGCGCCGCATCAGCCTGTGCGTGGACGACTACGGCCTGCACGCGGGCATCAACCAGGCCGTGCTGGCGCTCGTGCACCAGGGCCGTGCTCAGGCCGTGTCGGCCATGGTGGGCGGCCCCGCCTGGGCTGCGGGCGCGCCCGCCTTGCGCGCACTTGACCCCCGCCAGGTGGAAGTGGGCCTGCACCTGGATCTGACCGAATGCCCGCTGCAGCCCGCGTTGCGCCGGCCGCTGGGCCCGCTCATCGCAATGGCCTATCTGCGCCGGCTGGACTCACGGGCCTTGCGCATCGAGATCTGTGCCCAGCTCGACGCCTTCGAGCAGGCCATGGGGCGCGCGCCGGCCTATGTGGACGGCCACCAGCATGTGCACCAGCTGCCCATGGTGCGCACATTGCTGCTGCAAGAGCTTGCGCGCCGCTATCCTGCGGGCGGTTTGTGGCTGCGCGCCACCCACAGCCCGCAAGGCGCCGCGCACGCCGACTCTCTCACGCGCTTCAAGAGCCATGCCATTGCATTCCTCGGGGCAAATGCACTGTCGGGGCTCACCCGGCGCCAGGGGCTGCGGCAGAACGCACGGCTTCTGGGGGTGTACGACTTTGCGGGCGGGGCGCAGCGTTACCGGGCGCGGGTGCAGCGCTGGCTGCATGCCGCGCGCGACGGCGATCTGTTGATGTGCCACGCGGGCGTGCCCGGCACCGCGCCCGATGCGCTGGCAGGTGCGCGGCAGGATGAATTCGCGGTGCTCAGTGCCCCAGACTTCGAGGATGCGCTCAGGGCCGCGCATGTGCGACTGCAGTGTATGGGGCAGATTCTGCTTGAATCGCTTCCAAATTTATAGCTGTTAGCGCTTTGCTGGAAAGCGTTTTCGGTGTATTTGGCTTATAAACCGCAGCGACCGGTGGGGCGGCTGCTGCGGGTGGCATGCCGATGGCCTGCGGATCAGTCCACCTTCGCGCCCGAGGCCTTCACCAGGGACTGGTATTTGGCGCGCTCGCTGGCCATGAAGGCGTCGAACTGTTCGGGGGTGGTGGGCACGGGCTCGGCCAGCAGCGTGCCAAAGCGGGTTCTGGTTTCGGGGGCGTTCAGCGCCGCCACGAAGGCCTTGTTCAGCTTGGCGATCACCGGCTTGGGCGTGCCGGCGGGCGCCACCAGGCCCCACCAGGTGTCGATCGAGAAGCCCTTGAAGGTTTTGGACAGGGGTGGCACGCCGGGCAGGGCCGGGCTGGCCTGCAGGCTGGTTACGGCCAGGGCCTTGAGTTTGCCGGCGCGGATGTTGGGCGCGGCGGTTGCCAGGTTGTCGATGTTGAAATCGACCTCGCCGCTCAACAGGGCCAACTGGGCCGGGTTGCCGCCGCGGTAGGGGATGTGCAGGGCAAAGATGCCCGCGCGCTGCTTGAACATTTCGCCGGCCAGGTGGCCCGCGCTGCCATTGCCGCCGCTGCCGTAGTTGAGCTTGGCGGGGTTGGCCTTGGCGTAGGCGATCAGGTCGGCCACGGTGTTGATCTTCAGTTGCGCCGCCTTGTCGGCGTTCATGACCAGCACGTTCGGCACGCGCACCATCTGGGTGATGCCGGCAAAGTCCTTGCCCGCGTCGTAGGGCATCTTGGCGTACAGCCAGGGGTTCACGGCATGTGTGGCGGTGGCGGCGATGCCGATGGTCAGGCCGTCCGGTGCGGCCTTGGCGATGGCGTCGGCACCAATGTTGCCACCCGCGCCGCCCTTGTTGTCGATGATCACCGTGCCCAGCGAGTCACGCACCCGCTCGGCCAGCGCGCGCGCCGTGATGTCCAGCGGGCCGCCGGGGGCGTAGGGCACGATCAGGCGAATGGGCGCGCCCGTGTCCTGCGCCATGGCCAGGGAAGAAGAAAAAACCGCTGCGGCAGCGGCACTTGCAAGGAGGATGTTTCGGCGGTTCATGGCTCCATTGTGCAAAAAACGGAGCGCCCGCCCTGAAAAAAGGCCGCTGGCCGGTGTGATGGGCACTGTGCCAGCGGCCTCAATTCACGAGAAATTTGGCGGCTTCAGCCGTGCTTGTCGGCCTCGGAGGTAAACGAGTCGGCAAAGAACTCGTCGGGCGGCAGGCCGCGCTCGGCGCTGTAGGCGGCGCGTGCCGAGTCCACCACGATGGGTGCGCCACAGGCATAGACCTGGTGGCCCGAGAGGTCGGCAAAGTCCTGCAGCACGGCCTGGTGCACAAAGCCGGTGCGGCCCGTCCAGCCGTCTTCAGGCAGGGCATCGGACACCACGGGCACATAGGTGAGGTGCGGCATTTGCGCGGCGCGCTCCAGCATCCAGTCGTGCAAATACAGGTCACCCGGCCGGCGGCCGCCCCAGTACAGCGTGGTGGGGCGCGTGATTCCCTTGAACTGCATGTGCTCGATCAGTGCCTTGATGGGCGCAAACCCCGTGCCCGACGCCAGCAGCACGATGGGCTTGTCCGAGTCTTCGCGCAGGAAGAAGCTGCCAAACGGGCCTTCGACACGCAGGATTTCCTTTTCCTTTAGGTCGCCGAACAAATGGTCGGTGAATTTGCCGCCCGGCATGTGGCGGATGTGCAGCTCCAGCCCCGGCGCCTCGGCCTGCGTGTGGGGGGCATTGGCCATCGAATACGCACGGCGCGCGCCATCGCGCAGCATGAACTCGATGTATTGCCCCGCGTGGTAGCGGAAGGTGTCGGCCGCAGGCAGCTGCAGGCGCAACTGCATGACATCGTGCGATTTCTTCTCGAACGCAGCCACGCGCACCGGCATTTTCTTGATGGGGTAAGCGCTCTCGTCGGTGACCTGGCGCGATTCGAGCACCACGTCGGTCAGGGGATGGGCGCAGCAGGTCAGCACGAAGCCCGCGGCTTCTTCGTCGGCCGTCAGGGCCTTGGACTGGTGCGCGCCATGGTGCACGGCGCCGCTGAGCTTCTTGCATTTGCACGAGCCGCAGGCGCCGTCCTTGCAGCCATAGGGCAGGCCCACGCCGCTGCGTATCGCTGCGGCCAGGATGGCTTCGTCGGCATTGGCACTGAAGGCGCGGCCGCTGGGTTGCACGGTGATCTGGAACGCTGCGTTGGCAGTCTCGGCGCTGGTCATGTTCTGGGTATCCTTGGACTATTCTTCAAGCTGTCTTCATGCGAATGGCCCCGATTTTGCCCTTAGAACCTGATCAATCACTTAACAGTCCCATGGCCTGCCGCCGTGTGTGGCTGCCCTGCACGCCTGCGGCACATCGCAGCCACAGCGCGCGCCGTGCCCGTTCATGGCGGGGTGCGCAATGAGCACGGTGGCCCTGGCCAGCGGGCTGGGCGCGCTGCCTTCGCGCTTTCGGCGCGAGCGCCTGCTGATCGTGGGCTATGGCGATGTGGGTCAGCGCGTGGCGCTCAGCCTGCTCGCCGGCCCAGGGGCGCAGCGCCTGCGTGTGCTGGCACTCACCTCGCAGGCCGGGCGCGTGGGCAATCTGCGCGCACAGGGGGTTACGCCGTTGGTAGGCAATCTGGACCATGCTGTCACGCTGCGCCGCCTGTCGGGCCTGGCCACCCGGGTGGTGCACCTGGCCCCGCCCCCGGGTGAAGGCGCTGGTGGCACCGCCTGGTGGCGCGACCCGCGCACCGTGGCCCTGGCCCGGGCCTTGCGGCTGCGCAGCTTGCCGGTGTCGCTGGTGTATGCCTCGACCAGCGGCGTGTATGGCGACTGCGCGGGCGCGCGGGTGGCCGAAACCCGCACCGTGGCCCCTGGCACGCCGCGGGCCCAGCGCCGCGTGAATGCCGAGCGCGCCGTGCGCCACCTGGGGCGTGCCGGCGTGCGCGCCAGCATCCTGCGCATTCCGGGCATCTACGCACCCGACCGCGAGGGCGGCACCCCCGAGGCGCGCCTGCGCAAGGGCACCCCCGTGCTGACGGCGCAAGACGATGTGTACACCAACCACATCCATGCCGACGACCTGGCGCGCGCCTGTCTGGCGGCGCTGTGGCGTGGCCGGCCGCAGCGGGTCTACAACGTCAGCGACTCCAGTGATATGAAGATGGGCGACTATTTCGATCTGGCCGCCGACCTGTATGGCCTGCCGCGCCCGCCCCGGCTGCCGCGCAGCACGGCGCAGGATGCGTTGCCGGTGATGCTGCTGAGCTTTATGAGCGAATCGCGCCGGCTCGACAACCAGCGGCTGCTGGGCGAGCTGGGCTTGCGACTGCGCTACCCCACTGTGGCGCAGGGCCTGCGCGCCTGATCCCCAACCACCGCGCTGTCAGCGTGGATAGCTGTTGCCCTGGCTGTCGTAGCAGCGAAACACGTTGCACTGCGTGATCCTGCGCGGTGCTGGCGGTGGGGCGGGCCGGGTGTAAACCGGGTGGCGCGGCGGAACCAGCACCACCGAAGGGGGTGTCTCCGGCCTCAATGCACGGGCTTTTTCCACCTCGGCATAGGCCTCGGGGCCCAGGCAGTCCAGGTCCACCTGGCGCTGTGCGGCTTCGACGCGCAGGTTCTGGTCATAGGTGCCGCTGGCGCTGCTGATGATGACATCGAGGTTGCGGCGCGAACGGGCGCACTCGGCAGACCGCGCATAGTCCTGCGGGCGCGCTGCCGGACGGGCGGCGCGGGCCGCGAGGTCGCGCTCCCGCTGGGCGTCGCGATCGTCGTCGATTCGCCGGGCGGCCGCTTCGGCCTGTTGCTGCTGCTGTTTGCGCGCCAGTGCCTCGGCGGCCTGTTCACGCTCCAGCCGAATTTCCTGCGGCGTCTTGCGGGGCTCCACCTCGCGCACCGAGGCGGCCCCCGTGCAGGCGCCATCGGTGTAGGTGACCTGCCCGGTGCGCGCATCGGTGCAGCGCAGCACCTGGGCCTGCGCGGCGAGACTCATCAGCACCGCACCGGCGGCCAGGCAATTGCGCACAAGGGGCATGGTGGTTTTCCTTCAGGGTGTCCTCAGCTGCCCTGGCCACGCGGGGCATCGCTTCTCCAGCGCGGCTGGTCCGGGCGATCCGGGCGATCCGGGCGATCCGGGCGATTTTGCCGCGCGTTGTCACCTGGCTGGCGGCGGTCGTCATCGCGCTGCGGGCGGCGGGCCTGGTCACGGTTGCCCTGGTCCCGCTGGGCCTGTTCCCGCTGCGCCTGTTCCCGGCGGGCCTGATCGCGTGCCTGATCGCGCTCGCGGTCCCGGCGGGCGTCCTGCTCGCGGCGGGCATCCTGGGCCTGGCGGGCTTCGCGATCGCGCCGGGCTTCCCGGTCACGCAGTGCTTCGCGTTCGCGATGTGCTTCCCGCTCGCGCTGGGCACGCTCGCGTTCACGCCAGTCATTGCGTTCGTCATACCGGCGCCCGTAATAGCCGGGCGGCGGGGCCACCGGGTAGCCGTACACGGGAGCAGGGCTGCCGTAGATGTAGGCGGGCTGCTCATACACGCCGTAGCCCGAGGGCTGGGGCGTGTAGTAAGGGTCGCCAGGAACCACGGCGCAGCCCGTGGCCAGCGCGGCAAGCGCAACGGCAGAAACAATGCGGGCAAGTTGGTGTGTCATGGTGATCAGACTGTGGCGCTGCAGCAGGCGTTCCGCCCGCTGCGTAAAGCCCTTGAAAAGCGCCCCGGCGGGGTGTTACAACTTCTCGGGCCTATGGCATCCATTCATTAGACGCCTGAAGGCGCTACTTGGTTGACCCGGCCCCCGTGTGGGGCCTTGCCGACGCCACGCCGCAGGATGAGGCCCTGCCTGCCTGTCTGCATTGCAGTGCAAAACCCTGGCGATTGCGTCTGCAGGCTGCTGAGATGCTGAAGAGTGCTACTGAAGTTATAGCTTTTTGCGCTTCGCTGATGGGCGCTGGAGGCATTTTTTAGGCTATGTCCCAATTACGTGTTGCGAAGCGCGCCCCAGGGCTTCTTGCAAGCAATGCGCAGGCAAGATGGACTGCCGATACCGCTCGAGCATGCGTCGCCACCCCAGATAATTGGCAAGGTATTTGGTTGCCACCCCATCAAAGCGGGCCATCCAGTTCTTTAGCCTGCCGTGATAGGCATTGACGTTCTGGATGTGCAAAGCACCCTCTAGAACCCGCTGCCCCGGTCGGGGGTGTACCACGCAATGCGTGATGCCACTGGCACGGGCGAATGCGGCGTAAACGCTGGCGCCATCCGTGCACAGCACTGCCTCACGGTCAATCAGAGGCAGGAGCACCTCTTGCACATGTGCCGCGTCCAGCCTGGCCAGCTGAAAGTCGGCGGTATGCCCTGCGCGGTCGCGTACCACCAGCACCGGGATCTGGTCTTGGCCCGTGCCACGCGTGACCCCGACACCACCGCGTCGACGCGCCGCACGCAACAGGTGGCGCTGCCCCTTGAAGGACTCCAGGAAGAAGGTCTCATCGGCTTCGACAATGCCGCCCTCATGCCTGTCGCGATGCTCGGCGGCGGCGCGCAAAAAGCGCTGTCGCCACAGAAAGGCCGTGTTCTTGTGCACACCGCAGGCTCTGGCGGCCTGGCGCACCGTGAGGCCATCGATCAAGGCTTGGGCATAGGTCTGCCAGCAATCGGCCTTGCGCAAATGCGCCAAGGCGGTGCCGGTCAAGGTATTGCAGGTACGGCGGCAGGTGCGGCATCGGTAACGCCGCAGGCCTCGACTCCAGCCCCATGGAGCCAGTTGCGCTGGCGGCGCCTGGCAATGAGGGCACGCCGGCAAATCGGGCAGGCACTCTCGCCCAGCGGCTATGACAGCGGGCTCGTGCAGTATCCGCAGGGCGGTGGATCTCTGGGTGTGGCTCAGGTGGCTCGCTTGCGCCAGCCAGTGCTCAAAGGCTTGGGCGACCATGGTGACCTCCTCTATGAGTGGCCTACCTGGAGATTACTCCTGCAACACGTAATTGGGACATAGCCATTTTTCACCAAGAAAATGGCCTCTGGCCACCACACCCGGTTTGGTTATGCCGGCAGCACGCGCCGGATGGCATCGGCCAGGTCTTCCGCCACAAACTTGGCCACATAGCCGTCCGCACCGACGCTGCGCACATGGTGTTCGTTGGCCGAGCCCGACAGTGACGAGTGGATGATCACCGGCAGCCCCTGAAAGCGCGCATCCTGCTTGATGTGCCGCGTGAGCGTGAAGCCGTCCATCTCGGGCATTTCCAGGTCGGTCAGCACCGCCGCCACCTTGTCCAGCGCGGTTTTGCCTTCGGCGGCGGCCTGGATGGCCAGTGCATTGAGCCGGTCCCAGGCTTCCTGCCCCGACTTGACCATCTCGAACGGGGCGTGCAGCAACTGCAACTCCTGCTCGATGAGCGAGCGGGCCACAAAGGAATCGTCGGCCGCAAGGATGATGGTGCCAGGCTTCATCACCAGGCGGGGCCCCACCTTCTGGGCATCGACCTGGTTGTCCTCGGGCGGGGACACCAGCTGCAGGATGGCCTCCACATCCAGCACCTGCGCCAGCCGCGATCCATCGGTGTTGCCATCCAGGCGCGCAATGCTGGTCACCAGCTTGCCGGATGTGCCGCTGGCCTCGGCCGAGAGCACCTGCTTCCAGTCGAGCCGCACGATGTCTTCCACCGACTCCACGGCAAACGCCTGGGTGGTGCGCGCATATTCGGTCACCAGCATGATGTTCAGCCCGGTCTTGGGCTTGCAGCCGACGATGGCCGGCAGGTCGAGCACCGGGATGATTTGCCCGCGCAGGTTGACCACGCCCAGCGAATACGCCGAAGCGCCCGCAATGGGGGTGATGCTGGGCATGGCAACGATTTCACGGATCTTGAAAACGTTGATGCCAAACAGCTCGGACTGGCCCAACGCGCTGTCGGCGCCCAGGCGAAAAAGCAAGAGCTCGAATTGGTTGTTGCCCGTGAGGGGGAGCGCGCTTCAATATCTCGCGGTGCGGTTTTCATGGGAATGTCCTTGGCGCTGATACGCGCTTTTACAAATTTTAGAAGCAGGAGCGCCCGGGCGGCGGGAAGTATGCGCCCAGGCCGACAAACAGGGCTGCGGCCGGGCCAACACTGCCAACCGTGCAGTGAGGCAAGCCCACGCACAAAGCGAGGCAGCAACAAGTGGCGGCGCGCCGCGCCGGGCCCGACCGAACCAATCCGCCGTATGCTCTGCGCCTTTTCCCGCATTGCACCGCCCCATGACCGACCTCCACGACGACACCCCCGCACCCGTTCAAGAACCCCGCCTGTGGAGCGACGAGCGCTGGACGGCGCGGGTCATCAAGAACGAGGACGACGATGGCTGGGCGGTGGCGATGACACTGCACGGCGAGGCCGAGCCCGCACTGGTGGGTCCGTGGACCATGGGCCGCGACAAGAAAAACCCCAAGCCGCTCGACGTGTCGGCATTCAACACCCTGGTCAAGACTGCCAGCGAGGTGCTGCGCCGCCATGAGCAGCAGCTGCACGCGCAGCTCAACAAAAACCTGTTCGTCACCACCGCCCAGGGCCAGCGCGTGCGCGTGGCCCTGGCCATCGTGCCCGATGAAGAAGGCGCCACGGCCACCCTGAGTGCCCAGGATGAACTGGGCGAGGAACTGGCGCGGGTGCCAGCGCCACCCACCTTCAAGCTGACTGCCGCCAGTGCCCTGGCCTGGGTGGAAAGCGGTTTTGAGCGGCGCCTTTAACGGGTGCCCCTGAGGGGCGCAGGGCCGCGCGAAAAGGCCTGCGGGTGTTTACGCCGCTGGCCGCCCGGTCACCGGGGGCGCTGGGTAGGGGCTGGTCCCGGGTAGTTTTGTTGCTCTGGCCCGATACGGTTTGCCCCGCTCGCACAGGTGCCCGTCGAAGGGCTTCGGCGCGATCTGCCTGAACGGCACTTGAGACATCCAGGAGGTGGATTCTTAGGTTCCAAAATGCTATGTAATACATAGCTGCTTGCGCTTAATGGTATTGGACTAGTGCCCGGTTTTGCCTGAATTATCAGTACCAGGCAAAAATCCACCACGGCCCCGCCCCTCCGGGCAACGGCAGGGCTCCCGGAGGTACGGGGCGTTGTTTCAGGCGGCCGGCAGCCGGGGGGCGTGCCGGTCACGCCCCGGGGGCGATCGCATCGTGCCCCTCTCCAGGCAATAGCCGGAACACGGCCACGGCGTCCACCAGCTGCTGCGCCTGCGTTTTGAGGCTGTCGGCCGCTGCCGCGCTTTGTTCGACCAGCGCGGCGTTCTGTTGCGTGGCCTGGTCCATCTGCGTCACGGCTTCGCCCACCTGGGCCACGCCCGCGCTTTGCTCGCTGCTGGCAGCGCTGATCTCGCCCACGATGTCCGTTACGCGGCGGATGGCGCTGACCACCTCGGTCATGGTGGCGCCCGCCTTGTCGACCAGTGTGGTGCCTTGTTCCACGCGCTCGACGCTGGCGTGGATCAGGGTCTTGATCTCTTTGGCGGCCTCGGCGCTGCGCTGGGCGAGGCTGCGCACCTCGCTGGCCACCACCGCAAACCCGCGGCCCTGCTCGCCTGCTCGCGCGGCTTCCACGGCGGCGTTCAGCGCCAGGATGTTGGTCTGGAAAGCAATGGAATCGATCACGCCAATGATGTCGGCAATCTTCTTGCTGCTGTCGTTGATGCCCTTCATGGTTTCCACCACTTCGGCCACCACATCGCCACCCTGCACCGCTACGGTGGATGCATTGACGGCCAGCTGATTGGCCTGGCGGGCGTTGTCGGCATTGGCTTGCACGGTGGAGTTGAGTTCTTCCATCGACGCCGACGTTTCCTCCAGTGCGCTGGCCTGCTGCTCGGTGCGGGCTGATAGATCGTTGTTGCCATGGGCAATCTCGCTGCTGGCGGCCGCCACGCTGTTGGCGTTGCTGCGTACATTGCTCACCACGCGCGACAGGCTCATCTGCATGGCATACAGGGCGTTGAGCAACAGTGCGATCTCGTCCTTGCCGCGCACCTCGGTGGCCACCGTGAGGTCGCCGCTGGCCACGGCTTGCGATACGCGCACAGCGTTGTCCAGCGGGTTCACCACGGTGCGGCTGAACGCAACGGCCCCACCAATGCCCAGGGCGCACACCACCAGCATCACCACCAGGCTGATGGTGGTGGCGCGTTGCGCGGTGTCTGCGGCGCGCGCAGCCACTTCGCTGCTGGCCTTGGCGATCAGTTCCCCCGCTTGGTCGAGCAATTGCGCGGGCTCGCGGTCCATGCCCGCCACGGCCTTGTCGCCGGCTTGTGGGTCATGGTCGGCCGCCGTGAACGCCTCCAGCCCCTTGCGGTAGGCGGCGCCCATGCGTTCGTGGGCCTGAACAAACTGCGACACCCGCTCGCGCCCGTCGCCGGAAGGCATGGCGCCCAGCAGCTTCTGCGCCTGCTCGTTCACGGATTTCTCCCGCTTTTCAAACGCCGCCCAATAGCGCGTGAGTTGCGCCGGGTCTTTACCGCGCAGCAGCACGTTCTTCCACTCCTGCACCTGCACCTTGAACTCGTTGAGCACGCTCGACGCCAGTCTTTCATGCTCGAAGCTCTGGGCCACGGTGGTTTCGTAGGTTTGCAGCGCCTGGTTGAGCCGGCTGATGCCGAACAGGGCCGCTGCGAACAGGAGCAGCAATGACACGGTAAAGGCGAGGGGTAGCTTCAGACTGAGCTTCACGGGGATTCCTTGTTGGGTTCCGCAAACCACTGCAGTGGCAGGGAAAGTGACCGGGCCAGTCGTCTTGATCAGTCGGCCTGCGGTTGCGCTGCGCCGGAGCGACTTGCGTAGTCACTATGGAGGCGAATATGAGTTTTTGTACTCGTCTTCAGCACCGCATCGGTGTGGCGCTCAGTTCGGTACAAAGGGGCGAAATTGTATCAAATTGAACGCCGTTGTCGCGCTTGACGCCAGCGCGGTGGCAGATTGGCTCCGCACCTTCAAGCAAAACAGCCTTGCCGACAAGTGGCAAGGCTGTTCACGGAGCGAGGCGTTGGGCTGGCGTTTTGGTTACAACACCCCGCTGGCCCGCAGCGCCGCAATGCGCGCCGCATCCAGCCCCAGTTCGCGCAGCACCTCGTCGGTGTGCTGGCCCAGCGCGGGCGGCGCATTGCGCAGCACGGGCGGATTGGCCGACAGGCGCAGCGGGCTGGCCACGCCGGTGATCTGCGCCACGCCGTCGCCGGCCTCGCCGTCCTTCCAGCGCGGCAGCGTCACGGCCAGGCCGCGGGCCTTCACCTGCGCATCGTCAAATGCCTGGGCGATGTTGTTGACGGGGCCGCAGGGCACGGCCTTGTCTTCGAGCAACGCGATCCACGCGGCCGTAGTGCGTGTGCGCGTGACGGCCTCCATGGCGGGGATGAGTTCAGTGCGGTTTTGCACGCGCAGCGTGTTGGTGGCAAAGCGGGGGTCCGCGGCCCACTGGGGCTGGTCGGCCGCCGCGCAAAAGCGCTGGAACTGGCCGTCGTTGCCAATGGCCAGCAGCATGTTGCCATCTTGCGTGGGAAAGTCCTGGTAGGGCGCCAGGCTCGGGTGGCTGTTGCCCATGCGGCCGGGCGCCTCGCCCGTGGCCAGGAAGCCCGAGGCCTGGTTGGCCAGCACGGCCATGCCCACGTCCAGCAGGGCCATGTCGATGTGCTGGCCCTGGCCCGTGCCGCTCACGGCGTTGTCGCGCACATGCAGCGCGGCCAGGATGGCGTTGCTGGCATAAATGCCGGTGAACAGGTCGATCACCGCCACGCCCACGCGCAGCGGGCCGCCGCCGGGTTCGCTGTCGGCCCGGCCGGTGATGCTCATCATGCCGGTCATGGCCTGCACCATGAGGTCGTAGCCCGCGCGCTCGGCATACGGCCCGCTTTGCCCGAAGCCGGTGACCGAGCAGTAGATGAGGCGCGGGTTCAGTGCGCGCAGGCTCTCGTGGTCAAGGCCATATTGTTGGAGGCCGCCGACCTTGAAGTTCTCGACCACGATGTCGGCCTGCAGGGCCATCTGGCGGATGAGCGCCTGGCCCTCGGGTGTGGCCATGTCGATGGTGACTGAGCGCTTGTTGCGGTTGCAGGCCGTGAAGTAGCTGGCTTGGTTGGTGTTGTTGCCGTCGGAGTCCTTTAGGAAGGGCGGGCCCCACTGGCGCGTGTCGTCACCCAGGCCGGGGCGTTCGACCTTGACCACATCGGCCCCCAGGTCGGCCAGCATCTGGGTGCACCAGGGGCCGGCGAGCACGCGGGAGAGGTCGAGCACCTTGATGCCTGCAAGGGCGCCTGCGTTGGATGTGGTCATGGAGTGAATGCTATTAATTGAGTAGCTACTCGCGCTTTGCCAGAAAGCGCTAGAGGCCAAAAACCTGCGGAATGGGCATGAGGGGTGAGGCGGGCGTGTCTCCAGGCCAGGGACGCCGAGCAAGGGCCGCCCCGCAGCGAGGGCGTCGTCCCCCTTCCCGGCGAAGCCGAGAGAAGGGGGAAGGCGCGCAGCGCCTCAGGGGGATGTCACGAAAACGCAGCAATGCCCGTCTGTGCGCGGCCCAGAATCAGCGCGTGCACATCGTGCGTGCCTTCGTAGGTGTTGACCACTTCCAGGTTCACCAGGTGGCGTGCCACGCCGAATTCGTCGCTGATGCCGTTGCCGCCCATCATGTCGCGGGCCATGCGGGCAATGTCCAGCGACTTGCCGCAGTTATTGCGCTTGATCAGCGAGGTGATCTCCACCACGTTCTGGTGCTCGTCCTTCATGCGGCCCACGCGCAGCGCGGCTTGCAGGCCCAGGGTGATTTCGGTCTGCATGTCGGCCAGCTTTTTCTGGATGAGCTGGTTGGCGGCCAGGGGCCGGCCAAACTGCTTGCGGTCCAGCGTGTACTGGCGCGCGGTGTGCCAGCAGAACTCGGCCGCACCCAGGGCGCCCCAGGCAATGCCGAAGCGTGCGCTGTTCAGGCAGGTGAAGGGGCCCTTCAAGCCCTGCACTTCAGGGAAGGCGTTTTCTTCGGGCACGAACACGTCGTCCATGACGATTTCGCCGGTGACCGAGGCACGCAGGCCCACCTTGCCGTGGATGGCGGGGGCGGTGAGGCCCTTCATGCCCTTGTCCAGAATGAAGCCGCGGATGGGGCCGACGGTGCCGCCTTCGCTCACCTCTTTGGCCCAGACCACGAACACGTCGGCCACGGGGCTGTTGGTGATCCACATCTTGCTGCCCTTGAGCTTGTAGCCGCCGGCCGTTTTGTAGGCACGGGTGGCCATACTGCCGGGGTCGGAGCCGTGGTCGGGCTCGGTCAGGCCGAAGCAGCCGATGAATTCACCCGTGGCCAGCTTGGGCAGGTATTTCTGTTTTTGTGCTTCGGTGCCGAATTCGTTGATGGGCACCATCACCAGCGAGCTTTGCACGCTGGCCATGGAACGGTAGCCCGAGTCCACACGCTCGATCTCGCGCGCCACCAGGCCGTAGCTCACATAGTTCAGGCCGGCGCCGCCGTATTGCGTGGGGATGGTGGGGCCCAGCAGGCCCAGCTCGCCCATCTCGCGGAAGATGGTGGTGTCCATCTTCTCGTGGCGGAAGGCTTCCAGCACGCGGGGGGCCAGCTTGTCCTGGCAATAGGCGGCGGCCGCGTCGCGGATGGCGCGCTCGTCATCGGTCAGTTGCTGGTCGAGCAGGAAGGGGTCATCCCATTGGAAAGCGGCTTGGGCCATGGTGTTGTCTCCGGTCGGTGGGTCAAGGAATCAAGGAAGGGGGCGCCGGACGTCATGCGGGGTGCGCATGGCGTTGTTGCGTGAGGGGTATCGTAGGCCTGCCGTGCAAGGCCCGCAAGCGACTTCTTTTCATCCAGAAATGCGTTTTAGGAATGTATGGAATACTCGTTGCGTGGGTTCTCCTTGAGTGGAGGGCCGGTAACGAGTTCGAGTCCAGCATGCGCCGCAATATTCCATCGACCCAGGCCCTGGCCTGCTTTGAAGTCGCCGCCCGGCACGAGAGCTACACGCGCGCCGCGCAAGAGCTGTCGCTCACGCAAAGCGCGGTGTCGCGCCAGATCCAGGCGCTGGAAGAGTTTCTGGGCGTCCAGCTGTTTCGCCGCACGCGCCACGGCGTGGTGCTCACGCCGGCGGGCGCGCACTATGGCCGCCAGGTGGCGCGCTGGCTGCAGGGGCTGGAGCGCGACACGCTTGATGTGATGGCCCACCAGGGCGAGGGCGGCACGCTCACGCTGGCAGCGGTGCCCACCTTTGCCACGCGCTGGCTCATCCCGCGCCTGCCGCAGCTGGCCCAGCAGCACCCCGACATCGTGGTGCATATCGAAACCCAGACACGGCCCTTTCTGTTTGCCGACACCACGTTTGACGCCGCGCTGTATGCCGGCACGGCCGAGCAGGTGGCCAACTGGCCGGGCGTGCAGGCGCAGCTCCTCATGCACGAGGAAGTGGTGCCCGTATGCAGCCCGCGCCTGCTCGAATCCAGTGCGCCGCGAGGGCGGGGCGCGCCTACCAGCCCATGACGGCCCAGGCGCTGACCGCGCTGCCGCTGCTGCAGCAAAGCACCCGCCCTTATGGCTGGCGGCAGTGGTTTGATGCGATGGGTGTTCATGCCCCACACGCGCTGGACGGCCCGCGTTACGAGCTGTTCTCCATGCTGGCCGTGGCCGCCACGCACGGCATGGGCGTGGCGCTGATCCCGCCCTTGCTCATCGAGGCCGAGCTGGCCAGTGGCGAACTGGTGGTGGCCTGCGCGCACCCCCTGCGCGGCGAGCGTGCCTACTACCTCGTCAGCCCCGCACAGGCCCAGCCCCCGGTGCTGGCGGCTTTTGCGCGGTGGCTGCTGGGCATGGCGAAGGGTGATTGGCCCGGGCCCTGAAACGCGCGGCCCTGGCCCGCAGCGGCCGCAGGCCCGTCAGTGCAACGGGCAGGGCCAGGTTGTGGGGGGCATGCGCTTGCGTTGCGCAGGCCATCGGTCTAACCTGTTGGCGTCAGTTGCACGCACAACGGCTACTTGGAGACCGACCATGACGAACAGTTACCACGCAGCGCATTTCGACCCCACGGTGGACGAGATCGATGTTCTCAAACGGCTGGAGATGGGGGAGGTCATCACCCAGGACGGCGCGCTCAAGGAGCACCTTTCGGGGCGACTGCTGCAGTGGGGGCTCATCAGCAAGAATGCGGGCGGTGTAATGGCCATTACACCCTTGGGGCGCCAGTTGATCCGTCGCCAAAATAACTGAGCTGAGCATCGCTGCCCCGGCCGCTGCAAACGCAGTTGCGCCGTTGGCCAATTCGTCCCCAGGCCTGTGGTGATGGCGGCTGCTTGGTGGTAATCCTTTTGCGCTGGTGAGGGTATGAGCGTCCGCATGGCACAGCGCCGGGTGATGCACTTATCCTGTGCTGCCACCTCTCACCGCAAACCCTCGTGCCCGCCTTGTTTCCTCTTCGCAAAGCGCTGTGTATTGCCATCCTGGCGATGGGTGTTCTGTTGTTGCAAGCCTGCAGCACCGTGCGGCTGGCCTACAACCAGGCGCCCCACCTGGCCTACTGGCAGTTAAACAGCTACCTCAACTTGTCAGAAACCCAGACTGAACGTGTGCGCGGAGAACTGGGTGACCTGCACCAATGGCATCGCGACACCATGCTGCCCTGTCATGCCGAGTTGCTGCAAAAGATGCAGCTGCAACTGCCGGCCCTCATCTCGCCAGAGCAAGCCTGCCGCATTTATGACGATGCGCGCACCCAGTTCGAAAAGGTGCTGGCCCAGGCCGAACCCGGTTTTGTGTGGCTGGCATCGCAACTGTCCGAGGCCCAGATCCGCAACCTCGAGCGCAAACAGGCCGACAGCAACGCCGACTGGAAGATGGAGTGGCTGGAGCTCACGCCCGCCAAACTGCGCGAGCAGCGCTATAAAAAGCTGCTGTCGCGTGTGGAGGGTTTCTACGGCACGCTCGAAGACCCGCAAAAGGCCGTGCTGCGCGCCAGCATTGCCCAGTCGTCTTTTGACCCGCGGCTTGCCTACGGCGAGCGTGTGCGGCGGCAAAAAGACCTGGTGCAGGTGCTTCGCAGCATCAGCGCAGACCGGGGCAACACTGCGCAATCCCGGGCGCTGCTGCAGGCCTTTGTGGCCCGCATGATGGCGTCACCCGACCCTGCTTACCAGCGTTATGCCCAGACACTGGTGGACGAAGGTTGCGAAGGCTTTGCGCGCTTGCACAACGCCATGACCCCCGGGCAGCGCCAGCGCGCGGCGCAATCGCTCAAAGGCTATGAGCAGGATTTCTTGAAACTGGCCGCGCGGTGATGGGCCGCTGCCAGCGCCGTCCTTCCGCGCTCTGCACTGCGCTGCGGGCGCATCCAACCATCAGCAGAACATCAATGCCAGCAGGGCCGCGTCTTCCGTCATGTTCTGCAGGGCGTACCCCGCCAGCCGATAGGCCAGCATCGTGGCGTGGGCGATCAGGTCGTGGGCGGTCATGGTGATGGTGCGGTGTGGCGCGTGCGGAAGTCACATCGTCCCGCCCAGCAAAAAGGCCGATAGCTTGTGGAAGCTACCGGCCTTATCTGTGGTGCCCGGGGCCGGAATCGAACCGGCACGCCTTGCGGCGGGGGATTTTGAGCGCTGACTTTTCCTATACGCTGACATCAGTCAGGGCACGATGCAGTGCTCTCAGCTCGGTTCCCTCGAAGGGGCGGTAGCGCTGATCATACCTTGGCCTAGTACCGCATTCGACCTGCTTGACTTTTGCCCGGCTCCTAGCTGGCTCCTGCGTTCAGGTCGCAACCCAAGGAGATCAGATGGCCAAAATTAAGCTTACCAAGACTATCGTAGACGCTGCCAAGGCTGGCGCGCAAGATATTGAACTGCGTGACACGCTGGTGCCCGGCTTTCTTTGCAAGGTGACGCCGACCGGGCGTAAGGTGTTCATGGTCCAGTACCGGACGAATGCTGGCGAACGTCGTAAGCCGGCAATCGGGCAGTTCGGAGAACTGACCGTCGAGCAGGCACGATCACTTGCACAGGACCTGCTTGCGGAGGTGCGGCATGGAAAAGACCCGAGTTCGCTCAAAGCGGCAGCGCGGCAAGCCCCCACCGTGAAAGAGCTGTGTACCCGTTTCATCGAGGACTACTCGAAAGCACACAACAAGCCAAGCACGGTTGAGGGCAACCTCAAATACATCTCGCTGCATATTGCGCCTGCCTTGGGCGGCATAAAGGTGCCGGATGTTACCCGTCAAGACATTGTTGCGCTGATGAAAAAACGGGAAAAGGCGCCCACTGGTGCCAATCGCGTGCTCGCCTGCCTGCGCAAGATGTTCAATATGGCCGAGATATGGGGGTATCGGCCAGATGGCTCTAACCCATGCAAACATGTTCAGAAGTATCCGGAGAAGGGCAAAACCAGGCTTATCACCGACGTGCAGTTGTCTAAGTTGTACGCATACCTGGATCAAGCCGACGCGGAAGGCCTGGAGCATCCGACTCTGACCCTTGCGATCCGGTTGCAGTTTGAGTGTGCCGCGCGCATGTCCGAAATACTGACGCTTCGCTGGGAGTGGGTCGATTTCCAGAATCGACGGATTGTCTGGCCTGACAGCAAGACCGGGGGCATCTCCAAGCCTATGAGCGAGGAGGCTGTGCGCCTGCTGACGAACGCACCGCGCTTCGGAGAGTCCCCGTTTGTCTGCCCGGCGATCTTCAAGCCTTCGCGCCCGCTGCCGAAGCACACCTACTACCAAGGCTGGAAGCGCATTCTCGACCGTGCCGGTGTTCCGCACATCGGAACCCACGGTATCCGGCATCGGGCGGCAACCGATATCGCCAATTCCGGGGTGCCGGTAAAGGTCGGGATGGCGCTAACCGCGCACAAGACGGTCACGATGTTCATGCGCTATGTGCATACGGAAGACGACCCGGTGCGTAACGCCGCCGATCTGGTTGCGGCCAGACGCAAAGGTTTGGTGGAGGAGGGGCGAACTGCCGCGACAGTGTCCGCACCGTCTTCCGGCGTTATTGAGGTTCAGGCAGCAGCTGGCGTTGGATCGAAAACGTCAGCGGGGGCCTATCGTCCGTTTCGCCATCGGCTCACTGGGGAGCGGGCAGTGCCGCCTGGGACGAAGCGCACAGAGGCCCAGGCAGGCACAGGGGGAGCTTGAAATGCTTTGCCCAATCACGCAAGGTGCCTGGCAAGGTGTCTCCATTCGCGGGCGGACACATTCAGGTTGCCCGATCTATTCCCGAACGGATATAATTTATGACTGAAAAGAGGCGACCATTGTTCTGGGAAGGCTCCTCGAAGAAGGATTTTAAAGAGTTCCCCATTCCAGCCCAGAAGGATATGGGTGTTGCGTTATTTGTGGTGCAGTTGGGTCGCATGCCAGATTCCTCAAAGCCCTGGAAAGGGCTGGGGTCAGGTGTGTACGAACTGGTGGAAGACCATCGGGGCGATACTTTTCGTGCGGTCTACACTGTGCGGGTAGGGGATGCGGTTCATGTGCTGCATGCGTTTCAGAAGAAGTCCAAATCCGGTATTGCGACGCCGCAGCCGGATGTGGACCTGGTTGAAAAACGGTTGAAGGCAGTTCTTGCCCGGTACGGGCTCAGTGGGAGATGACGATGCGAACCAAAGACAGCCACAAGGGCACGGACAACGTTTTAACTGATCTCGGGTTTGACGACGCGGAGGAGTTGTCGGCGAAGGCCGTACTTGCCGTGAAGCTCAATGAAATCATCGAAAAACGGGGCTTGAGCCAGACCCAGGCGGCGGGCATCACCGGCATGACGCAGCCCAAGGTGTCACAAGTGCGTCAGTACAAACTCCAGAATATCTCGCTCGAACGCCTGATGCAGGCGCTCGTGTCGCTTGATCAGCAGGTGGAGATCGTCGTTCGTCCTGCTCGCCGCGCACATGGCGCAGGCATAACGGTGGCGGCTTGATGTTCAGGCGTAAAAAAACGCCAGGCGTGGCGGTGCGATGAAGTTCGCTTACGAAGACTTGAGCGACGACCAGTTTGAGAAGCTGGTCGTATTCTTGTGCCAGCGCCTGCTTGGCATCTCTGTGCAGGGGTTCGCCAAGGGGCCGGATGGCGGACGCGATGCTAAGTTCGTCGGCACGGCTGAACTCCATCCGAGCAAGGCGGCCCCCTGGGTTGGTACGATCATTGTTCAGGCCAAGCACACCAACGGCTACAACCGGAATTTTTGGCTCTCTTTCATTTCGGGTGGAACGCCACATTCCCCACCACAGCCATGGTCAGGCCCTTGCTTTTTGCAAAGGACTGCCTGGCAGGTGAGTGAGCTTGCCAGCAATCAAGAACGCCATGGCGATGAAGTGATCAGTGGTGCCATAGCCACGCGCCTTGGCCTTGGCTGCTTGCAGCAGTGAGTTCACCGCCTCCACATAGCCGGTGTGCAGGTGAGAGGCATCAAACGCCTTGAGTATTCCCGCCCAGTGCTGCTGGATGGTCTTGGCCAGATCAGTGAAGGGCCGCAAGCGGCTGCGCTGTGCCCATCGCAGCCATTTCTTGAGTGCCTGTGCACTGCTGGCGGCATCCGCGTCTGAGTTCCTGTAGACATCGCGCAGCGCCTCCTTCATCCGCCACGCCCTGGCGGTCTTCAGTCGGGTGTGGGGCAACCAATCCATCTTGGCCTGCTCTTTGTCCGTCCACTTGGCTTTGTCCTTGAGCCAGCACCAGCGGGTCTTCTTGAGCCAGCGCTCGCCCCGGGCCTCTTCCCTCCGCACAGCGTCCACTGCCCGGTTGGCCATCTGCACCACATGGAATCCATCAAAGGCGATGGCCGCCTGGGGCAAGTGCTGGCCTGCTCCTGCGATAAAGGCCTTGGACATGTCCATGCACACCACCTGGATGGCTTCGGGCCTGCCTTGGTGACTCTTGAAGTCCTCGGTAAATCTCTGAACCGTGCTGGCATCCTTGCCGGGTGTGGCGTAGATCAGTCGCGCCCGCTCAAGATCGTGCACCAGGGTGATGTAGCTGTGGCCTTTGGCGCAGCTGGTCTCATCGATACCGATGACCGCCACACCCGCGTAGCTCTCCTTGGCGCGCGCCAAGCTGACATGGGCATCGATCTGGCGCCACAAGGCGTTGTCCGCACAGCGCAGGATGCGTGCACACGCGGCCACCGGCATCTCCCGGGCCAGCGTCAGAGCCAAAGCCTCGAACATGAGCGTGAAGCGGCTGCCCTCTCGCGCCCAGGGAACACTCAGCTGGGTCGTACAGCCGCAGACGCTGCATGACACGCGAGGCAGCGCGCAGTGCACGTAGGCTTCAAACTGAAAGAAATCAAGATGCCGCCAGCTGCGCTGGCGGTGGTCATGCAGTTTCTGGTCAGCTGCGGCGCAAACGGGGCAGGCGGCATTGCCCGATTGCCAGACCACGTACAGGTCGATGCGGCTGCGCTCGACATCCAGTGCAACACGCTCCACAGCCCAGGGTGCGGCCAGCCCCAACGCTTGGCAGAACAACGCTTCTTGCATCGGGAGGGCTCCTGTTCAGGGGGTGTCAATGGATTTATTTGAACTGTAGTGTTCCACCCGAAATGAAAGAGAGCCGAATTTTTCGGAGTCCGATTTCTTCAGTACTACGGCGCAGAACACGGTACTCGGCAAGGAAATTCCGCGCATCAAGAAGTTGCGTGACGGCAAGCAGCTCGACCACTACATGCTGTTTGCCAACAGGCGCTTGGCTGGCAACGCCCAAAGCGAGATATGTGAGTACCTCGCAGCGCAGTGCGGCATTCCCTCGTCGTCGATCTACTTGTGTGGCCTGGAGCAGTTGGAAGTCTGGTTGAAGACCTTCCCCGATGTGGCGGGTAAGGCCGACCTTGATCCAGTCGATTCACCGTTGATTGTCAGTCCCGATGACCTTGCTGAAGTCGTGCAGGCTTTGGCGCGGCAGAAAGAAGGAGTGTCGGCACTGCTTGACGATCCGCCGACCACGCGGGTGACATATGAGCAGAAAAACCTGCTTAATAATATGAGCGCCGAGTATGCAAAGGCGCAGCGCAAAAAGTACCTGAAAGAGACGGCTCAGATTCGTGCATTTCTGTCCGCCCCGGAAAACCTTGAACTGCTGCACGTATACGAATCGGTGGTCGATGAGTTTGAACTCAAAATTATTGCTAAACGCAAGGACTATCAGACTTTTGACGAAGTGATGGAGTATCTGGTGGACCTGCTGTTCAACCGTGATCCCATCTTGCGGCAGCATGCCCACAAGCGCCTGACACGCGCTGTGCTGTTCTACATGTACTGGAATTGCGATATCGGGGAGGTGGGGGGCGTGTCCGAATTTCCGTGTGTGAGGCTCATTGAACCTTCACCGATTTCGTGAAGCTGGCTGGATATCTTACGTGCTCGGTTTCATAAATCGTTCTTCGTAGAGGATTGCAAACTGGTTCATCGCTGATTTCCAATGGTTGGCTGCTCGCCCCCAGTCCTCGGTGATGTTGCGCAGGGCCAGCCAGATCAGCTTGGTGGCCGCATCGTCGCTGGGGAAGTGTCCTCTGGTCTTGATGATCTTGCGCAGCCGCGCATTCACGCTTTCAATCGCATTGGTCGTGTAGATCACGCGTCGCACCTCGGGCGGGAAGGCGAAGAATGGGATCACCTTGTCCCAGGCCCTGCGCCAGGCGCCCACGACCGTGGGAAATTTCTGGCCCCAGGGCCCCGTTTCAAACGCATCGAGCTCAGTCTGGGCCGCTTCGGCGCTCACTGCTGTGTAGATGGGTTTGATGGCCGCCGCCAGGCTCTTGCGGTCCTTCCAGCTTGCGAAGTCCAGGCTATTGCGGATCAGGTGCACGATGCAGGTCTGCAGCGTTGTGGCTGGGAACACCGCGCCCAGCGCCTCTGGCATACCCTTGAGCCCGTCGGTGACGGCGATCAGGATGTCATGGACACCGCGCGTCTTCAGATCGTTGAAGACTTTCATCCAGAACTTGGCACCCTCGGTGTTCTCGATCCAGATGCCCAGGATGTCGCGGCTGCCATCGGGCAGCACACCCAGCGCCAGGTACACGGCCTTGGCGCGCACCACGCCATCCTCGCGGATCTTGACCCGCAGCGCGTCAAAGAACACCACCGGGTACATCGCCTCCAGCGGGCGCGTCTGCCAGGCCGTGACCTCGCTCATCACGGCGTCGGTGACACTGCTGATGAGGTCGGGCGAGACGTCCACCGAGTACATCTCGGCGAGAAAACCCTGGATCTCGCGCACCGTCATGCCCCGGGCGTACATGGCGATGATCTTGTCATCGAAGCCGGTGAAGCGCCGTTCGTGCTTGCCGATGAGTTGTGGCTCGAAAGTGCCCTCGCGGTCGCGGGGAACGTCGATGCGCAGCGCTCCCGCATCGGTCAGCACCGTCTTGGCGCTTTTGCCGTTGCGGTGATTGGCGCCAGCCCCTTCGGGCTTGGCCTGGCCGCTCGCGTAGCCCAGATGATGGCTCATCTCGGCGCCCAGGGCGCGCTCAAGAACCAACCTCTTGAACTGCTGGAAGATGCCTTCGAGCTCGGCCGGCGTTACCGGTCCGGGGATGAGTTGCTCCAGCAGCTTGGCTGAGAATTGCGGCTGCGCCGCCTTGTCCGCTGCTGCGGTGGTCTTCGTCTTGCGTGGCATTCATGCTCCTTGTTGACATGCTATGCCTCACACACAAAGTTTCTGACAGGCTCGAGGTGGGCGATGCTGCGTCCGACTAAGCACTCTCACCCGGACCGAACGGTCATCAATGTGTCGCTGCTGTTGCTGGCGCGCCTTAAGTCGCGCCGGCTGGACGACTACGACAGCTTGCGCAAATACGCCAAGAAGTCTGTAGGAGGCGGCGATGTGCTGTTCCTGCCGGCGCTGAATTTTCTTTATCTAATGGGATTGATCGACTATCGTCCCAAAACTGACGCCGTGGAATACGTGGGGCCCAATGAAGCTCTCTAAACTTTATTCGAACAAGCCGGAACTGTTCGAACCCGTGGACTTCGTCGCGGGCTTGAACGTCGTCATGGCGGAGATACGCCTGCCGGAGAACCGCGACAAGGACACTCACAATCTAGGCAAGACCACGCTGGGGCGGCTGCTCGACTTTGGTTTTCTCGTGGGCCGCGACCCAAAGTTTTTTCTCTTTAAGCATCTCGACCTTTTCAAAGACTTCGTTTTCTTTCTCGAAATCGAGTTGCAGGATGCCTCGTACGTGACCGTGCGCCGCAGTGTGGAAGAGGCTAGCAAGATCAGCTTCAAGAAGCACCAGGCTGGCCATCAGGACTTCTCAGCCCTACCGATGTCAGAATGGGATCATCAGGACGTGCCGTTTGACCGCGCACGCGATCTGCTCGATGGCCTGCTGGATTTGCGCGCGCTCAAGCCCTGGTCTTTCCGCAAGGGGCTGGGTTACCTGTTGCGATCACAAGACGATTTCCGCGATGTGTTCCATCTGCTGTCGGCGCCGATCCAAATCTGAGCCACCGTGCCGACTGAATATTGAGCCAGGGGTGGAAGCCGACGTTTCAAGGGTCGGCTGTGGATAAGTGTAGGTGCTATCCTGGTTTGCTGATCTCCTTGCTGATGTGTTGAAGGCGCTGGGCAAGCCGCGAAGGGCGTAGCCCGTAGCGGCTTGCCCTGCGCGGTGCCTGCTCAGAATGGGTCGGGCTCAGCCTGCGTTGAGGCACTCTTTCGGTCCTGTTCCCGGGCCTTGATCCGCTTCTTCGCAGCGGCCGTGCTGCGGCTGAACCGGATCGACTCGTTGCCCGTCTCCACGATGTGGCAGTGGTGCGTGAGACGGTCCAGCAGCGCGGTGGTCATCTTCGCGTCGCCGAACACGCTGGACCATTCGGCGAAGTCCAGGTTGGTCGTGATCATCACGCTGGTGTGTTCGTACAGCTTGCTCAGCAGGTGGAACAGCAGCGCCCCGCCGGCCTGGCTGAACGGCAGATAACCCAGCTCGTCCAGGATGATCAGGTCCATGCGCAGCAAGCTGGTGGCGATGCGACCGGCCTTGCCCTGCGCCTTCTCCTGCTCCAGTGCGTTAACCAGATCGACCGTGGAGTAGAACCGCACCCGCTTGCCATGGCGGGTGATGCCCGAGACGCCGATGGCAGTGGCCAGATGGGTCTTGCCCGTGCCCGGGCCGCCCACCAGCACCACGTTGTGCGCCTCGTCGGTAAAGGCAGTGCCGGCCAGCGTGGTGACGAGCTTTCGGTCCACCGGCGAGACCGAGAAGTCAAAGCCCGCCATGTCCCGGTGCACCGGGAACTTCGCCGCGTGCATCTGGTGGCTGATCGAGCGCATCGCCCGGTCCGTGCCCTCGGCCTGCAGCAGGTGCTCGATCAGCCAGCGCGAGGTCTCGATGCCCAGGCCGCCGCCATCGCCACCGCCTTGCTCGACCAGATCAGCCCAGGCACCGGCCATGCCGTGCAGGCGCAGCGCCTTGAGTTCGACCAGCACATCAGTCTTCATGGCGGGCTCCTTCGGTGGTGGCGCCCACGGCACTGTCCGCGGTGTCGGCCCGAAGGCTGTCGTAGCGGGCCGTGTTTGCCAGCGGTGGCGTTGTCACCTTCAGCCGTGTGGCCGCCGTGGGAGGTGCCGGCTGCGCGTTGAGCCGGCTCAGCACGTTGACCACATGCTCCACGCTCACCTTGCCTGGCGCACCGCTCTCCAGCGCCAGCTCGATGGCCACCAGCACCGCGTCCAGACCGGCGCCAAGCACAATCGCCAGCACTTGCGCCATCACCCGGTCGCCTCCCGGGTTACGCAATAGCCCGCGGCGCAGCCGCTGCAGTGGCTCGGGCATGTCCGCAAAGGGCGCTCCGTTTCTCAGCGCCCCGGGCTTTCTCTGCAGCAGCGGGATGTAGTGCTGCCAGTCGTACCGGGTCTCGCCCGCGTTGCTCAGACGTTCGTGGCGGGCGATGACCTCATCATCGGCCACGATGACCACGCGGCCCGGGTACAGCCGCGTGCTCACCATCTGGCCCACGCGTTCGCACGGCACCGAATACCGGTTGCGCGCCACAGACACCAGGCAGGTGCTGGAAACCCGCGCGGGTTTCTCGACGTAGCCGTCGAAGGGCAGCGGCATGGGCATGAGGTGCGCCCGCTCGTGTTCGAGCATCTCCGACACGCTGAACTGCTTGTGCTCGGGGTGGCGTACCTCGTCCCACAACGCGCGGCAGCGCTGGCCCAGCCAGGCGTTGAGTTCGGTGAAGCTGCCGAACTTGATCTGCGCCGCGTCGATCCAGATGCGTCGGCGGCTGTCCTGCACGTTCTTCTCCACCACCCCTTTCTCCCAGCCGCTGGCCACGTTGCAGAAGTCCGGGTCATAGAGGTAGTGCGCGCACATGGTGGCAAAGCGCTCGTTGACGATGCGTCCCTTGCCCTTCTTGACCTTGTCTACAGCGGTCTTCATGTTGTCGTAGATGCCCCGGCGTGCCACGCCGCCCAGCGCGGCGAACGATCGGGTGTGGGCATCGAACAGCATCTCGTGACCCTGGCTGGGGTACGCCACCAGCCAGAAGGCCCGCGAAGCACACAGCTTCATATGCGAGACCTGCACCCGGTAGTAGATGCCGCCGATCACCATGCCTTCCTCGCTCCAGTCGAACTGGAAAGCCTCTCCCAGCTCGAAGGCCAGCGGCACGAAGGCATTGACGGCCGCCCCCTGACCCTCGCTCTGGCGCCACGCCCGGATGAAGTCGGTCACCCGCGTGTAACCCCCTTCGTAGCCCGCTTGCCTGATCTCGGCGTACAGCGCCTTGGCCGTGCGCCGCTCGTGTTTGGGCCGCCGTGCATCGGCCTTCAAGGCCAGCATGAGCGCGTCATGAAACGCCGTCAGTTTGTTGGGCTGTTCGCTGCGGCGGTACCTCGGTGGGCCGTCCACCTCGCCGTGCAGCCACTTCGCCACCGTGTTGCGCGATAGCCCTGTCATGCGCGATATCTCGCGCTCCGATTTGTTCTTGCGGGCATACAAATGCCGGATCCTGCCAATCATGTCCATGGTGATCACTCCTTGTCCTCTGCTGCACAAAAAAGCAGCAGATTAAGTTGTTCACCTGGCTCAGTTTTGGGTCGGCACTACCCTCAAAAGTGGCTCAGTTTTCGGTCGGCGCCAACATCCTTGCACCAGGAAGCGCCGCAAATCGCCTTGCAGGCGGATTTCGTGGTGATTGATGGACCACCTCGGGTCGCGGCACTCGCGCGCTCCGCGCTGCTGGCCGCGGACCTGGTGCTGATTCCAGTCCAACCCAGTGCATATGACGTGTGGGCCAGCCATGAGATGGTGCAGCTGATCACCGAGGCGCGGGTGTTTCGGCCGCAACTGCGCGCGGCCTTTGTGATCAACCGGCGCGTGGTGGGTACGGTTATCGGGCGCGAGGCGCGTGCCGCGCTGGCCGACCAACCGTTTCCCGCATTGGTGGTGGAAGTCTCCCAGCGCATTGTGTTTGCCGACAGTGTGGCTGCTGGTCGGCTGGCGTTTGAAGTGGCACCAAATTGCGCAGCCGCGCGCGAGATCGCGGCGCTGACGCAGGCGGTGCGGGAGGTGTTGGGATGACCAAACCACAGCCGTCCAATTCGCAGCGGCGGGCACCAATTGGCCGCAGGCCCGGTGCCGATCCAGCATCTGCCTGGGTGCAGCAGGTCGATGCAGTGATTGCAACCGCAAAGGCATCGATCTACACCGCACGGCTCACCATCGATGTCACACCGGTGATGCGCGGACGCATCAAGGTCGTCGCGTTTCAGCGCGGCGTTACGGCCGTCGAGATGTTGCGTGAACTGCTGGAGCGCGAGTTTCAGGAGGGCACGTCATGATGCAACCAAACATGCAGGCAGTGGTACAGACGATGCGTCCTGAATTGCCGGCGCATAGACCCGTACCTATGCAGGTTTCCCTTGCCTTCGTCGAGCTGCGGGTGAATGTGTGGCTGCGCTTCGGCAAGCCGGTGCGCGAGACCGTACTGAACCGCTGGCGGCGCGTCGCGGTGTTCGAACCTGGCGCGGTTTGCTGCCGCGTGAAGTGGATTGCTAATGATTACGGCACAGCACTTTGGCAGTTGATGGTGCTGCAGGCACCCATGCCACTCGACGGCGGACAGCGCGTCGCGGGTGTTGTGCCAGGCGCGCGCATCCTGCTGCTTGCCGAAGGTGAACTGCAGGTCAAGGCCGTGCTTGCAGTGACTGACGCTATTGAGCAGTTGGGTATCGATCCGTGTACCGTGGCGGTGACGTACTGGCGCACGGTTGGCAACCGGCTGGCTGCACGCGAGCCGCTGCCAGAATACACCTTCGAGCGACATGCGGCGCGCATGGCGCGCGGAGCGCTGCAATGAAGCGGGCTGCGGTGATTCTCTGCATGGACATCGGCCTGGTGGCACTGCTGATGCCGCTTGCGATCCCCAACCGCGTGCGCCTGGTCTACAACCCCAGCGACAGCGTGCCGCGCGGCTGGTACCGCATCGGGCCTGCAGACTCGCTGCACGTTGGCAGCATCGTGCTGGCCCGACTTCCGGCACCGGTTGCAGCGCTGGCGGCGCAGCGCGGTTACCTGCCAGCTGGCATCCCATTGCTCAAGCGCATTGGTGCTGTGGCACCACAACGGGTGTGCGTTGATGGCGCATCGGTACGCATCGACGACTTGACGGTAGCCGTCATGATGCATGTTGATGGACGCGGCCGTTCGCTACCGGCCTGGCAGCAGTGCCGACGCCTGGCGCACGGTGAACTCTTTCTCTTGAGCAATACCAATCCGGCATCGTTCGACAGTCGTTACGTCGGCCCCATCCGTGCATCGGATGTGATTGGCGTTGCGCGGCCGATTTGGACGTGGAGCACGCCATGAACATATCTTCTGTCGTGCAGATGCTTTGCCGCCAGCGTGCAGCTCGGGCTGCAGCGCTGCCTGTTTGGCAGCGCTGCAAGCATCGCATGCGGCTGGCGTGGATTCGGAACCGGGCAGGAAGTCGAAGGCGTCAGGGACCGGTGAAGACAGAGGGCAAGATAAAAGGGCCGGCACGCACCCGGCCGCAACACCAGTCTGCACGTGGGGTTGACGCGGCACGGCGGCTTGCAGCCGGTGTGCCGCGAAGGAGCGCAAACCCGCAGGGCATCAGGGTTGGCCGCGTGCCGTCTTGGATGCGATTCGCTGCATTGCGCGGGAGCTTGTGCCATGGTCTCACGTGACGATGACCGTTTCAGAGTCAAGTCGGGAGCGCCCAAGGGCGATTCCGGCGCAGGCAATGGACAACGTGCGCAGCGCTTCGTCTCGCAGGTGTTGAAGCAGGTCTCGAAGTCCGGTGCGAAGGCTTCTGGCTTGGGTGGTGCCCGGCCTGCATCGACGTTCGGTCGGGGGCGCGTTGCAGCCGGAAGGGCGGGGCAAACGCTGGCGGTTACCGCCCGACGCGTGGTCATCAAGTCCCGCTATGTGGTGTTGAAGAAGGCTGGGGCTAAATCTGCTTCAACGCACTTGCGTTACATCGAGCGTGACGGCGTAACCCGCGACGGGCAACGCGGCCAGGCCTACGGGCTGGAGACGGACACCGCTGACCTTAAGGCATTCGAGGAACGCGGTAAAGGGGACCGCCATCAGTTCCGCTTCATTGTCTCGGTGGAGGATGCCGGGGAGCTGGAAGACCTGCGCGGTTACACGCGAGAGTTCATGCAGCGCATGGCCACCGACCTGGAAACTCAGCTGGATTGGGTGGCCGTCGATCACTGGGATACGGACAACCCGCACACGCACATTGTGCTGCGCGGGCGCGCTGGGGAGGGCCGGGGAAAGGGCCAGGACCTGGTAATTGCGCCGGACTACATGGCGCACGGCATGCGCATGCGGGCCAGCGAGCTGGCGACCGAATGGCTGGGGCCGCGTACCGAGCTGGATATCCGGCAGGGTTTGTTGCGGGAGGTTGAGCAGGAGCGGCTGACGAGTCTGGACCGGGCGCTACAGAGACAGGCCACCGTGGATATTGTGGACCTGACCCAGCAACCCAATGATCGACAGCGCCAGACCCTTCTTCGTGCTCGGTTGCAGCGGTTGGAGGCGATGGAACTGGCCGGGCGCATCGACGCGAACCAATGGCGACTATCCTCAAACATGGAACAGACACTGACCACCATGGGCGAGCGCGGCGATATCCTGCGCACGATGCACAAGGCGCTGAAGGGGCAGCAACGGGACTTTGTACTGGAAACTGAGCCAGCAACACCCATCATCGGTCGCATCACCGCCAAGGGCCTGGCCGATAAGCTCAATGACCGGGGCTATCTGGTGGTGGATGGCATTGATGGCCGCGCGCATTATGTTCGCCTGCCGGTTGGTGTTGACCTGGCCGAACTGCCGGTGGGTGGCATTGTGGAAGTGAAAGTCACTGGAGGAGAACGAGCGGTGGACCGCAACATCGCGGGTATCGTGCGTGAGGGTCTTTACCGTACCGTTGATCACCTTGCACTGTTCCGGCAGGAAGGCGCAACAGACCCACAAACTTCGGTAGATGTTCACGTGCGTCGGCTCGAAGCACTGCGCCGATCCAGGGTCGTGGAGCGTATGGCTGATGGTGTGTGGCGCGTACCAGCTGACTTTTCGTCGCGCGCTCAGGCCCATGATGTACAGCGGGCTGCGAGGATTACCGTCGAACTGCGTTCGCACCTATCCATCGAGCATCAAGTGCGCGTTCAGGGCGCGACATGGTTGGACCAAAAAATGGCGGGCGATGCCATGGAGCTGTCGCCGCTGGGCTTTGGTGCCCAGGTGCGTGATGCCTTGCAGGACAGGATGGGTTTCCTCATGGAGCAAGGTTTGGCCGAGCGGCGCGGCTCGCGTGTGGTTTTAGCGCGCAACCTGTTGTCCACTTTGCGGGATCGGGAACTGACCGAGGTGGGCAAAGCGATTCAAAATGAGACTGGGTTAATTCACCGTCCGCTACGTGATGGTGGGCGCGCAGACGGCGTCTACCGCCGCTCAGTCCAACTCGCCAGCGGCCGTTTCGCGATGCTGGACGACGGCATAGGTTTCAGCCTTGTGCCATGGCGGCCGGTAGTTGAGCAGTGGCTGGGGAGGCAAGTGGCTGCTGTGGTGCGTGGGTCATCGGTTAGTTGGGATATGGGGCGGCAGCGTGGACGGTAGGCGCAGGGCCATACGCTGCCGTTACCAGCAACGCATGCGCAATTAAGGTCGACCGGTTTGAAAATGCCAAAGCTCCCTTTGCGGAAACTGCACTGCCTGACTCGCGCGTCGTCTCCAAATTTACGGAAGGAGCCCGAGCGTTTCAATAGCATTTCGACATCTGGCTTCATGAATTTACTGTGTAGGGTTGGAGGAACACCGTGATGCCGACACCTGGGCCATCCATCTGCTGTACGCCCGTGATCAAGGCTTCAATCCCGACTATACGGTGGCTGACCAGTGTACTGGACTGCGCGCCGGACAGAAGATTGTTTGGGAGGACAAGCCTTGTCATGGCGACGTGTTTCACATCTTGCAGCAGTGCGAGAGTCTGGCCAATGTACTGGCCAGCGGTGCCACTTCCAGGCGGCAAGTGCCTATTCCAGCGATCGTGACCGGTTGCGCAGCGTGCAAGAGTTGCGCTGCGCAAATTGTAGGGCGGGCGTTGCGCACGGCTCCAAACGGTGGCCGATATTGCCCCGCTGGCATGTACGCTTACAGCAGGATCCTCTCGGCCCTGCTGTTGCGCGCCAAGACCGGGCGGGGCAGCCATATTGACGTGTCGATGCTCGAAGCCCTGGCGGAGTGGATGAGTTAGCCGATGTATTACGCCTTTGATGGTGCCGCCCCGCCGCCGCGTACCGCCGCTGCGCACGCCAGCATCTACCCTACGGGCCGTTCCAGGCCGGTGACCCCAACCGGAGCGAGCGCTTTGCCAAAGCACTGGTTTCTGGTGCCGATGCGGTCATCATCGACCTGGAAGATGCGGTGGGGCTCGATGCCAAGGAAGATGCACAGGCGCAACTGGTGCAAGCATCTTCAAAGATGACGCCGGCCCAGCGCGCCCGGGTAGTGGTTCGCATCAGTGCCGCCAGCACCGTCTGGCATGCCGACGATCTGGCACTCCTGCAACCCCTTGTGGCGCAAGGCTTAAGCGGAATGGCACTTACTTTGGATCCCAGTCGTGACCATGCATCTTGATTTTCCGGCGAGCATGGGCACGCGGGACCTTTAACCATGAGTAGGGTTTGGGTCGTCGCTTTCGCATTCGCGGCTCGATACGTCCGGATCGATTGCCCACTCTGCACTGGGCGATCAATGTGAACAGCCGCCCGCCATCCTTCGCTGCCGACAGACCGCGCGAGACCCACTCGGTCCACAATTGCACCGTGTGCTTGAAGCTCAGCTCGCGCGGGTCGACACCGGCATTGCAGGCGGCCTGCGCCATGAGCAGCCGGATCACGTTGTAGGCCAGTAGATGGACCCACAGCTGTTTCTCGTTCATCTGCGGCGTCTGGCAGCTCAGCACATCCATGCCCGTGGTGGTCTTGAGGTTGCGCAGGTCAAGCTCGACGTTCCAGCGACGCGCATACAGCGCCGAGAGATCGTCCTTGCTGACCTTGCGATGATCGAGCATCGTGGTGACCAGCACCTGGTGGGCGACTTTGACTTCACGGACCATGAGTTCGTCGGGGAAGTGAGCGTACTGCTCGGGCGTCATCCACTCTGGGCGCGCCGCAGGCTTGGGCCAGTGCACCAAGTGATCGCGCGTGCCCAGCGACTGGCCACGGCGAAAGTCGGTGATACGCGAGCCGTTTTGCTCGAACAACACATCCACGCCTGTGGCCATCAGAGTGGCGATCAAGAAATAATTGCAGTACAGGGCATCGGCCAGCATCACATCGCCTGGGGAGAAGCCTTCGAGCAGGCCGCGCACCAGTCCGAGTTCGCCGCTGCCCTTGCCGCTGTGGGGTCCTACCGCCATATCAAGCGCCGCGCCGCTGGCCAGGCAAATCACCATGACAAGTCGCGCCAGAGGAAAACCCACTCCGGGCGCCTGGGTGTTGGGCTGGGGATACAAGGCTTGGTTCTCCGGAGTATCGGGCATCGAGATCCCGGTGCCATCGACCAGTTTGACCGAACGCCCGCGCCACAGCCATGGCGCCAGCGCCTTCTGGCTGAGCAAGCGCCCTGTTTCGCGCGTGAGCGTACTGACCATCTCCAGCGGCAGGCGCTGGCGCGCCCGGCAGTATCCGCCGGTGCGAACGCTGCACGGGCTCAGACCATCGGCTGCGCGTTGCGCTGCCCAGCCGTTGACCGCCTTCTGGCACGAGCCATCGGCCTCCAGCACCTGACGCATGAACATGGACAGCGCAACCGTGGGCGGATAGAGCCGCTCGCGATGCTCAGGCAGCAGCGCTTCGGTTGTCGCCAGCAATTCCGGGCTGGTCAGCACGTTGAAGAACTCCACCGCCGGGGTTGCCCGTGCCCGGCGTCCGATCCTGCTTCGACGTTGATGCAAAGCGCTTCGTGCATTACGATTCATGGTGGCTGGCCTTTCGAAAGATGGTTTGGAAGCTTCGTAACAACCATCCTATCAATCCCTTGGTCAGCCACCTCCTTTTTTCTTCAAATTCAAATGCTTACGCCCGTGACTTCAAGGTTGTGAGGCTTAAGTAAGTGCCATTCGGATTAACGTGAAAGTTAGCACTTGAACACTTGCTCTACCGTGCGCTGCAGCAGCGCCAGCGTGGCCTGCTGTGTCAGTGTGCTGGGCCGCAGGGCGCTGGTGGCCATGCAAATTTTGGTGCGCAGCACCGGGGCTGTGATGGTGCGCACGCAAAACGCCGACGGCCGGATCGAGCTGGCCACGGCGTTACGTGACAACACGGCGCTGCCGGCCCCGTCCGCCACCAGATCCAGAATGGCCGAAACCCCATCAATTTCCAGTGCCATGTTCAGGCGGCAACCCAGGTTGGCCAGTTCAGACTCCACCTGCATGCGGATGGCGTTGGGCCGGGTCGGGATCACCAGTGGCAATTTGGCCAGTTCGCGCAGGGTGATGGGGCCTGGAGCCGGGTCTTCGGCCAAGCCGGGCGGTCGCCGTTGCACCAGCAGCAGGTCTTCTTCCAGCAGCGGGGTGATGTCGATGTCGGCGCTGGGTTGGGCGTTGTAGAGCACCGCAATGTCGAGCCGCCCGGCGATCAGCGACTCCTGCATGGGCACCGACAAACCTTCGCTGATGGCCAGGCTGGCATCGGGCAACTCGGACTGATGGGCACGGATCAAGGGCACGGTCAGCACCCGCGCCAGGCTGGTGGGCAGGCCCACGGCGACTCTGCCCGCCAGCGAACCGCGCACCCGGCCCAGCTCTTCACGTGCTCGCGCCACCTGGTGCAGGATGCCGCGGCCGTGCGCCAGCAACAGTTTGCCGGCCTCGGTGGGTAGGGCGCCGCGGCCGTTGCGCGTCAGCAGGGTTTGCCGCAGCTCCACTTCCAGCAGGCGCACCTGGCGGCTGAGCGCGGGTTGCGCGATGTCGAGGGCGATGGCGGCCCGGGTAAAACTGCCGAGCTCGGCCACGCACACAAAGTATTCGAGTTGTTTCAGGTCCATGGCTGCAGGTGGTGAATTGTCTGTATTGCGGGTCTAAGGGTTAACCATAACAAGCTGCCAATTATGCCAAGTTGTTATATCTGCTAGTGGCCTTTTTGGCTTTTGAAGACCGGTGGATGCGGCCAAAATCCGGCCCATGCAAATTCCCATTCCCTGTTATTTCATGCGCGGCGGAACCTCACGCGGGCCATTCTTTCTGGCCTCGGATTTGCCCGCTGACGTGGCCACGCGGGACCGGGTGTTGCTGGCGGTGATGGGCTCGCCCGATCGGCGCCAGATCGACGGGCTCGGTGGCGCGCATCCGCTGACCAGCAAGGTCGGCATCGTCAGCCCCAGCCAGACGCCCGGCGTCGCGGTGGATTTCTTGTTTGCCCAGTTGCAGCCCGAGCGCAACACGGTGGACACCACGCCCAACTGCGGCAACATGCTGGCGGCGGTGCTGCCCTTTGCCATCGAGCGCGGCCTCGTACCCGTGCAGGGTGACACCACGACAGCACGCGTGCTCACACTTAACACCGGCATGCAGTGCGACATCACGGTGGTCACGCAGGGCGGCCGCGTGAATTACGGTGGCGACGCCCGCATTGACGGCGTGCCCGGCACCGCTGCGCCGGTGACCATCAATTTTCTGGATACGGCCGGCTCGGTGTGCTCCGGCTTGCTGCCCACCGGGCAGGTGCGTGACCGTATCACGGTCACCGGTGACGGTTTTGTGCCGTTCACGATCGATGTGACCTGTATTGACAACGGCATGCCGCTGGTGCTCATCGAAGCCACTGACCTGGGCCGTACCGGCTACGAGACGGTGGCCGAGCTCAATGCCGACGACGACTTGAAGCGCCGCCTGGAAGCGCTGCGGCTGCAGATTTCGCTCAGGATGGGCCTGGGCGATGTGTCACAAAAAAACTACCCAAAAATGACGCTGATCGCAGCGCCGCGCGCCGGTGGCAGCATCAGCACCCGCAGTTTTATTCCCCATGTGTGCCATGACGCCATTGGTGTGCTGGCCGCGGTCACGGTGGGCACCGCGTGTGTGCTCAAGGGCTCGGTCTGCGACGGCGTGGCCGTGATGCCGCCGGGCAATGCGCCGACCGTCTCGGTCGAGCACCCCACCGGCGAATTCAGTGTGGCCTTGGGGCTGGACCCGAAAGACCCGCAAAAAGTGACCCGGGCGGCCCTGCTGCGCACCGCGCGCCTGATCATGCGTGGCGAGGTCATGGTGCCTGCCAGGATCTGGCCAGGACAGGCATCGGCGAGTTGAAAGACCCGCTACCACTCGACTTCGCCGACCCCCGGGCTTGATTCACCCCTGATTTTTAGAAAGCATTACCATGATAATCGACTGCCACGGCCACTACACCACCGCGCCCAAGGCGCTGGAAACCTGGCGCAACCAGCAAATTGCTGGCATCAAGGATCCTGCCCTGATGCCCAAAGCCTCTGACCTGCACATCAGCGACGATGAACTGCGCGAGTCGATCGAGAGCAACCAGTTGCGCCTCATGCGCGAGCGCGGTTCCGACCTCACGCTGTTCAGCCCGCGCGCCAGCTTCATGGCGCACCACATCGGCGATTTCCAAGTATCGAGCACCTGGGCGGCCATCTGCAATGAACTCTGTTACCGCGTCAGCCAGCTTTTCCCCGATCACTTTGTGCCGGTGGCGATGCTGCCGCAAAGCCCGGGTGTTGACCCGGCCACCTGCATCCCCGAACTGGAAAAGTGCGTGCGTGAATACGGCAACGTCGGCATCAACCTCAACCCCGATCCCAGCGGCGGCCACTGGACCTCGCCGCCTTTGAGCGACAAGGCCTGGTACCCGATCTACGAGAAGATGGTGGAGTACGACATTCCCGCCATGATTCACGTCAGCACCAGCTGCAACGCCTGCTTCCACACCACCGGCGCGCATTACCTGAATGCCGACACCACGGCTTTCATGCAGTGCCTGACCAGCGATTTGTTCAAGGATTTTCCGACGCTCAAGTTTTTGATCCCGCATGGCGGCGGCGCCGTGCCCTACCACTGGGGCCGTTTCCGTGGCCTGGCGCAGGAGCTGAAAAAACCACTGTTGTCAGAGCATCTGCTCAACAACATCTTCTTCGACACCTGCGTCTACCACCAGCCGGGCATCGATCTGCTCAACACCGTGATTCCCGTCAAGAACGTGCTGTTCGCCAGTGAAATGATCGGTGCGGTGCGCGGTATCGACCCCGAGACCGGTCACTACTACGACGACACCAAGCGCTACATCGAAGCCAGCAATATCCTGAGTGCTGCCGACCGCCAGCAGATTTATGAGGGCAACGCCCGGCGGGTTTTCCCGCGTCTCGACACTCTTTTGAAAGGAACGGAAGCGAAATGAATAATCTAGGCATTGTTAAACGCACAATCACCCGCGCCGACAAAGCAACGGTAGAAAAGCTCTCGCGCTTTGGCGTTGCCACCATCCACGAGGCCATGGGCCGTGTCGGCCTCATGAAACCCTACCTGCGTCCGATTTACAACGAGGCCAAAATTTGCGGTACCGCCGTCACTGTGCTGCTGCAGCCGGGGGACAACTGGATGATGCACGTGGCCGCCGAGCAATTGCAGCCCGGCGACGTGGTGGTTGCGGCCTGCACCACCGACAATGCCGACGGCTTTTTTGGTGACCTGCTGGCGACGTCGTTCAAGGCGCGTGGCGCGGTCGGCCTGGTCATTGACGGCGGCGTGCGCGATGTGAAAGATCTGACCGAGATGGACTTTCCCGTGTTCAGCAAGGCCATCCACGCAAAAGGAACCATCAAGGCCACGCTGGGCTCGGTCAACGTGCCCGTGGTGTGCGCGGGCGCCCAGGTCAACCCGGGTGATGTGGTGATTGCCGACATCGACGGTGTGGTGGTGGTGCCCGCCGCGTTCGCGCAACAGGTCGCCGATGCGGCCGAGGCGCGTGAGGCCAACGAAGGTGCCAAGCGTGCCATCTTTGCCTCAGGCGTGCTCGGGCTGGACTACTACAAGATGCGTGAAGGCCTGGAAAAAGCTGGTCTGAAATACATTGACTAATTTGAAGTTCGCCGTCATTGCGAGGCGCTTGGTGCCGTGGCAATCCATGGTTGCCTGAGTCCTGGATTGCCGCGCTGCGCTCGCAATGAAACCATGCTTCATGTTGACAGAAAAAACGATGAAAACAAACCCCAAACAATGGCGCGTCGGACTGGTCGGTTATGGCGAGGTGGGCCGCATCCTGGCCGAAGACCTGCGCGCCCAGGGCATGGCCGTCAGTGCCTATGACCTCAAGTTGGTCAACGCGTCCACCGCCGGGCCCCTGCAGACCCACGCGGCACAGCATGGTGTGGGTTTTCTCGGCTCCAGCGGTGAACTGGCTGCGGGCGCTGACCTGATCATCAGCGCGGTCACGGCCAGCCAGACCGTGCGGGTGGCAGAGGCCTGCGCCGGTTCGGTTCAGCCAGGCAGCTTCTTCCTTGACTTCAACTCGGCGTCTCCCGGCGCCAAGCAGCGTGCTGCCGCCTTGATCGACGCAGCTGGTGGCCGTTATGTGGAAGGCGCCGTCATGACCAGCATCCCGCCGTACCGCATCAAGGTGCCGCTGCTGCTGGGGGGAGCGCACGCCAATGCCTTATGCACGCTGCTCAACACGCTGGGCTTCGCCAGCAAGGTGGCCAGCGACACACTCGGCGTGGCCAGTGCCACCAAGATGTGCCGCAGCGTCATGATCAAGGGATTGGAAGCCATGGTGATCGAGAGCTTCACCACAGCCCGCCACTACGGCGTGGAAGACGCGGTGGTGGCGTCCCTGTACGAGACCTTCCCCGGCATCGGCTGGGAAAAACAGGCGGCCTATTT
The DNA here is from genome assembly GCF_002157145.1 of Acidovorax carolinensis. NCBI lineage: Bacteria > Pseudomonadati > Pseudomonadota > Betaproteobacteria > Burkholderiales > Comamonadaceae > Acidovorax > Acidovorax carolinensis. The sequence continues at coordinate 1,080,883 of NZ_CP021361.1, forward strand.
CTTTCAACGCGTCATCGAGCACGGCCGACGCCGCAGCGAGGAAGTGCGCGAAGTTGCCGAGACCGTGCGTGATGCCGGTCTGACGCCCTGGTCGGCGTCGGGAACCGCCGAGCGCCAGGCCTGGGTGGCCGATCTGGCCGACAGCGGTGTGTTCGGAACCAAAGGCACGCCTGAATTCGCCCGCAGCACCGACTGGCGCGTGGAAGCGGACCGTATGTTGGCGCAGGTCAATCAAAAGAAATAAACCATGAACCAAAGCACTCCCGGTGATTTCACCAAAACCCCCGGCTGGCTGGACTGGTACGCCGGTCCTGCCAAACCCACGTTCAAATTGCCCGCCGGCGCGGTCGATGCGCATTGCCATGTGTTCGGTCCGGGCGCCGAGTTTCCCTACGCGCCTGAGCGCAAGTACACACCCTGCGACGCCTCCAAGGCCCAGTTGTTTGCGCTGCGCGACCACCTGGGGTTTGACAAAAACGTGATCGTGCAAGCCACCTGCCACGGAGCCGACAACCGCGCCCTGGTCGACGCGCTGCTGCACGCCAACGGCAGGGCGCGCGGCGTGGCCACGGTCAAGCGCAACGTGAGTGACGCCGAATTGCAGGCCATGCACGAGGCCGGTGTGCGTGGCGTGCGTTTCAACTTCGTCAAGCGCCTGGTGGACTTCACGCCCAAGGACGAGTTGCTGGAAATTGCAGCGCGCATCAAAGCCTGGGGCTGGCATGTGGTGATCTATTTCGAAGCGGTGGACCTGCCCGAACTGTGGGACTTTTTTACCGCCTTGCCCACCACCGTGGTGGTCGATCACATGGGCCGCCCCGATGTGTCACTGCCCGTCAACGGACCGCAGTTTGAATTGTTCCGACGCTTCATGCGCGAGCACCCCAACGTCTGGAGCAAGGTGAGCTGCCCGGAGCGCTTGAGCCTGACCGGTCCGAAGGCCCTGAACGGCGAGCAAAACGCCTACCGCGACGTGGTGCCATTTGCCAAAACCATCGTTGAAGAGTTCCCGGACCGCGTGCTCTGGGGCACCGACTGGCCACATCCCAACCTGAAAGACCACATGCCCGACGACGGCCTGCTGGTGGACTTTATTCCACACATCGCCACCACCGCAGCGCTGCAGCACAAGCTGCTGGTGGACAACCCGATGCGCTTGTACTGGCCAGAACTGTCTCCGCCTTGATGTGTCATTGCGAGCGTAGCGTGGCAATCCAGGTTTTTATTTGATTCGATCTGAAGGAAATTTATGGCACTCGACAAACCTTACCTCGACGTCCCAGGTACCACCATCTTCGATGCCGAGCAAAGCCGCAAGGGTTACCACCTGAACCAGTTTTGCGTCTCACTGATGAAGCCCGAGAATCGCGCGCGTTTCAAGCAGGACGAGCGGGCCTACCTCGACGAATGGCCGATGACCGAAGAGCAGAAACTGGCCGTGATGGCGCGCGACCTGAACCGCTGCATGGCGCTGGGCGGCAATATCTACTTTTTGGCCCGTATTGGCGCCACCGATGGCCTGAGCTTTCAGCAAATGGCCGGTTCCATGACCGGCATGACCGAGGCCGAGTACCGCGACATGATGTTGCACGGCGGTCGCAGCATTGAAGGTAATCGCTTTGTCGGCGAAGACGGCGACGCCCAGCCCCAACATCAACCCCAGGGCCGTGCTGGCCAGAAAGTGCAGGCCTGACATGGCGCGTATCACCGCTTCCGTTTACACCTCGCATGTGCCCGCCATTGGCGCGGCGCTCGACCTCGGCAAGGACAAGGAGCCTTATTGGCAGCCGGTTTTTGCCGGCTACGAGTATTCCAAACAATGGATGAAAGACAATAAGCCGGACGTGATCTTTTTGGTCTACAACGACCACGCCACCGCGTTCAGCCTCGACATGATTCCCACCTTTGCCATTGGCACGGCGCCCCAATTTCCGGTGGCCGACGAAGGCTGGGGCCCGCGCCCGGTGCCACCCGTCATCGGTCACCCTGAGCTGGCCGCGCACATTGCCCAGTCGGTGATCCAGCAGGACTTTGACCTGACCATTGTCAACAAGATGCCGGTGGACCATGGCCTGACGGTGCCGCTGAGCCTGATGTGCGGCCAACCACCCGCGGATGCGTTTCAATGGCCGTGTCCGGTGATTCCGTTTGCGGTGAACGTGGTGCAGTACCCGGTGCCATCGGGCCAGCGCTGCTTTCAACTGGGACAGGCCATTCGCAAGGCGGTGGAGAGTTATGACCAGGACCTGAATGTGCACATCTGGGGCACCGGCGGCATGAGTCATCAGCTGCAGGGCCCGCGCGCCGGCCTGATCAATCGTGAGTGGGACAACGCCTGGCTCGATCAAATGATTGCCGACCCCGCCGCTTGTGCCCAAGTGCCGCACATCGACTACGTGCGCGAAGCCGGCAGCGAGGGCATCGAGCTGGTGATGTGGCTCATCGCACGCGGCGCCATGGCCGACGTGACCGGCGGCAAGCCGCCCGCAGTCAAGCACCGCTTTTACCATGTGCCCGCGAGCAACACCGCCGTGGGCCACCTGATCATGGAGAATACCTAAATGACAAAACCTATCAAAGTCGCCCTGGCGGGCGCAGGTGCCTTCGGCATCAAACACCTCGACGGCATCAAGAACATTGAAGGCGTTGAAGTGGTCTCACTGGTCAGCCGTGAGCTGGAAAAAACCCGAGAGATCGCGGCCAAATACGGCATTGGCCATGTCACCACCGAGCTGGCCGAGAGCCTGGCGCTGAAAGCGGTGGACGCCGTCATTTTGTGTACCCCCACGCAGATGCACGCCGCGCAAACACTGGCCTGTCTGCGCGCCGGCAAACATGTGCAGGTGGAGATTCCGCTGTGCGACGTGCTCAACGACGGCGAAGAGGTGGCGCAGCTGGCGGCGCAATCGGGCCTGGTCGCCATGTGCGGCCACACCCGGCGCTTTAACCCCAGCCACCAGTACGTGCACAAGGAGGTTACGGCGGGCCGCTTCAACATCCAGCAAATGGACGTGCAGACCTACTTTTTCCGGCGCAGCAACATGAACGCGCTGGGCCAGCCGCGCAGCTGGACCGACCATTTGCTGTGGCACCACGCGGCCCACACGGTGGACTTGTTTGCTTATCAGTGCGGCAGCCCCATCGTCAAGGCCAATGCGATCCAGGGGCCGATTCACCCCACGTTGGGCATTGCCATGGACATGAGCCTCCAGCTCAAAAGTGCCAATGGCGCCATTTGCACGCTGAGCCTGAGCTTCAACAACGACGGCCCGTTGGGCACTTTCTTTCGCTACATCGGCGACACCGCCACCTACATCGCCCGCTACGACGACCTGTTCAATGGCAAGGAAGAAAAGATCGACGTGTCCCAGGTGGCCGTCAGCATGAATGGCATTGAGTTGCAAGACCGTGAGTTCTTTGCCGCCATCCGCGAGGGTCGCCAGCCCGACTCCAGCGTCGCCAGCGTGTTGCCGTGTTACCGGGTGCTGCATGCGCTGGAGCAGCAGTTGGGTGGGTGAGGTAACTCATGTCGGACTGCGGTCAAGTCAAATATACGTCCAGACGCTGGGCGCGCAGGGTATCCGGATGGTGCTCATGTCTCCCGGCCCGGGCTTGCGCCCAGGCCTCCTCCTATAATGAGTTCGCAAGCTCTTTGTCGCTACGCTCGATGATTAATAAATATCGAGATAACGCTGATAATAAGTTTTTTACACTCTGCATTGACCCCATTAACCTCATTCATTATTTGGTTACAAAGGTGTTCAACGGCTATTCTCGAAGCCTTCAGCTTCGGGCTTCGCCCTAAGCAGCTTTCCCCGTTGAAGATCAATTCAAGAATTCCAATTCAAAGAGGGAGGAAACGCAGACTACCCGCTATAGTTAGTCGGCCCTGCAAAATTCATTTTTCAAAATCCAGCCCATGCGGTCTGGCCAAAATTCGGTTTTTCGACCGCCCCGGCGCCGTTGCTCAAACACCAAGTCCCAACGCAAGCATGAGAGCGCTGTAATGTTCCCTTCGTCCATGGCGGTGACAACGCAGCCTGCAACAGGCGCAAAAAAACCGCCCCTATGCCCCGACGGGCAATGGCGCGCAGCAACCAGCGCAGGTTGTAGCCAGCAGCACAACTGATGGAGTGCAAAGCGTCGCCCAGCGCGCCTTGCAGCCAGCAGCGATCCATGCGGTGATCAGACTTCAAGTGGCCTATGGCTGGCTCGATGGCCGGGCGCCGTCTGAGCCAGCCCTTTTGCTTGGTGCTCAGGCGCTTGTACTTGCCCCGGTGAATGATCTCTTTGTCCGGGTTGTCGGCGTCCACGCCGCGAAAGCCCAGATCGACCACGATGTGCTTGAGCTTGACAGGCAAGTCTTGCATCAAGTTCGTTGCCTGTTCCAGGACTGCGCTCAGGATGTGGCCGTCGTAGGGTGCGATTCAAACTGATGTGGTGAGTTGATCATGCTGGTTGTTTGAAATTCGCTGCCAATAGCTGTCCCACTGACGGTTTGCGCGATTGAGCCGCAATGCCAGCATGTGCTCGGCATTGTGCGCACGCCACCAAGCGCCCGGGCGTTTCATGCGCTGTTGAACAATGCATGCCTATCCGGTTGGCACCCAAGGACACTATAGGTGGTAGCTTGACCCGGCGCCAGACGCTACCTGTAGTGGCCGCACCGAGCTTTTGGGCGTTAACCGGATAGGCATGGAACAATGTAGCGGTGGGCGCTTTCAATTTCCCCCGAACCAATGGGTAAATCGCGCTTGATTGCGTCTTGGTAATTGAGTTGGTCTGGTCTGTTGAACAGGTAGCGGTGGCACTGCCTTACCGGGGCCTCGCTGTCCTGAACCTGTGGCGATTCAAGATGCGTTTGCAGCTCGTGCAATACGTCGTTTGCCTGGTTTGTTTTGAGTCGCGTTTTTTGCTTGTCCATCCACGTTTTGTGTTCCTGCCCTGAGCTGATGATGGCCTTGCCGGCTGCACTGAGGTAGTCACACGCATGAAAGAAATCAACCAGGTAGCGGCCCTGTGCACCAAATTTCTTTTCAACCTGATCGGCTATCCATGGCGCTCCATCGCCTACGCCATGAATTGGCGTGCCGGTACCAAAGCCGGCCTGAACAGCACACTCAAAGAGGCATTGCCCGGCTGTGTCAACGTCTCCCAGCAGCGTGCCGGCGAAGGCCAGTGTCTTGCTCCCCTGCGGGTGTGCAAGGCATATTTTTGCCTCTCTCCACTGAAGCTTCTTTCCTTTGCGCTTGTCTGCACTGTTGACATCAGGCTCCATGATGGGCACCATGCCCCCGTCTGTCTGCACAATGACTGCGGTGCTGGTGCCCGGTTGTGTGGGCCAGCCTTGGGGTGGCGGGGCCGACTCAAATATCTTTTTGGCATGGCCCTCGGTGATGCGGGCAATGGTGCTTTCACTCAACACGACGCCATAGTGCTCAACGAGTTTGTCCATGGCTTGGGCAAAGGGTTGGTCAGCACCGAAGTCGGTGACTACGCGCTGTAGCGGGCGTGAGCAGCCGCGGTTGCTGACTTGGGCGCTTTGCGCAAACGGGCGGACTCTTTTGGTGGCGTTGCGGTATTGAGGCTCGTCAATGCAGATGTCACCAAAGGTGGTGTGCCAGCAGAGTTTTTTTTACCCTCGCTCCATACGCCAGCGGTTTGCTTGAGCTCTTGCGAGGTCTGCATTACCTGGCGTGTCGCCCATGATTGAAGCGCAACTTGGCCGGTGCGTCGCATTTCCTCGATTACCCGCATTTCAGCCGCATCGGCAGTCTTGAGCTCTCCCGTCTCATCTTCGACGGCCAGCAGCAGGGACTCCATTCGGCTTCGCAGATCAGGATGCGCCCCTAATCTTCTTACCAACTCCGCGTCACTCATTAATGGCTCAGTCATGTCGTCGCCCCTTGGTTGGATGGATAGATGGCCGAGAATAACGCCACATCAGTTTGAATCGCACCCGCCGTCGTAGGGGTTGCCGGGGAAGGTGCGTGCACCCAGCATCAGGCCATGCTGGTGTGAGACCACCACCGCACTCTTGACACCGAACTCGTAGGGCTTGCGTGCCTTGCCCTTGCCAATGCACTCGACCTCCGGCGCGTGCAGCGCGTAGAGCTTGTTCTTGCTGTGACGCTGTTGCGTGCGGATGCGTTCAGCTCGCGCAAGCCACATCGACAAGTCACTTGCGGCCTTGGGGTGCTCAGGTGCGAAGCCCTCGCCTTGCATTTTGCGTTGCACCTCGCGAATGACGATGCCAAGAATCGTGCGCTGGCGTTTGAGTACGCGTCTGAGACGCCGGAACTGCTTGGCGTGGGCGTAGCCGCCGGCCTTCCAGCGCAAGGCCTTGCCTTCCTTGGCAAAGGTCTGTTTGAGCCCGATGCCTGCGCGCTTGGCGGCACTGACCACCTTATGGCGAGCGATCTCCAGCAAGCGGCTGTCCACCGGATGGGCGATGGCCTTCTCCTGCACAGTGGTGTCAACAATCACGCGCTCCAGGTCTTGAGGTTTGACGGCCTCCATGGCAACGGCCGTGTCGATGGTGGCCTTGAGCAGCAGCTCCAAGCCCTCCTCGCCCAGGTCGCGGCGAAAGCGTCCAATCTGCGTGGCGTCGCAGGGCAGGCGATGCTCGTAGTAATCCATGCCGCTGAAGAACTGCCACAGGATGTTCTCGCTCCAGCGCACAACGAGTTCTTCGTCGCTGAGGTTGAAGCTGTGCTTGAGGTACAGCAGGCTGGCCATCAGGCGAATGGGCAGCTTGGGGCGTCCGGCATTGCTGCGGCGACACGCAGATGGCTGTTGCATCGTTGGCATCATTTTTTCCGCGTTTGCCAGACATCCGATACGGCGCCACGAATTTGGGGGCCATCAGGCGAACTATGTGCCCGTGCTTCTCGAACTCGCGCGCCCAGTGATGGGCACCAGAACACGTTTCCATTCCGATCAGGCATGGCGGCAAGGACGCCACAAGCTCCAGCAGCTTGCTGCGGCGAACTTCAGGGCGGACAAATTCAGGTTTCCCTGAGGGTCCAACGCCGTGGACCGCAAAGACGTTCTTTGCCAAATCAATACAAATAGTCCGTATGTAAGGTTGCAACCCCTTGAATTTTCACACCGCTGACTCTTGCATTCCTAGAGATGTCCATGTAATGCGCGATTAGGTGTGCGGTCGGAACTCGCCGATCAGGGTTTGTACTATGTAGCCATTCTGGCTCTAGCCATACACTACATAGGTTCCTATACATATTCGCCTTGTAATGGGCGCTCATTCGCCCGCAGGAGAGCACCGTTGAAGTCGATCGCCGTAGATGTATTCGTCGTTGGCGCCGGGCCCACAGGTCTGGCCTGTGCTGCGTTGCTGGCCCGCCAGGGCGTTGACATCCTGGTCATTAAAGGCTTTGGGGGAACTCGGATGACGTGCCCGTTGGGCAAAATCGTCCGACGCTCTCAGATCAGACAAGTCCTGCAAAAGATACTTTATAAATTCAAAATATCGAGATTATCATGATAAATGATGATACAAATTAACAAGTTACAGGCGATTTTCTACCTTGGCTCACTAAAGCTCGGTGCATTGGACTGACATCTCAGCTAACTCATATTTCTTACGCATGTAAACGATAACGACACGAATAGATAAGGAACACGATGTACTCACATATCTTAGTACCCGTAGATGAATCAATGCTGTCCGCTGCAAACGTAAGCTCGGCTGTGCGTTTGGCATCTCAACTCGGCGCAAAAATTACATTTTTCCATGCAACTCCAGATCTTTCTGCAACTGGTGAGGGTGCATTGCTAAGAACCATGGCACCCAGCGAGTTCCTTGATGCGGCGATCGGGGATACCAACGCGGTATTGTCAAAGGCCAAGATCATTGCACTGGTCGCAGGGGTTTCGTGTGAAACTGAGCACAAGGTATGTGACCATCCAGCAGAAGCCATTTTGGAAGCAGTCAAACTGCACGGCTGCGATCTAATTGTCATGGCTTCGCGCGGTGTACGCGGGCTTGCGAGTTGGTTGCACAGCTCACAAACAGAACGCGTGCTGAAGAAATCTCCAGTGGCGTTACTGATTACACGTGTAGCTGCCAGTGATCCGATCAAAGCAAGTGAGCGAGCACTTTCTGTCATACAGGATGAACATCGTTCAATTGCTGTGGTGGTGCGGGGCATGCTAGATTTGGTCCAACAAGCCTATGAGCCCGAAGGCAGTTTGGATATTCGCAGCCTTGAAGCCATGTTGGCCTACCTGCAGGCATTTCCGCTACAGAAGCACCATCCCAAGGAAGAGCTCTTTATTCACCGCCGTCTGCGTCAACGTGCACCTGAGAGCGAGAAATTGTTGCTTGAGCTTGAAGCCCAGCATGTCCGTGAACATTCCTTGGTCAACGAGGTCGTTCGTTTGGCGAATGATGTTAAGTCAGGAGACTCTGCGTCTGATCAAGTACTGAAGGATCAAATCCGCACACTGGGAGATGCAGTGTGGGCGCACATGCAGCTTGAGGAGACTGTAGTATTGCCATTGGCGAAAGATCGTTTCCAAGAGTCTGATTGGGATGAGATCGCAGTTGCTTTCGAAGGCAATAACGATCCAAGTTTTGGTGACTTACCCTCTGCGGAGTTCAGTCGATTGTTTACGCGGATAGCGAATTTGTTACCAGCGTAGTAATAATAACTGATACTGGATCGAGAACCAGATTCGCCCGATTGCCATCGGCCGCAATAATGTGCATTCCCGTTTTATGCGAATTCGAGTCCAAACGTTCTGCAAGCAGCAAATCCTCCAGCAACTCAGCCACCGCCACCACCTGCTCGGTGCTCCAGTCATCGTCAATCACCATCGGCAGACCCGATTGCAGACCTGAAGGCAATTGCTAATGGCGTGCTTCATGATTTGACCCGTTTGCGTGTTGCCGCCGACCGAAAACTGAGCCACTTTTTAGAGGTTGTGCCGACCCAAAACTGAGCCAGGTGTTTTACTCGCTCTGCCTACTTTTTGGGCAGGAGCAAACAAGGTGATCACCATGGAAATGTTTGGAAAAGTCAGACGGATGTACAAGCGCGACAAGAGGTCGCTGCGTGAGATAGCCAAAGGCACGGGGCTATCGAGAAACACGATCCGTAAATGGGTGCGCGATGCAAAAGAGGGCGATGAGCCCGAGTACCGGCGCAAGGCGGCACCAGGCAAGCTCACGGCGTTTCACGCGGCGCTGGAGATGGCACTCAAGGCTGATGCATTGCGCACCAAGCAATACCGTCGCACAGCCCGGGCATTGTTTGTCGAAATCAAAAAGCAGGGCTACAGCGGCGGTTACAGCCGCGTCACCGACTTTGTGCGAGAGTGGCGAGGCAACGCTGGCAAAGCACCCCGCGCCTTCGTGCCTTTGAGCTTTGCGTTGGGTGAAGCGTTCCAGTTTGACTGGAGCACCGAGGGTCTGCTGGTGGGAGGCATCTACTACAACAAGGTCCAACTCTCGCACATGAAACTGTGCGCCAGCAGGGGCTTCTGGCTGGTGGCCTACCCCAGCCAGGGCCATGAAATGCTGTTTGATGCCCACACCCGCTCGTTTGCGGCGCTGGGAGGCATCCCTGGGCGGGGCATCTACGACAACATGAAGACGGCTGTCGATAAAGTCCAAAAGGGCAAGCAGCGTGTGGTCAATGCCCGCTTCACGGCCATGTGTGCGCACTACCTGTTTGATGCCGACTTCTGCAATGTTGCCAGTGGTTGGGAGAAAGGCGTGGTCGAGAAGAACGTCCAAGACAGCCGCAGGCGCATCTGGCTGGATGCCCAAAAGCGCAAGTGGAGCTCTTTCGATGAACTCAATGCCTGGTTGGGCCAGCGCTGTCGCGATTGTTGGAGCGAACTGCGCCACCCTGAGTTTGGCCATTTCAGCGTGCTGGAAATGCTGGAACAGGAACGCCTGGCGATGATGCTCATGCCCACCCCCTTTGACGGCTATGTGGAGAAGTCTGCCAAGGTCTCAAGCACCTGCCTGGTCAGTGTGGATCGCAACCGTTACTCGGTACCCTGTGAATGGGCCAACCACAGGGTCAGCACCCGGCTCTATCCCAGCCGAGTCTACGTCGTCGCTGGTGACTTGGTGGTGGCCAGCCACGAGCGGGCCTCAGACCGGGGTCATACCTGCTACGACTGGCAGCACTACATCGCGCTGGTGCAGCGTAAACCGGGAGCGCTGAGAAACGGTGCGCCGTGCCGACATGCCTGAATCTCTGCAACGACTGCGCCTTGGGCTGATGAAACACGCCGGAGGTGACCGGAGCATGGCGCAGGTATTGGCCGCTGTGCCTACAGCCGGATTGGAGGCCGTGTTGGTGGCAGTGGACTTGGTTGTTGAATCTGGCGCACTCAGTGCCGAGCATGTTCTCAACGTGTTGGCCCGCCTCAATGCCAAGCCTGTGCCAGATTCTGTTGAAACCACCCTGGCGCTTAAGGCACCACCGCTGGCCAATACCCAACGCTACGACAGTCTCAGAGAACTGGGCGCTGATGTACAGGTCGTACAGACCCAGGAGATCAGCCATGCGTTGTGATGTCAGCACTGAACTCAAAGAGCTGCGCCTGCACGGCATGGCGCATGCGTGGGATGAATTGACAACACACGAGGGCAAACCAAATGATGTGGGCATAGGGGGTTTTGCCCACCGCAACGACCACACGCTTTTCTACCGGATAAGGATTCGCAGGCAAGGCCAGCAGGCATGGCTTCTCTTGTTCAAAGGCCTGTCCCACCGTCAGGGTTTTGTCTTCCGGGCAAGGTCGCTCATCGGCGGGGCCAGCGAGAAGCGCAAGAAGATGTGCCGTGACCAGGACAAGACGGCCACGAACGCCATCAGGGGGCGTTTGGCTTTACCGATTTGCAGGTGACCAAAGTGGCCCAAGTCAATTTGGCCTTGTTCACCGGTGAGGGTGACCAGTCGCAGATACGCCTCAGGGATGGGGCGGGGTCGATGGTGGGCGATGAGGTGGCGAAAGTGGTCAGGTCCGCCTTGGTAGCCGCGCACTTTGACCATGGCGTACAAGCGGCTGGCCCTGAGGTCAGGGAACTTCTTCAAGGTCTCCAGAATGAACGGCAGGTACCTGTCTATAACGTTTGACTCCTGTCGCGGTTGGCAAATTCTGCGAATAAATCTGCGTTTCCCTAGCACCCACGGGCGATGGCGAGCCGGGCGTGAAAACCATCTGGCTGGGCATGCAGCGCATCCTGGACTTCGCCGCTGGCCTCAGGTTCTCACGTGAGCTTCAGGCGGCACGGCGTTGTGTATAACGAAATGAGTTGAGCCTCCTCAAAACCCGGGGCCGTTCAAAATGACTATCTAGTGCATCTTTAGCCTTATTGGGGTATTCCCTATGGAAATATTCTTGTGCTTCGGGTTAACATCTGTATAGGTTCCTAACCACTAATGATGTTAGGTGGATGAGATGAAGATATGCAACTGCGAATGCGGTGATTGCCAAGCATCAGTTCTAGAGATGCTAATTGAAAGGAAATAAGTGAACATGACTAAGAGCAACGCCACAGCAGGTGATATACAGACCCTGGTACCAATTTGCGCGGCAGATTCGTTGGCGCCCGGCCAGATGAGGGCGTGTGACGTTGCCAATCTTCCGCCGCTGGCGATATATAACCTTGACGGCGAATACCTGGCGACCAGCAATATTTGCACGCACGAGGTCGCACTGCTGACCGATGGTTACTTCGAGGGTGAACTTGTTGAGTGCGCGATGCATGGTGGCAGCTTCAATGTGCGCACTGGCGAGGCGAAAAGCCTCCCATGCAAAGAGCGTCTGCAGGTTTTTTCTGTGGTCGTCAAAGATGGCCAGGTGTTTGTCAAAATATGATGCGCCCTCAAGCAAAGACGGCTATGAGTCCACAAAGCTTTCAAGTCAGAATTGGCGCCGGTGACACGCCCGTCTTTCAGTGTTCCACTGATGAAACGCTACTCGCTGCGGCGCTCAAGGCTGGGCTTGGATTTCCCTATGAATGTCAATCCGGATCGTGCAGCAGTTGCCGCTTTCAGTTGCTGGAGGGCGATGTCAAGGATTTGTGGTCGAATGCGCCGGGTTTGAATGCCGAAGCTCGTGAATGCGGCATGCACCTCGGCTGCCAGAGCACACCAGGTAGTGACTGTCGAATCAAGCTGCGCTTGAAGCCGGGCTATGTCCCGCAGGTGATTCCGACGCGTCAGCATGCGGCGTTGGTCGATGTCGTGCCACTGACGCAAGACATGTTCGAGTTCCAGTTTCGTACGGAGGCTCCAGCTGAGTTTTTGCCTGGCCAGTATGCGCTGCTTCGCTTGCCTGGCGTGGTCGGCACAAGGGCGTACTCGATGAGCAACCTGCCCAATGGCATTGGCGAATGGCATTTCATCGTCAAACGCAAACCGGGTGGTTGTGGAACCGCGGTGCTGTTCGATGTGCTGAAGCGAGGTGATGCTATTGAGTTGGAGGGTCCTTACGGGACGGCTTATCTGCGTACCGAAACCGGTAGAGATGTCGTCTGCATTGGTGGCGGCTCCGGACTTTCTCCGATGTTGTCAATCCTGCGCGGCGCAGTGTGCAATCCGGCAATGACCGAACGGCGCCTGCTGATGTTCTATGGTGGCCGAACGCCGCTGGATCATTGCGTTGCAGACGTGTTTGCGGGTGAGCCTGAGTTGAAGCGACGTGTCGAATTATTTAGCGCGATCTCCGATGTAAACGCTGAGAGTGCCAATTGGGATGGTGAGCGCGGATTGATCCATGAGGTGCTAGCGAAGCACATCGGCCCGAACCCAGGGCAATACGACTTTTATTTCTGCGGCCCGCCACCTATGACGGATGCGGTGCACAAGCTGTTGGTTCTAAATTACCGTGTGCCATCTGAACAACTACATTTCGATCGCTTTGTTTGAGTCGTATGTTTTTCGCCGAAATAAATCTAGTAGGTAATCCCCCGGTTTTGCCGGGGAGGCAAACCGCAATTTAATTTTTAACTAAAGGATAAGTGAACATGGCATGGCTTGAAGGACAAAGCGTTTTTTTGACGGGTGGTGTTGCAGGTCTCGGTCGAGCGCTCGTAAAAAGACTTGTAGAAGAAGGTGCCAACGTCACTGTGTTGGATCGAAATGCACGGGGGCTTGATGAGCTCGTTGAAAGTTTTAAGGGACGGGTCGCGGGCTCGCCCGGCGATGTGCGCAACTTGGCCGATAACCGCAAGGCCGTCGAACTGGCTGTGGAGCGTTTCGGCAAGCTGGATACTTTCATCGGCAACGCCGGCATCTGGGATTATTGTGTCCCCCTTGTCGACCTGCCGGACGATGCCATCAGCGAAGCCTTTGATGAGGTCATTGGAATCAATCTAATGGGCTACGTGATGGGCATCAAAGCCGCAGCGCCGGCGTTGGTGCGCTCCCGAGGGTCAGTTATCTTGACCCTGTCAAGCTCCGCTTTCTATGCAGGTGGCGGCGGCGTGCTCTATACCGTAGCCAAGCACGCGGCAGTGGGACTGATTAAGCAGGCGGCGCATGAGTTGGCCCCCTATGTGCGCGTCAACGGTGTGGCACCTGGCGGGATTGCTTCTGATCTGCGTGGACCGAAGTCGCTTGGGATGGGTGAGCAGTCGATAACCTCTGTACCCTTGGCCGACCTCGTCAAAGACATTGCCCCGATCGGCAGGCTGTCTGACACAGAGGAGTACACCGGTAGCTATGTCTACCTGGCTTCTGCCCGCAACTCAGCACCAGCAACCGGCGTGATCATCAACTGCGATGGTGGCATGGGTGTGCGAAGCGTCCTTGGCCCTGCCAGCGGTGGCAAGGGCTTACTAGAAAAATTCGGCGGCTGAGGGACAACTTCTCGGCATGCCAGTGTTAAGTGGTTGACTTATTACAGGAGAAGCAGATGAGTACCAATCGTACCCAGGTCGACGTGGAATCTCTCGTTGACGTTAAAAACGGCATACAAGCCAAGAGAATTTTTTGGGATCAACAGATCTACGATCTTGAAATTGAACAGATTTTTGGAAAGTGCTGGCAATTCCTCACGCATGACAGCTTGATTCCGAATCCTGGCGATTTCACCACTGGCTACATGGCCGAAGATGAAGTGATAGTCACGCGGCAAGACGATGGATCCGTAAAGGCCTTTCTGAATGTTTGCACTCACCGTGGCGCTCGGCTTGTCGCGGCGGAAGCCGGCAATGCGCGTGCGTTCAGTTGCACCTATCACGGCTGGTCTTTCGGCATGGATGGCGCCTTGAAGGTGGTGCCGATGGAAGAAGAGCTCTATCGTGGGTCTTTGGATAAATCGAAATTCGGCCTTCGGGAAATCCGCGTTGAAAGCTACAGAGGTCTTTATTACGGCAACTTCGACGCTCAAGCGCCCAGCTTGAATGACTATCTTGGTGACGTGAAGTTCTACCTGGATATTTGGATGGATATCAATGGCGGCATTGAGTTGGTCGGGCCGCCAAGTCGATCATTATTGAACTGCAACTGGAAGACTCCCGCCGAAAATTTCGTAGGCGATGCCTACCACGTGGGGTGGACTCACCTCGCATCCCTGATGGCGCTTGGCGGCGAACTTGCGGCAATTGGTGGAAATGAGGCCCCGCCCAACGAAGGTCTTGGTATGCAGGTGACATCGCGATTTGGGCATGGCTTTGGCGTCCTTTGGGATGCTGCCCCAGCGGTACATGCTATTAATTCCAAGGCGGGCACTCTCTACCGGGAGTGGTTTGCCAGCAGGAAGCCCAAGATGGTGGAGAAGCTTGGAGCGAAAGTCGGTCGCATTTATGGCTCGCATCTCAATGGCACGGTTTTTCCGAATAATTCCTACCTTTTAGGTACCAACACGTTCAAGTTGTGGGTGCCACGTGGTCCTCACCAAATTGAGGTCTTCACGTGGGCGATAGTGGAAAAAGAGATGCCAGCCGAACTGAAAAATGCCGTGGTATCAGGCATGAATTCGACGTTCGGAAGTGCTGGCATGCTTGAAGCCGACGACAGTGACAACATGGAAACCATGACGCAAAACAACCGGGGGCGAATGACCCGTGAAGGGAAGTTGAACTCACAACTGGGGCTCG
The DNA here is from genome assembly GCF_002157145.1 of Acidovorax carolinensis. Taxonomy (NCBI): domain Bacteria; kingdom Pseudomonadati; phylum Pseudomonadota; class Betaproteobacteria; order Burkholderiales; family Comamonadaceae; genus Acidovorax; species Acidovorax carolinensis. The sequence goes on from NZ_CP021361.1 coordinate 1,095,971, forward strand.
GTTTCGACAAGTTGGATCCTGACTTTCCTGGGGTGATCGGGCAATCTGCCATTGGTGAAACCTCTTACAGAGGGTTTTACCGGGCCTATAAGGAAATTATGGGCGCCGACAACTGGAAGGCGATCTTGAAATTAGATCCGGATGCCTGGAAGCATGAACTCATAGGTCAATAACAGGTAAATCAGCAATCTAGGAGATGAATATGAACGAACTCATACCAGTGCGTGGATCTGAAAGCGAAGAAGTCGTCAGCACGCTGTATCGAGAAGCTCGGCTGCTCGACCATGAAGAATATCGAGAGTGGATGAAAATGGTTCATCCAGATATCCAATACCAAGCGTACTTTCAACAACTTCGGTACCGAAAGGACAAAAGATACAAGCTTCCTGACAAAGTTTATACGATTGATGAGCGCCATGATTTTTTGGATGCGCGCATCAGGCAATTTGAAACGGGCATGCAATGGTCCGTTGACCCACCGGAGCGGTTTCGGAGGTCCTTGTCAAACATCGAGGTTTTCAAGGCCTCAAGTACTGGCAACTATCAGGTTTTCCTCAATGTCTTCGTTGTGCGTAACCGCCGTGTTCATGATGAAACCACCTATTCCTATGGTCGTGAGGAAGAATGGGTCAGAGGCGAAGCAGGATTGCAGTTACTCAAGAGAGTCGTGAGTCTCGATGAGCGGTTTCTTCTTGGTAAGAATGTGAACTTCTTCTTGTGATCAATTGAAGACACTGAAAGCATGAACAGCTTTTTAACTTCGTAAGAAAAGCGGATGGTCTACCGTCAACCTCCGCTGGTTCCTGGCTGACCTTCATTTACTCAAAATGCATTATGGCAGCTTGTGGCATGGCCGTTTTACTTCCAGGAAATGCTTCTATGCTTTCCTTCTATTTTGACTTTGTGAGTCCGTTCTCCTATCTCGCCAGCATTCGGTTGCCTGAGATTGTGCAACGCTATGGCATTTCGGTTTCTTACAAGCCGATTGATATTGCATGTGCCAAGCGTGCGATTGGCAACGTGGGGCCGTCTAACCGGGATATGCCGGTCAAGCTCACCCACCTTTCCAGGGATCTGCAACGCTGGGCACAACGATATGGCACACCGCTGAAGTTCCCCCCAAGCTTCGACTCCCGACGTTTGAATACAGGTTTCTTCTATGCTGCAGGGGAAGGTCGCGAGGCCGAGTATGTACGCCGCGCTTTTCACCTGACCTGGGGTATGGGGCAAGCGTTTAGCGATGAAACGGTATTGCGAGGGATTGCCTCAGAGATGGGTTGGAATGTCGATGACTTTATGCAGTTCACGGATTCCGTGAATGGCGCAAATGAATACAAGCAGTCGATCGACGAAGGGATTGCACGCAGCGTCTTCGGCGTCCCAATGGTGGTGATCGGAGACGAAATGTGGTGGGGAAATGACCGCCTCGATTTCGTCGACGAATACTTGCAATCGCGCGCCTCGAATTGAGATGCGTATCACACCCTCGATCCAACTGTGGCGAGAATCTGGCATTCTTTCTACAAGCGATAACGATGCACCAAAATCTATTTCAGGCGATGGCGAGATCATGCGGTGCAATGCGTCAGCGGCAAAGTCGGCTACGACGAGGATTGATTTTTTTTTGCTATCAAGTCACATATGAATCACATCCAGTCATGACATCCTCCTGTTTAACGCTTTCCATCCCGATGAAAATGCGCAAGTCTCTCACTCGCAAGGCCTTAGTGGGAGCTGCTATACGGATGATTTCTGATGGCCGCATGGATAGCGCGACGATCGACGACATCGTCGGCGAAGCGGATGTTGCAAAGGGAAGTTTTTACAAGCATTTTCCGAATCGCGATGCACTCAAGGCGCATGCTCATGAGGCCGTTCGGGCCGAATTGTTTGCGATCATCAGTGCGATAAGCGCCGAGGTCGAGGATCCCGCAACATATCTCACGCTGGGTTTGCTGGCTGCGTTTCGTTTTGGGCTGGAGAACAAGATCACGGCACGGGTGCTGCTGCACATGCCCGCAGATGTTGTTAATCCGGCGCGGGCAGACAACGCGCCTATCTTGGCCATGTTTCACCGAGGGATTCAACAGGGCATTTTCAAGCTATCCAACCTGGACGCCGGTCTGGTTTTGCTGATGGGTTTGACTGATCTTGGTCTTGCTCGTTTGCTGGAAGTGCAAAACGAATACCTACAACTGCGCGAGGTGATGCAAGGCATCTGCATGGCATTGCTGCGTGGTTTGGGGGTGAACAATCGGCGTGCCGAACGAATCGTCAAGGACGCGATGAAAAAGGTGATCGATTCGCAAGCTATCGTCGCAACGATTCAAAATCAGCACCGTAACGCGCTCTAGAACCGATTGTCCCATGTCCCAATTTTTCAAACCATCTGGTTTTAACAGCAGACTTATAAACTCACATAGGAGACTCAAATGATTAAGAAACTCTACGGTGCCCCTGGCGCCTGCTCACTGGCCGCACATATCGCGTTGCATGAGGCTGGTTTGACTTTCAATTACGTCCCTGTCGACCTTCGAACCCGCCAGGCCTCGGACGGCCGTAACCTGGCTGACTTGAACAGCAAGGGATACGTGCCAGTGCTTGAGTTGGAGGACGGGCAGATTCTGACTGAAGTGCCGGTTGTTCTGCAGTACATTGCTGACCTCGCGCCGGAAAAAGGACTGGCACCACCAGCGGGCGTGCTGCCGCGCTATCGACTGCAGGAGTGGCTCTCTTTCATTAACAGCGAACTTCACAAGGCATTCGGTCCGTTGTTCATGCCGGGGGCCAGCGAAGAAGTCAAGGCACAAAGTCGTGCGAGAGTGCTACAGCGGCTGACTTGGGTCGATGCGCAACTTGCCGGGCGGACCTATCTTGTTGGCGAGCAGTTCACGGTTGCTGATGTCTATCTGTTCGTCGTTGCTGGCTGGACGAAGTTCACCGGCATCGATGTTCAGGAACTGACGCGGCTGGGTTCTTACCTTGGGCGCATTGCACAACGGCCAGCCGTTGAAGCAGCCATGCGTGCAGAAGGGCTGGTCAAGTAGCGCAAATTGCCTTGCACTTTGGATGCAACCCACGCATGAAGCATTTTATAACTCAACTAACTCAACTACAGAACCCGATGAAAATTACCCCCGCTGATTTCCGCGGTGTCTTCGGCATCATGCCGACGCCCGCTACCGAGGATGCCAGTAGGTGGCAAACGCAGCAATCCGTGAACCTCTCGGAAACCGAAAAGATGGTTCGGTTTTTGAACACGGCCAAGATTGACATCTTGGCGACAACCGGTACGTTCGGTGAAGGTGCCACGCTGACTTGGCCTGAAACGCAGCTCTTTGTAGACTGTGTCGTACAAACCAACAAACGTTCGCGTCCCTTGTTTGCCGGTGTGACGACCCTGAATACGCGCGACACGATTGAGCGTGCTCGTGTGTTGGTGGACATCGGTGTCGATGGCCTGTTCGTTGGACGCCCGATGTGGTTGGCTATGGATGACAAGTCTATCGTCCGCTATTACCAAGACATTGCTGCTGCGCTACCTGGCGTACCGATGGTGGCCTACGACAACCCGGTGGCGTTCAAAGGCAAGATTTCCACCGAGGCCTACCTGGAACTGGCAAAGATCCCAGAGGTGGTTGCTTCCAAGCACACCGGTGGGCCTGCACTGGCCAAAGACATGCGTGCTGTGGGTGAGAAGATGCGGATATTGCCCTTGGCTACTGCGTGGCTGGCTGCAGCCCAAGAATTGCCAGAACTTGCCCTCGCTGCTTGGTCTGGCAGCGTGGCCTGCGCACCTACTGTGAACATGGCGCTGTCGCAAGCCATACTGGCAGGTGACTGGCAGCGCGCCAAGGAGCTTTCAGAAAAGTGCAACTGGGCGGAGTCGGCCATGTTTGTGGGCGGAGATTTGGCGGCCTTTATGGACTACAGCATCCAGATCGCTCATTTGCGTTTTGCAGCAGCCGGCCTTGTAAATCCGGGTCCTCCGCGACCGCCTTACCTTGAGTTGCCGGACAACTACCGCGACGGTGCCATCGAGTGCGGTCGCCGATGGAAGCAGCTTGAGAGCGAATTCTCGGCCTGATCTCAACCCCCTATCTCTTTCAATCCAACAGAAAGGTTTATGACCATGAGTGACCATTCGAAACCAGTGACAGAAGACGTCGTTCCGCCGGAACTCCGTCAGTCCTACAAAGACAACAGTATTGTTCCCCTTTGGGAGAGTGTTCCGGCGACAAGCTTTGGAAAGCAGATCGAGGAGGCGCAGATCTGGCGCTGGTCTACCATGTTACCGATCATCCAAGAGACCGCCAAGATGCGCGCCACACACGTACTGGATCGACGCGTGTTGCTGATGACGAATCCGAAGCGACTCCATGTTTGGGATGAGGCAGGCACAGGCCCGCTCATGTTCGACTTTCAGTGTGTGATGCCTGGTGAGCGGGCTGGTGCCCATCGTCATCCGATGAACGCCTTGCGCTTTGTCGTGCAATGCACCGGGGGCGTCAAGTCCATCGTGGATGGCAAGGACTGCGTAATGGAGCCCGGTGATCTCATTCTTACACCTGGTTGGTGCTGGCATGAACATGTCAACGAAGGAAAGGATCCCATCATCTGGCTTGATGTTTTGGATGTGATGCTGCATCACTTTCTGGGCACCACGGGCTTCCAGCCTGGCCCTGCACGCGATGTGCGACCCCAGTTGGCGGACTCGGCATTCACGGCAGCAGGCATCGTGCCTAAGCTCGATGGCAGCGACCATGCAAGCCGTAGCTATTCACCCATCTTCCGCTATCCGTGGGTAGATGCGGTGCGTGCGCTCGTTGCCTCACCTGCGGCACCAGATGGTTCCCGGGAGGTGCGCTACGGCAACCCGCTAACTGGCGGTCCCTCCATGGACCTGATCGACAGCACCTTGCTTCAGTTGGAATCCGGGAAATCGACGCGCAAGTACAAGAGCTCCGCAGCGGCAATGTGCTTCGTCGTCGAAGGCCATGGGGTCAGCCAAATCGGTGAAAAAACTATCGAGTGGTCGCCTCATGATGTCTTCACGATGCCGGCCAACCTGTGGGCCAGCCATCAGGCCAAGGGCGGCACAGCACGCATTTTCCAGGTTTCAACCCGCGAGATTTACCGTCGCCTGGGCCTTTTCACAGAAGCGTTTGGGGAGTGAACCGATGCACACTGAACACGCCTACGCGTTGCCGGAGTGCCGCAATCTGTTCTACGGCGGACGCTTTCATGTGCCGCAAGGAGGCTACGGTCGAACTCTGAACCCCGCGACCCAGGAGGATCTGGGGCCCGTCTCCAACGCCAACGCAGCAGATGTGGATGCCGCTGTACAGGCGGCTCATTTGGCATTTCAGTCATGGCGCCATACGAAGCCAGCGGTTCGTGCTGCGGCGCTGCGGGAGTTCGGTAACAGGCTGCGGACCCACGCTGAGGAGCTGGGTTTTCTGGATGCCATCAACTGCGGCAACCCCGTGCGCGAGATGGCAGCGGACGTGCATTTTGCCGCAACGCAGGTCGACTACTTCGCGGGCTTGGTTCATGAAGCCAAAGGCGACACCCTTCCAATGGGGGATGGCGTGCTCAATTACTCGGTGCGCGAGCCCTACGGTGTGGTCGCGCGTATCGTGGCTTACAACCATCCGCTCATGTTTCTCGCGGCCAAGTTGGCAGCGGCCGTCGCGGCAGGTAACACCGTCATCCTGAAGGCTGCGACGCAAGCCCCCTTGTCCGCTTACCGCCTGGCTACATTGTTGCAGGATGTCTTTCCTCCCGGCGTAGTCAATGTGCTTAGTGGCGACACACCGTGCGGACAAGCGCTCGTCGACCATCCTTTGGTCAAGAAGGTGTCGTTGATTGGCTCCACCGCCACGGGCAAATCAATTTTGCGCTCAGCAGCCGAGAAGGTGATGCCCGTAAGCCTGGAGCTGGGTGGAAAAAATCCTCTGATCATCTGTCCAGAGGCGGACATGGACAAAGCCATTGAGGGTGCGGTCAAAGGGATGAACTTCACTTGGGCGGGGCAGAGTTGCGGCTCGACATCTCGCTGCTTCGTTCATCGATCAGTATACGACCGAGTCATTAAAGAGATGGTGCAGAAAATTTCACAACTTTATCGTTGTGGACTGCCAACGGATCCCGCGACCACGATGGGCTGCCTGGTGTCCAAGGCGCAGTACGAAAAGGTCATGTCCTTCATTGATTCCGCTCATAAAGAGGGCGCTCGTCTTGTGTGCGGTGGCGTTCGTCCGAGCGACAAAGCGTTGGACAACGGCTGGTTTGTAACGGCTACCGTGTTTGCTGATGTCACCCCTGCCATGCGTTTGTTCCGCGAAGAGGTGTTCGGCCCGGTCTTGGCTGTGATTCCATGGGACGAAGAGGAAGATCTGCTGCGCATGGTCAATGGGCTGGATTTCGGCTTGACCGCTTCAATATGGACAAAGGATCTGGCCCGCGCCCATCGCCTGGCATCTCGCGTTGAGTCCGGCTATGTATGGATCAATCACGTCAGTGCCCACTTTATCGGGGCAGACTTTGGTGGCTACAAGCAATCAGGTCTTGGGCGTGAGGAGGGTGTATCTGAATTGCTTGCATGGACCCAGACCAAGAATGTTCATGTGGTGTTGTGAAGCGACAACTAGCTTGACATTCACCGCGTGTCAGGCTTTGCGCTTTCTGATCGATGAGGCTATTTGTTGCGCTTCTATGCGAGGTCCTCTACCGTCGACGGCAGTCCGTTTGGTTTCCGTGGCCTGCCTTTCTTCCTCCCGAAGATGGAGCTTGGTCGGAGATTCTTTGACTGCAGATTGCAACTCAAACTGCGCGATTGCATCGGCGGCGGCGCTGCGCACTGTGCCCAACATAGTCTTCAGCAATATCTCCTGCGCTTGCGTGAGTCCGCCCAGCAGGATCGAGTTGGCCTCGCCTGCGGCACGCAACAGAGGCGTTTTCAACTTGAGTGCTTTATCGGTGAGGTAGATGCGCAGCTTGCGTCGGTCAAGCGTATCCCTCTGGAAGTGGACAAGGCCCTCTTTCTCCATAGAACGCAGCATTTCAAGCGTCGAAGGCTGCGTTGTGCCAAGTCGGTTCGCCAGTTCTCTCTGTGTCACGCCGTCCGCCTCAAAGAGTGCACGCAGCACGTACCAGCTACCACCACGAATACCGAGTTGGGCAATGCCAGGGTAGAGCAGCCGCTTGACGTGGCGAGCCGTGTCAGAGATAAGAAAACCGAGGCTGCTGTCCAAGTTCATTGGAAAAACTCGTTCTGCGGGGGGGGCAACTTTGAGGGGATGCGTTTATTTGTCACTTGAGGGGCGTGCTAGTGAAGTAAGAAGCAGGATCATATGACGATTCTTTGCTCTCTAATCGCTAGGGAAAATACCAATAGGAACCTAACTAATTTTAGGCTCTAATAACAGAAATCATATTCGTAGCCGTGGCTGAGTTGCACATAAGTGTTCATATCTATGCTGCTGGGTCTGTATCTTTAATCTTTGTAAAAGGAGTTTTTATGGCAAGCGTAACTGAACTGGGTTACTTGGGGATTTCCGTGAGCGATGCTGCTGCATGGAAGAACTACGCGACCGAGGTGATGGGTATGCAACTGGTCGACGAAGGTGAGGCTGATCGTTTCTATCTGCGCATGGACCTCTGGCATCACCGCATTGTGGTGCATACCGGTGGTGACGATGACCTTGCCTATGTCGGCTGGCGAGTAGCGGGTGCTCAAGAACTGGAGCAGATGGCTGCCAAATTGACGGCTGCAGGTATTGAGGTTCGTCGCGGCACCGAGGCAGAAGCTGCAGAGCGCCGTGTTCTGGGTCTGCTGAAGTTGCAGGATCCTGCTGGCAATGCGCACGAAATTTTTTACTCGCCACTGGTGGATGGGCACAAGCCATTCCACCCAGGACGTCCGATGTTTGGGGGCTTCAAAACGGGTGATCAGGGTGTTGGTCACATCATTCTGCGATCCGTAGACCCGGAGGCGACGATGCGCTTCTTTGCGGTGCTTGGGGTTACTGGAAGCTCTGACTACCTTTTGAAGTTGACAGATGGCACCCCGGTTCGGATTCCTTTCTTGAAATGCAATAACCGTGAGCATTCCGTGGCCTTGATGTTCGGTCCGATGCCCAAGCGTGCGAATCACCTGATGGTTGAATACCAGGACATGCGGGACTTGGGGCAGACGTTGGACAAGGTGCATAAGCATGGTATCGACATTGCTGTGCAATTGGGCGTGCATAGCAATGACGGAGCGCTGAGTTTCTATGCGGCCAATCCGTCTGGTTGGTTGTGGGAGCCCGGTTGGAGTGGGGTATGCGCACCGGCTCAGCAGGAGCACTTTCGCTGTGACGTTTTTGGGCATGACCTCGATAAAGCGCAATACGTCGGTGGCGTTAATTTTCGCAGCGAAGATTGACACGAATTTACTCACTTCCAGCGGGAGTGAGTTTCAGGGAATAAGGTCATTAAGGATCGAAGTAAGGAGATTGCTATGGGTGAAGAAATGAAGACTGAATCGAAAAAACCGGATTCTGCTCGCAGTGAGCTTGCTATGAAGTACTTCCAGGCGGAGTATGGCCATTTCATCAATGGTGAATGGGTCGGTGGATCCAGCAGCGAAAAAATCGCGATGATTAACCCTGCCAATCTGGAGGTGCTGTCCTATATCCAGTCAGGCAACGCTGAGGATGTAAACCGTGCCGTGGAGGCCGCCACACAGGCTTTCCCGAAATGGTCTCGCAGCACACCCAGTGAGCGTCAGGCTGCGCTCTATGAAATGGCGCGTCGCCTGCGCGCACGGGCCAATGATTACGCCGCGATGTTGTCGCTCGACAATGGCAAGCCTATCATGGAGGCGCTGCATATCGATATCCCAGCCACGATTGGGCAGTTTGAGTTGTTTGCTGGTGCTGCATTTGGTTTGCATGGGCAGACCATAGACGCGACACAAGGTGTGGCGATTATTCACCGCGAGCCGCTTGGTGTCGTGGCACAGATCATTCCCTGGAACGTGCCCCTTGTCATGATGGCGACAAAGATTGCGCCTGCTCTCGCTGCGGGCAATACCATTGTGCTGAAGCCGGCCGAGTCGGTCTGTTTGGCGGTCATGGAGTTCATCCGTGAGATGGCTGACCTGCTGCCGCCAGGCGTGCTGAACGTCATTACCGGCTACGGGCCAAATGTCGGTGAAGCGCTTGTGACCCACCCGAATGTCCGCAAGGTAGCGTTCACCGGCTCACGCCCGACCGCGCAAAAACTGATGCAATATGCCTCCGTCAATGTGATTCCTCAAACGCTGGAGTTGGGTGGAAAATCGGCCAACATTATTTGCGCGGACGCTGACATGGATGCAGCGGCAGAGTCCGCAGCCATGAGCATCGTGGTGAACAAGGGCGAAATTTGCTTTGCCGCGACACGCCACTTCGTCCATGAGTCAGTGATGGATGCATTTGTGGAGAAGGTTCAAAACATTCTTCGCAAGATTCGTGTTGGCGACCCTATGATCCCTTCGACGCAAATGGGGCCTCAGGCCTCCAGGATGCAGTTCGACAAGGTTCTTGGTTACCTCGATATCGGGCGCAATGAGGGTGCGACAACGGCGATGGGGGGTAAGCGCGCAACGGTGAGCGGATTTGAGCAAGGCTACTTTATTGAGCCGACCTTGTTTACTGATGTGCGCAACAAAATGCGCATCGCTCAAGAGGAGATTTTTGGGCCGGTCGGTGTGGTCATTCCATGGAAAGACGAGGCTCAAGTCATACGCGAGGCTAACGACACTGAATTTGGTTTGGCGGCTGGTCTCTGGACCAAAAACATCACGCAAGCCCATCGCATGGCGCGCGAGATCGAAGCGGGGACCGTGTGGGTCAACCGCTACTTCAACACGATCCCCAATGTACCGTTCGGTGGCTACAAGCAAAGTGGTTTCGGTCGCGAATTTTCACTCGACGTTCTGAGCCACTACACCCAACTCAAGAGTGTGATCGTTTCCCTGCAAGAAGGACCCATTGGGCTGTTTGACCATTAAAACCTTGGTTATTTTCATTTAGTAGGAAAAAGAATCGCTGCGTTACCGCTGTTTACAAGCAATGTGGCGATCATTCATAACCAAAGAAAGAGAGACGGCAATATGAAGTTCCTAAAATCACGGCGAAAGTACTTGATGCCGTCGGCCCACATTCGTGGCATTGCCGCATTGTGTGGTGGACTCTCCATCGGAGCGACACCTGCCTTGGCTGTTGTGCTTGACACAGGAAATCCTGACTTGAATCTCCGCTGGGACAATACCATCAAGTACAGCGCTGCGCGGCGTCTTGACGAGCCATCATCTGTTCTGATCTCGAATCCAAACAACGACGACGGCGACCGAAATTTTGGCAAAGGACTCATTTCCAGTCGCTTTGACTTGCTGTCGGAATTGGACTTCGTCTATAAGAAGAACATGGGTTTTCGCATCAGTGCGGCTGCTTGGAACGATTCTGTTTATGGCCGTTCCAACGCCAACCCGGGTTTTCCCGGTGGCGCGTTCCCGAGCCAGACCTCGGTTCCCTACAACCAATTCACTGCCGGCACGCGAGATGTTCATGGCAGTGGCAGTGAGGTACTGGATGCTTTCGTCTTTGGTAAATTTGACCTGTTCGAGCGGAGCGCCTCGGTTCGTGCCGGTCGGCACTCGCTGCTTTGGGGCGAAAGCCTGTTTTTTGGTGCCAATGCCATTGCCGGTGCCCAAATGCCGGTGGATGTGGTCAAGCTTGTTTCCGTACCCGGTACGCCTTTTAAGGAAGCGATTCGTCCCGTCCCTATGGTTTCGGGGCAAGTACAGATCACCCCAGATGTCTCGGTTGGGGCCTACATACAGGTAGCTTCATCCAGAAGTCGTCTGCCCGCTGCAGGTAGCTATTTCTCCAACACGGATTACGCTGTCGATGGCGCTGAAAACATCTTTTTTGGGCCTGGTGCACCCAGCCCACGATTTTCCGATATGAAGGCCAAGGATTCTGGACAGGGGGGGGTGCAGCTGAAGGTGAAAGGTGGTGATATCGACTATGGTTTCTATCTGATTCAGTTTCACAACAAATTGCCACAAGTCGTGCCGAAGCTTGGAATGACTCCGGTCGGGCCGGCTCCGGTGGGCCATTACATCGCGTATCAAGAAAAAATTAAGGCTTTTGGTGCCAGTGCCAGCAAGACCTTTGGCGATTACAACGTTGCAGCTGAGCTGTCTTTTCGCGATAACCAAGACTTGGCGAGTACGCAGGGTTTCGACACGAGCGCGCTCGCGCCGGTCGCAAACAATAACTCAAGCAATCCAGCCTATGCAGTCGGCCGCACGGCCCACTTGAATATCTCGGTGTTAGGCTCCGTGCCGCGTACTCCTCTCTGGGGAGAAGCTACGATTGCTGGCGAAATTGCTTGGAACCGTGTGCTGAAAATCACCAAAAACGCGACCGCCGCGGATCCAAATGCAACACGCGATGGTGTCGCGATGCGAGTCGTCTTTGAGCCGAAGTACCGGCAAGTCCTGCCAGGATTGGATCTAGGTGTGCCTATCGGCATCGGCTACGCGCCAAAAGGCTCCCGACCAATGGCAATGACACCCAACGCCTGGATCCCTGAAGGGGGAGGGGATATCAGCATAGGACTAAATGGGACTTACCTGGATTCTTGGAACTTCGGTTTGAACTACACCCACTATTACGGTACAGCCCGCACGTTTAACACGGGAGCTAACCAGGCGTTCGGCTGGGGTCAAACCCTTCGGGATCGAGATTTCATCTCGTTCACCGCTCGTTACACATTCTGATTGGAAAAAAATGAAATTTATGATCAAACCCATTTCCACGATCATTGCTTACGCTTTTTTGGCTGGAGTAGCTCTTGCTGAGGTTTCAGCCGATGAAGCCGCTGCGCTGAAATCCACTTTGACACCCATGGGTGCTGAAAAAGCTGGCAATAAAGACGGTTCGATTCCCGCATGGACTGGTGGCTACACCACACCGACGCCCGGCTACAAAAAAGGTGGCCGCCGTCCAGACCCTTTCGCTTCCGACAAGCCTTTGTACAGTATCACTGTAAAGAATATGGCGCAATATGCAGACAAATTGACGGATGGCACAAAGGCGATGCTGCAGAAATACCCGGACACTTTCAGGGTTGATGTATATCCTTCAAAGCGCACTTATGTCGCGCCGCAATGGTTTTATGACAAGACGTTTGAAAACGCCACAAAGGTAAAGCTGTCGGGTCTCGATAATCCCTATGCTGTGGGGGCCTTGGGTGGCATTCCGTTCCCCATTCCGAAGAATGGTGCTGAGGTGATGGTGAACCATCAGCTTTCCTATAAGCTCGAACAAGTTTACGAAAGGGCGAAGAACTTCACTGTGAACAGCAGCGGTCAGGCTGTCTTGGTTTCACATTATGAAAATTACTTTACTTTTCCTTACAACACCAAGGGTGTAAATGTTGAGGATGGTCAGTGGTGGTACAAAGTCCGTTCGACCAATATCGGTCCGGCCATCCGAGCCGGTGAAGCGGTCATGCAGCACTTCAATGTCAATGAAGATAAAACACTGGGGTGGATTTACCTCACAGGGCAACGTCGCGTGCGCAAGCTGCCGAACGTCTGCTGTGATACGCAGCTCTCGTTTTCAGCTGGTATCCTCACTTTTGATGAGCTAACCGTGTTTGAAGGCGACATGAGCCGCTTTGACTGGAAACTGGTCGGCAAGAAAGAAATACTGGTGCCTTACAACAGCAACCGCACAATGGTGCCAAGCAAGACTGCGGATGTGATCACGGGAGCCCACCTCAACCCTGATCATGTGCGTTGGGAATTGCATAGGGTTTGGGTTGTAGACGCCACATTGAAGCCAGGTAAGCGTCATGTGTCACCTAAAAGTCGTTACTACATTGATGAAGACAGTTGGTATGCCTTGCTTGGAGATCGCTGGGATGCGCAAGGAAAATTGGCGCGCACAACGTATCTCTTGCCCATTGTGGCGCCGGATGTACCCGCTTTCATACGCAGCAGTTTCGGTCTCAATGATCTGATAGGTGGCAACTCTTACTTGGGTAGCCTGTACAACGATGAGTCGGTGCAGATTCGCGTTGAGGAGAAACCATTCCCCGCATCAACCTATTCGCCAGATTCGATGGCTAGTGAAGGTATTCGGTAAAGCTAAAAAGCTTAAGGGCGACGTGTTACATCTGGTGGATCGACCTTCGGTTGGTCGCTCCACTGTTGGCAATGGTGAGCCCGTGAGGCTGATGGAATCCGGATTTGGTTGAGTTGTTTATGTGGTGGAATTCTGATGAAAAAATTTAAGAAAGAGCGCTTTGACATCGGGCGACGCCGCGCCCTGTGCTTTGTAGCTACTGTGCCGCTGGTCAGCATGGAGGCGGTCTGGGCTAACCCCGTGCTTGATGCCTTGCGTCGTCCTGCGTTTGTAGCGCCGCACGTGAGGGGGGGCGTCTTGCTTGATGTTGCCAAGTCTGGCAAACGCATTGTCGCGGTCGGGGAGCGCGGTGTTGTTTTGTTCTCGGATGATGTTGGTGCCACATGGCAGCAGGCGAGTGTGCCAGTCAGTGTCACGCTGACCGCCGTCAACTTTGTAGACGAAAAGTATGGTTGGGTCACAGGTCACTCAGGTGTTGTGCTCGCAACCTCAGACGGCGGTGGAACCTGGCGGCTTCAGCTGGAAGGAAAGAGAGCCGCGGATCTATGGCGTGCAGAAGCGTCGGCAGGATCAAAGAACGACGATGACAGCGACAAGCGTTTGCAGGAGGCTCAACGCTTGGTGTCGGACGGCCCTGATAAGCCCTTCCTGGACGTGCACTTTTTCGATCGAAAGCGAGGTTTTGTGATTGGGGCCTATGGGCTTATTTTTGCAACCGCAGACGGTGGTGAAACCTGGTCGCCCTGGATGGATCGCTTGGACAATCCGAAGGCCCTGCACTTTAACGCGCTTGCGGTGCAGGGACAGCGCATTCTGATAGTCGGCGAGCAAGGGTTGCTGTTGCAATCCGTCGATGGAGGAAAAACCTTCGTCCGACTGAGCTCCCCTTACCCGGGCAGCTGGTTCGCCGTGGCTGCGTTGCCCGACGGCAAGTGGTTGCTGGCTGGTCTGAAGGGCAATATCTATACGTATAGCCCTGCCGGTTTCAGCCAGTGCGAGGTGCCCATTCCTGTCACGATTGGCTGTCTCTCGCTGATGCATGACGGTAGTGTGCTCGCCCTTAACCAGGCCGGGCAGGCATTGATCAGTCGTGATTCAGGGGGAAGATGGACGTCTGTTTCATGGCCGCCAGGCCCACCGTTGACTGCCGTTGTCGAACTTGATGGCAGTCGTCTGCTTGCCAGCAGCTTGCGTGGTGTTCGTGAACTTCCTTTTCCTAAGTGACCCTCATGTCAGTCGTTAACCAAACAGTCTCAAAGGATGAGCGAACACCTTTGACCGACTTCGATCCACGGTCAGGTTCAGCTATTGAACGGGCTCTTTTCAATCACCGCCAGCTGATCCTCCTTTTCTGCGCGGTGCTGACGGTCGTGCTCGGCTGGAGTGCCAGTAATCTGCGTGTCAACGCGAGCTTTGAGAAGATCATCCCCAGGAGCCATCCCTACATCCAAAACTTCTTCGCTCATCGTCAAGAGCTGGGAGGTCTTGGCAACGCTGTGCGCATCGCCGTCGCCACAACAGGTGAGTCCATCTATGACCCAAACTATCTAAAGGTACTTCAGCAGTTAAGCGACGAGGCCTTTTTGCTCCCTGGCGTTGACAGGCGCAATATGAAGTCGCTGTGGACTCCGAATACGCGATGGGTCGGCGTCACCGAGGAGGGCATGGATGGCGGTCCAGTCATCCCGGATGGCTACGACGGGTCGCCTACAAGCCTTGCCACGGTGCGTTTGAACATCGAGCGCAGCAACGAGATCGGTCAACTGGTCGCGTTGGATCAACGTTCTTCAATCGTCTATCTGCCCTTGTTGTCAAAAGACGCGAACGGTGTTCCGCTGGATTACGCTGATGTTTCTGATGCGCTGGAGACGCTCAGGGTCAAATATCAGAGTGATGGGATCAGTATTCACATCACCGGATTCGCGAAGGTCATGGGTGACCTGATTGAGGGTATTTGGCAGATGCTAGGATTCTTCGTCGCTGCCGTGCTCATCACGACGGCCATGCTCTATGCCTACACGCGTTGCGTGCGCAGTGCAGTGCTGGTTGTCAGTTGTTCGCTGGTTGCCGTGCTGTGGCAACTGGGGTTGATGCCCTTGTTGGGCTACGAGTTGGACCCCTACTCCGTGCTGGTTCCGTTCCTTGTCTTTGCGATCGGCATGAGTCATGGTGCTCAGAAAATGAATGGCATCATGCAGGATATAGGGCGTGGTGCGAATAGCTTGGTTGCTGCGCGCTACACTTTCAGGCGCCTTTTTCTTGCGGGACTGACTGCGCTGCTGTGCGATGCCGTTGGCTTCGGCGTCTTGATGGTGATCGATATTGAGGCGATCCGAGATCTGGCTTTCATTGCCAGCCTTGGCGTTGCAGTATTGGTCTTCACCAACCTGATACTGTTGCCGATACTGCTGAGTTATGTGGGCGTAAGTCCAGGAGCTGCTCAACTCAGTCTGACGGAAGAGTTGGCGAACCAGCGGAGCGGGGCACGACATCCGTTATGGAGACTGTTGGACTTGTTCACCCAGCGACGCTGGGCGGCAGGCGCCGTTGCGGTCTCACTGCTCGTTGGTACAGGTGGACTCGTGGTTGCGCAGCGCTTGAAGATCGGTGATTTGGAGTCTGGTGCACCTGAGTTGCGTGCCGACAGTCGCTATAACCGTGACAACACTTACATGACCGCACACTATGGAGCCAGCAGCGATGCCTTTGCAGTGATGGTCAAGACGCCAGACGGCGAGTGCAGCCAATATGACACCTTGATGAGGGTTGATGCGCTGGAGTGGAAAATGCGTGCTTTGCCGGGGGTGGAGGACACGAACTCTTTGGCATTACTGAGTCGGCGTGTGTTAGCAGGGTTGAATGAAGGCAGTACCAAGTGGTATGAGTTGATCAACAGCCAGTCGATGCTCAACACGATCACTTCCGGGGCACCCCGCGGCCTTTACAACGATACCTGCAGCTTGTTGACGCTGACGGCCTACCTGAAGGACCATAAAGCCGACACACTAACTTCCCTCGTCAACGAGGTGGAGGGCTTTGCCAAAGAAAACAACACTGAGCAAGTCCAGTTTCTTCTCGCCGCCGGCAATTCCGGCATTGATGCGGCGACGAACATTGTCGTCAGGGATGCGAACCGCGAGATGCTGTTTTGGGTCTACGGCGCGGTGATCGTTCTGTGTGCTATCACCTTCCGCTCTTGGCGTGCGGTGCTGTGTGCTGTGTTGCCGCTGATTCTGACCTCGGTGCTGTGCGAGGCTTTGATGGTAGCGCTGAACATTGGTGTGAAAGTGGCTACATTGCCCGTGATCGCATTGGGGGTGGGCATCGGGGTGGACTATGCGCTCTACGTCATGAGCATTCTTCTGGCGAGATTGAAGGTTGGCGATAGCCTCTCCGAGGCTTACTACCAATCGTTGCTCTTCACGGGAAAGGTTGTACTCCTGACTGGTGTCACGCTTGCCTTGTGCGTTGTCACCTGGGTGGTTAGTCCCATCAAGTTTCAGGCTGATATGGGACTCTTGCTCGCCTTTATGTTTGTGGGCAACATGATCGGAGCACTGGTGTTGCTGCCCGCGCTCGCACATTTTTTATTAAAACCAATGGTTTTGAAGCCCATCAATTGACGTAAGGCGTTGAAGTTTAACGAGGCGGGCTTGGAAGTGTCCGCCTCACGTCAAGCCAAATCCCGGATGGTTCATTGAGTTGGGGTAAAACGACCGTCAGTCGGTCGGGCAAGATGAGTATGTGATGATTGATGTCTTTGGGCTTTCGCAAGATGCCTGAGAATATTATTTGTGGCGGTTTTTAGAATTTTCTTAAATACAAAGGATAAGTTATGGGTAAGTCAGGACTGTTGAATGCATCGGATATTCATGGAGTATGGTCAATTCTTCCGACACCATCCAAACCGGATGCGAGTGACTGGCGTGCGACTAACACCGTTGATCTGGATGAGACTGCCCGCGCCGTTGAAGGCCTTATCGCGGCTGGCGCGAACGGGATTCTGAGCATGGGTACTTTGGGTGAGTGTGAATCGCTAACCTGGGAGGAAAAGAAAGTCTTCATGCAAACCATCGTGGAGACCGCGAGAGGAAGGGTTCCAGTGTTCGTTGGCACCACAACGCTTAATACCCGCGACACGATCGAGCAGACAAGGTACGCCCACTCCATTGGGGCCGACGGAACAATGTTGGGAATACCAATGTGGTGCAATCCCTGCGTTGATATGGCTGTTCAGTACTACAAAGATGTCGCCGAAGCTGTTCCAGAGATGAATATCGCTATCTACGCGAATACCGAGGCTTTCAAATTTGATTTTCCCCGCGCGTTCTGGGCTCGGGTTTCAGAGATTCGGCAAGTCGTTGCAGCGAAATATATCGGTATCGAGTTCCTGCTGCAGGATCTACATCTGACCAAGCACCGCATGAAGCTGCTGCCGCTCGACTACCAATACTATGCTGCGGCACGTATGGATGACTTCGTTGATGCCTTCTGGTCCAGCGGTACCGTGTGCGGGCCATTGGTTTCGACGACGCTTCGCGACAAGGTCATCGCAGCTCGGCGAACCAAAGACTGGACCGATGCCCACGCATTTCAGGGTCGACTTGTGAAAACAGCTGCGCCATTTCCCGAAGATAGCTTCAAGACCTTTTCTATTTACAACGTTGCGCTGGAAAAAGGCCGAATCGATGCTGCAGGCTGGATGAACGCCGGCCCCGTTCGCCCACCTTATAACGACATCTGCCCAGCCAGCTATCTTGACTCCTGGAAAGCCTCAGGGCAACGGTGGGCCGAATTGCACAAGCAACTTGAAACGGAATCTTCGGGGAAATAGTCGAATGCTTGAGAGAAAGGGCAAAGACGATCGACTTTCACTTCGATTTCATGAGTCCTTTCAGCCACCAGGCTAACTGTAACGGCGGTTTATGTCTATGTCGGCCATGAATCCTTCAGGTTCGAGTGTCTTCGGTCTTTCCGGCTTCGAACAGCACCCGGGTCACCCCTTTTTAATGGGCTGCAGCGGCGAGTCCTACCAAACACGTCAACCACAAATGAATCTCGAATCTCTGCTAATCCTTGAACTTGCCGCACTGGGCATCGGTACCGGTTTTCTTGCGGGCTTGCTGGGCATTGGTGGCGGTATGACGCTGGTGCCGTTCATCACCATCATCTTGTCAAGCCGCGGTGTGTCGCCCGATTTGGCGGTGAAAATGGCCATCGCAACCTCCATGGCCATCATCATTTTTACATCCCTTTCGAGCGTTCGGGCCCACAATAAACGGGGTGCCGTGCGCTGGGACATCGTCAAACGGCTGGCTCCCGGCATTGTCGTAGGTAGCCTCATTGGCAGCTTGGGGGTGTTCGCGCTGCTCAAAGGCGCTTACCTGGCCATTTTCTTCGGCCTGTTCGTGATTTTTTCGGCAACACAGATGTTGCTTGACAAAAAAACCAAACCCAGACGCCAAATGCCTGGTACGGCGGGTCAGTTGGCGGCGGGCGGAGCTATTGGCTTTATTTCGGGCTTGGTTGGTGTAGGCGGCGGCACTATCAGCGTGCCCTTCATGACTCGGTGCAACGTGGCGATTCACAGCGCCGTGGCCACTTCTGCAGCGCTTGGAATTCCGATTGCCGTTACAAACGTGCTGGGCTACGTGATCGGCGGGCGAAACGTGCAGGACTTGCCGGTGGGCTCGTTCGGCTACATCTGGTTGCCGGCGTTGGGCATAATTGCCGTGTGCAGCTTCCTCGCCGCGCCGCTGGGCGCCCGGGTGGTACACAGCATTCCCGTAGACAAGCTCAAATTGGTGTTTGCCGGCAGTTTTTACTTACTCGCGGCCTATATGCTCTACAAGGGTCTCAGCACCTGAGTGAGGCTGAGCCTCCTAGTACATTGACACGAAAATAACGGCACATGATTACACTACGAATGTCGCCATTCGGCATAACGAGGAGTGGTCATGCGTCAGACGGAGCTGAACTTGAGCGAGGAGGATCGCTCGACGATCGAAGCCATTCGCAGCAAAGAGGTGCATCAGGCGCGCGAGGTCAATCGAGCCCATGTGCTGTCATGCCTGGACCGCGACATTCCCGAATCTGAGATCATGGCAGTGCTTGGCATTGGCCGCACCGCCGTGTGGCGTGCTCGCGCCGCCTACTTGCAAGGCGGGGTGGAGCTGGCGGTGTTCGACGTGCAGCGCTCAGGACGCCCGCGCCAATACGACACCAACGCCGAGGCGAGTGTGATCGCCTTGGCCTGCTCAGCCCCGCCCAAGGGACGCCAGCGCTGGACCATGGTCGAGCTCGAACGGTGCCGCCCGCCAGGAGCCTGGCATGCAATCCGTGAGCCGGGAAACCGTTCGACGCATGCTCAAAAAAACTATTTCTCTTGTTCCTGGCACCGGGTAATGTGGTGCATTGGGGCGTTGACCGAGGAGTACCGTGCTCGGATGTATGTCCCGCTCGAACTGTACGCGCGACCAATATCCAAAGCCGAGCCGGTCATTTGCATCGACGAGAAAAGCCTGCAACTTATCGCCCATAGCCGACCTCCATTGGCCATGGCGGCGAGCAGCCCAACCAAGCATGGCTACGAGTACGTACGCAACGGTACCACCAATCTGTTCGTGGCTGTCGAGCCCAAGGCGGGACAGCGAATCGTATCTGTCACCGAGCGTCGAGGAAAGGTTGACTTCGTCGCCTTCATCAAAGAATTGCTCACTGGCGTATACGCCAAGGCACGACGAATTCACTTGGTGCTCGATAACCTGAACACGCACTTCAGAAAGTGCTTTGACGACGTGCTGGGCAGTCGTGCGGCCGCCAAGCTCCTGCATCGGGTGGAGTTTCACTACACCCCAAAGCACGCGAGCTGGCTGAACATGGCAGAAATCGAGATTGGCATTCTCAGTCGCCAATGCCTGGATCGGCGCATTGCCAATCGTGAATTACTCGAATCCGAGGTTGCTGCCTGGCAGCAAGCCCGCAACGAGAAAGAGCGAACTATCGAGTGGCACTTTACTCGACAGGATGCGGACAAAAAGATGGGTCGAAATTATGTTTCTCAACTTTCGTGTTGATGTACTAGAGCGGCTAATATTTCAATGCAAGACCTGACCCCAACACCCGGATAAGTTCTAAATGGACCGCAAAACAGGACCCAAGCATTTCGGCATGAAAGCGCCTATTGGCGTGGATAAGGACTCAGGGCTGGTACACGCTTTGACAACGACGGCGGCCAACGGCAGCGACATCAGCCAGACACCGGAGTTGATGCGCGGACAAGTATGCGCTGTCTGGTCAAATGCGGGCTACGTTAGCCGGAAGGTGCCACTCAGTGCATTCATACGCGAGGCCTGTTCCGACAGCAGACCCGCCGCTGCGGCACTCTGCTCCACCAGCGCGACATTTTGCTGAGTCAGTGTTTCCACCTGTTCGAGTGCCAAACTCACATCGCGGATATCGTCGTTCTGCTGCCGCGTCGCATCGGTGATCTGACTGATCACGACAGCCACACGCTGTACCGAACCGACGATGTCCGCCATCGTCGCGCCAGCGCTATTCACTAATTTGCTGCCAGACTCGACCTTCTCGACACTGGCGCCGATCAGTGCATTGATCTCTTTGGCTGCGACGGCCGAACGGTGCGCCAACGAGCGCACTTCAGCGGCCACTACCGCAAAGCCTCTGCCTTGCTCGCCAGCCCGTGCCGCCTCGACGGCTGCGTTCAATGCCAGCAGGTTGGTCTGGAAGGCGATGCTGTCGATGACGCCAGTAATGTTGGCGATCTTGCGGCTTGAATCGGCGATGGCCTCCATGTTACCGACCACTTGCTGAATGACTGCGCCACCACGCTGCGCAGCCTGCGCTGCGGCGCTCGCAAGGTCGTCTGCGGACAAGGCTGCTTGCTCGCTTTGTAACACTGCGCTTGTCAACTGCTGCATTGAAGCCGTGGCTTGTTGCAGTCGTGTGGCGGTCAGCTCGGCTCGGTGCGATAGGTCGGAATTGCCTCCTGCCATCTCACTACTAGCCAAGTGGATGCTGTCGGCCGTCATCTGGATGTCACTGACGATGCTCCGCAGACCCCGCTGCATGTCAGTCAAGGCATCGAGCAAGGCACCAACCTCGTCGCGCCGGGTGGTCACCATCGATGCCGATAGGTCGCCTTGTGCTACTGCGCGTGCGAGTACTACCGCCTGGGCCAGTGGTTGGGCAATACTGCGTGAAATGAGTCCCGCTGCCAGCAAGCCGACTACCAGCGCGGCCCCTACCGCCACAGCCATGACGGTCCGCACCTGCCGAGCCGTGGTCTTCGATTCGAGGGCCGCTTCATGCATCGTGGAATTTACGCTTTGCTTGAGCTTGTCGAGCGTGAGGAACCACGCGTCCTGTGACGGACGGAGTTGGTTGATCGTGAACTGGGCCAACTGCTCACGACTGATACCGGCCGTGGCTTTCAAGGAGATTTGGTTCATCACTGTCAGGGCCTCGCTGCTTGTCTCATTCAGCGTCTTGATCTGCGTTGCAAGTCCCATAGTCTGGTCGCCTTCACGGATCGACGCATCGAGTTCCTTGACGCGTTCCTCGTAAATTTTGGATGATTGCTCCAAACGCTTTACTTCGTAGGCAATATCCTCAGGATCGTCGTTCAGCGACATGGAGGTCACTGACAAGGCCATGTCCGATACTGCCTTCTCCATCGTGCTCACGATTTCCGCACGTCGGTAGTCGAGGTCAACGACATTCTGTGTGCGGGCCGCCAGCGCGCCCGTATAGAACCAGCCGAGCATGCCGATGACGGCCAACAGCAACAGCACCAGTGCGAAGCCGATATGGAGGCGCATGGCAATGCTGAGATGGTTCAGGGCCGAAAATTTCGGCCAAACAAGGCGGGGATGTTGCATTGGAATCATTTTTTCTGTTCGGCTGCCGCTGCAGCTGAGTCCATTTGCTGTGCCAGGTCGTCCGGTAGTTTGTTGTTGATGGCAACGGCGTAGAGCAGCACCAAGGCAACCACCAGCACGCCGCCGAAGATCGCCGCTTTGTGATTTTGCAAGTGAGCCTTTAAACCGCGAAAATTGAACCAGATATGAATGGAGGCGGCCACCACCATGACCAGGCCGAACAGCTTATGTACAGGGTGCATCTGGATGGTGAAAGAGGGTTTTTCAATGACAAACATCAATAGCCCGGATGTTGCCATGGCCAGGAAAGATACAGCCAGTGCGATAGCGGATAGTTTTCTTAACATGTGAAAGTCCTCTGGGGTTAACAGTAAACACGAGGGTAACACGGTGGCTACTAGCTGTCGTAGAGGATGCGGTTGGCGTAGACCAGCGTTTCCACCAGGGCCTCAGTCTTCATCCCGCCTGGCTCATCACCGGCTGGGCATGCTGGCGCTCATGCTCCTGCGCCTTGAGCAGGTCCAATGCGACGTCGACGATCATGTCTTCCTGGCCGCCCACCATGCGGCGCCGGCCCAGTTCCACCAAGATGTCGACCGCCTTCAGACCGTACTTCTTCGCTGCCACTTCTGAGTGGCGCAGGAAGCTGCTGTAGACCCCCGCATAACCCAGCGCCAGTGTCTCGCGGTCCACGCGCACAGGGCGGTCCTGCAGCGGTCGCACGGTGTCGTCGGCCGCATCCATCAGTTTGTACAAGTCACAGCCATGGTTCCAACCCAAGCGGGTGGCGGCGGCAATGAACACTTCCAGCGGGGCGTTGCCCGCTCCTGCGCCCATGCCGGCCAAGCTGGCGTCCACGCGGTCACAGCCTTCTTCGACGGCGACGATGGAGTTGGCCACACCCAGGCTCAGGTTGTGGTGGGCGTGCATACCGGTCTGGGTTTCGGGCTTCAAGGTGTCCTTGAAGGCGCGGAAACGGTCGCGCACGTCGTTCATGCTCAGAGCGCCGCCGGAGTCGACAACGTAGCAGACGGTGGCGCCGTAGCTCTCCATCAGCTTGGCCTGTTCGGCCAGGCCCTTGGGGGTCTGCATGTGGCTCATCATCAGGAAGCCAACGGCTTCCATACCCAGGTGGCGGGCATATTCGATGTGCTGTCTGGAGACATCGGCCTCCGTACAGTGGGTTGCCACACGCACGATGCGGGCGCCGGCGTCATAGGCCGCCTTCAGGTCGTGGACGGTGCCGATGCCGGGAAGCAGCAGGGTGGCGATTTTGGCATGCTTGACGACGCTGGCCACGGCTTCGATCCACTCGACGTCGGAGTGGGCACCGAAGCCGTAGTTGAAGCTGCCGCCTTGCAGGCCATCGCCGTGGGCGACTTCAATGGAGTCCACCTTGGCGTCGTCCAGAGCTTTGGCGATTTGCTTGGCTTGCTCGACGCTGTACTGGTGGCGGATGGCGTGGCTGCCGTCGCGCAGGGTGACGTCGGAGATGTAGATTTTTTTGTCCATGTCAGTTTCTCCTTCAGGCGGCGAGCATGCGAAGAGCCATGTGCTCGGCGGTGCGCAGGCCGGCGCTGGTCATGATGTCCAGGTTGCCGGCGTAGGCGGGCAGGTAGTGGGCAGCACCTTCGACTTCCAGGAAGATGGAGGTCTTCAAGCCGCTCATGCGGGGGCCGACACCGGGGATGTTGATGGGGTGGCTGGGCTCGATGCGGTCGAACTGCACCTTTTGTTTCAGGCGGTAGCCGGGCACGTAGGCCTGGACGGCGGCGGCCATGCGCTCGACCGATTCGGCGATAGCGTCTTCTGAAGCGAAGTCACTTAGGGTGTAGACGGTGTCGCGCATGATGAGCGGCGGCTCAGCGGGGTTCAGCACGATGATGGCCTTGCCTTTGGACGCGCCACCCACTACTTCAATCGCCTTGGAGGTGGTTTCGGTGAATTCGTCGATGTTGGCGCGCGTGCCGGGGCCGGCGCTCTTGCTGGAGATGGAGGCGACGATTTCGCCGTAGTGCACTTTGGCAACACGGTTGACAGCTGCCACCATCGGAATGGTGGCCTGGCCGCCGCAGGTGACCATGTTGACGTTCAATGCGTCGAGGTGGTCTTCACCATTGACGATCGGGATGCAATACGGGCCGATGGCTGCGGGCGTCAGGTCGATCATGCGGATGCCGGGCTTGAGGCTGCGCAAGAAAGCGTCGTTCTTGATATGGGCACCGGCGCTGGTGGCGTCGAACACGAAGTCGATGTCGGCAAAGATGGGCAGGCGCGTCAGACCTTCTACGCCTTCGTGGGTGGTGGCCACACCCATGCGGGCGGCGCGTGCCAGACCATCGGAGGTCGGATCAATACCGACCATGGCTCCCATTTCAATGTTAATGCCGTGGCGCAGGATCTTGATCATCAAGTCCGTGCCGATGTTGCCACTGCCGATGATGGCAGCCTTGAGTTTCTTGCTCATATTTTCTACCTTCAAACCATGCGGCACGAAACACTGCCCAGCGCGCCGATCTGCGCCCGGACCACGTCGCCTGCGACCACGGGCACCATGGGGCCCAAAGCGCCAGAGAGAATGACCTGACCGACCTTGAGGCTCTGGCCCCGTTCAGCCATGGTGCAGGCGAGCCAGTAAGCCGCGCGCAGCGGGTGGCCCAGGCAGGCCGCACCGGTACCCACCGACACGGTCTGGCCGTTCTTGGTCATGGTCATGCCTAGCTCGCCCAGCGAGACTTGGCCCATAGGAAGCGGCTGGTCTCCCAGTACGTACAAGCCGCAGGATGCGTTGTCGGCGACGGTGTCAACGAGCGTGATCTTCCAGTCGGCAATTGCGCTGTCGACGATCTCGATGGCGGGCAGCGCGTAGGCCACGGCGGCCAAGAATTCAGCGTAGCTCGGTGCCGGGCCGGTGAGGTCGCGGCCCATGACAAAAGCCACTTCTGCTTCGACCTTGGGTTGCAGCAGGCGCGCCATGGGCACGTCCTGGCCACTCAAGACTTCCATGTCGCCGAACAGCACGCCGAAGTCGGGTTGATCGACGCCCAGCTGCTGCTGCACGGCCTTGGAGGTCAGGCCAACCTTCATGCCGACAATGCGCCGGCCTGCGGCCAGCTGCGCCTGGGTATTGAGTTCGGCCACGGCGTAGGCGACGTCCAGTCCGGCAATGCCGTGGCTGGTGCTGATGGGGGCGATGGGCGTGCGCGTGACTCTGGCCTGCAGCAGTGCTGACGCCGCTGCTGTGATCGCAGGGTTGTTGTGTGTACTCATGTCATCCTTTTAAAACGGTGCGTTGGAATACGTGGCGGTCACTCTGCCCAGGGCTTGACGATGCTCAGCCAGCGCAGTGCGTTGTCACGCCGGAGTTGGCGTTGCGTGGCTTCATCCAGCCCCAGCGCGGCAATGCGCGTGGCAGGCTCGCGGTCCATGATGGCAAAGGGGTAGTCCGAACCGGCCATCACCTGCGTGGGGCCGTAGACGTCCAACAGGTAGTCGATGGCCGCGCCGTCGTACACCAGGTCGTCGTAGAACATCTGCCGCGCGAGGTCGCGTGGCGACTGAGCCATGCACTGATGCACAGGAGCCATGTGCTCCCAGGCGTGTTGCAGGCGGGGCAGTATCATGGGCAAGGCGCCACCGCCATGACTGAAGGCCACGCGCAGGCGGGGATGGCGCAGCAAGGTGCCCGATGTCATCAGCGAGGCCGCGGCCAGGCCCACCTCGCCGGGAAAGGCCAGCACCTGCTCAAGCAGCGGCGGCCCGACCAAACGGTCCATGCCGCAGGGGCGCAGGGCATGCACGAAAATGGCCGCGCCCAGCGATTCGGCAGCCGCAAAGAAAGGTTCGAAATCGGGATGCCCGATCGGTTTGCCATTGATATTGCTGCCCACCTCCACCCCGGCCAAGCCGAGGTCGCACACCAGGCGATCGAGTTCCCGCATGGCCAGATCCACATCCTGCAATGGCACCGCGCCCAACCCGGTGAAGCGTTGCGGCCGCGACTGCACCAGCAGCGCGAGCTCATCGTTCATGAACCGCGTCAGCGCCAGCGCATCGTCGGCGTGCAGCCAATACGACAGAAGCTCGGGCATGGGCGAAACCACCTGATGCGCTACGGCGGTGCGGGCCATGTCGGCCTCGCGGCGTTCCGCGTCCCAAGAAGAATCGGGCACGGTTCGATAGACGCGTCCATCGATCATCACATGCCGCTGGCAAGCCGACTCGGCCGGCACCATGGAGGGCCAAGGCACGCCCTTTCGTCGACCCAGAAACGCCGGAAAATGGCCTGGAACCCAGTGGGTATGGGCGTCGATCAGCCCACAGGCACACGCGCTCACGTGGCGTCGCACGCGGCTGCTTCGGCCGACAGCCAGACTTGGCCGTCGCGCACTTCCACCGGGTAGGTCTTGATTGCATGCACGCAGGGCGCAGAGGTGGCCGCGCCGGTCCTCACATCGAAGGCGCCCAGGTGTAGGCCGCACTCCACCGTATGGCCCTCCAGGCTGCCTTCATCGGCCAGCGAGGCGTCGCCATGGGTGCAGCGGTCATCGGTGGCATAGACATTGCCGTCGACATGATAGATGGCAATGCGGCGACCGTTTTCCAGGAAAGCGCTACCTATGGTGCCATTGCACAGATCGTTGAGCGGGCAAAGGGCGGTGGCGTGCATGGGGTTTCTCCTTCGGGCCGGCTTCAGGCCGACTGGGCTTGTTGAACGAGTTGCTTGAGGTTGGCATCGGGTGCGGCTAGCACCTCGGGTGTCAGGGTGCTGCCGGCCGCAAGCAGGCGGCGCAGCAGGTTGAAGTCGCGTGCGGCGTTGATGGCACTAACACCGCACAAGCGGCCCGCCTTCCATTGCAGCAGCACGAAGCTGCCGCTGGCGGGGTCGCCACGCAGGGCATGGGTGTCACCCTCTGTCAGGCCAGCACACTGTAGGCGCAGACTGCCCTGATCGGACCAGTACCAAGGCGTTTCGTCGTAGGGCTTGGCAGTTGCAGGCTCGACCAGCGCAGCGGCCAATGCCGCAGCCTGGCCCTGGGCGTTGGACCAGGTCTCCATGCGCTCCAGCCGCCCACTCAGCGGATGGACCTGACGCGTGACATCGCCCACGGCAAACACGCCAGCCACATTGGTGCGACACCAGCCATCGACAAAGATGCCGTCGTCAGCGTCGATGCCAGCAGCCACGGCCAAACCGTCGTTAGCCAACACGCCTATACCTACTACCACGACATCGGCCTGCAGGACTTTGCCATCGTCCAGCAGCGCGAGGCCGTTGTCTTCCACCGATACGACGGTGCGGCCGAGGTGGATGTCAACCCCCTGGCTGCGATGGTGCTGCAGCAGGTGCTCGGCAATCAGCGCGGGCGCACTGCGCCCCATCAGACGCGGACCTGCCTCCACTACGGTGGCGTGACAGCCCAGTTGCTGCGCCATGGCGGCCAACTCCAACCCAATGGGACCACCACCCACCACCAGCAGACGTGTGGCGGCGCCCAGGCGCTGGCGCAACGCGCGCGCATCATCCAGGGTCCGCAGACTCATCACCCGTGGCGAAGTGGCCAACGCGGGCAGCATGCGTGGCCGCGTGCCGGTGGCAAGCACCAGACGGTCCCAGGGCAGACGCCGGCCGTCCTGCAGTTGCACCATGCGCTGCTCTAGGTCCAGCGCCACGGCCGGGCAGCCGCTGAGCAATTGCACCTCTGGCAAGGGCTCGGGCGAGAGGCGCAATGCAGCCTCATCGCCGTCGATCTGGAATTGCTTGGACAGCGGCGGCCGGTCGTAGGGCGCATGGGCCTCTTCGCCAAGCAGCGTGACAGGCCCGACATGGCCGAGCTTGCGCAGGCCACTGGCCACACCGAAGCCGGCCAGCCCTGCGCCCACAATCACCACCCGGTCGTTATGTGTTTCCATGGCACTCATCAGGCAGGCTGGTAAATGGCAAATACCTTGTTGGAGTTGAACACGTGGGTCTCCACGAAGTTGCTCCACGACAAGGAGGCGCCAAGTTCGCCCATGGCGCCCAGCAACGGGCACCAATTGAGCAATTCCTGCTGGCCAGCGTTCTCGAAGTCTTCGGTGGTGTTGCCACGCCAGACACCGTGGTTCTGCTCCACCAGCGCACGGTAAAGCACGCGGTCGCTGGGCGTGTCGGGACACAGACGTGACGTGCGGTCGCACAAGAAGGCGTGGGACCAGCTCGACGAAGCGATCAATGCCACACGCCAAGGGGAGTCACGCAAGATGCGTGCGGTGGCCGCGCCCATGTCCATGCAGCGCGCGGGCGATGGACCCGGAGGGTCAAGGTCGAGCTTGTCATCGACGTTGGTGAGGAAGCCGCGGGCCGAAATAACCTTGCGACCGTAGCAATTGATGGGCACAGTGAGGGTCGGGTAGTCCCAGCCTTTGCGGTCGTAATCGAGATAGAGGATGGCGTTGGCGAAGGCGTGAGCCAGGCTCTCGTGGTGCAGCGGCTTGTAGGCATAAGCCATGTCGAAGCCGGCGTCAAGCAGGCCGCAGGTCAGGTACTTTCCGATGTCGCGCCGGCCCTTGAGCCGGTAGTGCATGTCTTGCCCTTCACCCCAGGCATTGGCCTTGCCGTTGGCCATCATTGACGAGCCCTGCGCATGGCGCCAGGGGTAGAGATCCATGTCGTCGTACGCACAGACCGTGAACGGCGGAATGATGTCTTCCTTGAAGTTCTCGTACTGGTCGTCGCCCCAGATCAACACCACATCGGGCTTGAAATCGTCGAGCGCTGCACGCACACGTCTGAACTGCTCGACCAACGCCGCACGGTGAACCGCGGCTGCCGCCACGCCCTGATCGTCGCCCCATTCGGCCTGCATCGCCGGTGCCCAGTTCTGGGCCAGCTTGCGCTCGGCCGGTATGCCGGGGTCTTTGAGCGTCATGCGCAGTATGCCGGCCATCTGCGCGTCGGGTGTGGATAAAGGGGGGTAGTGGGACAACCCCAGTCCCAGGATTTCTGCCATGTGTTATCTCCAGTCGTTAATCTTGTGTGATCTACCTGTGAGGTGCCTGCGCGCCCGATATAGCCCGCTCAGGTGATCTTTTGGCTTTCTTGCCTGCGCGCTCGCGAACGCTCGTCGGCTGCTGCGCGGCATCAATGGACAGCACCATCTGCTTGAGCAAGGCCACGAGTTGCAGACGCTGCTCACGCGACAGGCCACCCATGAGGTGCTCAATGCGACGCCAGTGGGCGGGCAGGTGCTCGGCCAGAAACGCTTCGCCCTCGGGGGTGAGCACCGCTAGCAGCGAGCGCTGGTCCGACACGTTGAGCTCCCTCCGCACCAAGCCGCGCTCGGCCAGCGTGTTGATGTTGCCCGACAGGTTGTTGGGCTTGACCACCAGCATGGACGCCAAAGCCCCCATGGTGGCAGGCTGCTTCACTCGCTGCAGCGTGGTGAGGATGTTGAACTGCAGCGGTGACACGCCCATGGAGTCGAGCTCATCGGACTGATCGCGATCGAGCACCGCAAACGCCCGGTAAACCGCCAGCAAGACCCACAGCGCCGAGCCATCAAGCTGCTTGTCCAGCGCCGCACTAACAGCGACCTGTTCACTGAGGTAAGGCAAGGGAATCCCCTCCTTCTCGGCTTGCCGCGTCAAGCTCTTGGTTGCTGGTTTCATGAATCACCTTCAAAATTTATTTACTTCATTTTGTGAATAGTTCAAATTATGACATAATTTCTTCTAAGTTGACGCAAGCAAGAGCCACTGTCTGCGACCGACCCACTCACACATTCAGGAGACAGCCGAGATGACACAGACCATTCAATTTCACCCCAGCCGCGCCAGCGGCTCCGAGGTGGGCGCCCTGGTGCAGGATGGCCGCGTCCATTCGAGCGCCTTCACCGATGCAGAAATTTTTAAGCTTGAACAAGAACGCATCTTCGAGGGCACCTGGGTCTATATAGGCCACACCTCCGAAGTGCCCAAGCACGGTGACTACCGCGCGCGCCGCATGGGTCGCCAACCGGTTTTGATGATCCGCAACGGCGAAGGCGAAGTGCAGGTGTTGATGAACCGTTGCCGCCACCGTGGCGCGATGGTGTGCGAGGGCGAGGCGGGCAACACCAAGCACCTGCGTTGCTGGTTTCACGGTTGGGTCTACGACGCCAGCGGCAACCTGATGCAGGTGCCGGGCCAGGGCGCCTACGGCCCCGAGTTCGACCAGAAGGCCATGGGCCTGAACAAGCCACCGCGCGTGGAAACCTATCGTGGCTTCGTTTTTGCCAGCCTAAACGCGGATGTTCCCAGCTTGAGCGATCACTTGGGTCCAGCCAAGGCCGTGATCGACCTGATGGTGGACGCCTCCCCCGTGGGCGAACTGCGCGTGGACGCCGGCGTGCACAAGACCGTCTACAAGGGCAACTGGAAACTGGTCGGCATGGACGGCTACCACGTGCACTATGTACATGCGTCGGTGATTGCAGCCTGGAACCGCGACCCGGACTCCGGCATTGCTGCCACCCACCGCGGCGACCCCTTCGATGACGAGTCCGCCAGCCGCACGCGCGACTTGGGACATGGCCATGTGATGCTGGACCTGACCCAGCACCGCATGGGCCACTACGACCAATTCACCGCCATGCTGGAAAAACTGCCCGGTGGCACCGACTACATCGAGACCATGAAGGCCAAGCACGGCGAGGAGCGTTCGCGCCTGCTGATCTCGCTCGCAGGCGATCCGCATGTGGGCATCTACCCCAACCTGCAGCTCATCAACAACCAGATCCGCATCCTCAACCCGATTTCGCCGGAGGAATGCGAAGTGATCATGTTCCCCGTGCTGTTCGAGGGCGTGAGCCCCGAGATCAACGCCTTGCGACTGCGCCAGCACGAGTCCTTCTACGGCCCTGCGGGCTCTGGCTCGCCCGACGATGCCGAGATCTTCGAGCGCGTGCAGAAAGGGATGATGGCCCAGGTCAACCCCTGGCTGGAAATCTCGCGCGGCCTGCACCGCGAAGAACACGGGGCCGATGGCGTTATCACCGGACGCATCTCGGACGAAGTCACGCAACGTGGTCAGATGCGCCAATGGCGCGAACTCATGACCGCCCAAACCGCCCAGTAAGGATCCCAGCAATGAACGCCACCACCACGCACTCGCTCGAATTGGTACACGACATCGAGCATTTCCTCTACCAAGAAGCCGCCTTGGCCGATGAGCACGCCTACAACGACTGGCTGGCGCTGTGGACACCCGAGCTGCTGTACTGGGTACCCTGCAACGCCGACAACATTGACCCGACCAAGAAGGTCTCGCTGATCTTTGACGACCGCCCCCGACTCGAAGAACGCCTGTTCCGCTTGGGCACCAAGCACGCGCACTCGCAGAACCCCCGCTCGCGCCTTTCGCGCATCGTCGGCAATGTGCGGCTGCACAACTTCGACCCCGCCACCGGTGGCGAAGTGAGCTCGCGCTTCAACCTTACCGAGGTGCGCACCGACCGCATCACCGTGTGGGCTGGACGCCAGCACCATGTGCTCGAACGCCACAGCGACACCTGGCTAATGCGCGAGAAGCGGGTCTATCTGGTCAACAATGACAGCGTGCTCGGCAACATGACTTTCATTATCTGAACGCGCAACGACACAAGGAACGAGACCTCCATGACACAAAACAATAACCCCGAGATCGGCCACAGCGTTGAAGCGGCTGGCATACGTACCAACTACCTCGAAGCAGGCAGCGGCGCGCCGCTGGTTCTGCTGCATGGTTCAGGGCCAGGGGTCACGGCCTGGGCCAACTGGCGTCTGGCCATTCCCGAATTCGCCAAGACCCACCGTGTGCTGGCACCTGATTTGGCTGGCTTCGGCTACACCGAGCGCAAGGCCGGCGTGGTCTACAACCTCGACTACTGGGTGCGCCACATCATTGGTTTTCTCGATGCACTGAAGATAGAACAAGCCGATTTTGTTGGCAACTCCTTCGGCGGAGCCCTCACGCTTGCCGTGGCTACGCGCCACCCGGACCGCGTGCGCAAGGTCGTGCTCATGGGCTCTGCGGGCACCGAGTTCACGCTCACCCACGAACTTGACGCAGTGTGGGGATATGAGCCCTCGGTCGAGAACATGCGCACAATCGTGCAGATGTTCGCCTACGACAAGTCGCTGCTGACCGAGGCACTGGTGGCTTCGCGCTACGATGCCAGCATCCGCCCTGGCTTTCACGAGTCGTATTCCAGCCTCTTCCCGGCACCGCGTCAGCGCCACATCGCCGCGCTGGCCACGCCCGAGGACAAGTTGCGTGCGCTGGACAAACCAGTGCTGCTGGTGCATGGCCGCGAGGATCGCGTGATCCCGCTGGACAGCAGCCTGCGCCTGCACCAGTTGCTGCAACGCTCCGAACTGCATGTCTTTGGCCAGTGTGGCCACTGGACGCAGATCGAGAAAAAGGACCGCTTCGTGGGAGTGGTTGAGAACTTTCTGGCTGCCGCCTGAGCGCGCCACGCCAACCATGTCAAAGACATCGAACAAGCCCCTGATCGCCGCCATGATCGGCGACCCAGCGGGCATAGGTCCTGAAGTCTGCGCCAAAGCGCTGGCCAGCGCTGAACTTGACGGCCTTTGTGACAACGTGCTGATCGGCGAGATTGGCGCGGTGCAGCGGGCAGTGCAGGTCTGTGGCATCACCCGCGAGGTACGCCACGTGAGCGCGCCCGAAGAAGCGCGCGGCCAGCGTTTCATCGCCGTGCTCGACCCCGGCGATGTAGTCCCCACCGACTACGCAGTGGGTTCGCCTTCGGCGGCAGCCGGCAAGGCGGTGGTGAACTGGATCGGCCTGGGCCAGCAGCTTGGCCAAATCGGACGCATAGACGGTCTGGTGCTGGCCCCGGTGGACAGCGTCTCGCTCAAGCTCGGTGGCCTGGTGAAGGACATTGATGAACTGCAGCCGCCGGACACCCACATGCTTCGTCTGAACGGCTCGTTGCGAGTGGTCCCCATCACCGAGCACATACGCGTGCGCGATATCGCCGCCACCGTGAAGCAGGCCACCGTGCTCGAACTCATCCGCCGGCTCGACCACCATCTCAGGCGCTGGGGCATGACCGCACCACGCATTGCGGTGGCCGGGCTCAACCCGCATGCCATGTTCGAGGAAGACCGCGAAGAGATCGCGCCCGCCGTCGAGCAGGCCCGCGCCGCCGGCATCGACGCCAGCGGCCCGATCTCGCCCGATGCGGTGTTCCGTCTCAACCTCGAGGGCCGCTACGACGCCGTGGTGACCATGTACCACGACCAGGGCCAGATCGCGGTGAAGACCGCCGCCTTCGCGGGCGCCTGCACGATCTACATGGGCCTGCCCTACGTGATGATCAACGTGCCGCACGGCAGCGCGTTTGACATTGCCGGCCAGGGCAAGGCCCAGCACGACAGCTTGCTGGCCGGCCTGCGAACGGCCGCCGCACTGGCCTCGGGAAGCGCATTCCTGACGACCTGATTACCAGCGTTCACTGACCCGCAACAACAACAGGGGACTAGGAGTCTGGGCGGCAGAAACCCGCCTCGGGGGATGAAAGCTGGCACGAAGCCTGCTGTGTTCAAGAATGAGCACCAGCTACGTCGCCTACCACCCCGAACAACAGCAACTGCTGCCGCCAGCCCTGCAAGACTGGCTCCCGCAGGGCCACCTAGCCTATTTCATCAGCGACACCGTAGACAGCCTGGATCTGAGCGCCTTTCACGCACGCTACGCCAGCGGTGGCTCCCGCAACCAGCCCCTGCACCCGGCCATGATGGTCAAAGTTCTGGTCTACGCTTACGCCACAGGGTGCTTTAGCTCACGCAAGATCGCCCGCAGGTTGCATGAAGACATCGCCTTTCGGGTGCTGGCAGCGCACAACTTCCCCGCCCACCGCACAATCCGGGACTTTCGGGCCCAACACCTGGGTGAGTTCACCGAACTCTTCACCCAAGTCGTGCGCCTGGCCCGGGAGATGGGTCTGGTCAAACTAGGCACCATCGCTGTAGACGGCACCAAGATCAAAGCCAACGCCAGCCGCCACAAAGCCATGAGCTACGCGCGCATGCAAACCGCCGAGACTGAACTCAAAGCCCAGATAGCCGCATTGCTGCATAAGGCGGCCCACACCGATGAGGCCGAGAAGAACGAGCCCGAGCTGGACATCCCCGCAGAGCTAGAGCGCAGGCAAGCTCGGCTGGCCGCCATTGAAGCAGCCAAGGCCCGGCTGGAGGCACGCCAAGCCCAAGCCGATACACAGCGCGGCCGCAGCCACGGCGATGGGCGCAATCCCCGCGACAAAGACGGCAAGCCCAAAGCAGGCCGCCCCTACCAACGCGACTTCGGCATCCCCGAGTCCAAAGCCCAGGACAGCTTCACCGACCCCGACAGCCGCATCATGAAGCGCGCAGGTGGCGGCTTTGACTACAGCTACAACGCCCAGACCGCAGTGGACGAGACAGCCCACATCATTGTGGCCGCCGAGGTGGTGAACACCAGCGCAGATGTACAGCAACTGCCCATGGTGCTGGATGCGGTCCAGACCCACACGGGTGTACAGCCAGCACAAGTCCTGGCCGATGCCGGCTACCGCAGTGAAGCCGTAATGGCCAAGCTGGCCCAGGTCTATCCGGATACCGAACTGGTGATTGCATTGGGACGCGAAGGCAAGGCACGGGCTACGCCCAAAGACGCAAACCGCTACCCGTACACGGTGGCCATGGCGGCCAAGTTGCAAACCGAACAAGGCCAGAAGGACTACCGCAAGCGCAAGTGGATCGCCGAGCCGCCCAACGGCTGGATCAAGAACGTGCTGGGGTTCCGCCAGTTCAGCATGCGCGGTTTGGAGAAGGCAAAAGCCGAGTTCAAGCTCGTGTGCATGGCGCTGAACCTGCGCAGAATGGGGGCCATTCAGGTGGGGTGAGGCGGGAAATGCGAGGCAAAGTGCCGGCTGCGACTTCTGAGCGTGGTTGGGCTGCTTCAACCGCGCCATAGAGATCGGCTGCGGTGAGTGCGTTCACCACAGCCTACGTCGCTGCCAGCCGCTGGGAGGCGATTGGAGTTGGCTCAAAATGTTCTGCTGCCCAGACTCCTAGCAATGAAATTATCTCCCACTTTCAAGATCGCCCGCATGCGCCTGGCCATCGCTGCGGCCCTCGGCACCCTGCTGGTGGCACCTACCGCCTGGGCCCAGGCGAACGGCTACCCCAACAAGCCCGTCAAGCTGATCGTGTCGTTTCCGCCCGGTGGCTTTGCCGACCTGGTGGGCCGTTCACTGGCACAGGCACTCAACCAGGCCTGGGGCCAACCAGTGATCATCGACAACCGACCCGGTGGCGCCGGCATCCTGGCCAGCGAACTGGCAGCCAAGGCCGTGCCCGACGGCTACACGCTGTACCTGGCCACTGACGGCCCGTTCGTCATTAACCCCTACCTCTACAAGACCCTGCCCTACCACCCCATCAACGACTTCATGAACGCCGCGCTGGTGGCCTACACGCCGCTGGCCCTGGTGGTCAACCCGCAGAAGGCCGACGTCAAGACCGTGGGCGAGTTCGTGGCACTGGCCAAGACACGCGAGATGGAAAAGCGGCCGATGGAGTACGCCTCGGGCGGTTCTGGCGGCCCGCATCACCTGTCGATGGAAGCGCTGCGCATGCTGGCCGGAGTGGACCTCACACACATCCCTTACAAGGGCGGCTCACCAGCGTTGGTTGATGTGGTGGGCGGCCAGGTGACGACCATGTTCTCGGCGATCTCGACGGCTGTGCCGTTCGCCAAGGCGGGCAAAATACGCATCCTGGCCACGGGTGGCGCCAGGCGCTCGCCGATGGCGCCTGAGGTGCCGACTTTCGCCGAAGCCGGCTTCCCCGGCTTCGAGGTCGGCGCCTGGGCCGGCGTGGTCACCCCCAAGGGCACGCCGCAGGCCATCGTTGACAAGATCGAGGCTGACGTGCTGAAGATCGTGCGCGACCCGCAGTTCCAGCAGAAGTTGCCGGGCGTCGGTGCCGAGCCCTACCCTGGCACAGCAGCCGAGTTCCGCAAACTCATCGTCAAGGATCAGGCACGCTACAGCAAGCTCATCCGCGACCTCAACATCAAGGGCGACTGAGAGCCGCCGCCGAAAGAGGCAGGACCTGTGACTAAGACACAGAACCAGCCCACCTTGCCGTCGCTGATGTGGATGAACGCCGGAATCGAGCCAGGTCCAGCAGCGTATGCGGCTTGATGGCCGGCCTGCGAACGGCCGCCGCACTGGCCTCGGGAAGCGCATTCTTGTTAACCTGATACCTCGCTTTCACTAACCTACAACAATCGGAGACAAGCCATGAAGACATCCCTCAATTTCAAAGCCGCGCGCACGCGCCTGGCCATTGCTGCCGCCATCGGCGGCATGCTGCTCGCGCCTACCGCCTGGGCCCAGGCGAACGGCTACCCCAACAAGCCCGTCAAGCTGATCGTGCCGTTTTCGGCCGGTGGTTCTGTGGATGCGGCGGCCCGAATTGTTGGTCAGGGCCTGGCTCAGCAACTCGGTCAGCCAGTCATCATCGACAACAAGCCTGGAGCTGATGGCTCAATCGCGACGAACGAGGTGATCAAGTCGCGACCCGACGGGCACACGCTGCTATTTGCGACAAACACCGCCATTCTTGCGGTACCCACTTTGCGGCTCAAGCCCCCTTATGACCCGCTGTCAGCGCTAACACCGGTAGGCTTTTGGAGTCGTCAATCAGCGTTCTTTCTTTTCATGCACCCCAGCGTACCAGCGAATAATCTCAAAGAATTAATTGGTTTTGCGAAGGCCAACCCAGGCAAGCTGAATTACGCCACTGGCAACTCAACTGGGGAGTTAGCATTTGTACAAATGAGGCGCCTTGCTGCTATGCAGGTGACCAAGATCCCGTACAAAGGGGAAGCGCCTGCAGTGCCGGATCTGCTTTCTGGTAGCGTCCAGATCATGCTGGCCTCGACCATCAGCCTCCTGACCATGGCGAAGGAAGGCAAATTAAAGGTGCTGGCGGTCATAGGCGACAAGCGCAACGCATTGGCTCCTGAGGTGCCTACGTTTGCCGAGGCTGGCTTTAGCGGGATCACGGTAATTCCGTGGGGCGGAGTCTTTGCACCGACGGGAACTCCGCGCGACGTAATAGACCGCCTTTCAAGAGAGATGAGTGTGATCCTGCGACGTCCAGAGGTTGTTAAGCAACTGGAACAACAGGGAGTGTCTGTGCAAGATTCGTATCCTGACCCTGACGAAATGAAAAGTTTCGTGAGCTCGCAACTTGATATCTGGAGGCGCCTGGTGGCTGACGAAGGTATCGAACGCGAGTAACTCATCCCGAGTAAGAACTCAATCCTAAATCCGTGACCGCCAAACCAAGCACCGAATATTCATTGAATATCTCCTAGCGCAAAGCCGCCAAGGTACTTGCGAGCTTGCAGCACGTACACGATGGCCTCGAAGACCATGGGTGGGGGGCTTGGCCGGTCGTGACCCGCTTCCAAAATTCATCCTTCACCGCCCACGAGTCCCCGTGCCTGTTGGACATCCATCGCTTCTACCGCATCGATCTGACAGAGTCCACGCAATTTCAACGAGTTGCTGGAACTCACCGCTCGACAGGTTTATCCATGAAACGCATCGAAAAATCAACCGCAGTGATGTCTTTAATCAACGCACCAACAGATATGCGATCAACCCCTGTCTCCGCATAAGTTCTGAGATTTTCAAAGGTCACTCCGCCTGAAATCTCCAGACTACAAAGCCCTCGCGCAAGGTCAACCGCTCTTCGGATTTGATCCAGCGGCATATTGTCCAGTAACACCATGGCGACACCAGCTTCAAGAGCTTCCTCCAATTGGCTGAGCGTTTCGACTTCGACCTGTATGAATTTCGACTGAGCCGACATCCGTTGTGCGGCCTTGAAAGCAGCCGTCAAGCCACCGGCGGCAGCAATGTGGTTTTCCTTGATCAGGATGGCGTCGTAGAGGCCCATGCGGTGGTTCTTGCCGCCACCGCAACGCACTGCGTACTTTTCGGCCACCCGCAGTCCGGGAATGGTCTTACGCGTGTCCAGGATGGCGGCTTGCGTGCCTTCCACTGCCTTAACGTACTTAGCCGTCTTCGTGGCCACCGCGCTGAGGGTCTGCATGAAGTTCAGACAGGTGCGCTCGGCGGTCAACAAATCACGTGCGGGG
The DNA here is from genome assembly GCF_002157145.1 of Acidovorax carolinensis. Lineage (NCBI taxonomy): Bacteria > Pseudomonadati > Pseudomonadota > Betaproteobacteria > Burkholderiales > Comamonadaceae > Acidovorax > Acidovorax carolinensis. The sequence goes on from NZ_CP021361.1 coordinate 1,134,247, forward strand.
CCGACGATTTCCACAACTTTTTGATTCGACCCACACCACTGACGGTCCTCGATCATCCACGTGGCAAGCGATGTGGGTGCGACTTGCTTGAGCACCTCCGTCACCCAAGGCTGACCACAGATGACCGCAGACTCACGGCACAAAATGGTCGCCTGCGCCATCTGCTCCGGCGGCACCAGCGCAGCGGTGAGGTCTCCGCTGCCTACGTCTTCTTGCAGCGCGCGGCGAACGTCTTCTTCAACTTGAACGTGAAATTTCTCTGAGTTCATTTTCGATTCGACTTCAGAAGTTATTCCGTTTTCAGATGAGATGCAGTCATGAGGCCCAAGTCGCGACGCAACACCACCGGTTTGCCACCCAGGCGCTGCTTGCAAATCCAGTGCGCCAGCGCCGAATCGAGGTAATCGGCGTGGCCGGGGAACCAGCGCGCCAACTCGTCGGCCAAGCGCCGGCATTCGGCAATGTTGCCCTGGGCCAGCAGTTGCCGCACCTGCTCCACAGAGGCCATCACGGCGGCGTGCTCTTCGATGTGGCATGCGCGCGCCGGGAAGTCGGTCTCGACCATCCAGAGGTCCTCGGTCTCGAAGTGCGAACGGGCGTGCGCGACGAGCGCCTCTAGGCAGCGTGGTAGATCCGCGTCCTGCGCGGTCTGCAACGCCTGCACGGTGTCGACGAATTCGCGGTGCACCGCGTCCATTGGGCCATAGCCGAGCAGCAGGGCATCGCTCCACTGCAGCGGTGCGACCGTTGAAGAATCCAAGTAAGTTTTCGTTTCCATATGCCTATTTCTTTTCTATTTACACACCAAGAGCAGTGCCAGCAACGTCAGAAAGGCCCGTAACAGAGGGCCAAGCGTGAGCAACCAATCGATTTTCAGATCGGCGGCCTTGCCGGCCTTGGACATCAGCGCGCGCGCGATCACCTTGCCGTATTCGGCCGGGGCCCGCGCCCACCGGATCGATCACGGTAGTGTGGAATGTCTTGATGACTTCGGGCATCTTGACCACTTCGGCGATGGCCGGAATGTCGGGCGCCTGGGTGAAGCGGGTGGGTGCGTTGCTGACCAGCACCTTGAACTGACCGCTCTTCACGAAACCTGAAATGGATGGCAGCGCCGCGACCGAGAACTCGACCTGACCACCCACCAACGCGGGGGTGGACTGACCGGAACTGCGGAAAGGCATGTGGCGCACATCCAGGCTCAACGCCGACTTCAAGGCTGCCATGGTTAGGTGGTGGGTGCTGCCAATGCCCGACGAGCCGTAAGTGAACTCACCCGGTTTCTTCTTGAGAAGCGACACGAACGCCTGCAGGGTGTTCACGCCGGTCTTGGGGTGGACCACGATGAAGCGCTGCGCGCGCGCGATCAGCGACACGGGGAGGATGTCTTTGCTCGATCGGTAGTTGGCGCTCGCTTTGAAATAACTTGAGCAATTCAGAGAAAATTTCACAGCGAAATACCTTTGTAAATTGAACAAATTATTTGTTATTGTTAACAATCCTTTGACGGCCTTGTTGATCTGCGGTGTGTGGACAGCATGGAGCCGTCCGAGACGATGAATGCATGCCCATCGGATGGATTGCTCTTCAGCAGTGCCTGGCAGGCAACCACGCCGTTGCCACCGGACTTGTTGTTCACTACCGCGGCCTGTCCCCGCCGATCCGTCAGGCATTGTGCCACCACGGGGGCCACCGTATCGGGAAGGTCGCCAACAGCGTAGGGCGCGATGAACTTGACAGCCTTTTTGGGGTAGGCGCCCTGGGCCATTGCAGCCAAAGGCGCCAATCCGATTACGAGGGCCATGGCGGCTAGGGTTCTGCGTTGCATGTATTGTCTCCATTCACAAAGGATCGAACCCGGTCGGTCGAGGAAAAGCCCATGGTGCGGGTTGCCCGCCACATGCTACAGAAAGCACGGACTGCGACTTACTGCACAACATGATGACTTGATTTTTTCTTAGCCATCTAAGATAATAATTGTCTCAGACCGCTTAATGCTTGTCAAGGTTGAAAACTCTTGGCCCTGATAATTACTTTTCACATCCACCTGGAGACATCCCCATGTCCACCGATACCGCCATGCTGCGCTTGCAGGTCGTCCGTGCTGAACCCGCCGCGCGCGGCATTCAGTTGTTCGAGTTTCGTCACCCAGCCGGCGAGAAACTGCCGGCCTTCACTGCGGGCGCCCACATCAAGCTCAGGACCCCCAGCGGCGCCACTCGCCAGTATTCCCTGAGCAACGACCCGGCCGAGCGCGACCGCTACGTGATTGCGGTCAAGCGCGAGGGCAACGGCCGTGGCGGCTCGCTGAGCCTGGTCGAGGGCGTGAAGGCGGGCGCAACACTGGAAGTGGGCGCGCCCGAGAACCTGTTCGAGCTCGACACCAAGGCCAGCAGCTTCGTGCTGATTGCGGGTGGTATCGGCATCACGCCCATGATAGCCATGGCGCGTTCGCTCCTGACCGAGGGCACACGCCGCTTCAAACTCTATTACCTGACCCGTGATGCCGAAGGCACGGCCTTCCTGGACGAACTGCGCGCTCCCGAATTTGCGTCGCACGTGGTGCTACACCATGACCAAGGTGACCCGGCGCGTGGCTTTGATCTGTGGCCTGTCCTCGAAAAACCCGGCAGCGCCACCGGCCAGCATGTTTACTGCTGCGGCCCCAAACCGCTGATGGATGCAGTGCGCGACATGACCGGCCACTGGCCCAGCAGCGCTGTTCACTTCGAGAGCTTCGGCGGCGACACCGCGCCCCACGCCGACGACCAGCCGTTTGATGTGCGCCTGGCGCACAGCGGCCTGACCCTCACCGTGCCGGTCGGCAAGTCCATTCTTGATATCGTGCGGGAACACGGCGTGAACGTTCCCAGCTCGTGCGAGAGCGGTACCTGCGGTTCGTGCAAGACACGCTTGATCGAGGGAGAGGCCGATCACCGCGACCTGGTGCTTCTGGATGAGGAAAAGACGGACCACATCATGGTCTGTGTCTCGCGCGCCAAGTCGTCCTGTCTGGTGCTCGATCTATGAGCCCCAGCGCCAATCCCGTTCGCCTGGGCGTGCTGGGCCTGGGCCGCGCCTTCACGCTGATGCTGCCCACATTCATGGCCGATTCGCGCGTAAAATTGGTGGCCGCATTCGATCCACGCCCGGACGCGCGCACCGCATTCGCGCAAACTTTTGGCGGGCGAGTCCACGAATCGGCCGAAGCCGTGTGCGCCGACCCCGATGTGGAGTGGGTTTATGTGGCCACGCCGCACCAGATGCATGCCGAGCAGGTGCAACTGGCTGCACGACACGGCAAACACGTTCTGGTGGAAAAACCCATGGCATTGAGCTTGGCCGACTGCGCCAAAATGATCGATGTCTGCGAAGTCGCCGGTACGCAACTGATCGTGGGTCACAGCCACAGCTTCAATGCACCCGTGCTGCTGGCGCGCCAGCTGATAGACAGCGGCGCGTTCGGCCGGGTCTGCATGGTGCACGCCATGCAATACACTGACTTCCTCTACCGCCCGCGCCGACCTGAGGAGTTGGATACTGCGCAAGGGGGCGGCGTGGTCTTCAGCCAGGCCGCGCACCAAGTGGACATCGTGCGCCTGCTGGCCGGCGGCGAGGTGTCCAGCGTGCGCGCACTCACCGGTCGCTGGGACCCGACCCGGCCCACCGAGGGCGCCTACAGCGCGCTGCTCACGTTTGCCAACGGCGCATTCGCCAGCGCCACCTACAACGGCTACGGCTTCTACGACACCGACCTATTGATGGACGGTGTGGGCGAAATGGGTCGACCCAAGAGCCGCGACGCACACTACCAGACGCGCGTACGCATGAAGACTGTGACCGATGAGGCCCAGGAGGCCGCTGTCAAGACCGAACGCAACTTCGGCGGCAGCCTGTTCACGCTCGCTGCAACCGAAGCGCCCGATGCCTGTCAGCATTTCGGCCCGGTGCTGGTGAGCTGCGAGCACGGCGACCTGCGTTTGACGCCGCGTGGCGTGCAGGTGTTCGATGAAAACGGTTCGCGCTTTGTGCCTGCCGTGGTGCCTGCCGTGCCACGCGCCGAGGTGATCGACGAGTTGTGGACGGTGGCGCGTGAAAGCCGTGTGCCGCTGCATGGCGGGCGCTGGTCGCAAGCGACAGTGGAGGTGTGCCTAGCCTTGCTTGAGTCGCAACGTGCGGGGCAGGATATCATGCTCAAGCACCAAGTGGCACTGCCCCGCCACTGAGCGCCAGGCCCCGATGTCACCTACCGAAAAAACCTACCACTACCTGCTGCGCCATTGGCGTGAAGCCGTCCCGGACGATCGTCTCGCCCACCTCATTCGCGATGTGGCGCGCGCACAGATGCGCGCCCTGCAACTGCGACTGGGCGCACACGGGGTGTCATTCGGTCACTGGACCTTTTTGCGCATCCTGTGGATCAAGGACGGGCTAACCCAGCGCGAACTCAGCGAACTGGCCGGCGTGATGGAGCCCACCACCTTCAGCGCCATGAAGACGATGGAAAAAATGGGATTCATTGAACGTCGGCAGTTGCCCGGCAACCGCAAGAACATGCACGTATTCCTCACGCCCTCGGGCCGCGCACTTGAGGGCGTGCTGGTACCTCTGGCCGAAGAGGTCAACCACATCAGTGTGAGCGGTCTCCACGAGAAAACCGTCGCCACGGTACGCAAGTGCTTGCTGACCATGATAGAGAACCTGGCGGCCGATGAGACGGTCGCAGCTGAGCCAGCGGTTGCTTCAGAGGGTGCGATAGGCCGCAGTATTGACGAGGTAAGAAGCCCGCCTGCTCGAACTGACAGTCCAAGCCAGTGACCCGAAGAATGCAGGCGCTGCCACCTTGCAGGAGGTGGCAGCGTGAAACATGAACTCAGTCAGATCGCGTAAGTTTCGTACGTCGCCGGATGGAATATCTCGTCGACTGACAACCGGCGCGATGACAAGCCCTGTGCATGGTGATGATGCAAGAAAGCCTCCAGCGTGGCGCGGTTTTTTTCGACACCGTAAGACCAGTAATCATGGCCCATGGTCTCTCGCGCAGCTTTCAGTTGCTCTTCCACAAACGGCAGCGTGACTTTGGTGGCCGAGGTATCAGACAAGGCTTCGAGCGCAGCCGCCTTGGACTGGCTGAAGGCCTTGAACACCGCGCCCGGCAACCAGGGGTGCCGTTCTGCCAGCGTTTTGCGCACCCCCAGCACGTGCATGATGGGAAACACGCTGGTGCGGCGGTAGTAGTCCTTGGCCACCGCGGTCGGGTCGTCGAACAGCCACCCCACATTCGGGTTGGTCAGCACGTGGGTGCTGGGCGGGCGGGGCGCCATGAAGCCGTCGATATCGCCCCGGTCGAGCAAATCGGAAATAGTCACCCCCTCGGGTGCGCTTTCCAGCTTCACGCCCGGGGGCAACTGCAGCGCAATCTTCTCGGGGCGACCTGGTGTCTCGATGCCGCCGCGCACCCAGGTCACGTCCTCCGGCGCCACGCCATAGTCGTCCTGCAGGATGGCGCGAGCCCACACGTTGGCACTCAACTGGTACTCGGGCAGGCCGATGCGCTTGCCCTTGAGGTCTTCCGGCTTCTTGATGCGGTCTTTGCGCACGTAGATGGACGTGTGGCGAAATGCACGCGACAGGAATACCGGAACAGCCACGTAGGGGCAATCGCCCTTGGCGGTCTTAACGGCATAGCTCGAAAACGACAGTTCACTGATGTCGAAATCTTGGCTACGCATCGCCCGGAAAAACATTTCCTCCGGGTTGAGGGTCATGTAGACCGGATCGACACCGTCAATCAATACGCGCCCGTCTAGCAGTGCACGAGTACGGTCGTAGTCGCCCATGGCGACGGAGAGTTGGAGCTTGGACATGCGTTTCCTGATGCCTCAGGCTTTGACGTTGTAGGAAGATTCGAACTCGCTGCGATCCATGCCATCTGCCCACACATAGGTGGTTTCGTATTCGCGCCAATCGGTGGTCTTTGGTACCACGCCCTGGAACGAACAGACGTTCTTCGGAATCGCCTGATCTCCGGTGCCGATGGCCGACTTGCCTGCCTGGAAATCGCGCACGGCTTCCACCATCTGCTTGCGGAACTCGACAACAGCCATGTCGCTGGCGCCGAGTCGGTCTTTGGTGCGGTCGGCAATCGGGCCCATGGTCAGCCACATCGCCACATCCTGGTTTGGAAATCCGGTGATCCCTGTGAAATTGCCAGCCTTCATGGCCTGACGGTTTTGCCAAAAGTTGTTTTCTTCGTTTCGCAGAGGGCGGTAGTGCTCGTCCAGATCGACTCCCATGGTCTGATGGAGAAATTTGCGCCAGGTTTCAGTCTCGGGTGTCTGCGATGGGTGGCCCCAGCCGATGAAATAAAACGCCGTGTTGGTGTCATCCATGGGGACGTTCACATTGGCAACGTTGTAAAGATTGTTGGGTGGAATCAACACCGTGTAGGGTGCGACAAACACCGTGGATCGGATGTAATCGTGTGTTGCTGCATTGTTGATAGGGCGGCGAATCGCCGCATATCGAAAGCCGTAGCCATCGCGCTGCACTTGCATACGCGGTGCCTTGTCGGTCGATGGACGCAGCCAGATTTGTCCGGTGGCCTCGGCACCGCTGACACGGGCAGGCACCATATCCGACGAGTGCAGGCTAGAGCTATGGGCCGAGTCAATGGCACCTTCCAGAATTTGCGCATAGTTGCAGGGCAGGTGCACCTTGGCGATGGACACGCGGGTGTTTGCGGTGGGGGCCCAAGGCGGCGGCACAAACTCTGGCACCGCATCAGCCGGGCCAAACCAGGCCCACACAAAACCGCCCCATTCCTTCACCGGGTAGGCCTTGTGCTTGACCTTCTCGGCAAAGCCACTGGCTGCTGGCTCGGATACCATCTCCAGCACGTTGCCGGCGACGTCCATCTTCCAGCCGTGATACAGGCAGCGCAGGCCACCTTCTTCGTTGCGGCCGTAGACCAGAGAAGGACCGCGGTGCGGGCATTTCTCGTCGAGCACACCTACACGGCCTTCGGTGTCGCGAAACACAACCAGCTCTTCACCGAGCACACGCGCCCTGACCGGGGTTCCATCGGCCTCAGCGACTTCCTCGATCAGGCACACGGGCGTCCAATGACGTCGCATCAACTGGCCCATGGGGGCATTGCCGCCGACTCGGCACAACAGATTGTTCTCTTCACTCGTCATCATAAAAGCACTCCTCAGAAATGGATGTAAAAAAATCAATTATTATTAGATACCTAAGCAATTTATATAAGGGGTAACCCTAATGATGGAAAATGAATCCGTGCCGATGCCGGATTCTTAGAGCCACCCATGTCTTTGATCTTTCGCCGCCTTGAGTGTGTGCGTCAATGCCGAATTGACCGTTCAGCATTGCATTTACCAACTTTTTGGTGACCACTTAATCTCCTGGTAGACAGGTTGCTGGCTATGGCCATTCGGAGATTTGGCCTGGTCACTTGGAGATCGGCACCCGATCAATTTTGGCTGTGCTGCAAAGCATGCGGACATCTATTTCTGAGACGAGTCGAGGTTTCATGCAGATACGGTGCAAGGCAAGACTTGGGGTGTAAAAGGCAAGGCACGCGCGATTGCGCGCTCTGGTCAATGCCAGTCAATATTGGAGGGTGTCTGCGGTCAAAGCCAACGGCGTCGTTGGATTCTCGTCGATGAACTGCGCTGCGCTACCCCCGCATGGGTGTGCGGCGCGGCTCTCTGAAGCCAGACTCACGTAGACGCTGTCGCTGTCGCTGTGGCATGCGCGGACGTGGAATCAACGTACAAATGGAAAGCATGCCTACAGGGATCAGGTTCGGACAGATTGCGGTAGTGCTCGGTGTCACGCTCGGCGGCATCTGGACAGCTACGCAATGGACGGCGGCGGCGCTGGGTTATCCGGCCCGGCTTGGGCTGCCCTGGGTCGACCTGTTCAGCGTCCGGATCTATCACCCGTGGCGGCTGTTCGAGTGGTGGTACTTCTTCGACGCCTATGCACCTGACGTTTTCCTGCGCGGTGGCATCATCGCGGCATCCAGCGGACTGCTCGCAACCGGTGCCGCCATCGCGATGGCCGTCTGGCGATCACGTCTAGCAAAGCGCGTCACAACCTATGGCTCAGCACGGTGGGCCGAGCCTGAAGATGTTCGGGCGGCGGGCCTGACCCAACCGGCGGGCGTGTTCCTTGGGAGGCTGCGGACCAAGGAAGGTGACTACCTTCGCCACGAGGGTCCCGAGCATGTGATGGCCTTCGCACCGACCCGTTCTGGCAAGGGTGTCGGCTTGGTGGTGCCGACGCTGCTTTCGTGGCCCGGCTCGGCCGTGATCCACGACATCAAGGGCGAGAACTGGACTTTGACGGCAGGCTGGCGATCACGTTTCTCGCACTGCCTGCTGTTCAATCCCACAGATGCACGCTCAGCGGCCTACAACCCGCTGCTCGAAGTACGTCGCGGCATGCACGAGGTGCGTGATGTGCAGAACATCGCCGACATCCTGGTCGATCCCGAAGGCGCGCTTGAGAGGCGCAACCACTGGGAGAAGACTTCGCATGCATTGCTGGTCGGTGCGATCCTGCACGTGCTCTACGCCAGTGACGATAAAACCTTGCGTGGCGTCGCCAACTTTCTGTCCGATCCAGCCCACCCGTTCGAGATCACGCTGCATCGGATGATGACGACGCGGCACCTGGGCGCCGTCACCCATCCGGTGGTCGCTTCGGCCGCCCGCGAAGTGCTCAACAAGAGCGATAACGAGCGCTCCGGCGTTCTCTCCACCGCGATGAGTTTCCTCGGCCTCTATCGAGATCCCACGGTGGCCGAAGTCACCTCGCGCTGCGACTGGCGCATCGCGGACCTGATCTCTGCGAAACACCCGGTATCGCTGTACCTGGTCGTGCCGCCGTCGGACATCAGTCGCACCAAGCCGCTGATCCGGCTGATCCTGAACCAGATCGGTCGACGGCTGACTGAATCACTGGACGGCAGCGACGGCATTGCCAGGAAACACAAGCTGCTCTTGATGCTTGATGAGTTCCCGGCGCTGGGTCGCCTGGACTTTTTCGAGTCAGCGCTGGCCTTCATGGCGGGTTACGGCTTGCGTGCCTTCCTGATCGCGCAGTCCCTGAACCAGATCGACAAGGCCTATGGCCAGAACCATTCGATCCTCGACAACTGCCACGTGCGCATTGCGTTCGCGACCAATGACGAACGCACGGCCAAGCGGATCTCTGAAGCCCTGGGCACTGCCACCGAACTGCGGGCGCAGCGCAACTACGCAGGCCACCGGCTGGCCCCGTGGCTCGGGCACCTGATGGTGTCGCGCCAGGAAACCGCACGTCCCTTGCTCACGCCCGGCGAAGTGATGCAGTTGCCGCCTGATGAAGAAGTCGTGATGATCTCCGGCCATCCACCGATCAAAGCCGCAAAGCTGCGCTACTACCAGGACCGGAACTTTATGCTGCGGATGCTGGCGCCGCCGGTGCTGGCACTGGAGGGCTATGCGGACAAACCCACTGCACGAATGGACGACTGGAGTGAACTGGCGATCCCTGCCATGTCTCAGGCCTTGACTGCAAACCAGTCAGGCGGCTTTGCCGACGAAGGCGGTCACCAGCTCAAGCCTGAATTGGACGTTGCGTTTGATGCCCAGCCCTTGATGGACATCGACGACCTGCTGGTGCTCGATGACGAGGACGACTTGCCGCCGCAACCGCACAGCCTGAAGCGGGATAGGCGGGACATTGGGGATACAGACCCAAGAATGCAGCGCAATGCGCGGCTCGCAGCATTGGATCCGGATGACGGGATTGCGCTATGACTCGGACCCGTCTCAATATCTTCATTGAGCCCGATCACGCGAAGCGGCTGGACCAGCTCGCCGCGCACAAGGGCGTGTCCAAGTCGGCGGTGATTGCCGCTGCTTTGGCTTCGTTCCTTTCACCCGATGCGGCCGACCAGCGCGAGGCGGCCATGGGCAAACGGCTGGACCGCCTCTCGCGCCAGTTCGACCGGCTGGAGCGTGACCAAGGCATTCTGATCGAAACGGTGGCGCTTTACATCCGCTATGTCGGCGCCGATCCAAATCTGAGCCACCGTGCCGACTGAATATTGAGCCAGGGGTGGAAGCCGACGTTTCAAGGGTCGGCTGTGGATAAGTGTAGGTGCTATCCTGGTTTGCTGATCTCCTTGCTGATGTGTTGAAGGCGCTGGGCAAGCCGCGAAGGGCGTAGCCCGTAGCGGCTTGCCCTGCGCGGTGCCTGCTCAGAATGGGTCGGGCTCAGCCTGCGTTGAGGCACTCTTTCGGTCCTGTTCCCGGGCCTTGATCCGCTTCTTCGCAGCGGCCGTGCTGCGGCTGAACCGGATCGACTCGTTGCCCGTCTCCACGATGTGGCAGTGGTGCGTGAGACGGTCCAGCAGCGCGGTGGTCATCTTCGCGTCGCCGAACACGCTGGACCATTCGGCGAAGTCCAGGTTGGTCGTGATCATCACGCTGGTGTGTTCGTACAGCTTGCTCAGCAGGTGGAACAGCAGCGCCCCGCCGGCCTGGCTGAACGGCAGATAACCCAGCTCGTCCAGGATGATCAGGTCCATGCGCAGCAAGCTGGTGGCGATGCGACCGGCCTTGCCCTGCGCCTTCTCCTGCTCCAGTGCGTTAACCAGATCGACCGTGGAGTAGAACCGCACCCGCTTGCCATGGCGGGTGATGCCCGAGACGCCGATGGCAGTGGCCAGATGGGTCTTGCCCGTGCCCGGGCCGCCCACCAGCACCACGTTGTGCGCCTCGTCGGTAAAGGCAGTGCCGGCCAGCGTGGTGACGAGCTTTCGGTCCACCGGCGAGACCGAGAAGTCAAAGCCCGCCATGTCCCGGTGCACCGGGAACTTCGCCGCGTGCATCTGGTGGCTGATCGAGCGCATCGCCCGGTCCGTGCCCTCGGCCTGCAGCAGGTGCTCGATCAGCCAGCGCGAGGTCTCGATGCCCAGGCCGCCGCCATCGCCACCGCCTTGCTCGACCAGATCAGCCCAGGCACCGGCCATGCCGTGCAGGCGCAGCGCCTTGAGTTCGACCAGCACATCAGTCTTCATGGCGGGCTCCTTCGGTGGTGGCGCCCACGGCACTGTCCGCGGTGTCGGCCCGAAGGCTGTCGTAGCGGGCCGTGTTTGCCAGCGGTGGCGTTGTCACCTTCAGCCGTGTGGCCGCCGTGGGAGGTGCCGGCTGCGCGTTGAGCCGGCTCAGCACGTTGACCACATGCTCCACGCTCACCTTGCCTGGCGCACCGCTCTCCAGCGCCAGCTCGATGGCCACCAGCACCGCGTCCAGACCGGCGCCAAGCACAATCGCCAGCACTTGCGCCATCACCCGGTCGCCTCCCGGGTTACGCAATAGCCCGCGGCGCAGCCGCTGCAGTGGCTCGGGCATGTCCGCAAAGGGCGCTCCGTTTCTCAGCGCCCCGGGCTTTCTCTGCAGCAGCGGGATGTAGTGCTGCCAGTCGTACCGGGTCTCGCCCGCGTTGCTCAGACGTTCGTGGCGGGCGATGACCTCATCATCGGCCACGATGACCACGCGGCCCGGGTACAGCCGCGTGCTCACCATCTGGCCCACGCGTTCGCACGGCACCGAATACCGGTTGCGCGCCACAGACACCAGGCAGGTGCTGGAAACCCGCGCGGGTTTCTCGACGTAGCCGTCGAAGGGCAGCGGCATGGGCATGAGGTGCGCCCGCTCGTGTTCGAGCATCTCCGACACGCTGAACTGCTTGTGCTCGGGGTGGCGTACCTCGTCCCACAACGCGCGGCAGCGCTGGCCCAGCCAGGCGTTGAGTTCGGTGAAGCTGCCGAACTTGATCTGCGCCGCGTCGATCCAGATGCGTCGGCGGCTGTCCTGCACGTTCTTCTCCACCACCCCTTTCTCCCAGCCGCTGGCCACGTTGCAGAAGTCCGGGTCATAGAGGTAGTGCGCGCACATGGTGGCAAAGCGCTCGTTGACGATGCGTCCCTTGCCCTTCTTGACCTTGTCTACAGCGGTCTTCATGTTGTCGTAGATGCCCCGGCGTGCCACGCCGCCCAGCGCGGCGAACGATCGGGTGTGGGCATCGAACAGCATCTCGTGACCCTGGCTGGGGTACGCCACCAGCCAGAAGGCCCGCGAAGCACACAGCTTCATATGCGAGACCTGCACCCGGTAGTAGATGCCGCCGATCACCATGCCTTCCTCGCTCCAGTCGAACTGGAAAGCCTCTCCCAGCTCGAAGGCCAGCGGCACGAAGGCATTGACGGCCGCCCCCTGACCCTCGCTCTGGCGCCACGCCCGGATGAAGTCGGTCACCCGCGTGTAACCCCCTTCGTAGCCCGCTTGCCTGATCTCGGCGTACAGCGCCTTGGCCGTGCGCCGCTCGTGTTTGGGCCGCCGTGCATCGGCCTTCAAGGCCAGCATGAGCGCGTCATGAAACGCCGTCAGTTTGTTGGGCTGTTCGCTGCGGCGGTACCTCGGTGGGCCGTCCACCTCGCCGTGCAGCCACTTCGCCACCGTGTTGCGCGATAGCCCTGTCATGCGCGATATCTCGCGCTCCGATTTGTTCTTGCGGGCATACAAATGCCGGATCCTGCCAATCATGTCCATGGTGATCACTCCTTGTCCTCTGCTGCACAAAAAAGCAGCAGATTAAGTTGTTCACCTGGCTCAGTTTTGGGTCGGCACTACCCTCAAAAGTGGCTCAGTTTTCGGTCGGCGCCAACAAGCCAGGTGTCATTTGGGCAGCGGCGGGTGTTGCTGGTGTGGACGCGGTTGATCCTGCCAGATACGTCGTCGATTGCACTGGACCGTTTGCCGGGGATTGACCCTGCGGGTTATGCAGGGCTGGAGGATGGTGTTGATTGGCATTGGGACCGGATTCTTGCGGGTGCGGCGCTGTCCACGCTGCTGGGTGTGGGTGCCGAACTGGCGGCGCCGGATCGCGGTGGTAGCGATGGCAAGGTGATTGTCGCCATACGGCAGGGCGCGCAGGACACGGTGAACCAGGTTGGTCAGGAGATTACCAAGCGGAATATGAGCATTCAACCGACACTGACGATTCGGCCTGGGTTTCCGATGCGTGTGATGGTGAGCAAGGATTTGGTTTTGCGGCCCTATCAGCCTTTGTTCTTTGTGAGAGGGTCTTCGCAATGAGTACGTCTGTCAGCAAGCTGCGGTTGGGGCCGCTGCCCAAGACTGAAACGGTGAAGTTGACCATTGTGCTGACGACGGCATTGAAGGCTGATCTGGAGCGGTACGCCGCGCTGCATGCACAGGCCTATGGTGAGCCGGTCGATGCTGTCACGCTGATTCCGCATATGCTGGAATCGTTCATCATGCGGGATCGAGGATTCAAGAAGCAGCATGCTGCCGGGCCAGACGCCTTGACTCGAAGGCGAGCTGCCAACGGCTCAACTGGCGCAATCAGAGTTGATGCGCTCCCTGAATGAGGTACAAAAAAATAGGCCCTTCCATCGCTGGAAGGGCCTGTGGTGGTGCCCGGGGCCGGAATCGAACCGGCACGCCTTGCGGCGGGGGATTTTCTTACCACTTCGGCTTTCGCCGCCGACGTTCCCAAAGGAACGGCGTTCGTGGTCTGGAGCACGCCTTCACCATAGCGCTTTCGCGCTTTAGGTGCCCGCCGTCTGCTCTCTACACCTTCCGCTTCTTTTTCAAAAAGCGGCTTGGCTCGGTATTAGCTCGGACTTGCGTCCAGGGCCTTCGCCGAGTTTGACGGGCTTCACCTCAAGAATTTCTTCAAGAGGGCTCAAATTTGGTCTGAGTCCCCTGCGTCTACCAATTTCACCACCCGGGCTTTGAATTCTCTGGACTGGGCCAGAATTTTCTGTTCAACCGTGGTTGATCTTCCATCTCGCCGCAGGCTCAATATGTCAGATCAACGTCTCAATTCTACTTGCTGCCTCTTGGCTTTTCGCCGTGGCTCCTATTTGGCTCCTAGGTCTCAACAAGCCCTTTGGGTCTCTATTCGACCAGTCGCCGCAAACCATTATCCCGCCTAGTGTTGCGTGGTGTTCACGAATTTCAAAAAAAGGTACACAAACCTCTTTTTGAGTCCCCTGCGTCTACCAATTTCACCACCCGGGCAGGAATTTGTGAAGACGCAAATTATGGCACAGTAGGGCGCATGAAATATCCGACGATTGAAGACGCGGTGGGCAACACGCCGCTGGTGGCGCTGCAGCGCATTGGGGCACAAGACCATGCCGAGCGTGGCAACGTGGTGCTGGGCAAGCTGGAGGGCAACAACCCCGCGGGCTCGGTGAAAGACCGGCCAGCGCTGTCGATGATTCGCCGTGCCGAAGAGCGCGGCGAGATCCGCCCGGGCGATACGCTGATCGAGGCCACATCGGGCAACACGGGCATTGCGCTGGCCATGGCGGCGGCCATCAAGGGTTACCGCATGGTGCTGGTGATGCCCGAGGATTTGTCGATCGAGCGTGCCCAGACCATGAAGGCCTTTGGCGCCGACCTGGTGCTTACGCCCAAGAGTGGCGGCATGGAGCACGCGCGTGATCTGGCCGAGGCCATGCAAAAACGCGGTGAGGGCAAGGTGCTGGACCAGTTTGCCAACCCCGACAACCCGCGCATCCACTATGAAACCACGGGCCCCGAACTGTGGGAGCAGACGGGCGGGCGCATCACCCATTTTGTGAGCGCCATGGGCACCACGGGCACCATCACCGGGGTGTCGCGTTTTCTCAAAGAGAAGAACCCGGCCATCCAGATCATCGGGGCGCAGCCCGAAGAGGGCTCGCGCATTCCGGGCATCCGCAAGTGGCCGCAGGAATACCTGCCCAAGATTTACGACGCGAGCACGGTGGACGAATTGGTTTACGTGAGCCAGGACAACGCCGAGGAAATGTGCCGCCGCCTGGCGCGCGAGGAAGGCATCTTTGCGGGCATTTCGGCGGCGGGCGCGTGCTGGGTGGCGCAGCAGATCGCGCAGCGTGAGAGCAATGCCACCATCGTGTTCATCGTGTGCGACCGGGGGGACCGTTATCTCTCCACCGGCGTGTTCCCTGCGTGATGCGACCGGGCCTGTTGCTGGTGCCTGGTTTTGATGAAATCGGCTTCTGGCGCTTGATGGATAAGCGCTAGCAGCTATAAAAATAATAGTAAATGAACTACGAAGCCCGCCACTGCACCCACTGCGGCACCGCCCTGCTGCCCATTACCCTGGCCGAAGACGGCGGCGACAAGGAGCGGCTGCGCTGCCCGGCCTGCGGCTGGACGCACTGGAACAACCCCACGCCCGTGCTGGCCGCCATTGTCGAGATCGGCGGCAAGGTGCTGCTGGCCCGCAATGCAGCCTGGCCGGGCAAGATGTTTGCACTGATCACCGGCTTCATGGAGGCGGGCGAGTCGCCGCAGGACGGCATTGCGCGCGAGGTGAAAGAAGAGACCAACCTTGATGTGCGCGCCACCACGCTGGTGGGGGCCTACGAGTTTTTGCGCATGAACCAGATCATCATTGCCTACCATGTGGTGGCCGAGGGTGAGGTGCGCCTGTCGCCCGAGCTGGTGGACTACCGGCTGTACGATCTGCAAGACCTGAAATGCTGGCCTGCGGGCACGGGCTATGCGCTGGCCGACTGGCTGCGTACGCGGGGACACGAGCCCGTGTTTTTTACGGCCGAGGAAAATGCGGAACGGCGGCGCGGGCTGGACGAACAACCGCTGCTGCCAAAAAATTGAAGAAGACCATGGAAACTCACAAAGAAATCGACACCCGGGGCCTGAACTGCCCCCTGCCCATCCTCAAGGCCAAGAAGGCCCTGGCCGACATGGCCAGTGGCCAGTTGCTCAAGGTGCTGGCCACCGACAGCGGCTCGCTGCGCGACTTCCAGGCGTTTGCCAAGCAGACCGGCAATGAGCTGGTGGAGCAGCAGACGGTGGGGGCAGAATACATCCACGTTCTGCGACGCCGTTAGTGAAAATAGCTGCCAGCGCTTATCTGGCGAGCGCCGGCAGCTATTAAAAGTGAAGCGATGAGAGTTACAGCGCCAGTGTCTTGAGGTATTCGCGAAACGAGGCACCCACCTGCGGGTGCTGCAGGGCCAGCTCTACCGTGGCCTCCAGAAAGCCTTCCTTGCTGCCGCAGTCGTAGCGCTTGCCCTGGTATTGAAAGGCGTACACGGCCTCGTTTTGCAAGAGGCGGGCAATGCCGTCGGTCAGCTGGATTTCGCCGCCCACGCCGCGGGGCTGGTTTCGGATTTCGTTGAAGATGCCGGGCGTGAGGATGTAGCGGCCGGCCACGCCCATGCGCGAGGGCGCCACATCGGCCTTGGGTTTTTCGACGATGCGCTCAATGCGGATCAGCGGCCCGCCAGCGGACTCGCCGGCCACGATGCCATAGCGGTGCACCTGGTCGAGCGGCACCTCCTGCACGGCAATCACCGACCGCCCCTGCTGGCGAAACGCCGTAGCCATCTGCGCCAGCACGGGTTCGCCGCCGGGCGGCCCCACCATCAGATCGTCGGCCAGCAGCACGGCAAAGGGCTCGTTGCCCACCAGCGGTTCGGCGCACAGCACGGCGTGGCCCAGGCCCAGCGAGCGGGGCTGGCGCACAAAGGCGCAGTCCATGTCATCGGGCTGGATGGAGCGCACCAGGTCGAGCAGCTCCTTCTTGCCGGCAGCCTCCAGCTCGGCCTCCAGCTCGTAGGCGGTGTCGAAATGGTCTTCGATGGCGCGCTTGCTGCGCCCGGTCACAAAGATCATGTGGCGGATGCCCGCGGCGTAGGCTTCTTCCACCGCGTACTGGATCAGCGGCTTGTCCACCACGGGCAGCATCTCTTTGGGCGAGGCTTTGGTGGCCGGCAGAAAGCGGGTGCCGAGGCCTGCCACAGGAAACACGGCTTTGCGAACGGGGGTGTTGTTGGGCTGGATCATGGTGCTCAGGCAGGGTGGGTGGATTAAGACGCGGCTCAGCCCAGACGGGCCAGCTGGTCGCGCAGGCGGGTGAGGGTGGAGCCAAAGTCGGCAATGCGCTTTTTCTCCTGATCGATCACGGCGGCAGGCGCTTTGGCCACGAAGGCTTCGTTGGAGAGCTTGTTGTTGGCCTTGGTGATCTCGCCGTCGATGCGGGCAATTTCCTTGGACAGGCGCACTTTTTCAGCCGCCACGTCGATCTCCATGTACAGGCACATGCGGGCATCGCCCACCACGGCCACAGGGGCGGCTTGTGCGGCGGCGGCCCAGGCGGCTTCGTCATCAAACACCTTGACCTCGCTGAGCTTGGCCAGGGCCTGCAGCACGGGTGCGACGCCGCGCATGAAGTCGGTGTCGCCCACCACGAACAAAGGCAGGCGGGTGGAGGGCGATACGTTCATCTCGCCGCGCAGGGCGCGGCAAGCGTCCACCAGGGCCTTGACGCGGCCCATGTGGGCGATGGCAGCTTCGTCGATCTTCTCGGGCTGGGCCTCGGGGTAGCGGGCCACGCTGACCGATGCACCGGGCAGGCCGGCGACGGGCGCCACCTTTTGCCACAGCTCCTCGGTGATGAACGGAATGATGGGGTGGGCCAGGCGCAGGATTGCTTCCAGCGTGCGGATCAGCGTGCGGCGCGTGGCGCGGGCTTGCGCGGCGTTGCCGGTCTGGATCTGCACCTTGGCGATTTCCAGGTACCAGTCACAGAACTCGTTCCAGACGAAGTCATAGACCGTGTTGGCCACGTTGTCGAGGCGGTACTCGGCAAAGCCCTTGGCCACTTCGGCCTCGACTTTTTGCAACTGCGAGCTGATCCAGCGGTCGCACTGGCTGAAATCCATATAGCCCTCGAACGCGCCGCCGGGCTGGCATTGCTCCTTGGTGTGTTCTTGCAGGCCGCAGTCCTGGCCTTCGCAGTTCATCAGCACGAAGCGGCTGGCATTCCAGAGCTTGTTGCAGAAGTTGCGGTAGCCCTCGCAGCGCTTGCTGTCGAAGTTGATGCTGCGGCCCAGCGATGCCAGCGCGGCAAAGGTGAAGCGCAGCGCGTCGGCGCCATAGGCGGGGATGCCTTCGGGGAATTCCTTTTGCGTGTTCTTGCGCACCTGGGGCGCGGTCTCGGGCTTGCGCAGGCCGGTGGTGCGCTTGTCGAGCAGGGGTTCGAGCGCAATGCCGTCGATCAGGTCCACCGGGTCTAGCACGTTGCCCTCGCTCTTGCTCATCTTCTTGCCCTGCGCATCGCGCACCAGGCCGTGGATGTAGACATGCCTGAACGGTACGCGGCCGGTGAAGTGCGTGGTCATCATGATCATCCGGGCGACCCAGAAGAAGATGATGTCGTAGCCCGTCACCAGCACGCTGCTGGGCAGGTACAGGTTGAAGTCGTCGGTTTCGGTGGTGCCCTGCTCGGGCCAGCCCATGGTCGAGAAGGGAACCAGCGCGGACGAGTACCAGGTGTCGAGCACGTCCTCGTCGCGGCGCAGCTGCTTGCCTGGGGCCTTGGCCTGCGCCTCGGCTTCGTTGCGCGCCACGATCACGTTGCCGTCTTGGTCGTACCAGGCCGGAATCTGGTGGCCCCACCACAGCTGGCGGCTGATGCACCAGTCCTGGATGTTGTTCATCCACTGGTTGTAGGTGTTGACCCAGTTTTCGGGCACGAAGCTCACCTGGCCGCTGGCCACGGCGTCGATGGCCTTTTGTGCGATGGATTTGCCGGTGGCATCGCCCGTACCTTCTTTTGCCTCCTTGCTCATAGCCACAAACCACTGGTCGGTCAGCATGGGCTCGACCACCTGGCCGGTGCGGGTGCAAATCGGCACCATGAGCCTGTGCTTCTTGGTTTCGATCAACAGGCCCAGGGCTTCGAGGTCGGCCACCACGGCCTTGCGGGCCACGAAGCGGTCCATGCCTTGGTATTTGGCGGGTGCGTTTTCGTTGACGGTGGCTTGCAGCGTCAGCACGCAAATCATGGGCAGCTTGTGGCGCTGGCCCACGGCATAGTCGTTCTGGTCGTGCGCGGGCGTGACCTTGACCACGCCGGTGCCGAATTCCTTGTCCACGTAGTCGTCTGCAATCACCGGAATCTGGCGGTCGCACAGCGGCAGGTTGACCATCTGGCCGATCAGGTGCTTGTAGCGCTCATCCTCGGGGTGCACCATCACGGCCACGTCGCCCAGCATGGTTTCGGGGCGCGTGGTGGCCACCACCAGTTGGCCCGAGCCGTCGGCCAGCGGGTAGGCGATGTGCCACAGCGAGCCGTCTTTTTCTTCGTTCTCGACTTCCAGGTCGGACACGGCGGACTGGAGCTTGGGGTCCCAGTTCACGAGGCGTTTGCCTCGGTAAATCAGGCCCTGCTGGTACAGGCGCACAAAGGTCTCGGTGACGACTTTGCTGAGCTTGTCGTCCATGGTGAAGTATTCGCGGCTCCAGTCCACGCTGTCGCCCATGCGGCGCATCTGCGTGGTGATGGTGTTGCCGCTTTTTTCTTTCCACTCCCACACCTTGGCAACGAAGTTCTTGCGCGCCTCGGGGGGCGTGGGGCCCATGTCGTGGCGGCTGACGCCTTGTTCTTGCAGCTGGCGCTCCACCACGATTTGCGTGGCAATGCCGGCGTGGTCGGTGCCGGGCACCCAGGCGGTGTTGAACCCGCGCATGCGGTGGTAGCGCGTCAGGCTGTCCATGATCGTCTGGTTGAACGCATGGCCCATGTGCAGCGTGCCCGTCACGTTGGGTGGCGGCAACTGGATGGAGAAGGCCGGCTCGCCCGCCTTTGGCGCGCCCGTGCCCCGAAAGCCCGCCGCGCCGTAGCCGCGGCGCTCCCACTCGGGACCCCAGTGGGCTTCCAGGGCGGCGGGTTCGAAGGACTTGGAGAGGCTGTCGAGGCCGGGTTGTGCAGTGGTGTCGCTCATGGCGGGATCGCAAATGAAAACGGCATCCCCAAAGAACGTTTTTACGATCCAAGGATGCCGTCAGGTTGACTGGGGGCGGGATGCAATGATTTTACCGGCCTGCCCGCACAGACCGGCAGCGCCGCGCCATTTTGGGTGTTTTTGGCCGCTGGCGCTTGATTGGAAAGCGCCAGCAGCTATTAAATACGGAGTGTCCAAGTCGTCTGCGGCGCGCTCATGGCACCACTGTGCCTGGCGCGCCGCAGGTGCCTGATCAAAGAATGCTCTCGACAATCCCGCCTTCCACGCGCAGAGCCGCGCCGGTGGTGGCGCTGGCCTGGGGCGAGGCGGCATAGACACACAGGTTGGCCACTTCTTCGGGGGTGGCAAAGCGGCCAATCAGGCTGGACGGGCGGTTTTCGCGGAAGAAGCGCACTTCCATCTCGGCCACCGTAATGCCTTGCTCCCGCGCCAGGTTGGCCATGAATCCCACCACGCCTTCGGTGCGCGTGGGGCCGGGCAGGATGGTGTTGACCGTGACGCCGCTGCCCGCCAGCACCTTGGCCAGCCCGCGCGACAGGCCCTGCACGGCCGACTTGCTCACGCCGTAGTGCACCATGTCGGCCGGGATGTTGACGGCCGATTCGCTGGAGATGAACTGGATGCGGCCCCAGCCGCGTGCCTTCATGCCCTGCGCATAGTGGCGCGACAGGCGCAGGCCGCTCATCACATTGGTCTGGAAAAAGTTTTCCCAGTCGGCATCGCTGATGGCAAAAAAGTCCTGCGTGCCGTAGATGCCCAGGTTGTTGACCAGGATGTCGGTGTCTGGCAGCGCCGCGATCAGGGCCTGGCAGCCGGCTGCCGTGGCCAGATCGGCGGCAATGCCCTGGGCTTGCAGGCCGTCGGCCTGCAAGGCCGCCACGGCGGCGTTCAGGCGCCCGGCATCGCGGGCGCTCAGGGTCACGCGGGCACCGGCCTGGGCCAGTCCGCGCGCAATGGCCAGGCCAATGCCAGCGCTGGCGCCGGTGATGAGGGCGGTTTTTCCGGAGAGATCAATGTGCATGAGAGTGCCTCGAAAGTGAAGAAAAAAGGCGCCCGCCCCGGCGGGGTAGGGCGCCTGCATCAGCCCCACAGGGGGCCGGGCTTATTGCTTGACGGCTTCGATCTGCAGCACAAGGCGCACGTTCTTGGGGAAGCCCCAGTCGATGCCGTAGTTCACGCCAAAAGCCGTGCGGTCGATGGTAGTTTCAAAGTCGCCACCGCACACTTCGCGCTTGAGCATGGGGTTGTCGTAGCAGGCAAACTGGTTGGCCTTGAGCGTGACCGGCTGGGTCTTGCCCAGCAGCGTCAGCTTGCCGTCCACGGCAGTGACCTTGTCGCCGTTGAAATGGAACTTGTCCGAGACAAACTTGGCCGTGGGGTGCTTGGCGGCGTCCAGCAGTTCGGCGCTTTGCAGGTGCTTGTCAAAGGCTGCGGTGCCGGTGTTGACCGAAGCGACGTCGAACGCGATCTCGACCTTGCCGCTCTTGCCCGCCTTGTCGAACTGCACGGTGCCTTCCTTCTTGTCAAAGCGGCCACGGTTCACGGCAGCGCCAAAGTGGCCGATCTCGAAGGTGGCAAAGGTGTGCGTGGGGTCAATGGCGTAGTTGGCGGGTGCTGCGTGGGCGGCAGTGGCCAGAACGGCAGTGGCAGCGAGGGCGAAAAGGGATTTGCGCATCAAAAAACTCCTGGATGAAAAGGACGGAAAAAAGGGGGGGAAGGAAAAAATCGGTCAGAGCTTGCCGACGCCGCTGAGTGCCAGCTTGAACTTCACCTGCACATCGTCGGCCACCATGGAGGTGTCGGCCCACTCGTTCTCGCCGATTTTGAATGCCAGGCGTTTGAGCGGCAGCGAGCCGGTGGCGATGGTGGTGGCGCCGTTTTGCACCAGTGTTACAGGCACGATCACATCGCGGGCCACGCCCTTGATGCTGAGCTTGCCGGCCACTTCAAACTTGCCTGCGCCCAGGGCCTTGATGGCGCTGGACTGGAAGGTGGCCTGCGGGAACTGGGGCACGTTGAACCAGGTTGGCTTGGGCAGTTCGGCGTCGGTTTCGCGCGAGCCCAGGGTGGCGCTGCCGGTGTCCACCGTGAAGGCGATCTTGCTCGTGGCCAGCTTGGCGGGGTCAAAGCTGACCTGCGCATCGAACTTCTTGAAATGGCCTTCCAGGGGTACGCCCATCTGGCGTGCGGTGAATTGCACCGCGCTCTGGGCGGGCACCAGTTTTTGCTGTGCCAGCGCCGGCTGGGCCGCCAGCAAGGCGGCGCTGCCCAAGGCCAGGGCTGAGAAGAAAGAAGCAATCTGCATGGACGAACTCCTGAAAATTGGGGCAATGGCGGGGGGGAAATCAATGGCGGCCTGGCAACATGCGCAGCAGCAGTCCGTCACGGTCAACGAAGTGGTGCTTCACTGCGGCTGCCACATGCACCAGCACGAGAGCGGCCATGGCGAACGCGCTGAGCTTGTGCAGTGGTTTCAGGGCGTCGGCCAGTTCCGGGCTGGCAGCAACGAAGTCGGGCAATTGCCATAGTCCGAAAAACACGATGGGAAAGCCCGCCGCCGAGCTGTAGGCCCAGCCCAGCAGCGGCACGGCGAAAAACAGCAGGTACAGCAGATGGTGTGCGCCGTGGTGCGCCAGTTGCTGCCACCGTGGCATGGCTTTTTTCACCTGTGCCGGCAACTGCGGCGGCCGGTGCGCCAGCCGCCAGACCAGGCGCAGCAACGAAAGTGCAAGGATGCTGACGCCTGCCCACTTGTGCCAGTTGTAGAGCTTCAGCCGCTGGGGTGAGAACGGCAGGTCGGCCATGTACAGGCCGACACCAAACAGGGTGACCAGCGCCATGCCCAGCAGCCAGTGCAGCAGCATGGCGGTGCGGGTGTAGCGCGGGGCGGTCTGGGCCTGGCTTTGATGGGAATGGGGCATTTCGGTGAAGGCGGTGAAAGCGGCCTGGGTTGCCAAGTTGCGGGTTGTGCGCAAGCGGGGCCTTCAGGTGCCGTGAATCGAAGAACCAAGTTTAAGAAGCCACAGCACTTGCGGGCTTCAGGGGAATTGACGGCTCAGTTCAAAATAACTGAATTGAGCGAGTGGCTACGCTCAAAGTTCCCCAACGCTCTGCACACGCGAGCCACGAGGGATAAGGCCGACAACCACGGTGTCGGCCCTTGGCGTCAGCGCTGCGTCAATGCGCGAGCGCGGCCTTTTTCCAGGCTGCTGTTGCGGCCTCGCCGTCATTGCGCTGCTCTGCCAGTTCGGCAAGATGGCGCCAGGCGCTGGCGCGCAGGCTGGCATCGGGCAGATGCGTGGTGGCCTGGGTCAGCAATTGCTGCGATTTGCCCCACAGCTCGCGTTTCAGGCAGGCTACGCCCGCCAGATATTGCAGGCGGGCGTCGCGCGGATTGGCCAGTTGCGCGGATTCGAGGCGGGCCAGCCAGGTGGCGTCCAGGGTGTCCATGCCTGATTCGAGGGTGCGAACCAGCTTGAGTGCCTGGTAGTCGGGCAGGGCGTCGGGCAGCGTCACCATGCGTTCCCACGCCGGCAGCAGCCAGGCCCTCACCTGTGTGGATTCGCCCCCCAAGGCTGCCAGCCGCTGGGCGGCGTGGATGGACAGCTCCGGCATGGTGCGCTCGGATTGCTCCAGTTGCAGCCAGATCTGCTGCAGCTGGGCCGTGTCGTGTGCGCTGCTGATGAGCTCGGTGGCCAGGCCACGTACGATGCTTTGGGCAGCGTCCGCCGAGAAGGCATGGTGCTTGCCGAGCAGGCGCGCGGTGTCCAGCGCGTCGTTTGTCTGCCGTGCCAGGCGGCTGGCCTTGAGCTTGATGCGCAGCGCCAGCGTGCGCCGGGCGGCGCCCTGCGGCAGGGCGGCAAGCCGCTCAAGCGCTGTGCCGGCATCGCGGTCGTCCAGGTGCCATCGCGCAGCACGCATCTGCACGCCTTCGCGCAGCTCTTGCTCCTGGGCGGTGCCGCCTGCCGGGGCCTGGTCCAGGGCCTGCTGCAAATGGCGGTCGCGCGTGGGGCGGTCCTGCAGCGCATGGGAGCTCTCGGCGGCCACCATGTGTGCCAGCGCCCTCAGGTGGTGGCCGTGAGGCACTTTTTCGCTGGCGGATGTGAGCGCTTCTTCCTGGGTCAACGCGGCCAGGGCCGCCTTGCGCGAGCGGATGAAGCGACCGGCAAGCATGTGCGTCAAAGCATCGAGCATGGCGCCGTGCATGGCGCGTTCTTTCTGCTGCACGCGCCACCGGCGGGCCTGGTGGGGCAATTCGAGCATGGCGGCCAGCGCACGCAGCGCCATGTACACCGTAACAAAGCCGCCCACCAGCAGCAAAACGACCATGTTCAGGGACAGGTCGATTCGATAAGGGGGCCAGTACAGCGTGACAGTGCCCTGGTTGTTGCCCGCAAACAGGGCCGCAGCCACGGCCACGCCAAACAACGCCAGAAGCCAGAGTGCAGCGCGCATATCAGTTATCCAATGCTTCTTCGCGTGCACCCGCAGCCGGCGAAACTGGCGCAGCACAGGCCAGGGACGCCGCGCAAGGGCCGCCCTGCAGTGAGGGCGTCGTCTCCCTTTGGGGGAAGGCGCGAAGCGACTCAGGGGGAGTCATCATCTTCCCGCAGCGGCCGTGGCCAGTGCGGAGAGGGTTTCATCCAGACGGGGCAGCTCGGCGGCCTTCATGCTGGCCTGGGCGGTTTGCAGCACGGCGGCTGCCGCCTGGGTGCGGCGCGAGGACGGGTCGAAATACTTGTTGAGCGCCGCCGCGGCAGCCGCCAGGTCGGCGCGGGCCGATTCAAACTGGCGCGCCAGCACGCCCAGGCGGGCGTTGAGCAACTTGAGTTTGAGGTTTTCGCGCAGGAAGAAGGTTTGCTCGGGGCCAGCAAAATGGCCTCGGGCTGGTCGATGCGGCTCACACGCACCAGGTTGCGGGCCTCGTCGCGCACCACTTCCCAGCTGCGCTGCAGCGTGGTTTGCCACCAGGCCTGGCCTGCCTGCGCGGTTGCACCCGATGCGCCCTGTGCACCGGGCCCAGGGGTGGCGGCTGCCAGCCGGCGTGTTGCGGCCGCCTGCGCCACGGCGTTCTGCACGGGCAGCTCGTCCACCTGGCGCACCAGGTCATCAAGACGGGCCAGCAGGCCGGCGGTGTCGGTCACGGTGGCACGGGTGAGGCGGTCCAGGTCGCGGCCGATGGCACGTTGCACGGGGGCCAGGCGGGGCTGTGCGGCGCGCTCGATGCGCTGGTTGGCGCTTTTGAGGGCGGCCACCAGGGGTTCAAGGCTTCCGGTGAGCTGGGTCTGCTGTTGCGCCAGGCGGATGGCCGATTCGATATCGACCACCAGGTTTTCGTCGCGCGAGCGCGACAGGCTTTGCATGAGTTCTTCGAGCTGGCTGCGCTGCAGCGCCACTTCGCCCACTCGTGCTTCTGTGACCGACAGGCGCGCGGCGGTGTCGCGCACCAGTTCTTCCGCCTGGCGCGCCACGGTACGCGCCTCGATGGCCTGTGCACCCGCATCGGCCGACTGGCGCGCGAGCTGCTCCTGGATGGTGTTCAGCTTTTGCCACAACAGCCCGCTGCTGATCAGCGCGGCAAGGGCCACCGCGCCCAGCAGGTAGGTGCCGGTGTGCCGCGGCGTCGCGGTGTGGGCCATGCCTGCCGCCGAGCCTGCGCCGGGCGCGGCAGCGGTCACCGGTGTGCCTGGGGCGGCTGTGACGGACGGGTCGGTATGGGGCTCGGGGCTCATGCCGCCGATTCTATCGAGGCCACCACGTCTTCTAATGCCGGTCGGCATTCCAGTACGTGTCCAAAGCCGGCGGCGCGTGCGGCTTGCGCAATGCGCGGGTGCGTGGCCAGGGCGCGCGCTGCGTGCAGCGGGAGGCCCGGCGCGGCGCTGGCCAGGTGCGTGAGGGCCTCCGAGCTGCTCAAAAGCCACCACGATCCGTCGCCTGCCGCCGTATGGGCCAGCGCGGTCTGTTCGGGCGTGAGCTGCGGGGCGCCGCGGGTGTAGGTCACCACGAAATCCACCGTGGCGCCGGCCTGTTCGATCTGGCGCGCCAGCCAGTCCCGTCCCTGGCCAGGGCCCGGCGTTGCCCCTGCGGCGCAGCCACGCACGATGAGAATGCGGTCGCCGGTGCGCACCTGCGGCGCCACCTGCTGCCACAGGGTTTCCGATTCAAACTGCGGGGCATCCGGCGCCGGGCTGTCGATGCGATCACGGGGAACCCCGGCGCGCATCAGCGCCCGCACGGTTCCGGGGCCGGGTGCCCATGCTCTTGTTTTGATAGCTGATAGCGCTTTATCCGCAAGCGCTACGGCCTCTTTTGATTCTTTTTGTTCAAAAAAGTAATCCACGGCATTGCCGCTGACAAACATGGCGGCACGGTAGCCGCCGAGTTGGGCGCGGGCCTGGGCGAGTGCGGCCTGTGCGGCGGGGTCGGTGCAGGGCCCGATGGCAATCAGGGGCAGTGCCGTGGCGGCAAGGCCGCGCGCGCCCAGTTGCTCGACCCAGTGCGCCGCTTCGCGCGCTGGCCTGGTCACGATCACCCGGGTGGCCGCCACCACGGGCTCAGCCGGTGACAGGGTGCGAAGCGCGGGCGCCACCGGCGCGCAGGCGGGCGGCGATGGCGATACCCAGGGCATCGGCGTCCGCCAGCGTGGCGACCGGGGCGCTGGCGCTGGCGTGAACCAGCGGGGCACTGCCGTCGGGGTCGCCCCAGGCGGCATCCAGATGCAGGGTGCCCTGCACCAGCCGGCCATGCGCGGCCAGCGGCATCGAGCAGCTGCCGCCCATGGCGCGGCTCACGGCGCGTTCGGCCGTTACGGTGAGCCAGGTTTCCTGGTGGGCCAGCGGCGCCAATGCTGCCATCAGGTCCTGCCGGTCGCTGCGGATCTCGATGCCCAGGGCGCCTTGGCCCGCGGCGGGCAGCATGTCGGTGGTGGCGAATTCGGTGCGGATGCGGTCCTGCAGGCCCAGGCGCTTGAGGCCCGCCGCCGCCAGCACGATGGCATCGTACTGGCCGTCGTCGAGCTTGCGCAGGCGCGTGTCGAGGTTGCCACGCAGCGGCTCGATCTTGAGGTCGGGCCGCAGCGCCTGCAGCAGCACCTGGCGGCGCAGGCTCGACGTCCCCACCACCGCGCCCTGGGGCAGGGCATCGAGGGATGCATAGTGGGGCGAAACAAAGGCATCGCGCGGGTCTTCGCGCTCCATCACGCAGGCCAGGGCAAAGCCCTCGGGCAGCTCCATGGGCACGTCCTTGAGCGAGTGCACGGCGATGTGGGCGCGGCCTTCTTCGAGCGCCACTTCCAGCTCTTTCACGAACAGGCCCTTGCCGCCCACCTTGGAGAGGCTGCGGTCCAGGATCTGGTCGCCCTGGGTGGTCATGCCCAGCAGCGATACGCTGTGGCCGCGCGCGCGCAGCAGGGCCTGCACATGTTCGGCTTGCCACAGGGCCAGGCGGCTTTCGCGGGTGGCGATCACCAGGGGAAGGGGTTGTGTCGGGCTCACGTTCGTAACCTATTTGTAATCATTGGGCAGACGGCGATGCTAGCATCGCGCCCGCACCGGTGGCTGGTGTCCGCGATGGCTTGCGCAGTGGGCCGATAGTGGCCGGCTGCCCCCTCAATCCGGAGACACCCGCATGAAACGATCCGACAAGGACCAGCCCCTGATAGACGACATCCGCCTGCTGGGGCGCATTCTGGGCGACGTGATCCGCGAGCAGGAAGGGGTGGAGGCCTACGAACTGGTCGAGCAGGTGCGCAAGCTCTCGGTGGCCTTCCGCCGCGATGCCGACCAGGAGGCCGACCGCGCGCTCAAGAAGCTGCTCAAGTCGCTCTCGGGCGACCAGACGGTGAGCGTGATCCGCGCCTTCACCTATTTCAGCCACCTGGCCAACCTGGCCGAAGACCGCCACCATATCCGCCGCCGCGCCGTGCACGAGCGCGCGGGCGATACGCAGGAGGGCAGCATCGAGGTGGCCCTGTCGCGCCTGCGCTGGGCCGGCATTGCGCCCAAGACCATTGCGCAGACGCTGGCCAGCAGCTATGTGGCCCCGGTGCTCACGGCCCACCCCACCGAAGTGCAGCGCAAAAGCATTCTGGACGCCGAGCGCGACATCGCCCAGTTGCTGGCGGTGCGCGACGACATCCAGGTGCGCGCCCAGCTCTACAACAGCGCCAAGGATGCGCTCACGCCGCGCGAGCTGGCCGCCAACGAGGCCCTGCTGCGCGCCCGCGTGGCCCAGCTGTGGCAAACGCGCCTGCTGCGCTACAGCAAGCTCACGGTGGCCGACGAGATCGAGAACGCCCTGTCGTATTACGAAGCCACCTTTTTGCGCGAGATCCCCAAGATCTACGCCGATCTGGAGCGCGAGCTGGGCCAGTACCCCGTGCACAGCTTTTTGCGCATGGGCCAGTGGATCGGCGGCGACCGCGACGGCAACCCCAATGTGACGGCGCAAACCCTGCAATATGCCTTGCGCAGCCAGGCCGACATGGCGCTGCGCCATTACCTGACCGAAGTGCACTTTCTGGGCGGCGAGCTGTCGCTGTCGGCACGCCTGGTGGCCGTGTCGCCCGAGATGCAGGCGCTGGCCCAGCGCTCGCCCGACACCAGCGAGCACCGGCAGGACGAGCCCTATCGCCGCGCGCTGACCGGCATCTACGCACGCCTGGCGGCCACGCTCAAGGACCTGACGGGAGGCGACGCGGCCCGCCATGCCGTTGCGCCGCAAAACGCCTATGCCGGCGCGGACGAATTTCTGGCCGACCTGCGCGTCATCGAGGCATCGCTGCAATCACACCATGGCAAGGCCCTGGCGGCCGAGCGCCTGCACCCGCTGATCCGTGCCGTGCAGGTTTTCGGTTTTCACCTGGCCACGGTGGACCTGCGCCAAAGCTCCGACAAGCACGAAGAAGTGGTGGCCGAGTTGCTGACCACGGCGCGCATCGAACCGAACTACAGCAGCCTGCAAGAGGCCGCCAAGCGCGCGCTGCTGATCAAGCTGCTCAACGATGCGCGGCCGCTGCGCGTGGTGGGCGCCGCTTACTCAAACCACACCCAGGGCGAGCTGGCCATTTTTGAAACGGCCCGCGTGCTGCGCGAGCGCTTTGGCCATGAGGCGATTCGCCACTACATCATCAGCCACACCGAGGCGGTGAGCGACCTGCTGGAAGTGCTGCTGCTGCAAAAGGAAGTGGGCCTGCTGCGCAGCACGCTGGATGCCGAGGCCCGCAACGACCTCATCGTGGTGCCACTGTTCGAGACCATCGAAGACCTGCGCAATGCCGCGCCCATCATGCGCGAGTTCTATGCCCTGCCCGGCGTGGCGGGGCTTGTGCAGCGCAGCGGCGGCGAGCAGGACATCATGCTGGGCTATTCCGACAGCAACAAGGACGGCGGCATCTTCACCAGCAACTGGGAGCTGTACCGCGCCGAGATTGCGCTGGTGGAATTGTTTGACGAGCTCGATACCAGCCATGGCATCCAGCTGCGCATGTTCCATGGCCGTGGCGGCACCGTGGGCCGGGGCGGCGGCCCGAGCTACCAGGCCATCCTGGCCCAGCCGCCGGGCACCGTGCGTGGCCAGATCCGGCTGACCGAGCAGGGCGAGGTGATTGCATCGAAGTACGCCAACCCCGAGATCGGCCGGCGCAACCTTGAAACCCTGGTCGCCGCCACGCTCGAAGCCACGCTGCTGCAACCCACCAAATCGGCCACCAAGGCGTTTCTGGATGCGGCCGCGCAGCTGTCGCAGGACAGCATGGGCGCCTACCGCGCGCTGGTGTACGACACCCCGGGCTTTACCGACTATTTTTTCAACGCCACGCCCATCCGCGAGATTGCCGAGCTCAACATCGGCTCGCGGCCGGCGTCGCGCAAGGCCAGCCAGAAGATCGAGGATCTGCGCGCCATTCCCTGGGGCTTCAGCTGGGGCCAGTGCCGCCTCACGCTGCCGGGGTGGTACGGCTTTGGTGCCGCCGTGGAAGCGTTCGTCAACCTGGAAGGCAAGGACCCCAAGACCCAGCTGGCGCTGTTGCAAAGGATGTACCGCCAGTGGCCGTTCTTTCGCACGCTGCTGTCCAACATGGACATGGTGTTGGCCAAGAGCGACCTGGCGCTGGCATCGCGTTACAGCGAACTGGTGACCGACACGCGCCTGCGCAAGAAGGTGTTCAGCGCCATCGAGGCCGAATGGCACCGCACGGCCGATGCGCTGACCCGCATCACCGGCGACAAGCAGCGCCTTGCGCACAACACGGCGCTGGCCCGCTCCATCAAGCACCGCTTTCCCTACATCGACCCGCTGCACCACCTCCAGGTGGAGCTGGTGCGCCGCTGGCGCGCGGGCCAGGGCGACGAGCGCGTGCAGACGGGTATCCACATCTCCATCAACGGCATTGCCGCAGGGCTGCGCAACACGGGTTGATGCGGGTGGTGTTGCTGAGATCGTGAACACGTTCCGAGGTGTTCAGTCTCCCAGCAGCTCCCCTACCGCCTTCAAATCCTCCACCCGGTCACACACCGCCTTCACGGCCATCATCACCGGGATGCCTAGCAGCAGCCCCCACAGGCCCCACAGCCAGCCCCAGGCGAGCACGCTCACAAACACCGCCACGGGGCTCATGCTGCTGGCGCGGCTGGTGAGCCAGGGCGTGATGAGCTGGCCCACGATGGTGTGGATGAGCAATGAGGCCCCGCCGATGGCCAGCGCCATGTCCACCGAGCCAAACTGCAAAAACGCCACCAGCGCCGATGCGCCGGTGACCAGCACCGAACCGATGTAGGGCGCGAGGTTGAGCACCCCCGCCAGCACGGCCCACACGGCCGCGTTTTCCAGCCCCAGGGCCCAGAAAGCCAGCCCGGTGGCTATGCCCACAAGAACGCTGGTGAACACCTGCACCAGCAGGTAGCTCTGGATTTGCGCGGTGATCTCATTGAGCACCTGCATGGTGATCTTCTTGCGCTCCAGGCTGGTGCCCGCGATGCGCACCAGCTTGCGCCGAAACAGGTTGCCCGACGCCAGCGAGAAGAAGGTGAGAAACACCACCACGGTGAGCTGCCCCAGGGCCGACATCAGGCCCATGGTGCCGCTCCAGAGGTAGTCGCGGATGTTGAACGAAGGCCGCTCGATCACCACGCGCTGCACACCCCGGCGCGTGGGCGTGGCAGAGCTGGTTTCGGCGGCCGCCTGCTCGATCTGTGTGGCGGCTTTCTGCATGGTGTCGAGCGCGCTGTCGCCACCGGAGCGCTGGCGCAGGCTGTCACGCACCTTCTTGGCGGCCACCGGCATGGAGTTGACCAGCTCGACGGCCCCGTCGCTGAGCGACCAGGCCGCGCTGGCCACACCCGTCAACAGGGCTATCAGTAAAACGCCAGAGCCCAGCCAGCGCGGCACATGCCAGCGCTGCAGGACATCCACGACCGGCCGCAGCGCCGTGGTCAGCAGCAGGCTCAGCATGATGGGGATGAATACCGCGCTCGCCCAATGCAGCAGGGCCACGCTGGCAAACAGCGCCAGCAGTGCCAGCGACAGATTGCGCACATCCACGGGCGTTTGCAGCATCAGCGGAGCGCGCAGACGCGGTGGACTGGATGCCGGCGGCGCGGGCGCCGCGAGGGTGACCGCGGGCCGGCGGCGGCGGGCGGAGGAACGGGGACGGGGGCTGGAGGGGCTCTGTGGGCTCGGTCATGCGCGGATTGTGCGGCAGCCGCCGTGCTTGTCATGTAGGCGGCCGTCGCCTGTCTGCGGGTGGGGCGAAAGTGCGCCCCAAAACCCCTGTTGTTTGTGGGTTGGTCCCAGGGGCTTGTCGCTAGCATGGCCCGATGCAAGCTGACACATGGCGCTCGATGCGTACCCGCGTGAACTTTTTGGCTCTCGTACTTCGTCAAGAGCGGCGACCGGATGCGCCCTCCCGCGAGGCCGCACCCGCTCCAGCCCGTGCCGTTCTGTTCCTGCACGGTGGTGAGGGCATGAAACGCTGGGCGCTGGTGGCCGCCTGTCTGCTGGGCGCCGCCGCCTTGCCAGGTTGCTCAGGCTATTACTACGGCGAAAAATACGGCCCCACGCTGGGCACCACGGTGGACGCCATGCTGCGCGGCAATTTGGTGGAGACCAGCTACCGTGCCACCGATGCGCTGCTGAAGACCGTGGTCCTGGATCCAGCCCAGCCCGTGGTGGTGGGCACGATGGTGAATGTGGACCGGCCTTCCGAATCATCGCGCCTGGGGCGCATCGTGGCCGGGCAGATCGCTGGCCGCATGGTGCAGCGCGGTGTGCTGGTCACCGAGATGGCGTTGCGGGACGCGCCCGTGGTGCCGCGCGATCAGGGCGAACTGCTGCGGCCCCGCGCGTTGCGCGACGCCTTCCGAACCCAGGGGGCGCAGGCCGCGGTGGTGGGCGCCTATGCCGTGTCGGCGCGCCAGCTGTATGTCAGCCTGAAGCTGATCGGCCCGCCAGGCGACGCCGTGCTGGCTGCGCACGACTATGCGGTGCCGATGGATGAGGATGTGCGCGCCCTGCTGGCTGCGCCGTGACGTGGTCGGTCTGTGACTGGATTGCTCATCAATTGATAGCTTCTAACGCTTTATTGGTAAGCGCTATAAGCCAATTTGGCTCGAATTTCAGTGCAGCATCAGCGCGCCAGCGGTCTTGCTCTTGCCGGCGCGTGCGGGTGGGTTGCACAGGCCGCAGGTGAAGTGGCGATTTTCATACAGCTCGGTGACAAACTGGCCGCTGCATTCGGCGCATTTGGTGCGCGTGAGCATGCCGGCATCCACAAACTTCACCAGGCGCCAGGCGCGGGTGAACGACAGCAGGGGCTCGATCTCGGCCGTGGCCACTTGTTCGTTGTAGAGGCGGTAGGCCTTGGTCAGCAACTCCACCGAGTCCAGGTCTACGCCCTTGGACAGGTATTCGTAGATATTCAAAAACAGCGAACTGTGGATGTTTTCCTGCCAGGTGAGGAACCAGTCGGTGGAAAACGGCAGCTGGCCCTTGGACGGCGACTTGCCCGCGATCTCCTTGTACAGGCGGATCAAGCGTTCATACGACAGCGTGGTTTCCGATTCGAGCACCTGCATGCGCGCGCCCATCTCGATCAGCATCGCAGCGCGTGCGATCTGCTTGGATTCGTTCAG
Source organism: Acidovorax carolinensis (assembly GCF_002157145.1). Lineage (NCBI taxonomy): Bacteria > Pseudomonadati > Pseudomonadota > Betaproteobacteria > Burkholderiales > Comamonadaceae > Acidovorax > Acidovorax carolinensis. The sequence continues at coordinate 1,167,268 of NZ_CP021361.1, forward strand.
AACGCTCTTGGCGGGGGCTTTGGGGGTGGCTGGCGTGGCGGACATGGAGGCTTTCGGTGGCGATCGGCGGGACGCGGGATGCGAGAGAGGCAATGCAGGATCAGAGCACTTCCGACACGCGGCTGGCCATCAGGATGTTGGCGTGCAGCGTGTTGGTGGCTTCGTTGCCCACTTTCTTGGCCGAGTGGTTGGTCAGCAAGCTCCACACCAGGTTGTCGTCCACCCGGAAGCTGCAAAGAAGCGTGTTGCGGGAGGCCAGTTTGAGCACTTGCGCGGCCGACAGCGATGCCAGAATGTCGGCGGCGTCTTCGTTCAGCCCCAAGCGGAACACTGCTTCGGCCTTGTCGTGGCGAATGAGGTTTTGCGCCAGCATCAGGTACGTGAGGTTGGCTTCGCGAATTTCGGCGAGCAGTTGTTCGTTGGTCATGGCAGCTTTCCTTTTCTGGGCCGGTTCTTGCGTTGCCTGCTGACTGCAGGTTTTGCGTGATCCGTTGAAATGGATTGTGAAACTGCCCCAATCAAAAATTAAGTCGGGGTTTGGCTGTGCCGCGCGTCTGGTTTCGGGGTGGGGCTTGTAGGAATTTGCCTTACACGCGCCGCAGCCCCATCGCCCCCTTGGTAGGCCAGCGGCCTGCTGCAAAAAACCGTCGTCAGGCGTTACCCGCGCTCCACCGGGCGCGACGGGTCGCTGCACCATTCGCTCCAGCTGCCCGCAAAAAGCGTGGTTTTTCCGAGTCCGGCCACTTCCATGGCCAGCATGTTGGGCAGGGCGCTCACGCCGCTGCCGCACTGGTGGACCACGGTGGCCGGGTCGCGGCCCGCCAGCAAGGCCTCGAACTCAGCGCGCAACACGGCGGCCGGCTTGAAGCGGCCGTCGGCGCCGATGTTTTCGGTGAACGGGCGATTGAGGGCGCCCGGAATATGCCCGGCCACCGGGTCCAGCGGTTCCACTTCGCCGCGGTAGCGGGGCGCGCCCCGGGCATCAATCAGCGTCTGGCCCGGTTGCTGCAATGCGGCCTGCACATCGGCCGCGCTGGCCAGTGGGCGCAGAGGGGCGCGGAGCTCGAAGTTGGACTGGAATCGTGCGGGTTCGGCGCCACTGGCGAGGGCACCGCCGGCCGCCTGCCAGGCCTGCAGGCCGCCGTCGAGCACGGCCACGGCATCGTGCCCCGCCCATTTGAGCATCCACCACAGGCGGCCACAGTAGTTGGCGCCGTTGCGGTCGTACACCACGGCCTGCATGCCATTGGCAAAGCCCACGCTCGACAGCCACATGGCAAAGCGTTCGCGGCTGGGCAGCGGGTGGCGGCCGCCCGAGGCAGGTTCATCGGCCTCTTGCGCGGTGACGGTGCCCGTGGCGCCGGGCGCGCCATGCCGGGCGCTCAGGTCGGTGTCCAGGTTGGCGTAAGTGGCGCCGGGGATGTGGGCATCGGCGTATTGTTGTGCGCCCGCCGAAGGTTGGGTCAGGTCAAAGCTGCAGTCAAACACCATCAGCGGCGCACCGCTGGCGATCAGGGACTGCAGGTCGGTGGCGGAAATCAGGGTGGTGTAGGTCATGGGCTGTGGGGCGCACGGGCACCCGGTCAAACGGACGGACCCCATTGTGTCAATGTTCCTCGGCCGGCGCCCCTGGCGCGGCGCGGGTGCGCAGCACGGTGGCCACGATGCCGCTGCCCACAATCAGCACCATGCCGATCCAGCCCATGGGCGGAATCTGGTCGCCAAACAGCGCCACGCTGTAAATGGCCGCAAACACAATGCCCGAATACTGCAGGTTGGCCACCACCAGGGTGCCGCGCTGGGTTTTGGCGCTGGCATAGGCGCGGGTCATGCATAGCTGCCCGCCCGCTGCCAGCACCCCGATGGGCAGCAGCCACAGCGCGGGCCAGCCGGGCCAGGGCGACGTGCCGGTGACCAGCAGGGCCGCGCCACCAGCCACGGCCGAGCCCACCGCAAAATAGAACACCGTGCGCGACTCGGGCTCGCCCAGCCGCGACAGGGCCACCACCTGCATGTAGGCAAAGGCGGCTGTCATGCCCGACATGAGTCCGATCAGGCCGGCAAAGGCCTGGTTCTGCTCAAGGCTGGGGCGCAGCATCATCACCACGCCGACAAAGCCGGTCAGCACCGTCAGCACCAGCGGGCCCTGGAACGCCGGGCGCGGCGATGCGGCCGAAGGGCGCCAGGCCAGCAGCGCGCCGCCCACCAGAAAGGCGGCGATCCAGACGCTGCTCATGTAGTTGAGCGTCATGGCGGTGGCCAGCGGCAGGTGGGCAATGGCGTAGAACCAGGCGCCCAGCGACGCCACGCCCACCAGGCTGCGCCAGGCGTGCATGCCGGGGTAGCGGGTGGCCAGCGTCACGCGCTGGGAGCGGGCCAGCAGCCACAGGATCACGATGCCGATGAGGCCGCGATAGCAGACCAGTTCGGCCGCGTTGAAATGGGCCGAAGCGATCTTGACGCATACGCCCATGCTTGCGAACAGGAACGCGGCCAGCACCATCCAGAGGGCTTGCATGGAATCAGGTGAATAAACAGGGTTGAAAAGAAAAAAGCCGCCAGCGCTTGATTGGCAAGCGTTGGCAGCTATTGTAATAAGAGCGAAGAGGCGCTGTCTGGCGTATTGGGCGCGTTTGGGCGCCGTATTCAGCCCTTTGGCGTCGCCGTGCCCATGGCCTCGCGATACCACTCGTGAAAGTGCTGCATGCCATCTTCCATGGGGCTCTGGTAAGGGCCCACTTCGTTGTCGCCGCGCGCCAGCAATGCCTTGCGGCCCGCATCCATGCGTTCGCCGATCTCGTCGTCCTCGATGCAGGTTTCCATGTAGGCGGCCTGCTGCGCCTCGACGAATTCGCGCTCGAAGGCCGCGATTTCCTCGGGGTAGTAGAACTCCACCATGTTCAGTGTCTTGGTGGGGCTGACCGGGTGCAGCGTGGACACGGTGAGCACATGCGGATACCACTCGACCATGATGTGCGGGTACAGCGTGAGCCAGATGGCGCCATGCGATGGCGGCACGCCATTGCGGTAGGCCAGCAGCGCCTCGTGCCAGCGTTCATACACGGGGCTGCCGGCCTTGCCCAGGCGGTTGGCCACTCCCACGGTCTGCACCGAGTAGTTCTTGCCGAACTCCCAGCGCAGGTCGTCGCAGGTGACGAAATGCCCCAGACCCGGGTGGAAGGGGCCGACGTGGTAGTCCTCCAGATAGACCTCGATGAAGGTCTTCCAGTTGTAGTTGCACTCATGCAGCTCGATGCGATCGAGCGCAAAGCCCGTGAAGTCGAGGTCGGCGCGCGGGCCGATGCCTGCCAGGTCGGCCGCCACGTTGGTGCCGTTGTCTTCAAACAGCAGCCCGTTCCAGTCGTGCAACGGGTAGTTGTTGAGGTTCAGGCAGGGATCGTGCGCGAAATGCGGCGCGCCCAGCAGCTCGCCGCTGGCCTTGTAGGTCCAGCGGTGCAGCGGGCACACGATGTTGCCGCCCGCACTGCCCTTTTGCTGGGTGTTGAGCGAGCCGCGGCCCTTGAGCATGACGGCCTGGCGATGGCGGCAGACGTTGGAGATCAGCTCCACGCCGCCCTGGGCATTGCGCACCAGCGCGCGCCCTTCGCCCTCCTGGGGCAGGGCGTGGTAGTCGCCCGCGTTGGGCACGGAAAGCTGGTGCCCCACATAGCGGGGCCCGCGCTGGAAGATGGTTTCCAATTCGCGCTGGAACAGCGCCTCGTCAAAGTAGCTTGAAACTGGTAGTTGGCTTGCGGCCTGCTGCAGTCGAAGACTTAAATCAGACATGGGTGACCTGACCTAAAGACTCCCCACAGGGAGGTGCGCCGGGGCGCATTTGGAAAAAGAAAACCGGCTAGGTGACTAGCCGGCTCGATGGGAATGGGATTATAGGCGGTGGGGTTATTCCCGCACCCCCCATGCGTGTATTGCCAATCACGGTACGGCCGGTGGCCGCTGCCCGGCTGAGGGGGGCGCGCCGCAGATGCGTGCCGCCGCAACGCGGGTGCAAAGCCCCAAGGGGTGAGCTGTATAACTCCCTGCGGTCTGTGACAGCGCGGTCTCGGGCGACCCGCTGCGTTGCTTTTCTTGCCAATAGCCCGGCTATTGGCAGCAAAAAGACGTCTTGCGGCCCATCCCGATCCGCGCTACCAACAGATACGCGAGGGTTATGCAGGTCATCCCTGGCGCGCAGGTGGCTGCACCGTTCCAGGCGCTGCGCCTAAAATCGTTCGTTTCACCCGCGCAACTACTGCCCTCCTGCCCATGCCCAAGGCCTCTGCCTCCAACGCCCCACCCGCCGAACCTGCCAGCTATGAAGCGGCGCTGGAAGAGCTGGAGCAGCTCGTGGGCCGCATCGAGTCGGGCCAGCTGCCGCTGGACCAGATGCTGGCCGGCTACCAGCGCGGGGCCACCCTGCTGGCCTTTTGCCGCCACCGGCTCGACGCGGTGCAGGACCAGATCAAGGTGCTCGACGAAGGCACGCTGCAGCCATGGACGCAGGAATGATGGCCGTGCAGCGCAGCATCCCGGCCGCTTTTGATCTGGCCGGCTGGAGCCGCCATCACCTTGATCGGGTCGAGCGGGCACTGGGCCAGTGGGTGGGCGAGGGCGCCCCTGCCGGCTTGGGCGAGGCCATGCGCTACGCAGTGCTCGACGGCGGCAAGCGCCTGCGACCGCTGCTGGTGCTTGCGGCCTATGAGGCGGTGCATAACGGGGCTGGCCCTACGGGGAGCGACACCGCGCTGCGCGCCGGAATGGACGAGGCGACCCTGCGCGCCGGGATGGATGAAGCGGCGCTGCGCGCCGCGTGTGCCGTCGAGTTGATCCATGCCTATTCGCTGGTACACGACGACATGCCCTGCATGGACAACGATGTGCTGCGCCGGGGCAAGCCCACGGTGCATGTGCAGTTTGGCGAGGCGCAGGCCCTGCTGGCGGGCGATGCCCTGCAGGCGTTTGCTTTTGAATTGCTCACGCCCGACGACGCGCGCATTCCCCCGGCTGTGCAGGCCACGCTGTGCCGCCAGCTGGCGCGCGCGGCCGGTTCGGCGGGCATGGCGGGCGGTCAGGCGATCGACCTGGCCAGCGTGGGGCTGGCGCTGACGCAGGAACAGTTGCGCCAGATGCACCGCCTCAAGACCGGGGCACTGCTCCAGGCCAGCGTGATGATGGGCGCGGCTTGCGGCGGGGCCGGCGCCACAGCGCAAAAGGCGCTGGAGGGCTACGGTGCGGCGCTCGGTCTGGCGTTTCAGGTGGTGGACGATATTCTGGATGTGGTTGCCGACTCGGCCACGCTGGGCAAGACAGCCGGCAAGGATGCCGCGAGCGACAAGCCCACCTATGTCTCTCTGCTTGGGCTGGCGCCGGCGCAAGCCCACGCGCAAGAGCTGCTGGCGCAGGCACAGGCCGCACTGGCGGCATCGGGCCTGGCCGACACGCGTGCGCTGGCGGCACTGGCCGACATGGTGGTGAACCGGTCCTATTGACGAAGCCCCGTTCTGGTCCGATACCGATGCATTGAATGTCAAACTGGCCTCTGGCGCTTGTGTATGAAGCGCCATAAGCTATCAAAATAATAGTAAATGTCCACGACATCCTTCTCCCTGCTGCAGACCATCAACGACCCTGCGGATCTGCGCCACTTGTCGCGCGCCGATCTCAAGCAACTGGCCACCGAACTGCGCGCGTTCGTGATCCAGAGCGTGTCCCAGACGGGGGGGCACCTGAGCTCCAACCTGGGCACCGTGGAGCTCACCGTGGCGCTGCACCATGTGTTCCACACGCCCGAAGACCGGCTGGTGTGGGACGTGGGCCACCAGACCTACCCGCACAAGATACTGACCGGCCGGCGCGACCGCATGCACACGCTGCGCCAGCTCGGCGGCATTTCGGGTTTTCCGCAGCGAGCGGAAAGCGTTTACGACACCTTTGGCACGGCGCATTCGAGCACCAGCATCTCGGCCGCCCTGGGCATGGCGCTGGCCGCGCAGCGCAAGGGTGAAAACCGGCATGCCGTGGCGATCATCGGCGACGGCGCCATGACGGCCGGCATGGCCTTCGAGGCCTTGAACAACGCCGGTGTGGCCGATGCCAACCTGCTCGTCATCCTCAACGACAACGACATGAGCATCAGCCCGCCCGTGGGCGCGCTCAACCGTTACCTGGCCCAGCTCATGAGCGGGCAGTTCTACGCGGCCGCCAAGAATGTGGGCAAGAGCGTGCTCAAGAACGCCCCGCCGCTGCTCGAGCTGGCCAAGCGGCTGGAGCAACAGGCCAAGGGCATGGTGGTGCCGGCCACGCTGTTCGAGAAATTCGGTTTCAACTACATCGGGCCCATCGACGGGCACGACCTCGATTCGCTCATCCCCACCCTGGAAAACATCAAGGGTCTCAAAGGCCCGCAGTTCCTGCATGTGGTCACCAAAAAAGGCCAGGGCTACAAGCTGGCCGAGGCCGATCCCGTGGCCTACCACGGACCCGGCAAGTTCGACCCGGCCGTGGGCCTGGTCAAAAGCACCGCCGCGCCCAAGCAGACCTTCACGCAGGTGTTTGGCGAGTGGCTGTGCGACATGGCGGCGCAGGACGGCCGGCTGGTGGGCATCACCCCGGCCATGCGCGAAGGCTCGGGCATGGTCGAGTTTGAAAAGCGCTTTCCCGACCGCTACTACGATGTGGGCATTGCCGAGCAGCATGCCATCACCTTCGCGGCGGGCATGGCCTGCGAGGGCGTCAAACCCGTGGTGGCGATCTACTCCACCTTTTTGCAGCGCGGCTACGACCAGATGATCCACGACGTGGCGCTGCAGAACCTGCCCGTGGTGTTTGCGCTGGACCGCGCTGGCCTGGTGGGGGCCGACGGCGCCACCCATGCGGGCGCCTACGACATCCCCTTTGTGCGCTGCATTCCCAACATGAGCATGGCTTGCCCGGCCGACGAGCGCGAATGCCGCCAGCTGCTGAGCACTGCGTTCGCGCAGGATCATCCCGTTGCCGTGCGCTACCCGCGCGGTGCCGGTGCTGGCGTGGCACCCCTGCGCGGGCTGGAAGGCCTGCCGTTCGGCAAGGGCGAAATCCGCCGCGAGCGCAAGGCAGGCGGGGCCGATGCAGGGGCTCCGCGCATTGCGATTCTGGCCTTTGGCACCTTGCTGTATCCGGCGCTGCAGGCGGCAGAGGCCCTGGATGCCACGGTGGTGAACATGCGCTGGGCCAAGCCGCTTGACCAGGCGCTGCTGCTCGAAGTGGCAGCGCGCCACGATGCGCTCGTAACGCTGGAAGAGGGCGCCATCATGGGCGGCGCGGGCAGCGCCGTGCTGGAGGCGCTGGCCGCCGCCAAGGTGGTGTTGCCCGTGCTGCAGCTGGGGCTGCCCGATGTGTTCATCGAGCATGGTGATCCGGCCAAACTGCTCGCGCTGCAAGGGCTGGACGCCACCGGCATCGAAAACGCCATTCGCGGGCATTTCAGCCTGGGCTGACCAGCGGGGCGTGGCGAGGCACCGTCAATGGATTCAAGCCCCATGAATCGTCGTTCAGCCCTGCGGAATGCGGGCATTGCCTCTGTGCTGGCGACGGGCCTGGCCCCTGCTGTGCATGCCCAGGCTGCAGTGCGGTGGCGCCTGGCTTCCAGTTTCCCCAAATCGCTGGACACCATTTACGGTGGCGCCGAGGTTTTTTCCAAAGCCGTCAACGCCCTGTCAGCGGGCCGGTTTGAGGTCGTGGTGCATGCCGCGGGAGCGCTGGTTCCGGCGTTCGATGTGCTCGATGCGGTGCAAAGCGGCACGGTGGAAATGGCCCACACGGCACCCTATTACTTCTATGGCCGCAACCAGGCGTTCGCGCTGGGGTCGGCCATCCCGTTCGGGTTCAATGCGCGGCAAATGAATGCCTGGATGCTGCACGGCAATGGGCGGCGGCTGATGGACGACTTTTATGCGGGCTACAACCTGCTCAGCTTTGCGGGGGGCAATACCGGTACGCAGATGGGGGGCTGGTACCTCAAGGAGATCCGGGGTGTCTCGGACTTCAAGGGCATGCGGATGCGCCTGGGAGGTGGGCTGGTGGGCGATGTGATGACCCGGATGGGCGCTGTTGCGCTGGATATGCCGGGTGGCGAAATTTACCAGGCCCTGCACCAGCGCAGCATTGATGCTGCGGAATGGGTCGGGCCCTACGACGACCAGAAACTGGGGTTCAACAAGGTTGCGCCGTACTACTACTACCCGGGCTGGTGGGAGGGTGGGCTGGAGCTGGATTTCTTCATCAATCGCAAGGCCTTTGCGGCGCTGCCGGCCGATTTGAAAGCCATTGTCAACGCGGCCGCTTCATTGGCCCATGCCGACATGCTGGCCAAATACGATGCATTGAACCCCAATGCACTCAAGCAATTGGTCATGGCCAGAACCAAGGTGCTGCCGTTTCCATTGCCTGTGCTGGACGCGGCGTTTCGGGCGGCGATGGAGGTGTTTGCGCAGAACGATACCCGCAGTCCCGAGTGGAAGAGAATCTACGCAGACATGCGCAACTTTCAGCGCGATCAGATCTTCTGGTTTCGCTTTGCCGAGGCGCGCTTTGACAGCTTCATGTCGGCGCAGCGGATCTGACCGTCCCGAGCGCCGCGGCAAGCCCGCGATGCTTGCAAAAGGCTGAAGCCTTGTGCCGCTTGCAGGCCCTGCGGGGGAAAACCCGCAAGAGGTGGGGTGGGCATGTTCTTACAATCGATTTGGGCTCGTTAAACCCTCGGCTTGCAATGCAACCCATATGCTTGTCGAGTTCTGCAAACAATACTTCGGAGAGAACCTCATGGATCGTCGCTCACTTATCAAGCACGCGGGCATTGCCGGTGTGCTGGCCGCTGGCGTTGCGCCTGCTGTACACGCCCAGGCCGCAGTCCGTTGGCGACTTGCTTCCAGCTTCCCCAAGTCGCTGGACACCATTTTCGGCAGCGCTGAATTGCTGTCCAAGAACGTCAAGGCCATGTCGGGCGGCAAGTTCGAGATTTCCGTGCACCCCGCGGGCGAGCTGATGCCCGCTTTCGGTGTGGTTGATGCGCTGCAATCGGACACCATCGACATGGCGCAGTCTGCGGCCTACTACTTCACCGGCAAGGATCCCGTCTTTGCGTTCAGCTGCGCAGTGCCTTTCGGCCTGACGGCGCGCCAGAGCACGTCCTGGAAAAAATACGGCAATGGCGGCAAGCTGCTGGATGCCTTCTTTGAGAAGTACAACTTCCACACCGCCAGCGCCGGCAACACCGGCACGCAGATGGGCGGCTGGTATCGCAAGGAAATCAAGACCGCTGCCGACCTCAAGGGCCTGAAAATGCGCATGGGTGGCGGCGTGTTCGGCGAGGCCATGGCCAAGCTGGGCGTGGTCTCGCAGAACATGCCGGCCGGCGATGTGTACCAGGCGCTTGAAAAAGGCACCCTGGATGCCGCCGAGTTCGTTGGCCCATACGACGATGCCAAGCTGGGCTTCAACAAGGTTGCTCCCTTCTACTACTACCCCGGCTGGTGGGAAGGCGGCGCTGACCTGGAATTCTTTGTCAACAACAAGAAATTCGCCGCGCTGTCCGAAGAAAACAAGGCCATCCTGAAGGCCGCCATGACGGCGTCTGCCACCGACATGACTGCCAAGTACGACGCCTACAACCCGATCGCATTGAAGAAGTTGGTGGCTGAAAAGACCAAGCTCACGGCCTTCCCCAAGGCCGTCATCGACGCCGGCTTCAAGGCCTGCATGGAGGTGTACGCAGAGCACACCGCCAAGTCGCCCGAGTTCAAGAAGATCTACGAAGACATGCGCACCTTCCAGCGCGACCAGATCTTGTGGAACCGCTTCTCCGAGTTCCCTTACAACCAGTACATGAACGGCGTCAAGATCTGACGACCCGTTGATGCATACGGCCCGCAAGGGCTGTCAAATCTCTCCCAGGCCGCGCATGTCGCGGCCTTTTTCATGGGTGCGCCAACTCTGGCTGCAGCAAAGAAAAAGGCCCTCAAAGGGCCTTTCTCAATGGCGGTGGACGACGGCGGGTAGCGGTCGTCCTGACGGGTCAGTTCGTGGGCTTCTTCAATGCGTCTTCCATCGCCTTCAGCGGGTCATCGGCAGGCGCTGGCTCGGCTTGCGGCGCTGGCTCAGGACTGGGCATCGATGCGTCCGGGCCTGGCGCAGGTTCCTCCGGGGTTGCGGACGGTTCTGCGCCATAGGATTCGCCTTCGGCAGGACTACCCAGAGAGCCGCGCATCTGGTCGCCGATGCTTTCCATGTTGTATTCCACCTTGGCGTCCAGCGCACCCGTGACGATGCCGGGGAATGCAATCAGGAGACCCACCATGGTCAGCTGGATCAGCAGGAAGGGAATGGCGCCACGGTAAATCTGCATCGTGGTGACGGGCTCCATGGTCTTGCGCGTGACGCGGTCGATGTAGGGCTTTTCGGGCGCCACCGAGCGCAGGAAGAACAGTGCAAAGCCAAACGGCGGGTGCATGAACGAGGTCTGCATGTTCACCGCCAGCAGCACACCAAACCAGATCAGGTCGATGCCCAGCTTGTCTGCCACGGGTGCGAGCAGGGGCACCACAATGAACGACAGCTCGAAATAATCGAGGAAGAACGCGAGGAAGAACACCATCACGTTCACCGCGATCAGGAAGCCGACCTGCCCGCCCGGCAGTGTCGTGAGCAGATGTTCCACCCAGATGGGGCCGTCAGCCGCCTGGAACACCAGGCTGAACATCGTGGCGCCAATCAGGATGAACATCACGAAGCTCGACAGCTTGGTGGTGGACGCGAGGGCCTGCTTGAGCAGCTTCATGTCCAGGCGCTTGCGTGCCCAGCCCATGATCAAGGCCCCATGGCGCCCATGGCACCGCCTTCGGTGGGGGTGGCAATGCCCAAAAAGATCGTGCCCAGCACCAGAAAGATCAGCAGCAGGGGCGGGATCAGCACAAAGGTCACGCGTTCTGCCAGGCGCGAGAGCAGGCCCAGCTTGAAACCCTTGTTGAGCAGTGCTATGACCAGCGCCACAGCCGTGCCGCCGCACATGGCCACCACGACCTTTTCGTCTGTGGCCACGGACGTGACCAGTTCGCCCTGCCACCAGGTGTGCACTTCGGCCATGTGGCGCGCCAGGAAGATCGACACGGTGGCAGACAGCCCGGCCAGAATGGCCAGCGAGGTGTATCCGCCTCCGCCATTGGGTTCGCGGTAGGTGCGTGCTTCTGGCGGCAGGGCGGGCACCTGGTGGGGCTTGAACACTGCCAGGAACAGCACATACAGCACATACATGCCCATCAGCATGAAGCCGGGCATGAACGCGCCCTTGTACATGTCGCCCACGCTCTTGCCCAGCTGGTCGGCCATCAGGATCAGCACCAGCGATGGCGGAATGATCTGGGCCAGCGTGCCGGACGCGGCAATCACGCCACTGGTCAGCCGGCGGTCATAGCCATAGCGCAGCATGATGGGCAGCGAGATCAGGCCCATGGAGATGACCGATGCCGCCACCACGCCGGTGGTGGCTGCCAGCAGGGCGCCGACAAAGATCACGGCCAGTGCCAGGCCGCCGCGCATCGGCCCAAAGACCTGGCCCACGGTGTCCAGCAAATCCTCGGCCATGCCGCTTCGCTCCAGTATCAAACCCATGAGGGTGAAGAACGGAACGGCCAGCAAGGTGTCGTTGGCCATGATGCCAATGAGGCGCTGGGGCAGCCAGGACAGCACCGAGCTGGGGAAAATGCCCATTTCGATGCCCACGAAGCCGAAAAACAGGCCGCAGGCGCCGAGGCTGAAGGCTACCGGGAAACCCAGCAGCAGGAACATGATCAGCCCCGCAAACATGAAGGGGGCGAAATTGGTCGCGAAGAATTCCATGATAAAGATGCTCCGTGGACTCAGCGTGCGGGCGAGGCGGGTGGGGTGGTGCCCGCAGCAGCAGCGGCGGCTGCTTCCTGTTGCTGGCGCAGGATCTCGACCAGTTCCTCTTCGGACGATTTTTCGACGAGGCGGCCCATGGGGTCGGGACCCTGGCCGCGCAGGAACGCGATGCGCTTGATCAGCTCGGACCAGCCTTGCAGCATCAGCAGCGTGAAGCCCACGGGCAGCGCCGCCCACACGGGCCAGCGGATCAGGCCGCCGGGGTTGCCCGACATTTCGCCGGTCTGGTAGTTCTGGATGACCAGCGGCCAGCTCAGGTACAGCACCAGGATGCAAATCGGCGTGAGGAAGAATGCAAAGCCCACGATGTCGATCCACACCTGGACGCGCTTGGGTAGCCGGCTGTTGACCACGTCAATGCGTACATGCTCGCGGTGCAGCAAGGTAAACCCGGCTGCCACCAGGAAAGACCAGGCAAACAGGTACCACTGCGCTTCCAGGAAGGCATTGGAGCTGACCCCGAAAATCTTGCGTACCAGCGCGTTGACGGCGCTCACGGCGGTGGCCGCGAAAATGAGCCAGATGACGTACTTGCCGACAAAGGCGTTGAGTGCGTCTATGGCGCGTGAAAGTTTGAGTAAGGCCTGCATGGGCGTCTCCAATCAGAAAGCTTTGCGTGCGACATGCCCGCCCGGTCGCCAAGGGGCGCACGGGATCAGCAAATTTTGACAACCGCGCGATTCTACGGAGCACTGTAGGCGGAGGCTGACGGCAGCGTGACGGTGTTATCCCTCGGCAGTGGCTTGTCTGGAAGCTTCCAAAAGCATAGCAATCAGGGTTTCTGCCTAGCGCTGGCGCCCCGTTTGCGACCGCTGAATCGCCACCATGGCAGCACCGTGCTCATGGCCAGCACTTCGCCGCAATGCAAGGGGGTGTAGCCCGGCAGTGCCCGCATGTGCGCCAGCCACTCGGGTGTCTGCAGCAGGTTGCGCAATGCCAGCGTGGCGGGCTGGTCCAGCGTGGACTTGAGGCAGGCGAGGTGGTAGCGCTCATGCACCAGGGGCACAAAATCCAGCCCCGGACATGGGCAGCCAGCGCAATACCCATGCCCACGTCGGCCGCGCCGGCCGCCACGGCCTGCGCCACGGCGCCGTGTGATGGCTCGTTCAGGTCATAGCCGGTGATGTCTTCGGGCGTGAGCCCGGCCATGGCCAGCAGGTCGCCCAGCAGCACCCGTGTGCCGGTGCCCAGTGGCCGGTTGACAAACCGGGCGCCGGTGCGCGCCACGTCGGCCAGGGTGTGCAGTTGCAGCGGATTGCCGCGCGCAACGATCAGCCCCTGGGTGCGCCGCGCAAAGCCAATGATCTTGTGCCGTCCCGGTTGCAGCAGCGGGCGGTAGGTGCGCGCCGCCAGCGAATCGGCAGCGGGGTCTTCCAGCGTGTGGAATCCTGCCAGCGTGCACCGGCCTTCGTTGAGCGCACGGATGGCGTCCACACTGCCGGTGAAGCGGATATCGAGGTGCAGCGCGCCGCCTTCGCCGGGCGTGGCGGCGTGGGCGCGCAGCGCGCCCAGGGCGTCGTCGTGGCTGGCATACATGGTGAGCACATGGGTGCTGTCGTCAAACGCCACGGCAAAGGCGCGCTCGAGGTCCGCGTGCAGCGCGGCAATCTGCGGTGCCAGGCGCGCCTGGGCCTGGCGCTCGGCCCACAGCAGCTTGGTGCCGAACTCGCTGAGCTGCGCCGACTGGCCCTTGCCCCAGGTGACGAGCTCGCCGCCGAGCTGGTCTTCCCAGCGCTTGAGGGCGCCCCACACATGGCGATAGGACAGCCCCAGCGCGCGCGCGGCGGCCGAGATGGAGCCCTGCTGCGCCACCGCCTGCAGCATTTCGGGCAGCGGGTTGCGGATCAGGGCGTCGCCGGCATCGCGGCTGAGCGTGTAGTGAAGTTGGACCCTATGCACAGGTGTTCATATCGCTGGATATTGATTCGGTGCATACGATAGTCGAATCCATGTCCACTCTCTCTGAAAGCGTCATCACGGCGCTGCATCTCACGGTTTCGGCCGACCCTGTCTTGTGGACCATCGTGGGCCGTTCTCTTTCTGTCAGCGGCACGGCCTGCCTGCTGGCCTGCGGTGCCGGCGTGGTGCTGGGCGCGTGGCTGGGCGTAGCCCGGTTTGCGGGCCGGGGCGCCGTGCTGGCCTGGCTCAACACCATGCTGGCCGTGCCTTCGGTGGTGGTCGGGCTGGTGGTTTATCTGCTGCTGTCGCGCAGCGGCCCGTTTGGCGCCCTGGGCTGGCTTTTCACGTTCAAGGCGATGGTGATTGCCCAGACCCTGCTGGTGCTGCCGGTGGTCACGGCCCTGACCTGTCAGCTGGTGGCCGATGCCGAGCGCGGCCATGGCGAGCAGTTGCAGTCGATCGGAGCCGGCCCCGTGATGCGCAGCCTGCTGCTGGCCTGGGACGAGCGCTATGCCCTGCTGACGGTACTGATTGCATCGTTCGGGCGCGCCATTTCCGAGGTGGGCGCGGTGATGATCGTGGGCGGCAACATCGACGGCTTCACGCGCGTGATGACCACCGCCATCGCCCTGGAAACGAGCAAGGGCGATCTGCCGCTGGCCCTGGCCCTGGGCATGGTGCTGCTGGCCGTGGTGCTGGCGTTCAATGTGCTGATCGCTGCGTTGCGGCGCTGGCGCGAAGGCGTGGATGGCACCTCGCAGGGCGCCCTGCCCGGGGTGCTGGCATGAGCGCAGTTCCCGTCGTGAACGCGGCTGAGCCGTGGCCCGACGCGGCGATGGTGGCCCGCGCATCGGTGGTCGCACCCGACCATCCCCCCGTTTTTTCCCTGCGCGGCGTGGGTGTGCGCTATGGCCTGGTGCAGGCGCTCCAGGGTGTGAATCTGACCGTGGCTCCGGGCGAGCGCGTGGCGTTGATCGGCGCCAATGGCTGTGGCAAGAGCACACTGCTGCGCGTACTGCACGGGCTTGCAAAGCCCAGCAGCGGCCAGTTGCTGCGGGGTGAGGGCAGCCGCCAGGCCATGCTGTTCCAGCGCCCGCACATGCTGCGCGCCAGCGCCCAGCACAACGTGGCTTTGGGCCTGTGGCTGCATGGCGTGCGCTGGCGCGACGCGCGGGCGCAGTCGCTGCAGGCCTTGCAGCGCGTGGGGCTCGAAGGCATTGCGGCGCAAAACGCGCGCACGCTGTCGGGAGGCCAGCAGCAACGGGTGGCGCTGGCGCGGGCCTGGGCGCTGCGGCCCGATGTGCTGCTGCTCGACGAGCCCACCGCCAGCCTCGACCCCCATGCCAAGCGCGAGGTCGAGCTGCTGATGGCCGACCTGGCCGCCAGCCATGGCCAGGCGGGCCCGGGCCACCCCGTGACCATGGTCTTCAGCAGCCACAACCTGGGCCAGGTCAAACGACTGGCCAGCCGGGTGATTTATTTGGAACACGGTGCTGTGCTGGCCGACTTGCCGGTGCACGATTTTTTCAACGGCCCCTTGCCCGATGCCGCCCGAATGTTTGTCAAAGGAGAAATGGTATGAAGAATATGAAGCATTTTTGGCCTCTGGCGCTTATTGGTAAAGCGCTTCCAGCTATCGTTTTTGTAGTTGGTGGGGTTGCCCATGCGCAATCCATCACCATGGCATCCACCACGTCCACAGAGCAGTCGGGCCTGTTCGGCTATCTGCTGCCCGAGTTCAAGAAAGCCAGCGGGCTGGATGTGAAGGTGGTGGCACTGGGCACGGGTCAGGCGCTCGACACGGCGCGCCGCGGCGATGCGGATGTGCTGTTTGTGCACGACCAGGTGGCCGAAGAAAAGTTTGTCGCCGACGGCTGGGGCGTGAAGCGCTACCCCGTGATGTACAACGACTTCATCCTGGTGGGCCCCAAGAACGATCCCGCCGGTGTCAAGGGCAAGGACGTCGTTGAGGCGCTGAAAAAGCTGGCCGCTGGCAACGGGGATTTTGTCTCGCGCGGTGACAAGAGCGGCACCCACGCCGCCGAGCTGCGCTACTGGAAGCTGGCCGGCGCCGATGCCGCCAAGGGCAGTGGCTACAAGGAATGCGGCTGTGGCATGGGCCCGGCGCTCAACATTGCCGCATCCAGCGGCGCCTACGCGCTGGCCGACCGCGGCACCTGGCTCAACTTCAAGAACCGCGCCGATCTGGCCGTGCTGGTGGAGGGCGATACGCGCCTGTTCAACCAGTATGGCGTGATGGTGGTGAACCCTGCAAAGCATCCGCATGTGAAGGTGCAGGACGCACAGAAATTCGTGGACTGGGTGGTCTCGCCCGCCGGCCAGACGGTGATTGCCAATTACAAGATCGGTGGCGAGCAGCTGTTCTTTCCCAACGCGGCAAAGTGAGGCCTCGCCATGGTTCGCCGCTCCCTGATGGCCGTTGCGGCCGCCGCAGCCTTGACAACGGTGTTGTCCGCGTGCTCCAGCAACACCAAGGCGCCTTCCATGGCTGACGTCGCGCCGGTACAGGTCTACGCCGCGGGCAGCTTGCGCGAAGCGTTGACCGAGATCGCGCGCCAGCACGAGGCCCGCACGGGGCAACCGGTGGCGCTGACCTTTGGCGCCTCGGGCCTGCTGCGCGAGCGCATCGAAAAAGGCGAGCCCGCGCAGGTGTTTGCTTCGGCCGACACCGACCATCCCCAGCGCCTGGCGGCGCGCGGCGGCTGGCAAACGCCCACGGTGTTCACGCGCAATGCCCTGTGTGCGCTGACCAGCGAGCAGATCAGCGCCACGCCCGAAACCTTGCTGGCCACCCTGCTGCGTGCCGATGTGCGCGTGGGCACTTCCACACCCCGGGCCGACCCGTCGGGGGACTACGCCTGGGCACTTTTTCGCAAGGCCGACGGGGTGCGGCCGGGCGCCTTTGCGCAACTCGATGCCAAGGCCCTGAAGCTCACCGGTGGCGCCGACTCGCCCAAACCGCCGGCGGGCAGGGGAACCTACGCCTGGGTGATGGACCAGCGCCAGGCGGATGTGTTTCTGACCTACTGCACCAATGCCGTGGCGGCGCAGGCCGAGGTGCCGCGCCTGCGCGTGGTGCAGTTGCCGGCTGCGCTGCAGGTAGGCGCGGCCTACGGACTCACGGTGCGCTCCGATGCACCAGCCCCTGCCGCAACGTTTGCGCAGACCTTGCTGCAGCCGTCCGCGCAGGCCGTGTTGCAGCGTCTGGGGTTTGGCAAGCCCTGAGCTGAAGGCAGCGGCGCAAAAAAGCGCGTTGCATGCATTGCATGCCTCACACGCCGTGCCCGCCTGGTGGGGCACGGCGTGCTTTTTTGTGAGGGGGCTGGCGTCGGGCTCAGTCGTCGTCGCGGTGGTGGCTGCTGCGCCAGATGGCGCGCACCAGCCACAGCCCGCAAACCACGGCGCCAAAGAAACCCAGGAAGCCAAAGGCCGGCAGTCCGAACAGCGTGGGCCCGCCCTGCACGGTCATCACGATGGACGAACCGACGATGAGGGCGGCGATGATCAGCGCCATCGACAGCCGGTTGGCAGAGCGGTCGATCTGGTCGCCCACCCGCTTGAGGTGGGCCACTTCGATGCCGACCTGCAGGCGACCCCGGCGCGCGTTGCGCAGCAGGCGCGCCAGGTCGTCGGGCAATTGCTCGATGGTGGCGAGTGCCCGGCCCAGGGTCTGCCAGGCGCGCCCGGCCAGTGCGCGGGGCTGGTAGCGGGCGCGCACCACCTGGCGCAGCAGTGGCAGGGCTTCGGAGGTCATGTGGAATTCGGGGTCCAGATTGCGGCCCATGCCTTCCAGCGAAATGAAGGCCTTGATGAGCAGCGCCAGATCGGGCGGCAGGCCCAGGTGGTGCTCGCGCAGGATGGCGGTCACGTCGGCCAGCATCTGGCCCAGCTGCAGTTGGGCCAGGGGCACGCCGTGGTACTGGTCCACAAAGGCTTCCACCTCCGTTTCCAGTTGCCCGAGGTCCACCCCGTGGGCGTCGCCCGCCCAGTCCAGCAGCACCTCGGCCACCGCCTGCGGCTGGCGCTCCACCAGACCCAGCAGCATGTGTAGCAACTCGTCGCGCCGCCGCTGCGACAGGCGGCCCACCATGCCGAAGTCGATGAAGGCGATGCGGTTGCCTTCCAGGTAAAACACATTGCCGGGGTGCGGGTCGGCATGAAAGATGCCGTCTTGCACAATCATCTTGAGCACGGCCTGCGCGCCGCGCTGGGCCAGCACGGTGCGGTCAAAGCCGGCTTCGGGTGTCAGCGCGTCAAGCTGCCCGCCTGGCACGCCCTGGATGAGCTCCTGCACGTTGATGCGTTCACTGGTGTGTTCCCAGTACACGCGCGGCACCACGATGAAGGGCAGGCTGGTGAGGTTGCCGGCAATGCGCTCGGCGCTGCGGCATTCGCCCGCAAGGTCCAGTTCGCGCCGCAGGGATCGTGCGAACTCGCGCACCAGCTGCTGCGGCCGGTAGGGTTTGAGGGCGGGAAGCTCGGCTTCGGCCAGCGCGGCCAGCCGCTCCAGCAGGCGCAGATCGGCCTCGATCACCCCGCTGATGCCGGGGCGGCGTATCTTCACAATGACTGCGCTGCCGTCATGCATCTGTGCGCGGTGCACCTGCGCAATCGATGCCGCGGCCAGCGGCTCGGTGTCAAAGCGTGCAAACACCTCCTCGGGCTCGCCGCCCAGGTCCTCGCACAACTGGGGGCGCAAAGTCTCCAGGGGCACGGCCGGGACATGGCTGTGAAGCTTTTCAAACTCGGCAATCCAGTCGGGGCCGAACAGGTCGGCGCGGCCTGCCAGGAGTTGCCCGAACTTGACGAACGTGGGCCCCAGTTCTTCCAGCGCCAGCCGCACCTGCACGGGTGGCTCGATGCGGGTCAGGTCGCCCGCCAGGTTCCAGTGCAGTGCCTGGCCTGCGCGCTCCAGCTTGTCGGCCAGGCCGAGGCGGCGCACGGTGTCGCCAAATCCGTGGCGCACCATCACGCCCAGAATTTCTTTCAGGCGGCCCAGATCGTGCGCGGCTCCCAGGGTCTCGATCAGCATGGGGGCATGATAGCCCGGCGCCTGACACGTTTGCCTGCAGCGAGGTCAGCCCGCTGGCGCCTGCGCGGGACTGCGCGGGGAATTCAGGTCCAGCGGTAGCCGCCAGCCGCGTGCAGCGCCCAGCGGCCGTCGCCCGTGAGTTCCAGCACCTGGTGGTGGTAGCCCAGCACGCTCTGGTGGTGGCTGACGCTGACCGGCGTGATCGACAGGCCCGCCAGCTGGCCATACAGCAGCGCCTCGTTGGTGGCATCGAGTGCGCTGGTGGCTTCGTCCAGCAGCAGGTAGCGGGGCTTGGCCAGCAGCGCGCGGGCAAAGGCCAGGCGCTGCTGCTCGCCAACCGACAGCACCTTGGCCCAGTCGAGGTGGGCGTTGAGTCCGCCGAAGCGCTCGGCCAGTGTGGGCAGGTTCACCCGTTCCAGCCATTGCTGCAGTTCTTCGTCGGAGATCTCGCGTTCCGTCTGCGGGTAGAGCAGCTGGCAGCGCAGGTCGCCCAGCGGCAGGTAAGGGTTCTGGGGCAGAAACAGCATGTCGGGGTCGGCGGGGCGCATGACCTCGCCAGAGCCGGTGGTCCAGAGCCCCGCCACCACGCGCAGCAGCGAGCTTTTGCCCGCGCCGCTGGGCCCCACGATGAGCAGGCCCTTGCCCGGGGACACGCTGAGCGTGAGCTCGCGCAGCAGCAGGTGTTCGCGGTTGGGGGTGAGCACGGTCAGCTGCGTCACCCCGAGCTCAAAGCCCGGCAGGGTATGGATCTGCGCCGCGGCCTCGAAGCGGGGCTCGCTGGCGCCGTCATCGTCGGCGCGGATGGCCCCCAGGGCCGGGTCGTCCAGCGTGGCGGAAAACGCATGCAGCCGGTCCACGCCGGCCGAGAAGCGGCTCAGGCTTTCGAAATGCTCGACGATCACCGTCAGCGCGCTCAGGATGGCGGCAAAGGCTCCGGCGGCCTGGATGGCCCGGCCGACCTCCAGCTCGCCCGAAAGCACCTGGTTGGCAATGATCACGCTGGGCAGCACGATGGTCAGAAAGCTGTGGGTGTACTGGAACAGGTTGAGCTTGAATTGCCAGCGCAGCACTTGCTGGTAGTTGGCGTACAGGGCATCAAAAATGCGGCGCAGGGTGGACATTTCGCGCTGCTCGCCGCTGTGAAAGGCGATGGGCTCGGCATGCTCGCGCACCCGCACCAGGCTGAAGCGGAAATTGGCCTCGCGCTGCAGCTGGCGGTAGTTCAGCCCGATCAGGCGCTTGCCAAACACCTTGGCGGTGAACACGGTGCTAAAGATGGCATAGCCGATCAAAAAATAGACCAGCCCTTGCGAAATGGTCCACAGCACGCTCGAAAACGCGATCAACTGGATGACCGAGCCCAGCGCGATCATCGAAAAATACAGCGACTGCTGGGTGAATGCGTTGATGTCTTCCGCGATGCGCTGGTCGGGGTTGTCGATGCCCACGATGGCGTTGAGCCGGTAGTAGGCCCGCTGGTCAAAATAACGCGCCAGAAAATGCTGCGTGAGCCAGCGCCGCCAGCGCAGGCCCAGCGTGTCGCGCACGTAGTAATACAGCGCGTAGATCGGCACGGCCGCCACCAGGATGAGGGTGTAGCGCCGGATCGACGCCCAGAAGCGGTCCGCATCGCCCGCCGCCAGGGCCGAGGTGAATTCGCCGGTTTCGTGGTTGAACCACACGTTGAAGGCGGTTTGCCCCAGCAGCAGCAGCACCAGCAGCGCCAGCAGCCCGCGCGAGCGCCAGCGCTCTTCGGATTGCCAGAAGGGCCGTGCGATCTGCACGAATCGGCGCCACAGGCGGGTGTTGAAGCCTGACGGATCTTCGTGGGACATGGAGTGTTCGGGTGGTGCGCGGCTTGCGGTCTGGATTGTCGCCGCAAGCACGAGCGCAGCAGCCCGATTGGACCGCTGGCGGGTCAAGTTTGCCCTGCGCACGCCGGGATTCGAGCGTTTTGCCAGCCTGAGAAATGAAGCAACAGAAGCAAAATTGCTATTAAATTAGTAGCTGTTTGCGCTTATTTATAAAGGGCTCAATGCACTTTTTCTCAAGTTCTGCCGCACGGCGTTGCTTCGATGGACCGAGCTTGCGGTATACCGTGGCGCGGCTGATGCCCAGGGCGCGGGCGGCTTCGGCTACGTTGCCCCGGGCATCCTGCACGGCCTGGCGGATGAGGGCGGTTTCGGCCGCGCGCAGGGGTGCCGTGCCGCTGGCAACAGGCGCAGCCGGGGCTGCGTGGGTCGGGCGCGCAGGCCCACGGGCCCCATGGCTGCGCAGGGCCATGCCCTGCAGGCGCAGGCCCGACCACAGGGGCAGGTCCAGCGGTGCGGCAGGCTGGCGCTGCGCCGCATCGAACAGCAGGGGCCAGGGCAGGGCCAGCAGATCGCTGCAATGCACCGGCATGCCGGGACGGCGCAGCGGCTGCGGCACCAGCTGGCGCGCCATGCTGTTGGTGCCCACCAGGGTGCCGTCGGCGTCCAGTGCCACCAGGCCGTCGCCTTCGCCACCCAGGGTGCTGCCCGGCCAGTTGATGCGCAGCAGCAGCGCATGTGGCCGTTGCAGCAGCAGGGCGTCTTCCATGGCGCGGGCCGAGCGGGCGACCAGGTGGCGCAGCTCGGGCCGCTCGGGCACATCCACGCCCGTCAGGTCCAGCATGCCCACGCACTGGCCCTGGGGGTCGAACAGGGGTGCACCGGCGCAGCTGTAGCCGCTGTTGGCATCAAAGAAATGCTCGCCCCGGTGCAGCCACACCGGCTGCAACTCGGCCAGTGCTGCGCCGATGGCGGTGGTGCCAACGGCGGCCTCGGACAGGTCAATGCCCACGCGGCCGATGGCGCGGGCGCGGGGATCGCGGCGTTCCACCGCGCCCTGCACCTCGATCACCACGCCGCGCGCGTCGGTCAGCAAGGCGAAATAGTGCATGCCCGCAATGGCGCGGCTCAGTTGCGCCAGCACGGGCCGGGCGGCGCGCAACAGCGTGGCGTGCTGGTCGGCAGTGCGCTGCACGGTGGCGGCGCTGACGGTGTTGAACGCCACCGGCTGCGCGGGCCGGTGCCCATGGGCCAGGCAGCGCTGCCACGAGCGCACGATCCAGGGCTCGACCAGCGCAGCGGGCAGTGGCCGCTGGCTGAGCAGGGCGCTGCGCGCCTGGGCGATCAGCTGCTGGCGCTCGGCGGGCGGTGGCGGGGCAACGGCAAGCATGGAGATTCCCGAAGAAGGTGTTGTGCTGGCCGCCCGGGATGGGGCCCAGCGCTGGGCGTGCACGTTGCACACGCAGTGCGCATGATGCTGCGGGTGTGCGCTGCAACATGTTTCATTTTGAGAATATCCCGCGCAGCCTGCGGAGAATCTAGGGTTCTCCCTAGGGATCGGTGAATGTGCGCGGCCCAAGATGCGGATTGCAATTCCAGCCAACACCGATCCAGGAGACAGCCAGATGCAAGTCCAGTTCACGGTCAACGGGCGCGCCGCCAGTGTTGACGTTCCTCCCAACACCCTGCTTGTCCATGCGCTGCGCGAGCACCTGCTGCTCACCGGCACCCATGTGGGTTGCGACACCAGCCAGTGCGGCGCGTGCACCGTGCTCGTCAACGGCCGGGCTGTCAAATCCTGCGCCATGCTGGCCGTGCAGGCGCAGGGCGCCGAGGTGCAGACCATCGAAGGCCTGGCCGCACCCGACGGCACCATGCACCCCATGCAGGCAGCGTTCAAGGAGTGCCACGGCCTGCAGTGCGGTTTTTGCACGCCCGGCATGGTGATGAGCGCGGTGGACCTGTGCAAGAACCACCCGGGCGCCAGCGAAGGCGAGATCCGCGAGCTGCTCGAAGGCAACATCTGCCGCTGCACGGGCTACCAGAACATCGTGCGTGCGGTGCAGGTCGGCCAAAAAGCCATGGCGTCGGCTTGAGCGCACGCCGATTCACACAAGAATCCAAGGAGACAAGACCATGGGTGCATCCGACTTTTCCAAGCTGCCGCACATCGGCGAGTCGCTCAGGCGCAAGGAAGACTACCGCTTCCTGACCGGCGCGGGCCAGTACACCGATGACGTGGTGCTGGCCGCGCAAAGCCATGCCGTGTTTGTGCGCTCGCCGCACGCGCACGCCCAAATCAACCGCATCAACGTGGATGCCGCCAGGGCCGCGCCCGGTGTGCTGGGCGTGTTCACCGGCGCCGATGTGGCGGCCGACCACATCAACGGCCTGCCCTGCGGCTGGCTCATCACCAGCACCGATGGCCAGCCCATGAAAGAGCCGCCGCATCCCATCCTGGCGCAGGGCAAGGTGCGCTACGTGGGCGACCATGTGGCCATGGTGGTGGCGCAGACCCAGCAGCAGGCACGCGACGCCGCCGAGCTGGTGGAGGTGGACTACGACGTGCTGCCTGCGGTGGTCAACGTGGCCGATGCGGCGTCAGGTGCCGTGGCCGGTGCGGGTCTGCACGACATCGCGCCCGACAACCACTGCTTCAAATGGGCCATTGGCGACAAGGGGGCGGTGGACACCGTGTTCGCCAGCGCCGCGCATGTGACCCGGCTCGACCTGGTCAACAACCGCCTCATCCCCAATGCGATGGAGCCGCGCGCCGCCATTGGCAGCTACAGCCGCGCCAACGACGAATACACGCTGTATGTCAGCAACCAGAACCCGCACGTTGAGCGCCTGCTGATGACAGCCTTTGTGATGGGCCTGCCCGAGCACAAGGTGCGCGTGATCGCGCCGGATGTGGGCGGCGGCTTCGGCTCCAAGATCTTCCTGTATGCCGAAGACGTGTGCCTCACCTGGGCCTCCAAAAAGCTCAACCGCAACATCAAGTGGGTGGCTGACCGCAGCGAGTCGTTCCTCTCGGATGCCCATGGCCGAGACCATGTGAGCCACGCCGAAATGGCGATGGACGCCAACGGCAAGTTCCTGGCCCTGCGGGTGCACACCGATGCGAACGTGGGCGCCTACCTCTCCACCTTTGCCAGCGCGGTGCCCACCATCCTGTATGCCACGCTGCTGGCCGGGCAATACAGCACGCCCCAGGTGTATGTGGAGGTGGACGCGTGGTTCACCAACACGGCGCCGGTCGATGCCTACCGTGGCGCGGGCCGGCCCGAGGCCACCTACCTGCTCGAGCGCCTGGTCACGCGCTGCGCCTGGGACATGGGCCTTGCGCAGGACGAGATCCGCAAGCGCAACTTCATCACCAGCTTCCCCCACCAGACGCCCGTGGCGCTGCAATACGACATTGGCGACTACCACGCCTGCATGAACCAGGCCGAGCAACTGGCCGATGTGGCGGGCTTTGCCGCCCGCCGCGCCGCCAGCGAGGCCAAGGGTCTCAAGCGCGGCATCGGCTACAGCAGCTACATCGAGGCCTGCGGTATTGCGCCGTCGAACATTGCTGGCGCCCTGGGCGCACGCGCGGGCCTGTTCGAATGCGGCGAAGTGCGCGTGCACCCCACCGGCAGCGTGACGGTTTTCACGGGCTCGCACAGCCACGGCCAGGGGCATGAAACCACGTTTGCGCAGGTGGTGGCCGCGCGCCTGGGCATCCCGGTGGAGAACGTGGACATCGTGCACGGCGACACGGGCCGCGTGCCGTTTGGCATGGGCACCTACGGCTCGCGCTCCATCAGCGTGGGCGGCGCGGCCATCATGAAGGCGCTCGACAAGATCGAGGCCAAGGCCAAGAAGATTGCCGCGCACCTGATGGAGGCGAGCGACGCCGACATCGACTTTGCCAATGGCGAATTCACGGTGAAGGGCACCGACAAGAAAATCCCGTTTGGCCAGGTGGCGCTCACGGCCTATGTGCCGCACAACTACCCGCTCGACAAGCTTGAACCCGGGCTCAACGAAACGGCCTTTTACGACCCCACCAACTTCACCTTCCCCGCAGGCACCTACATCTGCGAGGTGGAGGTAGACCCGGCCACCGGCTTGACCCGCGTGGACCGGTTCACGGCGGTGGACGACTTCGGCACCATCATCAACCCCATGATCGTGGAGGGCCAGGTGCATGGCGGGCTGGTGCAGGGCATTGGCCAGGCGCTGATGGAAAACTGCGTGTACGACCGCGAAACCGGCCAGTTGCTCACCGGCAGCCTCATGGATTACGCCATGCCGCGTGCCAATGACTTTCCCACGTTCCAGCTTGGCCATGTGTGCACGCCCTGCACACACAACCCGCTCGGAACCAAGGGTTGCGGCGAAGCGGGCGCCATCGGTTCGCCGCCGGCCGTGATCAACGCCGTGCTCGATGCGCTGCGCCCGCTGGGCGTGCGCGACTTCGACATGCCCGCATCGCCGCACCGCGTGTGGGAAGCCATCCAGTCGGCCAACGCATAAGGAGGTTGAACATGTACGCATTCACCTACGAAACCCCCGCCAGCGTGGCCGACGCCGCCAGGCTGGCCGCTGCGGGCGGCAAACCCATGGCCGGCGGGCAAAGCCTGCTGCCCTCCATGCGCCTGCGCCTGGCCAATCCGGGCCAGGTGATCGACCTCAACAACATCCCCGAACTGGCCGGCATCCGTCTCGACGGCAATGCGCTGGTGGTCGGCGCCATGGCGCGCCACATGGACGTGGCCGCGAGCAGCGAGGTCAAGGCCGCCATCCCGGCCCTGGCTGAGCTGGCCTCGCACATCGGCGACCGCCAGGTGCGCGCGCGCGGCACGCTGGGCGGCTCGGTGGCCAACAACGACCCCGCCGCCTGCTACCCCAGCGCCGTGCTGGGCCTCTCTGCCACCGTCATCACCAACCGGCGCGAGATCGCAGCCGACGACTTCTTTGTGGGCATGTTCACCACCGCCCTGGAAGAGGGCGAACTGATCACGGCCATCCGTTTCCCTATCCCGAAGCGCGCGGCCTACCTCAAGTTCAAGCAGGCGGCATCGCGCTTTTCGCTGGTGGGCGTGTTTGTGGCGCAGACGGATAGCGGCGTGCGCGTGGCCATCACGGGCGCGGCCAGCTGCGTGTTTCGGCACGCGGGGCTGGAGGCTGCGCTCAACCAGAGTTTCACGCCGCAGTCCGCTGCCGCCGTGAAGATTGACACCAGCGACTTGAACGCCGATATCCATGCCAGCGCCGCCTACCGCGCCAATCTGATCAGCGTACAAACCCAGCGGGCCGTGGCGCAGATGCTGGGCTGACGGGCGGTAGAGCACCCGCCGCCACCGTACTGCATCCAGGGGCGGGTGTTTGAATGAAATTGGCCTCTTGCGCTTTTCAATCAAGCGCTGGTAGCTATTAAAAATATAGTGATGAACGTGTCCCTTCCTGCAGCCATGACCGCACCCGCGCTGACCTCCATCGATGCCCTGGTGCAGGCTTTGCAGGGCGTGGGCTACTTTGCCGACCGGCGCCTGGCCACCGCCGTGTTCCTGGCGCTCAAGCTGCAGCGCCCGCTGCTGCTGGAGGGTGAGCCGGGCGTAGGCAAGACGGCGCTGGCCCAGGCGCTGGCCAAAGTGCTCACACGCACCCTGATCCGCCTGCAGTGCTACGACGGGCTGGAGCAGCGCGAGGCGCTGTACGAGTGGAACTACGCCGCCCAGCTGCTGCACATGCGGGCTGCAGAAGGCAAAGGCAGTGCCGACATGGCGCAGCTGGAACGCGAGGTGTACCAGGACCGCTACCTCATCCGCCGCCCCCTGCTGCAGGCGCTGCAGGCTCCGGCGCCCGGTGCGGTGCTGCTGATCGACGAGGTGGACCGCGCTGACGAGCCGTTCGAGGCCTTTTTGCTCGAATACCTGGGCGAGTACCAGGTCAGCATTCCCGAGATCGGCACCGTGCGGGCCACGGCCACGCCGGTCACCATACTCACCAGCAACCGCACGCGCGACCTGCACGACGCCGTCAAGCGCCGCTGCCTTTATCACTGGCTGGACTACCCCGAACGCGAGCGCGAGCTGGCCATCGTGCGCGCCCAGGTGCCGGGTGCCAGCGAGGCGCTGGCGCAGCAGGTGGCGGATTTTGTGGGCCGGCTGCGCAGCCAGCCGTTTGCCAACGCATTTCAGCGCGCACCCGGCATTGCCGAGAGCGTGGAGTGGGCCAAGGCGCTGGTCGCGCTCGACACCATCGTGGTGGATCCCGAAGTGGTGTCCGACACCGCAGGCATTCTGTTCAAGCAGCGCGAGGATGTGGCGGCGCTCACGCGCGACATGGCGGTGCAGTTGCTGCAGCCCGTGCCGGAGCCGTCTTGAGATGAGCCGCTTGAGCGCCGCCGGGCCGCCCCAAGGCGCGAGGACCCCACGGACCAGCGAAGCGCAGGCTGCGCCTGCGAAGGGGGGCGGCGAGGACACGGCAGTGCCGGGCGTGGGGGTTATCTCCCAGCTGGGCGACGCCCGCACCGGCAATCTGGCCGATAACCTGAGCGGCTTTGGCCGCACCCTGCGCCGCGCCGGTGTGCGGGTAGACGCCGCGCGCATGGCGCTGGCCCAGCAGGCGGTGCTGCTGGTGGGCCTGCGGCGCGAGGATTTCAGCGCCGCGCTAGAGGCTGTGCTGGTCAGCCGCGAGCAGGACCGCCTGGTGTTCCGCGAGCTGTTCGACGCGTACTTTCGCAACCCGAATGTGGCGCAGAAGCTGCTGGCGCAGATGCTGCCCAGTGCCGAGTCCAGGGCCGAGCCCATCAAGCGCCGCCCCGCGTGAGCGAGGCGCTGGCCCCGTGCGCGCCGCCCGCAACGCGCCAAGGCCGCGCGAGAACGACAAGGTGGATTTCGACGCCGCTATGACGGCCAGCGACCTGCAGCGCCTGCGGCAGGCCGACTTCAACCAGCTCTCGGCGAGCGAATACCTGCTGGTGGAGCGCCTGGCGCGTGATGTGCCCTTGCCTGTGCCGCGCTATGCGGCCCGACGCACCCGGCCGGGCGTGCGCGGCAGCCGCCCGCACTGGCCGGGCGCCATGCAACAGGCCGCGCGCAATGGCGGTGAGGTGTTTCGCGTACCGCTGCTGCAGCGGCGCCAGCAGCCCCTGCCGCTGTTGGTGCTGGTGGACGTGTCCGGCTCGATGGAGCGCTACGCGCGGCTGTTGCTGGCCTTTTTGCACGCCGCCACTGCGCCGCGCCACACGGGCGTTGCCGTGCGCCGCGATGTGTTTGCCTTTGGCACGGGGCTGACCGACCTCACGCCCGCCTTTCGCCTGGCCGACACCGATGCCCTGCTGCAGATGGCCAGCCATGCGATCACCGACTTTGCCGGTGGCACCCGCATGGGCGACAGCCTCGCGCAACTGCGCCTGCGCCATGCGCGGCGGCTGGTCGGGCGGCGCACGCTGGTGCTGCTGATCAGCGACGGGCTGGACACGGGCGCGCCCGAGGTGCTGGCGCAGGAACTGGGCTGGCTGCGCCGCCACTGTGGCCGGCTTTTGTGGCTCAATCCCTTGCTGCGCTTCGAGGGCTACGCGCCCACGGCGCGGGGCGCGGCCGCGTTGCAGCGCCAGTCCCATGGCACGGTGGCCGTGCACAACCTGAGTCGCCTGCAGGAACTGGCGGGCAGCCTGGCCGCGGTGATGCGCCAGTAGCCGCGCTGCTTTGTGGACCCACAGAATCGTTCAGAACCACGAGAGAGGAAATCCCCATGGAAATGCAAGCCACCCGCACCCTTGCCGTCAGCCAGCAACAGGCCTGGGATGCGCTCAACGACCCCGAGGTGCTCAAGCTGTGCATTCCCGGCTGTGACAAGGTCGAGCCCACGGGCGAGAACCAGTATGCCGTGGCCATGGCCGTCAAGATCGGGCCGGTGTCTGCCAAGTTCGCGGGCAAGATCACGCTGGCCGACATCGTTGCGCCCAAGAGCTACACCATCGCCTTTGATGGTTCGGGCGGCGTGGCCGGCTTTGGCAAGGGCCATGCTCAGGTCTTGCTGGTGCCGCTGCCTGTTGACGCGGCGGGGCAGGAGGGTTGTGAACTGAACTACACCGTGCAAGCCAGCGTGGGCGGCAAGATCGCCCAGCTGGGCCAACGCCTGATTGACGGTGCCGCCAAGGGCATGGCCGAAGATTTTTTCAAGCGTTTTGACAACGAGATGCAGCGCCGTTACCCGCGCGATGACGATGCGCTGGACACGGTGCCGTCGGAATATGACCAATTGCGCGGTGCGCCCGATGCCGCGGCGGGTGATGGCAATTCCCCCGGTGGCATCCCGGTATGGGTGTGGGTGGCTGGCGCGGCGGCGCTGGTGCTGGTAGCGTGGTGGTGGACTTGAGCTAACTTTGCGCCGCTTGGCGTCTTGCCTCAGCGGGGAACGCCACCCGTGGTCCGGCAAAGCCGGTTCCACGGGGGTACGCGCAGGGGCGCGCCAGTTTCATCGGGAATGGGTGTGGCGGCGCAGGGTGCTGTTGGAAACCGTGCAAATAGATTTGGTGAAGAAGCCATGGAAAACCTGGATGTGATGGTGTTGCGCACCCTGCACGGCTGGCGTGCTAGCGGCCGGCGCGCGTTGCTGGCCACGGTGGTGCGCACCTGGGGCTCGTCGCCCCGACCGGTGGGCTCCATCATGGCGTTGTGTGACGACGGCGCGGTGGTGGGGTCGGTGTCTGGTGGCTGCATTGAGGACGACCTGATTGACCGGCACACCCGGGCCTATGCGCAGAGTGCGCCGGCAGGCGATGCCCGCCCCGGTGCGGACCACCGCATTCCCAGTGGCCCGCCATCGTTCGTGAAATATGGCGTGTCTGCCGATGAGGCGCACCGCTTTGGCCTGCCCTGCGGCGGCACGCTGGAGCTGCTGCTGGAGTACGACCCCGATCCGGGCAGTCTGGCCGAGCTCATCGCGGCGCTCGAAGCCGGCCGGCTGATGCAGCGCAGCGTGCGCCTGGCCGACGGCCGGGTCACCCTGTCGTTGGCCAACACCCCCGGCGATCTGGTGGTGGATGCGGTTCAGCTCACCAACACCTTCGGGCCGGAGTACCGCATGCTGCTGATCGGGGCGGGCCAGCTGGCCGAATACCTGGCCACCATGGCGCTGTTCAGCGGTTTTGCGGTCACGGTGTGCGATCCGCGCGAGGAATACCGGGGCAACTGGAGCGTGCCCGGCGCCACCGTGGTGAGTGACATGCCCGACGACGTGGTGCGGGCCTTCAAGCCCGACCGCCGCAGTTGCGTGGTGGCGCTGACGCATGACCCCAAGCTGGACGACCTGGCGCTGCTGGAGGCCTTGTCCACCGAGGCGTTCTATGTGGGCGGCATTGGCTCGCGCCGCAACAATGAAGCACGCCGCGCCCGCATGATCGAGCATTTTGACCAGACGCCCGAGAGCCTGGCGCACTTGCGTGGACCGATTGGCATCTACATCGGCAGCAAGACGCCACCCGAGATCGCAGTGAGCGTGATGGCGGAAATCCTCGCCGTGAAGAACGGCGTGACCTTGCCGCGCGACATGGAAGTGGCCCAGGCCAAGAACGACCGGGAGCTTGCGCACAACGGTCCGGGGGCCTTGGTGTGTGGCGTGCGCTAGGCCGAACACCACACGATTGCATTGAAGCCTGTTCGGGGGCGCGTTCTGGTCACGCTTCAGGTGGTCTGGTGGCGCCTGCTGCCAACCGAGCGTTGCATCCATTGCACATACAAGTCCAGTGAGATGAGCATGGCCATGGCAAAGGCGCAGGCCGCCACAACGGAGCCCAGGCCGAGCGAACTCACCAGACCGGTGCCCTGCACGGTGGCGTAGCGGTTGGGCGTAGTGCAGATGAACTCGGCGGCGCCCATGCCGGTGTAGTGCATGGCGCACACGGCCGTGGCCATGAGCAGCGCAGCACCGATGCGGCTGGCGAAGCTGCGGGTGTTGAAGGCGAGCCACAGCGCGGCGGTGCCCGCCGCCACGGCGATCAGCACCGACAGTGCCACGGTGCGCATGTCCCAGTTGATGTAGCCGCCAATTTTCATGCCGTACATGCCCAGGTAGTGCATGCCTGTCACGCCCAGGCCGAGCAGCAAACCGGCGGTCAGGATGCGGGGCAGCTCCTTGGGTGCCTTGGACACGACGATAAGCGCCGCCGACGTGCAGACCACGGCGGCGATCAGCGACACGGCGCTTTCGACAATCCCGTAGCTGCTGGCCACGTCCAGCTTGAGCGCCACCATGCCGACAAAGTGCATGGACCATACACCGATGCCACCGAGCGCCACACCCGCCGTCAACGCAGCCGTGCGGTGCACGGAGCCGTCTTTATGGCGAATTCGCCGCGTGACCATCAGGGCAATCAATGAACCAATGAACGCCAGCGCGAACGAGATGGCAACAAGGTGGGGGCGGTATTCGGAGACGACGACGGGATCCATAGGGCTGCCTTATTTCAGTGGTTGAAGTGGACTTGCGTTGCACCAGGGGTGATTGAAACCATTTGTTTTTATATTAAACCAATTGGTAACAGTGTGTTGTTTGTGGTTATTTTTTGGTTTGCATGGTGATGCCTGATGCCGGACTGGCACATGGCCCGGGTTTTGGACGGTTGACGGGATGGGTGGGCGCAGCCACTGGCACTGCTGCTGCGTGGGCGGAAAGTGATGCGCGCGCAGGTCGGACGGTGCGTTCGGATCCGAATACCCAAGGGGTGGTGGTGGGTTGCAGGCGCGATCTGCCAGAGACCGGTCAGGCGATCGTGCCGGTGGCATCGGCAGCGGATGTCGCCAATAACAAAGCCCTCGATCGAGGGCTTTGTTATTGGTGCGTGGGGCGTTGTGGCGCCCCGGGGGGCGAATCAGCCGCCCTTCTTGGAGCGCTTGCCGGGGTTCTTCTTGCTGCGGGTAGCGACACCGCGCTCCAGGCTCACGCGCTGGCCACGGCCAGACGTTGGCAGGCTCACTCCGGGCATGGGCTTGGGTTGGGGGGTGCGCTTGCGGTCTGCTTCGGTGACGATCTTGTTGCCCATGGTAGGTCTCTGTGATGGTGGAAAAGGGGTGATTTTAGGCCACAGCTGCCCTCGCGGGCGAACAGCAGGCCTTTGCCGAGCCGTCGCCTGATGGTGTGTGCGGGGAAAGCGTGGGTGCAAATCGGCGTGAGGCACGCGCGCCGAGTGATGTGTGCTCAGACCGCGATGGACAGTTTTGCCAGCACCTGGGGCCCTGCATTGCGATGGGCCCGCACAATGAGTGCTTCGCCCGACCGGGTGCTGTCGCTGGCCAGATCGGACTGCACGAACATGTGGGTGAACCACACCTCGAACTGGCCGCTGCGCGCCGACGCGGCTGCCAGTGCCTGGCGCAACTCGCGCAGGTGGGCCGCTCCCGTTGTCTCGGGGTAACCAAGGGGAGAGCCCAGTGCGGCCCATACCTGCGGTGCACCAAAGGCCAGTGAGGCGCTGTCGATGCAGCGGCACCAGGGGCTGGAGAGCACTTTATGGGGTTGCAACTGCCGCTGCTGGAACCATTCACCGATGCGCCGGGCCTGGGCCCGGCCTTCGTCGTTCAGGTTGCGCTGGGTGCTGCAGTCGCCAAGGCGAAAACCCGGCGGATCAAAAGTGCCGGGAGCGAGCGCGTGGCGGAATACGGCTACCACGCCACCGTGGCGCAGCAGTGTCTCGGCATCCGCGTCCTGTGCGGCCCAGGCCTGCAGTGCCATGAGTGCCAGGCCGCCGCCCAGCGCACCGGCCGCACCGGTGCCAAGCAGAGCGCGCCGGGTAACCAGGGCTTCAGTCCGCCGGCTGGAAGGCATAGCCGTTGCCCGAAGCCGCCAAGCGGCCAAAGGCCGGGAACGGGAAGTGGAAACCGCCCAGCATGGCATTGCTGGCGGTGATGCGCTGGAACACCTCGCGGCGCACCTTGCGGGCGGCTTCGGCATCCATGTCAAAGGTCACGGCCCAGTCGGGGTTGCGCGCGAACAGGGCGGGCACATTGGTGAGGTCGGCCACGTAAAAGAAGTTCTGGCCCG